>NZ_QJVD01000002.1:19573-326462 GCF_003219815.1 Arthrobacter livingstonensis
AACGCCGAACTCGCCCGCCTCAAACCCAAAAAGATCGTCGTCCTCGGCGGCACCGGATCCCTCACCAACAACGTCCAGGCACAGCTCGCCAAGTACGCCGGCTAACCGCCGTCCCCGAAGTGGCCGCCGCTCACGCGGTTTTTGGGGCTTTCCCGGTGCCGGCGATCCGCGCGATGGATTCCTCCCACACGGCCATCTGCGATTCCGCCGACAACGGAAGGGCGGCGGCGTCGGCCGCCCGCTTCCAGCCGTCGATGGTTTCGGGGGTCAGCGACCGCAGCGTGCGCCGCAGCGACTCGGCCGAGAAGTCATCGGTGATGGCGCCCAGCCCGTATTGCCTGACCAGTTCGACCATGGCCGGGGACGGCCCGACGATGAGACCAATCCGGGCCTGGACCGCCTCAAAGAACTTGTTTGGCAGGGCGTTCTTCAGGTTGAAGTTGGTTGGTGGCAGGAACACCACCGATACGTCGTACTCGCTCAGGGTGGCCACCAGCTCCCTGTAGGGAACAGGGTCGCGGAAGGTAATGGACGGGACCGAAGCGGCCAGAGCCTTGAGTTCGGCCACATAGTCCGGTTCATTGGGCATGACAATCATGTCCAGGGACAGCCATTCCGGGGCGTCCTTCATGGCCTCGATGAAGTTCTCCAGCTTCCGGTACCGCTGGCCGGCCGCGCTGTGGATCAGGCGCACCTTCTCCCCCGCAGGCCGAACGGCGCCTTCGGCATAGGGCGCGGCATTGGTGACCACGCCCGTCGGGGTCCCATAGTCCTTGAGGTATTCATCGGCAATGCCTTGGGACACTGACGTCACCGATGAGGCTGCGGGAAGGTACCGGGAGCACAGCCACCGCATGAAGGGGGCAATGAACAGCCGCCACTTGACGTTGTCTTCCTTTTCCCGGGGTGCAAACTCGTGCAGGTCCGAGTGCACGCCAAGCTTGGGCTCCAGTTCGAGGGCCAGAGGGAGCGTGTTGAGATCGTTGGCCAAGATGATGTCGAATCGTCCCTTGGGCAGCAATGCACGGGCGGAGCGGACGGCGGGAAGTCCGTTGTAGACCTTGCCGTACTGGCGGCTGATGAGCCCAACCTTGTCCGACGGCCAGCCCCGTGAATCCTCCGGCAGGGCGAAGTGCTCCTCCACGCCATCCGGCGCGGCACCGTAGGCGCAGGTGCTCACACGGTATTTGCCCTTGAACAGCTCCACCTGCTTGAGTACCCGGGGGTCCGAGCGGATGGGTGAAAACGTCAGGATCAGCAAGGAGGGGAGCTCAGTCATGTCCCCCATTATTCCCGATTGCGGAGAGAGACCTGACCCACGCCACAGCCGCAGTGGCTAAAACACCCGGCGCAGCAACGGCACTTTTGAGGCAAGCCAGGAAACGGCAAAGCTGGCGGCCAGGGTCACCAAGTACGCCATCGCGATCGCGGTGAATGACTTCGCACCCAGAACGGCGGGCACATGGAGCCTGATCGCCTCGAAAATCACCAGGTGCACAAGAAACACCCCAAAGGAAGCGTTGGAGAGGGCCACCAGCAACGTTCCCACCCGCCGGGGAACACTGATGAACTCGGAAAGGGAAAGTCCGACGGCGAACACGCCGAGCGCCGTCATGGCCACCCCAGCCCCCAAATACGATGTGGAGACCAGCATGTCAGCCACCGGGAGGACTCCCCCGTGCCCGAAGTGCCAGACGGTGAACACGATCAAGGCTGCCATCGCCAAGGCTGCGCCGGCAAGCGCCATGCCCTTGAGCCGGACATGGCGCAGGGCATACCCCGCCGCGAAGTAGCCCACGTAGGGCAACCAGTACGTGAAGATATTCATGGGGATGGGCCGCGAAACACCAAAGTGCCCCAAAATTCCGGGCACCACAAAGGCCAGGACGGTCACTGCAAGCAGGAGGCCGGCAGTGGCCATGGCACGCCGGTCCCCCTTTCCCACCATGAAGGACGCGAGTAAGGGCGCTATGGCGTAGAGGCCCAAAATGAGCCAGAGGAAGTAAAGCTGGGTGAACACGGAGCTGTCGTACAGCAGTTGCAGCACCCGCCCGGTCGTAAGGTGCTCGTGCCTCATCCAGATCCGCACGCCCACCAGGTAGACAGCGTTCCAAAAGATGAGTGCCGGCACCAGGCGGGCGGCGCGCTTGCGGTAGAACGCGGCCGGGGCCTGGACCACCTGGCGGGAGCCCAGCAGCAGGGCGCCGGAGATCATCACAAATACCGGCACCACCCAGATGAAGCCAATGTCGATGGCAACGGCCGCCCACCAGCCGCGGCCCGCTTTCGGCTCGGCGCCCACCCGGCGACCAAAGACGTGGATGGCCACTACGCCGCAAATGCTGACGATCCGAAGTATGTCCAGACCATAGTTGCGCGGCGCCCGGCCTTGGATCACGGCCGGAGTCGTCATCGCGGGTTTTCCTGCGCGGGGAGCATCGCTCATCCGGTGGCGGACTCGTTCCGCTCCGGCTTTGCAGGGGCAGATTCGGCTGCGAGGGCGACAGTTGCCGGCGATTGCGTCCGGTTGACTTCATCCAGGGCAATCCTGCGTGACAGCCTGGTCATGGTGGTCTCCATGTGCCTGAACCGCTGGTAGGTGGTGGCCATGAACACCAGGAAACTGACAATGAGTCCGTAGAGGACCAGGTCGGTGCCGCGGCCGATGCCGAAGAAGCGGGCAACGTGGCTGAGCAGGCCGGGGAAGAAGATGGACAAGGCCGCCACGCAGGCAAAGAGCATCAGCATGAGGCGGCGGATGGCCAGGTGCCGGGCATTGGATCCGCCCCGCATCAGCGCCAGGGAAACGATGACAACCGCCAGGACAAGAACTATTTGAACAACTATTTGCACAATGTCACCTAAACAAAAGGTCGGCGAGGATGTTGACCGAATTCAGCAGGGACTGGCCCTTTGCCTTGGAGTAGTCGGTGTAGATTATTTCCACGGGCTGCTCCACCCATTGTGGCTTCATTTCGGCAACCTGGTGGACCAGTTCCGAGGCGTGGGCCATCCGGTTTTGCGTCAGATGGATGCCCCTGGCCACTTTGGGGCTTAGTGCCCTGAGCCCGTTGTGCGCGTCCGTCAGGGCCATGCCGGTGGCCATGCGTGACTGCACGGCTGCGGTGCGCAGCACAAGGCGCTTGGCCGGCGACATCTTGGTGCGCCTGTCCAGGAAACGGGTACCGAGGACGATCTCGGCCTCCCCTGACTTGATGCGCTCCGCCATGAGCTGGGCATCAACCACACGGTGTTGGCCGTCGGCATCGAAGGTGACAATGCAGTCCAATTCCGGATCGTTGAGTGCGTATTCGATTCCCGTCTGCAGGGAAGCGCCCTGACCGAGGTTGACCGGGTGCTGGACCACCACCGCTCCGGCATCGCGGGCCACGTCCTGGGAGCCGTCGGTGCTGCCGTCGTCGACGCAGACGACGTACGGGAACACCTTTCGCAGCCCCGTGATGACGTCGCCGACAACCGACGCCTCGTTATACATGGGGATGACTATCCAAGTTCGACTCACCGCACAAGTATCCCATAGGGGCTCCCCCCGGTGATTCAGGGCGCGGCGTCAGCTGTCGGAAAGTACCTTGATGGCATGCACCATGGCGGCGGGCCCATGGACCAGGTGGGCGCCGGTGAGCTTGCGCAGTTGCCAGACTGCGCGGTCGGCGCTGGGATCGGCGGCTACCACGACGGCGGACCCCCGAAGGCTTGCCACCAGGTCCTTTCGCCGGGCCAGTGTCACAGCGACCCTGCGTGATTCAAGGTTGTCCCGGACCAGACGGCCAACCACACCGGCGGGCCCCTGTCCGCCGGCCAGCGCGCTCAAGCGCGCTGAGCCGCGGAAGGGCGTTGGGGGCTGGAGCTGGACGATCCCCTGGACACCGCCGGCAGGCTGTGCACTGTCTGGCCGTGTTCCGACATGGACCACTTCCACCTGTACCTGCCAGCCGGCAGGGGCGGCGC
The DNA here is from genome assembly GCF_003219815.1 of Arthrobacter livingstonensis. GTDB lineage: Bacteria > Actinomycetota > Actinomycetes > Actinomycetales > Micrococcaceae > Specibacter > Specibacter livingstonensis. Next base: position 23,543 of record NZ_QJVD01000002.1, read on the forward strand.
CGGTGGCGCGGTGCCACAAATCGTCGATGACGGCCTGCGGATGGCTAACTTGGCCTACGAGGATGCCGACCCTCAACTGATGCGGTGCACTCACTGCATGTCCCCCGTTCCGGTGGGTAGTTCGGCCTTGGAATGTCCGGCGATCTCCCTCAGCTCCGCGATGACGGGTGCCAGGATCGCTGCACGGTCAAACTGTTGGCCGTACTCCCAGGCCGCCTGCCACCGTGCAGTGTCGGGGCTTTGCAGGGCGTTGGCACATTCCTGCAACGCCGCGCTGATGCCCTCCGGTGTCAGGTCCCTGGCCGGGAACCACAGGGGATAGTCGCGGAGCAGGTCGGTGGCTGCATTGCCAAGGTCATGGACGGAAACGATGGGCAGACCCGTGGCTAGGTATTCGGCTGTTTTGCCGCCGGTAACGAACTTTCCAGAGGACAGCAGCAGGATCAAGGCATCGAGGCTGCCGTAGAACCCGGCAACATCCCTCTTGGAAATGGGTCCGTCGTAGCGCAGGCCGTTGCCAGCTGCGGAGCCAAAGGCAGCCAGCACTTCCGCCGGGGCTGCGCCCGAGGGGCTTAGCTTGCCGCGGAATATTCCGTCGGCACGGCCCCGCGCTGCAGCACCGAAGGCCACGTCCCAACCTTCAAGGAAGGGTTCCAAGGGCATGTTGACATACTGCAGCGTGCCCAAGTAGCCGAACCTAGGCCGTTGCGTTGCTCTGACGGTGCGCGGGCCGTGGCCTGGCTGCGGGTCAAAACCATTCGCCACGACACGCATCTTCCCCACGGCCGACGGGTATCTAAGTGAATATTCACTGCGAATTTGCTCATTGACAAACCAAATTTGGGCGGCCCTGTCCAAATAGCCGGCTTCCAGGCGTCCTGTCGGGGAATCGGGGGCGAAGTCCTCCACCCCGCTGATCGTGTTGAATGCCCATGCGTCCCGGTAGTCCATGACGTAGGGAACCCCGTCCAGTGCTTGGGCCACCGCGAAGGAAACATACGGGTTTGCCGAGGCCATTACCAAGTCGACGGGCTTGTCCGCATGAATGTCACGGGCGGCCCGGCCCGCAGGCTTCAGCCACGCCCCGTGGAAGTTCTCCGGGAAGTCACGGCGGCTTCGGCGGCGCCGCAGTTCCTTCCAAACGTAGGGCGCCGCGACGCGCAGCCGGGAAAACGTTCGCAGGTCCCCACGGGCAGGATCTTCTGCGCCTCCATCAGTTACCGGGACAATGTGAACCTGCGGGTCCACTGACTCCAGCAGCTTCTCATCCAGTCCGGCAATTTCCGACCATACGGTTGGGTCGACGGTGAGGACCGTCACATCCCAGCCATCCGCCGCGAAGGCGTTGGCAACCGCTGTACAGCGGTAGACGGACGACGCCGTGCTGGGCGGAAAGGAATAGGCGATGTACAGCAGATGTGGCCGGTTCATGCAGCACCTCCGAGCACTTTGGCGTAGCCGGCCTCCAGCCTGGGCAGGAGGGCGGCAGGCCCATGGTTGGCGCGGATGTACTCCTTGCTGGCCAGGGTCCGGGACAGGCCCCTGGGATCTGCCAATGACTCCCGCACAGCGTCTCCAACATCGGCCCTGGCCACTGAAACGGTTGCGACGTCCGCCGGGTACCCCAGGTCCTGGTCGGCGAATATGGTGGGAATTCCCATGCCCATGGCCTCAAGTTCGCTCGTGGCCAAAATTCCGGCAATCTGCCCGACGGTGACGTGGGCCCGTGACATTTCACGCAAATACTCGTCCTTGGGCATTTTAGGCAGCAGCTGCACGCCCAATGCCGCTACCTCAGGCGCACGGTCGCCCCAGTCCATGCCGACTACGTCAACGTCCATCCCGTCCAAGGCTGCCACCACGTCTGCCGCCGTCTGGACCCAGGCGTCGCCTCCCTTGGACGCGTCCCAGCGCGACGGGAAGAAGACACGTGGTTTTGCCGCCGGGGACCACTGCGGCAATTTAGACTGGTCGACCGGTATGGGCATGTATTCGGCGTCGGCCCGGGCCTGTTCCGCCTTCTCTTGAACATCCGGTGTCGCGTACCAGACTTGTCCGGCACCGTCGATGTCCGACTTCATGACGGAATGGTGCTGTTCCTGCCAGTAGTTTTCCCGAATATCGGTCCCGTGCAGGGTCAATGCGTAGGGGCGGGCGAACCTGCCACGGGCCCACTTTGCCCGTCCCCCCATGTTGACGTGCCACACCTGGGTGCGGGGGTATGCCGCGGCCTGTTCCAGGAGAAAGCGATAGTAAGCGGCCTTTGTGCCACCCCGGGTCCATGGGCCCTGAATGATCTTCCAAGGTTTGCCCTGGCTCCTGGCCTCCTCAACAAATGTCTTGCCGACGTCGGCACAGTCGAAGAGATGGGTAACGCGGATGTCCTGGCTCATGGTCCCCATTGTCTCATTTGCGGCGCAGCGGCCAGGTCCGTGTCACTGCCGCACTGTGTTGTGAAGCGCACTGCCTGCTGAGCAACCACGCAGGTGCAACGACGTAGACTGAATTGGATCAAAGTCATCAGCCGTTTGGGAGAAACACTTGAAACAACTGCGCCGCACACTACGCGAGTTGCTGCCACTTCTTCCTGCCAGCGCAAAAAAGTTCCTCCTTTTGTTCTCTGTGTTGTCGGCTGTTCTGGCCCTTGTCGACGCCGGTGCACTCGGTGTTTTCGCGCTGGTGTTGAACGCCATCATGCAGCTGAAGCCGGGCGTTGAGACCCTCACCTTGCCCCTGCTCCATTCGGTTCCCCTGGGCGTGGGGCTGATCGTCCTCGTAGGGGCTGCCAGCGTCATGATCCTCAAGTCCCTGCTGAACATTTGGCTGCAGTGGATTTCCACCCGCAAGTTTGCCGACTACGAGCTGGAAATTGGCACCGTACTGTTCCAGAGCTACATACGCGCCCCCTGGACATCGCGCCAGAACAGGTCGACCGCCGAATTGGTCCGCATGATCGACGTCGGCATCGCCAACACGATCTCCGGCGTCCTGTTCCCCGCTGTTTCACTGCCGGCGCAATTTTTGACCTTTGCCTCCGTCATGGTCATCCTCCTGGCAGCCTCCTGGCAGACGGCAGTGATCACGGTCATCTATCTTGGGCTGATCGCGGCGTTCCTCTACCTGTACCTGGCCAAGAAGTCCTACGAGGCCGGACGCGTCAACCGGGACTCGGCCATGAGAATGTCCACCCTTGTCTCGGAAATGCTCGCCGCATTGAAGGAAATCACCCTGCGCGACAAGGCCGACGAGGTTGGCGACATTGTTTACATCAGCCGGGAAAAGGCCGCCCGGTCAAGATCCAACATTCGATTCATGGCCGCCGTACCGAAATTTGTCATCGACATGGCACTCATTGGTGGATTCCTGCTCATCGGAACCGTCGGATTCCTCTTCGGTGGAGGCATCGGCCCGGCCATGTCGTCGGTGGCCATCTTCGCGCTGGCCGGCTTCAAGATGGTACCGGCCCTGACACAGGTCCAGTCCCAGCTGACGTTGGTCCAGTCCACCCTGCCCTACACGGAACTGGTCATGAAGGACATCCAGGATGCCGCAGAGTTCCGGGCCAATGCGGAGCAGCTGGGGAAGCGGCCCATTCACGGCGAACCGAAAGTTCTCGAGCTCAAGGGTGTCGAGTTCACCTATCCCGGCGCCAACGGAGCCGCGGTGACGGACATCAACCTGCAGCTGCCCATGGGATCCACCGTTGGCGTGGTTGGCCAGTCCGGTGCCGGCAAGTCAACGCTGATCGATATCTTCCTGGGGCTGTTGGTACCGTCAAAAGGAACCATGACCCTGGACGGCATTCCCCTGGAGGATGTCCTGGGTGATTGGCGGAAGCGCGTGGGCTACGTCCCGCAGGAGGTCGCCATCTTTGACGGTTCGGTGGCCCAAAACGTGGCACTTTCCTGGGGAGGGGAGCTCGACGACGAACGCGTCCGGATGGCCCTCTCACGTGCCCAGCTGCTGGAGACCATTGAGTCCCGTCCCGACGGCATTCACGGGCGCGTCGGTGAACGCGGCGGCGCGCTGTCCGGTGGACAACGCCAGCGCCTCGGCATCGCCCGCGCCCTCTACATGGACCCGCTGGTGCTTGTCCTCGACGAGGCCACCAGCGCCCTGGACACGGCCACGGAGGCCGCTGTCGCCCAGGCCATCAGCGAGCTTAAGGGCGATATCACCGTGATATCCGTGGCCCACAGGCTCTCCACGATCCGGGACAACGACCAGGTCTGTTTCATGAAGGACGGCAGCATCGTCACCCAGGGCACCTTCGACGAGGTGGTGCTGGGCAATCCCGACTTCGCCCAGCAGGCAGCCCTGGCCGGTCTTTATACTCCCGCCGGCCAAACCCACCGCAACGTCCAGGCTGCGTCAGTCACCGACTAGGCACCTGCAAAGTTAGGCGGCAATGCCGCGGTACAGCTGCGCAAGACGCGGCACGTAGCTGGCGGCGTCGTAGCGCGGCCGCGCCCAGGCGGCGCCCCCGAGCCGGGCAGCGGCCACCACAGGGTCGGCCAGGTCCATGAGCAGCTGCTCCACCACCTCATCGGCGGTCCCCTGCACCACCGGCGGCGTGGTGCCGTCGTCGGGCCTGGGCAACCGTTGGCCCACGGCCGCCATCGGGGCGCCCATGCATAGCGCCTCAAATTCACTCGTGGCAAAGTTGTTGGTTGCCTGGCCAACAGTGAAGTGCGACCGGGCGATGACCTGGTGAAAATCCGCCTGGGGCATCCTGTCCAGCAATTCGACACCGGCCGCCGCCGCTGTGCCGGCGCCGGGCCCCCAGTTCAGGCCCTGGATTCTCGTGGCAGGTCCGACGGCGGCCCGGAGTTTGCGGGCAAGCTCCAGTTGGACGTCAACTCCCTTGTCCTCGTCCCACCGGGAAACAAACAGGACTGTGGACTCCCCCGACGGCGCCCAGGCCGGCAGTGCCCCGGCATCGACCATGGCGGGCAGGAATTCGGCGTCCGCCCGTGCCGCCCGTGCGTTCCCGGCGGTGTCGATATTGGCGAAGTAAACGTGTTCCGCACCGTCAACCGCCCGTTGGATTTCATCGTGGAAGGCCGGGTCCTTCCACTGCCTGCGGATGTCCGTTCCGTGCAGGGTCAGCACATACGGCCGGTGCGGCATGCCGCGTTCCTTCAGCAGCCGGGCACTGGTGCCGTAGTGGACATGGACCACTTCGGCGGCCTGGAGTGCTGCCCGCCGGCGCAGGAGGTAGGGCACGAAGCGCGCCTTGGCCAGGAAGGGATTTTTAGGGGCGGCCGTCATCGGCCGGACCTCTTCCGGGGGAAGGTAGTCCCAGTGGATGCCGGCCCGGGCCGCGGCGCTGACCATGGAGCGGGCCACAAAGGCGCAGTCGTTGAACTGCAGGACCTTCGTCTCAGTCGTCATATTTTCTCTCCTGGGCATAATCGGCGGCTAGGCCCGGGCGATTGCGGCAGCATACGCATCATCGAAAAGTTCTCCGACAGCAGCCGGGGCGAACCGGGCCCGGATGGGCGCGGCAATGTCACCGGCGGACACGTTCCGGAACGCCTCGGCGGCATCGAGGACCGCCCTGCCCAGCACCTCGGGCGTGACGTCGTCGACAAGCCTGCTGTTGGACGCGTCGGCGTAGTCGCTGAAGCCGCCCACCCGGGTTGCCACCACCGCCCGGCCGGCAGCCAGCGCCTCGGCAGCCGAGGTGAAGAAGTTCTCCTGGGCGGTCGGCAGGAAGAACAGGTCCGCTGCGGACAGATGTTCCGCCACCTCGGCCGGCCGCACCGAACCGGCCAGGGTGACCCGGTCCGCCAGGTCCAGCTTCGCCACCAGCGCCTCGCACTCGGCTCGTTGGGGCCCGTCCCCCACCCACGTCAGGTGCGCATCCGTTCCGTGGTCGCGCAGCCAGGCGAGCGTTTCAATGGTTGCCAGGGGGCGTTTGCGGTCAATGAGTCCGCCCACGGCCACCAGCCGGAGCGGCGTGCCAAAGACGGAAGCCGCAACAGTGCCCCGGCCCTTCACGACGCAGGGCACCACACGGGCGGCATCCGGCCTGGCAAAGCGCTGCATTTCGGCCGCGAGCTGGCCGGTCACGCCTGTCACCACGTGCGGGAACCGCAGCACGCGGCGCAGCCCGGAGAGCTTTTCCCACAACGGCGAGACACTGGATGGGTTAACTACGCCGTTCCAGTGCTCCGTGTGGACCCACGGCCGTCCGCGTCCCGTCGCGGTGCGCGCCGACCAGGCCGGCAGGGCAAGCAGGATCGAGGAAAAGGCCATGGTGTGGACGACGTCGGCCCAGCCCATCTCGCGTGTCAGCAGCCGTTCGCAGGCCAGCACGGTTCCCGGACGCCTGGGATCGGCTGCAACACGCCGCACCGGGATGCCTTCCCACACTCCGTTAACGGACTTGGGCATGGCCAGGGCCGTCCCGAGCCGGACGTGGACCACGCGCACCTGATGGCCCTGGCCGCGAATGGCTTCGACGTGCTCGGCGTTGAACGGCGCCTCGGCGGGGTTTTCCTCGTGCGGGTACCAAGTGGCAATGACCAGGATCTTCATGGGTTCCTTGAATGGGGTCTGTGGGTGAAGAGGCTGTGCGTGCAAAGGCTAGGACACCAACGCCGAGGCGCTCATGAACCGCAGCGGGGCTTCCGGGTGAAGCAGCTGCGAAAGGTCCCGCGGCAGCCAAGTGCGCGGATTGGTGAAGGTACGCCGGAGCGTGGCCAGGGACTTCATCACCGCGGCGTCCCCTTCCCGCCTTGCCACCGCATCAAGCAGGGCCCGGTCCGCAATCGACAACGGCCGGGCCGCTTCGGGGGCGGCGAACAACAATCGGCGGGCAACCCCCGCCATGGCGTCGGCTTCCTCGGCGTTCCACGTGCCGGAATCGGCACGCAGCATCACGTGGCCAAACACGTGGACGCGGATCAGCTTGGTCACGATCGAGGCCCGCTGCGCTGGGCCGAGGCCGGCAAACCAGTTCGTGTCCACCAGATCCGTGGCAAAGGCCAAGTCGTCAGTCACGCTTCGCGGCGTCGCCGTCACGCGCGCCACGGCGTCGTCGTGCACCAGGTACCGGGGCAGGCCGCGGCCGTAGCTGATGCCCGCCCCGGAGAACCAGAGTTTGGCGGAGAAGGACTGGTCCTCCCCCGTGGCGTATCGGGTGGGAAAGTCCAGCCCGAGCGAGCGGACCAGGGCAAGGCGCATGATCCCCAGCGGCGCGGTCCGGTAAGTGAGCCTGTCGGCCACCGGGTCAAGGGCCGCGTTCCGGTTCCGGCGCACGACGGGGGTCCGGATGGCCCTTCCACCGGCATGGGCCATCGGTGCAATCAGCACGTCCGCGCCGTCCCTGTCGGCAGCCGCGACCCAGCGGGCCAGGGCGTCCGGCTCCAGCGAATCGTCGCTGCCCATGATGGACACCCAGGTCCCGCTGGCCAGTGAAATCCCGTGGTTGAAGGGGCCGGCGGGGCTCTTAATTCCGTCCGAATACTGCACAAAGCGGACCCGGTCCCGGTGTTCGGGCGCCACGCGCTCCCGGATCGGGGCAACCTCGGTGTTGTGGCACACCACTGTGACGCGCAGCCGCCCGGCGGCGCCGGGCTCCGTGGGCAGCCCCGACGACATGAGCGAGGCGACGGTGCGCTCAATGGGCCGGTCCGGCGTGTGCACGGCAACCACCACATCGACGAGCACTGAATCCTGAGTATCGTTGTCCACCCAGTAAGGTTATCGCGGAACCAAAGGAACCAAGCCTGCACAGGAGATCGCGGCCATGAGCCAAAGCATTGAAGTTGTCATACCGGTGCACGACCCCGCCAGGCCGCTGGAACGGGGCATCCATTCCGTCCTGGCCCAGCGTGCCGAACTCGCGGAGCTTGGCGTGGATCTACGCGTCACCGTGGTCTGCCACAACATCCCCGTCGACGACATTAAGGACAGCGTCACGTCCGCACTCTCAACGGACGACGCCGTCACCTGGCTTGGGCACCGGGACGGCATCAAGTCCCCCGCCGGGCCGCGCAACGCGGCGCTGGACCAAAGTTCGGCAACCTTCCTGAGCTTTCTGGACTCCGACGACTACCTGGAGGCCGGGTCCTTGGCGGCTTGGTGGAAGGCAGCCGAGTCCCACGGTGCGGCCGCCGTCATCGCTCCCCTGCGCACCCCCGAAGGCTCCATCCTCCGCTCTCCGCGGATCCGCCCTTCCAAGCCGGCAGTGCTGGACCCTGTCAGGGACGGCCTGGCTTACCGCAGCGTCCCGTACGGCCTGCTGCGCCGGGAGTCCCTGAAGACCTGCGGATTTCGCTACGAGGAGGGCATTTTGATTGGTGAAGACCTCGAAGCAGCCTTGAAGTTGTGGTTCCGGGGAGGCCCAACCGTCTATCCCTATGCAGCGCCCGCCTACCACCAGACCGACGCTTCGGGCCCCGCCCGTGTCACCAGTGCCGTGCGTCCGTTGGCTGATGAGTTCCGATGGCTGGACGCACTGGTCCAGTCCTCGTGGCTGCTCCAAGCAACCCTTGCCGAACGGCGAACCATCGCCCTGAAGCTCTTGCGGGTCCACGGCATCGGTGCCCTCATCCGGCGCGGCTCCATGGCCGGATCGGTGCAGGCACCCGTGTGGTCCGCTGCGGACCAAACCGCCTGGACGAAGGCACGGGGGCAGTTCCTCGAGCTGGCCGGCGGCGCGCTGCCTGCCCTCTCCCGGCGCGACGCCGCGCTATCGCGTGCCGCCGCTGCGGCGAGCGGTGAATCGGCGTTGCGCGACGCCGTCGTCCTGCATTCCCGTAGCGGACGCCTCGGGGAACTGCTCACCGACAATCCGCTGTCCCTGTTAGCGGCGGATTCGGTGCTGCGGCACTATGTCAACGAGCGGCGCCGAACGAAATCGGGAGTGTTCGCCCTCCGCTAGGCTGGAACCATGCGAATTTTGAGTGTGGTGGGCGCACGCCCCCAGTTTGTCAAGCTTGCCCCGATCGCGAAGGCCATGGAAGGCCGGGCCGAACACGTTATAGTCCATACCGGACAGCACTACGACGAGCTCATGTCCGACGTCTTCTTCCAGGACCTGGGCATCCCGGCACCGGACTATAACCTGGGCGTCGGCTCGGGCAAGCACGGCGAACAGACCGGCGCCATGCTGGCCGGCCTGGAAAAGGTCCTTGAGGAAGCACAGCCCGACGTGGTGCTGGTCTACGGCGACACCAACTCCACCCTGGCCGCGGCCCTGGCCGCCGTGAAGATCCACATTCCCGTGGCACACCTGGAAGCGGGCCTGCGGTCCTTCAACCGGCGCATGCCCGAGGAACACAACAGGGTCCTGACCGACCACGCATCGGACCTGCTGCTCTCCCCCACACAGGTAGGCATGGACCATCTGGCCACCGAGGGTCTGGCGGAGAGGTCGCGCATGGTTGGCGACGTCATGACCGACGTCCTGTACAGGGTGCGCGAACAGCTCGCCGCACAGGGCCAGCCCCTGCCCGACGGCGTCAGCGCCGGCAACTACTATGTGTGCACCATCCACCGCCCGGACAACACGGACGACCCCGCGCGGCTGAAGGCGATTGTGGAATCACTGGCAGCCCTGGGCAAGCCGGTGCTGCTCCTGGCCCACCCCCGGCTGAAGGCCCTGGCGGAGACACACGGCATCGACCTGGCCTCCGGTTCCATCGTGCTCCATGAACCGCTGGCCTACCCGCAGCTGGTCAACGCCGTGGCCAACAGTGCAGGCGTGGTGACCGATTCCGGCGGCCTGCAGAAGGAGGCGTTCCTGCTGCGCATCCCCTGCACCACCATCCGCCCCGAGACCGAATGGGTGGAAACGGTGGAGCTGGGCTGGAACGTGCTGGTCAACAGCGACCTGTCCAAGCTGGCCGCCACGGTGGAGCGCCCGGCCCCGCCCGCGACGGATGCCACGCCCTACGGCGACGGGCACGCGGCCGAGCGCACGGTTGACGCTTTGCTGGCGACGTTCGCGAAGTAAGTTTTGTTGTGAAGGGCCCGGGCCGCAGCCCGGGCCCTTCGGCATTCGCTCCGCCAGCCATATACTTCAAGCATGGATTCCAAGGCGAACAAGACATCTGGCAGCCGGCGCCGGTCGCTGGCTGCCGCAGCAGCTCTGGCTGCCGCGGCCATGTGCGTCTCGCCCATCCTGGCCGCGACGGCCACCACACCGTCCTCTGCCACCGCCTCCTCGGCGGATCAGGCAAAGAGCGGACACTACAATCAGAGCGCCACTGACTTCCGTCGGGCCCTGGGCATGCCGTTGGAGGACGCCGGCGGTGGCTGGCATGCCGTTCTGGGCCGGGCCGCGGAGAACCTCAAAACCGACCTTGAGGGCGGCGGTTTCAACGTCAACGCCATGGAGCTGGATTTCGCACACAAGTTGGCGACCGCCTACGTCGCCGGACCGCTGCCGGACCCGGCCACGTTCGCCCGGTATTCACGCGCCGCCCGTGCCGAAGGCTTTGAGACCCATCTGGCCGGTGTGTGGCGGACGGAAGCGGCGGCCAAACGACAGATGGACCGCATTGCGGACGATGCACGGGAACTGGCGAAGCGGGGCATCCACCTTGGCGTGATGGGCGTCGTCGCGCAGACCGGCATGGTGCGGGTGGACGTCTATGACGGCACGGCGGAAAAGGCCGACTACCTCACCCGGAGCTACGGGCCGCAGGGACTCCACCTCAATATTGGCGACGTGCCCCATGTATACGAACCGGTGCTGTACGGAGCCGCCCCGCCCCCGGCACGATAGCCATCCGGCGCTGAAAAGCGGAGGCGCCGGCCAAGGATGCAACCGCCTGCTCCCCGGTCCCAAGCCCGGAATCGGGTTAGTGCGGCTTCGTGCCGACCGGCCGGCGAACAACAGCCCGCACAGCCTCGGCAGCGACCCGTCCCGCCGCCGCCAGCGACGCGTTCTCCAGGACCCACTGGATGCGGGAGCCGGCGGACTGGGTGCCGCCGATCGTCGGATCAACCATCGCCCTGACCATGGCGTCGGCAACCGCCTGCACATCGTAGGGCGCCGCGTTGCCCAGCCCGCCCTCCACAACAATGGCGGCGCCGTCGCCCTGGCCGGCAAAGATGACTGGCGTGCCGCACCCTGCGGCGGCGTAAATCTTGGTGGGCTTGGCAAAGTCGTAGCCCTGCCCCGGCTTGATGCTCACCAGGGCTCCGGCTGCGCTTCGGATCCACTTCGCAGCCTCCGCCGGAGCAACGACTCCACCAAAGTGCACTGCCCCCGGGGCCAGCGCTGCCGCCAGCGCCTTCAGGTTCGCTTCGTCCGTGCCCTGGCCAAAGAAGCGGATCTCGGCATCGGGATGCTGCTGCCGCACCAGCGGGAGGGCCTCAATGAAGATTCCGGCCCCCTGCCATTCGCTCATGGTGCCGGTGTAGATGAAATATGGATTCGCAGCCAAAGCAACCGGCCCGTCCGGCGAAAACACACCCGTGTCCACGCCGTTGCCCACGGTTTCGATGCGGTCAGCCGGCACGTTGAACTTCGCCACCTGTCCGGCCACCGGTTCGGAGACGGCAATGACCTTGGCGGCACGCCGCAGCACAAAGCCCTCCATGGCGCCCATGACGCGCTTGACGGCGCCGTGTACCTCCATGGCGGAGAGCGCCTCCGTCCACACGTCCGCGGCGTAATACACAAACGGCCGGCCGCGCAGCAGGGACGTCAGTGCCACAACCACGCCGGTGGTGGGCGGCGGTTCGGAAACGACCACGTCCGCCTTCACGGCCAGCAGGCGGAAGAACGCGGGGATGTCGTAACTGAGGTACTGGACGTATCCGCGGACGTTTCCGCCGGCGTCCCGCAGCACCGGCCAGCGGCTGAGCCCATACCGTGGCTTGAACAGTCCGGAGCCCTTGGGCGGGACGGTGGTGATGACCTCCACCTCAGCGCCCTGCCCGACCAGTCCGTCCACCAGGGCCTTCAGGCGAAAGGCCGCCGCCCCCACTTCCGGCGCATACAGCCGGGTGGCAACGACGACCCTCAACGGTTTTTGTGCTGCCACTAAGACGGGATCCTTACCGATTCGCCGGTGCGGGAGGATTCCAGCACGGCCTCGGCCACCACCAGGGTGTCCTGGCCCTCGGCCATCGTCACGACGTCGGTGCGTAGTCCCAAAACAGCGTCGCGGAAAGCCTCGTGCTCGGTGCGCAGCGGCTCCGGCTTGGCAATGGCCAGGCGGGTCACATTGCCCTCGGACACGCCCCGGAATGCCGCCATGGAATCCCATTCGGTGGCCACCGTGCCATTTTCAAAGAAAGTCAGGTCGGCCGTCACGGTATCGGCCACGAACGCACCCTTTTCCCCGGTGACGACGGTCAGGCGTTCCTTCATCGGCGACAGCCAGTTCACCAGGTGGTTCGTGATGACGCCGTTGGCCAGTTTGCCGGTGGCGGCCACCATGTCCTCGTGTGGGCGGCCGCTGCGGGTGGTGGTCTGGGCAAAAATCGACTCAAAGCGGCTCTGCGCCAGCCACGCGGTCAGGTCGATGTCGTGGGTGCCCAGGTCCTTGACCACCCCGACGTCGGCAATGCGGGACGGGAATGGCCCCTGGCGGCGGGTGGCGATCTGGTAGACCTCGCCCAGTTCGCCGTCGGCAATCCTTTTCCGCAGCGACTGCAGGGCGGGGTTGAAGCGCTCAATGTGTCCGACGGCGCCCACCAGGCCCTTGGCGGCGAAGGCCTCGACGAGGCGCTGCCCGGCCGGCGCACTGGCGGCGATGGGCTTTTCCACGAGGGTGTGGATGCCGGCCGCGGCCAGGGCAAGCCCGACTTCCTCGTGCATGCCGGTGGGTACGGCAGCGACGGCCATGTCGAGGCCGGCGGCGATGAGTTCTTCAACGTTGTGGAGCAGGGTCAGGTCCTTGGCCACCCCGTGAGGGTCGCCAAAGGCGTCAGCCACGGCAACCAGCTCAACGCCGTCGACCTCGCGGATGACCCGTGCGTGGTGGCGACCCATCATGCCCAGGCCGATGAGTCCTACGCGCAAGTTGGCCATGCTCAGGCACCTGCCTTGACGAGCGTATTGACGGCGGTGACAATCCGCTCGAGGTCGTCCTGGGTCAGCGACGGGTGGACGGGCAGGGACAGGACTTCCCTGGCGGCCGTCTCCGTGTTGGGCAGGTCCGAGGTTTGGTTGAAAGACGGCAGGCGGTGGTTCGGGACCGGGTAGTACACGCCGGAACCGATGTTGTAGTCCGAACGCAGGCGTTCGTGCAGTTCGTCACGGCCCTCTGGGACACGGACGGTGTACTGGTGGTACACGTGCTCGGCACCCTCGGCCACCTTGGGCGTTTCCACGCCTTCCAGGTTCGCCGTCAGGAAGGCCGCGTTGTCCTGGCGCTGCTTCGTCCAGCCCAGCACCTTGGTCAACTGAACCCGGCCAATGGCGGCGTGCAGGTCCGTCATGCGGTTGTTGAAGCCCACGAGTTCATTTTCGTACTGCTTGTCCATGCCCTGATTGCGCAGCAGTCGCAGCTTGCGCTCAACTTCGGCGTCCGACGTCGACACCATGCCGCCCTCGCCGGAGGTCATGTTCTTGGTGGGGTACAGGCTGAACATGCCGAACTTGCCGAAGGTGCCCACCTTCCTGCCGTTCAGTGCCGCACCGTGGGCCTGGGCCGCGTCCTCGTAGAGGTCGATCCCGTGCTTGTCGCATAGTGCGGCAAAGGCCTCGGCCGCAAAGGGGTGCCCGTACAGGTGCACCGGCATGATGCCCTTGGTCTTGTCGGTGATCAGGGATTCAACGTGCGCCACGTCCAGCGCGTAGTAGTCCAGCTCAATGTCCGCGAACACGGGGGTGGCGCCGGTCAAGGCCACGGAGTTTCCGGTGGCGGCAAAGGTGAAGGAAGGGACGATGACCTCGTCTCCTTGGCCCACGCCCGAGGCCAGCAGGCCAAGGTGCAGCCCGGAGGTGCCGGAGTTCACGGCAACGCTGGCGCGCCCGTCCAAAAGGACCTGCGAGAATTCCGTCTCAAAGCCGGCCACCTCCTTGCCCTGCGCCAGCATGCCCGAGGCCATGACGGCGTCGACCGCCGCCCGCTCCTCGGCGCCAATGATGGGTCTTGCTGCGGGAATGAAGTCCTGGCTCATGCGTTGTCCTCTGCCTCTTTCAGGGAAATTCCCTCTTCAATGTATTTTGCCCCGGTTTCCGGGCACACCCAGAATGCACCGTCCGCCTTGAGCGGGAAGCCGGCCTTGCCAACCCAGCCCAGGCGGCGGGCGGGAACCCCCGCCATCAGGGCGAACGGGGGAACGTCCTTCGTGACCACGGAACCGGCAGCGATGGTGGCCCACCGGCCAATGGTCAGGGGGGCAATGCACACGGCGCGGGCCCCAATGGAGGCGCCATCCTCAATGGTGACGCCCACGGGGGTCCAGTCGTGGGCGCTCTTCAGCGAGCCGTCCGGGCTGACGGCCCGCGGGTACGTGTCATTTGTGAGCACCACGGCCGGGCCGATGAAAACGCCCTTGCCCAGTACCGCCGGTTCGTAGACCAGCGCGTAGTTCTGGATCTTGGTGTTTTCGCCGATCTGCACGCCGGTGCCGACGTAGGCGCCGCGGCCCACGATGCAGTTCTCGCCGAGCACGGCATCTTCACGCACCTGGGCAAGATGCCAAATTTTGGTGCCTTCGCCAAGAACTGCCTGGTCCGCCACATCGGCGGTGGGGGCTATGTAAGTCATGCTGATACTCCTGATCACGGTCGGATGCGGCCGGGGAACTTTCCCTTATGCCTTGCCAATGACGCGGTAGGTGACGCCGGGCCACTTGGCTTCCGAGCTTACGCGACGTCCGTCGATGAACGCCTTCAGCCCAGGCAGGTCCGCCGGCCCCAGGTCACGATACTCTGCGTGGTCGGCCTGCACGACGGCGGCATCCACTGGCTCGCCGAGGTGGTACGGGACGAAGCCCAGACGGGCCAGTTCCTCATCCGTGTACAGGGGGTCATGCACCAAGGCGGTGCCGCCGCGCCGGCTGATCGATTCAACGGCGTCGAACACGCCGGAGAACGCGGTTTCCTTCACCCCGCCGCGGTAGGCGGCCCCCAGCACGACGACGCGTGCCCCGGACAAGTCCCCGTAGGCACCTTCCAGGAGGCCGATGGTGTAGTCGGGCATGTCGGCGTTGGCGGCGCGCGCGGCACGGACCACGGTGGCGTCGGGGTCGTTCCACAGGTACAGGCGCGGGTAGACGGGGATGCAGTGGCCGCCCACGGCGATGCCGGGCTGGTGGATGTGGCTGAACGGCTGCGAGTTGGACGCGGCGATGACCTGGTAGATGTCGATGCCGGTCTTGGCCGCGAAGCGGGCAAACTGGTTGGCCAGGCCGATGTTGACGTCGCGGTAGGTGGTTTCGGCCAGCTTGGCCAGCTCGGACGCCTCTGCGGAGCCCAGGTCCCACACGCCGTTGGCGCGGGCCAGGTCCGGGCGGTCGTCAAAGTCCAGCACACTCTCGTAGAACTCGATTGCCTTGGCGGCACCGGCGTCGGACAGCCCGCCGACCAGCTTCGGGTACTTGCGCAGGTCCTCAAAGACGCGGCCGGTCAGCACGCGCTCCGGGGAGAACACCAGGTGGAAGTCCTTGCCCTCCACCAGGCCGGACGCTGCCTCAAGGGCCGGCTTCCAGCGGGTGCGGGTGGTACCGACGGGCAGCGTGGTCTCGTAGGAGACCAGGGTGCCGGCCGTCATGTGCTTGCCCAGCTCGGCGGTGGCCCCGTCCATCCAGCCAAAGTCGGGCTTGGCCTCGGAGTCAACGAAGAGCGGCACCACCAGCACCACGGCGTCGGCTCCGGGGACCGCCTGGGCGTAGTCCGTCGTCGCACGCAACTTCCCCGACGGAACCAGTTCGGAAAGCTTTTCCTGCAGGTAAGCTTCGCCCGGGAACGGCTCGGTGCCGGCATTGACCAGGTCCACCACGGCCTGGTTCACATCCACGCCCACCACGTCGTGGCCCTTGGAGGCGAACTGGACCGCCAGAGGCAGGCCGATTTTTCCGAGTGCGATGACTGCAATCTTCACGTTTTAGTTGCCTTTTCTTTCGAGCTTGGGTCACACCCGGCATGCTGGTACTGCCGGTGTTTTGTTACCAGAATATCGATCTTTGGGCCTTGTTCGGTCCAGTTGAGAGCTAAACCACGCCGGACTGTCCCCAAAACGTCCCCCACGAAGCTAGAGCTTGCGCTCAATGAAGGGTGCCATGAGCTTCGAAAACTCGGCGTTGAGATGGTCTTCGTCATAGTAGACGGCTATATTGCCAATTACGGCATAGCACCGGCTGGCATCACAAAAATGGTCGGTCATGTCGATCAACTGCACTCGCGGCGACTTCATGTGCCGGACCGCGGAAACCAGGGGGTCGCTTGGCTGGGCTGTTGCCCTGGGAACCGTGCAGTTGAGCGGCTGTGCCGGGTTGAGCACCACGCACTGCGGATCGCGAACGAAGCCGTTTAGCGGCGGGTCAGCCATGACGTACACGGTGCTGCCTGCGTCGGCCCAGCGCCCCCAAAACTTCGGCAGCCCGGCGTCGTACTGGGCTTTCTGACTTCGTCCGGAACCGTCGTCAACCGTTTCCTTCCGGGAAAAGATGGAGTAAAAGATCTTGTCCGGCTTGTCGGCCGCAATCATGTTCGCGATGGACCGCGACCCGTTGATGCAGGCCGCGTTCCCAGCGGGATCTCCCTTGCCGCGGTACCCGGCAAAGCTGACGTCGGCGACGGGGCACCCGCCCAGCAGCGAATATGTCAGCTTCCAATGATTCTTCTTCGCCAGAAGCAAAAGTGCCGGCTTCCACTGCTCGGCGTGGGAGTCCCCTGTCAGCCAGACCGTGGTTGCGTCTTTCTTCCCGCCGGAGTAATCGCAGACTGCGACGGCCTTGACCCCCGGCCCTTTCCTGTTGGGGTCTGTGGCACATTCGGGCGGCGATGTGTAGTACCGGTTGCCCGGTCCCATGACGGTGACTGCCGCCGGGCCTAGGGCATTCGTACAGTCCTTTTGGGCCGGCAGGGCCGCCGGTCCAAGGCAGGGCCGGCCCATTTGTTGCGCCTGCACGGCCTCGGCGCGGTTTTCCTGGAGGGAGCCACCCCAAGTTATCCCGCCAGCCAGCATGGCAAGGATGGCAAGGCCTGCGCCCATGCTGAGGAAAGTGGCATGCGGGCGCACACCCAGGATCTTCCAGGACTTGCCACGGTCCTCCACGAGCACCTTTGTCAGCCAAGCCAAGGGGATGCAGAGGGCAATGATGCCGATCTTCGCCCATGAGTTCAGGGGCGCCAGAAGAATGTAGGGAGTCACCACAATCATCGGCCAGTGCCATAGGTAAATCGAGTAGGAAACATCACCCACCAACTGGACGGGTTTCCACGCGACAATTGGGTGGAAGGGGACGCGTGTACGTCCCGTGCCGCTGGCGATGACTGCTGCTGCACCGAGAACAGGAAGAAGCGCCGTCCAACCGGGGAATTCGGTCTGAGAGCTGAAATACATGGCGGAGGCGGCAATGCCGAGCCAACCCAGGACTGCAAGAACGTCCGCGAGCATTCGCGGCAGGGACACCTTCGCGGCAGCAATGGCCAATATCCCCCCTGTTGCAAACTCCCAAACCCTCACGGGCGTGACGAAGTAGGCCGGGTTTGGATTGGCCGCCGTGAAAATGATCGAATACACTAGGCTTGCCACGCCCAGAACGCTGATCCCCGCCAGGAAGGTCATGCGACGGGCGCCTAACCGTGTTCCCAGCCGGTACAGGCCAAAGAGGGCCAGCGGCCACAAGAAGTAGAACTGCTCTTCCACGGACAGTGACCAGTAGTGCTGGGCAATCGTGGCCTGATTGTTGATGGCGGAGTAATCGATCGACTGCCCGGCCAGGGACCAGTTCTCAACGTAGAAGGCGCTTGCCATCACTTCGCGTGCGGTGGGCTGCCATTCGGAGTACGGCACCCAGATCACCACAGCCAAGGCCCCCGCAGCAAGCACGGTGAACGCAGCGGGCAGGAGCCGCTTGATGCGCCGGGCATAAAAGCGGGCAAAGGACAGAGTGGACGTGCCAAAGATCTCCTTGGCTAGGTGCGATGTGATCAGAAATCCGGAGATGACAAAGAAGACGTCAACGCCGACGTATCCCCCTGTGAGCCGATTCGGCCACAGGTGCGTCAGGACCACCAGTGACACGGCGAGAGCGCGCAGAGCTTGGATGTCCGGGCGGAACCCCGTGGGCCTGGCCGTTGCGCGCGATTGTGTGCCGGACGTGGCAGTCCCCGCTGTGATGCTCAAGCCAGGCGCCTACTCGCCGCGTAGTTTGGCAACGGCCTCATGGATTGGCCCGTCGAAGGTGACGTTGCCGTGGTCCAGGACCACGCCCCGGTCGCAAATCCCCGACACCAGGTCGAGGTCGTGGCTGACAACGACAAGCGTCCGCCCCTCCGCAGCCAATTCCTGGATTTTGGCGATGCACTTCTTTTGGAACGGCTCGTCCCCCACGGCAAGAATTTCATCCACCAGAAAGACCTCCGGATTCGTGTGGACAGCCACCGAGAAGGCCAGGCGCAGGTACATGCCCGACGAATAAAACTTCACCTCGGTGTCGATGAACTGCCCGATCTCGGCGAACTCGACAATCGAGTCAAAGCGGTCCTTGATCTGCTCCTCGGTCATGCCCAAAATCGCGCCGTTGAGGTAGACGTTGTCGCGGCCCGAGAGGTCGTGGTGGAAACCGGCTCCAACCTCAATGAGCCCAGCCACGCGGCCACGCGTGCGCACGGTTCCTGAGTCCGGGATCATGACGCCCGAAATATGCTTGAGAAGCGTGGACTTGCCGGAACCGTTCAACCCAAGCAGGGCGACCGTTTCGCCCTGGCTGACTACTAGGTCAACGTCCTTGAGCGCATGGAACTTCTCCGACAGGTCCCCCTTGCGGCCCTTGATGAGCCACACAAACGCTTCTTTCAGGGAACGTGTGTGGCGCAGCACAAACTGCTTGCTGATGCCTTTTACTTCGATGGCTGTCGTCATGCTAGAGCTCCTGGGCAAAGCGGCCCTCGAGCCGACGGAAAGTCATTTGGCCCCACAGCAAAACGCCGGCCGAGACCAGCAGCCCCACGGGTATCCACAGGGACAAGAGGTGCGGCGGAATGCCCGCCGACCCGTCCGTCGTCGGAAGCCAGAACGCGTAGTGGAATGTCTCCACGGCGATCGTCATGGGGTTGACCTGGTAAAGCGCATACCACGTCTCTCCCAGTTTGTGTTGAACCATGGTCCACGAATACATGACGGGAGAGGCCCACGTGGCAATCATCAAGAGCATGTCCACAAAGTTTTCAGAGTCCCGAAAGTACACATTGGCCGCGCCGAACAGCAGCCCAAGGCCCGTGGCCAGCAGTGTCACGATGATGAATCCTGCGACAGCTGCCAATACCTGAATCAGGGACGGGTGCCAACCGGTGAACAGGCACGCCACCGCCAGGATCAGCAGTTGGGGGAAGAAATGCACGGCAGAAACCCAGACCGATGCCACGGGGAACAACTGTCGGGGCAGGTAGATTTTCTTGATCAACCCGCCGTTGCCAACGATCGAACGCGATGCGTTCCCCAGGGCCTCGGTGAAGAAATTGATCAAGATGATTCCGGAAAACAAGTAGATGGCGTAGTTGGGCAGCCCTCCCCTGTTGGTGGGGCTTTGTTCGAGCCCCAGAAACACACCCAGCGCCACGTAAAAGACGATGAACTGAACACCAGGTTTCACGTAAGACCAAACGATGCCCAGCACGGAGCCTCGATACCTGACCTTCAGTTCCTTGCGGACAAGCAACTTGAGCAGGAATCGGGATCCATACACGTCGCGCAGGCCGTTGCCCCGCCCAGGCGTCTGAAGTTCCGATTGAGCGGAGTCAGCCATTGTACGCGCCACTACAGCTTCTTGGTCTCGTTCTGCGGACTGTTCGAGGCGGCCCGAAAGGTCTCCTCCCATGCCTCTGGTGAGGTGAACTGCGGAAGTGCCCGCGAATACTGTTCGGAAAGGGAGTCCCATTCCGAGAGCAAACGCTGGTGCAATTTGATGCTTCGAGACAACATGTCGCGGAAATTCGCAGGCTGGCGCTTATACCACGCTGCACCCGAACCATCGGAATTGGAGACGATGGCGGAGTCCAGCTGGGACAGGCGCCACCAGCGCGCGTCCATCGCAGCGACCACCGCTTCCGGGTGCTCCAGGGCGCCGGGACGGATGCTGCGCAGTTGCCGGACGCCTGCCGATGCGGCGGCACCGAGTGCACCGATGATGGTCCGCGGGGCAGTTGGCTTTTTGCCCATTCGGGGCGGTCGCACACGCTGCACAGCCGGGAAACTCGAGACTTCCTTCGTCGCCTTCGCATCATCGAACGTCGCGCGGCGCGAGCGAATCTCCGGCAGCTTCGTCAGGATTGTGGGATGCAGGTGTTCCGGTCCGCGGAGTACGTCCTCGAGCGCGTCCAGGCGAAGGTCAACTGCCGAATACTGCATGGACAACAGGTGCTTGACGTCCAGCAGGAAACTGTGGCGCCACAGGAAGCCACCCTTCTTGTATGGCGAGTAGACCAGTCCGGTCACCCAGCGGTTGCGCTGGTGGAAATAGGCCTGCCAGTCGATGGTGTCGTCTTTCTCCGTCCACGGCATGTGCCACACGGCCGCCCCGGGCAGCGTCACGGTGGTGTAGCCGTGCGCCTTGGCACGGATGCCGTACTCGGCGTCGTCGTACTTGATGAAGACGGGCAACGCCAGGCCGATTTCACGGATGATGCTGGTGGGGATCATGCACATCCACCAGCCGTTGAAATCGACGTCAACGCGCCGATGCATCCACGGCGTCGTTCGCAGGTTGCTGGCCGCGAAATCGTGGCCCTCCTGGGTGTTATCGGCCGGGCCCCAGATGAACCGGTACTCGTTCATCTGCTCGCCAAAGCTGTGCATGACGGAACGTTCGTACAGGTTGAACATGTGTCCACCGACGATGGTGGGAGTCCGGGTGAAGTCGGCGAAGTTCAAGGCCCGCAAGATGCCCTCGGTTTCGATGAGCACGTCGTCGTCCAACAATAGGACGTACTTGCTGCGCCCGTCCTTGACCGCCTCGTGCATGCCGCGCGCGAATCCACCCGATCCGCCCAGGTTCCCCTGCTCGATCAGCGTGAACTTGTCACCCAGCTGCGCAGCGGCTGCATCGAATCCCTCCTGGTCCCTGACCTTCTGCGTGCCTTGGTCAGTGATCAGCAACCGGTCCACCGACTCCAGCAGTTCGGGGGATTCGGCAAGGGTGGCCAGGTGCCTCATGCAGTAGTCGGGACGGTTGAAAGTGGTCACGGCGAGGGTAGCCGTTCCCGGCACGAAAACCTCGGGCTCCGCCACCGACCATTCGGCGCTGACCAGCCGCACCGGCTCCGGGCCCGCGACCAAGTCAAACCAGTACCAACCGCCGTCGCCAAAATTGGCCAACGGGAGCTCAATCGAAGCAGGTGCGCCGTCCGCGACCGGGATGCTCTCGACGCGGTTAGCCGTCCCGCGCGGGGTGGAGCGATAGATGACGACTGTGGCTGCCCCTTCGGTTTCCACCGTCAGGCGGACATCTGAGACGTTGGTGTGGGCCCGCCAGTAACTCGCCGGAAATGCGTTGAAATACGTGCCAAAGGACACGCGCTGGAAGGCGGGGAGGCGGAGCCCCCGGCGTCCTTCCAAGAAATCCGTGCGCTGCTGCGCGCCGGGGGCGACGACCGCTGACTCACTCGGGTTGGCCGACAGCTTGGTAACGTCCATCTCTGTGGCAACAACGCGCTGTGCTGCATTGAAATCCACATACAACGGCAGGGTGTCCATATCGCCGTCCGTGGGGAAAACAATACGGTGGACGGTCTTCCAGACTGTCTGATCTGATTTCTTCTGGACCGACTCGGTCTTGGTTGTTACGCTCACGCGTCAACTCCTCCGCTTAGCAGCTTCGCCCCGCCGGTGAAGTGCGGTTTGATCTTGTTGTCATACATGTTCAGGGCGGACCCGATGGCCATGTGCATGTCGAGGTATTTGTAGGTGCCCAGGCGCCCGCCGAACAGCACCTCCGATTCGCCGTTGGCCAGGTCGCGGTAGGCGAGCAGCTTCTTGCGGTCATCGGCGGTATTGACCGGGTAGTACGGCTCGTCGCCCTTTTCGGCAAAGCGCGAGAACTCGCGCATGATGACGGTGGCATCCTTGGTGTAGTCCCGCTCCGGGTGGAAGTGGCGGAACTCGTGGATGCGCGTGTACTTCTGCGCCTCATCCGGGTAGTTCATGACGGCACAGCCCTGGAAATCCTCGATGGGCAGCACTTCCTGCTCCAGGTCGATGGTTCGCCACGAAAGGTCGCCCTCGGCGTAGTCAAAGTAGCGGTCCACGGCGCCGGTGTAAACAACGGGCACCTGGCCGCTGACAGCCTGCCGGGAGTATTCGCCGTCGTCGAAGAAGTCGGTGTTCAGCACGACCTCGATGTTGGGATGGTCGGCCATGCGTTCGATCCAGGCCGTGTAGCCGTCCACGGGCAGGCCCTCGTGGGTGTCGTTGAAATAGCGGTTGTCGTAGTTGTACCGCACGGGCAGCCGCGAGATGATCGACGCCGGCAGGTCCTTGGGGTCGGTTTGCCACTGCTTGCCTGTGTAGTGCTTGATGAACGCCTCATAGAGGGGGCGGCCAATGAGCTGGATGCCTTTGTCGTTCAGGTTCGCCGGATCGGTGCCGGCCAGTTCGCCGGCCTGCTCCTGGATCAGCGCGCGCGCCTCGTCCGGCCCCATGGAGGAACGGAAGAACTGGTTGATGGTGCCCAGGTTGATGGGCATTTGGTATACCTCGCCCTTGTGGGAGGTGTACACCTTGTGCTGGTAATTGGTGAACTTTGTGAAGCGGTTCACATACTCCCATACGCGTTCGTTGGAGGTGTGGAAAAGGTGGGCTCCGTAGCGGTGCACCTCGATGCCGGTCTGGGCCTCGTTTTCGCTGTAGGCATTGCCGCCAATGTGGTGCCGGCGGTCCAGCACGGCCACCTTCAACCCCAGCTCGGTGGCGGCTCTCTCTGCAATGGTCAGGCCGAAGAAACCCGAACCGACGACGACTAGGTCAGCGTTCACAAACTCTCCTGTGTTCCTTGTTCGGCGGTTTATGGGCACAGCCGTGCCCACGCCTACCGTTCTAGGTTACCCGAACGTTACCCAATCCTTGATTCCCTGGTGTATGACTCGGGGCACTTTGCGGCCGTTCCCTCCTCCACAAGTGGAGCTTCCCCTCGGGTTGTTGACAATGGCCGACGCCGGCCCTTGCGGACACCTGCCGCCCGCCTAGGCTTGGAAACAAGACGGGCACCGGAGCCGCCGGAATGCCGGGAAGGGAGTGGCAGTGCGTTTGGAAATCACTGCGGTGGCCGGTCCGGGGGCCGTTCCATTCCAACCCGCGGAACTGAGCGTTTCACTGCCGCGGCAGGTCGGTGAGGCTCCATCAGGGGCGGCGGAGGTCGGGACGGCGCTCGGATCCCATGCCGGGGGGCTGCCCGGGTCCGGTGGCTCCCCGGATGGATCTGCCGTGGTGGAGGCGCTGTCCGCCCGCTGGCCGGCTTGTTCATTCACCGTGGCCGGCGTCCCCCTCGGCGATCTGCGCGTCGGACAGCGGCCGCTCACGGACGGCGCCGTCGTCGTCGTGCAGGGGGATGTGGGTCCCCTGGGCGGAGCGGGGACTGGACGCGGCCCCCGCTCCGATGCGCCCGCCGTGCTGGCCGTCCGCTCCGGGCCCGGCGCAGGTGCCATGTTTGCCTTGCACCGCGGCCGGTACCGCCTGGGGCGCGGCCGATGCCAAATTGTGATCGACGACCCCACGTTGTCCAGGAACCACGGCACACTGACAGTCGGCGAGCGCGCCATGACGCTGACAGCGGCACCGGGGTCAACGGGTTTCAGCATCCTGCGCGGCTGGCAGGATGATCCCCTGGTGGTCGCGGTGCCGCTGAAGGGGACCGCCGCGGTGGAAGTGGGCGACCTCATCCGCTGCGGCATGTCCGGCTTGGCCATCGAACTGCGTACACCGGCCGGCTGCGCTACTGATTCCCGGGATCCCGGACTTACGGGTCCCCGGGTTGATGGCGCGGGGGTTTCCGGCCCTGGGGCCGACGGTTTCGGGGTTTCCGGCTTGGGGGCTGGCGGTGCGGGGCTTGACGGGGATGCCCCCGATGGGTTCCTGTCCATACCTTCCGGCTCAGGGGCTGACGACGCTGCGCTTGACCACGCCCCCGGTCGTGGCGCCGGGCTTGGCGGGGATGCCCCCGCCGGTTTCCTGTCCATTCCTTCGGGCCCAAGGCTGGATCGGGGCGGCCTGCTGGATGCGGCTGTCCTTGATCCCGTGAAGCTCCCCCACGGAGCCGGACCACCCCGGAGCAGATGGGCAATGACGTCCGCCGGATTGCTTCCCCTGGTGATAGGCGTGCTGTTTGCCTGGCTTACCGGCTCGTGGATGTTCCTGGGGTTTGCCGCCATGGGAGCCGTCGCCGTCATTTCACCACTGCTGGGCGGGGTCCGGCGGCGGCGCGAGTTCTCTGCCCTGGTGGGGGCGGCTGCCGTGCGTGACGCTGCCCGCCGTACGGCCGCGTTCCCGGGCGCCGATGTCTTGGTGGGCTGGGCACTGCACTCGGGCGCCGTGAATGCCAAACCCGGGGTGGCGGTCCTGCGGGGTCCGGACCCGGGTGTTGCGGCCCTGCGGGACACGGACCCGGCCGGCCGGCGTCTTGCCGTCCGCGTCGGCACGGCAGCACAGCGGGCCCTGGTGGAGCCCGTGCCGGACTATCCGGGTTTCTTGGCTCCCCTCTCCAGCGAACTGCCCATGTCGGTGCCGGTGGGCCAGTCTCCGGTGCAGATTGCGGGTGCTCCGGGGCCGCTGCGCCTGTTATTGCACTTTGTGCTGATGCAGTTGGATGCCGCGGGGGTGCCGGTGGTCCTTATGGGGCCGGTGCGGGAACTTCCGCTGTCAGCCAGGTTCCTGCCGTTGACTGTTCTGGCAGGAAGCCTGTCGGGCGCCGTGGCTGCCGTCAACGGGCTGGGCGCAGGTGCGGGCACGGAATCTGCGGACGGCGCCGGGCCGGGCACGGTTGCAGGACGCGCGGCTGCGGCTGTCCCGGACTGCGTACTGGTGTCCATTGGCCAACCACCCACGGGCGTGCGGGCCGTGTTTCCGGGAATCCGCGTCCTGCATTTCACCTCCCGGCTTGGCCGCAGCGGCGACGATGCCGCTGACGTGCAGCTGCAGCCAGACGGAAACGGTGCCGCGGGCATGAGCGGCGGCCATTCCTTCGTTCCGGACGGGGTCCCGGCGCACATTTTCGACCGATATGCCCGGGCCAGGTCGGGCTCGGGCAGGTCCGTGTCGACGGGGCAGGCAATGGCTCCCTGCACTGTCCCGCTTCCCAGCAGCAGCCCGCGGGCTGTGGCGGACCGCTGGCTCGCCAACGCGGGCGGTCCGCTCACACCTGTCCCTGTTGGACGGTCGGCTGCCGGGAGCGAACTTTTCAATTTTGCCAGCGACGGACCCCACCTGCTGGTGGGCGGCACCACGGGTTCCGGGAAGTCCGAGTTCCTGCGGACTCTGGTGGGAAGCTTGGCGGTGGCCCACTCCCCCGCCGACCTGCAATTTGTTTTTGTTGACTTTAAGGGCGGAGCCGGGTTGGGCACCTTGCAAAAGTTCCCCCACACCTCAGCCCTGGTCACGGACCTCGACGGCCGCGGGATGGACCGCATTCTTGGGTCCCTGCGTGCGGAGATCAAGCGGCGCGAGTTGGTGTTGGGCAACGCCGAGGCTGCCGACTGCGATGCCTACCGCTCCAGCCATGCCAACACTGAAAGAGGCGTCATGGCACACCTGGTAATTGTCATTGACGAGTTCCGCGTGCTCGTGGACCAGTATCCCGTTGCCATGGCCGAGCTAATGCGCATCGCAGCTGTGGGCCGGTCGCTGGGTATCCATTTGGTCATGGCCACGCAACGGCCGCAAGGCGCAGTCAATGCAGACATCCGGGCCAACGTCACCAGTTCCGTCTGCCTGCGGGTGCAAAGCACCTTCGATTCCCAGGACGTCATTGGTTCGGGCGTTGCGGCAGCCATTGGCATTGACACGCCCGGAAGGGCTTTTATCAGCCGTGCCGGAGGCCGTCCCACGGAGTTCCAGAGCGCAACCTTGAGGCTTTCGGCCTTCCGGGGTGGCCAGCGCCCGACTGCGGACCTGGCTGTCGACTTCCTGCAAAACCAAATTCCCCCGGGTCAGGGAGGCGGCGCCGCACCCGTTGCCGGGCCGGTTGCCGTTGCGGATCGGAACTTCGTCAGGGGCATGGCAGGCGCCAACGACGGCATGGGGGGAGACAGCGATGTGGATTCCGTGGCCGGTCTGCTCACTGCCGCCTGGCGGATGCTTTCCCGCCCGCGCCGGCAGGGATGGGCAGCACAGGACCCCGGTACCCCTGGGACTGCGGAGCCGGCAAGCGCACCGTCTCCTACGCCACCCCTCGGACCACCGCTACCGTGGACTGCAGCGCGTGTGATTGTGGCCCCCGAGCTGCCCCGTGAACTGGACCTCGACGGCATCTCCGTGGCGGGGACCCGAGCCGGCGGGCCAGGGAGCCGGGAGGCCTGGGATCCCGTCCTGGTGGGACTGGTGGACGTGCCCGAACGCCAGTCGTTGGAGACCCTGTTGTGGTCCCCATCCAGGCATTCACACGTGGCGTGTGTAGGCCCCCGCACCGCGTCCTCGCCAGCCGTCGGACTTCTCGCGGCACAATGCGTGGCTTCCAACACGGCCGGGGAAGGGTCTTCGAAGCAGTACCTGTACATCCTCGACGGCGACGGTTCGATGCGTTCGTTCTCCGGCTGTCCGTGGGTGGGCAGCTACGTAACGCCCTCCGGCCTGCGAACCGCTGCACGCCTGCTGCTCCGGTTGGGCGAGACGGCCGCCGCAACTGACGCCCACCTCGTCGTGTTGGTGAGCGACTGGGGACACTGGGTTGCCGCCTTCCGTTCCAGTCCCTGGCCGTGGGCCGAGGACTCCGTGGGTGAGCTGGTGCGACGCAGCAGACCCCAACTGGCCGTGGTCCTCGGCGGCGAACGCGAACTGCTGTCGGCCCCGTTCATGGCCGCAATTCCCAACCGCCTGTTCCTGCCCTACGGTGCCAGTTCAGAATCGCGGCTGTTGTGGCCCCGGATTCCGCGTTTCACTCCGATTCCGGGCCGGGCCGCGGTCCTGGGCCCGATGAATGCCGCGGCGGCCAGGGGGCAGGCGGACGATCCCCACGTGGCACAGCTCGGCGCCGCCCCGAGTCCCCCGCATCCATCCGGCACTCGTCCGTGGGTGCCATCGTCCGGCGACGCGAATCAAGAGCAGCCTTGGTTGACGTCGCCCAACGGAAACCCCCCGGTATTGGAATCTTCCGGGTCCCCGAAGCCCGCAGCGCCCCCGGAGCCACCCTTGGTTGTGGTGGGCCTGCCCGAACACCTCAGCCTGGTCGACGCTAGGCGCGCGATGGCGTGGTCACGCCGGGATGCCACCGAATCCGAAGACCCGGGAACGGGAGGCCTCCACAACCATTCCCGTGCCCATTCGATCACCGTGGGGCTCGGTGGCGACGGCCGCAGCCCCGTCTCCGTGTCCCTCGCGACGGGAAGGTTCCTGCCGGTGCTCGGTGGCCCCGGATCAGGCAAGTCAACCTTCATGGCTGCCCTCCGGGACCTCAATGGCGCCCCGGACGGAATCATGTGGGTGGACGACGCCACGCTGCTGACACAGGACCAGCTCCTGGCAATTACCCGGACGGTGGCATCCGGCAGTTGCGCATTGGTCGCCGTTCCCAACCACCTGCCGTCCCTGTCCAGGCTTCCGCTGGAATGGGGCCTGCGCACTGCCGAGCAGGGAATTGTGCTCACACCCCGCAGACAGCAGGACGGCGACTTGTTCGGCGTGCGGCTCGATACGGCCGGATCGGAACCGCTGGGGCGGGCCGTTTTCATCGACTGCGGCCGAATGGAATGGTTCCAGTTCCCCCACACGGAAACTTTAGGGGACCCAGATGGCCAGCTACAACAGCGGCCGTTCGCCTCCGGTCCGCAATGAGAACGCCACCACTTTGGGCGTGAAGAGGTAATAAATTACGGCCAAGGCTGGAATCAGCAAAGCCAGCCCCGTCACGGCGGAACCGTTAAGGAGGGCAGAAACGGCGATCGCGACCATGAGCAACTGCCAGACAAAAGCCGCCGACCGGGTCCAGCGAAAACCCTTGAACGCATTCACGGAGACAGCCGCCAAGCCCGCAGCAAGCGCAAACACCAGCACAATCAAGAAGACCGTGCCCGCCAGCGAAAGTGACGGCTGGGTGAACGCAGCAAACGTGAGCGCCACGCCGGAACCGGCGAGGGCCAGGGCTTCAAGGCCGGCCACCGCGGCAATGACGTAGACGCCGGGCGGCCTGCCTGCGCCTGTTTTATTCCGGCCGGCCGGCGTGGCGTCCTCTGGCCCTGGATCCGGCTGTTCTGCGGGGTTCACTGGAGGTCTTGACACAACTGCACCTTACCGGAGATAGTCGGGGAAGAACCACGCGCGGCTGCCCCGGCCGGTGCATCCAGTGATGAATCTCGGTGTGATGCATCGCTCATGGCCACAGACCAACAAAAGCACCACAACCCCTTGTTTACATGGAGTTAACATGACACGCTTAACTCGATGACCTAGAGGGGCCGATAGAGGCCCTTTTCTTATGTGGCCCAACGTGAAATATTTCACAAGCAGCCTCCCCCGTTCTAAAAGGAGTGAGTGATCAGCATGGACTGGCGTAGTCGCGCAGCCTGCCTCGACAAGGACCCGGAATTGTTCTTCCCTGTGGGAAACACCGGCCCGGCCTTGTTGCAGATCGAGGAAGCAAAGAGCGTGTGCCGTCGTTGCCCAGTCATCGACACCTGCCTGAAGTGGGCGATTGAGTCCGGCCAGGATGCCGGTGTTTGGGGTGGATTGAGTGAAGACGAGCGACGCGCCATGAAGCGCCGCGCCGCCCGCGCCCGCCGCGCCAGCTAGGCACCTTGGGCTCAGCATCCGACCCGCACCAGTGGTCGAAAATTCTGCGATTTCGCACTTTTTCGACCACTGCTGCGGGTCAGTTCTTTAATCGGCCAAAGCAATTGAACTAGATGATTGCCTCCCGGGCTGCCGCCCGGATCGGCGGATTGATCAGCTCCCGGCTGTAAAGCACGCGGGCATTGCTTTCAATAATAAGTTCATGGGCAATTTCATTGCCAGTGAACTTATCGCGGACGCTGCGGTAAACCTTGTTTCGGCGGAACACCTCGCCGCCTTCCTCCTGGAAGTGGGCGTCCTTTTCCTGGAGGTGGTATTTCACTGTGAGCGGCTCGGCGGCACGCAGTTCTCCCTTCAGGTGCTCACCGGTGAGTGAGATCCGGAACTGGAAGGTGTTCTGGGTTGCGTTGAATACCCTGTAGTCCAGGTAGTTGTACACAATTGACGTCCCGGCGCCGAACGGGATCTGCCGGTTGAAGTCCGGGAACAGGTCAATTGCCCCATGATGGTGGTGTTCGACGATCTCCAGCGGGCTGTGCAGGACCATCCAGTGCAGAAGGTTGGTGAACTGGCACAGGCCCCCGCCAATGCCGGAAGCGGGTCCGTTATAGCTGATGGTCAACCCTGTCCGGTAGCCTTTTTTCGCCGAGCAGTGGCCCACCAGATGCCAAAAGGAGAAGGTTTCCCCTGGCCTTATGAGCACCCCGTCTATGTGCGGTGCGGCAAGGCCCAGGCTGACGGCCTTGTTTTCCTGGAGGGCCAGGTCAACGTTTCCGAGCCTGCGCCGGATCGACGAGTTGTGCCGGTAAATGCTGACCGGCAGATCTTCGGCAGTCCGCTGTTGCGCAAACCGCGCCCGGGAGCGCGCATTGGTGACCTTGCGCAGCAGAATTTGCCGCTGAACGGCAATCCGATAAGTGAGTGGGGAAATTTCCCCAAATAATTTTCGCGCCAAAGCGATGTGTCCCCCCATCGTGGATTTCGGTAAGTCCAGGCGCCCCTGCCCATGGTGACCGAACCGCGAGACAGGGATCGTGTGTGATAAAAATTGCACCAGGTGCCGGGTCCAGACAAGGCCCCCAGCAGCCTCCCGACATTGATGTCGACGTGTAGCGCAGTGCCGGTTCCGGCTGGCACCACCAGGGCGGCGGAGCCGGCGTTTTTGGTAGTCCGGCGTCAGGGAGGACCGAAGGCCGCCCGCGGCCGCGGATCGGAAAGCCGGACGGAAAAGCGTCGGTCCTCGGCCTTGTCAGTGACGGCGGATCAGCGACATGTCCAGGAGCACTGCCGTGCCGCCGCCGTCGCGGGGCGCCCACTCGATGGTGCCGCCGAGCTCGCTGGTGACCAGGGTGCGCACAATCTGCAGGCCCAGGCCTTCAGCAATGTGTCCTTCGGGCAGGCCTATCCCGTCGTCGGCGATGGTGACCGCCAGGGCGTCGTCGCCGGCACTGTTCTTGTAGCGCCGGGCCGACAGCCACACCGTGCCTTCGCGGTCCTGCAGTCCGTGTTCCACGGCATTGGTGACCAGTTCGTTGATGACCAGGGCAAGGGGTGTGGCAAAGTCGCTGGGAAGCTCGCCGAAGGCGCCCTCCCGCTCGGTGCTCACGCGCTGGGAGGGCGATGCCACCTCTGCGGAGAGCCGGAACTGGCGGTCGATAAGTTCGTCAAAGTCGACACTTTGGGCCAGGCCCTGGGACAAGGTTTCATGCACCAGCGCGATGGTGGAGACGCGGCGCATGGCCTGTTCCAACCCTTGTTTGCCTTCTTCGCTGTGCATGCGCCGGGACTGCATGCGCAACAGGGCAGCCACGGTTTGCAGGTTGTTCTTCACCCGGTGGTGGATTTCGCGGATGGTGGCGTCCTTGGTGACGAGTTCCTGCTCGCGGCGTCGCAGTTCGGAGACGTCGCGGCACAGCACCAGCGCGCCGAAGCGTTCCGTGGCGTCGCGCAGCGGGATTGCGCGCAGGGACAGGCTCACGCCGCGGGATTCAATTTCGGTGCGCCAGGGCATCCGCCCGGTGACCACCAGCGGCAGCGTTTCATCTACCATGCGGCGGTCCTTGAGCAAGCCGGTGGTCACCTCTGCCAGGGATCGGCCTTCCAGGGACTCGCCGTCGCCGAGGCGCCGGAACGCCGAGACGCCGTTCGGGCTGGCGTACTGGACAATGCCGTCCACGTCCAGGCGCAGGACGCCGTCGCCCACGCGGGGTGCTCCGCGCCTGGAGCCGGTGGGCGAGGCAAAGTCGGGCCAGAGGCCCAAGGTGCCCATCTTCAGCAGGTCGTAGGCGCACTGCCGGTAGGTCAGTTCCAGCCGCGACGGCATGCGGGAGCTGGAGAGGTCCATGTGGGAGGTGATGACTGCCAAGGTGCGGCCGTTGCGGACCATGGGGATGGCCTCCACCCGCATTGCCAGGTCGGCATTCCAGATGCTGGTTTCATTGGAACGCTCAATGTTTTGGCTGCGCCAGGCAGCGCCCACCAGCGGTTCCAGCTCCGACTGGATGCCCTCGCCCACGAAGTCCAGGTGGAACATGGTGTGGCTGGTGGACGGGCGGACGTGGGCCAGGGCCACATAGCCCTTGTCCGGATGCGGGAACCAGAGCGCCAGGTCGGCAAAGGAGAGATCGGCAATAAGCTGCCAGTCCCCCACCAGGAGGTGGAGCCATTCGGCATCCCCCGGACCAAAATCAGCGCCTTCCCTGATCATGTCGGCAAAGATGGCCACGCGCGGCTCCTAAAAATTTTCAGTGGGTGGCATCCGGCTCCCGTGGGGAAGCCGGACGCCCCCGGATCGGCTAGCGCCGGACGATTGAACGCAGGAGTCTCAATGCTACCGACAATGAAGCCATGTCGTCTTGTTCAAGCTCGTTGACCTCGGCAAACATCTTGGCTGCCCGAGTCAGCTGTTCCTTGTTCTGTGCTTCCCAACCCTCGATGCGCTCTGTGGTGCCTGACCCGCCATCCGTGCTGTGCATGACATTGCGCGCCATGTCCGCCGTGGTGGCGTACAGGTCGTCACGGAGGGCCGCACGGGCCAGCGCCTGCCAGCGGTCATTGCGCGGCAGCGCGGTAATCCTCTCCAGGAGGGCATCCACGCCGTAGCGGTTGTAGAGGGCATAGTAGACGCTGGCGACTTCCTCCACGGGTTCGTCGACGTTCCGACTCACCTTGGCCACGTCAAGCAGCGGGAACGACTCGAACAGTTCGGCCCACTGTCGGCCTAGCGCGTCGGGCATGTTGAACGATTTGGCGCGGTCGTACCAGGACTGGACACGGTCGGCGTCGACCCCCTTCACAAAGCTGCCCATGCGCCCACCGACCGAGGCAACCACCGGCTTGAACTGGCCTATGACCTCCTCAACGGTGCGCTGTCCGGTGCCCTCGTTGACAAGCCACCGTACGGCGCGGTCCAGCAGCCGGCGCATGTCCAGCTGCACGGTGCACCACTGTTCGGTGGGGAACGACGGCGGCAGCTCACGCAGGGCGGTGGTCATGGCGTTGAAGTCAAAGATCTCGTGCAGCGCAACGAAGGCCTTGGCGATCGCCACCTCGTCGGACGAGGACTCCTCCATGGCACGGAAGGCGAACGTGATGCCGCCCAGGTTCACCATGTCGTTGGCGACGACAGTGGCGATGATCTCCCGGCGCAGCGGGTGCGTGTCGAGCTCCTCATCGAAGCGTTCGGCCACTTCGCGGGGGAAGTACCGGCGCAGTGTGCGCTTGAACCACGGATCGTCTGCCAGCCCGCTCTGGCCCAGCGCCGTGGCGAGCTCCATCTTGGCGTAGGCAGCCAAGACGGCAAGCTCCGGGGACGTCAGCCCCTGTCCACCCTGCAAGCGTTCGCGCAGTTCCACGTTGCTGGGCAGTGCCTCAATTCCGCGGTCAAGGTCGCCGTGTTCCTCAAGCCAGTCCATGAACCGTTCATAGCTGGGGCTCCACTCCACCACGCGTTGGCGGTCATTGAGCAACAGCACGTTCTGGTCGATGTTGTCCTCAAGGACCAGCTGCCCGATTTCATCCGTCATGGACATCAGGAACTCCGTGCGTTCGGACGGGTCAAGCTTGCCGGCCGCCACCATCCGGTCCACGAAGATCTTGATGTTCACTTCATGGTCGGAGCAGTCCACGCCGGCGGAGTTGTCGATGGCGTCGGTGTTCAGGATGACGCCGTGCAACGCCGCCTCAACACGGCCGTGCTGGGTCATGCCAAGGTTTCCGCCTTCGCCAATGACCTTCACGCGCAGATCCCTGCCGTCCACCCGGATGGCGTCGTTGGTCTTGTCGCCCACCTCTGCATTGCTTTCGCCGCTGGCCTTGATGTAAGTGCCGATGCCGCCGTTGTACAGCAGGTCGGTGGGAGCCAGGAGAACGGCCCGCAGCAGTTCCGGCGGGCTGAGCTTCACAGTGCCCTCAGGCAGGCCCAGGATTGAACGGACCTGCTCGGAAACGGGGATCGACTTCAACGCGCGGGAGTACACGCCCCCGCCGTCGCTGATCAGTTCCTTGTTATAGTCCTGCCAGGAGGACCGTGGAAGGTCGTATAGGCGCTGGCGCTCATCGAACGCCGCACCGGGTTCCGGAGTGGGATCAAGGAAGATGTCCCGGTGGTCAAACGCCGCCACCAGCTTCACATGGCGTGTGCGCAGCAGCCCGTTGCCGAAGACGTCGCCGGACATGTCACCAATGCCAACTGCCGTGAATTCCTCGGTCTGGGTGTCGACGTCGAATTCGCTAAAGTGCCTCTTGACGGACTCCCAGGCTCCGCGGGCGGTGATGCCCATGGCCTTGTGGTCGTAGCCAACGGAGCCTCCGGAGGCGAAGGCATCGCCCAGCCAGAAGCCGTACTCGGCGGAGATGGCGTTGGCGGTGTCGGAAAAGGACGCCGTGCCCTTGTCCGCGGCCACCACGAGGTAGGTGTCGTCCCCGTCATGGCGCACCACGTTCTCGGGCGGCACCACCACCTCACCGGCGTCGGAGGCCACCAGGTTGTCGGTGACGTCGAGCAGCCCGCGGATGAACGTCTTATAGCTTTCCCGGCCCTCCGTGATCCACGCGCCACGGTCCACGGCAGGATTCGGGAGCGACTTGGGGAAGAACCCGCCCTTGGCACCGGTAGGCACAATGACCGCATTCTTGACCGTCTGTGCCTTGACCAGGCCCAGGACCTCGGTACGGAAGTCCTCCCGGCGGTCCGACCAGCGCAGTCCGCCGCGGGCCACCTTGCCAAAACGCAGGTGCACGCCCTCAACCCGGGGCGAGTAGACCCAGATTTCAAACATGGGACGAGGGAACGGCAGCCCGGTGATCATCGACGGATCGAACTTCAGGCTCAGGAAGTCCCGGCCGCGGTAGTAGTTCGTGCGCAGCGTGGCGTCCACTAGATTGGCGATGGTGCGCAGCACCCTGTCCGCGTCCAGCGTCGGAACCCCGTCCAGGGCCTGGTCCAGGCGGCCGCGAACTTCGGCGATGCGTTCGTCACGGCCGGCGTCCCCGCCCTGCGGGTCAAAGCGGCATTCAAAAAGCTCCACCAGTGCCCGCGTCACGGCGACGTTGCGCAGCAGCGTGTCCGCGATGAAGCCAAAGGAGTTGGTGTTGCCCATCTGCCGCAGGTACTTCGCGTAAGCGCGCAGGATGACGATCTGGCGCCAGTCCATTCCCTCGGTCAACACCAGCCGGTCGAAAAGGTCCGACTCACTGGCACCCGTGGTGGCGGCTCCAAATGCGTCCGTCAGCAGCGACGCCGTCGCACGCGGATCCACATCGGCGGGGTACTTCAAGCCCAGGTCATACAGGAAGAAGTCGCGCTTGTCCGCGGTTTCAATCTCAAACGGGCGCTCGTCAATGACTTCAATGCCCAGGTTGTGGAAGAAGGGCAGGATTTGGCTCAAGGTCTGCGGGTGCGCCATGTACAACTTGACGCGGGCGTCGTCCTGCTGGCCGTCCACGGCACTGTCCGACAGGTAGACGTTCATCCCGGGGGCGCACTTCTCCGGTGCCCCGCCGGCTTCGACCACCTGCTTGTAATGGGTGTCGAAACTTTCAAAACGCTTGATGTCCTCGAGCGCGTCCTCGACCTCAAAATCCACCCGGTAGCTGGCGGGGAATGCTTCGGACCACTTGGCAGCCAAGCGTTCTGCGGTCTCCAAGTGCTCGGTTTCACGCAGCGCCTGGGCGATGCCCTCGGGCCACGAACGGGCCGCCATGACCAGGCGCTGTTCCAGCTCGGCGGCCTGCAGCTCGGCCGGAACGTGGTAGTCCTTGGACAGGCGGATGCGGAAGAACAGGCGCGCCAGCGCTGATTCGCTCATCCTGGCCTCAAAGTCGATGGAGACTGCGTCAAAGGTCCGGGTAAGTTCTTTTTCGATGCGGCGGCGCACTGCCGTTGTGTAGCGGTCGCGCGGGATGAAGATCAGCGCCGACATGAAGCGGCCGTAGATGTCCGGACGCAGGAAAAGCCGGGTGCGGCGGCGCTCCTGGAGCCGCAGGATGCCGTCGGCGATCTCAATCAGGTCCTCGGTCTCAATCTGGAACAGCTCGTCGCGCGGGTAGGTCTCCAGGACCGCGAACAAGTCCTTGCCTGAGTGGGAATCGGGTGGGAAGCCAAAATGGCGCAGAACGGCGTCGACTTTTTCACGCACCACGGGGATGTTGCGTACGGAGCCCGTGTAGACGGCCGAGGCGAACAAGCCGATGAAGCGCTGCTCGCCGTTGACATTGCCTTGGGAGTCAAAGGACTTGATGCCGATGTAGTCGAGGTAGGCTGCCCGATGCACGGTGGAGCGGGAATTGGCCTTGGTGATGACCAGGACCCGTTTTTCGCGGGCCTTGCGCTGGCCAGTGGTGGTCAGGTGCTGGACCGTTGGGTGGCTCGAACCGTCCCGGAGCAGGCCCAGTCCGCTGCCTTCGCGGTTGACCAGCACGTCCTCGCCATCCTGCTTGACCAGGTCGTATTCGCGGTAGCCCAGGAACGTGAAGTTGCCCGCATCCATCCAGTGCAGCAGGTCTTCGGCCTCGCGGGTGTCGGTGATGTGCTCGCCGGCCAGTTCAGTGGCCAGCACTTCCGCCCGGCTCAGCGCCTTCTCGCGCATGGAAGGCCAGTCTTCGACGGCGGCACGGACGTTTCCGAGGACCTTGGTGAGGCCTTCGACGAGCCCGGCCTTCGCGGCGTCGTCGGTCTTGTCAATCTCGACGGCCATCCAGGACTCCAGATGGGACGTGTTGTCCCCCACCGTGACCAGGTGGGCGATGCTGGGCATCGTGGACGTGTCGCCGCTGGCCACGCCGGCGTAGGAGGGCACCTTGTGGATGCCGGCCAGCGCATTGGTCACGCGGTCCCTGGACACCACGAACATGGGGTGGGTCACGAGGCGGATGGCCAGGTTTTGGTGCACCAGTTCGGCACTGACGGAATCAACCAGGAACGGCATGTCGTCGGTCACGATGTAAACCACGCTGGCATCACGCTCGTCCAGGACCTCGACCTTGATGGTTCGGGGGGCCCGGTCCGCAGCCAGGGCACGGTGGATCAGCGCCCGGGAATTGAGGACCGCCGGGTCGTACGCGGCAGCGTCCTCGCCGGACAAATGTACGTAGTAGTCGGTGATGTACTGTTGGTCACCGGCTCCAGGCTGGGCTGAATCCTGAACGGACCCGGTCGTGGGTGAGTTGGACGACATAAATCTAACGCCTCCGTCAAAGAGTAAAAGACCGCTTCTTTGCGGCCTCAACCCGAGCCTAGCCCGTATTCCCAGGCCTTGCTGTGGCGTTTAATACAACAGTCTTTTGTTTCGTCTGGACAGGTGCACAACAGAGCTCGCGAATGGCACGGCGCAGGGGGGCATCGGGGGCAAGTTCCTGCAGCAGCCTGCCTTCGAGCAGCGCCCGGGCTGTCACGTCGGCGTCCCAAGGCAGCGCGTGGCTGATGGGCAGCGCCGGCCCGAAACGCTCCCAGGCCTGCTCCAGTGCTTTCAGCGGCGTGCCTCCCACCGCCCTTTTGCGAACCTTGTTCACCACCACCTGCACGTCGGCGCCGGCGCATGCCTCCGGCAGGTCCGCCAGCGCCCGGATGAGCCGCGGCAGGCCGATGGCGTCTGCGCTGCCCACGGCATAAATGGTGTCGGCCTGGCCCAGGGCGGTCAGCGTGGCCGCATTGCGCCGCGGCGCCACGGTGTCGTAGCTGAGCTCCTCGTCCGTTTCCAGGCAAAAGCCGCAATCGATGACCACGGTGTCCACCATTGTGAGCGCGGTCTGAAGCACCCGTTCCACGGCGGCCGCGCGCAACTCCGGCCAGCGGTCCGAGCGGGTCAACCCGGTCAAGAGCGAGAACGTGCCCCCGGCAAACACCACCTCGGTACAGATCCGGCCAAGTTCTGCCGCAGTCAGCATGCCCTGGTCGGCGACCCGGCAGGCCTGGGCAAAGGAGGCGGATTCATCCAGCAGACCCAGGCTGGCCGCCACGCTGGCCCCGTAGCTGTCCGCATCAACCAGCATGACCCGGCTCCCCTGGGCCGCAAGCTCCGCAGCCAGGTTGATGGCGACAGTCGTGCGCCCGGGTGATCCGACAGGACCCCACACAGCCAGCGTCCGCGGCGAGGTCCACCCGCCGGCTGCGGCCGAAGTGGGTGCGCCTGCTGGGCCGGTGTCCGCCGCGGCCATTCCTGCGGCCGAAGCGGGCGCGGGGTGGCCGCGGCGGGTCTGCCGCGCCTTGGCATAAGCATTGGCATTGGCCTCACCGTCACGGCGCGGACCGTCTTGGCTTCCCTGGTGCCGGACACCGCCGTCGGGACCGCGCCCGGACCGCAGCAAAGAAATCCTGCCGGCCACAGCGGAGCGCACCCGTGCCGCGGCGCCCGGCATTCCGCCACGGGCCGTTGAGTGGCCAGACGTTTGCGGCCGGGCGGATGGCCGCCCGGCACCGGCCGCGGTCCCGTTGGCGGTCCCTGCCGCGGCACCGGCCGCGGTCCCGTTGGCGGCCCCGGCGGCCGGCCCGTCGCTGGCCACCGAGCCCGTTTCCAGTCCCACGCCGTCCAGGAGTTCGGGCGCTTCGCTCCCCATGGAATTGTCCCCGCCATCATGGCCGCCGGAGGGGCTCCCGTTACTGCGGTCACTTGTGGAACGGCCCCCGCGTGGTGGACCACCGCCGTCCAGGGACGGACCCGCTGAACTCCACCGTCCGCCGTCGTGCACCGCCGTTGTTGCCGCCGGCGACTCCGCCGGAAAGCCGAACGCGGCGGACGTGTGGTGCCTGCGGGCACTGAGGGCAGCCAGCACCGATTCAGTGAGGAGTTCCGCCGTGACTGTGCCGGTGAGCGTCCAGGCACCGATGCTGCGCAGCCGCGCTGCCTCGGCCGGAGTGCCGGCCACAGCCACAACCCCGACTCCGACGGCGGTGAGCCGGTCAACCAGCGTGGCCGTCAGCTCCTCCGTGGACCCGGCCACCAATGCCACGGAGGCCAGGCCGCTTTGGCAGGCGGCCAGCAGCCCGGTCAGCTCGGGGCACCGCCGGGCCACGGTGACCGGGCCGCGGCTGCGTTCGAGCTCATCAATGGCACGGTTGTGGGTCTCACCGACGCTCACCACGGTCACCGGGCTCATTGGGCCGCACCTGGATTCCAGACCACAGACACCTTGGCCTTGTTGGCGACAGCCCCGAGGAACTTGGGCATTTGCACGTCCGTCACCAACACCATCAGCTGTGTGCTTTTGCCGGCCCCCAGGCCCGAGGCGGCGTCATAGAGCGCGGCCACTTCGGCCCCCGGCAGCATGAGGACGGGCTCCCGGAAGCCGTTCCGCTCATCGGGCAGTGCCACCCAAACGTCGACGTGGGAACCCACCGCCACTTCCTTGGGCAGTGGCTCCGATACGGTGACCGAGGCCGGCTTTCGGTCAAGCGCGTCAGTTCCGCCAATGCTGGTCAGCGGCACCAGCTCCCCCTTTGGAACCATTCGGACAGCCACGGCATGGGAGGGCAGTTCCACCCCGGGATCCAGGTACTTGGCATCCAGGTCTCCAAGGCGCACTTGGACAATGTCAAAGGAATCCCCGGTGACGGTCTGGCCGACCACCAGCGCGTCCCGGGCCACATAGGCAGGCACCGTTTTGTCGGCGCTGCCGACCAGCGCGACCACGGCAGCGACGGAAGCAAGGACCAGCAGTATCCCCACGAAAAGCCGCGGGTCCCGCCACGATGGCCTGGTCAGCCTTGGCGCCCTGTCCTGTGCGTCCATCCCCACGGTCCCTCCACCGGTCCCCACGCTGCGGCGTCCCCTGGAAGGGGGAACGGCCGCGGGGACTGGAATTACCCCTCCGGCGTGGACCGCATTGCCTCTATTTCTACCGCCGTTTCTGCCGCGGTGGTAGCCCCATCGACAAATGGCATGGAAACTGTGGACAACCCGTCCATGCGGACCGTGGACGAAGAATGGCAAACGGTGGATAACTGGAACAAATTACGTTGAATGGGGCCATAATGGGTGCATGCCTAGATTCCTGACCCTGGCTGATGTGGCCGAACAACTCCAAATCTCCGCCGCCGCCTGCTACGCCCTGGTGCACAGCGGGGAGCTTCCGGCGTTCCAGATCGGCGGCCGCGGCCAATGGCGCGTTGACTCGGACAAGTTTGAGCAGTTCATCGAGGACCGCCATGCGGCTGCCCGGACCATGCTTGCCGCCGGAGGCCCCCCGGGGCCGGATCGTCCAGGCACCGACCGCTAGAATTCGTTGTCCACGGAGGACGTCACCGACATCACCGCATCCAACGCAACCACCACGCTGCCCTGCCTGTTGTCGCGCACCCGGGACACGCCGTCGGCCAGCTGCATGACGACCACAAAGTCCGCCCCCACCTGGTCCACCACGCCACGCACCCGGCCCGGCTGCACCGAATCAAGTTCCAGCACCACCACCGCCCGGTTCCGTGCCAGTATCCGCAGGGCAGCTGCGAGGGTGTAGCGCACCCGGCCCTGCTGCACCACCCTCGCGGCGCCAATTCCCTGCAGCCGCAGCAGCTTGGCCAGCGGCAACACCACCGACAGCGCGCCCGAGCCCAGCAGCATCCACTGGGCCTCCACTCGCTGAATCACGCCGTGATGGACGACGCCGTTGCGCAGGACCGCGGCAACCTCCCGCCCCAGCGCGCCTCGGAGGGCGTCGGCAAGGGTCACCTGCGACGCTTCCACCCGGGCGAGTTCATTGATTTCACGCTCGAGGTCCTGCTGCGTGGCGGCGTGCCACTGCGCATCCAGATCGCCAAACAGTGCGTCCCATCGCATGCCGTCACGCTAGGCGCTGTCCCCGTGCACCGTCAACAGTGCCGGTGCACGCCCACGCAATTGACTGTCCTGGGATCCGGCGTGTTGTCCACAGCTTTCCATCAGACACTGGACAACAGCAAGCGAAAGGGTTCAAAATTGGTCTTACAAGATCAAACATTATTAAATGATGTCAAAAAGTGTCGAACAAGGATAGGGATTATGAAACGTCAGGCCGTTGCCGACGCCGCCATGACGGCGGCAATACTGTTTCTGGGCGCGTCCCTGGTCTTTGCGGGCGGAGACCTGCTGCGCCGGCGGACCGGTGGCATTCGTCCGGCCGGCACGCTGGAGCTGGCCGAGGTTGTGGGCGCTGCGGCAGCGGGAATCGGCGTTGCCGTGGCCCTGTGGTGGTTCGCAGCCCTCGTGTGCGCCTTCATTTCCGGGGTGGCCCAACTGCACGGCCGACACCGCTTGGCCACTGTGACCGCAGCTGGGGCTCCGGCATTCATGCGCCGGCTGGTCGCCGTGGTGCTGGGGCTGAACCTCATGGCCTCACCCATGGCCATGGCCGCCGGGCCCGGGGGCGGAACCATCGATCCGCTGTGGCATGCCGCCACTGTCGCGGCCTCACCGCTTGGCGTGGAACAGGCTCCGGGAACGGTTCAGGCCCCACCGCGCATCGCAGTGCAGGCCCAGGTTGCCGACCGGGCCGCCGCCCGGGCGCATGAGAGCCCTCCAGTCAACCCCGAATGGACTCCGCAGGGCCCCGCCGTGGACCCAGGGCCGCTGGCCCGTCCGGAGCTGCGGCCCTCCGCGCGGCAGGGTCCCTCCCACTCCGCCGCCGACGACGACGGAGAAGTGGTGGTGCAAGGCGGCGACAGCCTGTGGAGCATCGTCGCCTCCGCCTTAGGCCCCTACGCCACCGATGTGGAGGTGGCGCAGGCCTGGCCGGAGTGGTACCGGGCCAACCGCAGCGTCATCGGCAGTGATCCAAACATCATCCTCCCCGGACAGGTCCTGCACGCACCTGCCGGCTAACAAAATACACACCACGCTTCACTTGTCTGCGTCGCTATTGAATGCGCCGCGGCAGCCCGCATGAACACTGGGAAAGTTCGAAGGAGAACATGATGAACACAATGGCCGTTGGGGAAACAGGCGCAAGCATCACCAGGCTGGTGGCACGTCCAGCCCCGACAGGACCAAGTTCCGCAGGCGACGACGGCCCGGACGGTGCCGTGGTCAAGATGACACGGCGTCCCGGCTACGCCCCGGCACCGGGCAGAGAAGCGGCGCTCCACGCGGGCAACCCGGTGCTCGGTGGTCCCACTGTGTTGGATCCGTCGGCGCCGGAACGGGCCCTGGTGGCGGAAATGTCCCGCAAAATCGCCCAGGCGGCGTTGGAGGTGCTCAGCGGGGCACGCTCGGTCCAACAACTTTCACGGTGGCTGGACACGAGGTGTTTTAGTGCGCTGACCACCAGGGCCAGGCTGCATGCCACCGCGTGCCAGGCCGAGAGGAGGCATCTGAGCCAGACGGGCGGCGGGGCTAACGTCGTTCTGCTGCGTCACCAGCCCATAGTCCACTCGACCCACTGCAGCGCCGTCCGTCCCGGCATCTACGAAACGTCGGTGGTGATTGCCGACAAGTCACGGTTCCGTGCCATCGCCATGCGCTTCGAGGAGACCCGGGGCACCTGGAAGGTGACGGCCCTGCAGATCGGTTGACAGGGCGTGGATGGGCCCACAACGGCGAGGGACCGCACAGACTTGCCGGCAGCTGACAGGGCGTGGATGGGCCCACGCGCCCGAGGGACCCGCACAGACTTGCCGGCAGCTGACAGGGCGTGGATGGGCCCACGCGCCCGAGGGACCCGCACAGACTTGCCGGCAGCTGACAGGGCGTGGATGGGCCCACGCGCCCGAGGGACCCGCACAGACTTGCCGGCAGCTGACAGGGCGTGGATGGGCCCACGCGCCCGAGGGACCCGCACAGACTTGCCGGCAGCTGACAGGGCGTGGATGGGCCCACGCGCCCGAGGGACCCGCACAGACTTGCCGGCAGCTGACAGGGCGTGGATGGGCCCACGCGCCCGAGGGACCCGCATGATGGCTCGCTAGCGAGCCATCATGCGGGAGGGCGTGGGGACTACCGCTTTTTCTTTTTCTTGTTGCCGGATTTCGAGTTCTTGTTGCCGGCACGCTTGGCCGACGGCGGCAGGCCGTCACCGCTGGAGCGGCGCTCCACATGCGTTTCGGCGTCGCCCTGGGCATCAGGGGACGTGAACTGCAGTTGGGCGGGGCGGGCCGGGGCTTCCAGCCCGGGAGCCATGACGCGCGGGCCTGCATGGACCAGGCTCTCTGCGCCGTCGCTGCCGGCACCGTCCACCCTGTCCATCAGCCCGGCCGGGGCTCCGGCAACGACGCCCACCGCCGCTTCCGGGGCGTTTTCAACCTGTACCTCCAGGTTGAACAGGAACCCGACGCTTTCTTCGCGGATTGCAGCCATCATCGACTGGAACATTTCGAACCCCTCGCGCTGGTATTCCACCAGCGGATCGCGCTGGGCCATGGCGCGCAGCCCGATGCCTTCCTTGAGGTAGTCCATCTCGTACAGGTGTTCCTGCCACTTGCGGCCCACTACGGAGAGCACCACCCGGCGCTCGAGCTCCCGCATGGTTTCCGAACCAAGGGCAGCTTCGCGTTCGCGGTACGCCACCTGGGCGTCGGAGAGCAGTTCGGTCTTGAGCATCTCTGCCGTAATGCGGCCGGGGCCGCCGGCTTCTTCAGCGATCTCGTCCGGCGTCACAGTGACGGGGTAGATGGTGCGCAGGTTGGTCCACAGCGTGTGGAAGTCCCAGTCGCCCGGGTGCCCCTCGTTGATGGTGGCGTCAATAATCTCATTGACTGTGTCCTCAAGGAAGAACTGGACCTTTTCATGCAGGTCGTCGCCTTCCAAGATCCGGCGGCGGTCACCATAGATGGCCTCGCGCTGGCGGTTCAGGACATCGTCGTACTTGAGCACGTTCTTGCGCTGTTCGGCGTTTCGGCCTTCAACCTGGCCCTGCGCGGATGCGATCGCCTTGGACACCAGCTTCGATTCCAGGGCGACGTCGTCCGGCATGGAGGAGCGGGACATGAGCCTTTCCGCGGCACCGGAGTTGAACAGGCGCATCAGGTCATCGGTGAGCGAGAGGTAGAAGCGGGACTCGCCGGGATCGCCCTGGCGTCCGGAACGGCCCCTCAGCTGGTTGTCGATGCGGCGTGATTCGTGACGCTCGGTACCGAGCACATACAGGCCACCGGCCTCCAGCACGGCCTCGTGTTCATCCTTGACGGCCAGCTTGGCGGATTCAAAGGCCTCCAGCCAGGCCGCCTCGTATTCTTCCGGCGTCTCTTCCGGGTCCAAGCCCTGCGCGGCCAGCGCGGCGACGGCGTTGAACTCGGCGTTGCCGCCGAGCATGATATCGGTGCCGCGGCCGGCCATGTTGGTAGCCACCGTGACGGCCCCGCGGCGCCCGGCCTGGGCCACGATCGCGGCCTCACGGGCGTGGTTCTTGGCGTTGAGGACCTCGTGCTTGACGCCCTTCTCGGCCAGCTTTTTGGAGAGGTATTCGCTCTTCTCGACGCTGGTGGTGCCGACCAAGACCGGCTGGCCGGTTTCGTGGCGCTTGGCAATGTCCTCCACCACGGCGTCGAACTTCACGATCTCGTTTTTGTACACCAGGTCCGGCTGGTCAGCACGCGTCATTGGCATGTTCGTGGGGATCGGCACAACGCCGAGGGAGTAGGTGCCCATGAATTCGGCAGCTTCGGTCTCGGCGGTGCCGGTCATGCCGGAGAGCTTGTCGTAGAGCCGGAAGTAGTTCTGCAAGGTCACGGTGGCCAGCGTCTGGTTCTCCGCCTTGATCTCCACCCCTTCCTTCGCCTCGATGGCCTGGTGCATGCCTTCGTTGTAGCGGCGCCCGGCCAGGATGCGGCCGGTGTGTTCGTCAACGATGAGGACTTCCCCGTCCATGATGACGTAGTCCTTGTCGCGCTTGAAGAGTTCCTTGGCCTTGATGGCGTTGTTGAGGAAGCCGATCAGCGGAGTGTTGGCGGATTCGTAAAGATTGGAAATGCCCAGGTAGTCCTCAACCTTTTCAATGCCGCCCTCCAGGACGCCCACTGTCTTCTTCTTCTCGTCGACCTCATAGTCGTCATCGATGTCAAGGCGCAGCACCACCTTGGCGAATTCGCTGTACCAGCGGTTGGCGTCCCCGGAGGCCGGGCCGGAAATGAT
This sequence comes from Arthrobacter livingstonensis, assembly GCF_003219815.1. Taxonomy (GTDB): domain Bacteria; phylum Actinomycetota; class Actinomycetes; order Actinomycetales; family Micrococcaceae; genus Specibacter; species Specibacter livingstonensis. Next base: position 68,151 of record NZ_QJVD01000002.1, read on the forward strand.
CAGGGGCGTGCGGGCCTCGTCAATGAGGATGGAGTCAACCTCATCGACGATGGCAAAGTTGTGGCCGCGTTGGACCAGTTCGTCCTTGCTCCACGCCATGTTGTCGCGCAGGTAGTCAAAGCCAAATTCGTTGTTGGTGCCGTAGGTGATGTCCGCGGCGTACTGGGTCCGGCGCACGGCGGGGTCCTGGTTGGAGATGATGCAGCCGCTGGTTTGGCCCAGGAAACGGAAAACGCGGCCCATGAGGTCCGACTGGTACTCGGCCAGGTAGTCGTTCACGGTGACCACGTGGACGCCCTTGCCGGACAACGAGTTCAGGTAGGCGGGGGCCGTGGCCACCAGCGTCTTGCCCTCGCCGGTCTTCATTTCGGCGATGTTGCCCAGGTGCAGCGCCGCCCCACCCATCAGCTGGACGCGGAAGTGCCGCAGTCCCAAGGTGCGCGACGATGCCTCACGCACGGCCGCAAAGGCCTCCGGCAGCAGGTCATCGAGCGTTTCGCCGTCCTGGTGGCGGAGTTTCAGCTTGTCCGTTTCCTCACGCAGCTCGGCATCGGTGAAGGTTTGGAAGGGCTCCTCCAGCGAATCAATGGCGTCAGCAAGCACGCTGAGACGTTTGAGCGTCTTGCGATCGCCGGTTCGAAGAACCCGCTCAAGAAGTGATGGCACGAAATTGCTCCCAATCTTTGGCTGCCTAAAAGTGGCGTGACCAGTCTACGTGAGAAGAGGCACAGCCACAGGACAGTCTGTCACGCGCGGCATGGGATTTCCTGGACGTGCCCTGAAGGTTCCTTACATGCCCGGGCGCTCAGATTAGTTTCGACTCCAGCGCCAGTTCAGCAGCAAGGTCGCCGTGGGGAAGTACGACGACGTCATCAAGTCCCAGCCACCGTGCCATGAGCGCCAACTCGCCTGCCAGCTCTGCGGCCGCGCCCCCCGGGGCATCCGGTTCGGCGTAGGCTCCGCGGACCAGCAGCCGGCTCCCCTGCCTGTCCGCCTTCAGGTCAACGCGGGCTGCCATGTTCTCTCCCAGCAGAAACGGCAGTACGTAGTACCCGTATTTCCGCTTCGGCGCAGGCGTGTAGATCTCCAGCCTGTAGTGGAAGTTAAACAGATCCATCAGCCGGCGGCGTTCAAAAACCAGTGAGTCGAAGGGGCTCAGCAGGGCACGGCCCTGGGCACGGCGGGGGATTTTTGCCGCGGCGTGAAGGTAGGTTGGTGCGCTCCACCCGCCGACGTCAACCTGTTCAAGGGTCCCGCTCGCCACCAGGTGTGCCACGGATCGGGCTGCCTCCTTGGCGGGCAGGCGGAAGTAGTCGGCAAAACAGCGCAGGGTGCCGATCCCGTGCGCCCGGGCCGCCGCCTCGATCAGTCTGTCCATGGCCAGCTCTCTTTCCTGTGCCGCCGTGGCGCGGTGCGCCGGCCCCGGGGCCGGCAGGGCGTGGCAACTGCCTTGCAGGGATCGGGGCAGGACCTTATCCACCAGGGCATAGCGGCGCTCAAACTGCTCGTTGCGGGATGCCGCACCCACCACTCCCCGCTCAAACAGCCCTTCCAGGGTGCGCTTGACCGCGCTCCAGTTCCAACCCCACTCGTCGCGGTTCTTTTCCTCCTGGTGGCCAATTCTGTCCTTGACTTCGCGGGCGGTCAGCGGGCGGCTGTGTGCCAGCAGGGCCAGGATCTCCCCTTCCAGGGAGTCCCTCAGTTCCGGGTCCAGGCTGGAGGATCCCACCCAGGTGCGGTTTTGCCACAGGGTGAGGTCGCGAAAGTGTTCCGGGCGGATGTAGCTGGCCTCGTGTGCCCAGTACTCCATCATCTTTCGTGGGGCGCTGCCGGAAAGCGTGGAAAGGATGGTTCGGTCGTAGTCGCCCAAGCGGGAGAAGAACGGCAGGAAGTGGCTGCGGGAGAGGATGTTGACGGAGTCAATCTGGACCAGCTGCAACTGCGCAAAAGTCCGGCCCACCGCCCGTGCATTCACGGGTTTAGTGGGCCGGACTCCGGCCAGTGCCTGGGCGTTGAGTGCGATGCGCCGGGCCTGCGACAGGCTCAGGCGTGCACCCATGCGTTCAAGACCCCTTTTCGTTTTCTTGCTGCTGACGTAAAAATCCAGTCTGCGGCCGTCTTTTTGCTGACTCCGCAGCGGGGTACTAGACCCGGGCCGGTTCGTCCGGTGAGCGGTAGGCGGAAATTTCCTCCGGGCTTTGCGTTTCGTCCGCATTGGGGTCCAGGGAGATGACCCCGTACGTCCAGCCGCTGCGGCGATACACCACGGATGGGATGCCCGTGGCGGAATCGACGAACAGGTAGAAGTCGTGCCCCACCAGTTCCATGTTGTCAACGGCGTCGTCGACGGTCAGTGATGTCGCAGGGAAGACCTTGCGGCGGATCAGCACCGGAGAGTCACCCGCGGGGATGTCATTTTCGATCTCATAGGGAGAGTGCTCGGCTGCGGCTTCCGGCTCGGACTGCGCGTAGATCGGCTCCGAGCTGCTGACGGGGGCCAGCGCCCCGGTCGCCTCGTTGACGGCCACGGGCGCATGGCGGCCATGGTGGACCTTCTTCTTGTCCTTGGCCCTGCGCAGCCTCTCCAGCAACTTTCCGTAGGCCAGGTCGAACGCAGCGAACTTGTCCGGTGCAGCCGCCTCGGCCCGGATCACTGGGCCGCGCCCCAAAACGGTCAACTCCACCGTGAGCGGAGACTCTGCTGAACGGGACTTGGTCTCCTTGGAAACCTTCACATCGACACGCTGGACCTTGTTGGCCAGCTGCTCAATCTTCGTGAGCTTTTCGCCGGCGTATTCGCGGAAACGGTCTGAAACGCTCAAGTTGCGACCGCTGATCATGAACTCCATGGTGCCCTCCAAACAACTTCGGTGACACGGCGGCCGGCCAGCAATCCAAGTACCGCTCCTGGCCGCCGTCGGGTGGTTTCCTCCCGCAAGAGGTACCCGTTTACTTACGTTAGTTCACCACATCCCTTTATTCATCTTTTGCCCAAAACTATTTTCGGCGAGTCCTTAAAACGGCCTTCCGGGGGCACCTTTGTCGGGCGCCCGGGCAGCGGCCAAAACCAGTGCCCCGCACACCACTGCCCCTGCTTCTTCCAGGGTCCTTGCGGCCTCGCGGACAGTTGAGCCCGTGGTCAGGACGTCGTCGACGATCACCACGGCGAATCCGGCCAGGGGCATTGCGGGCCGAATTCCACCCATCCGTCGTCTCCGGATTCGCATGGAGTTCCGGACATTGCTGCGCCGGGCGGCCCGGCCCAGGCCCTTTTGGTGGTGCCGGCGCCAAGGCAGCCTGGGCCGAATCGCGAGGACGGGGGCGACCGCCATCCCAGGCGGCAGCCTGCGCTCCCGGTCCACGGCGCCCAGCATGAGTGCCACGGGGTCATAGCCCCTGCGGCGCCAGCCGCTGCCGGTGCTGGGAACGGGCACCAGGAGCACCCTTTGGCCCTCCAGGCCGGGCAGTCGCCGGGGCAGTGCCGCAATCCCACCGGCCAAAGCCCGGCCCAGCGGCGGCCCCAGCTCAGTGCGGCCGTGGTTCTTGAAGGCCAGGATGGCCAAAGCCAGCGTGTCACGGTAGTCGCCCACCGCCACCACGGGCAGCATGGTATGCCCAAAAACGCTCATTAGTGCGTCCGCGAACTGCTCGGCGCGATAGGGGCTGCACGTCTCCCGGCGGAGCACGGCGGTGCAGGCAGGGCACAGCGCCGCGTCGTCACGGCCGCACACCACACATTCGGCGGGCATCACCAAATACAGAAAGTCCCGCCACGCGCCTTCCCACCAATGCCAGGCCCGGGCCCACCAGCTGCGGGGCCTGCCACGGTGCCGCCCGCCCCGCGCGAGCGGACCGCAGGCCGGCTCCGGTTCGCAGGTGACGGCGCCCTCGCCACAGGTGGCGGGGGCGCCGTCGTCCCTGTTGCTGGTGCGGATCGTCTCCATTCCACCAGCATCAACGGCGTTTTAAGCAGCCGCCAGCGGCCGGGACCATCTTGTGGGCTGCCGGCCGCCGGAGCTCCCTGTGGAGGAAGCAAGGTCTCCACCGGGCGCTTGTGCATCCACTGGCGGCGGAGGTGTCAGCCGGCGAAGGACGCCTGGCGCAGGCCTTTGGCGGAGACCTGCCAGTTGTTGCCGACCAGCGAATACAGTTCGGTGCCGGTCTGTGGGTGCACATTCAACACTCCGGCCCCGGCGCTGATCCAGACAATGCCCTTGACCGGGGGCAGTTTCGACGGCGCCCGGGCCAGATCCAGGATCTGGATCGCAACGGCCCCCTTGGCGGACGGGGCCATGACGGCGACACTTGATTCACTAACCCAAACGCCGATTGTCGGCGAACCCTCTGAGGCCAGGCTGATGGGTGCCGTCAGTTCCTTGGGCACGTCGCCGGACTTGGAAATGCCCGTGATGGACACATGGGTTTCGCCGTTCGCGGTGGAAATGACCAGCGCCCGTGTGCCGTCCCGGGAGACACGCAGCGTGGTCACCTGCCGTCCCACCAGCCACGGCACGGTGAGCACCACAGGCGTCGCATCCTTGGCTCCGGTATTTGCGTTGACGGCCACCACCGAACCGGAGCCGTCCCCGGCGGCCGTCCACAGCCACCCGTTCGGGGCGAACGAAGGCGCAGTCAGGTCAGTGCCGTCCGCGGCAACGGCCGGCTGGCGTCCCGCCGAGGCACTGAAAACGTGGTTGCCGTCGGCCGAGAGGAAGGCGAAGTCCTTGCCGCTGTAGGAGATGGCGGGCGCTGCGGGCCCGAGACCGGCGATGGGGCCAATGCCCGGCACCGGGGTGATCGTGCTCCCGTCGTAGGTGGCGAGTTCATTCTTGGAAATGCCCACCTGGACGGACGGGACCGGCGCATCAATGACCATGGCCGGGACGGAGTCGCTGGAGCCGCCCATGTCCACCTCGCGGTCGTCTGCCAGGAACTGCACTTCCGTGACGTCGTTCAGGCTTTTCTGCAGCGTGATGAGCAGCTGCGCGTGCATTTGCTGGCGTTGGCGCACGCTGGATCCCAGCAGCGGCTGCGCCGTCAGTCCCACCTTGGCTAAACCGCCGTTGACCGGCACGGCTTCGCGTGCCAATGACATTCCGGTTGGGAACGCACTGAACACGGCTCCTTTCAGGTAGGGGGCGGGCCCGGCCAGCATGGCGCGGACAATGGCCGTTGCCGTCCGTGTGGTGCGACCGGCCAGCCACCGAACGTCCGGTATGCCATAGGTGTACGTCGAATCATAAAAATAAAGCGAAACCGGCTTGAAGAGCACGCTGAAGGTGTCCTGACTGAGCACAAGCCCGTCCGGGGTCTTGGCAATGCGCCATTCACCGTCAACTTGGACCAGGTCCATTTCGAGGGTTTCCGAGGAACCGGCCGGCAGGGGCGTCAGCACCCCTGTGGAGTCCACGGAGGAGATGGCGTCGACCTTCACCACGTACGAGTCCTTGGTTTTGCCCGGTTCCACGGAAAGCGCGTTGCCGTAGACCAGGGTCCGCGTGTCCGCGGCCCATGACTGGGCCAACCCGGTCGTCAGAAACTGCCTGGCTGTCTGGAAGTCGTCGTCGATGCCGGTGCCTGCATCGATGAAACCGCGGATGATGCTTTCGGGGGACGCGCCAGCCACCGGCTTGTTTTGGGTGTAATTGACGCTGAGGGAATTGGTGCGCGGACTCACGGGATCGCTCTTTCCCACCGGCCCGTCTGTGGGGATGGCTGCGCATCCCGCCGCAACGAAAAGTACGACGGCGGCCATCACCAACCAGGGAAGCAGCCCCTGGCGCCGTGGCCGGTCCTGGCGCGCCGGAGCGGCCGGTCCCATTTGATTCTCTTTCACGATGTTGCTCACGATTCCGCCCTTGACGAGTCGCCGCTGGAATGGTCCCCGTATGTTGCGCCACCGTTCCCGGCAGCACTGTTCGAACCGGTGGCGGCCGCTGGATTGATCGCACCGAGCGCACCCACCACCCCGAAAGAGCCGGTGTTGATCATGATGGGGCCGGTGTAGAGATTGCGGGACGCCGCGGCAGCTCCGCCGTCTGGCGGCAGGGGAACAGGTGAGTGCGCCAGCTCGCCCCGCCGCGTGCGGGGCAGGGTCAGCCTGAAACAGGCACCTTCGCCGGGAGCCCCCCAGGCTTCCAGCCAGCCGCTGTGCAGCCGGGCGTCTTCCATGGCGATCGACAGGCCCAGGCCGCTGCCGCCGGTGGTGCGGGCCCGGGCCGGGTCCGCCCGCCAAAAGCGGTCAAAGACGTGCTCCAGGGCATCCGGAGACATGCCGATCCCGTAGTCGCGCACGGCGATGGCGACGGCACTTTCATCGGCCGAGACGAAAATCTTCACCGGGCTGCCCTCGCTGTGTTCCAGGGCATTGAGCACCAGGTTGCGCAGAATCCTGTCAATGCGGCGGGCGTCCATTTCAACGATGCACTTGTGATTCCGCAGCCGGGTGACCACTGAAAGCGCGCTGTGGTTGGCCTCGGCAACAGGCGTGGCGCCATCAATCACCGAATGGATGACGGAGAAGATGTCCAGGGACTCCACGTCCAGGTCGGCAACACCGGCGTCGAACCGGGAGATCTCCAGCAGGTCGGCCAATAGAAGTTCAAAGCGCTCCACCTGGTGAAAAAGCAGTTCCGAGGACCGCTTGTTGATCGGATCAAAGTCGTCGCGGGCGTCGTAGAGCACCTCGGCGGCCATGCGCACCGTGGTCAGTGGCGTGCGAAGCTCATGGGAAACATCAGAGACGAAGCGCTGCTGCATCTCCGAAAGGGTGGCCAAGGCGTTGATCTGGTCCTGCAGCGACGTTGCCATCTTGTTGAATGATGTGGCAAGGCGCGCCATCTCGTCCTCGCCCACCACGGGTATGCGCTCCTCAAGCCGGCCGGCGGCGAGTTTCTCCGACACGGCGGCGGCCTCGCTGACTGGCTGGACCACCATCCGCGTCACATACCAGGCGATGGCGCCGATGAGCACCAGCAGGATGGCGCCAGCAAGCCACAGCACCGACTGGATGTAATTGAGCGTCAGTTGGGCGCTGTTGAGGTCGTAAATCATGTACAGCTCGTAGTTGGTGTTCAGCAGCTCCACCTGGCTGCCGATCACCACCGCCGGGTGCATTCCCGAGGTGCCCGTGGGCAGTTCGATCGACTGCCAGTACTGCCCGGGCCTGTCCCCCTGCACGGCTTGGCGGAGTTCGTCGGGGATGATGGCGGAGGTGATGCCAATGGAACCGACGGAGCTGACAGTCAGAGTACTGTCCTGCTTGGGGATCTTGACCATCAGGTACTTGCGGTTGTCATCGGTGCCGCCCACCTCCAGCAGCTTCAGCGTGTCCTTGACGAATGTCGACACGCGCGGCTGGTCGCTGAGGCTCGCGTTGGAAAAACTTTCCTGGACCTGGCTGGACCCGCGCGAGGACTCCCCCTGGGCCTGTGCGAGGCGTTCCTTGAACAGCCCGTTGGAAATCTGCCCTGCGAGGTACCCGCCCACGCCTATGACGGCGATGGAGGCAATGACCAGCGTGGTCAGTACGGTGCGGAACTGCAGCGAGGTGCGCCACCTGCGCACGACTAACCGCTGGATCCACTGCACTGCCCTCCAGAGGAAGCGGCCAGCCGCCGCGAGGGCGCCACGCAGCGCAGAGCCGGCGCGGGCCGGCATACCGCGCATCCGGCCCGGCTGCGGTGCTTTTTCCACGGCGAAAGGCGGGACTTCCCGCGCGACCGGGGAACCGGCGTCGGGCCCGCCAACAATTCTGCCGCCGGGACTGTCGTTAATTGGGGCGCCCGGTCCCCCCTGGTTGCTGCTCATTGTGGATTGGCCACTGTTTCCGGCGCTGTCGGAGCGTCTATTGTCCGGCCTTGTATCCGACGCCGCGCACGGTAAGGACAACCTCGGGGGCTTCGGGGTCGCGTTCAATCTTGGAACGCAGGCGCTGGACGTGGACGTTGACGAGGCGGGTGTCGGCGGCATGCCGGTAACCCCACACCTGCTCAAGGAGGAGTTCGCGGGTGAAGACCTGCCAGGGCTTGCGCGCCAGGGCCACCAGGAGGTCAAACTCCAATGGCGTTAGCAGGATGCGCTCACCGGCGCGGCGGACCGCATGGCCGGCCACGTCGATGGTGATTTCGCCGATGGTGAGGGTTTCGGGGGCCTTGACGTCGCCGGGGCGGAGGCGGGCGCGGACGCGGGCCACCAGTTCGGCGGGCTTGAACGGTTTCGCCACGTAGTCGTCGGCACCGGATTCCAAGCCGCGCACGACATCCGAGGTGTCCGACTTTGCCGTCAGCATGACGATCGGAACGTCCGATTCACCCCGAATGAGCCGGCACACTTCAATGCCGTCAATTCCAGGCAGCATGAGGTCCAGCAACACCAGGTCCGGCTTGTTGGATCGAAAGGTCTCCAGCGCCTTGGCACCGTCAGCGCAAAAGACGGGGTCGAATCCGTCGTTGCGCAGCACAATGCCGATCATCTCTGCCAGTGCTTCATCGTCGTCTACCACTAAAATGCGTGCCTTCATAGTTCTATATTTGCCTATCCACGGCACAAAGTCCCCATCGACCCTCCACAGCAGGGCAGATGATGCCACAGTTTTGCTACAAGCGGACAGCCTGGTCAGCGCCGCCGTTGCCTGCAGCGGGCGATTATCCGTGCAGGATATCGGCGGTTCCCACGTCAAATGCAGCACTTGCCGATAGTGTTGAACGTGCACGCTGCACCAGGAACTGGCTGTTTCCGGCCGTTCAATTTGGGGCCCGGCAACGGATCAGCCACAGTGGAGGCTGTGGACATTTTTGACTGGGAAAAACACAGGGGAGCATGATGACGCAGGAACCGAAAGAGCCGCCGGTCGACCCGGGACAGGGACCTGCGGGGTCCCCTCTTCCCGCCGCCCCCGAACAGCCTCCGGCCCAGCCGCAGTGGGGGCAGTACGCACCGCAACCCCAGTGGGGACAGCCGCAGCAACCCGGTCCCAACCCCTACGGCTATAACCAGTACGTCGCCCCGCCCAAGCCGGGTGTCATCCCGCTGCGGCCATTGCGGCTCGGGGAGGTGCTTGACGGTGCGTTCCAGGCAGCCCGGCGCAACGGCAAGGCCATGTTCGGCTCGGCGCTGATCTTTCAGGTCATCACGGCCGTCATCACCCTGGCCATTACGCTCTCCGCCCTGGGCCGGTTCAGCAGCAATATTTTCGCTGACTCGCTTTCCCAAACGGCACCCACCGAAGCCCAGCTCAACGGCCTTGCCGGAACCATGCTTCAGCTCTTCATCGCCGTCGGCGTCGTTTCCATCATCTCTGCGCTGATGGAGATGGTGTTGCAGGGCGCCCTGGTGGTCCCTGTGCTGCGGGCCACCTTGAACCGGAAGACTGAATTCGGGCAGATGTGGCGGCTGGTCAAGCCGCGCATTGGAAGCCTGCTCCTGCTGGCCCTGGTCTATGCGGCTGCAACTTTTCTCGCGATTGCCGTATATGCCGGCATTCTCATCGGCCTGCTCGTTGCCACCAACAGCATGGGCTCAAGTTCCGGGGGACTCGCAGCGCTGGGCTTCGGACTGCTGCTGAGCCTGCCGTTCCTGGCGGCCGGCATCTGGGTCGGCGTCAAGGTGATGCTGGCCCCGGCCTCGATCGTGGTGGAGGACATCGGCGTCTTTGCCGCGATCAAGCGTTCATGGCAGCTGACACGACAAAACTGGTGGCGCACGTTCGGCATTGCGGCCCTGGCTGCCATCATCGCAAGTGTCATTGGCGGCATCATCACCACCCCGGTGACCCTGCTGCTGGGCCTGCTGCTGCCCGTCATGTCACCCAACCCGGACCAGCTGATGGGCACCACGGCCCTGGCGACCGTCATTTCCTCACTCATTGGCGCCTTGGTTGGAGCCGTAACAGTTGCATTCCAGACCGGCGTCATGGCACTGATCTACGTTGACCTGCGGATGCGCCGGGACGGCTTCGACGTCACCCTCCTCAAGGAATCGGAGTCCGGAAAGGACGACGGCGGCATCCCCGGCCGCGGCGCCCCGGCACCAGCCGCTGTGGGCCACTACCCGACGGGGCAGTTCCCGCAGGGCCAACAGCCGCCCACCCAATACCCGGGGCAGAACCCTCCCGCACCGAATCCCCCGTCCCAGTACCCCGGCCAGTAGGCACCCGGCGCCTCAATGATCGCTTCGATCCCGCCCCCTTTCCTGCCGTTCGACGTCCCCGTCACCCCCGGGGCGGACGAGGCACGCCGCTGGGCTGCGGAAGAACTGGCAAAAAAGGTCTATCAGGACGCCAAACCGGGCTTGGGCGCGCAGATTCTCACGTGGCTCAAGGATGCCCTTTCGGATTTCCTGAACGGACTGGGGTCGCTGGGGGGCGGCACCGGGCTGCTGGTGGCGGTTGGCGTGGTCGTGTTGGCAATCATTGCCGCCGTCATCGTGATCCGGCCACGGCTCAACCGCAGGCAGGCGCAGAACCCGGCTGTGTTTGACGGCCCGGCCACCCTCAGTGCCGGCCAACACCGTGACCTGGCCCGGTCCGCCGTCGAACGCGGGGACCTGGCCACTGCGGTTGCCGAGCAGTTCCGGGCGGTCGTGCGTGCCGGGGAGGAACGCGGTGCCACTTCTCCCTCGCCCGGCCGGACCGCGGCCGAGGTGGCCGGCGAGTTGCTGCGGGCCTTCCCCGCCCACGGACCGGCCCTGCTGCGGGCGGCGGAGCTGTTCAACGCCGTGCGGTACGGTCATGCGGATCCTGAACGCGCCATGTTTGAGGAGCTCGTGGCCACCGACAACGCTGTGTCCGCCGCCCGGCCGGTCTATGCCGATGGCTTCGCTGGCAGCCATGGTGACGGTCCTGCCAACAGTGAGGCGGCGCCATGAGCTCCGCCCCCGTCCGTTCGGAGGCTGACGTCCACGTGTTCCGGGCGGACGGCGGCACCCGTGCCGAACGTGCCGGTTTCTGGTGGAGGAGGAGCAAGTTCTGGCTGCTTGCCGGCGCAGCGCTTGTGGCAGTAACGGTGGCGGGGCTGGTGGTGGGCAACATTGGAGGGCGCAGCGGCGAACCGCTGTCCATGACGAATCCCGCACCAGAAGGCGGCCAGGCGGTGGCCACCGTGCTGCGGGAACGGGGCGTGGAGGTCACGTCCTCCGATTCGCTCGAGGCGACGCTGCATGCGCTGGCGGCGAACGGACGGGGCGCAAGCACCGTGCTGGTCTACGACCCGCTGGCCCTACTGCAACCGGGACAGGCATCCAGGCTGGCCGGCTCGGCGGCAGAAGCCGGCGCCAAGCTGGTTGCCCTGGCGCCGGGGCCACTGGCCACCAAGCACCTCAACCCGGAACTCTCCAGCGCCGGGACGGCGTCCAACACAGACATGCCGGCCAGTGCGGACTGCGCCAGCCCGGCCGCCCAGGCGGCCGGGACCATCGACGCCACCGGCGTTGACGGACTCGGCGTGGGCGCCAGCCCTTCCCTGCAGGTGTACCGCGGTGCGGTGACCTGCTTCGCCCCCGCCGGAAGCACTGCCGGATTCATGGCGGCCAACAGCACTGGCGACGTGACAGTGTTGGGCAATCCCGGCATCGTCAGCAATGAACGCCTGGCCAGCCGGGGCAACGCGGCGCTCACGTTCCGCCTGCTCGGCAGCCGGCCGCACCTGGTCTGGTATACGGCGTCGCTGAAGGACGTAACCGCCGCAAGCCATCCCCCGACCCTGGCGGAACTGACGCCGGCGTGGATTTTCCCGGCGTCGGGCTGGCTGCTGCTGGCGGCCGTGATCGGCATGTTGTGGCGCGGACGGCGGCACGGGCCGCTCGTTACGGAGCCGCTGCCGGTGATTGTCAAGGCATCGGAAACCGTGACCGGCCGGGCCCGCCTGTACCAGGACGCGAACGCGCAGGACACGGCCGTGCACATCCTGCAGCACGCCACCCTGACCAGGCTGGCCCAACACCTGCGGCTCGGGACGCAGGCCGATCCGGCGGCCGTGGTGGAGGCGGCGGCAGCCCGCACCGGACGGACACGCCGGGACCTCGAAGCGCTCCTGGTCACGGATGTCCCCCTGAACGACAAGCAGATGCTAACCATGGCCGCGGAATTGGCTGCCCTAGAGGAAGAAGTCGCCCAACGATGAGTTCACCGCACCTGGAAGGCCAGCACCCGGACCCGCCGTACCCGCAGGCGCAGCAGCCGCCGGATCAGCCGGCCGCGCCCGCGCAGTCTGGGCCATCCGCACCAGCGGCGTCCCTCCTGCAGGTCCGCTCCGAAGTCGCCAAGGCTGTCGTGGGGCAGGACTCGACCGTCACGGGCCTGCTCATTGCCCTGCTCGCCGGCGGGCACGTGCTGCTCGAAGGCGTGCCCGGCGTGGCCAAGACCCTGCTGGTGCGGGCACTGTCCGCCGCACTCAGCCTGGACACCAAGCGGGTGCAGTTCACCCCTGACTTGATGCCCGGCGACGTCACCGGCTCCCTGGTCTACGACGCCCACACCTCGGAATTCACGTTCCGCAAGGGCCCCGTCTTCACCAACATCCTGCTGGCCGATGAGATCAACCGGACCCCGCCCAAGACCCAGGCGTCCCTGCTGGAGGCCATGGAGGAACACCAGGTCTCGGTGGACGGGGTGTCCCGAAAGCTGCCCGCACCGTTCATGGTGGCCGCCACGCAAAACCCCGTGGAATATGAGGGCACTTATCCGCTGCCCGAGGCCCAGCTGGACCGGTTCCTGCTCAAGCTGACCATGGACCTGCCGGCGCGGGATGAGGAGATCGAGGTGGTCCGCCGGCACAGCCTGGGCTTTGACCCGCAAGACCTCCGGGCCGCGGGCGTCCGTGCCGTCGCGGGCGCCGACGACCTGGCTTGGGCCCGCGGTGAGGTGGCCCGGGTCAGCGTTTCGGCCGAAGTCCTGGCCTACGTGGTGGACCTGGCCCGTGCAACGCGCACCGCGCCGTCGTTCCAGTTGGGTGTTTCCCCGCGCGGCGCCACCGCCCTGCTTAAATGTGCACGCGCCTATGCCTGGCTGTGCGGGCGCGGATTTGTGACCCCGGACGACGTCAAGGCCCTTGCCCTGCCTGCCCTGCGCCACCGCGTGGCACTGCGCCCCGAGGCCGAGATGGACGGGGTGTCCGTGGACGGGATCCTGCTCTCCATCCTGGCCACGGTCCCGGTCCCGCGCTAGGACGGGCATAAAGTCGATGGCAATTTCGGGCAGGTTCTTCCTTCTTGCACTGCTGGCCGTGGTGCCCATCATTGCCGTGCCCCGTTCCGCCTCCTGGCTGCTCGCGCTGGCCGCGCTGTTGCTGGTCCTGGCGGTCGACCTTGGGCTGGCGGCCTCCCCGCGCCGCATCGCCGTCCGCCGCGAGATTCCCAACGGCGTGCGCTTAACTGAAGGGACGACGGCGGTGCTTCGGCTGGCGAACGAATCGCGCCGCCTGCTGCGGGGTCAGGTGAGGGACGGCTGGCAGCCGTCGGCCGGTGCGGCCAACGCGTTGCAGGCGTTGCGCATCCCGGCTGGGGAACGCGCCGTCGTCCGGGTCCGGCTGCTGCCCGCCAGGCGGGGCGACCTTCGCGCGGACCACGTGACGCTCCGCTCCTACGGGCCGTTGGGCATGGCCGCGTGGCAAAAGACCATCAAGGCCCCCGGCACGCTGCGGGTGCTCCCGCCGTTCCACTCCAAGCGGCACCTGCCCTCAAAGCTGCGCAAGCTCCGGGAACTCGATGGGAAGGCCGCCGTGCAGATCAGGGGCGCCGGCACCGAGTTCGATTCCCTGCGCGACTACGTGCGCGGCGACGACGTCCGCTCCATCGACTGGCGCGCCACGGCCCGCCGCCGCGACGTGGTGGTGCGCACCTGGCGCCCGGAGCGCGACCGCCGCGTGGTGATTGTGCTGGACACCTCCCGCACGTCCGCGGCGCGGATCGGCGACGAACCCCGGTTGGACACCGGCATCGAGGCCTCCCTGCTGCTGGCAGTGCTGGCCGAGCGAGGCGGCGACCGCGTGAGCCTGATCGCCTATGACCGCAGGGTGCGGACCCGTGTTTCATCCTCCGGCAAGGGGAACATGCTCAATGCCATGGTGCAGGGCCTGGCGCCGCTGCAGCCGGAGTTGATTGAGCTCGACGCCGCGGGCATTCCCGGCCAGGTCCGCGCCGTGACGGCGCACCGGGCGCTCGTGGTGCTCGTGACCCCGCTCGACGCCGGGGCTGCCGAAGAGGGCCTGATTCCCCTGGTGGCCCAGCTGGCCCGCCGGCACGTCGTGGTGGTCGCCTCCGTGCGCGACCCCGCCCTCGACGAGGCCCGCCTGGAACGCTCAACGGCGGCCCTGGTCTACCGCGCGGCCGCCGCCGAACACGCGCTCAACCGCCGGGCGGCCATTACCGCCGTCATCAAGCAGCTCGGCGCCGAAGTGGTGGACGCGCCGCCGAATGAACTCCCGCCCGAACTCGCGGACATGTACATCCGTCTGAAGGCCGCCGGCCGCCTCTGACCCTCCCTCACCTTCGGGGCGTTTCCGGCCGACGCTCCCGCAGTACGGGGGGTTGAATTCCGAACGCCAGTGCATCAGCTGTGGGATCGTCTCCCGGTGGCCGGGCATGCCCGATCCAGAACAGCTCGAGTTCCAGGTGCCGGTCCAGGTCACCACCCGGCCGGCTGTCAAAATCGAAGGTGTAGATGTTTGAGCTCTGCCGTTTCGGTGGTGCAGCTAATGCTGCCCCGGTGCAAAACGTCGCAGGATCTGCACCATTAGACAGAGCTGCCAATGACATTCAAGAGGCGCCGGAGTCTCCGCAACCTTACCGGCCCACCGGGGACCTGACAGGGTTCGACAATCGGGGACGCTCCCGCCGAATGCGAGGGAGGATCGGTGGGAAACGCCCCGAAGGTGAAGGAGCATCCGGGGAAAACGCCCCTAAAGTGCGAGAGCGTCGCGTCAGTAGGGTCAGGAGTTGCGGAGGTCTGTCAGGGCCGCTGCAACTTCCAGCGTCCGGTTCACAATGATCCGGGCTTCCTGCGGGGAGACCGCGGCCAGACCGTTGTCGGGCGTGATGCGAAGCAGACTCAGCGACTTCGCGGGCAGGCCCAGCCCGTGCCACGGCCTCATGATCCGCTCGACCAGGGCAGAGTACGACGGCGGCACCTGGCCTGCGCGGACAGGCACGGTTCCGGCCCACATGCCGACGCCGGATTCGATGGCGCCGGCCAGCTGTTCCCAATGGCCGGTGTCCAGCGCGGACAAGGGAACGGCGATTGCGTCAATGCCGCATTCCAGCGCCAGCTCAAGTCCCTTGCGCCAGGAGGCCATTTCGGCGGAGTTGGTCTCGGCCGGCTCGGCCGCGGAAGCGCTGCCTGCCACTCCTGTTCCAAGGTTGATGGCAACCTTGGCAAAACCTGCAGCCTTCGCGGCGGCCACGAAGGCTGTCCACGTTTGGCGGAGCTCGGACGCGGGGATGGAACGCAGCGTACGGTAGCCGGAGGCCGTGGGGATGGTGCCCGCCAGCGCACTGGCCACCTCGGGCTCGTCAATCTGCAGGGTCAGTTCAGCCCCAGGTGCGGCGGAGCGCACCTTTTCAGCATGCAGGACAAGCCCGGCGGACAGTGATTGGGCCACGTCGCGGCGGGCACCGTAATCGCGCAGGGCCCTCTCGCCGTAGTGCAGGTGAATGGCGGCCGCCAGGGTAACCGGACCGACAATTTGGACCTTATACGCCGCAGGCTGATGGTCCGAGCCACCCGCGACGTCGGCCAGCACGTTGATGTCCGTGGACAGCGCGGACACGGCGCGGCGGTGGTCGCCGCCGGGACGGTCCACGAACCGCCAGCCGTACGGCTGCACGTCCACCGGAAGTTCCACCAGCATGCCGGCGGTGCGGCCTACGGCATCGGAGCCGATGCCGCGCGCCGGAAGCTCGGGCAGCGACGGCAGGTGCGGCGGCGTGAACAGGCCAAGGGACAGTTTCGCGGCCTCCACCGGATCCGTGCCGGGCCAGGATCCCAGCATCGTGGCGGATACTTCGTTGGAGGCTGAGCCCACCAAGCCCGTGTCGCCAGAGGCTTCGGCGGTGGTCTGCCCCCTCAACGAGTCGTGCCGCCGTCGTCCGTCTCGGGTGAAACATCGGGGGCGCCCACAAATCCCTGGCCGTCCCGGCTCACCACGGGAACCACCCCGGTGGCTGCCACGGCAGAGTGGCTTTCGGAGATGGCCTGATGATGGTGGATGACCTCGCTGATGATGAAGTTGAGAAATTTTTCGGCAAAGGCGGGGTCCAGGTGGGCGGACTCCGCCAGCGCGCGCAGGCGCTGGATCTGGGCCTTTTCGCGGCTGGGATCGGCCGGGGGCAGCTGGTGCTTGGCCTTCAGGATGCCGACGCGCTGTGTGGCCTTGAAGCGTTCGGCCAGTAAATACACCAGGGTCGCGTCAAAGTTGTCGATGCTGGAGCGGATGGACAGCAGCTCCGCCATGACCGCCGGGTCAACGGCACCCGTGAGGGAACTGGCCGCCGGGTCAAAGTCTTCAACGGACAGGTGCTCTGCGTGGCTCGGTTCGGTCATAAAAACAGTTTAGGTGGTGCACCGGGAGGACCAAACACATGTCCACGCCGGCACACCACCCAAGGGTCAAACGCCAAGAAAACTACCGCTGCGCCAGCAGCGCCTGGTGGACGGCCCGGCGCTCGGCCTGCTCGGCCGGGTTGGGCACCGGGAGCGACGCGAGCAGCCGCTTGGTGTAGTCCTCCTGCGGGTTGCCCATGATCTGGTTCCCGATCCCCTGTTCCACCATCTTGCCCTTGTAGAGCACCCCGACCCACTCGGCCAGGATGTCCACCACGGCAAGGTCGTGGCTGATAAACAGGGCCGCAAAGCCCATCTCCACCTGGATTTCCCGGAACAGCTCCAGCACCTTGGCCTGGACGGAAACATCCAGGGCCGACGTCGGCTCATCCGCAATGAGCAGCTTCGGCTTCAGCGCCAGGCCCCGGGCCAGTGACGCACGCTGCCGCTGCCCGCCGGAGAGCTCGTGCGGGAAGCGCTTGGCGTAGGCCCGGGGCAGCTGGACGGACTCCAGGAGTTCCTCCACCTTCGTGGTGACGGCCGGCCCGGACATGTCCGTGTGGATGAGCAGCGGCTCGGCCACGCACTCGCCGATGGTCAGGTGCGGGTTGAAGGACGCGGCCGGGTCCTGGAACACAAAGCCGATGTCCTTGCGATAAGGCCGGAAAGTGCGCTCCCTGTAGTTGCGCATCTCGTAGCCGAGCACCTTCAGCGAGCCGCCCGTGGTTCGGTTGAGCCCGGCGATGGCCCGCCCGATGGTCGTCTTGCCGGAGCCAGACTCCCCCACCAGGCCGAACACCTCGCCGGCGCTGATGGTGAACGAGACCCTGTCCACGGCCCGGAAGGCCGGGCTTCCCAGTCGACCGGGGTACTCGATTTCCAGGTCCGTGGCGCGGACCAGCACTTCCTGGTCCTGGAACGCCCGCTCCGTGAAACCTTCGGAGGCGGAGTTGCGGCCCAGGTGCGGCACCGCGGCCAGCAGCTTTTGCGTGTACTCCTCTTGCGGCGCGGCAAAAAGCACCTCGGAGGTGGCCTCCTCCACCACGTCGCCCTGGAACATGACCACCACGCGGTCCGCCAGGTCCGCCACCACGCCCATGTTGTGGGTGATGAGCACGATGGAGGTGCCATATTGGTCGCGCAGCTCCCGGAGCAGTTCCAGGATCTCGGCCTGGACCGTGACGTCCAGGGCCGTGGTGGGCTCGTCCGCCACAATCAGGCCGGGGTTCAGCGCCAGCGCGGCGGCGATGACCACCCGCTGCTTCTGGCCACCGGAGAACTGGTGCGGGTAGTAGTCGACGCGCTTTTCCGGTTCGGGGATGCCCACCTTGCGCAGGGCGTCGATGGCCAGCCGGCGGGCTTCCTTGCGGCCCACCCGTTTGCCCTCGGGCCGGTGGGCACGCAGGCCCTCGGCGATCTGCCAGCCCACTGTGTAGACCGGATTGAGTGCCGTGGACGGTTCCTGGAACACCATGGCCACGTCCCGGCCGCGGATCTGCCGCAGCTGGCGCGGGCTGACGCTGATGATGTCATTGCCGCTGATGACCACCGCGCCACTGCTTTGCGCCGTTTCCGGCAGCAGGCCCAGGATGGCCTTGGCGGTGACGGTCTTGCCGGAACCGGATTCGCCCACAATGGCCACGATCTCCCCGGGGGCGACCGAAAAGGACACGTCCTTGACGGCATGGACGTCCCCGGAATCCGTGGCAAAGGTGACCTTGAGGTCTTCAATGTCCAGGACGGGCCGCAGGGCTGACGTCCCGACGGGTACCTGCTTGTCAGGGCGGCTCATGCGTCCATCAACTCCTCGGTCTTGGTAGGTCCGTTCTTTTTCCTGCCGGCACGCTTGCGTCCGCGCAGGCGCGGGTCGTTGAGGTCGTTCATGGACTCCCCCAGCAAAGTCAGGCCCAGCACCGTGATGACGATGGCGGCACCGGGGAACACACCGGTCCACCAGATGCCGGAGGCCGCGTCGGTCTGGGCGTGGTTGAGGTCGTAGCCCCATTCGGCCGCGGAGGACGGTTCAATGCCGAAGCCCAAAAAGCCCAGTCCGGCCAGCGTCAGTATGGCCTCGGAGGCGTTGAGCGTGAAGATCAGCGGCAGCGTCCGGGTGGCGTTCTTGTAGATGTGCCGGGCCATGATGCGCACGCTGGAGGCGCCCACCACGATGGCGGATTCCACAAACGGCTCGGCCTTCAGGCGGATGGTCTCGGCCCGGATCACGCGGAAGTACTGCGGGATGAACACCACGGTGATGGAGATGGCCGCGGAGAAGATGCCCGACCACATGTTGGAACGTCCCTGGCTGATGGCGATGGACATGACCATGGCCAGCAGAAGGGTGGGGAACGCGTAGATGGCGTCGGCCACCACCACCAGGATCCGGTCGAGCCAGCCGCCGATGTAGCCGGAGAGCAGGCCCAGGATCACGCCGATGAAGATGGACAGCGCCACGGCCACCACAATCACCAGGAACGCGGTCTGGGAGCCCCAAATGGTGCGCGAAAAGACATCGTACCCCCCCGCCGTCGTGCCCCAGATGTGGGCCGACGACGGCGGAGCCTGGGTTTCGTTAAAGCGCTGGGTGGGGCCGTAGGGAGAAATCAGCGGTGCCAGGGCAGCGGTCAGCAGGAAAACGGCTGTCAACACGATGCCGGCAATGAGCATGCCGCGTTGCAGGCCCACACTTTTCTTCAGTTGGGAAATGATGGGCAGGCGAGCGAACAGGGATTTTTTGGTTTCCATGGCCTAATACCTCACCCTCGGATCGATCAGCGCGGCGATGACGTCCACAATGAAGTTGGTGATGGCCACGATCACGGCGAGCAGGGCCACGATGCCCTGGACTGCCACGAAGTCGCGGGCCGTGAGGTAGTGGGCCAGTTGGAAGCCCAGGCCCTTCCACTCAAAGGTGGTCTCCGTCAGGACGGCGCCTCCCAGGAGCAGGGCGATTTGCAGTCCCATGACGGTGATGATGGGGATCAGTGCCGGCTTATAGGCGTGCTTGGTGAGCAGGCGGTATTCGCTCACGCCGCGGGAACGGCCGGCTTCCACATAGTCCTTGCTGAGCGTGCCGATCACATTGGTGCGTACCAGGCGAAGAAAGATGCCGGCGGTGAGCAGTCCCAGCGCGACGGCGGGCAGCACGGAGTGTTGGGCGATGTCCCAAAATGCGTCCATGTTGCCGCTGCGCAGCGCATCCAGCCAGTAGATGCCGGTGGGCGCGGAAAGCTCGGCCATGGCAATTTCGGTGCCGGTGTTGGCCCGACCGGCCACGGGGAACCAGCCCAGCCAGATGGAGAACACCAGCTTCAGCAGCAGTCCGGCAAAGAACACCGGGGTGGCGTAAAAGGCGATGGCCAGCACGCGCAGAATGGCGTCTTGGTATTTGTCGCGCTTGGAGGCGGCAAGCATGCCGAACGGGATGCCGATGGCCAGCGCCACGATCAGGGAGTTGATGGCCAGTTCCAAGGTGGCCGTGCCGTACGAGGCCAACATGCCGGCAATGGGAAGGTCGTCGGAAATGGTGCGGCCAAAGTTGCCGGTGGCCATCTGTCCCAGGTATTCAAAGTACTGGACAAAGATGGGACGGTCGTAGCCGGCCTGGTGGATGCGTATCGCCAGCTGGTCCGGTCCGAGCCGCCCGCCCAGGGCCGCCGTGATGGGGTCGCCGGTCAGGCGCATCAGGAAAAAAACCATGGTGACGAGGATGAGGATCGTCGGGAAAATCAAGAAGAAGCGGATGAGCAGATATTTGCCCAGGCTGCCTCCGGCCTTGTTTTTCCGTTGGGGTGCCTGCGCGGCGGGTTCAACCTCCGGCAGGTCAATCATTGCTGTCATGTGAGCCTGTTTCTATGGTGCAAAAGTATGGTGCGGTGGTCCCGTGCAAGAAGGCGGGGCGCCCAAGGGAGGCCCCGCCTTCTTTGCTTCTGTGTTTTGTGCAGACCGCGTGGCCTACTTGGACAGAACGCCCAAGCGGAACTTGAACGATGCGTCAAGGGTGTCCTTGGTGCCGTTGACCTTGACGTTGGACACGGCAACCTGCGCGCCCTGCAGCAGCGGCAGCGTGGATAGGTCCTTGGCTTCGGCCGTCTGGATATCCTCGATCAGCTGGGTGCGCTTGGCCTTGTCATTGGTGACCAGCTGTTGGCTGATCATCTTCTGGATGGCCGGGTTGCTGTAGTGGTTTTTCAGGAAGTTGTCCGTGCTGAAGAACGGTGTCAGGTAGTTGTCGGCGTCCGAGTAGTCCGGGAACCAGCCCAGCTGGTACAGCGGGTAAGCGCCACCGTTTTCGGTCCGCTGCTTGGAGTACGACACCCATTCGGTGGACTGAAGGTTGACCTTGAACAGGCCGGTCTTCTCCAGCTGCGCCTTGATGGCCGCGTACTCGTCGCCCGAGGAGGAACCGTAGTGGTCCGGGTTGTACTGGAGGTCAAGGGTGACGGGGGTTGTCACACCGGCATCGGAGAGGGCCTTCTTGGCCTTGTCCACGTCCGGGGCCCCGTTGCCGTCGCCATAGTCCTTTTTCAGCGGCTCAATGGCTCCGGTGAAGCCGGCCGGAACAAAGGAATACAGGGGCAGGTAGGTGCCCTTGTAGACCTGGTCGGCCAGGGCCTTGCGGTCCACCGTGTCGGCCATGGCCTGGCGGATGGCCAGTGCCTTGGCTGCATCCGGGGTGGCCGTCTTCGCACCGAACGGCATGGTGTCGAAGTTGAAGACGATGTAGCGGATTTCCCCGCCCGGTCCAATATCCACCTT
Organism: Arthrobacter livingstonensis; assembly: GCF_003219815.1. Taxonomy (GTDB): domain Bacteria; phylum Actinomycetota; class Actinomycetes; order Actinomycetales; family Micrococcaceae; genus Specibacter; species Specibacter livingstonensis. The sequence continues at coordinate 89,443 of NZ_QJVD01000002.1, forward strand.
GACGTTCTTGTCGGATTTCAGGCTGTCGATGTCCGTGGCCGTGAGGCTGCGCCAGGCGACGTCGATATTGCCCTTCTGCACGTCCAGCTTCATGTTGGTGGAGTCCGCATAATACTTCATCGTCACGGCATCGGACTTGGCCGGGCCGAGCAGGCCCTTGTAGTCCGGGTTCTTCTTGAACGCGATGAGTTCGTTCTTCTTGTACGTGTCGATGTCAAACTGCCCGGCGAAGGACTTGCCCTTGATGATGGTGCCATCATCGGTGACCTTGGTGGGGCTGAACACCGTGTCATCGACGATGGGGGCAGCGGGGCTGGTCAGCACCTGCGGGAATGTCTGGTCGTTGCCGAGCTTGAGCTTGAAGACCACGGTGGTGGCGTCCGGGGCGCTGACGCTGGCCAGGTTCCCCAACAGCGTCGCCGGTCCGTTGGCGTCATTGATTTTTAACATCCGGTCGAAGGAAAACTTCACGTCCTTGGAGTCCAGCGCGGTGCCGTTGGCCCACTTCAGGCCGGGCTTGAGCTTGACCGTGTATTCGGTGGGTGAGGTGAACGACGCCGAGACGGCCATGTCCGGCTTCGGGTCGGCACTGCCGGGGGCGGAGTTGAGGAGGAACGGGTAGATCTGGTTCATGACCATGAACGAACCGTTGTCGTAGGATCCTGCCGGATCCAGGAACGTGACCTTGTCCGTGGTTCCCACCACGATCGGTCCGCCCGCGGCGCCGCCACCCTCGGTGCTGTTGCCGCCGCCTGCCGGGCCGGTGCACGCTGTCAATGCCAGCAGGGAGACGCCTGCAACGGCGATCACCGACCGCAGTCCAAACATATTCTTAGCCATCTGCAAACTTTCTGTTGTGTGTACTCATGAAACAGGCCACACTACGCTGTGTGACCTGACCCACTTGCCTTATGTTTACTTTGTACCAGACTTGGAGCTTTGACCCCGCACGGAAGGCAAAGTTGCAACCAGAAGGTTACTTAAGCGCTTCGACTCTGGGGCCGGGAACAAACTGCGGATTGCGCCCAAACCAGCCGGCCAGCCGCGCATACGTGTCTGCGTTCAGCGGCACGCGCACCTCGTGGCCAACAGCCTTGTCGGAGCCGCGGTAGTCGGCTTTCATCACACGTTGGGACCAGGCCAGCGACTGGTCGGCCAGCGCCGGGTCAAGCAGGATGGGTACGCCGGTCGCCTTGGCCAGGTCCCAGGAGTGCACGGTGAATTCGGCAATTTGCAGGCCGATCCTGCTGCGCAGGGGTGCCTCACCACCGCCTGGCAGCGCCACCTGGCTGCTGAGTTCGGCAACCGCCCAGGCCCGCATCAGCATCGTGGCCCCGTCGGCAAACCGGGTGGACCAGTCCGCGCCCACGGTGGCGCGGGCAGCCAGCGGATCGACATTGCTGCCCCGGGCCATCACGGTGTAGTTATGCAGGTCCTGGACCACCAAATGGTGCAGCAGATCCTGGACGGTCCACTCGGAGCACGGGGTGGGCCAGTCCGCCTGGTTGGCGGAGATGGCCTGGATCACCTCACCGCATTGGTCAAGGGCTCGTTCCAGTAGTTGTAGCGGATTCGGGATTAAATGCGGGGGCATGGCACTAACCTTCCGTGATCAAAGTCACCTTGTACGGAAGTTTACGCCAGCTTGGTGTTTTGTGGGCCGTCAGGGCAGTTCCGGGCGCGCCAAGATGAGTGCCGCGGGTAAGACGTCCCGAACCCCTCCCCTCAACGCCGTATCACCGTTGGTGTGAAAAGCGACAACGCCGTAGCAGCGTTGGTGTGAAAAGCGACAACGCCGTATCAGCAGCCGATACGACGTTGGTGGAAACCGCACCAACGGTGATACCGCGATGGTGGAAACCGCACCAACGGTGATACGGCGTTGTCGGAGGTTATGGCAATTCCGGGCGCGCCAGGGAGCGGGCCGAATCGATGGTCGCCTGCCCCAGGACACGGGTGCCCTGGTACAGGACAACGGTCTGTCCGGGGGCAACGCCGCGCAGCGGCTCGCCCAGGGTGACCGTCAAGGATTGTCGGGAAACGCCGTCGTCCGTCACGTCGGTGACAAAAGCGCGCGCGGGCACGGGGTCGCCGTGGGCGCGGACCTGGGCGTAGCAGTCGAACTCGACGCCGGTTGCAACCTCGGCGATGGGCAGCCCGGCCCAGGAGACCTTGATGCCCTTGAGCTCGTCGATGGCCAGCAGGGCGTGCGGGCCGACGATGACCTTGTTTTCCTTGGGCCGGATTTCCAACACGAAACGGGGCTTGCCATCCGCGGCGGGGGTGCCCAGCTTCAGGCCGCGGCGCTGGCCGACGGTGAACTGGTTGGCGCCTCCGTGGTCCCCCACCTTGGAGCCGGTTTCATCTACGATGTCGCCGTCCGTCATCTTGATTTTCTCGGCCAGCCAGCCGGCGGTGTCGCCGTCGGGGATGAAGCAGATGTCATGGCTGTCCGGCTTTTTGGCCACGGACAGGCCCCGGGCCTCGGCCTCGGCGCGGACCTCGGCCTTGGACGGGGTGTCGGCCAGCGGGAACATGGAATGCTTGAGCTGCTCGTGGGTCAGCACGCCCAGCACATAGCTCTGGTCCTTGGCCCAGTCCGCGGCGCGGTGCAGCTCCGGATTGCCGTCGGCGTCGGTGATGACCTTCGCGTAGTGGCCGGTGCAGACTGCGTCGAAGCCGAGCGCGATGGCCTTTTCCAGCAGTGCGGCGAACTTGATCCGCTCGTTGCAGCGCATGCACGGGTTCGGGGTGCGGCCGGCGGCATATTCGTCGATGAAGTCCTGGACCACGTCCTCCTTGAAGCGTTCGGAGAAGTCCCAGACGTAGTACGGGATGCCGAGGAGATCGCAGGCACGCCAGGCGTCGTTGGAATCCTCCACGGTGCAACAGCCCCGGCTGCCGGTGCGCAGGGTTCCGGGCATGCGGGAGAGCGCCAGGTGGACGCCGACGACGTCGTGCCCGGCATCCACAGCCCGTGCTGCGGCAACGGCGGAGTCAACCCCGCCACTCATGGCGGCCAATACTCGCATTACATACCTTTCATTTGGAACAAAAAATCAAATCTTGCGGTGCCAACCGCGACAGGCGACGCCGATCCGCGGGGCGCCAGAGCCGGAGGCCTGACAGGGTCCCGGGAGCACGGGAGCTGCCTACCCCACTCTCGCAGGCTCGACCGGGGCCCCGCAGCATCTCCCTTTCGGGCGCCCGCGAAGCGGGCGGGGATCCCTGTCAGGCGGGGGCTCTGGCACCCCCGGACCGAAACTATTGCGTACTCGCCGTTTGAATGGACGATTGATGTCCGGCCATGCCAGCCTGTTTCGCGCGTGCGTGAGTCTGCGGCAACGCGGCCACAAACGCGTCAACGTCGGCGGGGCCGGATGTATGCCCGAGGCTGAAGCGTTGTGCGCCACGTGCCGTGTCCTCGTCCAGTCCCATGGCCAGCAACACATGGGAGGGACGCGGCACGCCCGCCGTGCAGGCGGAGCCGGTGGACGACTCAATCCCTGCCATGTCCAGCAGGAACAGCAGGGAGTCCCCCTCGCAGCCGGGGAACGTGAAGTGGGCGTTGCCGGGGAGCCTGCCGGCGGGATGGAGTGCCGGGTCCACGCCGCGCAGCACCGCCTCGGGAACCAGCTCGCGGACGGCAGCCACAAGAGCGTCGCGCAGCCCGGTGATCCGCACGCTTTCCGCGGCCAGGTTGTCCGTAACGTCCTGCGCGGCGGCCGCAAAGGCCGCAATGCCGGCCGTGTCCAGGGTGCCGGAGCGGACGCTGCGTTCCTGGCCCCCGCCGTGCTGCACGGGAGTCAGTTTGACGGCGCGGCCCAGCAGCAGCGCGCCGACACCGACGGGTCCGCCGATCTTGTGGCCGCTGATGGACATGGCCGCCAGCCCGGACGCCTTGAAATCCAGCGGCACGGAACCGAACGCCTGCACGGCGTCGGAGTGGACGGGGATGCCGTGCGGTGCTGCGAGCGCAACAACGCCTTCGATGGGCTGGATGGTCCCCACCTCATTGTTGGCCCACATGCAGGTGACCAGCGCAACGGAGCCGGCTCCGCCGTCGTCCAGTTCACGCTTCAGGGCCGCCAGGTCCACGGTGCCCGTTTCGTCGACCGGCAGCCAGACGGCTTCTGCTCCCTCGTGCTTTGCCAGCCACTCCACGGTGTCCTGCACGGCGGCGTGTTCAACAGTGGAGACCAGGATGCGGGTGCGGCGCGGGTCGGCATCCCGGCGGGACCAGAACAGGCCCTTGACGGCCAAATTGTCCGCCTCGGTGCCGCCCGAGGTAAAAATGACTTCGGTGGGGTGGGCGCCGGCGGCCCTGGCAATGGTTTCGCGGGCCTGTTCCACCGTCGCGCGGGCGCGTCGGCCCGCGCCGTGCAGCGACGAGGGGTTGCCGCTGCGGCTGATGACATTGGTGAGTGCGGCGAGGGCCGGGGCCGAAATTGGCGTGGTCGCCGCGTGGTCTAGATACACGGGCACCGCTCAATTCTACGGCATTCACGCGGCGGCCCACTCTACGGTTCATACATTCGACGTCAACATGACCGGGCGTTTGTCAAGGTTGTCAATAACCGCGCCTGATGGCAGGATCGGAGTGTCTCACATCACACGCCATTCCTTGGAGGGATCCCACCCATGAAGACAATTTTCCGCCGGAGTACGGCGGCTGCCTGTTGCGCAGTCGCGGTCGCCGCATCCACCCTGCTCAGCGGCAGCGCCATGGCCGCGCCTGCCAGTCCGCCGTCCACACCCATCGCTTTTCCCGCAGCCGACGGCGAGCTCATGAGCTATGTCGTCAACGCGAAGGCCGCCAACGCCGGCAAGACCAAGCAGGTCGTGCAGGCCGTGGCGGCCGCCGGTGGCGTCGCCGTCCAGCAGTGGCCCGAGATCGGCGTGGTCATCGTCCAGTCCGACCGCGCCAGCTTCCGCGCCGATATCCTCAAGTACGGGTACGCCTCCGTGGAATCGGTGGGTGCAACCCGCACCATTGAAGTTGCAGAGGGCACGCCGGACGGCATCGCCACTCCGTGGCAGGCGGCTCCGCAGCAGCGCGGCAAGCAGCTGGCCAAGGCCGACCTCCTGTACGGTGACGCCACGTTCGACGGCGTTGCCCCCGATCCACGCGAAACCGAGCAATGGGACATGGTGCAGCTCAAGGCGGACCAGGCCCACCAGGTTACCGATGGTTCCCGGAAGGTCCTGGTCGGTGTCCTGGACAGCGGCATTGACCCGAACCACCCGGACCTCAAGGCCAACATTGACGTGGCAAACTCCGTCAACTGCACAAATGCCGGGCGTCCGGATACCTCTCCCACGGGCTGGAACCCCACCACGTCGTACCACGGCACCCATGTGGCGGGCATCATCGGCGCCGCCCGCAACGGCGTGGGCATCGTGGGCGTGGCGCCCAATGTGCGCATGGCATCCGTCAAAGTGGTCAACGATGCCGGCTCGATCTATCCCGAATACGCCATCTGCGGCTTCATGTGGGCGGGCCTGAAGGGCATGGATGTGACCAACAACAGCTACTTCATCGATCCGGTGGAATTCTGGTGTGACGACCAGCCCGACCAGAAGGCAGTGCGCGTTGCCGTTGAGCGCGCCGTCAATTGGTCCACGAAAAAAGGCGTGGTGCACGCGGCAGCTGCCGGCAACGCCTCCTACGACCTGTCCAACAAGACGACCGACACCGACAGCCCGAACGACAGCACGCCGATTGAGCGCCACATCAACAATGGGTGCAAGGACATGCCCACGGAGCTGGAGGGCGTGGTCACCGTCTCTTCCACGGACCAGGCCGGCAAGCTGTCATCATTCTCGAACCGTGGCCTGAATTCAATTGATGTGGCGGCACCGGGCTCGCGGATCCTGTCCACGTTGCCGAACAACACCTACGGGCTTCTCAGCGGCACGTCAATGGCGTCACCCCATGTCGCGGGCGTGCTTGCACTCATGAAGTCCCAGCATCCCGGCTGGCAGCCGAAGCAGCTGGTCTCGCAACTGCGCAAGCAGGCTGAGGACCATATCTGCATGGCCTCGGCGACACCGATTGGTGCGGCCTGCGCGGGCAACCTGCGCGACAACAGCTACTACGGCGAGGGCATCGCCGACGCCCTGCAGGCAGTCCTCTAGGTAGGCTGCTGCGCGGAGCGCAGTACACCCCGTTCACAGCGGCCGTCAGGGTCGTGCGACGTCGGGCTTATCGGGATCCGTGGAGGGTCCCGGCAGGCCCGACGCCGTTTAACCCGGCGCCCGCGCGCACCGAGGACGGGGGCAACCCGCGACGACGGGGTAACTTGTGCGGTGCGTTCGCGAGTTGGCCCCGTGTTCGCGACATGGTGCGCGGCGATGCCCCGTTTTCGCGAACCCGTTCTAAGTTGTTTTCGGCACCAGCCGGGCGCAGCAGTGCGACAGCTCGGCGTCCGGTTCAATGGTGTGGCGGCAGTCCCCGCAGCCGAGCAGTGCGCCGTTGAGCAACGAGCCGTTGAGGGAGCATACAACGCCGGCGTGTTCCTGCGACAGCTTGTGGAACGGGCAGTTCGCCATGATGGTGCCGCCCGCCCCGTCGGGCTGGGGATCGTAGCCGGCACTTTCGAGCAGCTTGTGAATGGTGCCGGCCTCGGCACCCAACCGCTTCCCGGCGTCGAACGCCACGTCGGCAAGGGTATCTTCCACCGCCACGGAGGAGTCGATGGAAAGCTGCACGGCGGCGGCGAGCAGTTCGGCGGCGAGGTCGTAGTGGCGGGCAGGGACGGAGGCCGCCACCTCGTCCACGGCCACGGTGTACAGCTTGGTGGGGCGCCCGGACCCGGGACCGGTACGCTCCCCCACCTTGCGGAATTCCACCAGCAGCAGGCCGTCGGACACCAGCCGGTCAAGGTGCGCGCGGATGGTGCTTTTGGGCAGCTCGAGCGCCTCCGCACAGTCGTCCCGGCTGAGGGCGAGCGGGCTTTCGCGCAGCAGTTCGAACAGCTTCCTGCGCACGGGATCGCCCAGGGACGCGACGGCCGTGAGCCGCCCCGCCTCGCTCAGGGACGCCTGCTGCTGGGTTGGATTCATGACTGCATGCCTTCGATGGTGATGGGGAGGATGTTGCTTTGTTTCATTCTTACTTGACGCTTCGAGTCTGCGCTTCTAAAGTCAAGAATACAAGATTTAGAAAGGAAGAGCACATGTCGATTTCCAGTGCCACCCTCCCCGACCTTCTCGCCTTCGAGGACCCTGCGTTGGAGGTTCGGGCGCCCATTGACCTTCCGGCGGCACAGGCGGCCATTGCCGATTTCCTCCGCGCACTGGGCCGTGACGTCAACGACCCGCACCTGTTGGACACTCCGCGCCGGGTGGCCGCCGCTTATGCCGAAATGCTCACGCCACGGGAAACCAACTGGACCACCTTCCCCAACGATGAAGGCTACGCGGGCCTGGTCCTCGTCAAGGATGTGCCCTTTCACTCGTTATGCCAGCACCATCTGCTGCCCTTCCGCGGCGTGGCGCACGTGGGCTACCTGCCCGGCGATCGCCTGTTCGGCCTCTCCAAGCTGGCCCGCGGCGTGGAGCTTTTTGCCAGAGACCTCCAGGTCCAGGAACGCCTGACCCAACAGGTGGCAGACTGGCTGGAAGAAACGCTGTCCCCCCGCGGCGTCGGAGTGGTCCTGGAGGCCGAGCACATGTGCATGTCCCTGCGCGGCGTCCAGGTGTCAGGCTCCCTGACGCGCACCTCCGTGTTCACCGGGAAACTGGCCGACGCCGGACCCTTGCGCGACCAGTTCCTCCAGTAACCCTTTCCCACCATTTATTCAGCAGGCATCCACTTCCACGGAAAGAGATTCTTATCATGAGTGAATCAAGCAGCACACCCGCAGCTGAAGAAGCAGGCATGGTCATCATTGGCGGCGGCCTCACGGGCGCCACGGCGGCGGAAACGTTGCGCACGGAAGGCTGGAGCGGCCCGGTGACCGTCGTGGCCGACGAGGCGGAGACGCCGTACCAGCGACCACCGCTGTCCAAGGGTTTTTTGGCCGGCAAGGAAGGCGACGACGCGCTCCTGCCCTACCCCGCCAGCTGGTACCCCGAGAACAACGTGACAGTCCTCCAAGGGACGGAGGCCACCGAAATCGACCCCTCCGCCCACACCGTCACACTGACTGACGGATCCACCCTGCCCTACGCCAAGCTGCTCATCGCCACCGGAGCCACCCCCCGCGTCATCCCGTTCCCGGGCGTTGACCTGGACGGCGTGCACTACTTCCGCACCAAGGCGGACGCCATGGCGATGAAGGAGCTGCTCTCGGCCGGAGGGCACAACCTGGTCATGATCGGCTCAGGCTGGATCGGGATGGAAATTGCCGCCACGGCACGCGAGCTCGGCAACAACGTCACGCTGCTGGGCCTGGAGGAGGTGCCACTGTCCGTCGCGATCGGCAGGGAGCTGGGCGGCGTGTTCCTCAACCGCCACCAGGAGGCCGGCGTGAAGTTCGTGCTTCCTTCCAGCGCCAAGGAGATCCAGGGCAGCGCCGGCAAAGTGACGGCCGTGCTGACGACCACCGGCGAAACGCTGCCCGCAGATGTGGTGATTGTCGCCGTCGGCGTTGTCCCCAACACCGCCCTGGCCAAGGACGCCGGGCTCACCATCGAGAACGGCATCCAGGTCACGGGCAGCCTGGCGACCTCCGACCCGGACATCTTTGCCGCCGGCGACGTCGCCAACTCCCTGCACCCCGTGACCAACGCCTTCGCCCGCTCCGAGCACTGGGCCAACGCCATTGCCAGCGGCAAGGTGGCCGCCAAGTCCATGCTCGGCCAGGACGCCGTGCTCGATGACATCCCGTACTTCTACACCGACCAGTTCGACCTCGGCATGGAGTACTCCGGCTTCGGCGCGCTCACCAAGGACGCCGATCTGGTGGTCCGGGGCAGCCTGGAAAAGCGCGAATTCATCGCCTTCTGGGTGCTCGACGGCCGCGTCGTGGCCGGCATGAACGTCAACATCTGGGACGTGCAGGACGCCATCAAGGACCTCATCAGCTCCGCGCGCACCGTCGACACGGCAAAGCTGGCTGACCCGCAAACACCGCTCGGGGATATTTGATGGAGGGGATGACAACTCTTCAGCCCGCCAGCGCTGCCACCTTATCCGCCGCGCCGTTTTACACTCCGCCGCTGCTCCACCCGGTGCACCGCTTTGGTGCCCGGACGCTGGACTTCAGCCGCCAGGTGGCGCTGATGGCCATCGTGAACCGGACCCCGGATTCGTTTTACGACGGCGGCGCCACCTTTGCGCTGGACGCTGCGGTGGCCGCGTCGCTCACGGCCGCGGACGACGGCGCCGACTGGGTTGACATTGGCGGCGTCCCCTTTGCACCGGGGCCGGCCCTGAGCGCCAAGGAGGAGGGCGACCGCGTGGTCCCCGTCATCGAGGCCGTGTCCGCGGCCAGCGACGTCATCATCTCCGTGGACACATTCCTGCCGGAGGTGGCGGCCCGCAGCATTGCCGCCGGCGCCCACGTCATCAACGACACCACCGGCCTGGCCAACCCGGAGCTGGCCGCCGTGGTGGCCGGGTCCGGCGCGCACCTGATCATCACGCATTCACTGGCGAAACCACGCACCGCCTACCCCAACCCCAGCTATGCGGATGTGGTCTCCGAGGTGTCGGCGTTCCTGCTGGAGAAGGTGGAGCTGGCCATGTCGCTGGGAGTCGCCGAGGAAAGGATCATCATCGATCCCGGCCACGACCTGAATAAGAACACCCTGCACACCCTGGAGATCACGCGGCGGTTCAATGAGATTGCCGCCCTGGGATTCCCGGCCCTCGCAGCCGTGTCCAACAAGGACTTCATCGGCGAAACGCTCAACCAGGACAAGGCGGACCGCCTCGAAGGCTCGCTGGCAACGGCGGTGATCTCCATCCTGGGCGGGGCCCGCATTTTGCGCATGCACAATGTGGCCTCGGCAGCCTCCGCCATCCACATGACCGAGTCCGTGCTGGGCTGGCGTGAACCGGCCTATTTGAAACACAACATGGGCGACGCCAACGAGCCCGCCCGCCCACAGATGCCCTGACCATCCCACGCTTCCCCGACCAAGCACCGTACGAAGGACTCGTCATGATTGAGCGGATTTTCCCGGCCGCACCGGCACTCTCCGGTACCGCCCTCGACGAGGAACTGCTTCGGGAAAATTTCTCCCGGCCGGCCGGGGGAACTTGGGTCAGCTTCAACTTTGTCTCCAGCATCGACGGCGCGGCCACGGTGGAGGGACGCTCCGGCAAGCTCGGCAATGCCGACGACCAGCACCTCTTCCAATTGATGCGCCGCACCGCGGACGTCATCCTGGTGGGCGCACAAACCGTCCGTGCCGAAGGCTACGGCGGCGAACTCCTCAGCGCCGGGGCCCAGCAGTGGCGCAAGGACCATGGCCTGCCCGCCCACCCGCCCCTGGCCATCGTCTCCGGGTCCCTGAACCTGGACCCGGCACTCGAGGTCTTCACCGGCGCACCCGTCAGGCCCCTGGTGTTCACCCTGGCCTCGGCACCCGCGGACCGCAGGGAGGCACTCGGCGAGGTGGCCGACGTCGTACTGGCTGGAGCGGACACGCTGGACGTGGACGCCCTGGTGGGGGAACTTGCGCACCGGGGCATGCACCGGATCCACTCCGAGGGCGGGCCCACCCTGCTGGGCACCTTCCAGACCGCGCGGCGGGTCGATGAGCTGTCCGTGACGGTGTCGCCGCTGCTGGTGGGCGGCTTGTCCAAGCGGATCGCGGACGTGCGGCCCGGCACCGCACCCGCCGGTCCGCAGGACATGGAGCTCGCGCACATCCTCAAGTCCGGCTCCATGCTGTTCCTGCGCTACCTCCGCCCGGCAGGCCGGTAAGGACAGGGCGTCAATTGGCGGGCGGAGCGACAGACAGCTTGGCCATGACGCGCGGCGTGGTTGAGGCCAGGAACGCATCGGTGGGACAGGCGAGCGTCACCACCAGTCCCGTGCCGGAGGTGCCGAGCAGGCGCCCCCACACGCGGCTGGCCATGCCACCCTTGGACCCCTTGGTGGTGTAGGACAGGACCGAGATGCCGCGGCCCTTTTTGCCTGCCTCGGCCACCCACGGCAGCGTGGCGTCCTTGAGTGCGTCGGGGACCACGGAGGGGATCAGGTACTTCATCAGGTTTTGGGTGGACGTCAGGTCGTCGCCGGAGCTGATGAGCGGGCCCTGGTTGGACGTCACCCAGTACGCCACCTTGCAGCCTGCGGCATCCGAGTACTGGGTCTGCCCGGCCACGTTGTTCTTCAGCAGCTTCCATTCCGGAGGCAGGGCGGTGCCCGACGTTGAGTCTGCGCTCTGGCCCAGGACGTCGTTGAAACCCACCGGGACGTTGGGTGAGAGTGTCCTGCCGGCGTCGAAGGTCATGTTCTTGGCGGCAACGGCGGCGGCGTCATGCCCGGCCTGTATGGTCGGCACCGCAAAGGTGGCAGTCGGTGTTGGCTGCACGGTGGCGGTCGGCCTCGGCGCAGGCACGGCAATGGTGCACCCGCCCAGTGCCAGGGCGCTGGCGGCAGCGACCGCGGCGAGGCCCATGGCGCGTCCGCGGAATGGGCCGGCTTCCCCCAAATTTTTCACGATCACCACTTTACCGAGTCCGGGCCCGTTCACGCCCAATGCCCCGGAGAGGCACGGGCTGGGGAGGACGTGGGGACTAGACTTGGGGCTGATCTGATCCCGCAGGCGAAAGGCCACCGGTGACCGAGAAGTTCCTCACGCACTATCAAGTTCTGGGCGTCCCCAGCACGGCGACCGAACGCGAAATCAAGATCGCCTACCGCAAGGCCGCACGGATTTCGCACCCCGACCACGGCGGCGATCCGGCAATTTTCCGAAAGGTCAGCGAAGCGTACGAGGTGCTGGGAGACCCCGCTCAACGGCTGCGCTATGACAGGTCTTACGGATCTCCGGCCGGCAGGACGAGCTCCACTCCGGGCACGCCGGCCGGATACGGCACGACGGGGCGCGCAAACGGCGCCCCGTCGTCCGAAGCAGAAACGGGCGAGGCGGATTCCGGTGCTGGATTCAGCGGATCGTTCACCACTCGCCGGGCGCAGGGCTCCCGGAACACGGCGGGCGAATCCGCCGTCTACGTGCCGTCCTATGAATCGTTGGGCGACGGCGCCGTACCCATCCTGCCCCGGGCCACGGCCGCCCAGCCCGTCCACGGGGCACCCCGGAAACGCGGCGTGTTTGGCGCCTCCTCGCGACTGGCACGCGAGGCGCGCACGGCACAGCTGATCATGCAGCAGGTACTGCCGGGCATTCCTGCGGCCAGGCTCATCAACGGCCTCACGGCTCCAGTCAACAACGGCTATTTGGACCACGTGCTGGTTTCCGGATACCGGATCGCCATTGTGGGTTCGATGCTGGTGCCAAACGGCGCTTTCCGCTGGAACGGCACCATGCTGGTGCACGGCAGCAAGGTGGCCGCTCCCCCGGAGCTGATTCCGGCCACGCGCCGCATGCAGGAACTGTTCCCGGAGTGCAATGTGACGGCCTGGGTTTGCGTCCACAGCAGCACGGGCAATCTCTTTGAACCCGTCATCGACTACGCCCGTGGCACCGAACCCGACGGCTCCAATGTGGTGAACGTGGCCAACGCGGCCCGGTTTGTGCGCGAGGCCAAGCACTTCCTGGCCTCCGGCCCGCTGCCCAATGTGGTGGACCTGCAGGTGCTGGGACGCCTGCTGGGCGGAATGTACTGACACGGTAGGATAAAACAGTGTTTCGCATCCTATTTGTCACCCCCGAAATTCCCGGCAACACGGGCAACGCCATCCGCCTGGCCGCCATCACCGGGGCCGAGCTGCACCTGGTGGAGCCGCTGGGCTTCGACTTTTCGGACGCCAAGCTCCGCCGCGCCGGGCTGGACTACCACGACCTTGCCGTGGTCACCGTCCACAAAACCCTGGACGCGGCCTGGGAGGCACTCGCACCGGAACGCGTCTTCGCCTTCACCTCGGACGGGGAGGCCAGCTACACGGAAATCGCCTACCGGCCCGGGGACGTACTCATGTTTGGCCGCGAATCCGTGGGCCTGCCCGCGGAGGTCAAGCATGATGCCCACGTGACGAGCCGCGTCCGGCTCCCGATGCTGCCGTCGCTGAGGTCACTGAACCTGGCCAATTCGGCGTCGATCGCGGTCTATGAGGCCTGGCGCCAAAACGGTTTTTCCGGCGCACAAATACAGGCCTGACGTCCGGGCTGCGGCCGATTTTTACCCATCGTTTCACCCACTGGAGGTATGCATGTCCGCTCGTGACCCTGGCCTGGCTTTCACCGATGGAGCCCTGCAATTTGAGTTGTGGGCGGACAAGCTTTGGGACCCCATGGGCCGCGACGTGGCCGGGGCAGCCGTGCTCCAGCCTGGTGAAAAGGTGCTCGACGCCTGCTGCGGTACAGGTGCAGCCACCCTTCCCGCCTCCCTGGCCGTAGGACCAAAGGGGACCGTCGACGGCGTCGACCTCTCCACCGGGTTGCTGCGCATAGCCGCCGCCAACCTGGCCGAACGGGGCATCCTGAACACGACGCTGACCGAGGCCGACGTCACCCAATGGCGTGGCCACCGCACCTTTGACGCCGTGCTGTGTTCCTACAGCATGTTCTTCTTTGCCGACATGGAAGCCGGCGTGGAGCATTTGGCCTCCATGCTGCGCCCCGGCGGACGCTTCGTCACGAGCACGTGGGTGGAGGGTGCGTTGGAACCGTTTGCGGGCCGCATCCTGGAGGCGGCCATCAAGGAACGCCCGCGCCTGGCCGGCGTGGTCCCGCTCCCGAACCAGAACATGGCTAAAATCGCGTCGGTGGATGGACTCACGGAGTGGCTCACGGCGCGCGGCCTGGAGGACGTCTCCGTCTCCACGCACCCGCTCACCCTGTCAGTGGACGATGACATGGCGTGGAACCTGGTCATGGGCAGCGGCTGGCGCACCCTGCTCCCCCGCGATCCCGAGGCCATCGCCCGGGTGCGCCGCGAATTCATCCAGTCCGTGGGCCCGCAGGTGGAAATGAACTCGGACGCCCTGATAGGAATCGGCTCCGTCCCGGGTTAAGACGCCCAGTCAACGCGCCGGGCCGACTATGCCCGCCGGCGCTTGATCTCCTCCACGGCCTGCGGCAACACCTTGAACAGGTCTCCGACAATGCCGAAGTCGGCGATTTCAAAGATGGGCGATTCCGAGTCCTTGTTCACGGCCACAATGACCTTGGACGTCTGCATGCCGGCCTTTTGCTGGATGGCGCCGGAGATGCCTACGGAAATGTACAGCTGCGGGGCAACCTTCTTGCCGGTCTGGCCCACCTGCGCGTTGTGCGCAATCCAGCCTGCGTCCGTGGCCGCACGCGATGCCCCGACGGCGGCGCCGAGGACATCGGCCAGCTCCTCGACCGGGCCGAAGTCACCGTCCACCCCGCGGCCGCCGGCCACTACGATGCGGGCGTCCTCCAGTTCTGGCCGGCCGGATGCGGCACGCGGGGTGCGCTGCACGACGCGGGCGCCCAGGCTCGACGGAGCAAAGGCCACTTCGACGCTTTCGACGGCGGGCGCGGTGGCCTCGGCTGCAAGCGCTGCCTCCACACTGTGCGATTTCACACTGATCACCACGACGGCGGAGCTGGCGCGCGCCGCCACCGTGTAGGACCCCGCAAGGACCGACTTGTGCACCACCAGCGTGCCGGCGTCGGAGTCCACTGCGACAGCGTCGGTGATGACGCCGGCGTTCAGGGCCACGCCCACGCGGGCCGCGATTTCCTTGCCCTGCGGACCGTTGTCCACGAGAACGGCGGCAGCGGAAACAGCGGCCGCCGCCTGCGCCACCAGGTCCGCCTTGGGGGCCACGAGGTAATCGGCCAGCTCGGGCTGTTCGGAATGGAGCACGCGGGTGACGCCGTACGCGCCGAGGTCGGCGGCCAGTTCGGGGCTGACGGGGCCGGCCACCACGGCCACCGGCTCGCCGGCTGCGCGGGCCAGCGTCAGCAGCTGATGGGACGTGGGGTGGAGCTTGCCGGGCACGTCCACCTGGTCAATAAATACAACAATGGCTCTCATGTGCGGTCCTTAGATCAGTTTCTGCGCGGCCAGGAAGTCAACGAGTGCAATGCCGGCTTCACCCGAGTCGGTGATGATGGTGCCGGCCGTGCGGGCAGGGCGTTCAGCGGCGGCGTCCACCTGTGTCAGCGAACCTTCATGGCCCACGGCATCCGGTGCCAGGCCAAGATCGGCCAGGGACAGCGTGTCCACCTTCTTCTTCTTGGCGGCGATGATGCCCTTGAAGTTCGGGTAACGGGGTTCGTTCGCCTGGTCGGTCACGGAGACCAATGCAGGCAGATCAGCCTGGATTTCTTCCGAGAAGTCGTCGCCATCGCGGCGGACAGTAACAATATTGCCCTCCACCTCCAGTGAGGAGGCGAAAGTGAGCTGCGGCAGGCCCAACCGGGCCGAAAGCTGCGCCGGGATGATGGAGGTTTCGCCGTCGGTGGACGCCATTCCGGTGATGACCAGGTCCACGGGGCCCAGGGTCTTGATCGCGGCGGCCAGCGCCAGCGAGGTCGCGGAGGCGTCGGATCCTGCGAGCGCGTCGTCGGTGATGTGAACCCCTTCGGTGGCCCCGATCTGCAGTGACTTCTTGACTGCTGCCGCTGCGGCGGCAGGTCCAAGCGTCAGGGCCGTAACCCTGTTTCCGGCCTTCGCTCCGCCGCGGGCGTCGGTAATCGCCAGGGCCGCTTCCAACGCGTATTCGTCAAGTTCGGAGAGAATGCTCTCGTTGCGGTCAATGCGGTGGTTGTCACCGGTGAGGTGCCGGTCAAATTGCGTGTCTGGCACGTATTTGACCAAGACCACAATACTTAGTGCTGAGTTTTCCACTACTGTCCTTTGTGTCATGGACGCTTGTTGCCCGCCCGCCCCCAGTGCTGGGGGCGGTCCCGCGGGACGGACCTGTTGCCTTTCCCAACAGCTTAGTTCGTGGGGGCCCAGTGCCGGAATTTCACGTCTCGGTTCTTTACCCGGCACGCAACTGGTGCGCCACCTCCCCCCGTGGTCTGACTTCCCGGCAAAAGGTTCCGCCTGCGGCGCGATGCCCCGGCCGCCTTCCCGCGGCAGGGTGGAGGCATGACTTCAGTAATTTTGGGCGCACGCTCGCTCTCCAAGCGCTACGGCGCAGGCATCGCACTGGACAATGTTGACCTGGACATCCAAGCCGGCGAGTCCGTCGCCGTCATGGGCGCCTCCGGTTCCGGCAAGACCACCCTCCTGCATACCCTCGCCGGCATCACCATCCCGGATGCCGGCACGGTCAGCTACTCCGGCACGGACATTACGGCCCTCAATGAAACCCAGCGCTCCAAGCTGCGCCGCGAATCGTTCGGCTTCGTCTTTCAGCAGGGCCTGCTGATCCCCGAACTCACCGCCATTGAAAACGTTGCCCTGGCCCTGATGCTCAACGGGGTTCTCCGCCGCGACGCCGAGGCACAATCCGCCGGCTGGCTGGCGCACCTGGGACTCTCCGGCATGGAGGGGCGCCGGATCGGCGAGCTCTCCGGAGGGCAGGCCCAGCGCGTAGCCATCGCCCGCGCGCAGGTCACCGGCGCCCGGATCGTGTTCGCCGACGAGCCCACCGGCGCCCTCGACTCGCACACCTCGGCCGACGTCATGACGGCGCTTCTCGAGGCCACCGCCGGCCGCGGCCACACCCTGGTCCTCGTCACGCACGATTCCACCGTCGCCTCACGCTGCAGCCGCACCTTGTACATGCACGACGGCGTCCTGTCCCCCGCGCTGCCGGCCCGCCCGGGTGCCGCGCCGGCGGGCGAAAGCGCCGGCGGCAGCAACTATCTGGCCGGACCGCGGTGACCTCCATGAAAACCACCATTCCCATCCTGTGGATGATGTCCCGCCCCGCACCGGGCAACAAGGCGGTGGTTGCACTGCCGGCCACCGCGTTTGCCCTGGTCACGGCCCTGCTGCTGATCGTGCTGGCCGGTGCCCTGAGCTTTTTTACCCATCCAGCCCCCGCCGACGGTTTTGGCACGGCCGGCGCGTACCAAAACCTGGCATTGGTGGCCTTGGCCCTGCTCATTCTGCCCCTTCTGACGTTGGGCGGGTCGGCCGCCCGGCTCTCGGCCCGCCGCCGGGACGAGCGCCTGTCCACGCTTCGCCTGCTGGGTGCCACGCCCGCGCTGGTGGGGTTCATGGCCGTCGTGGAAGCCACGGCCGTGGCTGTTCTGGGGATCGCCGCCGGCATCGTGCTGTATGCGGCGGCTCTTCCGGCCGTTGCCCTGATCCATTTCCAGGGGCATGCGCTGGGCCTGGCCGGCTTGTGGCTGGATCCGCTCGTGGTGCTCGCCACGGCGGCCGCCCTCATCGTTCTTGCCGCCATCAGCGCCGCGGTGGGGATGCGCCAGGTGGCCCTGACGCCTTTGGGCGTGCGCACCCGGCAAAAGGCCCCCACGGTGCACTGGGTGAGGGCAGCACTGGGGGCCGGGGCCGCCGTCGTCCTTTACCTCGGCATGGCGAACATCACGGCCAGCGGTTCGATCGCGGCCGTCGTCGTCATCCTGCTGGCGGCGTTCGCCGGTGGGCTGGCGCTGCTGAACCTGATGGGCCCGTATGTGCTCAAGTGGTTCGCCGGGCGGCAGGTCCGCCGTGCGGCGACGGCGGTCCGGCTGTTGGCGGCGCGCACCATCCTGGAATCGCCCAAGGCCGCATGGCGCCAGGTGAGCGGGCTGGCCATGACCAGCTTTATCGCCGTGGTGGCCGGGACGGGGCTGGCTGTGCTCAATGGCGCAGGGGCGGGCATTGGCACGGCCGAGGCCAACCTTTACAACGACATGCGCACCGGGGTGATGATCACCGTCGTGGCCTCATTTCTGCTGGTGGCGTGCAGTGCCGGCGTGAACCAGGCTGCCGCCATCCTCGACCGGCGCGAACTGTACATCAGCCTGGACCGGATGGGCATGCCGCGGACCGTGATGGACGCGGCCCGGAAGCGTGCCATCATGTCGCCCGTACGCATTGTCACGGTTGGGTCAGCCGTACTCTCCGGCGTGCTGCTGTTCCCGCTCACCGGACTGGCCATGATCTTCTCGCCACTGTCCCTGCTGGTCATCGCCGGCATTTTGGCGGGCGGGATTGGCCTGATCTGGCTCGGACTTGCGGCTTCCGCGCCCGTCCTGGGGAGGGTCCTCGCCGGCGGTTCGACCGCGGCGGACTAGCAAGCGCGTATAAAAACAGTCAGTGGCAGACGCGGATGCAGCGCGTCGTCCACGCCACCGCGCTGCCCACGCAACAAGGAGAAGACCGGCCCTGACGGTGACCGGTCCTCTCCTTGTTGCTGCGGTGTTGGTGGTTGATTGCCGACCCAACGAACCGGCAGGCCCAACCCCTCGCCGCGCCTAGCTGGCCGTCATGGTGTCCAGCGTGACGTCCTTTTGCATGGTCTTGCCGCTGCGGGTGAACGTCACCTTCACGGTGGCCCCGGCGGCTTGTTCACGAACCGCCGCGGTCAGGGACGAGGCGTCACTGATGGTGCGGTCGCCCAGCTGGGTGATGACGTCGCCCTTCTGCAGGCCCGCCTTCGCGGCGGCGCTGCCCGAGGTCACCTGTGCCACCGTGGCCCCGGCGGAGAACTGGCTGTTCTGGCCCAGGGCGGAGGTGCCGCTGACGGAGACGCCCAGCTGGCCGTGCGTGGCCTTGCCGTTGGCGATGATCTCATTGGCAATGCGCTTGGCGTTGTCGACGGGGATGGAGAAGCCCACACCGATGTTGCCGCTTTGGCTGGTGGAACTGGACGAACTGCCGGCCGAGGCGATGGCCACGTTGACGCCGACAATCTGGCCCTGCGTGTTGACCAGCGCGCCGCCGGAGTTGCCTGGGTTGATGGCCGCGTCGGTCTGGATCACGTTCAAGTTCACGCTTCCGGTGGCCGTGGTGGGGCTTTGTCCGCCCCCGGGAGGGGAGAACTGGAAGCCGTTGCCGCCGGAACTGTTCGGGTCCTGGGAGGAGTCGCTGGGCGTGGACGGGACGGCGGAGGATGCCACCTGGATGGTCCGGTTCAGCGTGGAGACGATGCCGTCGGTGACGGTGCCGTTCAGGCCGAGCGGGGATCCGATGGCGATGACGGTGTCGCCGACATTGATCTTGTTCGAGTCCCCCAACGTTGCGGGGACCAGGTTCGGCGCGTCAATCTTCACGATGGCGAGGTCGGACATCGGGTCGGTGCCCACCACCTTGCCGGCGTAAACTTTGCCGTCGCTGGTCTGCACCTGGATGGTGGCATGCGCCGCAGCCCCGTCCAGGGTCACCACGTGGGTGTTGGTCAGGATGTGCCCGGCCGTGTCCAAGATGATGCCGGAACCGGTGCCGCCGGAGTTTCCGCTGGTGGCGGAGATGGTCACCACGGACGGCATGGCCTTGGCCGCTGCCGCAGACACCGCGTTGACGGAGTTGGTGTTGTTGACCACCAGGGGTGCGGCCTGCTGGTTCGAGGACGCCACGACACCGGAGTTCTGCCCGCCAACCAGGAAAGACGTCCCCGCGGCAGCGCCGCCGCCAATGAGGGCCGCAGCAATGACGCTGGCGGCGAACAGGCCCATGCCCACCTTTTTGCGGGGCTTGGACTGGGTTTTCACGGCAGGGGACAGTGTGTGGGGATAGGCGTTCGACGCCGGGTACCCGGCTCCTGCGTGGGTGCCCATGCCCGGGTGCTGTTCCGTCTGGTCATGTTCCTGGCCGAAGCCTTGCTGGCCATGCTGCTGGCCATGCTGCTGGTCAGGCTGCGGGGAGTGCCGGCCATAGGTGGAAGTAGCGGGCGGTTCTTCCGCCGCTGCCTGTGCAGCCGGCGCTGCGTTGGGGGCCTGCGGGTAGTTCGGGCTGCCGTAGCCGTAGGGGCGGGCCGGTTCCTGGTGGGGCGCGGCCGCCGGCGGCTGAGGAGTTGCGTTTGGTGCCGCGTTCGGTGCCGTGTTTTGCTCTCCGGACTGCGGGGCCTGCCACTGCTGGCCGGCGTCGGGCTGGGCCTGTTGCGGCTGGTGGATCGGCATGGTGGGGTTGCTGTGTCCCTGGTAGCCGGGTGCTGCGGGCGGGGCAATGCGCTCAGTGGAGTTGCGCCCGGCCGTGTCCGGTGCGTTCTCAGTCGCAGGGGACACCGATGCCTGTTGCCCGGTTGCCGATGCATCCTGCGCCTGCGGTGCCGGTGCGTTGAACAAAGGCCTCGTGGGAGACTCCTCCCGGGGTGTTTCCGCCGGGACGTCTTCGTTGCGGCTGGTTTCCCCGCCAGTGTTCTCGCTCATGAGCTTTTCCCTTCATAGAACAAATCTTGTGATGAACCTTCGCTTGATATCCATCATGGCCCGCAGGGCTGATGCATTTACGAACGTTCACTGGAAGGTAGCTGTGAAGAACTCCCAACTTCCATTATGTCCCGGCCCGCCGGTCCGGTCACTGTTGGAGGTCACTGTCGGCGTGATCCCCGGGCAGGGCCTGCAACGGCCGGAAACATGGACGCTGTGGAAAATTCCACCCTAGAATCAAGGAGGAAGCACAAATGAGGTTCCTGCCGGTCCGGTGCACATAAAGGTGAGCGATGTTCTCAAGGTTTAAGCCGTTGTCCCAACTCCTCGCTGTGCTGGGATTCGCCGCCTTCATGGTTTTTCCGGCGGGGATGGCACAGGCGGGAGTGGCACAGGGCGGAGTGGCACAGGGCGGAGTGGCACAGGCGGGGCCAGTCCGGGTCGAGCCGCCAGTGACCATACCGGCCGGCAGCTACATTGTGGACAACGCCAATGTGCTTGGCGGCCGGAAGGCCGACGTGCAGGCTGCCATCACCAAACTGCAGCAACAACACGGCATGACGTTGTTTGTGGTCTACGTCGATTCCTTTGACGGCACTGACCCCGTCACCTGGGCCAAGGATGTGGCAAACCAAAAGCAGTTTGGCCAAAACGACGCCATCCTGGCGGTGGCCGTCACAGCCAGGAAGTATGCACTGCTTGCCGACACGTCGGTGGTCAGCCAAGCCAAGAACGACAATGTC
The DNA here is from genome assembly GCF_003219815.1 of Arthrobacter livingstonensis. GTDB lineage: Bacteria > Actinomycetota > Actinomycetes > Actinomycetales > Micrococcaceae > Specibacter > Specibacter livingstonensis. Next base: position 110,517 of record NZ_QJVD01000002.1, read on the forward strand.
CAAAAAAATGCCGTCATCCCCGCACTGGCCAAAAAGGACTGGGCACAAGCCGCCATCGACACTGCCGCCGCCCTGGGCGACGCGGCCGGGGGCGGCGCGGGCAACGTGCCCAACCCCACGGGAGGGTTCGTGGCGCTGGGAGTGGGCGGCGTCGTCGTGCTTGGCGGCGCAGGAACGGCACTTGCCATCCGCAGCCGGCGCAGGAAGGCGGCAGCCGACGCTGTTGCCAAGGGGTACGGGCCGGACGGCCAGCCGGTGGATGTCAATGCCGGAAAGACGGTGGAGGAACTGCGCAGCCGGGCCGGTTCACTGCTGATTGCCGCTGACGACGCCATCAAGAACAGCGAACACGACATCGGCTTTGCGCAGGCGTCGTACGGCGACGAGGCCGTGAAGCCGTACCAGTCCGCATTGGCGAGTGCCAAGGCGCATCTGAGTGAGTCCTTCAAGCTCCAGCAGCAGCTCGATGATGAAATCCCGGACACCCTTGACGAGCAGCGCCAATGGCTGGGCGAGATCATCAAGCGCAGCGAGGATGCCAATGCCGCCCTGGATGCGGAGAAGAAGTCATTCGACGAACTGCGTGAACTCGAGCGCACTGCCCCGCAGGTGCTGGCCGCGGTCCGCACGGAGGCCACGGGTGCCGCAAGCAAGGTGACGTCCGCCGAACAAGCCCTGTCCGTGCTGGCCGGCAAGTACGCCGACTCGGCCCTGGCCACGGTCCGCGACAACGTGCGCGAAGCCGGGACGCGGCTTGAGTTTGTCCAGACCGCGGCCGCCGACGCCGACGCGAAGCTGGCCGCCGGCGACACGGCAGGGGCTGCCATGTCCGTCAAGGCCGCCGAGGAAAGCCTGTTGCAGTGCAACGTCCTGCTCGAGGCCATTGGAAAGACGGAGCAGGCCATCAACGACGCCGCCACGACGCTGGGCACGGCGCTGCCGGAAGCCCTGACGGACCTGGAGCGGGCCAAGTCAATGGTGGCTTCCCCGGAATTTGCCACTTTCGCACCCACTGTCGCCGGGGCCGAATCCGTCTTGCAGGATGCCAAGGCGAAAGGCTCGGCCGGCAAGCCTGATCCCGTGGCCCTGCTGGGCGCGGTGCAGGGCGCACACAACCAGCTCGACGAACTGCTCACGGGCATCCGCGACCAGCAGCAGCAGGCGCTGCGGGCACAGTCGGCCCTGCAGCAAACCATCGCTGGCGCGCAGGCACAGATTTCCGCTGCACAGGACTTTGTCGCGGCCCGCCGGGGCGGCGTCGGCACCGAGGCCCGCACGCGCCTTTCCGAGGCCCAGCGCAACCTCGACTACGCCATGACCATTGCCGACTCGGATCCGACCAACGCACTGGCCTACGCGCAACAGGCGCAGCAGCTGGCACAGCAGGCCATCCACTACGCGCAGCAGGACGTGGACCGTTTCACCGGCGGAGGCGGTTACGGCGGAGGACGCGGGAGCATGGGCGGCGGGATGGGCGGAGCCATTTTGGGTGGCATCATCGGCGGGCTGCTCTCCGGCGGCGGTGGCGGCGGCTTCGGCGGCGGAGGATTTGGCGGCGGAGGGTTTGGCGGCGGTGGTGGTGGCTTCGGCGGCGGTGGCGGCGGTCTTGGCGGCGGAGGCGGTAACTTCTAATGTCCCAGGTTCGCAAGTCCCATTCCCACGGGCCGTGCGCTGGGCGCGGCTGTCACCTAGACTCAAAATGAAGATTCCCACAGTTCCACGGACCAGGCACCAACAGACAAGCACGGATGATGTTCAACAGTAAAAATAAGGGGAAAAGAATGGCAAAGCAGTCAATTTTCGGCCGGATTGCACAGTTGGCAAAGGCCAATATCAACTCGCTGCTGGACCAGGCCGAGGATCCGGAGAAGATGCTCGACCAGATGGTGCGCGACTACAAGGCGAACATCACCGAAGCTGAAGGCGCGGTGGCCCAAACCATCGGCAACCTGCGCATGCTCGAGGACGACTACAACGAGGACGTCAAGGCTTCCCAGGAATGGGGCTCGAAGGCCCTCGCCGCCAGCCGCAAGGCGGACGAATACCGCGCGGCAGGGAACCCCACCGACGCCCAGAAGTTCGACAACCTCGCCAAGGTTGCCCTGCAGCGCCAAATCTCCTCGGAAAACGAGGCCAAGGCATCGGCTCCCAACATTGCCGCCCAGACGGACGTGGTGGAAAAGCTCAAGACCGGCCTGCAGCAGATGCACGGCAAGCTGGGCGAGCTGGCCAGCAAGCGCAATGAACTCATTGCCCGTTCCAAGACTGCCGAGGCCCAGACCCAGGTGCACGATGCCCTGAAGAGCATCGACATCATGGACCCCACCAGCGAGGTCAGCCGCTTCGAAGAGAAGATCCGCCGCGAAGAGGCCAAGGTGCGTGGCCAAAACGAGCTCGCCGCCTCCAGCCTGGACGCCCAGTTCAACAGCCTGGAGGACCTGGGTGAGCAGACCGAGGTGGACGCCCGGCTGGCCGCCCTGAAGTCCGGAGGCACCCCCGCGCAGCCTGCCATCTCACCGGCGGCTGACGCCGTCGACGAGGCCGACTTCGACAAGCTGTAACACTGCCAGGGCAGCGACGGCAGGGGTTGCGGATTTGGCATTTTTTGTAGTCGGCGTAAAGGAGACGCTAAGGCCGCCCGCGGCCGAAGTGTCGGATAGCCGCCGGAAAAATGTCAAATCCGCAACCTAGCCGTTCAAGTCCACATTCTACATCTGCGTAAACGCCGCCACCGCGGGGTCCGTTCCGATGCGTTGGCCGGATTCCAGCGCCGAAACGGCGGCCAGCTCTTCGGGGCTGAGTGTGATGGCGGCGGCGGCTAGATTTTCCCGGATCCGCTCCGGCGTGACCGACTTGGGAATCACAATGTTCCCCACCCCCAGGTGCCAGGCGAGCACAATTTGGGCCGGCGTTGCACCGTGTTTGGCCGCCAGTTCAGTCACGACGCCGCTGTCCAGGTCCCGGCCCTGGCCCAACGGACTGTAGGCTTCCACCGCGATGCCGTGGCTGCGGCTCTTCTGCGCCAAGGCCGGCTGGTGGAACGTTGGGTGCGACTCGATCTGGTTGACGGCGGGCACCACCGTAGAGTTGGCCAGCAGCTCATCCAGGTGTTCCGGCAGGAAGTTTGACACGCCAATGGCGCGGATCAGGCCCTGCGCGTACAGCGATTCAAGTTCCTTCCATGCCTGCGTGTAGAGCCCCTGCGACGGCACGGGCCAGTGAATCAGGTACAGGTCGATCCAGTCCACGCCGAGTGCCTGGCGGCTGGCCTCAAACGCGGCGCGGGGGCTGTCCTGCTCGCCGTTGCGCAGCTTGGTGGTCACAAAGATCTCTTCGCGCGGAATGCCGGAGCCGGCAATGGCTGCACCAACGCCGGCCTCGTTGCGGTACGCCGCGGCCGTGTCGATGTGGCGGTAGCCGGCGGCCAGCGCATCCCCCACCACCACCCGGGTTTCTTCCGGCGGGATCTGAAAAACGCCAAATCCAAGTTGCGGAATGTCCACGCCGTTGTTCAGCGTCAGCACCGGTACCGCCGCTGCGGCTTCACTGCGGGTTGATTCAGTCATGACCTACTCTTTTCCTTTCACGCTGTCCGCCAAAAAGGCGGTTTCACCCAGCCTAGGCCCATGCGCCGGCTGAGGCATCCCGCGCAACAGGTGCGGCATATCCTAGGTTTCACAGACCTACCCACACGCTGGATTGAATCGTTGCACAGGGGCAGAATGGGGACATGGGTCAAAGTGTTGAATTCGGTAAGTTCCTTTCTGCCATGCGTGCCCGGCTCCAGCCGGATCCGGGCACCACCTACAGCACCCGTCGAGTGCCCGGGCTGCGTCGGGAGGAGGTGGCCCGGCTCGCTGACGTCTCCACCGACTACTACACCCGGCTGGAACAGGGCCGGAACATTCATCCGTCCCGCTCCGTGCTCTTTTCAGTGGCGCGGGCCCTGCAACTGAACGACGCCGAATCCGCGCACATGTTCGACCTCCTGGACAACTGCGGCGGGCAGGCCACCGACCCTCCGGCCGCCCAACGCGTGCGCGCGTCGATGCGGCAGCTGCTCGAAGGCGTGGGTGACGTGCCCGCCGTCGTGCTGGGCCGGCGGACAGACGTGCTGGCCGCCAACCGCATGGCGCGTCTGTTGTTTGTCGATTTCCCCGCGATGCCCCGCGAACAGCGCAACTACACCCGCTGGATCATGCTGGATCCGGCAGCGCGGGTGCTCTTCCGCGACTGGCATGGCGCGGCGGCCGACTCGGTGGCGCAGCTGCGGGCGGACGTGGGGCGGCATCCCGGCGACCCGGCAACCACCGCACTCGTGGGCGAACTGGCGGTCAACAGCGAGGACTTCCGCCAGTGGTGGGCACGGCACCAGGTGGCCCGGAAGTCGTCCGGGACGTTGAAGCTCCACCACGGGCTGGTGGGCGAGTTGGAGCTCGACTTTGAGCATCTGCTCCTGCCCGACGACCCCGATCAAAGCCTGCGGATCTACACAGCCAAGAATGGCTCGCCCTCCCTCGATTCACTCAAGCTGCTCTCGACGTGGTCGCAGGTTCCCACAACAGGCCTTGCCCACGTTTCCAACTCATCCGAAGGAAGCAATTGACAATGAAGTACACACATTTGGGCCGCAGCGGCCTGTCCGTCTCCAAGCTCTGCCTGGGCACCATGAACTTTGGGCCCCACACGGAGGAAGCCGACGCCCACCTGATCATGGACCAGGCGCATGAGGCAGGGCTGAACTTCTTTGACACCGCCAATGTCTACGGCGGCACGGAACACCGCGGCTGGACCGAGGAGATCGTCGGCCGCTGGATCAGCCAGGGCGGGGGCCGGCGCGAACGGACAGTGCTCGCCACCAAGGTTTACGGGAACATGACGGACTGGCCCAACGATTCCAAGCTGTCCGCGCTGAACATCCGCAGGGCCCTGGATGCCAGCCTTAAGCGCCTGCAGACCGACCACATCGACTTGTACCAGTTCCACCACGTGGACCGCGACACGCCGTGGGACGAGATCTGGCAGGCCGTTGACACCGCCATCACACAGGGCAAGATCCTCTACGCCGGCAGCTCCAACTTCGCCGGCTGGCACATTGCCGCAGCGCAGGAGGCCGCCGCCCGCCGGCCCGTCACCGGCCTGGTCAGCGAACAGTCCATCTACAACCTGATGCAACGCAGCGTGGAGCGCGAAACCATCCCGGCCGCACAACACTACGGCCTGGGCATCCTGCCGTGGTCGCCCCTGCACGGCGGCCTGCTGGGCGGTGTCCTGCAAAAGCAGAACGACGGCGTCCGACGCACCGAGGGCCGCGCCGCCTCGGCCCTTGAGGAACACCGCGACGCGATCGAGGCGTATGAGGCGTTTGCGGCCGAGTTGGGCCACGCGCCCGGCGACGTCGCCTTGGCGTGGCTGCTGCACCAGCCGGCCGTGACGGCGCCGATCATCGGGCCACGCACCTCCGAACAGCTGGCTGCCGGCCTGCGGGCGCTGGAGGTTTCGCTGGATGAGGCCGCGCTGGCCCGCCTGGATGAAATCTTCCCCGGCCCCAAGACTGCGCCCGAAGACTACGCCTGGTGAGCGGCTTCAACGACGACCTGAAGCTTTTGCGCGGGTCCACGTCCGGCGCCGGATACCTCACCACCCCACTGGCCGGACCCCGGGTGCTGTTCCTGGGCGGTTCGGGCATCATCAGTGCCGCGTCCGTTGCCCGGGCGGCGGCCCTGGGTTTTAATGTCACCGTACTCAACCGGGGAGTGAGTTCCGAGCGACCGGTGCCAGCCGGCGTCGAACAGCTGGTGGCGGATGTCCGCGACCCCGCCGCCGTCCGCAGGGTTTTGGGCAGCCGGACCTTTGACGTGGTGGCCGACTTCGTGACGTTCACCGCGGAGCAGGCGCGCGCCGGCGTCGAACTGTTTTCCGGGAGGTGCGGGCAGTATGTTTTCATCAGTTCGGCGTCCGCCTACCAAAAGCCGCCCGCCCGGCTGCCGATCACCGAATCGACGCCGTTGCGCAACCCGTTCTGGCAGTATTCGAGGGACAAGATCGCGTGCGAGGACGTGTTTGTTGACGCCTACCGGGAGGACGGTTTTCCCGTCACCGTGGTGCGGCCCTCGCATACCTACGACCCCACCCGGCTGCCGCTGCTCTTTGGCTGGACGGACGTGCACCGCATGCGTGCCGGGCTGCCGGTGGTGGTCCACGGGGACGGGACCTCGCTGTGGACGCTGACGCACACCTCAGACTTCGCCGTCGGCTTCGTGGGGCTCTTCGGCCTTGATGCGGCGGTGGGCGAGAGCTTCACCATCACCTCCGACGAGGCCCTGCCGTGGGACGCGGTGTACCGTGCCGTGGCTGCTGCGGCCGACGTTCCGGAGCCGCAGCTGGTCCATGTGGCCAGCGACACGATCGCTTCGCTGGCGCCGGAGCTGGGGGCGGGCCTGCTGGGCGACAAGTCCCATTCGGTGATTTTCGACAACTCCAAAATCAAGCGGTACGTGCCGGACTTTGGGGCGAGGATCCCCTACAGCACGGGCGCCCGGCAAATCATGGCCTGGCACATCGACCACCCGGAGGCGCGTGTGGTGAACCCGGAATACATGGCACTCTCGGACAAGCTCGCCGGCCTGTAACTGGTGATCGAGCCTGCCGAGATCCAGGCGGCGGGCACGGGTGGTGCGGAAGCGCAGGCGCCTTCTCGGCTGGGGATTGCGAGCAGTGGGAGCAGCTGGGGATTGCGAGCAGTGGGAACGCTTAGGGACTATCCGACTGACGGCCGCGGGCGGCCTTACAGTCTCCTTTACGTCGGCTACGAAGAACCACCACCTCCGCCTCTTCGGGGATGGCAGATTGCTGCTGGACGTACATGCGGTCCCGTCGGCGTTTATTTTCCGTATTTGAGGATATAGACTCGGCAAATGGCACTTATCCGAGTTTCCGAAGCCGCCCGGTTTCTTGGCGTCAGTGACGACACCGTCCGGCGCTGGCTGGACAACGGCACCCTCCACGGGCAAAAGGACAGGCAGGGACGCCTGGTCATCGATGGCGTGGAACTGGCCGCCGTAGCCCAGTCCCAGTCCCAACTGCCGCAGGACCCCACGGGCGTTGGCAGTTCCGCCCGCAACAGGTTCGTCGGCCTGGTCACCAACGTGGTCATGGATACGGTGATGGCCCAGGTCGAGTTGCAGTGCGGCCCGTTCCGCGTCGTATCGCTCATGAGCAGCGAGGCCGTCAGGGACCTAAAGCTCGAACCGGGAGCGGTGGCCACCGCCGTCATCAAGTCCACCAATGTGATCATTGAAATTCCACAAGGGGCCAAACCATGAGAAAAATGTTCCGCAAGCCTGCCGCCGCTGCAGCCGCCATCCTTGTCGCAGTGTCCCTGGCGGCCTGTGGCGGGAGCGCCGGCAGCACTGGGATATCGGCTGCGCCGGGCAGCACCCCTGCACTCTCCGGAACCCTTACCGTTTTCGCTGCGGCGTCGCTGAAGCCGACGTTCACCGAGCTGGCCGCCACCTTTGAAAAGGAAAACCCGGCGGTCAAGGTTTCGCTCAACTTTGACGGCTCCTCCACCCTCGTCAGCCAAATCACGCAGGGCGCCCCGGCCGACGTTTTTGCCTCGGCGGACCAGGCCAACATGACCAAGCTCAGCGATGCCAAGCTCGTTTCCGGATCCCCGGCCATCTTCGCCACCAACGTTCTGACCATCGTCGTTCCTCCGAACAACCCGGCGAACATCACCACATTCGCCGACTTGGCCAAGCCGGGCGTGAAAGTGGTGGTCTGCGCAGCCCAGGTCCCCTGCGGGGCCGCGGCCAAGAGCGACGAGGCGAGTGCCGGCGTCGTCGTCAAGCCTGTGAGCGAGGAACTCAACGTCACCAGCGTCCTGGGCAAGGTCACCTCGGGCGAGGCCGACGCAGGCCTGGTGTATGTCACGGACGCCACCACGGCCGGGGACAAGGTGAAGACGGTGCCGCTCAAGCTCGAGCACCCCACCGTCAACAAGTACCCGATCGCCGCGGTGTCCACGTCAAAGAACCAGGAACCAGCCAAGGCATTTATCGCCCTGGTCACCGGGCCCAGCGGCCAAAAAGTCCTCGGGGATGCCGGGTTTGGGACCCCGTAACCGCGCATGGCAGTATCGGGCCGTTCCGCTCTGGGTCTATGTCGTCGCCGCAGCAGGGGCACTGTTCATCCTGGTGCCCCTGCTGGGCATGGTGGCCAAGGTCAACTGGGCCCAGTTCGTCCCGCTCATCACGTCCGAGTCATCGCTCGACGCACTGCTCCTGAGCTTGAAAACGGCGGCCGCCAGCACGGCGCTGTGCATTGTTTTTGGTGTTCCCCTGGCCCTGGTGCTGGCCAGGGCGCAGTTCGCTGGGCAGCGGATCCTGCGCGCGCTGATCCTGCTGCCGCTGGTGGTCCCGCCGGTGGTGGGCGGCTTGGCGCTGCTGTACACCTTTGGCCGTGAGGGGCTGCTGGGTAAGTCCCTGACCGTTCTGGGCATTGACGTTGCCTTTTCCACCACGGCGGTGGTCATGGCACAGGCCTTTGTCGCCCTGCCGTTCCTCGTCCTGAGCCTGGAGGGAACGTTGCGCACGGCTGGGCAAAAGTATGAGGCCGTCGCTGCAACGCTTGGGGCGCGCCCCTCCACGGTGCTGCGCCGGATCACCATTCCCCTGGTGCTGCCCGGCCTGGTCTCCGGCGCGGTGCTGTCGTTCGCCCGCAGCCTGGGCGAATTCGGGGCCACACTCACGTTCGCCGGCAGCCTGCAGGGGGTCACCCGCACCCTGCCGCTGGAGATCTACCTGCAGCGCGAAACTGATCCCGACGCCGCAGTTGCCCTCTCTTTCCTGCTGATCGCCGTCGCCGTGGTGGTGGTTGCCCTGACGTACCGCACGCCGCGACTGCCCCGGCCGGCTGCGGACGCCGTGCCCGAAACGGCCGCGGCATGACGCTGGAGCTGAGCGCCACAATCGGGGACCGCAATCTCGAGGTCTCGCTGACGGTGGGGCCTCAGGAGACCGTCGCGGTGATGGGCCCCAACGGTGCCGGCAAATCCTCCGTGGTGCAGGTCCTTGCCGGCCTCCTGAGGCCCGACGCCGGCCACGCCACCCTGGGCGGGCGCCCCCTGTTCCGTATGGGGAACCCCGGGCTGTGGCTGCCGCCGCACACCCGCGGGATCGGATTGCTGGCCCAGGACCCCCTGCTGTTCCCGCACTTGAGCGTGCTGGAGAACGTGGCCTTTGGCCCGCGCAGCCAGGGGCGGAGCCGTTCGGAGGCCGCCGCTGCCGCACGGCACTGGCTCAGCGAGGTCGACGCCGTCGAACTTGCCTCGCGCAAGCCGGGGCAGCTCTCCGGGGGGCAGGCCCAGCGCGTTGCCCTGGCCCGGGCGCTGGCCACCGACCCCGAACTTCTCCTGCTCGACGAACCGATGGCCGCCCTGGACATCAACAGCGCCCCGTTCCTGCGCAGCCTGCTCAAGCGCGTGCTGGCCGGCCGGCGCGCCGTCATCGTCACCCACCATGTCCTGGACGCGCTCATGCTCGCGGACCGGATCATCGTCATGGACGGCGGCCGCATCGTGGAGGAAGGCCCCACCGCGGCGGTCCTGTCCCACCCGCGCAGCCCGTTCGCGGCGTCGCTGGCCGGGCTGAACGTCCTCACCGGGTCCCTTTCCGGTGCAGGGGTTCAGACGCCCGACGCCGGACTGGTCGCCGGTCGCCTGACCGGGGGCCTTGCCGCCGATGCGGAAGGTGACAGGCCGGCAGACGTGGCGGCCCGGTCGGATGCCGTGTCCGCATCCGCGCCGGCGCCAAGCGGTTCCGCGGGAAGCAGCCCGGCAAAGGGCGGGCCGGAAGGAATGGCGGCCTTTCCGCCGTCGGCCGTGTCCGTGTTCCTGGCGCCCCCGCAGGGCAGCCCGCGCAACTGTTTCCCGGTGACCGTGTCCGAGCTGGAGCCTCACGGGGACCACATCCGGGTCCGCGCCGGCCGGCTGGCAGCAGATATCTCCCCCGCCGCGACCGCCGAACTGCAGCTGACACCGGGCTCGCGCGTGTTCTTTGTGGTCAAGGCGGCCGAGGTCGACATCTACCCGGCGTAAACCGGGCTCCGCCCACCTTGAACTCGAAAACTGCGCCTATTTCCGGAATCGGCACCAGCCAATTCAGGCCGGGTGGCGGGCCCGCCAAACGGAAAGTCCCCGGCCAACTGGCCGGGGACTTTCCTCATCATGGTTGCGGGGACAGGATTTGAACCTGTGACCTCCGGGTTATGAGCCCGGCGAGCTACCGAACTGCTCCACCCCGCGTTGCGTCCTCAACAGTACATGCCATTGGGCGGATCACCAACTCGAGGCGGTGGGACCCCGGTTGAATCCTCCTAAACCCGCCCGTAGTACAGTTCCGGCGGGTGGGCGCTCGGTTGAGCGTACCGAATTCCGCCCGTAGTACAGTTCCGGCGGGTGGCCAGCTTGACGACCCGCCAGAGCTGTACAACGGGCGCTGGATCCGAGACAGGCTCGACGATGAGGCGGCGGATTCGGTGTCTTCGCAGGCCGCGTCAGGGAGACCGCAAGGCCGCCCGCGGCCGGCGGTCGGAAAGCGGCCGAGCAAATGCCGATTCCACCGCCATGACGGGGCCTCGACAGGCTCGACCACCGGAAACACCGCACGCTACCGGTGCTTAAACTCCGCGGCACGCTTTTCGGTGAACGCGGCCATGCCTTCCTTCTGGTCTTCGGTGGCGAAGCAGGAAAAGATCAGTCGGCGTTCCAGGCGGACGCCCTCGGTGAGCGTGGACTCGTAGGCGGCGTTGACGGCCTCCTTGGCGGTCATGGCTACCGGCTTGGACATGCCCGCAATCACGGCGGCCGTGGCCATTGCATCCTCCAGCAGGGACTCGACGGGCACCACACGGGCCACCAGCCCTGCCTGCTCGGCTTCCGCGGCCCCCATGACCCGCCCGGTCAGCACCATCTCCATGGCCTTGGCCTTGCCGATGGCGCGGGTCAGCCGCTGCGAGCCGCCCATGCCCGGGATGACGCCGAGCTTGATTTCCGGCTGTCCGAACTTCGCGTTGTCCGCGGCGATGATGAAGTCGGCAATCATTGCGAGCTCGCAGCCGCCGCCCAAGGCGTGCCCGGCGACGGCGGCGATCATCGGCGTGCGGACCTTGGCCAGCGAATCCCACACGGAGAACCAATCGAGCTGGTACATCTCCACCGACGACTTCTGCGCCATTTCCTTGATGTCAGCACCCGCAGCAAATGCCCGGGTGGAGCCGGTGATGACAATGGCACCCACGCCGGGGTCGACGTCGAACGCACGGGCGGCGGCGAGAATCTCCCGGCCCATGGCGTCACTGAGGGCGTTCAGGGCATCGGGCCGGTTAAGCGTGATCAGGCCGACCCGCCCGCGTTGTTCGGCCAGGATCAAGGAGTATGCCGTCATGGTCAAGGTTTTCCGTTCAGTTCAAGGTCGGTGAGTGGGACGGGGGCCGGCGTTGTCAGCCGCCAGAATTTTCCGGCGAAGTGTTATCCTGCGCAGTGTTCTCCTGCGCAGCGTCCAAGGTTGCAAGCCCCTCCGACGCGTCCCTGATGGTGTTGATGATCCCGGAGAAGTCGGTCCCGGCGCCGCCGTCGAGGGCGAAGTGGCGGTAGATTTCCTCGGCAGCCCGGCCCATTGAGGCCGCAGTGCCCGTGGCGTTCAGTGCCTCCACGGCCAGGCCCAGGTCCTTGGCCATGAGCGCGCCGGCGAAGCCAGGCTGGTAGTCGCGGTTGGCGGGGCTGGCGGGCACCGGCCCGGGGACGGGGCAGTTGGTGGTCAGCGCCCAGCACTGGCCGGACGCGTTGGCGGCCACGTCGTACAGCGCCTGGTGGGTCAGTCCGAGCTTTTCGCCCAGCACAAACGCCTCGCTGACGGCGATCATGGACACCCCCAGGATCATGTTGTTGCACACCTTGGCCGCCTGGCCCGCACCTGGTCCGCCACAGTGGACAATCCGCCGGCCCATGACCTCAAAAATGTCGGCGGCGTCGGTAAAGTCCTCCCCGGAGCCACCCACCATGAACGTCAGCGTGCCGGCCTCGGCGCCCATGACTCCGCCGGAAACCGGGGCGTCCAGGCTGTGGTGGCCGGCGGCCAGCGCCAGCTCGTGGGCCGTGCGGGCGTCCTCGACGGCAATCGTGGAACACTCCAGAAACAGGGACCCCGGTTTGGCCGCGGCCAGCAGCCCTCCGCCGGGCCCCTCGCCATCATAGGCGGCAAAGACGTGCTTTCCCGCGGGAAGCATGGTGATCACCACATCGGCACCGGATGCCGCCGCCGCCGAGGAGGGGGCCACCACCACGCCCGCTGCCTGGGCTGCCTCCAGGGCTGCCGGGACGACGTCGAACCCCGTCACCGAATACCCCGCCTTCACCAAGTTGGCCGCCATGGGCCCGCCCATGTGGCCCAGGCCGATAAAAGCGATTGTCCTGCGTGCTGCTTCGCTGTTCACTTCAACTCCACCGATCCATTCCGTGAGTTTCCCAGTCCCAATTCATCCGGGCCCAGGCCTTCGAACGTGCGCGCCACCAGATCGGCCGGCACGTCGGCAAGCGCGGCCGGCTGCCAGGCCGGGTTGCGGTCCTTGTCCACCAGCTGCGCCCTGATCCCTTCGGCAAAGTCGGGCCAGCGAAGGGCCCGCAGCGAGACGCGCAGCTCCTGGTCCAGCACCTCTTCCAGCGATCCGAGCCCGCGGGCCCGCCGCAAGGCCTCCAGCGTGACGGTCACGGCGGTGGGCGACTTGGCCAAAATCGTGGCCGCCGCCTTGTCGGCCTCCGGGTGGCCAAGGTCCGCCAGCCGCTTGACGATGGTGCCGGCGTCGTCCGCGGAATAGGCCTCGTCGATCCAGGGGCGCGCCGCGAGAAGCGAGGATTCCGGCGGTTCCTGCCCATGGCGTGCGACGGCGGAACTTGCGTTGCGTTCGGTGAGCTCGCCCGCGAGGGTGTCCAGCAGCGAGGAATCCACGAAATGATCCGCCAGGCCCATGGCGATGGCGTCCGCGCCGCTGACCATGGTCCCGGTGAGCGCGGCGTGCGTGCCCAGTTCGCCCGGGGCGCGGGAAAGCAGGTACGTCCCGCCCACGTCCGGGACGAAGCCGATGCCCGTCTCCGGCATGCCGATCCGGGAACGTTCAGTGACGACACGGTGGGATGCGTGCGCGGAGATGCCGACGCCGCCGCCGAGCACCACGCCGTCCATGAAGGCCACGACGGGTTTCGGGTAGCGCTTGAGGCGGGCGTTGAGGTGGTATTCATCGCGCCAGAACTGCTCGCTTTGGTTCCCGCCGGTGCGCGCGTCGTGGTAGATCGAAACGATGTCACCGCCGGCACACAAGCCCCGCCCGCCGGCGCCAGAGATCAAGACGGTGGCAACGGCGTCGTCGGTTTCCCAAGCATCCAGCGCGGCGGCCACGGCCAGGACCATGGCGTGGTTGAGCGCATTCATGGCCTGGGGCCGGTTCAGCACCAGGTGGCCCAAATGCCCCCTGCGCTGAACCAGAACATCGGTGTTCTCCATGTAGCCATCCTCCTGCATTGTGTTCGCAATCACCTAGTCTTCGACCGCCAGCCGTCCCACGATCAGGCGCATGATCTCGTTGCTGCCCTCCAGGATCTGGTGGACGCGCAGGTCCCGCACAATCTTTTCCAGCCCGTATTCGGCGAGGTAGCCGTAGCCGCCGTGGAGCTGCAGGGCCTGGTTGGCCACGTGGAAGCCGGCGTCCGTGGCCACGCGCTTGGCCATGGCGCACAGCTTCACGGTGTCCGGGGCGCCATTTTCCAGGGCGTCGGCCGCGCGCAGCAGCATGGTCCGGGCCGTTTCCAGCTCGGTGTCCATGTCCGCCAGTTCGAAGAGCAGATGCTGTTGTTTGATGAGCGGGCCGCCAAACGCCTGCCGCTCCTTCAGGTATGCGACCGACTTCTGAAACGCCGTCCGGCCGCCGCCCAGTGAGCAGGCGCCAATGTTGACCCGGCCACCGTTGAGGCCCTTCATGGCGATCATGAAACCGTCGCCCTCCCCGCCCAGCCGGTTCGTGGCGGGCACGCGGACGTCCTCGAGGACCACCTGGCGGGTGGGTTGGGAGCGCCAGCCCATTTTCTTCTCCTCGGCGCCGAAGGACAGCCCGGGCGTGCCGTCCGGGACCATGATGGCCGTGATGCCGTGGCTGCCGGTATCCTGGGTGCGGGCCATGACGATGTACCAGGCGGAGGAGCCGGCCCCGGAGATGAACTGCTTGGTGCCGTTGATGACGTAGTGGTCGCCGTCGCGCACGGCACGGGTGGACAGTGCGCCAGCGTCGGAGCCCACTCCGGGTTCGGTCAGGCAGTAGCTGCCCAGTTCCGTCATGGCGGTCAGCCCGGGCAGCCAGGCGGCGCGCTGGGTGTCGGTGCCAAACGCGTCCACCATCCAGGCCACCATGTTGTGGATGGAGATGTAGGCGGCGATGGACGGATCCGCGGCGGCCAGTTCCTCAAAGATCAGCACGGCGTCGGTGCGGCTCAACCCGGAACCACCGTGCTCCTCCCCCACATAGATGCCGCCCATCCCCAATGCGCCTGCTTCCGCCAGGACATCCATGGGGAAGTACTTGTCCTCATCCCATTGGACGGCGTGCGGGGCCAGCGCCGTGGCGGCAAAGTCACGCACCATCTCCACAACGGCCTGCTGCTCTTCGGTGAGATTTTCCATTGTGTCTCCTCTTTTCGTCCCGGAGCTGTTTTTCGATTCTTGGGTCTCGCGGCATTGGGCGCCGGACGGAAGGCCTACTTGGTGACCTTGCCTGTCAGTGAGGCGATCGGCCGAAGGAACAGGGGCTGGGCGGCGAACCAGGCACCCGCGGTGACCAGCAGGGACAGGGCAAAGATGCCAAAGCCCCACCAGTTGACGGCGTCGCTGGAGCCGTACATGTGGTTGAGGTTGCGCAGGGCCCCGGTGGCCAGTACCAGCGTCACGTGCACAATGATGAACAGCACAAAGTAGATCATCACTGGAAAGTGCACCCTGCGGGCCGCCTCGATGGGATAGAACTTGTTCAACGCGCGGGCGTTCTTGGGCCACGCCCCGGACATGCGGATGCCGGTGATGATGGCCAGCGGGGCCGCGATGAACACCGTAATGAAGTAGGTCAGCAGCTGCAGGGAGTTGTAGTTCACCCAGCCGTTTTCCGTGGGCCAGTTCAGGGACAGGTATTGCAGCCCGGCGGAAATGGCGTTGGGAAACACGTCCCAGGTGGTGGGCACGATGCGCAGCCACTGCCCGGTGGCGAAAATGACGATGATGAAAATGAGCCCGTTGAGCACCCACAGCGCGTCGAGTGTCAGGTGGAACCACAGGTCCAGACTGATCTTGGTGGGCGCGTTCCGCGTTTTGATCAGGCCCTTGTTGTTCCTGATCCAGTGGGCCGGGGGACGCTTGGAGGTGCGCACCTGCCAGCCGGAGCGAATGATCAGCACAATGAAGAACATGTTCAAAAAGTGCTGCCAGCCCAGCCACGCCGGGAAACCGACGGGTGCGGTGGCCGGCAGCTCCGACTGCCCCGGGTAGCTGCCCATCCAGGACTTCACGCCGTCGAGGCCGGTGAACCAGCGGGCGGCCAGCACCAGGACCAGCAGGCCAACCACGATGGCACCGGCGACGAGGGCCGGTTTGGCCCACTTGTTCCCGGCGTGCTTCTTAGTGGGGGTCGACATGGATTCAATTACCTCTTTCAAGAACGTTCCTGCTGCCGCTGCCACATTAACCTGCAAGCACGTGTGGCCTTCAACGTCTATTTGTAGCAGTTGCGGGGGCGCATGCAGCCATCGGCCGTCACGGGCCGTCGGCATTAGTGTGGTCGGGCTGCCAGCGCATCAATCAATTGTGGGACCACCTTGAACACGTCGCCCACTATGCCAAAGTCGGCCACATCAAAGATGGGGCAGTCGCCGTCCTTGTTGATGGCGACGATCGTCTTGGCGGTTTGCATGCCGGCCCGGTGCTGGATGGCCCCCGAGATGCCCAGCGCAATGTACAGCTGCGGCGAGACGCTGACGCCGGTCTGGCCCACTTGGGCCGTCTGCTCCACAAAGCCGGCGTCGACGGCGGCCCGCGAGGCCCCGACCGCCGCGCCGAGCGCGTCCGCAAGTTGTCCCACCAGCACAAAGTTTTCCTTTGACCCGAGCCCGCGCCCGCCGGAGACCACGGTTTTGGCACCGCGCAGTTCCGGCCGTCCCGCGGTGGCGGGCGCGTCATTCACAGCGTCGATCCGCGCGCCCGTGGCGGAAGCCAGTTCAACCGTGGTCACCTCAGGGGTGGCCGCCGGGGCAGAGCCGTCGATGGCGCCCTGGCGGACAGTGATCACGGGCAGCCCGCCCTCCACCGCCGATTCCACCACGTAAGAGCCGCCAAAGACGGAGTGTTCGGCCACCATCCGGCCGCCGTCGGCCCTGACGGACACGGCGTCCACCAGCAGGGCCCCACCGGTCCGCACGGCCAGCCGGGCAGCGATTTCGCGTCCATCCACCGAGTTGGCCGCCAGCACCGCGGCAGGTGCCAGCGCCGAGACGGCCTGCGCAAGCACGTCCACGGCGGGCGTGCCGAGCACGGCTGCGGCATCCGGGCCAACACCCTGATACACAACAGCCGCACCCAGCTCCCCCAGGTGGGAGACGACGTCGTCCGTCAGCTGGGCGGGCGACGCCACCACGGCCACGGGCGTACCCAGCGACGCCGCGGCAGCCAGCAGCCCCCGGGCCGACGCGGCCACGGCACCCTGGTGGGTCAATTCAATAAAAGTCACTATGTTCGCCATGCCCAGCCCTTCCTAGACCAAACGGTTTTCAACGAGGTACTCGGCCAGCAGTGTGCCGGCATTGCCTTCATCCACGATCTTTGTCCCGGCAACCCGCGGTGGACGCTCGTTGTGGGACACAATCACGGCGTGTGCGGGCGTGGCCGGTACCTCCAATTCCGCAAGGGACAGCGTGGTGACGGGCTTGCGCTTGGCGGTCAGGATGCCCTTGAAGTTGGGGAACCGGGCCTCGGCGGTGCGCTCGGTCACCGTCACCACGGCAGGCAGGCCCGCGCTGATGGACAGCGTCCCGGATTCGCCCTGGCGCTCGCCGGAGACCTTTCCGGGGGCGAGCTCCAGTGTGGTGAGGGATCCCACGAGCGGCAGATTCAGGTGTTCGGCCACCATGGCCGGCACCACGCCGCCGCGGCCGTCGGTGGATTCGTTGCCGGCCACGATGACATCCGCCCCGGTGTCCCTGAGTGCGGCGGCCAGCACCGCGGCCGTGCGGGTGGCGTCGGCGCCGGCCAGGGCGTCGTCAAGGATGTGGATGCCCGAGTCAGCGCCCATGGACAGCGCCTTGCGGATGGCCTTGGCTGCCTCATCCGGACCCATGGCCAGCACCACGACCTCGGTGGACTTGTCCCCGTCCTTTACGCGGAGGGCAACCTCCAGGGCGCGCTCGTTGATCTCGTCGACGATGTTGTCTCCCGCGTCGCGGTTGAGCCACCCGGTGGCTGCGTCGAGCGTGCGTTCGTCCGCTGTGTCCGGCACTTGCTTGATCAGTACAACGATCTTCATGGACAGCCCCTTTGCGTGGAAAGTGTTCTTCGGCCAGATTACTAGGAACTGCTAGTATTTACTAGGTATCCAGAGTAAATTGTTCTTGAACCGCTCATTGCTCTCGATGTTTTCGAA
Organism: Arthrobacter livingstonensis; assembly: GCF_003219815.1. Taxonomy (GTDB): domain Bacteria; phylum Actinomycetota; class Actinomycetes; order Actinomycetales; family Micrococcaceae; genus Specibacter; species Specibacter livingstonensis. Next base: position 128,244 of record NZ_QJVD01000002.1, read on the forward strand.
GCGCTGCCGCAGGAAAGGACATGCCATGGCCCCCGCATCCCCGCTGCCCATGGATCCCATTGCGGAAGCCAAACGGCAATGGATAGCGCACGGCTGGGCGGACGCCGCCGACGGCATGGCCGCCTTCTCCTCCGTCATGCGCACCCACCAGCTCATGTACAGCCGCGTCGACGCCGTCCTCAAGCCGCTGGGGCTCTCCTACGCCCGGCTGGAATTGCTGCGGCTGCTGTCCTTCACCCGCGGCGGCGCCCTGCCAATGGCCAGCGCCAGCGCCCGCCTGCAGGTGCATCCGACCAGCGTCACCAATGTGGTGGACCGGCTGGAAAGGGACGGCTTTCTGCGACGCGAAGCCCACCCCACCGACGGACGCGCCACACTGGTGGTGCTGACCCCGGCCGGCCGCACGCTGGTTGAAGCAGCCACGGCCGCGCTCAACGAACAGGTGTTTGCACAGCCGGGAATCCCGCCGGATGAACTGCGCAGCATGACGGGGATCCTGGCCCGCTTCCGCCGCGCCTCGGGCGACTTCACCGACCCCGCGCCGCACCCCGAGCCCCTGTAGACGCCGTATCACCTTTTACGACATTTTCTCGGACGCCGTATCACCGTTGGTTGCTGTTCCCCGTGACGCCGTATCACCGTCGGTTGCTGTTCCCCGTGACGCCGTATCACCGTCGGTTGCTGTTCCCCGTGACGCCGTATCACCGTCGGTTGCTGTTCCCCGTGACGCCGTATCACCGTCGGTTGCTGTTCCCCGTGACGCCGTATCACCGTCGGTTGCTGTTCCCCGTGACGCCGTATCACCGTCGGTTGCTGTTCCCCGTGACGCCGTATCTGAATACAACGGTGATACTGCGTCACGCAAAACCGGACCAACGGTGATACAGCGTCACTTGAGGCCGCGGGGCACCTCGATGTCCACCGGAACCCCCTGCGAACGCAGGTAGACCAAATGGCTGGCGGTTTCGGCGAGCGCCAGCCGCAGCGTGAAGCTGCGCAGCGAGCCAAAGCCGCGCGACCACGTCAGTTCGCGCGCCACGTCCCACACTGTCCGAGCGCTTCCCCCGGCCAGCACGGACCGGACTTCGCCCGAGCGTTCCAGCGTGTGCGCCTTCAGCTCGGCCGCCCTGCCGGCCAGGCCCGTGAAGCGGTATTCGTGGGCGGGCAGGACCTCCATGCCGTCCGCGGCCGCCATCATGCCCAGGGAGTGCAGGTAGTCGGCCACGGGATTGTCCTGCCCGTGGGCCTCCAGGGAGATATGCGGGGTGATGCGCGGCAGGACGTGGTCGCCGGTCAGGATCAGCTGGTTCCTCTCGTCAACCAGGCAAATGTGCCCCGGCGTGTGGCCCGGAGTCGCCAACGCCCTTACGGTCAGGCCGGCGACGGGCAGCAGGGCGCCAGAAGGGAGCCGGATCTCCGGCCCGGCGATGGCGCGCAGCTGATCCCATTGCCCGTCCCGGAACGTGACCTCATGCAGCAGCCCGGCCGGCACGCCCCACGCGGTGAACTGCGCCAGGTCCCCCGCCACGAACGACTCCATGTCCTGGGACCACTGCGATGGCAGCGGCTCATTTTCACCCAGCGCCATCCACGTTTTACCCGTGGCCCGCAGCCGCGCCGCCATGCCGAGGTGGTCCGGGTGGTAGTGCGTCACCACCACCCCTGTGATGTCCGACGGCGCCGCCCCCGCAGCTGCCATTCCCGCCTTGAGCGCCTGCCATCCCCCGTCCGAGTCCCAGCCCGGGTCCACGAGGGCGGCTTCCCCGCGGCCGGCCAGGAGATAGGCGATTGTGTAGCGCATGGGGTTGTTGGGGAACGGCACGGGGATGGACCACACCCCGGGGCGCACTTCCTCCACCGGCGGCATCACCTTGTTTTCCCACGCGGCGAACTGTTCGTGTCCGGTAACGGTCATCATGGGGTGCTCCAGGCGTTAATGATCGACTCGATGCCGACGCTGCCACGCGGGTCGCGGGCGGCGGCCGGCGTCACGGCCGGACTGGTCGTGACCGAGCGGGAGAAGCGGGGGGCGGGTGCGGCCACCACCTGACTGCCGGAGCCGGACAGCGTTCCACGGGCGGCCAGGTGCGGGTGCCCGGCTGCCTCGGCATACGTCAGGACCGGCGTAACGCAGGCGTCGACGCCGTCGAATACCTGGGCCCACTCATCCCGGCTCCGTGCCGCAAATGCCCGTGCCAGGACCTCGGCGAGTGCGGGCCACTGCGCGGGATCGTCCCGGTCCGGCAGTTTCTCCTCCGCGGAACCGTCGAGCCACAGGCTGTCCAGCAGCGCCGCATAAAATTGCGGCTCAATGGCCCCCACGGCTACGAATCCCCCGCCGGCACACTCATACGTGCGGTAGAACGGGGCAGCCCCGTCCAGCAGGTTGGCACCGCGGTTGTCGTTCCACATCCCAACCGAGCGCAACTCCAGGATGATTTGCGAAAGCACGCTGACGCCGTCCACCATGGCGGCGTCCACCACCTGTCCGCGCCCTGAACGGCCCCGTTCAAGCAGCGCCGCGAGGATGCCGGTCACCACAAACAGGGAGCCGCCGCCAAAGTCGCCCACCAGGTTCAGCGGCGGCACGGGCTGCGCGGCCGGTCCCATGGCGTGGAGGGCGCCGGTGAGCGCAATGTAGTTAATATCGTGCCCGGCCCGCTGCGCCAGCGGCCCGGACTGCCCCCAGCCCGTCATGCGGGCGTAGACCAGCCGCGGATTGGCGGCCAGGCACTCCTCGGGGCCCAGGCCCAGCCGTTCGGTGGTGCCAGGCCTGAAGCCCTCCAGAAAAACGTCCGCTGCCGCCACCAGTCCACGCACGCCGGCGAGGTCCGCCGGGTCCTTAAGGTTCGCCCGGACGGTGGTGCGGGACCGCTGAAGGTGGGTGTCGACGTCGTACCCGCCCACCGGCGGGACCGGCCCCACCACCCGCACCACGTCGGCACCCAGGTCCGCGAGCATCATGGCGGCGTGGGGTGCCGGGCCCATGGCGGAAAGTTCCACCACCTTGATTCCCTGCAACGGACCACTCACAAAAGACTCCTGATTCTGCTGTTTCGGCTATGCCTGCGCCGGCCGGCGTTCTTCCCGCAGCTATTTCTGTGCCGCGGCGTGACTTTCGCGCAGCTCGCGCTTGAGGACCTTGCCAGCGCCGGACATCGGCAGCGCCTGTGCAAACTCGAAGCTGCGCGGCACCTTGTATCCGGCAATCTGCTCCCGGCAGAACGCCTGCAGCTCCGCGGCCGTGGCCTTCGCATCCGTCGCGAGCACCACCACGGCGTGCACGAGCTCGCCGTACTTGTCATCCGGGACACCGATGACGGCCGACGACGCCACGGCCGGGTGCTTGCTGAGCGCGTTTTCCACCTCCGCGGAATACACGTTTTCCCCGCCCGTGATGATCATGTCCTTGAGCCGGTCCACCACGTAGACAAATCCGGCGGCATCCAGGTAGCCCAGGTCGCCGGTGTGCAGCCAGCCGCCCCGCAGGGCCTCGGCGCTTTGTTCCGGATTGTTCCAGTAGCCCTGCATGACGTGCGCGCCCTTGCAGCAGATCTCGCCCACCCCGCCAACGGCCGTCTCGTTGCCGTCGGGGTCGAGAATGGCAACCTGGCTGTGCGGGGCGGCGCGGCCTCCGGAACGCAGCAAGTCGCCGTGGTGCTCATCGGGCAGCAGCAAGGTGATGACGGGCGAGGCCTCCGTCTGCCCGTACGCCTGCACCAGTCGCAGTCCCGGCAGGCGCTCCATGGTCCGCTTGAGCACGCCTTCTGAAATGGAGGAGCCGCCGTACAGCATGCGCTTGAGGGAGGACAGGTCGTAGTTGGCGGCGGCCGGGTGGTCCACCAGGATCTGGATCATGGTTGGCACCAGCAAAACGTCGGTCGGCTTGTGCTCCTGGATGGCCGCCATCGCGGACACGGGTTCAAAGAACGGCACCATCAGGTGCGTGCCGCCCAGGATCGTCTGCCCGGACCAGGCGGCCAGGTCCGCCAGGTGGAACATCGGGGCTGCGTGCAGCAGCGTGGCCCCGGCCGCAGCAGTCCGCCGGAGGCCACCGTGCCCAGGCCCGAGGTAACGAAGTTCGTGTGGCTGAGCATGACGCCCTTGGGGAAGCCGGTGGTCCCGCCGGTGTAATAGATTCCGGCGAGGTCGTCGCCGCTGCGGTACGCGTCCTCCACCGGTTCGGTCCCGGCCACGAGCTCCTCGTAGGAAAGCACGCCTTCGGGAGTGGGGCCATCGCCGCAGTGGATGTACGTTTCCACGCCCGGCGCCTTTTCCCGCAGCGCCGCCGCCATGGGTGCGAAAGCGTCGTCCAGCAGCAGCACCCTGGTGCCGGAATCGTTCATGGCATAAGCGACTTCCGTGGGGCTCAAGCGGATGTTGATCGGGGTGACGGCGCCGCCGGCCCACGGCACGGCGATCAGGTACTCGGCAAAACGGTCAGAGTTGAGCGAGACGATCCCCACCCTGTCCCCGGCGGCCACGCCGAGCATTTGCAGGGCGCCGGCAAGGCGGGCCACCCGGTCCGCATGTTCGACGTAGCTCCGCTGCCGGTCCTTGTAGATGGTGGCGATGGCGTTCGGTGTGGCCTGCAGCGAACGGTGCAGCCCTTGGGTCAGATACACGGTGACTCCTCATCCTTGTCGACGGTGACAATTAAAAGAACAGTTTTGGTACTGTCATAATGCACGACGCCGGCTCTCACCAGCCGTGGAATTCGGCCGGTCTGCGTTCCCCGAGGGCCGCCACGGCTTCCATCAGGTCCTCGCTGTGCAGGAACGCGGAATTCCACAGGGCGACGTGGCGCAGCCCGCGGGCGATGCGTTCCTCGCGGTCCTCGTTCAGTACAGCCTTGGTGCCGGCCACGGCCAGCGGCGAGTTCGCCGCCATCTCCGCGGCCATGCCCAGGGCCGCAGCCAGCAGCGATTCGGCGTCCGGGTAGACGTCGTTGACCAGGCCGATCCTCTCCGCCCGCTCCGCCGTAATGTCCTTGCCGGTCAGCGTCAGCTCCCGCAGGTGTCCCTCCCCCACGATGCCGCGCAGCCGTTGCAGGCTGCCGACGTCGGCCACTATCGCCAGCCGCGCTTCCCGGACACTGAACCTGGCATCGGCGGAGGCCAGCCGGACGTCCGCGGCGCTGATGAGGTCCACGCCACCGCCGATGCACCAGCCGGAGACGGCGGCGATGACGGGCTTGCGGCACGCCGCCACCGCAGTGACGCCGTCCTGGAGCTGGCCGATCAAGCGCAGCAGCTCACCGCGGGCGGCTGCGGTGGCGGTGGTAGCCGCGCCGGACGCCGTTGCGGCATGCCCGGAACCGGTTCCGGGGCTGAGCTTCGCCAGCCACGGCCCCAGCACCTCCTGGACGTCAAGGCCCACGCTGAAGTGGTTCCCGGCGCCGGTGAGCACCACGGCGCGGACGGAGTCGTCGGCGTCGAGTTCGCGGAACAGCCGTGGCAGTTCCGACCAGAAGTCCAGGCCCATCATGTTGCCCCGGCCTGGCCCGGCCAGGCGCACCACCGTCACGCCTGGCGCGGCTTCCGGCTCCACCGTGAACGCCTTCCAGCGGTCGCCCCGCCTGCTGTTTACCACTCCGGCACTGCCCGGGCCTAGATCTTCCGGTCCGGCACTGTCCGGCCGCGTGTTTTCCGGTCCAGCGGTCCCTGACGGGGCGTTTTCCGTCGGGGCCATCAGTACTTCTCCCCGTTCTCGGCCTTGGCCACCAGCGAGGCGGGCGGCAGGAACCGGTCCCCGTACCGGTCCGCCAGCTCCCTGGATCTGGCCACAAAGCCTGCCACGCCGCCGTCGTAGCCGTTGATGTACTGGACCACGCCGCCAGTCCAGCCGGGGAAGCCGATCCCCAGGATGGAGCCGATGTTGGCGTCCTCCACGCTGCGCAGCACCCCCTCGTCGAGGCACTTCACGGTTTCGAGGGACTCGGCAAAGAGCATGCGCTCCGCCATGTCCGCGAAAGGGATTCCCGCCGTGCCGCCCCAGTGTTCGGCCAGGCCCTCCCAGAGGCCGGTGCGGTGGCCGTCGGCGTAGTTGTAGAAGCCGGCACCGCCCAGCTTGCCGGTGCGCCCGAACCCTTCGATCATCCGGTCCAGGAGGTCGTTGGCGGCGTGGTGCTGGTACTTTTGGGGGCCGGCGTCGTGCTCCAGCCCCGCCTTGGTCTCCTTTTGGATCTTGGCCATCAGTTTCAGGTTCAGTTCGTCGGCGAGCTGCAGCGGCGGGGCCGGATAGCCGGCCTGCGCGCCGGCCTGCTCGATGGCCACGGGATTGATGCCCTCGCCCACCATGGCGATGGCCTCGTTCAGGAACGTGCCGATGACGCGGCTGGTGAAGAAACCGCGGGAATCGTTGACCACAATGGGGGTCTTGCGGATCTGCCGGGCAATGTCGAAGGCCCGGGCCAGGGTTTCGTCCGAGGTGTTTGCTCCGGCGATGATTTCCAGCAGCGGCATCTTGTCCACGGGCGAGAAAAAGTGCAGGCCGATGAAGTTCGGCTGGTCCCTAACGCCCTCGGCCAACTGCGTGATGGGCAGCGAGGAGGTGTTGGAGCCCAGCACGGCTCCGGCGGCCACCAGCCCCTCAATCTCCGCGAACGCCGCCTGCTTGACCTCCACGTTTTCAAAGACGGCCTCGATCACCAGGTCCGCGCCTGCCAGGTCCGCGGAGTCCGTGGTGGGGGTGATTTTTGCCAGCAGCGCCTCGGCCTGTTCCCGGGTGGATTTTCCACGGGCCACTGCCTTGTCGGTGAGCGATTTGGAATACGCCTTGCCGTGCGCCGCCGCTTCCGGCGACACGTCCTTGAGCATGACGTCCATGCCGCCGCGGGCGCACACGTAGGCAATCCCTGCGCCCATCATGCCGGCACCCAACACGGCCACCTTTTTCGCTGTGTACTTTTCGTATCCCTGGGGGCGGCTGCCGCCGGCATTGATGTGGGCCATGTCAAAGAAGAAGGCCTTGATCATGTTGGTGGAGACCTGCCCCGTCACCACTTCGACAAAGTAGCGTGATTCAACGTCCAGGGCCGTGTCAATGTCAACCTGCATGCTTTCGACGGCGGCGGCCAGGATGGCGCGTGGGGCGGGGTAGTTGGCGCCCTTGAGCTGCTTGCGGAGGTTGGCCGGGAAGGAGGGCAGGATGGCCGCAAACGAAGACGTGTTGGGTGTGCCGCCGGGGATCCTGTATTTGGGCGTGTCATACGGCTGGGCGGCGTCCGGGTTGGCCTTGATCCATGCCTTGGCGGCCGGGATGAGCTCGGCGACGGTGCCCACCACCTCGTGGACCAGGCCCACCTCCATGGCCTCGCGCGGCTTGTAGCGCTGGCCCTGCAGGAGCACGTTCATGAGGGCGTCGGCCACGCCCAGCAGGCGGACGGTGCGGACAATGCCGCCACCGCCGGGCAGCAGGCCCAGGGTGACCTCGGGCAGCCCGATCACGGAACCCCGGGTGTCGGCGGCGATCCGGTGGTGGGTGGCCAGCGCAATTTCCAGCCCGCCGCCCAGGGCCGCACCGTTGATGGCGGCCACGACGGGCAGCCCCAGTGTTTCCAGGGTGCGCAGCGGGGTCTTGATCGTCCGCCCCAGGTCAAGGATCCTTTGCGCGTCCTGCGGTCCGGCGGCCACAAGGTCGTTGAGGTCACCGCCGGCGAAAAACGTCTTCTTGGCGGAGGTGAGGATGACGCCGGTGACGCTGTCCCTTTCCGCCACCAGCCGTTCCACGGCCTGCTGCATTGAGGACGCGTAGGCGTCATTCATGGTGTTGGCGGACTGGTCCGGGTCATCCATGGTCAAAATGACGACGCCGTCTGCGTCCTGGTCCCAGCGAATGGTGTTCCTCATGCTCAAACCCTCTCAATCAACGTAGCCAGGCCCATGCCGCCGCCAATGCACAGCGTGATGACGGCCCGGCGGGCGTCCCTGCGTTCCAGTTCATCCAGCACGGTGCCAAGGATCATCGCTCCCGTGGCGCCCAGCGGATGGCCCATGGCGATGGCCCCTCCGTTCACATTGAGCTTGTCATCGGGTATCTCCAAGTCCTTTTGGTATTTCAGCACCACGGAGGCGAAGGCCTCGTTGATCTCGAACAGGTCAATGTCGTCCACGCTCAGGCCGGCAGTCTTCAGCAGTTTCCGGGTGGCTGGCGTGGGGCCGGTGAGCATGATGGTGGGGTCGGCCCCGGAAGTGGCGGTGGCCACGATCCGCGCCCGGGGCGTCAGGCCCAGCTGTTCGCCCATCTCGGCGCTGCCCACCAAAACCAAGGCGGCGCCGTCGACAATTCCGGAGGAGTTGGCGGCAGTGTGGACGTGGTTGATCCGCTCCACCTGGTGGAACTTTTGCAGCGCCACGGCGTCGAAGCCGCCGGCGTCGCCCATGGCGGCAAAGGCAGGCCGCAGCCCGGCCTGGGACTCCGGGGTGGATTCCGGGCGCATGTGCTCGTCACGGTCCAGCACCACCAGCCCGTTTTGATCCCGGACAGGGATCACGGAGTTGGCGAAGCGGCCCTCGGCCCAAGCCCGGGCTGCCAGTTGCTGCGAGCGCACGGCGTAGGCGTCCACGTCCTCACGGCTGAAGCCCTCGAGCGTGGCGATCAGGTCCGCGCCGATGCCCTGGGGCACAAAGTATGTGTCGTAATTGGTGGCCGGGTCCATGGCCCAGGCGCCCCCGTCGGAACCGATCGGCACCCGGGACATGGACTCCACGCCCCCGGCAATGATCAGCTGGTCCCAGCCGGAGCGCACCTTTTGGGCGGCCATGTTCACCGCCTCCAGTCCCGACGCGCAAAATCTATTGAGCTGCACACCGCCCACAGTGTCCGGCAGCCCGGCAGCCAGCACCGCGGTGCGGGCAATTACGGCACCCTGGTCACCCACGGGGGATACCACGCCCAGGATGAAGTCATCTATCAGGTTCTCGTCCAGGCCGGGGTTCCGTTCACGGAGGGCGTTGATCAGGCCCACCACCAGGTCGATGGGCTTGGTCCCGTGCAGGGCGCCCTTTTTGCCGCGTCCGCGCGGAGTCCTGATGGCGTCGTAGACAAATGCTTCGGGTGCAGCTTGTTCGTGCACGTGATTTCCTTCCAAGGTCGTCCAGGACGCTTCAGCGCGGGCCGGACAGTTGACGGGTTGAGGACTTGGTGCGGGAGCGTAATGGTCTAAACCCCGATTGCTGAGGGAGGGTCGTGGTTTGGGCCCCCGTTGGTGAGGGAGCGTTTACAGGGAGCGGGCGATAAGTTCCTTCATGACCTCGTTGGCGCCGGCCAGGACGCGCAGCACCCTGTTGTCCGCGTACATGCCGGCAATGGGGTATTCCAGGCAGTAGCCGTAGCCGCCAAAGAGCTGTTGGCACCTGTCCACCACTTCCCCGGTCCTGTCGGTGATCCAGTACTTGGCCATGGAGGCGGTGGCGGTGTCCAGTTCCCCGTTGACGTGCTTGACGATGCAGTCGTCCAGGAACACCCTGTTGACGCGGGTGATGGTGGCGCATTCGGCCAGTTCAAAGCGGGTGTTTTGCAGCTCAAACAGCGGCTTGCCAAACGCCTCGCGGCTCTTCGTGTACTCCAGCGCCGCCGTGACAGCCGCCTCGCTGATGGACTGTGCCAGGATGGCCGTGATGAGACGCTCCTGCGGCAGCTGGTTCATGAGCTGGTAAAAGCCCTGCCCTTCCGTGCCGCCGAGGACGTTTTCCGCCGGAATGCGAAGGTCCTCGAAGAATAATTCGGAGGTGTCCTGGCCCTTCAGTCCGATCTTGTCCAAGTTCCTGCCGCGGGTAAAGCCCGGAGTGCCATCGCCAACCTCGGCCACCAGCAGGGAGATCCCCTTGGCGCCCTCGGCGGAGTCGGTCTTGACGGCGATCACGACCAAGTCGCACAGCTGGCCGTTGGAGATGAAGATCTTCGAGCCGTTGACCACATAGTGGTCCCCGTCGCGGCGGGCGCGGGTGGTGATGGCCTGCAGGTCGGAGCCGGTGCCGGGCTCGGTCATGGCGATGGAGCCAACCCATTCGCCGCTGCACAGCTTGGGCAGCCAACGCATTTTTTGCTCCTGCGTGGCGTAAGCCAGCAGGTAGTGGGCCACAATGCCCTCGCTGACGGCAAAGCCGAGGCTGCCGGCGCCGGCGGCGGTTTGTTCCTGCAGCAGCAGGGCCAGATTGGCAAAATTGCCGCCGCCCCCGCCATATTCCTCCGGGATGCTCATGCCGGACAGGCCCAGCTCGCCGGCACGTTCATACAGGTCCCTGTCGGGGAAGCCCTGCGCGCGGAACTTCTCCTCCCGCGGCGCCACCTCCTTGACGAAGAAGTCCTGCAGCAAGTGGGCGACGTCGGCCAGATCTTCGTCGATCCAGCTCGCGGAAATTAGACTTGTTGACATACCGCCAATAATTCAGAATTATTGACATCATGTCAATAGACCGTCAGGGTTTCCGGCGAAAGCGATGCAGATGATCGAGCCCCGCGCCACCGAGTACACCGCCATCAGCTATGCGGCCGAGGCCGGCATCGCCACCGTTTCCCTCAACCGGCCGGGGGCCCGCAACGGCTACACCATGGCCATGGCCGATGAACTCGCCCACGCTTTTGGCGTGGCTGAGCACGATCCCACGGTTCGGGTGGTGGTGTTCACCTCCGTGGGACGGGACTTTTCCGTGGGTGCGGACCTCAGCGGAGGCGGCTTTGACCTGAACCCCGAAAACGCGGACCCGGAAAATTGGCAGGAACCGGCCGGGCGCTGCTCCAAGACCATTTTTGCCATGAACAAGCCGGTCATTGCCGCCCTGCGCGGGGTGGCCGTGGGCGGCGGCATCACCATCACGCTCTCCTGCGACTTCCGGCTGGCGTCAACTGACTCCCGCTTTTCCTTCCCGTTCAGCCGCCGAGGCATCTTCCCCGAGGGCGCCTCCGTCTGGTACCTGCCCCGCCTGGTGGGCATGTCCCGGGCCACGGACTGGATGCTGACCGGCCGGCTGTTTGGTGCCCAGGAAGCGCTCGACGCCGGACTCGTGACCTCCGTGCACGGCCCCGACGAGGTGCTTGACGCCGCCTATGCGTTGGCCCGTGACATCATCGCCAACACTTCCGAGGTGTCCACCGCCGTCATCAAGCAAATGCTGAACCGGCTCAGCGGCCTGGACTCCCCCTATCCCGCCCACGCCCTCGACTCGCGGCTGATTGCAGGCCTTGCCGGCAGCCCCGACGCCGCGGAGGGCGTGGCTTCGTTCCTGGAGAAGCGGCCGCCCACCTTCCCCTTGGCGGCGCCTGAGGACATCCCCGCGTGGCTGCCGTGGCTGGCTCCCAACGGCACGCCATGACGTCCACCAAGGCGGCCACGGACACGAGCCCCCGGTCCGCTCCCAAGGAGGGGTCCGGCGTCGTGCCTGCCGAACAGCGCAGGCAGCGGCTGAGCCCGGACGAGCGCCGCGAACAGATCTTCGCCTGCGCCCAAAAGTTGTTTGCCCTGCGCCCGTATGAGGAGGTTTCCGCCACCGACATCGCCGCGGCGGCCGGGGTGGCCCGCGGGCTGGTCAACCACTATTTCGGCAACAAGCGCGGGCTGTACCTTGAGGTTGTCCGGCTGAATTCAACGGTGTCCGAGGTCGCGGTGGCAACGCTGCCGGACGGCACCCTCCAGGAGCGCATCGACGCGTCCGTCACCTGGTTCCTGGATACGCTCGAACACACCGGCGGGACGTGGCTGGCACTCGGATCAGGGGGCATGGGGCGCGATCCGGACCTCGAACGCATCCTGGTCGAGGCGGAAAACGATTCCGTTGAACGGCTCATGGAGGCGATGGGGCTGGCGGGGCGCGGCGAAGGCCAGGAGCAGGTCCGCGCCATGATGCGTGTATACGCCCAGCTGGCCCGCAGCGGCGCACGGGAGTGGCTGCTGCGGAAAACCCTCAGCCGGCGCCAGGTGCACACCCTGCTGTCCGGCACACTGCTGGGCATAGTCCGCGACGCCGTCCCCGCCCTCACTCCCGCTACGGGTCCACATAGAGGTCCGGCATGAGTTCGGCGGACGGATCCACCGCGTACCGGGCAAAATCAGTGGTGCCGCGGGAGCGCAGCAGTTCCTCGTCAATGATGACCTGTCCGGTCAGCCGGCGGCTGGGCGTGGTCAGGATGGCATGCGCGGCGTCGGCCATGATCTCCGGCCTGCGCGAACGGCGCACCATTTCCTCCCCGCCCAGGATGTTCGCCACCGCGGCCGTGGCGATGGTGGTCCTCGGCCACAGTGCATTGGACGCCACACCCTGCTGCGCAAATTCAGCCGCGAATGAGAGCGCACACAGGGTCATCCCGTATTTGGCCAGGGTGTAGGCGGGGTGGGCGCCCAGCCATTTCGGGTCCAGGTTCAGCGGCGGACTGAGCGTCAAAATGTGCGGATTTTCCGCGGTGAGCAGATGCGGCAGGGCGGCCCGGGTCAGCATGTAGCTGCCGCGCACGTTGACGTCCTGCATGAGGTCGTAGCGCTTGGGCGTCACCTCCAGCGTCCCTGCGAGTGAGAGCACGCTGGCATTGTTAAGCACGACGTCGATGCCCCCGAACGCTGTCACCGCGGCTTCCACCGCGTGGGAGACGGTCTCGTCGGAGCGCACGTCGCCCACAATGGCAAGCACCCGGCCGCCGGCGGCCTCGATGGCCGCCGCCGCCGTGTGGATGGTGCCTTCCAAACGGGGATCGGGCTTGTCCGTCTTGGCAATGAGCACCACGTTGGCGCCGTCGCGGGCGGCCCGCACGGCAATGGCCAGGCCGATGCCGCGGGAACCGCCGGACATGAGAATGGTTTTTCCGGCAAGGCTGCCGGACATATCCATGGACGTTTCAACAGGCGGCATCTTGGCATTCCCTCCACAATTGACGTGTCCGCCCACTGTACTCCGGGGGTCCCTGCCGCAACGGGCTGCGCCCTAATAGGATGTTCCCAATGCCATCGTGGCATTGGGCGACGGAAATGAAATAGGACATCATCGGCGAAACCGACGGACCGGAATCCGGGGCGGGCGGCAGCAATACGACAGGTTCCAGAATTTTGATTGGACTTGCTGCTGCCGTCATAGTCCTCATCGCCTGGCCGCATTTCCTCCATTGTGGGCCCGTTCTTTTTGGCGCTGGTTCTGGCCATCTGCGTTTATCCCATCAAGGCCAGGCTCATTGCGCGGCGCGTGCCGACGGCGTTGGCCACGGTGTCCGCCATTCTCGCCGTCTACGCAATGGTTGCCGCGCTCATTGCCGCCCTGTGGGCTTCCACCGTGCAATTTACCAGGCTGCTGCCGCAGTTTGCGCCGCAGATTGCCGGCCTGCGCGATGACGCACGGGCGTTCCTCCACGACACACTTGGACTGGGCGACAACCAGATCCGCGCGGTCGTGAATTCCATCGACCTCCGAGTGCTGCTGGATGCCGGCTACAACTTGCTCGGCAGCGCCATGAACGTGGGTTCCGGCACGGTCTTCCTCCTGCTGCTGGTCATGTTCATGTGCATTGATGCCGGCCACCTCCCGGCCATTTTCAAGGTGGTCAGGAAGGAGCGCGCCGCCCTGGTGGACGCCTTGGCCAACTTTGCCCGGCTGTCCCGGTCGTTCATGGTCATGACCACCATCTTTGGCGCCATTGTTGCCGCCCTAAACCTGGCACTGTTGCTCATTCTCGGTGTACCCGGTGCAGGGCTGTGGGCCATGCTGGCGTTTGTGTGCGGCTTTATCCCGTTCGTCGGCTTCTGGATCAGCCTGGTCCCGGCTGCCATCATGGCGCTGCTGGCCGGCGGGATTCCGTCCTTCGTCGCCGTGCTGGCCTTCTACGGCGTGATCAACTCACTCATCCAGTCCGTCATCCAGCCCAGGTTTGTGGCGGGCACGGTGAACCTGAACATGACGTTGACCTTCATTTCCGTTATTTTCTGGTCTGCTCTCCTGGGCCCGTTGGGAGCGCTCATGGCGATTCCGCTGACGCTGTTTGCCCGGGCGGTCCTGGTGGACGCCCACCCGCAGTCCGCCTGGCTAAAACCACTCCTTGGCGATGTCTCCGCAGCCAAGGCCATGGTCGAGGCCCAGGTCAAGACCAAGCCTGCGTCCAAGCGGCAAGGGACGGCACCCACGGCATAGGGGCGGGGATCCTCCGGCGCGGGGTGCCGCCACGCCGGGAGCAACGCGTGGGCCCCACGCCGGGAGCAACGCGTGGGCCCCACGCCGGGAGCAACGCGTGGGCCCTGCGCCGGGAGCAACGCGTGGGCCCTGCCTCACCGGGCGCGCCTATTGCAGATTGGACGTCAGCCGGGCCGCACTGTCCCGGAACTTCTCCCTCGCGGGGCGTGCGACCCAGTCCGCAAGCTCAAGCTGGCGGCTGTTCTCCCGGTAGCCGTCCTCCACGAGGTGCATCTGCGCCACGAAGTCGGCACTGTGGATGAGCACGGAGATTTCCATGTTGAGCGAGAACGAGCGCACATCCATGTTGGACGAGCCGATGACGGCCATGTCGCGGTCAATGCTGAAGTGCTTGGAGTGCAGCACTTCCGGCGCCTTGTAGAGGAAAACCTTCACCCCCGCCCTCAGCAGCGCTTCGTAATAGGAACGCTGGGCGTGGTAGACCATGGCCTGGTCGCCGATTTCGGAGACGAACAGCTCCACATCCACGCCCCTTGCCGCAGCCGTGACGATGGCCAGCAGCACCGAGTCCTCCGGCACAAAGTACGGGCTCGTGATGCTGATGCGCTCATTGGCCCGGTGGATCATTGCCACAAAAAGCTTCAGGTTATTGTCGTTGTCAAAACTCGGCCCGCTCGGCACCACCTGTGCATCCACCAGGTGCGGGGCCGGGTCAAGGACCACAGGGGAGGTGTCCACGTCCAGCAACACATCGGTCTCGCTGTACCAGTCGGTGACAAAGACCGCGTCCAGCTCGCGGACGGCGGGGCCCTGGATGCAGATCATCAGCTCGTGCCAGCGCAGCCCGCGCGCAATGTTCTTCTTCTTGTTGTAATTCTCGTGCACCAGGTTTTGCGAGCCCGTGAACCCGACACGCCCGTCGACCACCAGCAGCTTGCGGTGGTTGCGCAGGTCAATGCGCTGCCACTGCCCGCGCCACGGCCGCAAGGGCAGCATGGCCCGGTAGTCGGCGCCCATCCCCGCCAACCGGTCCAGTGTTTCCTTGCGGCCGGGGTTCATGACCGAGGCCAAATGGTCGCTGAGCACACGGACCCTTACGCCGCGCAGGCAGGCACGCTCCAAGGCGTCAAAGAACGGCTTGGTGGCCTCGTCGTGCACAAGGATGTAGAACTCCACGTGCACATAATCGGTGGCCGTGTCGATCGCGGCGGACATGGCAGCCAGGGAACCCCGGTAGTCCGGCAGGAGTTCGACGGCGTTGCCTCCGACCATGGGCAGCGCACCCAGTGTCGTGTTGAGGGTGACCAGCGAGGCCAGGCCCTCGGGCCAGTCCTCGCGGTGGCCGGGCTGGTCGAGGCCCTGGGTCCGTTCCATGATCAAGGTGTTGACGTGGCGCTGCTTTTCCCGCCGGGATCTTGGCAGGCGGTTAAACCCGACGGCCAGGTACCCCAGCAACCCAATGTAGGGGATGAAGATGATGGTGAGCATCCACGCGATGGCCGTGGCTGGCCGGTGCCGGGCCGAGATGAAGGCCACGGCGACCGCGCCCAGGACCACGTGGAGCGCCAATAGCAACCATGCGACGATGTCGACATCAGCCAATGGGTAAACCCCGCTGGTGCGCGTGGGCCTGTGGCCGGCGTGGCCTTGGACGCACTATGCCAGGGCCTTGGCCTTGAGCTGGGCGTACTCCGCATCGGTGACGGTCCCGGCGTCAAGGAGAGCCTTGGCGGAGGCAATCTGGCCGGCTGGGCTCTGCATGCCGGCCACACGGCGCAGGTACTGCTCCGTTTCCTGCTGGGCGGTGTTGGCGGTCCGCACGCCGCGCTCGGACATGCTGCCGCCGCGCACGATGATGTACACCAGCGCAGTGATGACCGGGGCCGCGAGCAGGAAGAAGATCCATACCGCCTTTGTCCAGCCGGAGATGGATGAATCACGGAGGATGTCAATAAGGATCTGAAACAGCAGTATCAGGTAGGACAGGAACAGGCAAAAAATAATGATGGACCAAAAGGTCTCAAGAAAGCTCATTGCAACCCCAAATATTCTCTTGTCACATGCGCAAGCCCAAACCATGCTCAGTACGCTGATTTTGCGAGGCCCCCTGTGGGCCCGGTCGCGCCATTCTAACAGCCCGTGCTGTCACTGTGGCGGGTCTTGTGGGAAGAATTCACAAACCCGTTTCGGGCCCACGAATTCATTTCTTGGGATTGTCCGGACCTCCTTGTAATTGACTTGGTGCACTCTTAGGCTGAGCAGGAAACGGCCCGAATCGACCAAAAACCGTCAATTCCAATGTCACCTTCAACATATTCAGGAGTCATCCGCCACCTTTGGCGTCGCCGAAGTGATTGTGTCCCCCCGCTCCGGCCTTGTCGGCACCGAAGCGTACCCGGGAATGGTCACCGAAAGCGGCTCCCTTGTCGTCTTGGCCCACCGGCGGGCTGGGGCGAAAGCGAGCTCATACCCCGTTGCGGTCATGGCCGGGGACAGCCTGCTGCTGCAGGGCAGCTGGGCCGACTTGGACAGGCACACGCGCGACCAGGCCGTGTTGCTGGTGGACTCCCCTGACTCCATCCGACGCCAGGCAGTGCGGCTTGGCCCCGGGACCGTGCCGGCGCTCGTGATTCTGGCGGCAATGGTCGTGCTGATGACGACCAATCTTGTCCCCGCCCCCGTTGCAGCACTGCTGGCCGCCATGGCGATGGTGCTGACCCGAGCCGTAACGGTGGGCCAGGCCCACCGTTCAATGGCGTGGCAAACGCTGATCCTGGTAGCCGCCATGATCCCGTTGTCGGAAGCCATCACGAAGACCGGGACCGCCAAGCTCCTTGCCGGCGGCCTCATCCGCCTCACTGAAGGCGGCAGCCCATACCTGTTGGTCCTTTGCATCTTCGTCATCACTGCTGCGCTCGGCCAGCTGATCAGCAACACGGCCACGGCGTTGATCATCATCCCGATTTCGCTGTCCGTGTCCCTGGCTGCCGGCTTCTCGCCCTTGACCGTGCTCGTGCGCATCAGCGTGGCTTCGTCAGCGGCCCTGCTGACACCGATTGCAACTCCGGCCAACCTGATGATCATGCGTCCTGCAGGTTACTGGTTCGGCGACTACTGGAAGCTGGGTGAGGTGCTCATGGCCCTCTACCTGGCCGTTGCCGTGTTCCTGGTCCCCGTCATCTGGCCGTTCCACTGAGCGACGGCGGTTAAAGCGGAAAACCCCCGACCGACTGGCCGGGAGTTTTCCTCATCTGGTTGCGGGGACAGGATTTGAACCTGTGACCTCCGGGTTATGAGCCCGGCGAGCTACCGAACTGCTCCACCCCGCGTCGTGTTCTTTACTTTACCCCGCGGGCTGCCTGGCCGCCAATCCAAGGCGCGTGACGTTTGTCTCCCGTTGCCGCAGGCCATTCCTGCGGCGTCCCGTGGCAACGGGCTGGGCCCCTGCGAGTGGCAGGGAGCGGCTGGATGGGCCCACGGGCACGAGGGCCCCGCCACGAGCCTGCGAGTGGCAGGGAGCGGCTGGATGGGCCCACGGGCACGAGGGCCCCGCCACGGGCACGAGGGCCCCGCCACGGGCACGAGGGCCCCGCCACGGGCACGAGGGCCCCGCCACGAGCCTGCGAGTGGCAGGGAGCGGCTGGGGATCGATCACCTGGATCGATCCCCAGCTTGGCTACGGCTTCGCGCTGGGTGAAGGTGTCGCCGTGGCGCTGGGCTTTGCGGTCGCCTTGGCGCCGGCTCCTTCAGCCGCGATGGCCGCCGTGATCGCCGCATTGAGCGCCTTCTGCGACGTGCCGTAGGCGGCAAAGTCGCCCTTGGCCAGGGCCGCCTGGCCATCCGCAATGGCCGCCTTGGCATCATTGAGCGCCTTCGCGAGCGCCGGATTGGTGCTGGCGCTGCCCGTGGCGCCGCCGGTGGAACTGCCGGCCGCTCCGGGTTCCTTCTGGACGTTGGCGTCGCCGGCCGATGCCCCGGAGTTGCCGCCAAAGAGCTGGTCCAGTGCGTCATTTAGCGTCGCCGCGTAACCAATCTTGTTGCCAAAGGCGACAAGGACGCGCTGCAGTGTGGGGTACGACGTCGAACCTGTGGACTTGACGTAAACGGGCTGCACGTAAAGCAGGCCGCCACCCATGGGCAGCGTCAGCAGGTTGCCGTTGATGACGTCGGACTGGCCGAGCTTCAACACGTTCAGCTGCTCGGACACCGTGGGATCGGACTGGAAGGTGTTTTGCACCTGGCCGGGGCCGGGCACCTGGGTGTCCACAGGCAGCTCCAGCAATCGCAGTTTGCCATAGTCCGGGCTCTTCACACCCTTGACATTGCCGGCGTCGCCGTTGGCGGCCATGAAGCCGTACAGAATGTTGCGCGAATCGGTGCCCTGGACTTCCTGGGGAATGAAGTCGGT
This sequence comes from Arthrobacter livingstonensis, assembly GCF_003219815.1. Lineage (GTDB taxonomy): Bacteria > Actinomycetota > Actinomycetes > Actinomycetales > Micrococcaceae > Specibacter > Specibacter livingstonensis. The sequence goes on from NZ_QJVD01000002.1 coordinate 146,760, forward strand.
GGTCAGCGAAAACGCTGTCTTGTCCTCGCCCGGCATTTGCAGCGACAGGTAGTACGGCGGCTGCTTGTCAACGGCTGCGGTGGTGGGGTCGTCGGGGACGCTCCAGGCTTCCTGGTTCGCGTAAAACTTACCGGCGTCGGTCACGTGGTAGCGGCCCAGCAGTTCGCGCTGGACCTTGAACAGGTCCTCCGGGTAGCGCACGTGGGACATGACGTCCCCGGACATTTCCGTGAACGGCTTGATGGTGGCGGGGAAGACCTTTTCCCAGGACTTCAGGATCGGGTCCTGCGTGTCCCAGGCATAGAGCTGGACGGAGCCGTCGTAGGCATCCACGGTGGCCTTGACCGAGTTGCGGATGTAGTTCACGGATGCGTTCGGCAACGCTGCAACGCCTCCAGTCGCGGTGAGGGAGTCCGTGGTGGCCTCCTGCAGCTGCTGCTGCTGGGAATACGGGTAGCTGGAGCTGGTGGTGTAGCCGTCCACGATCCACTTGACCCTGCCGTCGACGACGGTGGGGTACGGATTCCCGTCCAGGGTCAGGTACGGCGCCACTTTGGCGACGCGTTCGGCCGGGGTTCGGTCGTAAAGGATCTGTGAGTCGTTGTTGACACCGTTGGTCAGCAGCAAGTCCGATGACTGGAACTTCATGGCATACATCAGCCGGTTGAACCAGTTGCCAAGTGACGGGCCGCCGCTTCCCGTAAACGTGGTCATGGATTCGCCGCTCGTGTCCGCACTGTCCTTCGACGCGGGTGTGGAACCCTGCGGCCGGTCCAACTCCACGGGGGTGGCGCCCTTGGCGCCCCCGACAATGGAGTAGTCAGTCATGGACTGGCCAAAGTAGATGCGCGGCTGGTAGCTGGTGTCGGTGCCCAATACGCCCGTCGACGGGACGCCGGACTGCATGAACACCGGCTTGCCGTCGGCGGTGGTCTTGTTTCCGTAGGCTGCCACCACGCCGTAGCCGTGCGTGTACACCAGGTGCTGGTTGTACCAGCTCTGCTGGCCGGGGTTAATGCCGTTCGGGTTCAGCTCACGCACCGCAATCACGGCATCCTGGACCTTGCCGTCAATGGTGTAGCGGTCAACGTTGAGGGTCTTGGGGAACTCATAGTACGGACGGTACTGTTCGAGCTGCGCAAACGTGGAGGAGATCAGGTTGGGGTCCAACAGGCGAATGCTGGCCACTGTGGAAGCGTCCTGGCGCAAGGCTCCGGGGGTCGCCGTCGTCGTGGCGTTGTAGGGGGTGACATCCATGCCGGAGAGTCCGTAGGCCTGCCGGGTGAAGTCAATGTTGCGCGAAATGTAGGGCGCCTCGACGGTGCCTTCCGAAGGCTTGACCTGCAGGCCCTGGACGGCCCACGGGTAAATGCCCCCGGCCACGATCCCCGTAATCACGAGCATGCCGGTGCCGATAAGGGGCAGCTTCCACTTGCCCAGGAAGGCAGCCACGACGAACAGGATGGCCACGATGATGGCGGCGACTGCCAGGATGGCCTTGGTGGGGATGACGGCGTTGACGTCGGTGAACATGGCGCCGGCCCGGTAGCCGCCGTTGTTCTGCAGCGTACTGTAGCGGTCGAGCCAGAAGTTGATGCCCAACAGGACCAGGAACACGGCGGCCAGCACAGCCATGTGGATCTGCGCGCTGCGGGATGCGAAGATGCCGCGCTCGGCCAGGCGCACAGCACCGTAAAGGTAGTTGGTGAGCAGGCCGGCGATGAACGCGATCACGGTGATGCTGATCAACAGGCCCGTCACAAAGCCCAGAAACGGCAGCGTGTTTGTGTAGAAGCTGATGTCCAACCCAAATTGTGGGTCGGTCTTGCCAAACGGCACCCGGTACAGGAACAGCATGACCTTGTCCCACTGCGCCATGGCAGCCGTGCCGGCAAACAGCCCGAACACCACGGGCACGCCCACCATCACCACACGGCGTATGGGTTCCAGCTGTGCCTGGTAGCGGTTGAGGTTGTCATCACGGGCGTTGTCCGGCGCGTAGATGGGCCGGGCACGGTAGGCGACCCGGATGGAGAAGTACACGCCGGCGCCCATGACCAGGAAGCCCACGGCGAAGATCACTAGTTTCGCCAGCTTTTCCCGCCAGAAGACCGTGGAGTAGCCAAGCTGGTTGAACCAAAGCATGTCCGTGTACACGCCGGCAAAAATCACCAGGACAATGACCAGGGCGACCACCACAATGATGGTCGGCAGCAGGGCGCTGCGGCGCCTGGGCCTGGCGGAGTTTTGCGGCGAAGGGGCTGGGCGGGATGTCACTCGTACCTCTATTTGCTATTTTGCTGGGACTCGGGTGGTGCCAGTGCTGCGCCTGGCACTGCTGCCAGGGTCTTACTGCTGCCACGAATGGCCGCGGGGCGAAGTTCCCCATGATGCGCAATCGTTACTTACACGCCGGCAGTGTGGAACCGTCCGCACCTGAGCCAATGGCCGTCACTGCGGCGTACGCCTCCTTCAGAGTAGCGACTTTAACGACGTGAAGCCCGTTGGGGACGTGCCCGACGACGTCACCGCAGTTTGCGGCCGGCGCCAGGAAGTAGTCGGCGCCGTTGTTGCGGGCCCCAACCATCTTCTGGGCGATGCCGCCGATCGCGCCCACGTTGCCGTCCGGGTCGATGGTTCCCGTGCCGGCAAAGTGCTTCCCGCCCGTCAGCCCGCCCTTGGTCAGGGTGTCCATGATGCCCAGCGCAAACATCGTGCCGGCACTGGGGCCGCCAATGTTGCTCAGGGTGATGTCCACCGTGAAGGGGAAGGTGAACTTGTTTTGCAGGGCGATGCCCAGGAGATATTTGCCGTCCTTGTTTGCGCGCGGGGTGACGGTGACGGTCTTGTCCGCACCGCCACGTTGGACCTTCACTTCGACCGGCGCGCCCTTCCCTGCTGCCAGCACCGCCTCGATCGCCGGCAGACCCGTAATGTCCTTGCCGCCAATGGCGAGAAGGACGTCGTCGGGCTTGAGAATGCCTGCGGAGGCACCGTCGGTGGGCACCGAGGCGACGGCGAGCACGGTCTTGTAGTCAATGCCCAGGGCCTTGAAGGCGGCCGCCGTCGCATTTTCCTGGGACCCGGTCATAGCCGCGGAATTTTCACTGTTGACGGCATCCTGGCTGGTGCCCGGCGCATAAATGAGCTCGGCCGGATAAATGGTGTCTGAGGGCGTGAGCCATGCGCGCAATGCTTCAAAGATGTTGATTTGGCTGTCGGGCAGGCCGCCGGTCATGTGGACTGTTGTCAGGTCCAGTGCGCCGGACGTAGCGGGGAAGCTGTCGTGGCCCGTGACGCTGATGACGGGCTGGCCGTTGACCTTGCCGATGGTGTTGATGGCCGGGCCCGGGGATTCAACCACGTACGGGACGGGGATGGCCAGGGCGGCAACCGCCAGCACCGCGGCGATGACACCGGAAACCACCATGAGGGACACCCGCCCGTCGCGGACCGCCGCCTTCGCTTTAACTGGCTGCGGGGCCACGTCGTGGTTCTCCTGGCTCAATACCTTAACCTTTCCAAGGTTCCGTCGGGCTGCGCGTCGCGGGTGCCGGGCAGCCTGCGTGCGTTCACCACGCTCCACCCTACTGTGTCCGTCCGGGTTCATGCTGTGAATGTCCGCAGGATCCCAACGCTGCCCAAATCAGGCCATTTGCTGCTGCCTTTGCCGGTAGCGAACAGGGGAGTCCCATGGGGCGACAACCGTTCTCGGCGGCGGTAACGTGAAGATACTCGCTTTACATCTTCCTGCAACGATCGGGTCACCATGTCTTCCACACCAGCGAACAACGACGACGACGACGACACTCCCAAGGATCCGCTGTCTGAAATGCTGGCGAACCTGTTGGGCGGCCAGGGCATGGAAGGTTTTGACCCGGCGGCGCTGGCCAAGGCAGCCGGCCTGCCGGACGACCCCAACGTCCTGGCGCAAATGTTCTCCCAGGTGCAGGCCATGATGAGCAGTTCCTCGGACACCCCGGTGAACTGGGAGCTGGCCCATGACGCGGCCCGCAAGTCCGCGGCAGGGGACGATCCCTCCGTCACTCCGGCACAGTCGCGCGAAGTGGATGAGGCGCTCCGGCTGGCCGAGATGTGGCTGGACCCGTTCACCGATCTTGCGGCCACCGCGATCATCGGCAAGGCGTGGTCCCGGGCGGAATGGGTTGAGGAAACCCTCGGCACCTGGAAGCGGCTCACCGAGCCGGTGGCCAACAGCATCGCGTTCGCCATCTCCACCGCCATGAATGAGCAGCTGCCCGAGGAAATGAAGTCCGCAATGGGTGGTGCGGCGTCCATGATGCAGAACATGGGCGGCGCATTGTTTGGGCTGCAGTTGGGTGCGGCCGTGGGGGCGCTCGCCAAGGAAGTGGTGGGGTCCACGGACATCGGCATCCCGTTGGCAGACCTTCAGATGGCCCTGCTTCCGGCCAACATCAAGGCCTTTGGCGAGGGACTGGAAGTTCCCGAGCAGGAAATTCGGCTGTTCCTGGCGCTGCGCGAGGCCGCCCATGCCCGCCTGTTTGTGCAGGTGCCCTGGCTGCGCGGCCACCTTTTGGGCGCCATCGAGTCCTACGCCCGCGGCATCCACATCGACATGTCCCGCATTGAGGACCTGGCGCACAACCTGGACCCGAGCAATCCGGAGGCCATGCAGGCTGCCCTGTCCGAAGGTGTCTTCATGCCCGCCCGCACGCCCGAACAGGACGCGGCCCTGGCCAAGCTCGAGACGGCGCTGGCCCTGGTCGAAGGGTGGGTCGACGAGATCACCTTTGCGGCGGCGGCCAACCTGCCGTCCGCTGCGGCCATCCGTGAAACCATCCGCCGCCGCCGCGCCACGGGTGGCCCGGCCGAGCACGCCTTTGGTTCCCTGGTGGGCCTGGAGCTGCGCCCGCGCCGCCTGCGCGAGGCCGCGGCTCTGTGGGCCTCCCTGAAGGAGCAGCGCGGCATCGCCGGCCGCGACGCCATCTGGGCCCACCCCGACCTGCTGCCCACCTCCGCCGACCTCGACGACGCAGCCGGCTTTGGTGCCCGCCGCTCTGCAGCCGATGCGTCCGACTCGGACGTTGACGCCGCCCTTGCCAAGCTGCTCGACGGCGGGTTCGACGACCTCCCGCCGGCGGACAGCGGCGACACTCCCGACGGTGCCGCTGACAAGGACACGTCCGGCACCGACACTCCCGACGGCGGAGCCAGCGAGGGCGGGTCCGGCACCGACACTTCCGACGGCGGAGCCGGCGAGGGCACCGGACCGGAAAAATAACCGGACAGTTTCCCACTGAGCCTGATAGTTTCCCGCTGAAGATGTCGATATGGTCTGGGGCCCCTGATAATTCAGGGGCCCCAGACCGTATCTACATCCCGGCGTTTCCCGGACTCAGGGCAGCCGGGCGGCCGCCATCAGAACAGTTTCCCGGGAGGCGACGCGCCCACGTTTTCCGGAGCCGCGGAGATGAGGCCACCGCCGCCACACTGGCCGTCGTCGTCCATGTCGCCGCCGCCCAGGCTGCCGACGTCCTGTGGATCAGGGCCCTGGCCGTCGCCGCCCTGACCGTCGTCGTCCACGTCACCGTCCTGTGGATCAACGTCCTGACCGTCATCGTCCATGTCGGCGCCCATGCCCCGGATGTTGCGGGCCGACGCGAACGAGGCACCCTCCAAAAACGCCTTGGCGCGGTCCTGCTGCGCATAGCCGTCAAGTTCCGCCCAGAATCCAGCGCCGTGGTTGGGGTGGATCAGGTGGGCCAGTTCATGGAGCAGGACGTAGTCCAGCACCCATTCCGGCATGCCCTTTACGTGGTGTGAAATCCGGATGGTCTTACGCACGTGGGTGCACGAACCCCAGCGTCCGTTTTGGTTCGTCACCCAGCGCACGGACGCCGGCACCGCCCGCGACCCGAGGTACCTCGCCGACAAGTCTAGGCACCGCCGCAGGAGGGCGTCGTCGCTGTCGGGCACCCGCCGTCGCCCGCCGGCGGCCCTGTCCCGCATGTCCCCTTCCAGGCGTGAAACCATGTGCGGCACCCAGTATTGTTCATCCTCGATGCTCATGCGCGCAGGCACGGCGATCACGGCGCGGCCTTCCTCCCAAAAGGCGGCAATGCCGTTCTTGCGGCGGCGGGTGCGCCGAACCACCACCGCGGCACCGTTGGAGGCGCGGTGCCCGGAGACGGAGTCCCCCATGGGCCCGGGCGTGCCGCGCCCAATCGGGGCCCGCCGGGGGTCCGGGTGTGCCGGTGCAAGCTTTTCTGACATGCTTCGACGGTATAACGGGGCGGCATCAGAAATCGAGCCGGCCAGGTCAATCTGTGGACAACCACAGCATGTGGATAACTTCAAGCGGGCATCGGGCAGTTGTGCCAAGATCAGAAAGGGACGGCCGCAGCGGGACGGACACCGCCCCCTGCCCCCTTGGGAGGCGGCAATGACAACCATCAACCCCGGGCTTCGCCTGGTCAGCAGGGGCGCAAGAAGCATCCAAATCGGCGTGGGTCCGGGCGGCACCATCATCGACGGTCTCCAGCCGGACGACCTGCGCTTCATCGATGCCCTTCGCAGTGGCATTCCGGACGTGGAGGTCATGGCCGCGGGCCGTGCCCTCGGGCTGCCGGAGACGCGCGTCCGGGAAATTTGCGCCAACCTCGAGGGGCTGCTTTTCAGCGACGGCGAACTGCGCACCCAAGGTTTCCGTGCGGAGCGGCTCCTGCCGGAGCGTTCCGCCCTCCTGGGCCTGCACCGGGCGCCATGCCAGGGCTACATGGAAAGGCGGGAACGCAGCGTGGTGCATGTCACGGGGCTCGGACGCACGGGTGCTGCGCTTGCACTGGTGCTGGCCAGCGCTGGCGTGGGCACCCTCCTGCTGGAGGACGACAGATCCGTGACCGCCGTCGATGTCAGCCCGGGATCGTTCAGGCTCGCCGACATCGGGCTGCCCCGCTCGGCGGCCGTGCGGAGGCATTTGCTGGCCCTGGATCCCCGATGCCACGCACATGTGCTGCACGATGGGGGCACGGGCGGGCCGGACACGCGGTGCCTGGACCTGGCCATCGTGGTGGCGCACGACGCCGTCGGCGCCGGAACGGCCGCCCGCTTCATGAGTACCGACAGGCCGCACCTGTTTGTGCTGGTGCGCGAGCAGGACGGCACTGTGGGACCCCTCGTCCTGCCAGGTGAAACCGCGTGTGCGGAGTGCGTTGAACGGCACCGCAGCGCCCACGATCCCCAATGGCTGCAGGTGTGCGAGCAACTGGCGGCAGAAGGCGGACCGGACCGGGAGCGCCGTCCGCCGCCTCAACTACTGGAAGACGCGGCCCTGTCCACGGCACTGGCCGGCACTGCGGCAGCCCAGGCGCTGCTCTTCCTCGACGCCGTCAACCAGCCCAGCACATGGTCCTCGGTCCTTACATTCCACCGCGACAACGCCCGCTGGAGCCGGGAAGAGTTCGCGGCCCACCCGGACTGCGGCTGCCAGCTGCAACGTCAGGCGCTGGAGACGATCTCCAGCACGGCCTCGCCGTAGCGTTCCAGCTTCGAAGGGCCGACGCCGGGCAGCGCTGACAGTGCCTGCAGGTCCTGGGGCGCGGCCTCGGCGATGGCCATGAGTGTGGCGTCGGTGAAGACCACGAACGCGGGCACTTCCGCCGTGGTGGCCTCCTTCAACCGCCAGGCCCGCAATTCCTCAAAGACGGCCTCGTCATACCCTGCGGGGCAGGTGGAACAACGGCCGATCTTCCGCTCTGCCCCGGTCGTGAGAACCTTGCCGCACACGCGGCACACCGACGGGGAGGCCGTTTTGCGGGGCTTGCGGACAGCGGGCTGGCGTGGGCCGGTCGGTGCGCCACCCACAGAGCTGGGCCGCAGACCGTCAAGGAAACGCGACGGCCTGCGGTTGGCCCGCCCGCCGGGCGTGCGCGCCGTGGACCAGGAAAAGTTCAGGAATTCCCGGGCACGGGTGATCCCCACGTACAGCAGCCGGCGTTCCTCGTCCACGGTTTCCGGGGTGTCGGCGAAGGAGATGGGCATGAGGCCCTCGCTCAGGCCCACCAGGAACACCGCGTCCCACTCCAAGCCCTTGGCGGAGTGCAGGGACGCCAGCGTCACGCCCTGCACGGTAGGTGCGTGCTGGGCGGAGGCACGCTCGGTCAGTTCCGCGACGAAGTCCACCAGCGAGAACACGTGCTCGGGCGTGCTGCGGGAAACGACGAGGTCATCCGCCAACGCCACCAGTGCGGACAGCGACTCCCACCGCTCGCGCACGGCACCGCCGGTGGTGGGCGCTTCCGCCTGCCAGCCCAGGTTACCCAGGATGTCGCGGACCAGCTGGCCCAGCGGCTCGTCCTCGGCCGCACGGGATCCTGCCCGCAGCTGCAGGATGCCGTCGCGGACTTCCTTGCGGGCAAAAAACCGCTCCCCGCCGCGCAGCTGGTATCCCACGCCAGCCCCCGACAGCGCCTGCTCATAGGCCTCGGACTGTCCATTGGTGCGGAACAGGACAGCAATTTCGCTGGCCGGGGTGCCGTGCTCAATGAGGGTCTTGATGCGCGCGGCCACCGCGCCGGCCTCGGCCTCGTCGTCGCTGCATTCCAGGAATTCCGGAGAAGGACCACCAGGTCGCTGGGCCACCAGCTCCAAGGGCGTCGACCAGAGGGCGTCGGCCGCGAGGCCGCCGCTGCGCCGGCTCTTGAGCAGCGAATTGGCCAGGCCCACCACCTGTGGCGTGGACCGGTAGTCGCGCACCAGCTTCACCACATTGGCCCCAGGGTAGCGGGCCGGGAAGTCCAGCAGGTGCCGCGGCGTCGCGCCGGTAAAGGAGTAAATGGTCTGGCTGGCGTCGCCCACCACGCACAGGTCGTCACGGCCGCCCAGCCAAAGGTCGAGCATGCGCTGCTGGAGCGGGGAGACGTCCTGATACTCATCCACCACAAAGTGTCGGTACTGGTCCCGGACGGTGGCGGCCACGCGCGGGTCCTCCTGCAAAATGCCCACGGTGATCAACAGGACGTCCTCAAAGTCGATGAGGTTCCTGTCTGCCTTGACGTCCTCGTAGGCCTGGAAGAGACGGCCGACGGCGAGCTTGTCCAGCCCTCCCGGCTCGCCGCGGTCCTGGGCCTGGGTCAGGTAGGTTTCCGGCGTCAGCATGGACACCTTCGCCCATTCAACTTCCGCTGCCAGGTCGCGGATGGCGGCCCGGTCCGTGGGCAGGCGCAGCCTGCGGGCGGCCTCCGCAATGATTTGGGCCTTGTGGTCGAGCAGGCCCGGAAGCTGGCCGCCGACGGCGTGCGGCCAGAAATACTGCAGCTGGCGCAATGCGGCGGCGTGGAAGGTGCGGGCCTGCACCGTTCCGACGCCCAGGTCGCGCAGCCGGGTGCGCATTTCCGCAGCTGCCCGGGCCGTGAACGTCACGGCCAGCAGGCGGTTGGGATTGTAGACACCGGTGTGCACGCCGTACGCAATCCGGTGCGTAATGGCCCGGGTCTTGCCGGTGCCGGCGCCGGCCAGGACACACAGCGGTCCGGCCAGCGTGGTGGCCACGGTGCGCTGTTCCTCGTCGAGGCCGGCCAGGATGCGTTCCTCGGCAGTGCGCTCATCCATCACGGGCAGACCCACCTGGCTGGGATCGTAGCTCATTCCCTGCCGCCCGAGGTGGCATGGCCGGAGGGGGCGGCGCCGGTCCCGGCAGGGTCAGTGATGCTTTTGTCCGCAACGTCGCCAGGCTCCAGGATGGTTCCGCCGTACCAGTGTTCAATGAGAGCCCGGGCAATGGAAACGCGGCTCGAGATGATGGCTTCGCCGCTGAGCACGGCGGCCTGCAGCTCGTTGCGGCTGAACCAGCGCGCCTCGCGGACCTCGGTCCCGTCAGGGACTGCCGCAATGTCGTCGGTGTAGGCAACAAAGCCGAGCATGAACGACCGCGGGAACGGCCAGGCCTGCGAACCGAGGTAGTGCGTGGTGTGCAGGTGGACACCCACCTCCTCGGCGATTTCGCGCACGGCGCCTTGCTCGGCGCTTTCGCCGGCCTCGACAAATCCAGCCACGGTGGAGTACCTGTTGGCTTCCCAGGCGAAATTACTGGCCAGCAGAATCCTGTCGTCCGCCCCGACGACGGCGACGATCGCGGCGGGGTCGGTGCGCGGGAAGTGTTCGGAACCGTCGGCGGTGCAGCGGCGCATCCAACCGGCATGTTCCGGGATGGTGGGGGCACCGCAGCGGGGGCAGAAGCGGTGGCTCATGTGCCAATTCGCGACTGCCTGAGCCTCGACGAAAATTGCCGTGTCGGCGTCAGCCAACGCCTCCCCCACGTCCCGGAACCCGGAGAAAAAGGTGCCGCCGGGCACCCAGGGTAGGTCGCCGGCATCGTCCGCCAACACCTTTAGGACAATGTCGGTGCCGGCGGGAAGCGTGGAGTGGATTACACCAATTGTCTTGCCAAGGTACACGGTCACCGTACCGGGAGGCAGGTGGCCGGCGGCCTCCGCGGGGTCAAGGAAGGCCAGGCCGCCGTCGCGAACCAGCGCACGGCCGCCCCGGAAAAGCACGATGCGGTGACCCGGGCTGCCCTGCACATTGTCCAGGAACCCGTTTTCACTGCGTTGTTCACAGTCTCGGTCGAGCACGGCTGCGGGGGACGGCAAAGCTTGAATCATGGTTCTACCGTACGCAGTCCTGCACGGTTTTTACATTCCACCGGGTGGATCTGTGGACAGTGCGTGACGCGCGCAACGCATGCGACATCTCGCGACTCGCCGCCGCAGGCGCAGACACTTGCCAGCTTGGCGCTCTACGGTGGAGGTGTGAGACGAATGACTGCAATCGAACTGGCCGCCATTGCCAGCGCCGCCGTGCCCGGACTCAACGTCACCGCGTTTGGGCCCGAACCCGACGATGCAGCCGATTTTAGCTCCGCGCTGCTGGTGGACTCGGAAAACCGGCGGTGGCGGGTGCGCTCCCCCAAGCACGTTGAGGCCAGTGCCCGGCTGGAGACCGAGCGCGAGGTCCTGCGCGCCTTCGCCCCCGGCATCCGGGCCGAGTTGCCGTTCCTGCTGCCCACCGTGGCCGGGACCGTGCGGCAGGGCGAGTTGATCACCTTTGTTTATTCGCACATTGCCGGCAAGGCAGAATCCGTGGAGGAGCTGTCCGCGGGGGGCGCGGCCCTGGCCCTGGAAATCGGGGCCGCAATTGCCGCCATCCACGATCTGCCACAGGAACTGGTCACCAACGCCGACCTGCCCAGCTACACCGCCAACGAGTTCCGCCAGCGCAAGCTCAACGAACTGGACCAGGCCGCCACCACGGGAAAAATTCCGCCGTCGCTGCTGCGCCGCTGGGAGCATGCCATGGAGGATGTGGCCCTGTGGCGCTTCAATGCCTCGGTGGTCCACGGCGACTTGCACGAGGACAACATTCTGCTGGACGGCCCCCGGGTTACTGCCGTCATGGGCTGGACCGACCTGCGGGTGGGCGACCCGGCCGACGACTTTGCCTGGCTGGTGGCCATCAACGACCCCAAGTTCGTGGACACCGTCATGCAGGCCTACGCTGCTGCGCGCCACGAGACCCCGGACCCGCACCTGCTGCGCCGTGCGGCCCTGAGCGCCGAATTTGCGCTGGCCCAGTGGCTCGTCAAGGGCTTCGCCGCGGATTCCGCCCGCATGGTCTCCGATGCCGAAGGCATGCTGGCCACCTTGAAGGCGGACATCGATGCCCACGGCGGCCAGCCCATCAGCACCGAGCCCGCGCCGCCAGCCGAGCCCGCGGCCGAGAATTCTTCGGCGGCCGGGCCAGATGCCGCCGCCACGGGAACCATTCCGGTGGTCGGGCCCGCTCCGGCGGCCAATCCCGGGCCCGAAGCGGCGAGGGACCCGCTGGGAGATCGCGAGCAGCGGGAGCCGCTGGGCGGCGAGACCAAGATAGTGCCCCCGGCGGACGGTCCTGACACGGCCGCCACGGGGACCATTCAGGTGGTCGGACCCGCTCCTGTGTCCAAGCCCGTTTCGGTGGTCGAGCCGGCGCTGGCGGCCAAGCCCGGGCCCACAGCGGTGAAGGACCAGCTGGGGAGGGGGGCCGGGCCTGCCGCGACCTCCGGGACAAAGGCGGACGACGCCGGTGCCCCGTCCGCCGTCGAAGCGGAGGGTGCCGCCGAAGCGGAGTCCGATGACGACGCGGCCGGCTCCGGCGAGGACGTCGATACGACGGCCATGAAAGTCATTCCGCTGAAGGCGAAGCCTAAAAACTAGGTATCAACAGTTGCTGTTTCGCGCCGGATTTCCGGGGCGAAACAGCAACCGTGGATGCCCGGTTTCACGACCGTGCCTGCGTAGAGTGGGCACCATGGGGATAACTCGACGCGCACCGGCCATCATCGGCACGATCCTTATTGCCGCCCTAACACTTGCTGGCTGCACAAGCCCCGCGCCTGCGCCCAGCCAGGCCCCGCGTACGGCTGAAATCTCACCCTCGGGCGGGGCGGCCCCGAATGAGGCCATCATTTTCGAAGTCCAAAAGGCTTCGGTGGAGGGCTCCCCCACCCGTGGAACGGTACTGAAGCAGTACAGCGGCACAGGACCGGCAACAATTTCCATTGGCCCCCTCCCCAAGGGCCATAAAAAGCTGGGCACCACAGTGCTCTGCAGCGGGACGGGTGATTGGAAGGTCAACATCGTCCAAGACGGAACGCCGGGCTGGGGCAGCAGCGGCTGCTCCCTGTCCGGTGGGAGTTCAATCGCCTACCCGGTGGCCAACTCTGCCAAGGACAGCACGGTCAAAGTTGATGTCGCCGCCAACGCCACGCTCTGGGCGACTGTCTACTCTACGAAGTAGCGTGCTTGATCGCCAGGCTCGATCACCGGGAAACGGCTCAGTCGCCGCGCTCAATCAGCGCGCGTGTACGCTCCAGTGACGATCGCTTCAAGTTCCTCCCTGCCGGCCAGGTCCACGGGACGGATCAACTTGTCCTGGCCTACGTAGTAAAACGCTGCCCGCACCTGCTCCAGCGGGACATCCTTGAGCCGGGACCAGGCCAGCCGGTACACGGCCAGCTGCACGCCGCGCACCGCCAGCTGCGCCTTGGACGGGACCTTGCCGGTCTTCCAATCGATCAGGTCCCAGCCGCCATCCTCGTCGCGGAAGATCGCGTCTATTCGCCCGCGGACCACGACGTCGGCCACCCGGGTTTCGATGGGCACCTCCAGTTCCGCCGGGGTCCGGTTGGCCCAGGTCGAGTTCTTGAACGTCTCCTGCATGTCCGCCAGCCCGTAGGCCTCGTCAACATAGGCGTCGGCGCCGGGAACCTCGTCCAGGTCCAGTTGGCCGGTGCTGCCAAAGAACTCCTCGATCCAGGCGTGGAACGCGGTGCCCTTGCGGGCAGCCATGCCCGGCTTGGTCGGCACGGGACGACGCATGGCGCGGGTGACCTTCTCGGCGTCCTCGCCCAGCGCCACGAGGCGGGAGGCGGAAATGTGCGGCGGCAGCTCCACCCGCAGCTGGTCCGACTCCACTTTTTCCTGCGCGAGCAGCACTGCGGTTTCCGTGCCCCAGCGGGGATTGACCGCCAGGAACTCCGGCGTCCCCGGCACCGCGGCACCCGTGGCGCGTCGCTCTGCCCCCTCAACGGCGGCGGCGAGGACGGCGGAGGCGGACGACTCCACGTGCTCACGCCGGCCCGCCCGGGCGGCAACCCCGGTGCGGCCGACGATGACGGGCCCGTTGAGCGGATCGTAGGGCCAATCCGCCGTTTCCTCCCCGGCGTTGACGGGGTTCTCGGCCCCGTCCCCAGGGTTTTCGGACCACGGCCCCTGGCGTGCACTTTGGGTGACCCCGGAGGAGAGCGGCAGAAGTTCGGAAAGGAACAGCGACGGTTCCAGCGGTGCCTTGGCACTCCCCCACACCGTGGAACTGCACATCAAAAAGTCGCGGGCCCGGGTGAACGCGACATAGGCCAGCCTGCGTTCCTCCTCCTCGGCGTGGAGCTTCACGTCATCGGCGAACAGTTTCTCGTGGTCCAGCAGCGTCTTCACATCAGGTACGTTCGTGTCCCACACCGGGAGGTCCTCGCGGTCGCCGCGCAGCGGCCAGGGCAGCGACTTGGCGCCCGTGGTCCACCGGTCTGCCTTGGCGCTGGGGAACGCCCCGGTGTTCATTCCGGGCACGAACACCACGTCCCATTCCAGCCCCTTGGACGCGTGGACGGTGAGCAGCTGGACGGCGTCGGGGTTGGCCTCCACGGCGGCTATTTCCAGGCCGCCCTCTTCCGACTCCGCCGTCTCCAGCCACGCCAAAAACGCCGTCAGGTCCACACGTTCGGCGGCCTGCATGAAGGTGGCGGCAGCATCGGCGAAGGCGTCGAGGTTGCGCCGTGCGTGGTGGATGCTCGAACCTGGCTTCGCGGCCAGCTCGATGTCCAGCAGCATGGTCCGCTCCACCACGCCGATCAGGTTGCTGAGGTCGTCGCCTACAAAGGTCCGCAGCACGCGCAGCTCGTCGCGCAGGGCCAGCAGCCGCAGGCGGGCCGTGTCCGTCAACGGCCGGGCGCCCTCGGGCCAGAACTCCGGGCCCAGGTAGTCCAGCGCCTCCACCAGGGACGCGGAATCGACGACGTCGGAGGTCACCACTCGCTCGTCCTCCGGCGCCGGCGCGTCCCCGGCCGCCAAACCACCCGCCGGGCCGCCATCCGACGGCCCGTCGGCGCCAAGCACTGCATCATCAAAAGCAACCCGGTTCTTCGCCGCCCATTCCCTGCGCCTGGCCAGGTAACGGGACCAGTCGGCAAAGGCCATCAGGTCGGCCGGCCCAATCCGCCACCGGGCGCCGGTCAGCAGCCGCATGAGTGCATCCGAGCGCCCGGGGTCGGCGATCACCCGCAGGGTGGCCACCAGGTCCACGATCTCCGGCGTGGACAGCAGCCCGCCCAGGCCGACGATCTCGTATGGGATGCCGTGGGCGTCAAAGACCGATTGGAAGGTGCCAAACTGTGCACGACGGCGGCAGAGCACGGACACCGTCATGGCGCCCTGCACGCCACGGCGGGACGTGAAATCGCCCTTTCGGTCCAGAATTTCCGCCGCAATCGCCTCGGCCTCTTCGAGTTCCGTGTCAAAGCGGGCCAGCACCACCTCCCCGTCCGGCGCGTTGGGCTTTTCCCGCAGCGGCGACACCACCACGCGCGGGCCGGCCTCCGCCCGCTCTGCAGCGCTCAGCCCGGCCGCCAGCTTCGCGTTGGCCTTACGCTCCTGCGCCGCCGTGAGCTCGGCGGACATGACGTTGGCTGCCTGCAGGATGTGCGCGGAGTTGCGCCACGCAATGGTGAGTTCGGCTGTCGAGGCCCAACGGCCGTCGTGCTTGGGGAAAATCTCGGGGAAACGGAACAGCTGGCCGGCGGAGGCGCCGCGGAAGCCATAGATGGACTGGTGGGGGTCGCCCACGGCCGTGACGGGATGGCCGCCGCCAAAGAGTTTGGCGAAGAGCTGCAGCTGGGCGTGGGAGGTGTCCTGAAACTCGTCCAGCAGCACCACCTTGAAGCGCTGGCGCTCCATCTCCCCGGCGTGCGGGACCTCCTGTGCAATTCGGGCCGCGAGCGCCACCAGGTCGCCGTAGTCCAGTGCGTTGCGGCGGCGCTTGGCCCCGGCGTAGCGCTGGACCAGGTCCACCACGGTGCCGCGGGTGCGCAGCACGTCCAGCAGCTTCTCGGCAGCCAAGGTGCGCGGCTTCGCGGTCTCGGCAAGGTACGGCAGGTCCTCAAAGCCGGCCACCCAGGCATCCAGTTCGGCGCGCACGTGCAACGGGTCCTGCAGGTGTTCGGCGCATTCGCCAGCCAGGTCCATGACGGACTGGATGAGCGTGGACTTTGCTGCCGTGAAGTGCTGGTGGCCGCCGTCGTGCGCCTCGACCACGGCGCTGGCCAGCTGCCAGGCCTCTGCGGCGCCTAGCACCACGGCGTCCCGTTCAATGCCCAGGCGCAGGCCGTAGTCGGTGACTATGCCGCTGGCGTAGGAATGGTAGGTGGAGACCTTGGGGTCCAGCGCGTCCCGGGCCGCCGCGGCCGGGGCCAGCTGCACCTCGCCGGAGCGGGCCAGGGTGCCGAGCTTGGCCAGCTGGCCCCGGATGCGGGAGGCCAGCTCGCCGGCGGCCTTGCGGGTAAAGGTAACGCCCAGGATCTCCTCCGGCCGGACCAGCCCGTTGGCCACCAGCCACACCACGCGGTCCGCCATGGTGGTGGTCTTGCCCGAGCCGGCGCCGGCAATGACGAGCAGGGGCTCCAGCGGGGAGCAGATGATGGCGGCTTGTTCGTCCGTGGGCGGGAACTGGCCCAGGAGTTCCGCCAGTTCATGGGGGCTCAGCAAGGTGTCCAAGGTGGTGGTGGGCGCGCTCATTCGGTGACCTGCTTTCCTTCACGGCACAGCGGGCAGATGGTGGGCAGCGGGCAGCCGCTGCGTTCGGTCCAGTCGGCGCCGTGGCGGGCCGGGAACGCGGCCTGCGCCATGAGGTGGGCCGCGCGGAGGACTTCGGGCGTGGCCCAGTCTTCGGCTCCCGCCACAAGGGCGGGCTGGTCCTGGGTCTTGACCGACTTGGTGGCGTCACCGAGCGGCAGCAGCGCGGCGCCGCCGGGCAGCGGTTGGGGGATTCCTGCCGCGGCAGCTTCGTCCCGGAAGGCGCCGGCCAGCACGGCCGCCTGGTAGGCGCCCAGCTGGAGGTGCGTGGCAATTTCTGCCTTGCTGGGCTTGACCCGGCCGGTTTTCAGGTCCACCACCACCAGGTTGCCGTGGGCATCCGCCTCCAGCCGGTCCACCTGGCCGCGAAGCCGCGCCACGCGGTCCCCGGCCGGGATTTCCACGTCAAAATCCAGTTCGACGCCGAGCAGGGTCCGGCCCTGCTGGCGTGCGTCAACAACGTACTGGGCCATCTTTCGCAACATCTCCTGGGCGCGTTCGTAATCCTTTTCCGCCTCCCAGCTCTCGCCCATGCCCAGCGAGGGCCAGCGCCGTTCCAGCTGCTCAAGGTATTCGTGCCCCGCACCGTCCGGGATGTGCTCGGCGATGGAGTGGATGAGCGTGCCCAGGCTGCGGGCAAAGTCCGTGGTGGCCTCTCCCCCGGCGGCCTTCACAAACCAGTTCAGCGGCGACTTCAGCACGGCCTCCACCTTCGACGGCGAGACCGTTACGGGTTCGCCGTCGGCCACAATGGGCGCGTCGGTGCTCAGCGGCAGCAGTCCCCACCATTCGGTCGGTGCGGCGCCGGGAACCGACTCGGAGGCCAGCACGGCCAGCATCCGTGCCGCCTCGGGATCGGCATGCATCTCCGATTCCTGGCGCAGCTCCGCCACGAGCGAGCGCAGCGTCATGGGCCGGGGAACCTGTTCCACGGGGCGGACGGGGTACTGCGATTCGCCGCCGGAATCGGTCACCGGAACATAAGGCGCCGCCAGGTCCAGAAACTGCGACGGCTGCAGGTCATGGCCGGACGCGCCGGTGAGGATCAGCTGCCGGCCGGCCCGGGAGATGGCCGCGGCAAAGCTGCGGAGTTCGTCGTAGCGGACGTCGCGCAGACGCGTGGCCGGGTCAATCTGCCGGGCCGCCAGCGAACCGCGCTCCAGCACGTCCACCAGGAACTGGCTGCCCAGCAGTTCTCCGCGCAGGCGGGTATTGGGCCACACGCCTTCCTGCAGCCCGGCCACAATCACCACTGGCCACTCCCGTCCTGCCGCGCTGGCCGGCGTCAGGATCTCCACGGCGTCGGCACGCTGCGCCCGTGCCGCCAGCGTGTCCATGGGCAGCTCCTGGCTGAGCAGGTACTCCAGGAACTGCCGCGGGGTGGAGCCGGGCAGCTGGTCCACGTACCTCTCGGCGGTCTGGAACAGGGCCATGACGGCGTCCAGGTCGCGATCCGCCCGGATGCCCGTGGGCCCGCCGCGCAGTGCCTGGGTTTCCCAGGTGCCCGAGCAGTCCGAGGCCTCCCACAGCGCCCACAACACGGTCTCGGCATTGGCGCCTTGTTCCGCCACTGCTGCCTTTCCAGCTGCCAGCATGGCCGCGATCCGGCCAGCGTTCTGCGCCTCCCAGCCCAGCGGTGCCAGCATTTCGGGGTTCGCGAGCGCCTCGACCAGCAGCTCGTCGCTGGCGCGCCCGCCGCCTGCGCCAAGCTCCTGCTGGCGCAGCGCCTGACGGAGCCGGCGCAGGTGCAGCGCCGTGGACCGGCCCAGGCGCGACGTCAGCAGGGACACCGCCAGCTCCGCATCGAGCACGTCAGGGTCAAGCGCCACACGGAACGCCTCCAGCAGCGGCCGCACGGCCGGCTCGTCGCGGACGGGATTTTCCGCCACGGGCACCTTGACGGGAATGCCCAGCCCGCTCAGGTACCGCTGCAGACCGGCCAGCGCAGAGCCCGTCCGCACAATCACGGCGATCTCGCCCAGACCGTACCCGGCCAGGTGCTGCAGGTGCAGGATTCGCTCGGCCACCAGCCGGAGCTCGTGGACCTCGGACGCCACCACGTGCACGCTGACCCCGCCCCCAGCCCTGGAGTCCGACGCCGGTCCGCCGGCCGGTCTGCCGGCCGGTGCCTTGGGCTCCACGTTGCCGGGGGCTTCGGGCGCGCGAGTGCCCGTGGCCTCTTGTACTTCCCTGCCCGGCGCCCCGGGGGCTCCGGGCACCCCGGGTGTTCCGGCAGCTCCGGGGACACCCGCGGCTTCGGGCCAGGCCAGCACGCGTGCCCGCTGGCCGCCGCGGGCCTGGGAGATCCGTTCCGCCACGGCGGACCACGCCCCGGCGAGTTCCGGCGTCATCCGGTGCGAGGTGGACAGCGTGAATTCCGTCACCGGCGCGTTGTCGCTGCCCAGCGAGTCCCGCAGGGTTCCCACCAAATCCGGCCGGGCACCGCGGAAACCCTGCACCACGGTGTCCGGGGAGGCCGTGACCACAATGTCCTTGCCGCGCCCCACCAGTGCCAGGAGGTCGTGGACGGAACGGTTTGCTTCCTGGATGTCGTCGACGAGGATCACCTGCAGCCGGGCCCGTTCCCGGGCCAGGAACTCCGCGTCCTTGCGTAGCAGCGTGGCCGCCGCCGTGATGATCCCTGCCGGGTCAAAGGAACCGGACTTGCCCCAGTCCACCACGTCCCGGTATTCGGCGTAGAGGGACGCGGCGGCAATCCAGTCCGGCCTGCCGTTCTCGCGGCCCAGCCCTTCCAGCTCCTCCGGGGCAACGTCGTATTCAATGACCCGGTCGAAGAGCTGGCGGATTTCCTGCCGGAAGCCACGCGTGTCCAGGGCATCAGCCAGTTCGGCCGGCCACTGCGGCGCCGTGCCCAGCCCCATCCGGTGCCCCGCCAGCAGTTCCTTAATGATCAGGTCCTGCTCGGGTCCGCTCATCAGGCGCGGAGGGCCGTCAATGTGCGGCATGCGCCCCTCGACCTTGGCCCGGCGCAGCAGGTCAAACGCGTAGGAGGACCAGGTCCGGGCCGGGGACGTGCTCAGGCTTCGGGTGAGCCGGGCGCTAAAGGCATTGCGAAGCCGCGCCGCAGCCAGCCGCGACGGGGCCAGAAGGAGGGCACCTGCCGGATCAACGGCGTCGTGCTCCATCCGTTTGACAGCCGCCTCCACCAAGACGGTCGACTTGCCCGTGCCCGGTGCCCCCCAAACCAATACTGGGCCCGAACCTGGGGCGAGGCCAACCACCGGCTGCTGGTCCGGGCTTAGGACGGGTGCCGGCTGCAGCGACGCCGTGGGCGCCACCAGGGTCAGGCGGGGCAGGTGGAACTGGGCGGGTGAACTCATGCCCCCAGTCCACCATGGGGCTCCGACATTTCATGGGCAGGCACGTCGGCCGCAGTGTCCGACGGCGGCTCCTCCGCGGTGTGCAGCCGCGCGGCAATCGCGTCGACGAGGTCAAAATCGGCCTCGGTCGGGTTCCAGCGGGCCGCGGCCATGTCGACCCGCCACGAGGGGTGCTCCCCGCCCGTCTCGCCGCGGAGCCCGGTTTCCTCCTCGCGGTAATGCACCAGGGCGCCGGCGTCATGGCACAGCGGGGGCTGGCCGCCGGCGCGGATCACCCGCCACCACGTTACGGCCGAGCCGTGGTGGGACATGACGGCACCCACCTGCCGGGGGCCGCCGCTCTCCAGCAGGGCGGCAATGTCGCCATAGGAGAGGACCCGTCCCGCCGGAATGAGCTCCACCACGTCCAGGACCGCTTCCACATACTCAGCACGCATGGTCCAAGCGTAGTTCTCCACAGCCTGCCCCGCAGCCCGGCCGGCCGGCACCGAAGTGTCGGTGGCAGAAGGTAGCGTTGGGGCATGACTAGCTGGAACATGCACCCCAGGGCCGCGTTTGACTTGGAAACCACCGGCAAGGACCCGCGGGAGGCGCGGATCGTGACGGCGTCCATCGTCATGGTTGACGAGACCGGCGCCGTGGCGGACACCCATGAGTGGCTGGCGGACCCCGGCGTCGAGATCCCCGAGGAAGCAGCGGCCATCCACGGCATCAGCACGGCCCACGCCCGCGCAAACGGCCGGCCGGTTGATGAAGTCACAGCGGAGATCGGCGCAGTCCTTGCCACGCTCTTCCGGAACAACATCCCCGTCATCGCCTTCAACGCCAGCTACGACTTCACCGTCCTGGCCAACGAGGCCCGCCGTTACAGCTTGGACGCGATCACGCCCGCCCCGGTCATCGATCCCTTCATCTGCAACAAGCATGTGGACAGGTTCCGCAAGGGCAGCCGCACACTGGTGGCCCTCTGCGAGGAGTACGGCATCTCGCTCGACGACGCCCACACCTCCGCGGCCGATGCCGAGGCGACGCTGCGGCTGGCCGACGCCCTGGCCGCCAAATACAGCGCCCTGCGGCTGGACCTGGCCGAACTCCACGCAGCCCAGGTGGGGTGGGCCCGCGAGCAGGCTGCGGACTTTCAGCAATACCTGCGCCGCGTGAAGGACCCCGTCGCCGTCATTGAGGGTGACTGGCCCGTGCTGCCATAGGGAGGCACGGCCACCCCCGCACGGGAAGTCCAGCATGGGGAAGTCCAGCATGCGCCACCCCGGCATGGGCCAAATCACACAGGGAATTACCGGCCTTGCCGGGCGTCCGGCTGCGCCGGTCCTGCGGGGTGGGACCGGTTCCAAAGGGGCTGCGCCCGGCTGCCAGCCGTCATGATCCATCATTTCTTCCATGAATTGCACATTTGTGAAGCATTTGTTCGTACCCGCCACATCTCCGGCGCGGATGACATAATTTAGTTCCGCGGGTTGAACTCTGCTAGGCCACGCTTGTGAGTCCACCCAGGGTTCCCCGCGCCCGTGAAACCCAGCCGTCATCCTCTTCGCTGCTGGGCACCTGACATGAAAGTGAACGCCTGATGAAGAAAACAGCCCTGAAGTGGCTTACCACAGTGCCCGTAGCGGTTGCGCTGGCGTTCTCGCTGGCCGCCTGCGGCGGCGGCACCGGCGCCACCAGCTCCGGAAAGTCCACCGACGCACTGGCCGGCAGCGACCAGCAGTCACTGGACAAGTACACCACCAAGGACGTCACCGCCCTTGACAAGATCGACAAGTCGGCACTGGGCCTGATCACCCCCGGCACCATCACGGTTGGCACGCTTTCCGACGCCCCGCCGAACATCTTCATTGACAAGACCGGCAAGTTCACCGGGTATGACAACGAGCTGCTGCGCGCCATGGGTGCAAAGCTGGGCCTGAAGGTTGTGTTCAAGTCCACCGACTTCGCCGCCCTGCTGTCCCAGGTTGCCAACAAGCAGTTCGACGTCGGCTCCTCCTCGATCTCCACGACGGACGCCCGCCGCAAGACGGTCGGCTTCACCAACGGTTATGACTTTGGCTACATGGCTGTCGTGGCCAAGACCGATTCGGCCATCAAGGGCTTCAAGGACCTGAAGGCCGGCACACGCATCGCCGTCGTCCAGGGCACCGTGCAGGATGACTACGTCACCAACACCCTGAAGATGGAACCGGTCCGCTTCGCGGACTACAACACCGCCTACGCCAATCTGAAGAACGGCCAGGTTGACGCCTGGGTTGCCCCGTCCCAGCAGGCCACCGGCCAGGTCAAGCCGGGGGACGGCACCGCCATCGTCGAGTCCGTGGTCAACACGCAGAACTTCACGGCCTATGCCGTGAACTCCAGCAACAAGCCGCTGACCGATGCGTTGAACTCCGCCCTTGACGCCGTGATCGCCGACGGCACCTGGTCCAAGCTGACCAAGCAGTGGTACCCGGACCGCAAGACCCCCGCGACCTGGTCGCCGGGATCCAAGGCCGTCAAGGTTCCGAAGGGCTAACCTATGGACGTACTCCAGCAGCTCCTTAAAACGTTTTTCGACTGGCAGGCCATGGGGGAAGTCATCCCCCAGATGCTCACAGTCGGTTTGCCGAACACCCTGATCCTGGCCGTTTCCTCAGGCATCCTTGGCTGCATCCTCGGACTGGTCCTTGCCGTCATGGGGATCTCACGGAACGCTGTCCCCCGGTGGATTGCCCGCATTTACACGGACGTCTTCCGTGGCCTGCCGGCCATCCTGACCATCCTGTTGATTGGCCTCGGTTTTGGCCCGGTCATCAGACTCCTGACCGGCAGCACCAACCCGTTCCCCCTGGGGATCGCGGCGCTGACCTTGATGGCCGGGGCCTACATTGGCGAGATCTTCCGCTCCGGCATTCAAAGCGTTGACAAGGGGCAGCTGGAGGCTTCCCGGGCACTGGGATTCAGCTACACGTCCTCCATGGTCCTGGTAGTCATCCCGCAGGGCATCCGGCGCGTGCTGCCGGCCCTGGTGAACCAGTTGATTGCACTGATCAAGGATTCGTCCCTGATCTACCTGCTGGGACTGCTCTCCAGCCAGCGCGAGATCTTCCGCATTGGCAACGATGCGGCGGCCAACACCGGCAACCTGTCGCCTCTGGTCGCTGCCGGAGTTTTGTACCTGATCCTGACCATCCCGCTAACCCACGTGGTGAACTTCATGGACAAGCGCATGCGTGAAGGAAAGCGGGCCAGGATTGAACCCGATGACGTAGCCGGTGTCGTTGGAAAGGGCGCCCAGACATGAGTGAATTCAAGTCAGGTTCCCTGACCGCCAAGAACATCCACCTGGCCTTCGGCTCCAACAAGGTGCTGCGTGGCATCGACCTGCACGTCCCGCAGGGCACCACGGCCTCCGTGATTGGCCCCTCGGGCTCGGGCAAGTCAACGCTGCTGCGCGTCATGAACCGGCTGATCGAACCCGACCAGGGCGACATCCTGCTGGACGGCCGCTCGGTCCTGGCGGACAACCCGGACGAGCTCCGGCGTCGCATTGGCATGGTGTTTCAGCAGTTCAACCTGTTCCCTCACAAGTCCGTGGTGGACAATGTGTCGCTGTCGCTGAACAAGCTGCGCAAGATGCCCAAGGACCAGGCCCGTGCCAAGGCCCTGGAGCAGCTGGACATGGTGGGCCTGAAGCAGAAGGCCGACGCCCGCCCGGGCAACCTTTCCGGCGGACAGCAGCAGCGCGTGGCGATCGCCCGGGCGCTGGCCATGGAGCCGGAGGTCATGTTCTTTGACGAGGCCACCTCGGCCCTGGACCCGGAGCTCGTCAAGGGCGTCCTGTCGCTCATGACGGACCTGTCCAAGGGCGGCATGACCATGGTGGTGGTGACCCACGAGATGGGCTTCTCACGCAACGTCTCGGACACCGTCACGTTCATGGACGGTGGCGTGGTGGTGGAAACCGGATCACCGGATGAACTCTTCAGCGCCCCGAAGACGGACCGGCTGAAGGGCTTCCTCTCCGACGTCCTCTAGCCCTCTCAACTGTGTTGCACTTGTTGGACCGGAAAGCGCTTGCTGAGCGCGATTTCGTCCAACAAGTGCAACACAGTCGTAGCTTAAACCTTGTCCAGCGGCTCGTGAGGCTCTTCTGGGAGCACGACGTCGATGCGGTCACCGGGGCGGATGGTGCCGCCCCGGTGGACCACGCCCATGACGCCTGCCCGCCGAACCAGGGTGCCGGCGTCGTCATAGCCCACCATCTCCTTGAGCAAGCCGCGCTGGAAATCCTCAATCTGGCTGCAGGGATTGCGCAATCCCGTCACCTCCACCACGGCGTCCCGGCCAAGGTGCAGGCGGGTGCCGCGCGGCAGCGCCAGCAGGTCAAGCCCTACTGTGGTCACGTTCTCTCCCAATGACCCCGGAGCCACGGTGAACCCCTTGGCCGCCAGGGCGTCAAAGAGCTCCTGGTGCATCAGGTGGACCTGGCGCAGGTTTGCCTGGGTGGGATCGGCACGCACCCGGGAACGGTGCTGCACGGTGGCCCCCAGATGGGCGTCTCCGGAAACGCCGAGGCCTTGGAGCAGTTCAATGGAATCTGCCGTACCCTTGCTGAAGCGGTGGTCCGATTCCCGGTGCACCGCCACTACGGCCGCCTTGTTGGTCATTGTTCCAGTCTAAGCAGTTCCGCACCCTTGGCGGGTCCCAGGCGGGTCCCAGGCGGGTCGCCGGCGGACGGAATCCGGGGCGCCGCGGCCGGACCCCCCTACTGGCCATGCTTGACGGTGAGTATGGTCAGCACGGCGGCGTTGACCTTCGCCAGGAAGTCGGGGCGCTGCTGGGCAAGTTGCAGGATGCCGTTGTACATGTACGGGATCGCATTGGCATTGCCACACAAGACCATGGTACCGCCGGCGTTGACAAAGTTTTCGGCCCGGACCGCCCAGCTCCACTGTGACAGCTGCGCGGCGTTGCACAGATCGTCGGAGATGATGATGCCGGTGAAATGCGCATTGCTTCGGAGCATGGTGCCCATGACGACATTGGAGAATGCTCCCAGCTTGCCGGGCCGCGCGTCGATCCTGTCATAGTAGGCGCTGGAGACCATGACCCACCTGGCCCCGTTGTCGATCGCCGTTCGGAACGGCAGCAGGTTGGGGTCGTTGATGGTGGTTTGCGTGTCATGGACATTCGATGTCACGTCGGTGTTTCCCGTGACCCTCCCCAGACCGGGGAAGTGCTTGGCCGTCGGCATGACGTAGCCCGCCTTGATGCCGGCCAGAAACGCGTTGCCCTTCGCTGAGACGGCGGCCGGCGTGTACCCGTACTCGCGTTGGTAGTAGCCGATCGGTGCATTGTATGGAGCAAATGCTTGCGTCACGGTGTCAAGCACGGGGGCCAGGTCCACTTTGATTCCGGCCCAGCGCAGCTGGTTCCCCCAGTTCTTGGCGTTAGCCGTCAAGGTGGCTGCCGTCTGCGTCCCCTGTGACAATCCCGTGGGAATCGTGGAGAAACCCGGTCCGCTCAGCACCTGAACGTAACCGCCTTCCTGGTCCGTCGCCACCGAGAGGTATTCGTTGTCGGTGGTGGCCGCGGAGACCGTATTGGTCATTTGCCGCACGACCGCGGCCGTGGCGTTGATCCCGGCAGAGCTGCGCCCCGCCAAATAAACGTTGCCGACATGGTCCCAGTGCAGGACGTTCATTGTCGCCGTGCCCGCACCGGTGGCCCCCGCGGCGGCCATGAACAGCTGCCCCACCCGCTGCTGGAGCGTCATGTGGGCCAGGTGCTGCGCCGGCGTGGACCACCCCAGCGCCGCCGGCACTGACGCCGGTGCTGACGCCGGGGCGGCACCTATCAGGGGTGCCGCGGCCAGAAGCGCGGCGAGCATGGCAATGGACTTCAAGTGGCGGATATGCAAGTGCTGGCGCATGGCCCACGCGGCTTTGCTCAGGGAATGTATAGCCAAAAATTCTACTCCTGCGCCCTGATTTACTACCATAAAAATCTGTGTTGCAGTTGTTGGACCAAAAGTGGCATTTTCGGCATGGTTTGGTCCAACGACTGCAACACACTCTTGGCGCGGTGCTAGGCCGTGGCGGAAGCCGCCGCCTTGGCGGCCGCGGGCAGCGCGTCAAAGATGCGGTTCATGGCGGCGTCGTCGTGCGCGGCGGAGAGGAACCATGCCTCGAACACGCTCGGGGGCAGGTACACGCCGGAGTCCAGCATGGAGTGGAAGAACGGGGCGTAGCGGAACACTTCCTGCGCCTGGGCGTCGTCGTAGTTTTGGACACCGTGCGCGGAGGTGCCAAACGCCACGGAGAACAAGCTCCCGGCGCGCTGGACGGAGTGGTCCACGCCCTCGGCAGACAGAGCGCCGGTCAGGGCGGTGGACAGTTCCAGCGAACGGGCGTCCACGGCGGCATACACGGAAGCGGTCGCCGCGGTCAGGGTGGCCACGCCCGCGGCCATGGCCACCGGGTTTCCGGACAAGGTTCCAGCCTGGTACACGGGCCCAAGGGGTGCCAAATAGTCCATGACTTCCGCACGGCCGCCAAGTGCCGCCGTCGGCAGTCCCCCTCCGATGACCTTGCCGAAGGTGAACAGGTCCGGGGTCCAGCGCTCAGTTCCGACAGCCGAGCCGCCGGTCAGGCCCCAGTAACCAGCCGCCCCAACCCGGAAGCCGGTGAGGACCTCGTCCAGGATCAGCAGCGCGCCGTGCTCCGAAGTGATGCGGGACAGGCCCGCGTTGAAGCCGTCGCCGGGGGTGACAACACCCATGTTGGCGGGCGCGGCCTCCGTGATGACGGCGGCAATCCTGTCCCCGTGGGCGGCAAAGGCGGCCTCGACGGCGGCAAGGTCGTTGTACGGCAGCACCAGGGTCTCGGCTGCCGTGGCAGCCGTGACGCCGGCGGAACCGGGCAGGGCCAGGGTGGCCAGGCCGGATCCGGCGGCGGCCAGCAGGGAATCGAGGTGGCCGTGGTAACAGCCGGCGAACTTGATGATCAGATCCCGCCCGGTGAATCCGCGGGCCAGGCGCACCGCCGTCATGGTCGCCTCCGTGCCGGTGGAGACCATGCGCAGGCGTTCGACGCCGGACACGCGCCCCTGCACGAGGGCGGCCAGTTCGCTTTCGGCCGGGGTGGAGGCGCCAAAGCTCAGGCCGTGGTCGACGGCGGCGTGCACGGCCGCGAGCACGTCGGGGTGTGCGTGGCCCAGCAGTGCAGGCCCCCAGGAGCAGACGAGGTCCACATAGTCGCGGCCGTCGGCATCGCTCAGGTAGGCGCCCTTGGCGTTCACCATGAAACGGGGGGTGCCGCCCACGGAGCCAAAGGCGCGCACGGGCGAGTTCACCCCGCCCGGCATGAGGGTCTTGGCGCGGTCAAAAAGTTCCTGCGAACTCGTCATGGAAATTCCTTCGGGTAAGTGGTGCCGGACCGGACGGGCTAATGCGGCCTGACAGAGGGAGCTACCTGGTTATCGCGGATCCAGCCGGCCAGCTCGGCCGCCCAGTACGTCAAAATCATGGTGGCGCCGGCCCGCTTGATGCTGAGCACGGACTCCTCGATGGCGGCACGGCGGTTGATCCAGCCGTTCGCGGCGGCGGCCTCAATCATGGCGTATTCTCCGGAGATTTGGTAGGCGGCCACGGGTACGGGGGACATCGCGGCCACGTCGGCGAGGATGTCCAGGTAGCTCATGGCTGGCTTGACCATGACGATGTCGGCGCCTTCGGCCAGGTCCAGTTCCACCTCGTGCAGGGCCTCGCGGCGGTTGCCCGGATCCATTTGGTACGTGCGGCGGTCGCCGTCGAGCTGTGAATCCACGGCTTCGCGGAACGGGCCGTAGAACGCGGACGCGTACTTGGCGGCATAGGCCAGCACTGACACGTCGGCGAATCCGGCGGCGTCCAGGGCCTCGCGGATCACGGCCACCTGGCCGTCCATCATGCCCGACGGAGCCACCACGTGCGTTCCGGCGGCGGCCTGTGCCACCGCCATCTTGGCGTAAACGGCCAGCGTTGCATCATTGTCCACCTGGCCGTGGGCGTCCAGCACACCGCAGTGGCCGTGGTCAGTGAACTCGTCCAGGCAGAGGTCGCTCATCACCACCAGCTCGTCGCCCACATTGGCCCGCACGTCGCGGATGGCCTTGTTCAGCACCCCAAAGGGGTCCAGCCCGGCGGACCCCACGGCGTCGCGCACGGCAGGGATGCCGAACAGCATGATGCCGCCCAGCCCGAGCTCCACGGCCTCGCGCGCGGCGGCGACCAGGGACGCCGTCGTATGCTGCACCACACCCGGCATGGACGTGATGGGCCTGGGCTCGCTGAGGTCCTCGCGGATGAACACGGGCAGGATCAGGTCCGCCGGCGCCACCCGGTGCTCGGCAACCATCCGCCGCATTGCGGTGGTGGTGCGCAGCCGGCGGGGGCGGTGCTGGGGGAAGCTCACTTTTTGTCTCCTGTGTTACTTGGTTTGGATGTTTGCACGGCTCCGGCCAGGGCTGCCACAATCCCGTCAGGCGTGGGGTGCGCCGCGGTTGCGGCGACGCGCAGGCCCAGCCGTTCGGCCTCAGCCCGCGTGGGTTGCCCGATCGCAATGACCAGGCAGGATTCCGGCAGCGGCCCCATGGTTTCGGCCACCCTGCGTGCCGCGCTCCCCGAGGCAAGCACGACGGCGTTGATCGCCCCAGTCCGTACCTCCCCCGCCGCCTGGGCCGGCGTCAGCAGGGGGTAGCTGCCTTGGTGATCGGGCAGTGGGAGCGGCTCGGGAGTTGCATGGGCCAGCATGGCGGTCAGGCGCCTGGCCGGTTCCGCCGGGTAGTCGACGGTTTGGTAGGCGGTGACGGCTTCCGTGTCCCAGCCCTTTTCCTCCAGTCCGCGGGCCAGCGTGGGTTCGGCCAGGTTCGATTGCGGCAACAGGACGCGCGCGTTGCCGCCGTCGTCCGCCGTGAAGGAAGGCCACAGCCCGACAAGGCCGGCCGCCGACTGCGCGTCGGCGGGGGCCAGGTCCACGCGGACGCCTTCGGCTTCCAGAACGGCGACGGATGTGGGGCCAATCGTGGCGACTTTCGTAGCCGCGGGAATGAGTGCGGCCAGCGAAATCCCGGCGGACCCGCACCATTGCTTGAGCGCGCGGACCGTGGTGATGGAGCTGATCACGAGCCAGCGGTAGTTCCCCGCGGCGAGGCGGCGGAGGGAGGCGCCCAAGGCGTCATTATCTGCAACCTCAAAGTCGATGACGGGCACCAGCACCGGCTCCGCCCCGTCGGCTGCCAGAGCGGAAAGCAAGGCGCCGGCCCGGTCCACACTCCGGGTAACGGCCACGCGAAGCCCTGCGAGCAGGTCGGCGCCGGTGGTCGAGCTCTTCGAAATTCCCGAGGTCGGCTCGTCGGCGCGCTCGACCGGCGGCGGGTCCGGTGTTTCCGTAGGCGACGTCAGGGAGACGGGAAGCCGCCCGCGGCCGACCGTCGGAAAGTCGCCGAGGGAATGCCGGACCCTTCGCCGGCCGCTGCCCGACTGGCGCGGCCCGCCCGCAGATGTCACTTCGCCGAGCCGGAGAGATCTGCCAGGTCTGCGGCTCCGCCGGCGAGCAGTTCCTCGGCCAGTTCGATGCCCAGCAGGGTGGCACCAACGGAGGTCAGCCCGTCGGTGGCCTTCTTCAGGCGGAGCGAGCGGACGCCGTCGAGCGAGCAGACCACGGCTTCCAGATACAGCAGGGAACCCTTGCGGAACGCGAACGCACCGACCGGCGCGCTGCAACCGGCTTCCAGACGGGCCAGCAGTGCCCGTTCGGCGGTGATGGAAAGACGGGTGTCGGCGTCGTCCACGGCGGCGAGCGCCTGGCCCAGGACCCCCGTGGGTCCGGCGTCCGCCGTGCGGCATTCCAGCGCGAGGGCGCCCTGGCCGGGTGCCGGGAGCATGACGTCCGCTTCCAGGTACTCGGTGACTGTGTCCAGGCGGCCAATGCGGGACAGACCGGCCGCGGCCAGGACGACGGCGTCCAGGTCGCCCGTCCTGCCGGGCACCACATCGGCCGCAGCGTTGCCGGGCAGTCCTGCCACGCGGCCGAGCCGGGTGTCGACATTGCCGCGGATGTCCACGATGGACAGGTCGGGCCGCGCGGCCAGAAGCTGCGCGGCGCGGCGCGGCGAGCCGGTTCCCACGGACGCGCCTTCAGGCAGCTGCGCCAGTAACAGCGAGTCGCGCGAGCACAGTGCGTCGCGGGAGTCGGCCCGAACCGGCACTGCGGCCAGGGACAGGCCCGGGACGGCGGCCGTGGGCAGGTCCTTGAGCGAATGGACGGCCACGTCCACGCGGCCGTCCAGCACGGCCGCGCGCAGCGCTGCTGCAAATACGCCGGTGCCGCCCATCTGGGACAGCGGGCCGGTGAGGACGTCCCCGTCGGTCTTGACGCGAATAATCTCCGCCTCAAATCCGCCGACGCCGGTGAGGACGCCGGTAATCTGTCCGGTCTGGCTCAGGGCCAGCTTGCTGCCGCGGGTGCCAATTTTCACTGTAACCATCGTTTCAGCCATCAAGGTCGGGAGCCACTTCCTGCGGACACCACTCCCACGGTGCGCCCCACCTCGGCGATGGCAGGCTTCTCGCCGCGGAAGTTGGCGCAGCAGCCGGTGTTGCAGACGTCGTACCAGGGACCCAGCTTCGTCATGGCGGGCCGTTCGGCCACGTTGTTTTCAACGGTCCGTTCGCAGATCAGATCCACCAGCCCGGTGACGAACTTGCGGTGTGTTGACGGGGTGGGCGCACGGTCAAAGGCCAGGCCCAGTTCCCGGGAGGTTTCCCTGGCCTCGGTGTCCAGGTCCCATAGGACTTCCATGTGGTCGCTGACGAACCCCAGCGGGACCACCACAACGCCCTTGGTGCCGTTCGCGGCCAGCTCGTTGATCGCGTCGTTGATGTCCGGTTCCAGCCAGGGCACGTGAGGGGCGCCGGAGCGCGACTGGTAGACCAGCGACCAGTCCTGCCCGGGATCGACCCTCGCCATGATGGCCTCCGCATTGGCCAGGTGCTGGGCCACGTAGGCGGACCCTTCGGCGAATTCCCGCAGCTCGTATTCCGAGCTGCCGGCTGCCTCGGCGTCTCGCATCGGGATGGAATGAGTGGCGAAGAGGATGTGAACGGGGGCATCCGGGGTGCCTGCTGCGGCAAGGTCGGCGCGGACCTGGGCCAGGGACGCGGCAGTACCTTCGATGAACGGCTCCACAAAGCCGGGGTGGTCGAAGTACTGGCGGATCTTATCCACAGCCAGCTTGCCGTCCAGGCCCGTTTCCGTCAGGGCCATGCCGATGTCCTCGCGGTACTGGCGGCAGCTTGAGTAACAGGAGTAGGCACTGGTGGTGAGCATGAGCAGGCGGCGGTGGCCGGCGTCGTAGGCGGATTGGAGGACTTCGGGGATGTAAGGGTTCCAGTTGCGGTTGCCCCACAGCACGGGAAGATTGATGTTGCGCGCGGCAAGTTCCACCTCCAGAGCCGCCTTCAGCGCCCGGTTTTGGGCGTTGATAGGGCTGATGCCGCCGTTGGCGCGGTAATGGTGGCTGACTTCCTCCAGACGCTCGTCCGGGATGCCGCGGCCGCGGGTGACATTGCGCAGGAACGGGATGACGTCTTCCTGGCCTTCAGGACCGCCGAAGGAGGCAAGCAGGATTGCGTCGTAGTGCTGCGGTTCGGCTGTGGGTGCGCCGAAAATGGCGCTCATCGGAGAACCTCTGCAACCTCGGCGGCGCTGATCCGGCGCCCTGTGTAGAACGGAATTTCCTCACGCACGTGGAGGCGCGCGTCGGTGGAGCGCAGGTGGCGCATCATGTCGACCAGGTCGGTGAGGTCGTCGGCTTCCAGGCCCAGCAGCCACTCCCAGTCGCCGAGCGCGAAAGCCGATACCGTGTTGGCGAGGACACCGGGGAAATCGCGGCCGAGCATGCCGTGGTCGCGGAGCATGCGGGAGCGGTCCTCGGCCGGCAGGATGTACCAGTCGTAGGACCGGACGAATGGGTAGACGCAGACCCAGCCCTTGGGGGCGTTGGGTCCCATGTAGGACGGCGCGTGGCTCTTGGCGAATTCGGCCTCGCGGTGCACGCCCATGGCGGACCAGGAGATCTCGCTGGCCGCAAAGAGCTCCAGCCGGCGGATGCTGCGCACGGCCTGCTGCAGGCCTTCGGGCTTGGCGCCCACCAGCCAGACCATGATGTCGGCGTCGTTGCGCATGGCGGAGACGTCGTAGGCCCCGCGCAGCGTGATGTTCTCGGCGGCAAGTGAGGCCGTCAGCTCCTCAAAGGCGGCAACCGCTTCGGCGCCGCCGGCAAAGGACCCGGTGCGCTTGAACACGGTCCACAGTGTGAACGGTGTGGCCTCGGCGTCGGCCGGCTCGGAAGTTTTAGTGACAGATTCCGCGAAAGTGTGGCTCATGGGTTCAAGTTTGCACCCAAGGGCGCGGAAAGATGAAACCCAAGTTCTCTACACGGCGTAGAAAGTGGGCAACGTCACCTTTGCGGCAGGCCGTCCGCCGCCGCATCCACGACGGCGCGGAGCTGCCGGCGGGTGCCGGCCACCACTGCGGCCAACCCGTTGCCGGACATCCAGCCGCCCGTCAGCACCAGCCCGTGGTGCTTTTGGGCCAGGGCATGGATATGCGCCATCTTGGCCTGGTGCCCGACGGCGGCAAACGGCAGTGCGCCCTTCCATCGGACAATGTCTGCACCCAGGACGTCGGCCTCCGTGACGGCCACGCCCAGCAGTTTTGTGGCGTCGGCAAGCGCCGTGGCCACCAGGTCCTCATCCTTCACGGGCCGGGGGGTCAGGCGGACGGCGTCCGCCGCGGCAACGCCGGCGCGGCCGTAGGAAAGCCGAAGGACGTGGGTGCCGGGCCCGGTGGAATCGGCCAGCCACTCCCATTTGGCCGTGGCGTGGGTAAGTGCCTTGGCCGTGATGCCCTCGACCTGCGGGGCCACCAGAACGCCCGTGCCGCGCGGCTTGGAATCAAGTTCGGGCACGTCGACCACCAGCGTCACCAGGCGGATGTCCGGTCCGGGCGCCGGGGCAAAGGGCAGCAGTTCGGGCAATTCCGGGGTCAGGAGTTTCACGGCGGTGGGGCCGTCGGTGGCCACCACCAGCAGGTCCACGCTTTCGCTGCCGGAGTCCGCACCGGCCACCCAGTCGACGGTCCAGCGGGAGGGTGCTCCGGCGTCGTCCCGGCCGCCGCCCCGCGCAGCAACAGGCGTGCGATGGATGGCGGTGACGGCGTGCCCCGCGTGCAGCGCCGCGCCCGTCTCCCGCAGGCGTGCCACGAGGGCGGCGGCCAGGGTATGCATGCCGCCGGACAGCCCGCCCACGGCGGATCCCGGCTTGCTGCCGGACTGCCCCTTGGCGGAGCGCTGCGCGGCCACCGCGGCGGCCAGGGACCCGTGTTCGCGGATGCCGGCCCGCAGCCCGGGCGCCACCATGTCCACGTCCAGGACCTCCGGGTCCGCGGAGTGCACACCGGCCACCACGGGCGCCACCAGCCGTTCCAGGACACGTCTGCCCATGCGGGCGCGGACCAGCTCGGCCAGGCTGCATTGCGCCTCGGTGGTGCCCACTGACACGGGCATTTTTGCATCGAGGGCGGCGCGCAGGACGCCGGAGGCGCCCAGCGCCTCGCGCACCTCCGGGGCGTGCAGGTCCGAGGGGATGCCCAGAATGCCTGTCCTCGGCAGCGGCACGGGCCCTTCCGGCAGCCAGACCCAGGCACCGGCGGGGTCCGGGGCCACTATCCGCTCCCCCAAGCCCAGTTCCGCGGCAAGGTCCGCCACTGCGGTGCTTCGCGTGGCGAACGATTCAGCCCCGCTGTCCAGCACCACCCCGGCCACCTCATGAACGCCCACGCAGCCGCCCCAGGAGGCAGCGGCGTCGTACACGCCCACCTGCCAGCCGGCAGCCTGGAGGTCCATGGCCGCGAGTAGTCCGGAAATTCCGCCACCCACCACCGCGGCGCGCTTGGCGGCGGGGACCGTGGGCGTACGGTGGGCCCGCGGGGAGTGCTTGTTCTGGTCCATGGCTCTCCTTGCCGTAACCTTACGGTTCGATCGAGTGAATCAATTCAACCACGCGGGTCAGCACGGCCGGGTCGGTGTCCGGGGGCACGCCGTGGCCCAGGTTCAGCACGTGCGCGGGGGCCGAGGCGCCGGCGGCAATGACGTCCCTGACGTGTGCCTCCAGCACGGACCACGGGGCGCTCAGCAGTGCGGGGTCGATGTTGCCCTGCAGCGGCACGCGCCCGCCGAGCCGGCGGTTCGCCTCGTCCAGCGGCAGCCGGTAGTCCACCCCCATGACGTCCACGCCCACATTCAGCATGGCGCCGAGCAGCTCCGAGGTGCCGGTGCCGAAGTGGATCAGCGGCACGCCCAGGTCCCGGACGTGGTCCAGCGCACGGGACGATGCCGGGGCCACGTGTTCGGTGTAGTCGTCCAGTCCCAGCGACCCTGCCCAGGAATCGAACAGCTGGGCGGCGCTGGCGCCGGCCTCGACCTGGGCGCGCAGGAACCTGCCGGAGGCGTCCGCAGCCCAGTTCATGAGGGCGGCCCAGACGTCGGGGTCGGCGTGCATCATGGTGCGCGGGCCCAGGTGGTCACGGGAAGGGCGGCCCTCCACCATGTAGGCGGCCACGGTGAACGGTGCGCCGGCGAAGCCGATGAGCGGGGTGCTGCCCAGCTCCTGCACCGTCAATGCAACGGCCTCGCGGATGGGGTCAAGGGACTCGTCCGTCAGCTCCGGAAGGTTGGCCACGTCCTCGGCGGTGCGGACGGGGTGGTCCAGCACGGGGCCGACTCCGGGGACAATGTCCACGCCGACGCCGGCCAGCTTCAGCGGGATGACGATGTCGGAGAAAAAGATGGCGGCGTCCACGTCGTGGCGGCGCACGGGCTGCAGGGTGATTTCGGCTGCCATGGCCGGCTTGAGGCAGGACTCAAGCATGGTGGTGCCCACGCGCAGTTCGCGGTATTCGGGCAGGGAGCGTCCGGCCTGGCGCATGAACCAGACGGGCCGGCGGCCAGGCTTGCCGCCGCGATAGGCGGTGATCAGCGGGGAATTGGCGGTGCGGCCATCCATCAGGGGGTGGCTTGGGCTCAGTGTCATGGCACCACCCTACAGAGGGAATCCGTGAGTCCTTCGTGCACAACTTGTCGCCGTATAGGGGGCGGAAAGGAAAGCGGCGGTAAGGAGCATCACAGGGCTTTGCTGACGAATGGGGCCAACATGTCCCTAAGTCCCGTTGTTAAAGGTCTACCATTGAGGAATTGTGGTTCTCTTTTCCTTAGTTGCCTCGCACTCAAACCTTGACCTCGAAACCGTGGCCCGCCTCAGCGCCGGCGCGGCCGAGGTCAGTGCCGACGTCGTGGCCGGCGACAATGACGTGGTGGGCATGGTCACCTTGGCCACCTGCAACCGCTACGAGCTTTATGCCCAGGCACGCACCGCGGAGGAAGTTGAATCCGCCCGCAGCAGCATTGTTGCCGCCGTCAGCGCCCGCACCGGGCTCACCGAACCCCAGGTCTCCAACGCCCTGGCAACCCAGCAGGGCCCGGCGGTTCCCCGCCACCTTTTCGCCGTCAGCACCGGGCTGGAATCGGCGGTGGTGGGGGAACGTGAAATTGCCGGACAGGTGCGCCGCGCCCTGAGCTCGGCCCAGGAAGCCGGAGTCAGCACACCTGCCCTGGTCCGCTTGTTCCAGGCCGCCTCCAAAACCGCCAAGTATGTTGGTGCTCAGACCGCACTGGGACGCCGGGGCATGTCCATTGTGTCCGTGGCGCTGGACCTGGCAGCCGAACTGCAGGACGTTCCCTCCCTGGCCGGAAAGACGGCAGTGCTGTTTGGCACGGGCGCCTATGCCGGCGCCGCCATGGCGCAGCTGGCCCAGCGCGGCTGCACGGACATCAGCGTGTACTCCTCCTCCGGCCGCGCAGAGACCTTCGTTGCCTCCCGCGGCGGGACGGCGCTGAGCGGGGAGAGCCTGCCGCAGGCGCTGGCCCGCGCACAGCTTCTGGTGGGCTGCAGCGGGACGGACCGCCAGGTCGCCGCAGCGGACATTGCACAGCTGCGCCACGCCGGCTCCGGCCAGCTGACGGTCATTGACCTGGCACTGACCCACGACTTTGCCCCCGACATTGCCGACCTCCCGGGCGTGGACCTGCTGACGCTGGAAACGGTGCGCCAGGCGGCGCCCGCTGAGCAGTCCGCCACTCTCGTGGAGGCCGCAACGCTGGTGGCCGACGCCGCACTGAACTTTGAGCAGGCCCAGAACGCCCGCTCCCTGGACCACGCCATCGTCGCCCTGCGACGGCACACCATGGCGGTGCTCGATGACGAGATTGCCAAGATCCGCCAGCAGCACGGCTGCACGGCGGCCACCGCCGAGGTGGAGTTTGCCATGCGGCGCATGGTCAAGCAGCTGCTGCACGTGCCCACTGTCCGTGCCAAGGAACTGGCTGCCGCGGGCGACGCCGGGAGCTACCTGGCCGCACTCGATGCCCTCTACGGACTCAAGGTGGAACCGGCCGCGCTGGGTGCCGTTGCCGAATCGAAGCTGGGCGCAGATGCAGCCGGCGGCCGGGAAGCCACCGCTTAAGCCAACCGCCGGTCCCCTGACGGCCGCGCAGCCTCAACCGAGCGCCCACGTCGCAAGACCCGCCAGCCCGCGCCGGCCAGCCTAGGCGAAGGCGTTGGCCCCCGTCAGCTCGGCGGAGACATCCCACAGCCTGGCGGCACTTTCTGGATCGACCGCATGCGCATCCACGCCGGCAAAGCGGGCCAGTGGCGACGACGCGTCGGTGGGCAGGGCGATGTCGCAGTCCTCGCAGTACACGCCACCCATGCCGTCCAGCTGCGGGGATGTTGCCGCCCACACCGAGGTTGCCGCTCCCTGTTCCGGCGTCTTGAAGCCTTCACGAACCGTGCCGGAGCCATCCATCCAGCCGGCGGCGACCATTTCCTCACGCGGCAGGTGCCTTTGCAGCTCGGTCATGATGCCGCCGGGATGGACAGCGAAGGCACGCACCCCGTGGTCCCGGCCCCGCCGGTCGAGTTCGACGGCGAAGAGGCTGTCGGCTGTTTTGGCCTGGCCGTAGGCCTGCCATTTGTCGTAGCCGGCGGTGAACTGGAGGTCCTCGAAGTGGATGCCGGAGAGCTTGTGCCCGGTGGATGAGAGTGCAACCACGCGGGCACCGCCGTCGGCCAGGACGGGCCAGAGCTCGTTGGCCAGCGTGAAATGGCCCAGGTGGTTTGTGGCGAACTGGGCCTCCCAGCCGGGACCGACCCTGGTTTCCGGGCAGGCCATGATGGCAGCGTTGTTGATGAGAATGTCCAGCCCCCGCCCTGACTCGAGGTAGGCCCGGGCAAAGGCCCGGACACTGCCGAGCTCGCCCAGGTCCATCGCCTGGACGTTCACCGCGCCGAGCCCGGCCGCCGCCAGGACTTCCCCGGCATGGTCGGGCCGGCGTGCCGGAACGGTCACCCGCACTCCGGCCCCGACCAGCGCCCGCACGGTTTCCAGGCCCAGGCCGGAATAGCCGCCGGTGACGATGGCCTCGCAGCCGGACAGGTCCGCGCCCTCAAGGACCTGCGCGGCGGTGGTGCCGTGCCCGAACCCGGATGTGATGGGCTGCTGCGGTGTGTGTTGCTGTGCCTGGCGGGCCATGATGCATCCCTCGATGGTGGGTGGTTGTTCCCTTAGAGGAAATTTACACCTGCGGGCCGTGAATGGCGTCCCAATCCCCGCGCAGGACCGCCATCATGGCGGAGTCCACGTACCTTCCATCAAATTTCAACGCGGCCCGCTTCCACCCTTCCAGGACGAACCCGGCCTTCCCATACACGTGGCGCGCCCGCGGGTTGAAGCCGAAGACCTCCAGCTCAATCCGGTTGAGAGTGGTGGCGGAGAAGGCGTAATCGAGCATCATCCGGGTCGCTTCGCTGCCGATGCCCCGCCCGCGCCCGCGCGGCCCCACCAGGATGCGGAAGTTGCAGGAGTCGTCGCCACGGAGTTCGTTCAGCACCACCTCGCCCACGCATTCGCCGCCCGCAGCATCAACGATCGCCAGGTCCAACCGGTCCGTCCGGGCGTTCCGGCTCAAGTACCACTCCCGGGTGGCCGCGTCCAGCACCGGGGATGCAGCGGCGGCCGCGGCACTGCTGTGCACGCTTCCCGTCAGCCGGAGCACCTCGGGATCGGCAAGAATGCCACCCAGGGCGGGGAGGTCCTCGGGGCTGAACGGCCGCAGGACACAGCGGGTCCCTTGCAGTGTTGGCTTCCGGGCAAACATGGCGGCGCTAGCGGCCGTCCAGCCTGTTCCAGGCGTCAATCCCGCCCTCCAGATGGACGACGTCGGCATAGCCTGCCGCCTGCAGGCTCGCCAGCGCCTGGGCCGAGCGGCCACCGGACTTGCAGTGCAGCACCAGCGGCACGTCCCGGGGAATCTGCGCCAGGGCCGAGCCGTCCTTGATGCCGGCGAGCGGAATGAGCACGGAACCGGGGATCCGGGAGATCTCAAATTCCACCGGTTCGCGCACGTCCACCAGCACAAAGTCCTCCGCCCCGCGCTCCCGGTTCACCAGCCGGGTGGCGAGTTGGGGCACGGTGATGAGACCGGCGTCGTGCGCGGGATCAGCGGGCGGGACGATGCCGCAGAAAAAGTCATAGTCGATCAGCTCGGTGATGGGCGCCGCCTCCGGGTCCCTGGCGATGCGGATTTCGCGCCAGCGGGAGGACAGGGCATCGAAGATCAACAGCCTTCCCAGCAGCGTCTGGCCGATTCCGGTGATGAGCTTGACCGCCTCGGTGACCATCATGGCGCCAATGGACGCACACAGCATGCCAAAAACTCCGCCCTCGGCACAGGACGGTACGGTGCCGGGGGCTGGCGGTTCCGGGTAGAGGTCGCGGTAGTTGGGGCCAAACTTGTCCCAGAACACGCTGACCTGTCCGTCAAAGCGGAGGATGGAACCCCACACGTACGGCTTTCCCAACATGGCGGCCGCGTCATTGACCAGGTAGCGGGTCGAAAAGTTGTCAGCGCCGTCCAGGATGACGTCGTAGCCGCTGAACAGCTCCAGCGCGTTGGAGGAGTCCAGCCGGAGCTGGTGCAACACGACCTTGACGCCCGGATTGATGGCCACGATGGAATCCCGGGCGGACTCCAGCTTGGTGCGGCCGATGTCCGCCACCCCGTGGATCACCTGGCGCTGGAGGTTGCTCAGTTCCACTGTGTCGTCGTCGATGATGCCCAGCGTGCCCACACCGGCGGCGGCCAAATACAACAGCGCCGGGGAGCCCAGGCCGCCGGCACCAATGACCAGGACCTTGGCGTTGCGCAGCCGCCGCTGTCCCTCCAGCCCGATCTCGGGGATCAGCGCGTGGCGGGAATACCGCTCCAGCTCCTCGGCGCCCATGGGCGGTCCCGGCTCCACCAGGGCAGGCAGCTGCTGCGGGCGTTGAGTGGCCAGGGGCGCGATCAGGGAAACCATGGTTAACAATCTAGCCCGGCCTGCGGCGTTTGGGTTATTACCGCCGGGTACAATGACACTAGCCACGGCCGTGAGGCAACAATGGCCGGACTTGAGTGAAAGGCACGCACCATGACTTCGGAATCCCGTACCGGGGAAGGATCCCCACGCCGTGCCCCTCTGGCCCGCCTGCCACGCGACGAGCGCCGGGCCCAGTTGCTGGTCTCCGCCCTTGAAGTGTTCGTGACCAACGGTTACCACGGTGCCGCGATGGATGAAATCGCCGAAGCCGCCAAGGTCAGCAAGCCCGTGCTGTACCAGCATTTTCCGAGCAAGCGGGAACTGTACGTTGCCCTGCTGGACAGCCACCTGGCCAAACTGACACAAATGCTGCTGGCCGCCCTGAACTCCACCACGGACAACAAGCTGCGCGTGCAGGCCACCATGAAGGCGTACTTCCAGTTTGTGGCCAACGACGACCAGGCGTACCGGCTCGTTTTTGAATCCGACCTGGTCAACGACCACGACGTGGCCCTGCGCCTGGAGAAGTTCAACTCGGAGTTTGCCGACGCCCTGGGTGCCGTCATTGCCGAAGACACCATGCTGGGCCAGTTGGAGGCCACCCTGCTGGGACGGGCACTGGCCGGCATGGCCCAGGTCAGTGCCCGCTACTGGCTGGAGGCGAACGGCGATCTGGACCTCGAGGTGGCCAGCGATCTTGTGTACCGTTTAGCTTGGCGCGGAATTAGCCGTTTTCCCAAGGAATCACACGGCCCCGCCGCATAGAGTTGCTTGTACTTGTATTTTGGACTTTTGCACCGAGGAGACACCTGTGGAAATCAAGATCGGCATCCAGAACATCGCCCGCGAAATCGTCCTTGAGACGGACCAGGCTGCGGACGACATCGCCACGCAGGTTTCCGAGGCACTGGCCAAGGGAACCGAGCTGCGGCTCAAGGATGAGAAGGGCCGCATCATCATTGTTCCCGGCAGTGCCCTGGGATACGTTGAACTGGGCGCCGAAGAAGCCCGCCGGGTGGGGTTCGGCGCGCTCTAAGGAGCAGGCACGAACCATTCGGACAGCACGGGGAGAGGAAATTTCATGGTCGCATTGGTCATTGTCGCGTTGACGGCCGGTGGCTTTGGCGCCATTGCGTGGGGCGTGGACAAGTACCGGTCAACCTTCGGGGCGCTTCTTCCCGCCGGCGCTGCCGTGGCCGCGTCCCTGGTGGTTTGGATGGTCACGATGGCTGTCGGCCTGAACAACTCTCCCGCCACGGCGTGGATCCCGTGGATCCTGTCCATGGCGGTGGGCGGCGCGGTGGCCTGGGCGGTGGCCGGTTTCGTCGGCCGCACCCGGCACGCCCGCCAGATTGAGCGGACTAATCAGATTCTGGCCATGCATTAGTCCGGATTCCTGTCCGCGCCTGCGCACGGTTGGCCCTCAGCGGTGCGCCACTTGACGAAGTGGCGCACCGCTGGACTTTAACCATGCGCAGGACCGGTGGCCAATTCTGCGCCCGGTTGCTCCTGCGCCAAACCCGTGGCGGGTCCAGCGCAGGCGCAACGGGTTTTAGGCATCCCGCCCTTCCTCGGTGCAGATGCACAGCTTGTTGCCCTGCGGGTCGGTGGCGATCACAAATGCCGGTTCGCTCGAGCGGTCCAGCGTCGCCCCGGCGGCTGCCAGTTCCGCGAGCACGCCCTGCGCCTCGCTGGCGGGGACATGGATGTCAAAGTGGAAGCGGTTGGCGTTGGGAGTCTCCGTTTGCTGGAACCACAGCGTCGGCAGCCGGCCCGAGGGGTCCCGCAAATCATCCGACTCCCCCGCCTTGTACCCCAGCGCTGCCGCCCAGACGGGCGCCACGGCCGCAAAATCGGCGGAATCCAGGGCAATTTCAACAGACCGCAGCAGCTCCGGATGTGCCACGGCCCCGACCTCCCGTGCCGCCGTGGAGATGGCTTTCGCCAGGGCCGCGTCCCGCGCCGTCACCTTGGAGCCGGCGTCGTGCGAGGTCAGCGTCACGAACAAGGTGTCGTAGCGCCAGTCCACGTCGGGATGGTGGTTGGCTTCCTGCGCCAGCGCCCCAATGGCGGCAAACAAATCCAGGGCCGCGGCCGACGTCGGGCACTTCAGTGCCGCCGCCAGCCCGCCCAGACGGAACCTCCAGTCCGGCAGCGCCGCCAGTTCCGCGTTGATTTGGTCCCTGGTCAAAACATCTTTCGCAGCCATGGAAGGCTCCTTCGAGTTGCCGGTTTACAGGTCCGGGCGCCCCTCCATGGCCGACGAAGCCAAGGCATGCGCCCGCTTGGGAATGCGTCCCGCTTGTGCTGCCAGTCTGCCACCGATCACGGCGTGTTTGAAGGCCTCCGCCATGCGCACCGGATCCTGTGCGCGCGTAACGGCGGTGGCCAGCAGCACGGCGTCGCAGCCCAGCTCCATGGCCAGGGCGGCGTCGGAGGCGGTGCCGATCCCGGCGTCGAGCACCACGGGGACACCCGCCCGGGAGACGATCAGTTCGATGTTGTGCGGGTTCAGGATGCCCAGCCCGGTGCCGATCGGGGCGCCCAGCGGCATGACGGCGGCGGCGCCCAGCTGCTCCAGGCGCAGCGCCAGGACCGGGTCGTCGTTGGTGTAGGCGAACACCTTGAAGCCGCGGTTTACCAGCTGTTCGGTGGCCTCAACGAGTTCGACGGCGTCCGGCAACAGGGTGTGTTCGTCGGCGATGACTTCCAGCTTCACCCAGTCGGTTTCCAGTGCTTCCCGGGCCAGTTCCGCAGTCATGACGGCCTCGCGGGCGGTGAAGCAGCCGGCCGTGTTGGGCAGGACGCGGATGTTGTTCTCCAGCAGGAGTCCAAAAAGGCTGGTGCCGGCGTCTCCGCCGCCGCCACCATTGCCCGCGGCGTATCTGCGCATGGCCACGGTGGTCAGCTCGGTGCCTGAGGCCACCAGGGCAGCCCCGAGTCCGTCCAGGCTGGGTGCCCCGCCGGTGCCCATGATCAGCCGGGAGCCGAGGGCCACGCCGTCAATGACCAGAGCATCGGTGGTGGTAATGGTTTCAGTCATGGTGTTTCACTCTCTGCAGGAATCTTGGGGTTGTGGTTGACGCGGACGGGGCCTATCCGCCCTGGACAGCGGTGACGATCTCGACGTCGTCGTCGGTTTCAACCGCGGTCAGCGACCACTGGCTGCGCGGCACGATGTCCGCATTGCGGGCCACGGCTACGCCGATGCGGCCGCCGTCCGCGGGCTGTCCCGTGGCGAGGATGGCGCGCCCGGTCACGGCCGTGACAAGATCGGCGACGGTGGTGCCGGCTGCCAGGGGCGCGGCGGCGCCGTTGAGTCGGATGGTGCTCATGGTGTCTCCTTGCGGGGGTTGAGTGCCGGTGAAAACCTGTCCGGCCGGAAGCGTTCCCAGGCCAGGTCCGTGATGTCGCCGAGCAATTGGCGGGTGGTGTGGGCGGCGATGGCGGTCAGCAGCACGCCGTGGCGGAAGAAGCCGGTGGCGATGATGAGTCCGGGAATGTCGCGCCCGGCGCCGTCCGCAACCCGGCCCAGCAGCGGGGCGTTGTCCGGGGTGCCGGGGCGCGCGCGGGCCGTTGTTTCAATCAGCTCAAGTTCGGCGACGGCGGGTACCAGCACCTGGGCGTCGCGCAGCAGCTGGTGCACTCCCCCGGCGCTG
Organism: Arthrobacter livingstonensis; assembly: GCF_003219815.1. Lineage (GTDB taxonomy): Bacteria > Actinomycetota > Actinomycetes > Actinomycetales > Micrococcaceae > Specibacter > Specibacter livingstonensis. The sequence goes on from NZ_QJVD01000002.1 coordinate 189,688, forward strand.
ACGCCACCGGAACCATCCTCGCGGCTGGTGGCGCCGATGACCACGGTGTTGTCGTTGCGGGGCACGATGTAGACGGGCACCCCACGCACCAGGCCGCGGAGGGTGGCGGTGGCCAGCGGCTGCAAATGGCCGGGGACGCGCAGGCGCAGGATGTCGCCGAAGACTGGGCGGACAGGCAGCACCAGTCCTTCAGGCAGCCCGGCCAGCTGCGGGGCACCGAGTCCGTTGGCCACCACCACCTCGCGGGCGTGCACTTCCCGCCCGTCCGCCAGGACGACGCCGGTCACCCGGGAGTGCGTGTTGCCCGGGTCCGCGTGAAGCAGGCGGACGGCGTTGCGGCGGATGGACGTCTGCTCCTCGCGCAGCCGCCCCCGCTCCGCCGACACTAAGTTGAGCTGGACGCGGATGGCGGTTGCGACGCCGCGCGGGTCCACCTGGTGGTCCTGGGCAATGCGGTAGGCGCAGGAAATGTACGGGCCCACCAGCGGCTCGGCGGCGCGGGCCTGGCGGATGGTGAGCTGCTCCACGTCGAGCCCATGCCTGAGCTGGACTTCCCGGAGATCGGCCAGCGCCGCGCGGTCCGCGGCGTCGGCACCCAGCACGAGGGTCGGCGTCGTTCGGAATCCGGTGTCGGCATGGCCGGCCGCAATGAGCGGGGCGACGAATTCCGGCCAGCGCGCCGCGGAGGCCAGCGTCAGCTCCAGGAGGTCCTCTTCCTGGTAGTGGAGTTCACTGACCGGGGCCAGCATGCCGGCCGCTGCAAAGGTGGCGCCGGTGGCCGGCGCGGGATCGATGACGGTGACGTCGCGGCCGCTGCACTGGGCCTCCCAGGCGATGCCCAGGCCCACGATCCCGCCGCCGATGACGGCCACGTCGGTGGTGATGGTTTCCGGCACAGTATTTGAAGTGGGCACGGTGTTTGATGTGGGCACGGTGCGTGCCATTGTGTCTCCTTCCCTACGCCGGTATGAGCCGGATCAGGTTCCACGCCCGGTGGGGCGCCTTTCGGTCGGCACATGCGTGCGCCCTCTCAGCCAGCTTGTCTGGCTCCCGCGGTACTGAACTAGTCTATGAGACATGAGCCTGCCTTCCGTCACCCATGACGCCACGACCATTGCACCCGCCCCGTCCATTGGCGATGCGCGGCTGTACGTGTGCACCGATGCCCGCAGGGAACGCGGCGATTTTGCCGATTTTTTGCGGGCTGCGTACGCCGGCGGGGTGGACATCATCCAGCTGCGCGACAAATCGCTGGAAGCCGCGGAGGAACTTATTCTGCTGGCCGTGCTGCGGAACGTGGCGGAGGAATTCGGCAAGCTGTGGGCCGTGAACGACCGCGCGGACATCGCCCAGCTGAGCGGCGCGCCCGTGTTTCACGTAGGCCAAAAGGACCTGCCGCTGCCGGCCGCGCGGTCCCTGGTGGGGCCGTCCGTGGCCCTCGGGCTCTCCAGCCACGACCCGGCGCAGGCTGCGGCGGCCGCTGCGGATCCCTTGGCCGATTACTTTTGCGTTGGGCCGCTCTGGGCAACGCCCACCAAACCGGGCCGAGCCGCCGTCGGGCTTGAACTCGTGGAACATGCCGCCTCGCTGGGAACAACCACGCCGTGGTTCGCCATCGGCGGGGTGGATTTGTCCAATGTGGATGCGGTGGTGGCCGCAGGAGCGTCCCGGATTGTGGTGGTACGGGCCGTCACCGATGCCGAAGATCCGACGGCGGCCGCCCGGGAATTGCTCTCCCGCCTTCCCTCGCTGGGGTAGCGGCGGGCGACGGCTTGCCAGGCTGACGGGGGCGTATGAAATTTCACACGCCGCCGCCGGCCTGGCACGCCGCCGGCTTAGGCCAGTCCGGCAACCCCTGCAAGGACGTCCAGCTGCACCTCGAAAAGGGCGCCCGCGTCGCTGAACGTTGAGGCGCCGTACTGCCCAAACACCTCGAAATTCACGGCACCAAACAGCGCCGCCCAGACCAGGACGCCGCGGGCCAGGACGCCGTCAGGCAACGTCAGGTCCATTTCGTTGCGGATGGACTCGAAGTCCGCCGACAACCCCGAGCCTGCGGGGACGCTGCCCATCCCATCCTCCTTCAGGGTCCCAGCCTTGCGCGCAGCTGCAAAGATCCCCACCAGCTGGCCGATCATCCTGGTTCCGGGTCCCGTGGTCTGTTCCGCCGGCGCCTGATACCCCGGCACAGGTGAGCCAAAAAGCAGGCCATAGCGGGCGGGCTCAGCCAGCGCCCAGGTCCGCACAGCCCGGCCCAGAGCCCGGAATTGCGCGGGTAAGTCGTCCACGGGAACCGCCTCCACGGCCCGGTCCACGGCATCCCCCAGCGCGTTATAGCCATCCACCACCAACAAGGTCAGCAGTTCATCGCGGTTTTTCACGTACCGGTAGACGGCCGAGGAGACCACGCCCAAGTCCCGCGCGACTGCTCGCAGCGACAACCCCGCGGCCCCATGAACGGCCAGGTGGCCGCGCCCAATGCGGATGATCTCCTGCATGGTTTGCGCCCTGGCGCGCTCCCTGGGTGTTTGCGTCATTCCTTGAGTCTCGGGCAATCCGAGAGCGACGTCAACTTTAGTGAGCACTGCTCTTGACTTAAGCACCCCACAGTTCCACACTTGACGCAGAGAGCATTGCTCTCAAATTGGCCTGGTCATTGTCACAAGGAACGGAAATCACCATGAACAACGTCAAAATCGTCACCGGCGCGGGGCCGGTGGGCTGGACGGTTGCCACCCAGCTTGCCGACGCCGGGCACCGGGTCAGGATCCTCACCCGATCGGGATCCGGCCCAGAGCATGAACTGATCGAATGCCGCCGCGTGGACGCCAGCCAGCCGGAGGCTTTTCGGGCGGCCATGGCGGACGCCGATGCCGTGTTCCACTGCATTCACGGTTCCAAATACAACGCGGACGTCTGGCGCCGCGAACTGCCCGTGGCGGAACGCACGGTCCTGCAGGCGGCCGGCGCGGTCGGTGCCGTCGTCGTGTTCCCGGAGAGCCTCTACTCCTACAGCGCGCCGGAGCAGCTCATGGTCGAGGACAGCCCGCGCGCTGCCTCCACCGGAAAGCGCGGCGTCCGCACGGAGCTGCTGAAGGCCCGAGCCGAATCGGAAACACCAACCGTCAGCGTGGTCGCCTCCGACTTCTTTGGACCGCAGGCGCGCAACGCCCACGCCGGTGAGCGCATGGTCCCCCTCATACTTGCCGGCAAGCGGGTTTCCGTCATTGCCCGTGCCGACACACCCCATTCCTTCACCTACGTTCCCGACCTGGCGGCTGCAATGGTCAGGGCCGCCACCCTGCCGGAGCTGTGGAACTCCGTGCTGCATGCACCGACAAACCCGGCGCCAACCCAGCGTGAGCTCGCCGGCATCTTCGCTTCGGTGGCCGGGCTCGCGGCGCCGATGGTGGGCACCATTCCAGCCGGGGTGGTCCGGGCGGCGGGGCTGTTCTCGCCCGGCATACGGGACCTTGCGGAGACGCTCTACCAGTTCGTCCACCCGTTCGTCATGGACTCCACTGCCAGTGAACGGGCCCTGGGCCTGGCCCCCACCCCTCTGGACGTTGCCGCGAAGGAAACAGTGGACTGGTGGCGCACCGGGATCTAGGCGGCCGGTTCCACCCTCTCGGAAACTTTCCGCAATAGCGCGGCCAACTGGGCCTGCTCCCCCGCACTCAGCCCGGCGAGCAGCTCCTTGTCACGGTCAAGAAACCGTGGGAACTCGCGGTTCACCAGCTCCTCCCCCAAGGGGGTAAGCCGCATGAGCACCACCCGGCCGTCGCGCTCCCAGGGCAGCCGCTCGACGAGCCCGCGCCTGGCCAGCTTGTCGGCATTCTTGGTGGTGGACGCACCGCTGAGCATGGTGGCCGCCGTGACCTCGCTGGCGCGCAGGGGCCGGTCGCTGCGGGCAAGCGTGCACAGCACATCGAACTCCGCGCGGGAGACCGCCACAGTCACAAGATCGCGCTCCACGCGCTGGGACGCCAGTGCCCCGATGCGGGAAATCCGTCCCATGACCTCAATGCTGGACACGTCCAGCTCGGGCCGCACCCGCCTCCACCCCGCCCGGGCCTGGTCAACAAAGTCGCCGCTCACATCCACAGTCATGGTTCCATCCTAGAAAGACTTCTCACATGCTTCGTACCTATTTTACTAGTAAAATATTTAATAACATGGAAGCATGACCACCACCACCCGATTGCGCCACTCCGGCGCTGCCCTGGCCCATTCCGTTTCGCTCGCCACATGGCGGACTTCCTTTGCCATGCGGCCGGCCGACGCCATCTTCGCGCCGGCCATGAAGGTTGGCGTGGCCGCCACACTGGTCCTCGTGGGGGGAGGGCTCCTGGGCCATGAACCGCTGGCCGGAATTGCCTCCCTCGGCGCCCTGACCAGCGCCTTTGGCCGCTACCAGCCGTACCGGAGGCTCGCGCGAATGCTGGCCATGGTCGCCGTCGCCCTCCTCGTCGCCGCGGGTGCCGGCGCGTTCATGGGCGCCGCCGGGACGCCGCTCGGGCTCCAGATCGTGGTCCTGTCCGCCATCGCCGGCCTGTCCGCGCATGTGTTCTCCGCGTTCGGCATCACCGGCCCGGGCGCCGTCATCCTAGTCTTCGCCGCCTCGGCGGGTTCCGCCTACGCTCACACCTTCGACGCCGTTCCCAGCGTTCTCGCCGCGGTGGGCATCGGCGCCGTGGCGGGCTGGCTCGTGGCCATGGCCCCGGTGTTGGTCGTCCCGATGGGTCCGGCCCGGCTTGCGACGGCGCGTGCCATCGCCGCCGTCGTGCGCATTGGAACGGACGACGCCGGCAACCGCCAAAGTGCGGCCCAGGCTGCCCTGCGCTCAGCCAGGGAGTCGGTGGCCCTCAGTGCCGGGCCGCTTCGGGGCAGCGGCCGCCGGGCACTACTTCTGCAGGGCAGGGCTGCCCGGCTGAACCAACTGCTGGACGAGGCCGACGCCACCCGGACGCTGCGGGGCGCCGCCCAAGCCGCTGCCCTGGCCGGCCTGGCCAGGCACGAATCAGAATTGCGGAAAATGCGCGGCACACCGGCCATTCCGGTGCCGGCAACCGAGGCCAAACAGGAAACAGCCACACCCCAGGGCTTCCTGGCAGCCGCGCGCACGGGCCTGGGCTCGAGGTCCAGCGCCAGCCAGGCCCTGCGCATGGCCGCGGCCTCGGCACTGTCCGGCTGGACCGCGGTCGACCTTGGCCTTGAACACCCGCTGTGGGCGTCGATGGGTGCCGTGGCCATATTGCAGGGACTGAACTACAGCGTCACGGTCCAGCGCGCCATCCAGCGCCTGGTGGGCAATATGGTGGGCGCCGCCGTGGCCGTTGCCCTGCTGTCCCTGTCGCTGGGGTTCTGGCCATCCGTGGTGATGGTGGTTGTGTTTCAGATGCTTGCCGAGCTGCTGGTGCTCAAGAACTACACGCTGACCACCATCGCCGTGACGCCCATGGCGCTGATCATGACCGGGCTGGGCACCCATTTGGGGCCGGACGCCGCCGTCAGCCGCGTCGCTGACACCCTGGTGGGTGTGGTCATCGGCGTGCTCGTCGCGGCCGTCAGCATTTCCCTTTCAGACAGGGTGCATCTGGCGCAACGGAAGCCCGCGAACTGACACAGGGGTCCGGCTGGGCCCACTGCTGCGGCGGCCCCGGCCGAGGCACGAGGTTGGGGAGGACTGTGGGCCTTCACGAGAGGCAGAGGCAGAACGGGTGTCCGGCGGGGTCGAGAAATACGCGAAAGGTGGTGCCCGGCTGCTCCTTGGCCTTCGTGGCGCCGAGCTCCACGGCCGCCGTCTCGCCGGCGTCAAGGTCCTCCACCATCAAGTCGAGGTGCATTTGCTGCGGCACTGCCTGTCCGGGCCAGTCAGGGGCCCGGTAGCCGGCGTCAACCTGCTGGAAGGAAATGCACGTCTTGTTATCCTCGGACCAGATCTCGATCCAGTCCGCCTCCGCCTTGACCTTCCAGCCGAGCAGGGACGCATAAAAGCCAGCCAGTGCGCCAGCGTCGGGGCAGTCAATAACCAATCCCGGAAATCGCGCGATAGCCATGCAGGTACGCTACCCCACGGGCGCCAGTTCCATAACCCCTGCCAGCAGTTCAAAGCTGCGGATCCAGGCCGTGCGGTCGGTAACCTGCGTGGCCACAATGAGCTCGTCGGCGTCCGCCTTCTGTGCAAACCCCTCCATATACTCGCGGGCCGCCGCGGGCGTGCCCACGGCAGAGTAGCGCATCATGTTCAGCACCTGCTGGCCCGCCGGGGAATCCAGCAGGAGATCCATCTCGGCGTCGGTGAACGTCTGGCCGCGGCCCACCATGGACGCCACGCGACGCCGCTTGGCCGTCAGGAACAGCGCGTCGGCCTCCTCCTGGGTGTCCGCCACGATGGCGTTGACGCCGGCAATCACATAGGGCTCGGCCAGGGCCTCGGAGGGCTTGAACTCGCGCCGGTAGATCCGCACCGCGTCCTCCAGCGCCTGCGGGGCGAAGTGCGAGGCAAAGGAGTACGGCAGCCCGAGGGCCGCGGCGAGCCTGGCTCCGAACAGCGACGATCCCAGGATGTACAGCGGCACGTTGGTGTCCCTGCCCGGGTAGGCGTTCACGCCGGGGATACGGGTTGCCCCGGTAAAATACGCCTGAAGTTCCTGCACGTCCGAAGGGAAGGTGTCCGCGGCGGACGGGTCCCGGCGCAGTGCCCGCATGGTGTTTTGGTCGCTGCCCGGCGCACGGCCCAGCCCCAGGTCGATGCGTCCCGGGTGCAGGGTTTCCAACGTGCCAAACTGCTCGGCGATCTGCAGCGGCGAGTGGTTGGGCAGCATGATCCCGCCGGCTCCCAGCCGGATGGACTTCGTGTTGGCGGCAACGTGGGCGATCAGCACGCTCGTGGCCGAGGAGGCGATGGAGGGCATGTTGTGGTGTTCGGCAAACCAGATCCGCCTGTACCCCCACGCCTCCGCCTTTTGCGCCAGCTCCACGGAGGCCCGGAAACTCGCGGCTATGCCGTCGTCGCCAATATGGGCCAGGTCAAGGATGGAAAGGGGCAGTGTCATGGGTATTGCCTTTCATGTGGTCTCCCTTGCGCCAACCCCGGAAGGGGCCCGGATATTTCCGCCGCCGGTCCTGCCGGGGAAGTACGACGGCGGCACCCGGGTTGGGGGCGCCGCTCCCGACGGCAGAGCGCAGCCGCCGCCAGTTCAGGCCGGAGCCGTCACGCTGAGCCGGTCGATGGCGGCGAGCGCTGCGGCCCGGCCAGCCCGGTTGGCGCCCAGCGTTGAAGCGGAGGCACCGTAGCCCACCAGCAGCAGCCGGGGTTCGCGGGCCACTTTCACGCCGTCCATGACAATGCCGCCGCCGGATTCGCGCAACTTCAGCGCTGCCAGGTGGTCCAGGGCGGCGCGGAATCCGGTGGCCCAGAGGATGGCATCGGCCGCAAACTCCGTGCCGTCCCCGAACACGGCGGCCGTCCCGGTGAGCCGTTGCAGGGGGCCGCGGGACACCAGCGTCCCGGCGGCAATCCCGTTTTGGTACTGCGGTGTCAAGGGCAGCCCAGTCACGCCCACCACGCTCAGCGGCGGCAGTCCAGCCGAAGTGCGCTCGTTGACGCGGCGCTCCACGTCTCGGCCCCAGTCCGGATCGAATTCGCGGGTGGTGAACTCCGGCGGGCGCCGTGTGGACCAGGCGGTTTCCACGCCGGCGGCGTCGAGCTGCAGCAGGAACTGCACGGCGGAGGTGCCGCCGCCCACCACCAGCACGCGCAGGCCGGCGAAGTCCGCCACCGAATGAAAGTCGTGGGTGTGCCGCTGGATGCCGGTGAACGTTTCCAGTCCCGGGTAGTGCGGCCAATGCGGCTTGTCCCACGTCCCGGTGGCGTTGATGACCAGGCGGGTGGTGAAATTCCCGCGTTCGGTCTCCACCGCCAATGGCGAGCCGGAAGCCCCGGCCGGACTGCCGCCGTCGTCCACGTTCCGGGGATGGACCGCCAGGACCTTCACCGGCCGGTGGACCGGCAGCTCAAAAGTCTTCTCATAGCTGCCGTAATAGCGGGCGACGACGGCGGACGCGGGCTCGTCGGCATCGGCCGGGCCGAGCTTCATGCCGGGGAGGTCGTGAACGGCGTGAGCGGCGCCCAGCGTCAGGGAAGGCCAGCGGTGACGCCAGGCCCCGCCGGGACCCTCGTTGGCGTCCAGCACCACGAAGTCGCGCTCCGGGATTAGTCCGTGCCGGGCCGGGTAGTACGCAGCGGAAAGTCCCGCCTGCCCGGCCCCAATGACCACTACGTCCAGCATGTGTTCACTCCCTCGTCTGCCCTGTTCCCGTCCGGCACCACGCTTGGCCTTCACGGTTCCGTCGCCTACATCTCAAGAAAACGGCGGCTCACCGGGACCTATTCCAGCTGTGAGCGACCCCACGTGCGCGCCTGCCGGGAAATCGCCGCGTCGGCGACCAGAGCTGCGGCCGCCCCTGCCGCGTAAGCCAGCAGGTCGAGGGTGGAAAAGGTGGTGCCCAGCAGTAGGCGCGACGCCGGGAAGGCCTGTCCCAGCCTCTCCGGGAGGCCGGAGAGCTGGAAGAGCTCGACGGCGGCACTCAACGCCAGTGCCGCCGCCGCGGCCCGGGTGCGTCGAAGCCGGGTCGCCACGAAGGCCAGGGCCAGGTACACCAGGACGGTGTAGAGCGCGTCGGCGAGCAGTCCGGCAGCGGCGCCAGTCAGCAGAAAATGCACCGCCAGGCCTAGGACAATTGTCGTTGCGGCCGCTGCCGCCAGCACGCTACGGCGCGGACCTGCGGTGTGTTGGGAAACTGCGGTACTGCCGGAAACTGCGGTGTGGCGCTTGCGGGCGTGGGACGTGGCCGCATTCTTCGACGTGGCGCAAGGGTCGGGCTCAGGCATGCCCACGAGCCTACAGGGGCCTGCACTTACAGGGATCCGGCGTGGCCCCGCCACCGTCGATCCGGTCGGCGGGCGCCTGTTCTCGGCGCGCCGGTGAACGTTCAGCCGCAGCTCCCGCTCCTGCGTCCGGCGTGATGCCGGTGCCGCTGAGGTCATTTAAAAAGCGGATAACCACCTCCCGCTCATCCGGGGTCAAACGCGCAGCCACCTCGAAGCGGCGTGCGTGACTGCGGCCCACCGTCTCCCGCACCTGTTCGTGCGTACCGTCGGTGATGCTGATCATCAACACGCGACGGTCCGTGGGATGCGGGGACCGCTCGATGTGGCCGGCAGCAGCCAGACGGTCCAAAAGCTTAGTCGTGGCGGCAGTGGAGATGTTCAAGTGTTCGGAGAGCAGACCGGGGGTGGCAACGACGCTTTGATTCTTTGCAATTACCAGGAAACGGAGCGCCTTCATGTCGGTTTCGTTCAACTGCATGTCATTGCGCGACTGAAAGCTGAGGGCAGCCTCGGTCTCGCGCCAGTTGCGGATCCAGGAAAGCACCCTGACGATCTGAGCAATCTCCCCCGCGCCCAGCGAGGAGTACTCGACGAGTTCGTGGCCCGGGTCAATGATCCGGGGATCCAGCATCGAATCTGGCGCCCAAGGCGAACGGTTGCGTGGATCGGACATGAGTGTATTGTATGTCCATAGAAAAAGCTTACTCGGTTATTTATTAGATCTTCTAGTAATATTTATCTTAAAATCAACCGCCAGACAGGAAGCCGAAAGGGCTTGATCACGCAATGAACGCTGAATCCCGAAGCGATTGGAAGCCCGCACGTTGGTTGCGCATCCTCCTCCCGGCAGTACTGATCATCATCTGGTTTGCTGCCGCGAGCTTCGGCGGCCCCACCTTCGGCAAGCTGTCCTCAGTTTCCAGCAACGATCAGGCAGCTTTCCTGCCGGCAAGCGCGGAGTCTACGGAAGTGAATGCCTGGCAGCAGAAGTTCACCGATTCCAAGGACATCCCAGCCATTGTGGTGATCGCATCCCAGGCCGCCCTGACGACGGGCCAGCTTGAGGACTACCAAAAGCTGGTAGCAAAATTTGCCGCGGTCGACGGCGTACAGTCCCCACAGGCGCCAGCCACGACGTCGGTGGTCGGACCCATACCGTCCAAGGACGGCAAGGCTGTGGAGTTCATTGTGCCCGTAAGCGACACCAACAACGTCGATACCGTCGTGGCGGGCCTGCGCACTGTTGCCGGTACTGCCAATTCATCGTCGACCGCAGCTTATGTCACTGGTCCGGCCGGCCTGACTGCTGACCTGGTCAATGCGTTCGGCGGCATTGACGGCATCCTGCTGCTGGTCGCAGGTGGCGCGGTCTTCCTGATCCTTCTGCTGGTTTACCGCTCGATCGTCCTGCCGTTCCTGGTTTTGTTGACATCGGTCTTTGCTCTGTCCGCCGCCATCCTCCTGGTCTATGCGTTCGCCAGTTGGGGCTGGATCAAGCTCAGCGGACAAAGCCAGGGCATCCTCTCCATCCTGGTCATCGGCGCTGCCACCGACTATTCCCTGCTCCTGGTGGCCCGTTACCGGGAATCGCTTCGGCACGTGGAGTCAAAATGGGTTGCGATCGGCCGAGCCTGGCGGGCCGCCTTGGAGCCAATCGCCGCCTCGGGTGCCACCGTGATCATCGCCCTGCTGTGCCTGTTGTTCTCCGATCTGAATTCCAACAAGAGCCTGGGCCCCATCGCCGCGATCGGCATTGTCTTTGCCCTGCTCGCCTCCTTGACCTTCCTTCCGGTGTTGCTGGTTCTCTTCGGTCGCGTGGCGTTCTGGCCGTTCCGCCCCCGGCTCGAGGCCCCCGACGCCCACCCACATCGCAAGGCCACTGAATCGGTGCACGGGCTCGAAGGCATCCCTGGACTGTGGAACCGGGTGGGGACCATGGTCTCCCGGCGCCCTCGGATCACGTGGGTCATCTCACTGATCGTCCTTGGCGCGTGCACCCTTGGCCTCTTCCAGCTGCACGCAAACGGCGTCCCGCAAAGCGACGTCATCCTCACCAAATCTCAAGCCGCAGCCGGTCAGACGGTCTCCTCCGCCCACTTCCCCAGCGGCGCCGGCAGTCCTGTGGTCATCGTGGCGGACCAGAACAAGGCCGATGCAACCTTGCGGAAGGTCGAATCGGCGGAAGGCGTCAGCTCGGCCGCGATCTACGCCGGGAACGTACGCCCGGGCGCGGAGGCTGCGCCGGTGGTGAAGGAGGGCAAGGTACTCATCAATGCGGTGCTCAAATCCGAGCCGGATTCACAGGCCGCAGAACAAGTAGTGCGCACCTTGCGCGCCGACCTTCCCGCCGCCGATCCCGGTGTGCTCGTCGGAGGCGTGACAGCGATCGCCTATGACACCAATACAACGGCGCAAAGTGACCTAGTCAAGATCATCCCGATCGTGCTTCTGGTGATCCTGGTGATTTTGATGCTGCTGCTGCGCTCCATTCTGGCTCCCGTCCTACTCATAGCGAGCGTGGTGGTTTCCTATGCCGCCGCGCTGGGTGTCTCGGCGATCGTGTTCAACCACATATTCCATTTTCCTGGCGCAGACGCTGCAGTGCCACTGTTTGGCTTCGTGTTCCTGGTGGCACTGGGGGTGGACTACAACATCTTCTTGATGACCAGGGTGCGCGAGGAGTCGCTGCGCATCGGTACCAGGCCCGGCATCCTGCGCGGGCTGGGCATGACCGGCAGCGTGATCACCTCGGCCGGGGTGGTGTTGGCCGCGACCTTTGCCGCACTGGCCGTGATCCCGATTCTCTTCCTGGTCCAAATTGCCTTCATCGTCGCCTTTGGCGTGCTGTTGGACACGGTAATTGTGCGTTCGCTGCTGGTACCGGCCGTGTCCTACGACATTGGCCAGGCCATTTGGTGGCCTTCGAAGCTCTCGCGTCCCTCACCCGAGAAGGCAAGCCGATGACCAGTGCACGCCGCCGCTGGGCGGGCTTGGTCTTCATCAGCATTGCCGTGGCCTTGATCATTGTCGATTCCACCATCGTAAATGTCGCCATTCCCTCGATCGTGCGGGACCTGGACATCACCTCGACCCAGGTGCAGTGGGTGCAGGAGAGCTACACGCTCGTTTTCGCCGCACTTCTGCTGGTCTTTGGCACGCTCGCCGACCGTTACGGCCGACGCCGGATATTACTCAACGGAGTCGCCTTCTTTGCCACTGCATCCGTATTCGCGGCGTTGGCCCCCTCCGGCAACCTTCTCATCGGTGCCCGGATCATCCAGGGCATCGGTGGCGCCATGGCGCTGCCCACCACGCTGTCCCTGATCAACGCCACCTTCCGGGGCAGGGAACGCGGGATAGCGTTCGCTGTGTGGGGATCTACCATTGGCGGGATGGTGGCCGTCGGACCATTGTTGGGCGGCTGGCTGACCACCTACTACTCGTGGCGGTGGGCGTTTGGCATCAATGTGCCGCTCGCCGTGGCCATCGTCATCGGCGTGCTCCTGTGCGTGCCCGAGTCCAAGGATTCCGGCCAGCCGCGACGCATCGACATCGTCGGCGCTGTCCTATCCGTCATCGCCAGCGCGTCGCTGGTCTTCGGACTGATTGAGGGCCGCAGCTACGGCTGGTGGCTGGTGGCTGCGGACAACAAACCCGTTTTTGGCAACTGGGCGTGGCCGTTCGCGCTCTCGCCCATCCCCATGGCCTTCGCGGTGACCCTTTTATCCGGCTCCGCCTTCATCTGGTGGGGCATCCAACGCCAGCGGGCGGGAAGGACCACGCTCCTGGCGTTTGCGTTGTTCGCGATCCCTTCTTTCCGTAATGGCAACGTCGCCGCCATGATCGTCTCGCTCGGCGAATTCGGCATCATCCTTTCGCTGCCGCTGTGGCTGCAAAATGTGATTGGCTACGATGCACTGCAAACGGGGCTCGTCCTGCTTGCCCTGGCAATCGGATCCTTTGCCGCAAGCGGACTCTCCAGTGTGGCTCTGGCCAAAATCTCACCTGTTGCGATCGTGCGCATTGGCATCGTGGCTGAGATCATAGGTGTTGCCGGACTCGGTCTTGTCATCTCCTCCAGCGCCACGTGGCTGACCATCATTCCCTTCCTCTTTGTCTACGGATTTGGCGTGGGATTGGCCACGGCCCAATTGACGGGGGTGGTGCTCAAAGATGTCCCGGTGGAACAGAGCGGCCAGGGCTCCGGCACGGCCAGCACGGCCAGGCAGATCGGATCTGCCCTCGGGATAGCGATCCTTGGAACCATCCTTTTCACCTCGGTTGGCTCATCCCTGAATTACCGGCTCTCCGACGACTCCGCTGCGCTGTCTGCCTCCGCGCGCAGCCAGATCGTGGACACCGTGGTGCTCAGCGCCGGTGGCGCCATTCCGGGGTTGGCAGCGAAGGACCCGCAGGTGGGCGCCGCTGCCCGTGAGGCGTTCAGCGACGGCACCCGGTATTCAGCGTTTGCCGCGTCCGGCTTCCTGGTGCTCGGGCTGCTGGCTACGCTTCGACTCTCAGGCCGGACCGGCGATGAAGCCGCCGAACCCTCTCCTGAGGAGCAGCGGTCCCGATGAGGGGCACGGGTGGCATGCCCACACACTGGCAGCGGTGCGCCCCGGCTGCCTGCAGTAAACGAACCGGACGCGGTCAGGCAGTTTCCACACGATTCCTGCGGCACGAAAATCCACCACACCGATGGCCTTGGCAGGGCAGCTGGGATGAGCTGATCTGTCCACGCATGTAGTCCATGTCTTCGAAGACTACCGTTGGCGGTCCAGTCATTGTGAATGTCCCGCTCGGCAAGCGTCGAGCCGCTGAGAGGGGCACATCATGGGCAGGTTGGGGCGGGTAGGTCTCATTGGCAACAAGTGAGTGTTGGCAGGTGCGGTCCTGTACCTGATGGAATTGCTCGCGATCATTTGGGGCGGCATTGCCGGAGTCGGCACTTCAACCGTGCGCGGGGCTGCTCTTGCGGAGGTGCTGTCAACGTATGCCGGTCATGCAGACGTGGTCTACGCCATGGCCGGCTGGTTCTCCGTCATCCTGCTCGGCCGGATTCTGCTGTTCATTGGCCTGCGCCAAGTACTGGTGGATTCCGGCCACCGCCCTCCGTTACTCGACTTCGCAGTGGCGGCTGCGACCGTAAGCGTGAGCATTGAGACTGCGTCCTTCGGGATCGCCGCAACGGCCGCCGCCCCTGCGGATGCAGGAAACAAACCACTTGCCATGCTCATGGACCAGGCCGGTGCGGGCCTGAACCTCATGATCGCCGGAGGACTCGGAGTCGCCATCGTGTGTGCGGTCTTTGTCATGTGGAAATCCAAGCTCTTCAGCATGCCGCTCGTGGTGCTTGGCGCCGCCGCCGGCATCGGCATCACCGGGGCCCAACTGGCCGTTTCCCCTTCCCTGCAGCCGCTCTTTGAGGTGCTCTCCTACTTCCCGTTCCTCTTCTGGGCCTGGATCCTGTGGCTTGGCGTTGTCTGTCTTCGCGCGGCGCCAGGGCTCTCGCCCGTCCGGTACCCGGATCCTGAGCCCGAGGCTGAAGCTGCATTCTGAGGGAGACCCGGGGCATGGTGTTCCGACGACGGACCATGGCGCTCCCAAGTTGCTACAGCACTGTGCCTTAGGCCTTGACGATGGGCAACTCAGCCCATTCCGTGGTGTAGCGCGGGGACGAGTGCTCCCGCTTCATGGTCCAGCCCGGCTGCGCTGCAAGCCCGCCGAGGCCGATTCCGATGGCCTGGCTGCCGAACCTGCCACGCACCTCCCCCAACACGCCGCCCACTCCAGGCTGCGAGGCGCCGGTTCCTGAGCCGAAAACATCCAGCATCTCGGGCCCGTCGGCCGGTTCCAGGCCGCTGAACATGACGCCAGCGCGCAGGTAGGCCGCCCCCGGCACGGTGCTGCCTCGCATGGCCGCAACGGCGGCGCGCACCAGCACGATCGGGTCCTGGGTCGGCACGGGAAAGCGCACCGTCACGGCAGGGAAGCTGCCTTCACCGCCAGCAAACCTGCTGGTTCCGGCGGTGACGGTCATGGCGGAGGCACGCAGTCCGTCGTCGTGCATGCGCGCGGCCGCCTTCTGCGCATAGACTGCCATGACCTCCTCCATGGCGCCCACCGTGGTGACGGGCGCGGAAAAGCTGCGCGAGAACATGATCTGCTGCTTGTCCGCCCGTTCCTCGGTGTGCGGTATGCATTCGGTCCCGTTGAGCTCCATGACCGTGCGTTGGAGGACCACTGAGAACTTCTTGCGGATGAGCGCCGGGTCCGCTGCTCTAAGCTCGGCGATGGTCTCGATCCCCATCAACTTCAGCCGTGCCGCGGTGCGGCCACCAACGCCCCACAATCCCGAGACAGGCACCCTGTGCTGGATGGCGTCGGCATGCCCGGCCGGCATGGCACCGAGATCGCACACGCCCCCCAGCCCCGGGTTTTGTTTGGCAATCCGGTTGGCGAACTTGGCCAGCGTCTTGGTGGCGGCTATGCCAACGCATACCGGCACGCCCACATGCAGGTCCACCGCCGCCCGGATGTCCTCGCCGGTTTTACCTAACTGCTCCGGCGTCCCGGTCAGGCCCACAAACGACTCGTCGATCGAGTAGACCTCCTGCCACGTGCCGAAGCGTCCCACCACCTCCATGACGCGTGCGCTCATGTCTCCGTACAGTTCATAGTTGCTCGAACGCGCCATCAGGCCCCAGGCCCGGGCCTGCGCCTGCAGTTGGAACCAGGGGGTGCCCGTGGCGATGCCGAGCGCCTTGGCTTCGGCCGAGCGGGCCACCACACAGCCGTCGTTGTTGGAAAGCACCACGACGGGGCGGCCTTCCAGCAGTGGGTCAAAGACCCGCTCGCAGGAGACATAGAAGTTGTTCACGTCCACGAGCGCGATCCGGTCCTGGCTCATGGGCAGCCACCCGAGCTGTTCAGGACAGCCCCCCTAGTCCGGTGAGTCGGCATGCCGCGCCGCTCCTTAGACATGGTGCAGGCAGCGGGTCACGACGCCCCACACGGTCAGCTCACTGGGCTTGGCAAGTTGGCCCGCCGCGGGAGGCGACGGTTCCGTGCTCAGGGCAGGCTGGCCGTCGTTGTGCCTGAGGAAACGGCGCACCAGCAGCTCTCCGTCCACCACGGCAACCACCACGCAGCCATCCCGCGGCGGCAAGGAACGGTCCACGATGATCTCGTCGCCGTCGGCGATGCCCGTACCGGCCATGGAGTTCCCGCTGACCCGCATGACGAATGTACTGGTGCGGTCCCTGATCAGGTGGCGGTTGAGGTCGATCCCACCATGAAAATAGTCGCGCGCCGGGGAGGGGAAGCCCCGCGGATCAGTCTCTGCTGCCACTGACGTTGCCAAGTCCATGCCAAACACAACACCACCGCCTAGAACAGGTATTCGAGAAATCAGTGTATCACCAACCCCGCCGTGGCTTTCGGCGCCAGGTCCATGGTGGTGATCCGGAGCCACAGCCAGAGCCGCGTCTGTGGATCGACCAGATCAATACAGAAGTCCTTGCCCAGGCAGGCGAGCCGGTAGCGGACGGTGTTGTTGTGGACATGGAGTCCGGCGGCCATGGCGGAGGTGCTACCGCTGGTGGCCAGGTAGGAACGGAGGGTGACAAGGTAGTCCGTCTGCTGTTCGGCATCGTGGGCCAGTATCCCGGCGATGTCATCGCGGCCGTCCAGCCCCTGCTACTCGATGAACGCGCCCACTTTCATCAAGTTCAAGGTATCCCGTGGTTCTCCTACAGCGCCACCGACGTGGCCCGACTGCCCGCAGGTTGCCCGTGAAGCAGCAATTCCGGCGTTTGCAGCGCCTCCGCCCTGGATGCCGGCAGCTCCTCCACCCCGGACGCGAGCCTGCCCCGGTCTTCTTAGTTGGTGCCCACTGGGGGTTGGCATTACGGGGTCTCCGCCGTCCCGTTGCGTTTATCGAGGAAAGCCAAGTGCCGTTCGCCAATTATTGGTTAGCCCGAATGGCGCTAGTAGACAAGGACAAAAAAGGTGAAGGAACAATCCAAGCGATGGAGCAGGGCGACCGTCTACCCGGACACGTGGGTTAACCCAGATGACGATCCCCGCAACTCCGACGGAGTCAGCCCGGACGGCGAATTGGCGACACTGCAGGGGTACCTCTTGGACTATCGACTGACGCTTCGGATGAAGTGTGAGGAGCTGGACGCGAGCAGCTGGCTCGCCGGTCGGTACCGCCGTCGACCATGTCCCTTCTCGGCCTGCTCCGTCATCTCGCCGAAGTGGAGCGCGACTGGCGCAACTGGATCACGTCTGGTGATCCGCTGCCAAAAATATATGGCGAGGGCGACGCGGACTTCGACGGGGCTGTCGCAGAGCAGATGGTGGTCGACTCCGCGTATGCGGACCTCGACCACGAGCAGGCCGCTACGGACGCCACGCTGGCCGAGCACCCGGATCTGGGTGAGCGACTCGGGAGGAACGGTATCGCTGTCAGGGAATTGCTCGTACACAGGGTCGAGGAATACGCAAGGCACTGCGGGCACGCCGATTTTTTGCCCGAATGCATCGGCGGCCGCGTTTGCCAGTAACAGATCCTCTGTACGGACACCTCCGTGTTCCGCAGAACGTTCCGCTTGCGGGCACCGGCGCAGGTGTGGCAATTCGGTCGGGGACGGACTCGCATCCAGCAAGCCAGTTGTTGATGTCGCGCCAAACGCGCGGGTAGCGCGCTCAGGCCCGTCTCAGCCTGTGGGTGCCGGCCGCTGGTCGCCGAACCAGCGGAGAAGGTGGCCGGTGAGGGCGTCCTGGTCATCGCCGATCCACGCGATGTGTCCGTCGGGGCGCAGGAGAACTGCGGGTTCATCGAGTTCTTCGACCGTGCCGGTGATCAGGTCAACGCGGTCCGCCCAGCCGGAGACCGTGAGCCGTCCGGTCTGATCCAGAAGCAGCCCGTGGCCCGTGCGCATCCGCTCGTAAAGCCGTCCTTGCGCCAGCTCCATGTCCCGCAGCCGCCGCCCGAGCAGATCATGCCCCTGGCCGACGTCGTACCGGACGGAGATCGCGGTGAGCTTTTCGATCAGGAACCGGTTGACGTCGTCGAAGTCCATGAGGTCGGAAATCAGCTTGCGAACGGCCTGGGGGCCCGGATCGGTGTCGAGCAGCAGCATGTTCGCTCGGGTGGTCTCCAGCACGTCGGCCGCGACGGGGTGCCGCTCGGTGTGGTAGCTGTCGAGGAGGCCGTCGGGCGCCCAGCCGTTGATGGTGGCGGCGAGTTTCCAGCCCAGGTTGAACGCGTCCTGGATGCCGAGATTGAGCCCTTGCCCGCCGACGGGAGTATGGATGTGTGCGGCGTCGCCGGCCAGCATCACACGGCCCACCCGGTAGTGCTCGGCAATGCGCGTGGCGTCACCGAACCGTGACAGCCAGCGCGGCGAGTGGACGCCAAAGTCGGTTCCAGCCCACGTAAGCAGCTGTTGCCTGATCTCTTCGAACACCGGCGGGACTGCCCGGTCCTCCGCCACATGGGCGGCGGGAACCACGACCCGGTAGAGGCCGCCGCCAATGGGGCCGACGCCGAACCGCTTCTGGGTCTTGCTGATCTCGCCGACGACGGCGGCCACCTCCTCCGGCGCCGCCGTCAGCTCCATCTCGCCCATGAGCGTGTCCACCCGGGACTGCTCGCCGGGAAATGCCACGTTGAGCAGTTTGCGCACTCTACTGCGGCCACCGTCGCACCCCACGACATAGCGGGCGTGCAGCCGAGTGCCGCCAGCCAATTCCACTTCCACCTGGTCTTCACTCCGAGTGAGCGCAACCAGCTCGCAGCCACGGCGAATCTCCACCCCCAGCCCGGCGGCGTGATCTTCCAGCAGCTGATCGGTGACCGGCTGGGGAATGCCGAGGACGTAGCCGTGGGCGGTATCAAGGTCCGCGGGCG
Source organism: Arthrobacter livingstonensis (assembly GCF_003219815.1). Lineage (GTDB taxonomy): Bacteria > Actinomycetota > Actinomycetes > Actinomycetales > Micrococcaceae > Specibacter > Specibacter livingstonensis. The sequence goes on from NZ_QJVD01000002.1 coordinate 208,503, forward strand.
CCGGTTTGGAGATGCCGGCGAAGAAGCCATTTAGCGGGTACTTCTGACCGCGGGCGAGGAACCGCTCCAGCAACCCCCGCTGGTCCATCACTTCGATGCTACGCACGTGCAGGCCAAGCGACCGGGCGATCCCGGTGGGCTTGGCGTCCTTCTCCAGCACCAGCGTTGACACGCCGTGCAGCCGCAGCTCCGCTGCCAGCATGGAGCCCGTGGGGCTCGCTCCGACAATGATCACATCGAACACAAAAATCTCCAGACCTTTAAGGAGGTGGTCCGCCCGCGGACGTCACGGCGGTGGCTCCTGAAGGGGCCGGCCTATCATTATGCGCCCCCGCGGGGCCCCGTGGTGCCTCATGTCAATATGCTCGCCAAATGATTCCTGCGTGCCTCATCTAAAGTGCTCGCGAAAGTGTCATGCTGCGTGGGGTGCTTGGGAGTAGGTCTTGGCTGCGGCCAGCCGGATGAGTCGCTGCTGGATTTCGTTGATCCGGTTCGTCAGTCCGGCCAGGTCCAGGCTGTTGTAGAGCTTGTCCATGTGGTGGCGTTGGGGTTCGAGCATGATCCCGGTGTCCTTGATCCGTTGGGCAGGGGTGCGTGGATTGTCGTAGCTGCGCACGGACTTTCCCTTGCGACTGAGGTGATATCCGGTGACTTTCTTGGTGGGCAGGAACAGGTTCTTTCGCAGGTTCACCAGCGGCCAGAGTTCGTTGAGTCACACCATGATGGATCAACATCAATCCTGCCAGCGGGCACCAGGCCTGCCAATAACCATTAGAGAGTCTCGTCGGGCCCTTGCAGCAAGACCCCCCTGGGCGGATATCCTGAAGATGGCAGGTATGGATGTGCCACCGCTATTCGCCTAGATGGCGAGCCGACGGCTCCAACGTGCCAACTGCCTCTCCCCAATGTCCCGGGATCCCCACGAGCACCTTGCCACTCCCGTCTCCCGCCAGCATCAGGGCCAGGGTGCTTCCCGGCTTGGGTACGGTGAAAAAGCTGATGCCCCCGGTTCCAAAAGTTACTGCGAAGTCACTTTCTCCCGCAATTGCAGGCGTCAGGACAAGGCGAACGAAGTCCGCGCGTGGCCCACGACGAAGTTACGACGACGCCGGCCACCTCGTGCCATGGCCGCGCCCCCAAACGTGAGACTGCGAGGAGGCTGCGGATCGTCAGGCCAGTGCGGAAAGCCCAACCGAGCACAGGAACAGCAATGGCCGTGCCGGTAACAATGAGCTGCCTCATTGGCATCCCGGAATATTCCGGCACGATCAACCATCCGGCCTCGCCCGGATCGACACCCAACTGGGCCATCATGCCAATTGAAGGGGCTGCATTGCACAAATCCAAGATGGTGAAGTGGCCGTGTACGGGTTTGCCGTTGGCAGCGTAGTCCGGGCCAAGGCTGCAGTGGACCCCCTTTGCGGCGTATTCATAGTGGCTTTTCACTTTGGCGTCGACCTGCGGCCAGTTGCCCCGCAAAGGCTGTCGGACATGCCAGAAAAGCGCGCATCCGAGCACAGACAGGACCATCAGGGCGAAGGTTCGGAAGCGAATCTGTCGACGCATGCGGCCCAGGGCATTGTCCACTTCGCGGGCTGGGGTCCTCCTGAAAGGTTCGCCAGAAACTGGCAACTGGACACCTGGCGCCAACAGGATTATGTTCATTCGCTCCCCAAATAATGAAGTCCCACATCGGGGCAGCTAACGCGAGTAAAGATGCGCAGGGTGGGAGCCCCTCACCGGGACCCGGCCTGCGGCGCCCTGGAACTGTGGGTCATCAGCAAAAATGATTGCGCTGACGGCGTCGACAAGACATGACGAATCAGTACCCATGGCGCCCCAACGGCCAACAGGGCTGCAATCCCAGGACTTTGGGAAGTACGCTGACTCGATGAGACCGCTGCGGTATTCCATCAATGTCACCCTGGACGGATGCTGCGATCATCGCGTAATCGCCGCAGATGAGGAACTGCACCGGCATGCCACGGAAAGCCTCGCCCAAGCCGATGCCCTACTTTTTGGACGCGTCACCTACGAAATGATGGCGGCCGCCTGGCGTCCCCCAGGGCAGTTGGAGGCCAGACCTGATTGGATGGGGCCCTTCGCCCGGACCATCGATGCAGCCAAGAAGTATGTCGTTTCGAGCACGCTTGGCAGCGTGGATTGGAACGCGGAAATCGTGCGCGGGGAGCTGATGACAGCGGTTGACAAGCTGAAGCGGGAGCCGGGCAACGGGCTATTCGTGGGCGGCGTGAAGTTGCCGATGGCGTTGGCGGAACTCGGACTGATTGATGAGTACGAGTTCGTGGTCCAGCCCAGGTTGGCAGGCCATGGGCCCACCCTGTTCGCGGGGCTGTCGAAGCTGGTGGACCTGCGTCTCGTGGACCGGCTGGAGTTCGGTTCCGGTGCCATGGCCCTCCGATATGAGCCCAAACGATAGTCCCCGCCCAAGAGGCAACGCTTGCAGCAACATGACGGGCGTACCATCACTCCATGGGACCAGTCAGCACATATCTTGGCACGGTTGACGGGGCCGAGCGCGCCGCCCTCGAACGTGTCTATGCCATCGCCCACAAGATGGTGCCCGAGGCCGAGGAAGGCACCAGTTACGCCATGGCCGCACTTATCTACCGTGGCAAGGGCCTCATCGCCACCGTGCGGGCAAGGAAGTTCCTGTCGATCTACCCGTTCAGTGGCGCCGTTGTCGCCGGCAATCTCGACTTGCTGGCCGATTTCGAAACGACGACCGGCAGCATCCACTTTTCCGTGGGTCATCAACTGCCGGACGCCACGGTGCGGCGCATCGTCCAGGCCCGGCGGGCGGAGATTGACGCGAAATCCCGTTAGACCACCGGCGTTAGGACACCGATGCCTTCACCAGTTCGGCGACCTTTTTCTCAACTGCAGGGCTCCACTTTTCAAGCGCGTACGATACCGGCCAGATCTCGCCGTCGTCGAGGTGTGCGGCGTCCTGAAACTCCAGGGTAGAGTAGCGGGTGTTGAATTTACCCGAGTTCTTGAAGCAGAAAACGACCTTGCCGTCCACATTCGCGTAGGCCGGCATCCCGTACCAGGACTTCGGCAACAGTTCCGGGGCATTCGCCGTCACTGTCACGTGTACGCGCTCGGCGATCACGCGATCTTCCGGCGTCATCCTGGCCATGCTGTCGAGTACAGCTTGGAGCCCATCGGCCTTCTTGGCGCCCTGCTTGCCCTCGGCGCGCAACTCCCCGGCCCGCTCCTTAATTGCTGCATGCTCCGCTGCGGAGAAGCCGGTGGACTCGGACGTGGCATTCGTGGTGGGCATTATGCGCTCTCCCTATAATTGGTGCGGAACTGGTCGCCGCCGCCTTCTGTGAACAGGCTATGCCCGTCCGCGCTTCGGCGCTTCTTCATTCCTGCTCATGACAGGCGGAGCATCCCGGAACTGCGCCCGCCGTGCTTGGATGGAAGCATGGCCACCCTCATCGTGCTGCGCGGCAATTCCGGCTCAGGCAAGAGCACGGTGGCGCGCGTGCTGCAAAGGGAATTGGGCGCTGTGTGGATTGAGCAGGACTACTTCCGCCGCGGCATCCTGGGCGAGACCGGCAACTACTCGACATTGAGCGTGGAACTCATTGAAAACGCCGCCGCGCTGGCACTGGCCCATGGGCGCACAACCGTCATGGACGGCATGTTCAACGCCTCAAAATACAGCGCCGCGTTCGGGCGGCTGAACGCCGGGCATTCCGGGCCCAACCTGTTCTATGCCTACGAACTCACGCTCGAGGAGACCCTGCGCCGCCACCAGACCCGTCCGCACAAGTTGGCCGACTTTGGCGAAAAGCAGATGCGCGGCTGGTACCACGGCTGGGATCCACTGGAGGGCATTGTGGAACAACGGATCGGCGCCGGGGAAACCGTGGAAGAAACGGTCCAGCGGATCGTGGCCGAGGTGCACAAGCAGTAGTCAGGCGGTCAGGCCCAGGCGGCTCATTCGTCTGGAGTGGCCGCGCGTCAGCTGCGCCATGATCGCCACCGCTTCCATTGCGGCCTCTTCCTGTGTCCCCTCCGGGCTCAGGCCCACCAGGAAGCTGTGCCTGTCGCCAATGCGCTGCGCCTGCGTCAAGGCCTCCCCCACCATCCGCCGGCCCCACAGCGCCAGCCGGGACGACAACCGGGGATCCTCGTCGAGCATCTTCTTCAACAGTCCTTCCAGCAGCGCGGTCTGCTCCTCGCTGGTGCGCACCTTGGCGATGATGCCGCGCGTTTCAGCATCCAGGCGCTCGGCAATGGCCGCGTAAAAGTCCTCGGTGATGGCATCCACCACATAAGCCTTCATGAGCGATTCGTGCCAGTCGGCCGGCCGCGTCCGCTCGTGGAAGGCGTCCACCATGCGCTGGAACGGCAGCATGGCCAGCTCCGGGTCCATGCCCATGGCCAGCAGCCGGCCGCACACCATCTCATAATGCCCAAACTCCGCCACGGCCATCTTGCCCAGCACGGCACGGTCATTGAGTGTCGGAGAGTAGCGGGCGTCGGAGGACAGCCGCTCAAACCCGGACAGTTCCCCGTACGCAATGCCGCCGAGCAAATCAACCACAAACTTGTCGTAGCGGGCACTTAGTTCTCCGGCGGAGACGGGTTCATCTGCGGCAGGGGGCTCAGTACTCATAGGCTCCAGCGTAGTCCGTGCCGTGCCGCCCTTGCGCGACGCGGCGAATCGTTTACGCTGATTGCGTGCCGTACTCTCACATTGGCGTCCGAAGCAGCGCCGCCCAGCAGACGCTCACCCGGGCCCTCGAGGCCCTAGCAGTGGAGTTCAAACTGCCGGACGGCTTTGACCCCCAAGTGCTCGCCGAGGTGAACCAGGTCATCGCCGGCCACACCCTCCCGGACCCTGACCTGACCGCGCTGCCATTCATCACCATTGACCCGCCCGGCTCCCAGGACCTGGACCAGGCCATGTTCCTGGAACGCGATGGGGACGGCTATGTGGTCCACTACGCCATTGCCGATGTCCCCTCTTTTGTCCCCGCCGGAGGCCCGCTGGATACGGAAACCCGGCGCCGCGGCCAGACCATCTACACCCCCGGCAACCGCATCCCGCTCCACCCGGTCCCGCTGAGCGAGGGAGCGGCCAGCCTCTTCGCCAATGATCCGCGCTCGGCGTTTGTGTGGGAAATCCACCTCGCCGCGGATGCCACCCAGACGTCGGCGAAGGTGCGCCGTGCCACAGTCCAAAGCGTGGCCAAGCTCGATTATGCCCAGTCGCAGGACATGCTCGACGCCGGGAACGCACCTGCCGCCTTTGCCGGCACCTTGGCGCTGTTACGCGAGATTGGGACGAAACGGATCGAGCTGGAACGCGCCCGCGGCGGCGCCAGCCTTAACGTGCCGGCCCAGGAAGTGGAGTTTGTGGACGGGCGCTACGTGCTCCAGTTCCGGCCCGGCCTGCCCGTCGAGGACTGGAACGCCCAGATTTCACTGCTGACCGGCATGGCCGCGGCGCAGGTGATGCTGGCCGGCAAGGTTGGCATCCTGCGCACCATGCCCGCCCCGGATGCCGGCGCCGTTGCGGCCTACCGGCTGCAGACCGTGGCGCTGGGCAAGCCGTGGGATGAGACCATGGCGTACGGCGCCTACCTGCGCACCCTGGACACCTCGGACCCCAGGCAGCTGGCGTTGATGCACGCCGCCGCCACACTGTTTCGTGGCGCCGGCTACACCCCCTTCAATGGCACCGTGCCCGAGGAAGTGACCCAGGCCGCCGTCGCCGCCCCCTACGCCCATGCCACCGCACCCCTGCGCCGGCTCGTGGACAGGTTCGTCCTGGCCATCTGCGCCGCGCTGTGTTCCGGAGCGGAGGTGCCGGCCTGGGCTGTCCAAGCGTTGGATGCGCTTCCTGAGATCATGTCCGCCTCCAACCAGCTCGCCAGCAGGGTGGACCGGGCAGCCATCGACACGGTGGAGGCGGCGTTGCTGAGCCATCGCGTCGGAACGGAATTTGACGCCGTCGTCCTTGCCGGGCCCCGGCAAAACGGCCACACCACGAAGGCGGGCGCAGCCCGCAGCACCATCCAGATCGCCGAACCGGCAGTCACCGGATACTGCGTCGGCAACCTGCAACCGGGCACGGTGGTGCGCGTGAAGCTCGTGACGGCGGACATTGCCAGGCGGACCGTCCAGTTTGTGCCGGCCGCCCCCACCCAAACCGGCAGTTGATAACGGTGCTGGCGGCCAACACCGTCATCAACTGCCCATTCGCGAAGGTATTTGGGGCCGACCCGCTAGACTAAGGGAGTAGACATGGATGCCCGGTCGTTGATTGATGTTTTTAATTCAACAAACCCGCCCCTACGCGAGTCTCTTTATGATCCTTCCAGCCCGCTATCTGGCGGCGGGAGGACAAGTTTTTGTTAGCCCGCGATCGGCTTCCCCAAGGTTGTGCTGTCCCGCCAGGCTCCGTTCGGCAATGAAACGCCGGCGTCGAGCCCACGTCAGGGCGCACCTGAATAGACGAATTGAACGGTAAGCATTTGAGCATTGAAGCAGATTCCCTCCTGCAGGCAGAAGACAGCAGCGAGAAGGTCGAAATTGACGGCAGCCTGGTCAGCAACGAACCCCCGCGCCAGGAGGAAAAGGAAACCTTTGCCAGCTTTGGCGTGCACGCGGACATTGTCCGGTCGCTGAACGAGGCTGGCATCACCCACCCCTTCCCCATCCAGGCCATGACGCTGCCCATCGCCCTGGCCGGCCACGACATCATCGGACAGGCCAAGACCGGAACGGGCAAGACCCTTGGCTTCGGCATCCCCGCACTGCAGCGCGTGGTGGGCCCCAAGAGCGACAACTTTGACAAGCTGCCCGTTCCCGGCGCCCCGCAGGCCATGGTCATCGTGCCCACCCGCGAGCTGGCCGTCCAGGTCGCCGGCGACCTCACCACCGCCTCCAAGCACCTGGGCGTGCGCATCGCCACCATTTACGGCGGCCGCGCCTACGAGCCCCAGATCGAATCACTGCAGAAGGGCGTCGAGGTGGTGGTCGGCACCCCCGGCCGCCTTATCGACCTGCTGCGCCAGGGCCACCTGAAGCTAAAGAACGTCAAGATCGTGATCCTCGACGAGGCCGACGAAATGCTGGACCTGGGCTTCCTGCCCGACGTCGAAACCCTGATCGGCGGCACGCCCGCCGTCCGCCAGACCATGCTGTTCTCCGCCACCATGCCCGGCCCCGTGGTCGCCATGGCCCGGCGCTACATGACGCAGCCGACACACATCCGTGCCGCCGACCCCGACGACGAGGGCCTGACCAAGCGCGACATCCGCCAGTTGATTTACCGCGCCCACAACCTGGACAAGATCGAGGTCGTGGCCCGCATCCTGCAGGCCCGCGGCCGCGGCCGCACCATCATCTTCACGAAGACCAAGCGCACCGCCGCGAAGGTATCCGAGGAACTCGTGGACCGGGGCTTTGCCGCCGCAGCCATCCATGGTGACCTTGGCCAGGGCGCCCGCGAGCAGGCCCTGCGAGCCTTCCGCAACAACAAGGTTGACGTTTTGGTGGCCACCGATGTGGCCGCCCGCGGCATTGACGTGGACGACGTCACGCACGTAGTCAACTACCAGTGCGTCGAGGACGAAAAGATCTACCTGCACCGGGTGGGCCGCACGGGCCGCGCCGGCAACAAGGGCACGGCCGTGACGTTCGTGGACTGGGACGACATGCCCCGCTGGGCACTGATCAACAAGGCCCTGGGCCTGAGCGTTCCGGAACCGATCGAGACGTATTCCTCCTCCCCGCACCTGTACACGGACCTCGACATCCCCGAGGGCACCAAGGGCCGCCTGCCCCGCAACCAGCGCACGCACGCCGGCATCAATGCCGAGGTCATGGAGGACCTGGGCGAGACCGGCAAGCGCAACGCCCCGAAGTCTGACGGACGCGACGCCGGCCGGGGTCCCAACCGCGGTGGCAACCGCTCGGGTTCCCAGCACGGTGAGAAGCGCACCGGTGAGAGGAACGACGGCGGGCGGAACCGCCGTCGCACCTCCTCCGAACGCGGCAGCCAGGCCCCGGACAACGGTCCTGCCCAGGACAACGCTCCAGTCCAGTCCAGCGAGGCCGCCGCCACACGCCCGCGCCGCAGCCGCACGCGCCGCCGCAACGGCGAGGTCGTGGCCAAGCCGGAAACCGCCGGCGAATAGGGTCTGACGCGCCCATGACAACGACCGCCTGGCAGCCGGACGCCACGGGGCCGAACCTGGTGGTCCATGCCGACAACGCCGAGTTCCTGCCCACCCTTCCCGACGGATCCTTCACCTTGATCTACGTGGACCCGCCCTTTAATACGGGGCGGGTGCAAAGCCGCCGGCAAACCACCATGGTGCACAACGCCGAGGGTGCCGGCGACCGTGTGGGCTTTGGCGGGCGCAGCTACGACACCATCAAGGGTGCCCTGCACAGCTACGACGACGCCTTTACGGACTACTGGCAGTTCCTGGAGCCGCGGCTGGTGGAAGCGTGGCGGCTGCTGGCCGACGACGGCACCCTGTACCTGCACCTGGACTACCGCGAAGTGCACTACGCCAAGGTCATGCTGGATGCGATCTTTGGCCGTGAGTGCTTTCTGAACGAGATCATCTGGGCCTACGACTACGGCGCACGGGCCAAAAGCCGCTGGCCCGCCAAGCACGACAACATCCTCGTGTACGTAAAGAACCCGAAAACGTACCACTTCAACAGTGCCGAGGTGGACCGGGAGCCGTACATGGCGCCGGGCCTGGTGACACCGGAAAAGCGTGAGTTGGGGAAGCTGCCCACGGATGTGTGGTGGCACACCATCGTCTCGCCCACGGGCAAGGAAAAGACCGGCTACCCCACCCAAAAGCCCGAGGGCCTGCTGCGTCGCGCCGTGGCCGCCTCCTCCCGTGAGGGGGACTGGGTGCTGGACTTCTTTGCCGGCTCCGGGACCCTGGGCGCCGTGGCCTCCAAGCTGGGGCGCCGCTTTGTGTGCGTGGACGCGAACCCCCAGGCCATCGAGGTCATGACGGCACGCCTGGGGCACGTCGCAACGGTGGTCGGCCCTGACCTGTCATGCGCAGCCGACGATGCAGGCACCGCGCAGGACGGTGTCATGCGCGCCGCCGACCCGGAGCACTGCGCAGAAGAGGTCATCCGGCCGGGCCAGCCCACGCTGTTCGAACCCTAGGGCAGGTACGGCCGGGACCCGGTCCCGGCCGCAATGATCCGCTCGAGCATCTCGGGCGTGGTGGTGTTTTCCCCCAGGAGATTGGGCTTGCCCGCCCCGTGGTAGTCGGAGGAACCTGTCACCAGCAGCCCTTCCTGCAGCGCCAACGCCCGCAGCCAGGTGCGGCCTTCGGGGGAATTGTCCCGGTGGTCGACCTCCAACCCCAGCAGTCCGGCGTCGATCATGTCATGGAAGGTTTCCGGAGCCGCCACCCGGCCGCGGGCAGATGCCATGGGGTGGGCAAACACGGGCACTCCCCCCGCGGCTCGCACCAGCTCCACGGCAAGCACGGGATCAGGGGCGTAATGGCTGACAAAGTAGCGCGAGTGTGAGGTAAGAATGTTGGCGAAGGCCTCGTTGCGGTCCGAGACGATCCCGGCGGCAACCAGGGCGTCCGCGATGTGGGGGCGTCCCACCGTGGCGCCGGGGGCAACATGGGCGCTGACGTCGTCCCAGTTCAGCGGGTAGTCCTCGGCCAGGCGCTCCACCATGCGTTCGGCGCGGGTGAGGCGGGCGTCCTTGGCCTTGGTGATTTCCTCCAGAAGGCCCGGGTGGGCGGGGTCGTGAAGGTAGCACAGCAGATGGACGCTGACGCCCCTGTCGGTTTTGCAGGAAATCTCCATGCCCGGAACCAGTCCGATCTCCAGGCTGCGGGCGGCCGCCAGTGCACCGGCCCAGCCCGCCGTTGAGTCGTGATCGGTCAGCGCCATCACGTCCAGGCGCGCCGCGGCGGCTGCGGCCACCAGCATTGCGGGTTTCTGGGTGCCGTCGGAGACGTTCGAATGCGCATGCAGGTCGATCTTCACGCTCCAAGCCTACGTCGCGCGCCGGCCATGGCGCGCCCACGCATCTTTGCCCCGCCTTTGTCCGAGCGCGACGCCGGTGAGAGACTTGGGGGATGAACCAGACGGAACAGTCCACCCAGCATCCCGAATCCATCCAGCAGCCGCTCGAGGAGCGCGTGAACAACCGTTCGCACCGCCCCGATTCGGATGCCTTCCGCGCCTTCATGGCCTCCAACTGGGCCCCGGCTTCCTCCGTGCTGCCCGCCCGGGCCGACGTTGCGGACCATGCCGCGCGCCGCCGTCGTGCCATCTCCGAACAGTTCAAGGGCGAACGCCTGGTGGTCCCGGCCGGCGCGCTCAAGGTCCGCTCCAACGACTGCGACTACCGCTTCCGCCCCCACTCCGCCTTTGCCCACCTGACAGGACTGGGCATGGACCACGAACCCGACGCCGTGCTGGTCCTGGAGCCCGTTGCCGACGGCGAAGGGGACGACGGCGGCAACCACCGCGCGTCCCTGTACTTCCGCCCGCTCGCAGGCCGGGACACCACGCAGTTCTACGCCGACTCGCGCAGCGGCGAATTCTGGATTGGCCCCAGGCCCACACTCGCCGAATTCAGGGCGCTGCTGGGCCTGGACACCGTGGACATCTCCGAGCTGGAGGTGGCCATCACCAAGAACGTGGGCGAGCCTTCCGTGGGCGGCATTTCCGTCCGCCTGGTCCGCAAGGTCGACGAGAACATTGATGCCCTGGTGGACACGGCCCGCTACAACACGGCCAAGGACCCGGACAACATGGACTTCGCAGCGCTGGATGAACTGGACGCCAAGCTGGCCGAAGCCCTCTCCGAACTGCGCCTGCTCAAGGACGCATGGGAAGTTGAGCAGATGAAGATCGCCATTGCCGCGACCGCCGCCGGGTTTGAGGAGATCATCAAGTCCCTGCCCCGCGCCGTCACACACCACCGCGGAGAACGTGTGGTGGAGGGTGCCTTCTTCGCCCGGGCCCGCGAGGACGGCAACGAGCTCGGCTACGACACCATCGCCGCCGGCGGCAACAACGCCACCATCCTGCACTGGACGCGCAACACCGGCACCGTCAACGACGGCGAAATGCTGCTGGTGGACGCCGGCGTCGAGGCCGACTCGCTGTACACGGCGGACATCACGCGCACCCTCCCGGTCAACGGCAGGTATTCCGAGGTGCAGCGCAAGATCTACCAGGCCGTGCTGGACGCCGCCGACGCCGCGTTTGCCGTGGCCGTGCCGGGGGCCAAGTTCCGCCAGGTGCACATGGCCGCCATGGAGATTTTGGCAGCGCGGCTTCAGGAGTGGGGCCTGCTGCCCGTCGCCGCGACGGTTGCGCTCTCGCCGGAGGGCCAGCAGCACCGCCGCTGGATGCCGCACGGCACCAGCCACCACCTGGGCCTCGACGTGCACGACTGCGCCCAGGCCCGCGCAGAGCTGTACCTTGACGGCACCATCACCGAAGGCATGGTCTTCACCATCGAGCCCGGCCTGTACTTCAAGGACGAGGACCTGGCCATTCCGGCCGAGTACCGCGGCAACGGCGTGCGCATCGAGGACGACATCCTCATCACTGCCAACGGCCCCGTCAACCTGAGCGCGGCACTCCCCCGCACCCCGGACGACGTCGAAGCCTGGATGGCCCGCCTGCTCGGCTAGGCCTCCCGCATCTGTGTTGCACTTGTTGGACGGATTTCCCCTGTTTTCCGGGATTTTCGTCCATCAAGTGCAACACAGATTTTTAAGGACGACGGCGGAACCACGCTTAGCCGGCGATCAGCGCCTTCAGTGCTGCGACGTGCACTTTATAGGCCCCGCGGCCCGCCGGTGTCAGCGCGGCCCAAGTCTTAACCCGACCCTTGCCTGTCGGCTTGCTCAGCTTCACGTACCCCGCATCCTCGAGCACCTTCAGCTGCTTGCTGGTGACGGAGTCGGCCACGCCCAGCATCTCGCGGATGGCGCTGAACTCGGCCCGGTCCACGGTGCCAAGGAATGCGCAGATCCGCAGCCGGTTGGGCGCATGAATGATTTCGTTGAGCACAGGTTCCGTCGCCGCTGTCACGGGGCCCCCCGCAGCTGCGTCTGCAGCGCCTCGTTAAAGCGACTCCCCGCCACGGCCGTTGCAGCGAAAAGTACGACGGCAGCCAACCAGGCCGCCCACTCCGTGGAGGCCAGCCTGCCCGTAATGATTGCGGCCGGCACGCACACGGCATATGCCGCCAGCAGCAGCCACGCCCACCGGCTGGCTCGGCCGGAACGGAACGCTGGGATCCACAAGCCCGTCCGTTCCCGGTGCAGGCCCATCAGAACGCCCAGCCCGACGGTGAACACCCAGAGCGTGCCAAGGAAGACAAACACGTTTCCCAGCGACGCCATGAGGACGGCACCGGCCGCGAGTAAGCCGAGCACCGGGTAGTACCACCACGGGGCTACAAGCCTCTCTGCCGCAGCAGCCCGCGCATCGCCAATGGCGGACAGCGCTTCGCGCGCCTCATTTCCCGATTGATTTTCCATAATGGAAAGTCAACCACTTTCCGATGCGGAAAGTCAACAAGTCGCCGCGCCGCCCACCGTCACGATCCCACCCGGCCTTCCAACTTCTGCGTTATTGATTCCTCAAACAGTTGGGAGTGTTGTTAGTGCTCCGCAGGCTTGTCATCCTGCTCCGACGGCGTGGCCGGCGAGGAAGGCGGCGTGTCCACACGGATGCCGTACTGCGGGCGGCCGTCGGGAAGATCGGGGAACTGGCCGCGGCGCGGCCCGTCCAGGGGTGCCTGGCCGGGGCGGTCGTGACTTTCTTCCGCTGCACCCTCGGGGGATGCGGGCGCCGCTGCCCCGTACGGATCGTGCCAGCCTTCAGGGCGGGCCGGCGGCTGCTGCCCGGGAGCCTGGGCAGGCGGCTGCGCAGGCGGACGGTATCCCTGGTAGCTCTGCCCCTGCCCCTGCCCCTGAAACGGGCGCGGCGCGGTGGACTTCATGGGCAGCTGGGCGAGGAGGCGGCGGGCGTCCATGGCCACGTCCGGCGTGACAATGACGTCGTAGCTGGTGGCGAGCACCTGGTTGGTGGAGGTGAAGTCGCGCTTGCCGCGCTGGGCGGCATAGCCAATGATCGCAAACAACATCCAAAATGCAGCGCCCATGAGAACGGCCGTGAATACGTTCAGGTAGGGTCCGCCGGCGCCACTGCCGCCGTCAAAGAACGACAGCATGACGCCGATGAACAAGCCAAACCAGGCGCCGGTCATCGCTCCGGACAAGGCCACCCGCGGGTAGCTGAGCTTGCCGGTGACGCGTTCGACCATCTTCAGATCGTTGCCCACAATGGACACGTGTTGGACTGGGAATTTCTCATCCGCCAGGTAGTCGACCGCCTTTTGGGCGTCCAGATACGAGGTGTAGGAACCGATTGTCTCCCCAGTGGGAACAACTCGGGCTTCATCCATTGGTCGGGTACGTCCAAAGAGGTTTGCCATCCCTCCATTGTTCACCATGTTCCTGCGCATTGGCTGTAGTATCGCTGGCAGTGAAATGCAAGCCCGCTGCAGGGCGCCCCAAGGTTACGCCAATCGCAGGCTTGGGAAGTAGCCTGTAAGGGTGAGCACACAACCCACGCGCATCTTTGTGGCGCGACTCCTCGGCCTGGACGTCTTTGACCCGCTGGGCGACCGGCTGGGCAAATTGCGCGACGTGGTGGTGCTGGGCCGCGGCCAGCCCCACACGGCCCCCCACGCCGTCGGCATCGTGGTGGAAGTGCCCGGCAAAAAACGTGTGTTTGTGCCCATGACCCGCCTGACTTCCATGGACCAGTCCCAAATCATCTGCACCGGCCTGGTAAACCTGCGTCGCTTTGAACAGCGCGGCGCCGAGCAGCTGGTGGTGGGCGGCATTTTTGACCGCAAGGTGACCCTGGTGGACGGCAGCGGCGACGCCGTCATCGAGGACATTGCCATGGACCAGCAGCGCAATGGCGACTGGCTGGTCACCAAGCTCTTTGTCCGCCGCGGCGGCTCCACCTCCCGCCTGCGCGGGCTGCGGCGCGGCCACACCCTGCTCATCGACTGGGCCGAGGCCCACCCCGACGACATCGCCCAGCCGCAAGGCGCCACCCACTTCGTGGCAACCCACGAGGACCTGAAGGCGGCCGACTTTGCCGACGCCCTTCAGGAGATGAGCGACAAGCGCCGTATCGAGGTGGCCAGCGAACTTCAGGACGAGCGCCTCGCGGACATCATGTCCGAGCTTCCCGAGGAGGACCAGGTCAACCTGCTCTCCGCGCTCGACAACGAACGTGCCGCCGATGTCCTGGAGGAAATGGACCCCGACGACGCCGCCGACCTCCTGGCCGACCTTCCCCAGGCCAAGGCCGAGGAACTGCTGCTGCTCATGGAGCCGGACGAAGCGAAGGACGTGCGCCGCCTGCTCCAGTACGAGGAGGGCACCGCCGGCGCCCTCATGACCCCCGTGCCGGTGATCCTTCCGCCGGAAGCCACGGTCGCGGAGGCCCTGGCCCATGTACGCAGCGAGGATCTCTCCCCCGCACTGGCCTCCGCCATTTTCATCTGCCGCCCGCCGTTGGAAACCCCCACGGGACGCTTCCTGGGCCTGGTCCACATCCAGCAGCTGCTGCGCAGTGCCCCGCCGGAACAGCTGGGCACCCTCGTGGACAAGAACCTGGAACCCGTCTCCGACCAGGATGACATCTCCGTGGTCAGCCACATCATGGCCTCCTACAACCTGAATTCGCTCCCCGTGGTCAGCCGGGAAGGGCGGCTCGTGGGCGCGGTGACGGTAGATGACCTGTTGGACCACCTGCTGCCGGACGACTGGCGGACCCATGAGGACGGCGCACCGTTTAGGAAATTAGGAGGCCGCATTGGCTGAACGGCACCACGCCAAGGGCGGCGGCCTCGACACGCCCATGGAGCTGAGGTCCCGGCTCCTGCCCAACCTCGCCGGCGACCCGGACTTCTTCGGCCGGTTCGCCGAGCGTTTTGCGCGTTACATGGGCACGGCGAACTTCCTGCTGTACATGACCGTCTTTGTGATCGTCTGGATTGCCGTCAACGTCATTGGCCTGTTCAGCCTCAAGTGGGACCCCTACCCGTTCATTCTGCTCAACTTGTTCTTCTCCACCCAGGCTTCCTACGCTGCCCCACTGATCCTGCTGGCCCAGAACCGCCAGGACGACCGCGACCGTGTCCAGATCGAGCAGGACCGTTCCCGCAATGAGCGCAACCTCGCCGACACCGAATACCTGACACGCGAGGTCGCCGCCCTGCGGATCTCCCTGCGCGAGGTGGCCACGCGCGACTTTGTCCGCTCCGAGCTGCGCAGCCTTCTTGAGGAGCTGATCGCCATCTCGGACGACGACGCCGAACCCGGCCGCGAGTCCCGCAACCCCCGGAATCCCGCCACCACGTCCCTCAAGACGGTTTCACCGAGACGCACCTCCAACCCCTAAGGCAAGCACCACATGTCCGCACCAACCGCTTCAGCCCTGCACGCCGCCCTGGCCACGGTCATCGACCCCGAGCTGCGCCGGCCCATCACCGAGCTGGGCATGGTGGAGTCGGTGGAGGCGTTCGACGGCGGCCGGGTACGCGCCGTCGTCCGCCTCACCATTGCCGGCTGCCCCCTGCGCGGCACCATCACCAGGGATGCAACGGAGGCGCTGACGAAGGTCGACGGCGTCACGGGCGTGGATGTGGAGCTCACCGTCATGACGGCGGAGCAGCGCGCCGAGCTGAAGGAAAGCCTGAAGGGCGCAAACCCCGAACGCGGCATCCCGTTCAACGACGAATCCTCGCTGACGCGGGTTTACGCAGTGGCCAGCGGCAAGGGCGGGGTCGGCAAGTCGAGCGTCACGGTGAACCTGGCCTGCGCGCTGGCGGCCAGGGGCCTGCGCGTGGGCATTGTGGACGCGGACATTTACGGATTCTCCATACCGGCGCTGATGGGCATCACGCAGGTTCCCACGCGCGTTGACGAAATGATCCTGCCACCTGTTGGACACGGTGTGAAGGTCATTTCGATCGGCATGTTCGTCACCGGCAACCAGCCTGTCGCCTGGCGCGGGCCGATGCTGCACCGGGCACTGGAGCAGTTTCTGACCGACGTGTACTTTGGCGACCTCGATGCACTTTTTCTGGACCTTCCCCCAGGCACGGGCGATGTTGCCATTTCGGTGGCGCAGCTGCTGCCCAAGGCGGAGATCCTGGTGGTGACCACGCCGCAGGCGGCGGCCGCCGACGTGGCGGAGCGGGCCGGCGCCATCGCTGTTCAGACCGGACAGAAGGTGGCTGGCGTCATTGAGAACATGTCATTCTTGACACTGCCCGACGGCAGCACCCTGGAGTTGTTTGGCTCCGGCGGCGGCGAAGTGCTGGCCAAGCGGCTGACCCAGACCGTCAACGCGCCGGTGGAGCTGTTGGGCCAGATTCCGATCGATGTGGCGCTGCGCGAGGGCGGGGACATCGGGGCGCCGATCGTGCTGGCCAACCCGGAGTCGCCGGCAGCTGCCGCGCTGCTGGTCATTGCGGAGAAATTAGCCGTGCGCCCGCGCGGCCTGGCCGGCCTGCACCTGGGTGTCACCCCGCGTTGACCGACGCTCCATCACCTTCGGGGGGCCAAACGCAAATGCTCCCTCACCGGCTGAGGGAGCGTCGGGGAGAAATGACCCGAATGTGAGGGAGCGACGGCGGGAAATCACCCGGTTCTGAGGGAGCATCGGTGGGGCTAGGTCGCTTCGAGGTCGAACGGGGCGCGCTGGCCCTCGGCCAGGCGCTCAACCGCGGGGGCGGCCGGAGTCGATTCGGCAGGCTTCCCGTCGCTGTCCTTGCCCATCATCGAGGCAATGGCCGCGCCGGGTGCGGCCTTGAGCGAATTGAAGGCGTTGACGTCGTCGTCGTCCAGCAGGGCTTCGCGGATGATCCGGCGGGGATCGTACTGGCGCGGGTCCAGCTTCTTCCAGTCGATGTCATCAATATCCAGCCCGGCTTCTTCCTTGATGGTTTCGCGCGCGCCGGAAGCCATCCTGCGAACTTCGCGGATCAGGTTCTTCAGCTTCTCCACATAGCCCGGAAGGCGCGTGGGGCCGATCACCAGAAGTGCCACAACGATAATCAGGACCAGCTCGGGGGTATTGATACCAAACACGTTAGGAAGATTACCCTCTCAAGACTAAAAGCAACGACTCCGAACACGTTTTGGGTCCGGTGGTTGGCCGCCGGAACCACACCGGCCCGCTGAAAGGGGAGGCGTCCACGCCTAGTGGGCGCCAACAATCCGGGGCATCGACAGCAGCGGCTTCTTGGGCGGACGCACGTCGCAGCCGCGCCCCGGCGCCAAGTCGGCCAGTGACTCGCGCAGCATGGCCCGGCCCCGGTGGATGCGTGAACGGACGGTGCCCAGCTTGACGTTCAGTGCGTGGGCGACCTCGTCGTAGGAGAGCCCCTCCATGTCACACAGCACGACGGCGGCGCGAAAGTCCGGGGGCAGCGCCTCCAATGCGGCCGCAACGTCCACGTCAAGGTTGTTGAATTCAAAGGTGCGCTCGGGTCCCGGATCGGCACCGGCCAGGCGGGACTCGGCGTCGTCGGCCAGCGGGTCAAAGCGGATCCGCTGCTTGCGGCGCGCCTGGTCCAGAAACAAGTTGGTGGTGATGCGGTGCAGCCATCCGTCGAGGGTGCCTGGCTTGAATTTGGCCAGGGAGCGGAACGCGCGGACAAACACCTCCTGGGTGAGGTCCTCGGCGTCGAACTTGTTCCCGGTCAGGCGGTAGGCCAGGCGGAAGACCTTCGCCGCGTGGTTGGTGACAACTTCGTCCCACGACGGCGGCGTCCACTGCGGGTCGGCGGCGGAAACGGCAGTCAAAGCTGCTGAGCTGGGGGCTGAATCCATGGCTGCACCTCATTTCTTGCGGCTAGGCGTAAAACCTGCCCGGCTTGTCACCACCGGGTTCCCATATTGTGCCAAAAGAAACTGACATTTAGCTGGGCGAATGAGAAATTCAGCCCACGGCGCAGGCAGTAGGCTAGGGGAACCCGCCGCAACAGTTTAGGAAACCACACCCATGAGCGCCGACAAGTCCACCAGCTGGTCCTACGCCGAGGGCCTCCCCGTGGAAGATGACGTCCTTCGCCGCGCCCGCGAACGCTCGCACGAGCTGGGCTTGTTCGCCGTCACCCACGGTGTTGCCGCAGCGCTGACCGTGTTGGCTGCTTCGTCCAAGGCGCAGACGGCCGTGGAGGTCGGCACGGGCGCCGGCGTTTCAGGCGTGGCCCTGCTGCGCGGACTGGGCCCGCGCGCCGTTCTGACCACGATTGACCCTGACGTGGACCACCTCAAGGCCGCCCGCGAAGCGTTCATCGAGTCCGGATCCCCCGCCAACCGGACACGCACCATCTCCGGCCGCGGCCAGGACGTGCTTCCCCGCCTGACCGATGCCGCCTACGATCTGGTGTTCATCGACGCGGACAAGCCCAGCTACCCGGACTATGTGGAGCAGGGCATCCGGCTGCTGAAGTCCGGCGGCCTGCTGGTCATCAACGACGCCCTGGACAAGGACCGGGTCTCCGATCCGGCCATCCGTGAAACCAGCACGGTGGTACTGCGAAAGGTTGGCAAGATGGTCCGGGAGAACGACTCCCTGATTTCGGCGATGCTGCCCACCGGAGACGGCCTGCTGCTAGCGGTCAAACGCTAATCCCCACGCCCTCCCGGGCTGACGCTGGCGCGTCAGCCGGGTCCCACGGGCGCGTGGGCCCATCCACGCCTCAAGGACTGACGCTGGCGCGTCAGCCGGGTCCCACGGGCGCGTGGGCCCATCCACGCCTCAAGGACTGACGCTGACGCGTCAGCCGGGTCCCACGGGCGCGTGGGCCCATCCACGCCTCAAGGCTTCGGGAGCATGCACGCGGGACCGCCTTAAACGCCAAGCGGGGCAGCGTGGCCGCCCCGCAGGTAAATCAGTGGTGGTTGCCCGAGCTACTCGGTCACGCCCACCAGGCACTCCTTGAGGCTGCTGGCCTCGTCGGCGTTCATTTCCACCACAAGGCGTCCGCCGCCTTCAAGCGGGAGCCGCAGGATCAGGCTTCGCCCTTCCTTGGTCACTTCCATCGGACCGTCGCCGGTTCTGGGTTTCATGGCCGCCATAAGGAGTTCCCCTTTTCATAGTTCGAACCCACAGGCCTGCGGGGCAATCCCACATGCAAGTTCGTGTTGTATCCCTCACAGTCCATTATTCAGTATTTCTGCTGCCGGGTGCTAATCGGGGGTCCCCTGCGTCCCGCAGCGAAAAGCCATGAATCGTCACGGCGGCCAGGCCTGACCGGTGCTGATGGCCGAAAACTGCCACAGCCACACAACCCACACCAGCTGCAGCACGGTGAACATGGTCAAAATGGCCCACCGGTAGGCCCGGCCGGCCGAAATGAACGCTGCGGCCAGCGCCAGCGGGAACAGCGGCAGCATCACGCGGAAGGTGCTCGACTGCGGGTCCAGGACCGCCAACAGGTAGAGCAGGTAAAAGGCACACCAGAGGCGCAGTTCCGTCCCGATGCGCCGCACGGCCCGGGAGTTCAGGTACAGGGCAGCGAGCGCCACCAGAAGCAGCGGCAGCAGCGGCCCCCAGAACGGACCGGCCAACGCGACGCCGGCGTCGAACCATGGCTTGAACAACACCAGACGGGTCCCCCGCCACGCCGTTTCGGTGTCCGTATAGGCGCTGCGGTCCCCCGTGGCCCACCAGGCAGCCAACATCCAGGCAAGCGCCATGACTGCGCTGGCCGCCAGCAGCACCGCCGCGCCGGCCACCTCGCGCGGCGGGAACGGCTCCCGGCACCGGTGCCGCAGGCGCAGGAGGAGATGCATGCCGACGACGGCGGCAAACGGCACCCCTGCCGGCCGCGAGAGGCACAGCAGGACAACCACCGGAACGCCGGTCCAGTACCGGCGCCGGATGAGCAGGTAAAGGGCCGCCGCGAGCAGGAACGTGTTCAGCGATTCCGCGTACGCCACCTGCAGGATAGGCGAAACAGGAAAAAATGCGAAGAAAGCCACTCCCCAAACGGCCGTGCCGGGCGAAGCGAAATGCCGGAACAAAAGGTAAATCATGAGGGCCGCGGCCAGCCCCGCCGCGGTGGCCACCAGCGGCCCCGCCACGGCCCATGGCAGTCCGGTCACGGCGTTAAGCCCGCGCACCAGCAGCGGGAACAGCGGATAAAACGCCCATTGGTTGGGCTGCGCCGTGCCGTCCGGGTTGCGAGGTATGGCAGATGGGTAGCCGCCGGCGAAGATGCGCTCGTACCAGCCGGCGTCCCAGCGGTTGATGAAGGCAAGGTAGTCCGGCTGCGCGCCGGACCAGGGCGATTCTGCGGCGTGATAAGCGGCACCGGCCAGGATGGCGAAGGAGACCAGCCGCGCGGCGGCGTACATGATGGAGACCTGCAGCCACCACGGCGCCCGCTGCAAGGGTGCCAGCAGCCGGCGCCCTGCGGCGTACAGGACTTCGTTGACCGTGGGAGCTGCCTGCCGCTGCGATGCCTCCCGGCGGGCGTGTTCCGTCACGGAAGCTTCAGTGACTCCGCCACCCAGCACCCTGGCTGGTGGTCGTTGGCCAGGCCCACAGCCTGCATCATGGCGTACGCCGTGGTCGGCCCCACAAAGGCAAAGCCGTGCTTCTTCAGCTCCTTGGCCAGCGCAGCGGATTCCACGGTCCTGGCCGGGATGGGTTCGCCGCCGGTGCGCGGGCGCACGGGTGCGTGGGCATGGAGCAGCGTGCCCAGCGTGACGCCGACGGGAAGCGCCAGGATGGCCCTGGCGTTGCCAATGGTTGCCTTGATCTTCATCAGGTTACGCACAATGGCGGCGTCGGCCATGAGCCGGTCGATGTCCGCCTGGCCAAAGTCCGCCACTATGGCCGGCTCAAAGTTGGCGAAGGCTTCCCGGAAAGCGTCGCGCTTGCGCAGGATGGTGATCCAGCTCAACCCCGACTGAAACGCCTCCAGGGACAACCGTTCAAAAAGTTCGCGTTCACCCTCAACGGGGCGGCCCCACTCCTGGTCATGGTAGCGCTGGTACTGTTCATCGGTTTGGATCCCCGCCCACGCGCAACGGGCCTTCCCATCGGCGCCTACAACAACGTCGGCCATGCTCAGGAGTCCTTTCCAGGTTCCGCGCCGGACGCGCCGCCTTCGGAGGCCGCCCCGCCTTGCGCTGCGCGGTCTGTTTCGGCTCCCGGGGCCGCGGCGGGCTGGCCTGCGTTGTCCGATTCGGAGACATCCGGGGCCGCGCCAACCCCGGCAGCTGGGTGTCCGGCGTCGGACGCTTCCAGTTCGGCGATCCGCAGGTCCTTGGCGGCCAGTTCATCCCGCAGCCGGTCCAGGACCTCGTCCACCTGGTCCATCCGATAGCCGCGCAGGCCCAGTGCGAACCGCACCCTGTCGACGTCCTCCGGGGCCGCAACGGCGGGCAGGAGCACGGGCGGCAGCCCGGCCACGGGCGCCTGGAGCCCATCCCGGAACACGTCCGCGCCGGGCCGTCGCAGACCCACCACGTAGACGGCCACCGCGGCAGCCAGCATGATGGCGAGGAAGATCAGGAAGTAGCTCACCACTCAATGGTGCCAGATCAACCCGGCCGGCCCGCCCCATCGGCGGGCGGGTGTTTCAGCCGGCGGCAACCTTCGTGCCGGCCTCGCCCGCCATGACGAGCGCCACGGCGTCTTCGGGCGAGTCGGCCAACTGCACAATGTCGGTGTCGCCGGGCGAGACCAGTCCCTCGGCCACCATGGTGTTGCGGATCCAGTCCAGCAGGGGCGACCAGAATTCGGTGTCCACCAGGACTATCGGGAACTGGGTGACCTTGTTGGTCTGCACCAGCACCATGGCCTCAAACAGCTCGTCCAGGGTGCCCAGGCCGCCTGGCAGCACCACAAAGCCCTGCGCATATTTCACAAACATGGTCTTGCGGGCAAAGAAGTAGCGGAAGTCCACCCCCAGGCTGACCCATTGGTTCATGCCCTGCTCAAACGGCAGCTCGATCCCCAGCCCGATCGACAGTCCGCCTGCTTCGCTCGCGCCGCGGTTGGCGGCCTCCATGGAGCCGGGCCCGCCACCGGTGATCACGGCCACCCCGGCCTCCACCAGGAGCCGGCCGATGTCCATGCCGGTCCGGTAGTGGCGGCTTTCGGGCTTGGTGCGTGCCGAGCCGAATACGCTGATGGCAGGTCCAATGTCGGCCAGCGCGTCAAAGCCCTGGACGAACTCGCTTTGGATCCGCATCACGCGCCAGGGGTCGGTGTGCGTGAAGCCGCTGCTGGGAGGGGTCTCCAGCAGCCTCGAATCGGCTGTGGAGCCCGCCGGCACGCCTTTCGTCCAGCTGCCGAAGCGCTGTTTCGTGGGACGGAGGGGCCTGCTTGATCCGGTGGGTGCACTCATGCCACTAAGGGTACGTGAAAGCCCTGCACCCACGGACCGGCGCCGTGAGGCAGGTCTCTTTCCCGTTACGATCACCGGGGAAACGTGAAAAAGTTTTACCATGACCGCGTTTGTTGGATAGATTCGCTTCATGACTAATCCCGTACAGGCACCTGCCCTCGTGGAACTTAAGGCCGTTAACAAGCACTACGGCGCCCTTCACGTATTGCAGGACATCAACTTGCAAGTCAAAAAGGGTGAGGTGGTGGTCGTCATTGGGCCCTCCGGCTCGGGAAAATCAACGCTCTGCCGCACCATCAACCGCCTTGAAACGATTGACGACGGCTCCATCACCATCGAAGGCAAGGAACTGCCCAAGGAGGGCAAGGACCTGGCAACCCTTCGTGCCGACGTCGGCATGGTCTTCCAGTCCTTTAACTTGTTCGCACACAAGACCATCCTGGAAAACGTGACGCTTGGCCCGATCAAGGTCAAGGGCGTTTCCAAGGCCGACGCCGACAAGCAGGCACTTGCGCTGTTGGAGCGCGTCGGCGTGGGGCACCAGTCGGCCAAGCTGCCGGCCCAGCTTTCCGGCGGCCAGCAGCAGCGTGTGGCCATTGCCCGCGCCCTGGCCATGAAGCCCAAGGTAATGCTCTTTGACGAGCCCACCAGCGCCCTGGACCCGGAAATGATCAATGAGGTCCTGGACGTCATGGTGGAACTGGCCAAGGAAGGCATGACCATGGTGGTGGTCACCCACGAGATGGGCTTTGCGCGCAAGGCCGGCGACAGGGTTGTCTTCATGGCCGATGGGCAAATCGTGGAGGAAGCCACCCCGGATGAGTTCTTCACCAACCCGCAAAGCGCCCGGGCCAAGGATTTCCTCTCGAAAATCCTGGCCAACTAGTCCCCTCATTCCAACGATCATCACGCTCGATCATCACTCGCACCTTGCGGCCAGACGGCCGTTTATGAAAGGAATCCCATGAAGAACTTCTTCAATCGAAAGAGCCTCAGCGTTGCGGCAGTCGTCGCTGCCGCGGCCCTTGCCCTGTCCGGCTGCGGCGGCGGCACCGACTCACCAGGAGGCGGCTCGTCCGACGCCGCAGCCGGCCCCGCCTTCGAGGTAGCCAAGGATGTCGCCCTGACCGGCAGCCCCACCTTTGACAAGATCAAGTCCTCCGGCGCCATCCGCATTGGCGTCAAGGAAGACCAGCCCGGCTTGGGCTACCTGGATGCGGCCACGGGCGAGCGCACCGGCTTCGACATTGAGATTGCCACCTGGATGGCGGCATCGCTCGGCATCGCCAAGGACAAGATTCAGTTCAAGGCGATCCCGTCCGCCAACCGTGAGTCGGCCCTCGCCAATGGCGATGTGGACCTGTACGTGGGCACTTACTCCATCACGGACAAGCGCAAGAAGCTCGTCGACTTCGCCGGCCCCTACTTCATCACCGGCCAGGGCCTGCTGGTGAAGAAAGACAACGCGGACATCAAGAGCGAAAAGGACCTGACGGGAAAGAACGTTTGCTCCGCCACCGGTTCCACCCCCATCCAGAACATCAAGGAGAACTTCCCGGGGGTAAAAACAACCGAATTCGACATCTACTCCAAGTGCGTGGATGCTCTTATTGCCGGCACCGTTGATGCTGTAACCACCGACCAGGCCATCCTGCTGGGCTTTGCTTCCCAGCAGCCGGACAAGATCAAGGTGGTTGGCGAGCCGTTCACGGTTGAGAAGTACGGCATCGGCCTGCCCCTGGGCGACACCGCACTGCAAACCTTCCTGAATAAGACGCTCACCGACGGTGGTGCCACGTGGACCAAGATCTACGACGACACGCTGGGCAAGTCGGGCACCAAGGTTGAACAGCCCGCGGTTGAAAAGTAACAACCATTCCTAAGTGGTGGTGTTGCAGCAGCCCGTTCGCCGCAACACCACCACTTCGCCCTCTCCAATTCACTGAAAGCGATGCTGCCCTGTGAATGTAATTACTGACAACAGCGATCTCTTTGTCACCGGTTTCAAGAACACCGGCATTTTGTTTGTCATTTCCGCGTTTTTTGCCCTGATCCTGGGCACCATTGTCGCCGGCATGCGTGTTTCACCCGCACCGGCCATGCGGGCTGCAGGAACCCTGTACGTCAACGCCGTCCGCAACACGCCGTTGACCCTGATCCTGGCCTTCTTCGCCCTGGGATATCCCAGGCTCGGACTGCCGCACATCGATTTCATGAATGCCGCCATCGTCGGCCTCTCGCTTTACACGGCCACGTATGTTTCCGAGGCCATCCGCTCCGGCATCAACACAGTTTCCGTGGGACAGTCCGAGGCTGCGCGCGCCATCGGCCTGCCGTTCATGCAGACGCTGACCTTGATCGTGCTGCCCCAGGCCTTCCGGTCGGTGCTGCCGCCACTGTTCAGCGTCTTCATCGCCCTCTTGAAAAACACCACCGTGGCCGCGGGCTTCTCCGTGGCGGAAGCCGGTGCCATCCGCGCCAACCTCAGCGAACGTGGCGAGCCACTGCTGCCGGGCCTGCTGTGGGTGGCCGTGATCTTTGTCGTGCTGGTGCTGGGCATCCTGACACCGCTGCAACGCTATCTTGAGAAGAAGTGGAGGGTGGAGCGATGAGTTCAGTACTTTTTGACGTGCCCGGCCCCAAGGCCCGCACACGCAACGTTTACTTGAACGTGGCCACCGTCATTGTGGTGGTCGGCATCATTGCCTTCATCCTCTTCAGGTTTAACGAGTCCGGCCAGTTCACCGCCAAGAAGTGGGAAATCTTCACCTTCCCCCGCGTCCAGCAAATGTTCCTGACGGTCATCGGGGCCACGCTGAAGGCGTTCGCCGTTGCCGCTGTCGGGAGCCTGGTCCTGGGCATCCTGCTCGCCTTTGGCCGACTCGCGGACTCCAGATGGGTCCGCCTGCCGTGTTACTGGTTTACGGAGGTGTTCCGGGCCGTTCCGCTGCTGATCCTGATGATGATCATGTACTACGGGCTGCCGTCCGCCGGCGTGAAGGGCATCACGCCGTTCATCGCCGTCGTGGTCGGTTTGATCCTGTACAACGGCTCGGTCCTGGCCGAGGTTTTCCGTGCCGGCATTGAATCACTCCCCAAGGGACAGCGCGAGGCCGGGCTCGCCGTCGGCCTGTCCAAGGGCCAGGTGCTGCGCATCATCCTGCTGCCGCAGGCCGTCCGCTCCATGCTTCCGGTGATCATTTCGCAGCTCGTGGTCATCCTCAAGGACACCGCGCTCGGCTTCCTGATTACGTACAACGAGGTCCTGTACTACGCCAACTTCCTCGGTTCGCAGGGCCAGTACGGCTCGCCCGTTGTCCCGGCGCTCATGGTCGCGGCCGTGATTTACGTGGGCCTGTGCCTGATCCTCTCCGGCATTGCCAAGTTGGTGGAATCCAAGATGTCCTCCCGTGTCAAGGTCGTCAAGACGAAGGTCGGCCTGGCCGGCTAAGATCCACCAGCCCCCATCTGTGTTGCACTTGTTGGACGAAAATGACCCGATTTCAGGGTTTTTCGTCCAACAAGTGCAACACAGAATTCGTTAAGAGGCTACGCCAGCCAGCGGGTGAGGGAGGCGAGGCAGGCGCGGATGGCGTCCGCGGCCACGTGCTCGTTGTCACTGTGGGCCAGGAGGGGATCGCCCGGGCCGAAGTTCACTGCCGGGATGCCGATCTCGCCCAACCGCGCCACGTCGGTCCAGCCGTACTTGGGCAGTGGCTCGCGTCCCACTGCCGCGACAAATGAAGCCGCCGCAGGCGCGGTGAGCCCGGGACGGGCGCCGGCGGAGGAGTCCGTGCGCACCAGGTCGAAGCCGGTCAGCAGTTCGCGGACGTGGGCCTCCGCCTGCTCCGGCGTCTTGTCGGGGGCAAAGCGGTAGTTGATCTCCACCACGCAGGCGTCCGGGATCACGTTGCCGGCCGTGCCGCCGTGGATTTTCACGGCGTTCATGGATTCGCGGTAGTCCAGGCCGTCCACGTCCACCGTGGCGGGTTCGTAGGCCGCCAGCCGGGAAAGTATGGGCGCGGCGGCATGGATTGCGTTCTCGCCCATCCATGCCCGTGCCGAGTGGGCCGCCAGCCCACGGGTGGTCGCCTCAAACCGGATGGTGCCGTTGCAGCCGCCCTCCACCGTGCCGTTGGTGGGTTCGAGCAGGATGCCAAAGTCGGCGTCGAGCAGGTCCCGATTCTCGCGGACCAGGCGGCCCAGCCCGCTCTTGGCGGCGGCCACTTCCTCGTGGTCGTAAAAGATGAACGTCACGTCCTTGACGGGCTCGGGCACAGTGGCCGCAATGGCCAGCTGCACCGCAACACCCCCCTTCATGTCCGTGGCGCCGCGCCCGTACAGTACGTCCCCCTCCCAGGAGCTGGGAACCGTGCCGCGGGAACCAGGCGTGGTGGGCAGCGGGACGGTGTCCAGGTGTCCGGCCAAAATGACCCGCTCTGCCCGTCCCAGCGAGGTCCGGGCGACCACGGAGTCGCCGTTGCGCGTGACTTCCAGGTGCGGCAGGGACCGCAGGGCGGCTTCCACTGCGTCGGCGAGCACGGTCTCATTGCCGGAGACGCTTTCAATGTCCATGATGGCCGCCGTGAGTGCGGCCACGTCCTGCGTCAGGTCCAGGACCGGGGGCACGGCTGTTTCGGGCGCAATGGTGCGGGATGCGGAAGGGGTGGTGTCGTCGTCGTTAGTCACCGGCCCAGCTTACGGGGGCAGGCAAGGGGAAAAGTTTCTCCGCCTACTTCCAATCCGGATGCAGCGATGTTCCGAAGTACTCCCTGACAGCCCGCACCGCCCTGAAACACCAAGCAACACCGGGTGAATCGGCGGCAAGGGAAGCAAGTGGAAACCATCCGCTTTCAAGGCACGGAGAACCATCATGAATGCAACCAAGAAGTTTGGCACCCGCAAGAGCCTCAGCCTCGGCATGGGCCTCCTTGCCATTACGGCGATGGGCCTGACCGCCTGCAGCGGCGGCACCACCGCCTCACCTGCAACGTCAGAAGCACCCATGGCAACTTCCGCCGCCGCTTCCCCCATGGCCGCTGCCGGCGATTTGGTGGGCCCGGGCTGTGCCGCCTACGCTGCAGCCGTTCCGAGCGGTGCGGGCTCAGTCTCCGGCATGGCCGCCGACCCGGTCGCCACGGCCGCCTCGAACAATCCGCTGCTGAAGACCCTGACCGCCGCTGTGTCCGGGAAGCTGAACAAGGACGTGAACCTGGTGGACACCCTGAACTCAGGCCAGTTCACCGTCTTCGCCCCCGTCGATGACGCCTTCGCCAAGATCCCGGCGGCCACCATTGACGGGCTGAAGACGGATTCCAAGACGCTGACGTCCATCCTGACCTACCACGTGGTCCCCGGCCAGCTGGCTCCGTCCAAGATCGACGGCGAGCACGCCACGGCGGAAGGCAGCACACTCAAGGTTGAGGGCAGCGGCGACAACATGACGGTCAACGGAGCCAAGGTGATCTGTGGCGGGGTCAAGACGGCGAACGCCACCGTTTACCTCATCGACACCGTCCTGATGCCGCCGGCCAAGAAGTAGCCGGCAAGCCCTTCATCGCTTGCAACACGAAGTGTAAGGATACGCATCATGGTCGGTGATCGTGGCAAGGTAGATACCATGCGCTTACCTTGGTTGCGGTCGGTGGAGCCATTGGCGCCATCAACCCATGAAGACCTGATCCGCCTCGTCGCCCTCGGCGACGAGGCGGCCTTCGAAGAACTTTACGATGAAGTATCATCCCGCGTTTTTGGCTTGGTGCGGCGCGTGGTCCGCGACCCTGCGCAAAGCCAGGAAGTCACCCAGGAAGTATTTCTGGATATCTGGCAGCAGGCGGCCCGCTTTGATGCGGACAGGGGGCGGGCAATGTCTTGGATATTGGTAATTGCCCACCGCCGTGCCGTGGACCGGGTTCGAGCCAGCCAGGCCAGCATGGACAGGGACCTGCGTCAGGGCATCAAGGAGTACCAGGAAAGTTACGACGACGTCGCGGACACCGTGGAAACCCAAATGGAATCCGAACGGGTCCAAAGGGCGTTGAAGACGTTGACCGGCCCCCAAGAGGAAGCCATTCGATTGGCTTACTATGGCGGCTATACCCACCAGGAAGTGGCGGAGCTGCTTAAAATCCCGGTGGGTACCGTCAAAACCAGAATTCGCGATGGAATGATCAGACTCAGGGACAGGTTAGGAGTGGCGTGATGGAAAATCAATTGCATTTGCTGACCGGCGCCTACGCCCTCAACGCCGTCACCGCTGCCGAACGTGCGGACTTTGAACGTCACGCGCTGGGCAATCCGGAGACCCGCGACGAGGTCCGCAGCCTCAGTGAGACCGCGGCCCTGCTCGCCTACGGCACGCCCACTGAAGTTCCGCCGCCTGAGCTCAAGGCCAATGTCATGGCCGCCATCCGCAACACCCGCCAGCTTCCGGCCTCGTCCGTTGTCCGGGACATCTCCTCCGCCCGGGGCACTTCCCCGCAATCCCGCAGGGCCTCCCAGTCGCGACGGCACTGGAATCCGGCGGTGGCAGCAGCAGCTGCACTGGTCCTGGTGGGCGGAGTGGGGCTCGGCGGATGGGCCATGGGCCAGTCCGCCGGCCACAAGGGCCTGGAACAACAGGTCGCCGTGGCACAGGCGCAGCAAGCCAGGCAGGCGGCCCTGCTGGCCATCATGGCCGCCCCCGACGCGAAGATCGCGACCACCTCGATAGCCGACGGCGGAACCGTAACCGTTGCCTCCTCGGGCAAGGTCAACCAGGCGGCCGTCATGGCCAGCGGTCTGCCGGTCCTGCCCACCGGGAAGACCTACGAACTCTGGTTCATTTCCGCCACGGGCGCAGTCCCTGCTGGGCTGATGCCGGGCGCCACGGGAACGGCCGCCGCCATGCAGGTCCTCAATGGGGAGCTGGGAGGCGCCACCCATGTTGGCATCACGGTGGAGCCCGACGGCGGTTCCCCGAAGCCGACCACCACCCCCATTCTGGTGCAATCCGTCTAGGGCGCTGCGGACAAAGAATGACTAACGGTGGATCTCCGCAAGGACGTCCACCGTTAGTCATCCGTGAGTTCCTGTCCGCAAGGTCCGATCGGTTGCTTCCAATCCGCGGGGCGTCCGGCTCCGAAGTACAGGCTAGAACAGCTGCCAGCCCGAGAGGCGGTAGCGGCAAAACCGTCCTGAGGAGCCCGTCATGGGAAAACGCAGCAAGAGCACGGCACCGGGCCACGCAGTGAACGGCCGTCGCGGGATTCTGGCCGGAGCGGCCACGGGCGTCATAGCCGCAGGCGTGTTGTTTGCCGTGGCAGAACTGCTGTCCGCATTCTTTGGCTCGGTCTCGTCCCCCCTCACCTCGGTGGGGTCGACATTCATCGACTTCACTCCCGCGTGGATGAAGAACTTCGCCATCGCCACCTTTGGCACCAATGACAAAACGGTGCTGCTGCTTTCCATGGCGGTGGCCGCGGTCGTCCTGTCGGCCGTGGCCGGCGTGGTTGCGCGGAAGCGGTTCGCCGCCGGCGCAAGCCTGGTGGGCGCCTTCGCCGTCGTCATGGCCGCCTGCATCGTCACCCGGTCCGGAGCCACAGTCCTCGACCTGGTTCCGCTGCTGGCAGGCACGGTGGCCGGGCTGTGGGCGTTGCGGTACCTCACCAGGGCAGGCCGGACGGCGGCAACGGCACCGTTCGACGCCGGCAATTCCGCCCCGCTTCCCAGTCGCCGCGCGTTCCTGGTGCGCTCGGCACTCGTGGCCGGCGCCGCCGTCGTCGTCGGGGTCGGCGCGAATGTGCTCTCCACGGCCCGCAACACGGCACGGCAGGTCCGTGATGCACTGAGGCTCCCCGCTCCCAAGGTCAAAGCCCGCGACTTGCCGTCGGGCGTCCAGGCTGCGGTCAACGGCGTGACCCCCTTTGTCACTCCCAACGCCGATTTTTACCGCATTGACACTGCCCTGGTTGTCCCCGAGCTGGACCCCAGCCAATGGCAGCTGCGCGTCCACGGGATGGTGGACAACGAGTTCACCCTGTCCTTCGACGAACTGCTCGCCGCCGATCTGGTGGAGACGTATGTGACGTTGACCTGCGTATCCAACGTGGTGGGCGGCAACCTTGCCGGCAATGCCAAATGGCTCGGCTACCCGCTGCGCGAGGTGCTGGCCCGGGCCAAGCCGAAGGCCGGGGCGGACATGGTCCTGTCCACGAGCTCCGACGGATTCAGCGCCTCCACCCCGCTGCCCGTGTTGCAGGACAACCGCGATGCCCTTCTTGCCGTGGGCATGAACGGCGAACCGCTGCCCCTGGAACACGGCTTCCCCGTGCGCATGGTGGTTCCCGGCTTGTACGGCTTTGTCTCGGCCACCAAATGGGTGGTGGACCTGGAGGTGACCACCTTCGCCGAAAAGGCAGGCTACTGGACATCCCGGGGATGGTCGTCGCACGGCCCCATCAAGACTGCGTCCCGCGTGGAGGTGCCGCGCGCGCTGGGGCGCGTTCCGGCCGGCAAGGTGGGCATCGGCGGCAGCGCCTGGGCCCAGCAGCGGGGCATTTCCAAGGTGGAAATCCAGCTCGACAACGGTGCCTGGCAGCCGGCAACCCTAGCTGCCGAAGCGTCCGTGGACACCTGGCGTCAGTGGTCGTACCTGTGGGAGGGGGCCACGGCTGGCTCCCACAATGTCCGGGTTCGCGCCTATGACACGGACGGCACCCTGCAGATTGAAAAGCAGGCCCCGCCGGAGCCCGACGGCTCCTCCGGTTGGCACTCCATCACGTTCACCGTGGTGTAGACCGCGGGCTGTCCGCCCAGGCGGGCCGGCGTCATTTTCTAAGGTGCCCGCCCGCTCGATAGACTTCATGCATGACGCAGACCTCCGCAGCCCCCGCCACGACCGCCGAACGCACCGCCCACGGATTCGGCCTGGCGTCCATTGCCGACGACGGATCCGTCCTTGACGTGTGGTTCCCAAGCCCCGCCCTGGGCGCGTCCGTCAACTCACTCGGCGCCGCCAGGGAGGCCGGCCCCGAGCTGACCGGGCTGGCCGTGGCCGGGCGCGACGACGACCGCGGTGTCACCCCGACGGTGGTGTTCGCCCAGATCGACCTGGACCAGGCCCCCGCCGACGCCGTGGACGCCTACCTGCGCCTGCACCTGCTCTCCCACCGCCTGGCCGCGCCGAACACCATCAACCTCGACGGCATCTTCGGCCAGCTCAACAACGTGGTGTGGACCAACTTCGGCCCCGCCCCCGTGGAGGGCTTTGAGCTGACCCGGGCCAGGCTGCGCCGCCGCGGCACCGTCACTGTCTACTCGGTGGACAAGTTCCCGCGCATGGTGGACTACGTCCTACCCGCCGGGGTTCGCATTGCCGACGCGGACCGTGTCCGCCTCGGTGCCCACCTCGCCGATGGAACCACGGTGATGCACGAGGGCTTCGTCAACTTCAACGCCGGCACGCTGGGCGCCTCCATGGTGGAAGGTCGCATTTCGGCCGGCGTCGTGGTGGGCAACGGCACCGACGTGGGCGGCGGTGCGTCCATCATGGGCATGCTCTCCGGCGGCGGCAAGGAGCGCATCGCCCTCGGCGACCGTGTGCTCCTGGGCGCCAACTCCGGCGTGGGCATCAGCATTGGCGACGACTCCGTCGTCGAGGCCGGACTCTACGTCACCGCCGGCACGCGGGTCCGCGTCCTGGGGCCGAAGAACGCCGACGGCGAGGACACCACCCTCATCGTCAAGGCCAGCGAGCTCTCCGGCGCGCCCAACCTGCTGTTCCGCCGCAACTCCAGCTCCGGCGAAGTCGAAGTGCTCCCCCGCAAGGGTTCCACCGTGGAGCTCAATGACTCGCTGCATAGCAACTAGGGCAGCTTGCACCACTTCAACCGGCCCGGCCCCGGGGCGCGGCCGTGAGCCGCAAACGCGGCCGGGCGTTGCTTGCCTGGCTCACGGTGACGGCACTGGCCGCAGCACTACTCATTGCCGGCGGCGTTTGGGTGGCCGGCTACTTTCGCGACTCACTTGCCCCTCCCCTGGCCATTGGCTGCACGGCCACTGTGGGCACCGGCACCTACCGCCTTGCCGTAGACCAGACGGAGAATGCGGCGCTGATCAGCGCATTGTCCGTCCAGCGAGGCATGCCGGCCCGGGCAGCCTCGATCGCCCTGGCCACGTCGCTGCAGGAGTCCAAGCTGCGCAACATCGACTACGGCGACCTCGACTCGGTGGGCCTGTTTCAGCAGCGCCCCTCGCAGGAGTGGGGCACGGCTGAACAGATCATGGACCCCGTCTACTCCGCCACGGCCTTCTACAACGTCCTGGAAAAGGTCCCCGGCTACGTTGACATGCCCCTGAACGACGCCGCTCAGATCGTCCAGCGTTCGGGGTTTCCGCAGGCTTATGCCCAGCATGAGGGCCTTTCCCGCGCATTTGCCTCGGCCTTGACGGGGCAGTCGCCCGCCGCGCTGAACTGCACGCTGGCGCCGGCCACGCCCGTGGGCACCCCGAAAACCCTGGAAGCCGCCCTGGATGCGGTACTGGGCCCGCTCCCCGTAACCAGCACTGCCGGGGAATCCTCCACCACCGTCACGGTGCCGGTCCCGGCAACGATGGGCTGGGAAGTGGCCCACTGGTCCGTGGCCAACGCCCAGCAATTTGGCATCACGAAGGTCAGCTATGACGGCCGCCGGTGGGACCGCGACGCCAACAACAATGGAACCAATGCAGGATGGCAGTCCGCCGGGACCGCAGCGGAGCCCCGCCACGTGGTGCTGTCCATGGCGGCACCGCCCGCACCATAGACTGCGGGGGACCGTGGGCTAAACGAGCAGTTCGACCACCGGTTGGACATAGCTGAGAAAGTTTTGCTGGTCATCGAGCAGGTGCTGGCTCATGATCAGCCGGTCGGGCTCGATGAACCAGGCGCGCGCCTCCGCCAGAGGCATTTCCACGATGGTGAGCGTAAAGTCCCGTGCGCTGCGCCCCAACTCCATTTCCCGGTTCTGCACCATGTCGGCGAGCACCTTGTGCCCGCCCATGGTTTCGCGCTCCGCCGCCAACAGCTGGTAGGCGCTACATTGTTCCCGCGACCAGGTCAACGCGGCGCCAAAGTGGGCCTGCAGCACCCGTTGCAGCGCAGGCATGCCGGCGAAGTCGCCAAAATCTGGCGGATTCAGTGGCGGTTCCATCGCCGGGTGGACAGCCATCAGCCTGCCCCACCAGTGCTCCCATTGGTCCCGCAGGGCGTCGGTCCCGCCCAGATGTGCGGTCAGCTGGCTGTGGTCCGCTGCCCGGATGTGTGGGGCCATGTGGGACAGCGCCGGGTGGCCGGCGCCCGCCAGGTCCGCCACGTCCCGGATGTACAGGGCTATCAGCATGGGTCCGCAGGTATCCATGGTGATGCGCCACCCGGGGCCGCCCGTATGATGCATAATTCTCGCCTCCACACGCTGCAGCGGGACTGCAGCACTCCCAACTCCTAAGGTTACTCTGTGCGGGGTTCCAGTGGCAGGACCGGTTCGAAAATGCCCGGATGGCTGATGACTATACGGGCGCAGCCGATGACCGAGGGCACGTTCCTGGTCCTGACTTTCCTGGTCGGTAAGCGGGAATCGTCAAGGCTCCGACCGAGGAATTCCTTGAAATTGGCGTGTCTGCAGAGCTGGGATTAAGGCAGAATGACGGATAAAACAAGCACGACGGCGACCCGTGGATACATTTTCTGATTGGGGCATCGCATGAAAATCCGTTTTGCACCATGCGGCATTGTTTTGGCAGCGGCACTGGCAGCGGCGTTGACCCGTTGTGGAAACTCCGGGACAGCCGGCACCTCCCCTTCGACCGGCCCGGCCGGAAACGCCGGGACAACCTCAGCGACGCCTTCGGCTTCCGCCGTCGCGAAGGCATATACGAACGATGACCTGGCCGCGATGCTCACGAAGCTCAAGGACCCCAAGGGCCGGGCGTTTACAGTCATTGCGGCCGCGCAGATCGATCAGGGGTTGCAGGTGGCCCGGCAGCTGCCCAAAACCGCGGTGATCACCCCGAAAGCGTGCGGGGTCCTGGCAACCAACAACTCCCAGGTGCCTGAGGGCAGCACTTACGCGGCCGCGAACAGCATTTCGGCCGCGGATAAGACCAGCATCACCGTCACTGCGTTCGCCGTCAAGGATGCTTCCTCGATGGCCCGGCAGTTATCTGCGAGCCAGAAAGCGGCCTCGCAGTGTTCATCGGTGACCATCGCCGTGGCGGGAAAGAAAACCACCACCAAGGTCATGCCGGTGCCTGTCACCACGAGCGGTGATACCTCTCCGGGTTCGTTGACCAGTGAGACTGCCCCGACCGGGCGGAAAATCACTGCCCTCACGGTGACCGCCATCAAAGGCAACCTCGCGGCCACTGTCGTCAAGACCGGCACTGCGATCACCCCCGCCGCCGGCGGCGAACTAGTCAAGCTCGTCAACACCATCCTCGCCAACAAATAAAACTTCAGGCGCCGATCGGTTGCCCAACGCCCCCATGTTCATGCCTCTCCATGAACGGTGGACCGGTCCTGGCGGATGTTCATGCGTGAGACACATCGACCAACTTCAGCGGCTGTCGGGAGTCTCTATTATCGTGCATGCAATATCCAGCCACTTCCCCTGACCCGGGAGGCGGGGGCCGATGGTGGCGTGGGAAGTCAGGGAGCCAGCAGGGATTGCAGGTGGCGGCGCAGGGTGGCCTGGCCCTGTTCCGCGCTGGACCAGCCCGGCTGCAGGACCATGCGGACGCTCAGCCCGTCCAGCACGGCGATGAGGCGCTCGGCCTCGTCCACCGGTTCGGGAGAACCTGCCATGAGGCCGCTTTCGAGCAGTTGCAGCACCACGCGGCCCACTACGGCGCCCGTGGCTCGGTAGTCGTCCTGCGCGGCGTCCTGCAGAGCGCCTCCGGTACGGGCTGCCAACATGAATTCCATGTGGACCACAGCCTCGGCGCTGCGCTGCGGGTCAAGGGGAAGCAGTTCCTCCAGCACCAC
The DNA here is from genome assembly GCF_003219815.1 of Arthrobacter livingstonensis. Classification (GTDB taxonomy): domain Bacteria; phylum Actinomycetota; class Actinomycetes; order Actinomycetales; family Micrococcaceae; genus Specibacter; species Specibacter livingstonensis. Next base: position 243,980 of record NZ_QJVD01000002.1, read on the forward strand.
GACACATTTCGCCACGAGCTCCGAGCCGTCCTGCGGCAGCGGGGACTGCTCCAGCTCCTCCAGCCGGTCCAGGGCACGCAGGTGGATGCGCTCGGAATTGACCCTGAAGGCAAACTCCATGAGCTCTGCCTGGTTCTCAAAATAGTGGCGCACCGAGCCCAGTGCCAGGCCTGCCCGGGAAGCGACGTTGCGGAGGGAGGCTTGTGCGATCCCTTGCCCCTGGATCACCTCGAAGACGGCATCGGCAACCAATTCGCGGCGGTCATCCGCATTCACAATTTTAGGCACAAGTCTTTTTTAGCACAGATGTTTCATCATTCAACCAATTGCGCTGCCGACGCGGGGGATGTCGCACATCTGTGCGGTCACTGCTACTTGCCGAGGGCGGATTTACGCTTGCCCACGAGTGCCACTACAACCAGCGCCGCCGTGATGACGGCCGCCCCAATGACGAATGGCCACAGTTCCGCATGCCCGACCAATGCCACAACGCCGAGCACTACGGTGACCAGCCCCAGCGCCAGGGCGGAGGCCTGGCTAATCATCTTCAACATTTGTTTCTCCTGATGGCTGTTTCACTACACAACTGCTGCCTACACAACAACGGCGGGTGGCTCCCAGGAAGGGAAAGCCGCCCGCCGCCGTCGTACTTGGCTGGGGATTATCGGGCCGGCAATGGGCCCACAGCTCCGAGGGACCCGCCCCGAGCTTGCGAGGCAAGTAGGGCGTTTGGGCCCACGCTTGCCAGGTTCCCGGGAAATCGCGCCAGCGATTTCCCGGCCCGGCAAGTGGGGACTAGCGCGAAGGATACATGCGCTCCGGCTCGCCCGTGTACAGCTGGCGCGGGCGGCCAATCTTGGTCTGCGGGTCCTTCATCATTTCACGCCACTGGGCAATCCAGCCCGGAAGGCGGCCGATGGCGAAGAGCACCGTGAACATCTTTTCGGGGAATCCCATGGCCTTGTAGATCAAGCCGGTGTAGAAGTCCACGTTCGGGTAGAGCTTGCGGGAGATGAAGTACTCATCCGTCAGCGCAACCTCTTCCAGGCGCATGGCGATGTCCAGGAGTTCGTCGTTGCCGCCCAACTTCTCGAGAATCTCGTGGGCAGTTTCCTTGACGATCTTGGCGCGGGGATCGTAGTTCTTGTACACGCGGTGGCCGAAGCCCATGAGCTTGACCCCGTCTTCCTTGTTCTTCACACGCTCAACGAACTTCTCAACGGGCTCGCCGCTGGCCTGAATCTGACGGAGCATGTTCAGCACAGCCTCGTTGGCGCCGCCGTGCAGCGGGCCGAACAGGGCATTGATGCCGGCAGAAACCGACGCGAACATGTTGGCGTTCGCGGAGCCGACAAGGCGCACGGTGGAGGTGGAGCAGTTTTGCTCGTGGTCCGCATGGAGGATCAGCAGCAGGTCCAGGGCCTTGACTACCACCGGGTCCATCTCGTAGGGCTCGGCCGGCAGGCCGAAGCTCAGGCGCAGGAAGTTCTCCACCAGGCCCATGGAGTTGTCCGGGTAAAGCATGGGCTGGCCAATGGACTTCTTGTGGGCGTAGGCGGCCAGGACAGGCAGTTTGGCCATCAGGCGGATGGTGGCCATTTCGACCTGTTCGTCGTCGAACGGGTCCAGCGAGTCCTGGTAGAACGTGGACAGGGCCGAAACCGCCGAGGAGAGCACCGGCATGGGGTGCGCGTCGCGCGGGAAGCCGCCAAAGAAGCCCTTGAGGTCCTCGTGCAGCATGGTGTGGCGGCGGATCCGCTGGTCAAACCGGTCCAACTCGGCCGGGGTGGGCAAGTTGCCGTAGATCAAAAGGTAGGACACTTCCAGGAAGCTGGAGTGCTCCGCCAATTCCTCGATGGGGTAGCCGCGGTAACGCAGGATGCCCTGGTCGCCGTCAATGTAGGTGATGGCCGACGAGGTGGCGGCGGTATTCACGAAACCGGGGTCGTAGGTGACCGCACCGGTGCTTGCCAGCAGCTTGGACACGTCGTAACCGGCGTTGCCTTCTACGGCTTCAATCCGCGGAAGCTCAAGCTCTCCGCCGTCGTAGCGCAGTGTGGCGCTCGTGGAATCAGACATGGAGTCCCCTTCATGAGGTAGCCCGCGAAAGGCTTTGGTCAGATCTACGCAACTTTTCCGCCCGTGGGGTTCACCACGCACCGAAAGACCGGGTTGCGCGGCTGTCGAAGTTGCTGCGGGGCAGCGGCTGCGAATCGGCGCAAAGGAGCACGGTGGCATAGACGTCTATGTAAGAAACTACCGCTTAGGTGCCTTCCAACACCAATCCACGGCCCGTTCCGGGGCCGTCAAGGCCTGAATCGTCACGAATTTGCGCCGAGCCGCGCAACGGCGGCGGCAATGCGCTCATCGGTGCCGGTCAGCGAAACGCGGATGAAGCCATGCCCGGCCTCGCCGTAAAACGTGCCGGATCCGACCACGATGCCCAACGCGGCAAGCCTGCCAATGGTGGTCCAGGTGTCCTCGCCCGCCGTGCACCACAGGTACAGCCCGGCCTCGGAATGGTGGATTGACAGGCCAAATGCCTCGAGCGCGCCGGCCAGCTGTTCGCGCCGCGACCTGTACAGGGCCTTTTGGGCGCTGACGTGGGCGTCGTCGCCCAGTGCCACGCGCATGGCCTCCTGCACCGGGAACGGCACAATCATGCCGGCGTGCTTGCGGCTGCTGACCAGGTTCGCCATGATCCCGGAGTCACCGGCCACAAAGGCGGCCCGGTAGCCGGCCACGTTGGACTGCTTGCTCAGCGAGTACAGGGCCAGCAGCCCGTCATTGCTGCCTCCACTGACACGGGGATCAAGGACGCTGGGCACGGCCTCACCTCCGTTTTCCGGGTCCCACCGGCCCCAGCCAAGTTCGCCGTAGCACTCATCGGAGGCCACCACGGCGCCAATCCCGCGCGCTTGTGCCACCAGTTCGGCCAGTTCCGCGATGGGGCGGACCATGCCGTTGGGGTTGCCGGGGGAATTGACCCAGATAAGGCGCACGCGGGCCCGGGTGCCGGCGTCGAGGTCGTCCAGCGAATCAGCGGCAACGGACGTGGCACCGGCGAAAACCGCACCCATGTCATAGGTGGGGTAGGCCACCGTGGGGCGGACGACGACATCACCGGCTCCCAGCCCCAGCAACAGCGGGAGCCACGCCACCATTTCCTTCGAGCCCACGGTGGGCATGACGTCGTTGGCGTCCAGGCCGGGGACGTTGCGGCGGCGGGCAAACCAGTCCACGATGGCCTGGCGCAGGGCCGGGGTCCCGTGGGTGGTGGGATAGCCGGGGGCGTCGGAGGCCGCCTTCAACGCGTCCTGAATCAGGGCAGGCGTGGGGTCCACCGGCGTGCCGATTGAGAGGTTCACCATGCCATCCGGGTGTTTGGCTGCCGTGGCCATGTAAGGGGCCATGGAGTCCCACGGGTAGTCAGGAAGCTGCAGGCCATGCCGGACTGGATTGTGCGGTGCCGTGCTCATCGGATGCGTATCAGCCCTGGTTCTGCGGCGGAAGCGCCGCGATGATGGGATGGTCGGTGTGCGTGTTGCCGACCTTGGCGGCCCCGCCGGGGGAACCCAGGACATCAAAGAACTCCACGTTGGCCTTGTAGTATTCGGCCCATTCCTCGGGGGTGTCGTCCTCGTAGTAGATGGCCTCCACCGGGCAGACCGGTTCGCAGGCACCACAGTCAACGCACTCGTCGGGGTGGATGTAGAGGGAGCGTTCACCTTCGTAGATACAGTCAACAGGGCACTCCTCAACACATGCCTTGTCCTTGACATCCACGCACGGCTGCGCAATTACATACGTCACGTCCCGACCTTCCTCACAAAAGACTCAACCGCCGGCTGGAGGCCGGGGTACGTTCATTATCCCCCACCGTACCCCGACCCGCATCCCAGCGAGACTTAGTATGAAGAGGTGAACCGTGCCCTTGAACTTCTCTCCGCCCTCCCCCTGGGCACCCGCGTTGTGGTCCGGTACAGGATCGAGGGCGGCAGCACCGACGTCCTGGGCGGACTTACGGCCCGGGACGCGCTGGGCGTGACCGTGGCGACCCGCGCCGGTGACGTTGTGGTGGCCCTGGCCGACGTCCAGCTGGCCAAGCCGGTCCCCCCGCCTCCCCCGCGCCGCTCTCGGTAACAACCGCCGTCACTGGACAGTTGTGGCTGCTAAGCCTCGGTCTAAACAGCCACAACTGTCCAGTCACCGCGTCCGGCGCAGGACGGCCCAGGCCCACCAGGCAACCAGGGCAGTGGCCACGGCGATTCCGTACAGCCACACCGTCCCCTGGATGTTGGCCGAAATCATGCCGAAGGCTCCGCGCTGCAGGGACAGCACGCCCGCGCACAGGTACGCCGCGGCGCCGCAGAGCACCACCGTCCAGGAATTCCGGCTCCACAAACCCACAAAAAGTTCGACGGCGGCTAGCAGCACCAGCGCTGCCACGGAGCCCAGCGGAATGGCAAAGCCGTTCCCGTACCAGGCGTGTCCGTGCAGCGAAGTTCCCAAAAGGCCCGCGCCGATTCCCGCACCAATGGCTGCAGCAATCACAGCCCACCGGCGCGGCGGCGGCAGCGGCCTGCCCTCCGCGGGCCCGCCGGGCTCCGCAGGCCAGCCGGACTCTGCGGGCCCGTTCACAGGACGCCGCAAACGGACGGAGGCGGCGCCAACTCCACAAATTCCTCGACGCCGGAAATGTCCCTCCAGACGTCGTCGGAGAGTGCATACCGGTCCCCGTCCACGACAACCTGCGTCCGGTGCTCCCTCATGGCGGCAGCCTTTGCGGCCTTGTTTCCCGCCACGGAAATGCGTGGCACGCCCGGTTCCAGGGGACGTTCGGGCCGGTCACTGACAATGGCAAACACGTGCGGGACGTCCCAGCCCGGCGCGTCCCCGGCATCACGGGCCGCCAGGTTCAGTGCCGCCATGGTGAGCTGGTGCGTGCGGACATGGTCCGGATGACCGTAGCCGCCGTCGGCCGAATACGTCACCACTGCATCCGGGCGCAGGGCACGGATCGCCGAGGCCACCAGGGCCGCCTCCCCCGCCAGAGGTTCGCGGGACAGAGATCCCGCCAGAACTGTTGTGGCGGCCACGGCGCGGCCGTCGGTGCCCCATTGCATCCCGGAATCACGGAACACTACCTCACCCGAGGCCGGCGCAGCCAACCCCTGGCCCAGCCAGAGGTGTTCACCGACTCCCAATGCGGCCAGGGCGGAAGCCAGTTCCCGTTCCCGCTCACGGGCCAGCCCCGTGCCGTCGGCAGGCGGGGCAACCGGTCCGGTCCCGGCGTCGTCCATGCCCGCCTCCTGCGGAAGGCGCAGCTGCCGCCCCACCTCGAGGTGGCCCAGTTCCGGCGGAATGACCTCACCCAGCTCCCCGCGCGTACAGGTCAGCAGCACCACGCGGGCGCCGGCCGCGGCATAGGCGGCCATGGTGGCGCCGGTGACGAGGGTTTCGTCGTCCGGGTGCGCATGGACAAAAAGCAGCGTGGCGTCCGGGCCCACTCCGGGCAGCAACGTGGGGTTCTCCATGGCTCCCAATCTACCCGCAGGCGCCCGGGCGCCTCCACCGCAGATCCGCAACGCGCAGACGCAGGACGGAAACGCCAAGGGCCGGCGCATCCGCGGAGAGTGGATGCGCCGGCCCTTGGTGCCGCAATTGCAGTTGCTGTCCGCTAGACCAGGAGTGCGGCCCCGGGAATGGCGTTGAGCAGTTCCTGCGTGTAAACCTGCTTCGGGTTGCTGAACACGTCATCCGTGGAGGAAGCCTCCACCACGCGCCCACTCTGCATGACCGTGACGTGATCGGCGATCTGGCGGACCACGGCGAGGTCGTGCGTGATGAACAGGTACGTCAAGCCCAGGTCCTCCTGCAGTTCGTTGAGCAGGTTCAGCACCTGCGCCTGCACCAGCACGTCCAACGCGGACACGGCCTCGTCACAGATGATCACGTCCGGGTTCAGCGCCAGGGCACGCGCGATGGCGATGCGCTGGCGCTGGCCGCCGGAGAGCTCGTTCGGGAAGCGGTGCATGGTGGAGGCAGGCATGGACACCTGGTCCAACAGTTCGCGCACCTTCTTCTCCCGGGACTTCGCATTGCCGATCTTGTGGATCTTCAGCGGTTCCTCGATGGTGCGGTAGATGTTGAACATCGGGTCAAGGGAGCCGTACGGGTCCTGGAAGATGGGCTGCACACGGCGGCGGAAGTCAAAGAGCGCCTTCCCCTTAAGCGTGTTCACCTCCACACCGTCAAAGAGAATGCTGCCCTCCGTGGGCGCCAGCAGGCTCAGCGCCATCTGCGCCACGGTGGACTTGCCCGAGCCGGACTCGCCAACGATCGCCATGGTGGTTCCGCGCGGGACGCTGATGGAAACATCATCCACGGCCTTGAAGTCCGTGGTCTTTCCGAGGGCACCGCGGAGCTTGAAGACCTTGGTGAGGTTCTTGATCTCCAAGATGGTCTCGCCCGCCTGCGCCCCCTTGCGTTCCCCGTCCTTGGCGGGCCGGGCGGCCTTGACGGGCTGCGCGGCAGCGGCGGGGATGGACGACGCCGTGTGCCCGGCTCGCATGGGAGCCTCGCCAGTGTACGCGGCGTCGGCCGGATCATCGAGGTCCTCGACGGCCGCAGCCAGTGCGTCCTTGGCCTTCTGCGACTGCAGGCGGCGGGATGCCAGCGACGGAGCTGAGTTGACCAGGCGCTGCGTATACGGGTGCTGCGGGTTGCGCAGGATCTCAAGTGCCGGGCCTGACTCCACCACCTGGCCCTTGTACATGACCACCAGCTTCTCGGCACGCTCCGCGGCGAGGCCGAGGTCGTGCGTAATGAGAAGCACGGCCGTGCCCAGCTCCGTGGTCATCCGATCCAGGTGGTCCAGGATCTGTCGCTGCACGGTCACATCCAGGGCGGACGTTGGTTCGTCTGCAATGAGCAGGCGCGGCCGGCAGGCAAGGCCAATCGCGATCAAGGCACGTTGGCGCATGCCGCCGGAGAACTCGTGCGGGTATTGCTTGGCGCGGGCTGCTGCATCGGGCAGCCCGGCCTCGCTCAGCACCTCCGCAACGCGCTCCTTGGAGTTGGCACCGTCCAGGCCGTTGGCCTTGAGCGTCTCCTTGACCTGGAAACCGATCTTCCAGACCGGGTTGAGATTGGACATCGGGTCCTGGGGGACCATGCCGATGGAGTTTCCGCGGAGCTCAATGATCCTCTTGGCGCTGGCATTGGTGATGTCCTCGCCGTCAAAGATGATCCGCCCGCCGCTGACCCGCCCGTTGGAGGGCAGCAGACCGATGGCGGCCAGCGCTGTGGTGGATTTGCCGGAGCCGGACTCGCCCACAATGGCCACCGTCTCGCCGGGCAGGATGGTCAGGTGTGCGTTGCGCACCGCGTTGACTGGCCCGTTCTGCGTATCAAAGGTGATGGCCAAATCCCGGATTTCAAGAAGCGGCGCATCGTCGTTGCGGGGTGCTGAGGATGAAACAGACTTGCCTTTTTCATGATTTGACATGGCCGTCACCGCTTCCTTGCTTTGGGGTCGAGCGCATCACGCAGGGCGTCACCGAGCATGATGAAGCTCAGGACAGTGATGGACAGTGCCACGGCGGGCCACAGCAGCACGGCGGGATTGTTGCGCACTTGGGGCTGGGCGTTGGCAATGTCATTGCCCCAGGACATGATGGTGTCCGGCAGCCCGATGCCCAGGAATGACAGCGTGGCCTCTGCAACGATGAACGTCCCCAGTGAGATGCTGGCCACCACGATGATGGGTGCCAGCGAGTTCGGCACCACGTGGCGCACCAGTGCGCTGAAGCGGGACAATCCCAGTGCCTTCGCGGCGGTCACAAAGTCCGCATTGCGGTTTTCAATGACGGCACCGCGGGTGATGCGGGCAATTTGCGGCCAACCGAAGATGACCAGCACCAGGACCACCGTCCACACGCTGCGGTTGTCGCGGAAGGCGGGCAGCTGCATCATGACGATGGCGCCGAGGATCAGCGGCAGGGCGAAGAAGATGTCGCCCAGTCGGGCCAGGATGGCATCGATCCAGCCGCCGTAGAAGCCGGCCAGGGCGCCCATGATGCCGCCAATGATGAGCACACCGATCGTGGTGAACACACCAACCATGAGGGAGGCGCGCGTGCCGTAGATCATGCGTGAATACACGTCACACCCCTGCAGGGTGAAGCCCATCGGGTGGCCCGCGCGGGCTCCCTCGGCTGAATTGTCCAAGGTGCAGCTGGTGGGGTCAACGCTGGCGAACCATTGCGGGAAGAAGGCCACGACCAGCACCACCACGATCAGCAGGGCCGAAATGAGGAAGAGCGGCTGCTTGCGCAGGTTCCGCCATGCTTCCGCCCACAGGCTCAGCGGGGCCGCGGTTTCATCCACGTTGTCGATCGCTGCCAGTGGCGTGTCCTCCAACGGGGCCACAAAGTGTTCAATGACGCGACTGGACTTTTTTCCCTGGCGCGCCGCCGGGATTACCGGCTTGGTCAGGTCAGTATCAGGTGTCAGTTTCTCAGACATAGCGAATCCTTGGGTCGAGCCAGGCGTACAAGAGGTCCACGACGAGGTTGGCCACCACAAAGACGATGACCAGGATGCCGACAACCGCCACGACTGTGGGGGTTTCCCCGTTTTGGATGGCCTTGTACAGCAGGTTGCCGATGCCGGGGACGTTGAAGATGCCTTCGGTGACAATGGCCCCGCCCATGAGGGAGCCGAGGTCCGCGCCGAGGAAGGTGACAACAGGGATGAGCGAGTTGCGCAGGATGTGCACCACTACGACTCGCCGGCGGCTCAGGCCCTTGGCCGTTGCCGTGCGCACGTAGTCGGCGCTCATGTTCTCACTGACGGAGGCACGCGTGAGCCTGATGACGTAGGCCAGGGACACGAGCCCCAGCACGAGGGCGGGCAGGACCAATTCGTTCAGCGGCGCAGCCCCGCTGACCGTGGGCTTGGCCCACCCGAGCTGGACGCCAACCACGAGCTGCAGCACGAAGCCCAGGACGAAGACGGGGACGGCGATGACCACGAGGGATGCGACAAGGACGGTGCTGTCAAACAGCTTGCCCTTGCGCAGCCCGGCGATGACCCCGAAAAAGACACCGAAGATGGCTTCGAAGGCCAGGGCCATGACGGCCAGCCGGGCGGTGACGGGGTAGGCGCGGCCGATGACGTCGGAGACTGCTTGGCCGGAGAACGTCTGCCCGAGGTTGAGCGTCACCAGGTTCTTCAGGTACAGGCCGTACTGGACCCAGAATGGCTGGTCCAGGTTGTATTGGGCCCGGAGTGCCGCTTCGACGGCCGGGGCCATCGGCTTGCCGCCGGACAGGGCCGCAATGGGATCTCCGGGGGTTGCAAAGACAAGGAAATACACCAGCAGCGTGGCCCCAAAAAAGACGGGAATCAGCTGCAGAAAGCGGCGGAGAGTGAACATCACCATTGTGGCGTCACCCCTCCCCGGATCCCGAAACGCAAATCGTTCATGAAATTACCTGTTCAAGTAGTGGACGGCACTGGAGGACTTGCGGGATCGCCGCTACGCCTCCAGTACGAAAAGTAACACAGGAGTGCATGGTTCAGACAGTAAAAGGGGACCCGGCACCTAGGCCGGGTCCCCCATTCATGCCAAAGTACTAGGAAAGTTACTTAGCGGTAATTTCGTAGTACAGCGGAACGCCGTTCCAGCCGAACTGCACTGTGTTGACGTTGTTGCTCCACACGCCCTGGACTGCCTGGTACCACAGCGGTACGACCGGCAGGTCCTTGAGCAGGATTTCCTGGGACTGGTTGAAGATCTTGTTGCCCTCTTCAACACTCTTGGCCGACAGGCCTTCCTTCAGCTTCGCGTCAAAGGCAGCGCTGGAGTAGTCGCCGTCGTTGGACCCTGCCCCGGTGCCGTACAGCGGGCCGAGGAAGTTGTACAGGGACGGGTAGTCGGCCTGCCAGCCGGCGCGGGAAGCGCCGGTGAGCGCCTTCTTGTTTACCAGGTCGCGCATCTGCTTGAACGTGGCGATCGGGTTCAGCTGAGCCTTGATTCCCAGGGTGGTGGCAATCTGGTTGGCCATGGCCGTGATGTATTCCTTGTTGCCGGCGCCATCAATATTGGACGTGATGGTGAAGACCTTGCCGGCCGGCCACGGGCTGATCTTGTCGGCCGCGGCCCACAGTTCCTTGGCCTTGGCCGCGTTGAACTTCAGGACATCGCTGCCGGGCAGGTTGGCGTCATAGCCGTCCAATACGGGCGAGGTGAAGTCGACAGCAGGCTTCTTGTTACCGTAGAAGATCTTGTCGATGATCTGCTGGCGGTTGATCGACATCGAGATTGCCTGGCGGCGCATCATGCCGGCTTCACCCTTGAACTCAGGGAGGTAGCTTGGGATCGTCATGGTGGCGTTGCCGGCGTACGGCTGGTTGACAAAACGGTCCTTGAAGTCCGTCTTGAAGTTCTGCAGTCCGCTCGGCGGCACCTGGTCAAGGACATCCAGGTTGTCGGACTGCACGTCCGTGTAGGCGGCGTCCGGGCTGTTGTACAGCTTGAACGTCACACCACCGTTTTTGGCCTTGCGCGGTCCCTTGTACTTCTCGTTGGGGACCAGGGTAACGGAAACGTTGTGCTTCCAGCCGTCAGCCGCCAGCTTGTAGGGGCCGTCGCCGACCGGGTTCTCGCCGAATGCCTTCGTGTCCTTGTACGCGGACTCCGGCAGCGGGTAGAACGCCGTGTAGCCAAGGCGCAGCGGGAAGTCGGATTCGGGCGCGGCCAGCTCAACGGTGAAGGTGGTGTCATCCACAACCTTCAGCCCTTCCATGGTGTCCAGGGTGGACTTTTCGGCGCTGACCTTGTCGTAGCCCTTGATGGACTCGAAGAAGTAGCTGTTCAGCTGTGTGTTCTTGGCGGCTGCACCGAAGTTCCAGGCATCCACAAAGTTCTTTGCCGTGATCGGTGAGCCGTCGCTGAACGTCTCGCCGGACTTGATCTTGATGGTGTAGTTCTGGGAGTCCTTGGTCTCAATGGACTGTGCCAGTTCGTTGACGATCTTGCCCTTGGCGTCGTAGCTGACCAGACCGGAGAAGAGCAGGTCCATGACGCGGCCGCCACCAACTTCGTTGGTGTTGGCGGGCAGCAGTCCGTTTTGCGGCTCGGTGCTGTTGGCGGTGATCGCCTTGCTGGTGTTGCCGCCGCCGGCAGAGTTGCCGCCGCCGGATGTGCCACCGCATGCGGTGAGGGACATGGCAAGTACAGCTGCCACGCCCAGTGCTTTGGAAGTGCGCGAGAAACGCATTCCGCCTCCTTGGTTATGAAATGGATTCGAGCTGAAACCATCAAACAGCTGGTTCGCCTTTGAACGTCAACGTGTCTCAACTCATACCGGTCAAGGCTACCCGGAATTGGTTACCAGCAAGTAATCCAAAGCACATCACGCCCAGATCTTTACCGAGATGAAACCTTAAAGGCCGGCAGCCCGCCTCCTCAGAGAGGGGACGGGCTGCCGGCAATTGCAGGTATTGGTTGCTTACGCCTTGGCGCGGCTGCGGAAGGCCTTGGCGCGCTCGGAAGCGTCCAGGATGAGCTTGCGGATGCGGATGGACTCCGGAGTCACCTCGACACACTCGTCTTCGCGGGCGAATTCGAGGGACTCTTCCAGCGTGAGGTTGCGCGGCGGGGTCATGTTCTCAAAGGTGTCCGAGGAAGCAGCACGCATGTTGGTGAGCTGCTTTTCCTTGGTGATGTTCACGTCCATGTCATCGGCGCGTGAGTTCTCGCCAACGATCATGCCCTCGTAGACCTCGGAGGTGGGCTGCACGAAGAAGTTCATGCGTTCCTGGAGCTTGATCATCGCGAACGGGGTGACCACGCCAGAACGGTCAGCCACGATCGAACCGTTGGTGCGGTACTCGATGGGGCCGGCCCACGGCTCGTAGCCTTCGGAGATGGACGCTCCAATGCCGGCACCGCGGGTGTCGGTCATGAAGCGGGTGCGGAAACCGATCAGGCCACGGGCCGGAACGATGAATTCCATGCGGCACCAGCCGGTGCCGTGGTTGGCCATGTTGACCATACGGCCCTTGCGTGCGGCCATCAGCTGCGTCACGGAGCCGAGGTATTCCTCGGGGACGTCGATGGTCATGTGCTCCATGGGCTCGTGGGTCTTGCCGTCGACCTGCTTGGTCACAACCTGCGGCTTGCCGACGGTCAGCTCGAAACCTTCGCGGCGCATCTGCTCCACAAGAATGGCCAGTGCCAGCTCGCCACGGCCCTGAACTTCCCAAGCGTCGGGGCGCTCGGTGGGGAGAACCTTCAGCGAGACGTTACCCACCAGTTCCTTGTCAAGGCGGTCCTTGACCTGGCGGGCGGTGACCTTGTGGCCCTTGACGCGGCCGGCGATCGGGGAGGTGTTGATACCGATGGTCATGGAGATGGCCGGCGGGTCAACCGTGATCAGCGGCAGCGGCTGCGGGTTTTCCAAGTCGGTGAGGGTTTCACCAATGGTGATGTCCTCGATACCGGCGACGGCGACGATTTCGCCGGGGCCTGCGGATTCGGCAGGAACGCGGGTCAGGGCCTGGGTGGCCAGCAGTTCGGTGATCTTGACGGGTTTGATGGTTCCGTCGTGGCGGCACCAGGCAACTGTCTGGCCCTTGCGCAGGGTGCCGTTGAAAATGCGCAGCAGTGCCAGGCGGCCCAGGAACGGGGAAGCGTCAAGGTTGGTCACGTGCGCCTGCAGGACACCCTCGGGGTTGTAGCGCGGGGCGGGAATGTGGTCCACGATCGTCTTGAACAGCGGCTCAAGGTCCTCGTTGTCCGGGGCGGCGCCGTTTTCCGGCTGCGTCAGGGAGGCGCGGCCCAGCTTGCCGGAGGCGTAGACGACCGGGACGTTCAGGACGGCGTCGAGGTCCAGGTCCGGAACTTCGTCAGCCATGTCGGAAGCCAAGCCCAGGAGCAGGTCCATGGACTCGGCAACGACCTCGTCGATGCGCGCATCGGGGCGGTCGGTCTTGTTGACGAGCAGGATTACGGGCAGCTTGGCGGCCAGCGCCTTGCGCAGCACAAAACGGGTCTGGGGCAGGGGGCCCTCGGAGGCGTCAACGAGGAGCACCACGCCGTCCACCATGGACAGGCCACGCTCGACCTCGCCACCGAAGTCCGCGTGGCCGGGGGTGTCAATGACGTTGATGGTCATGACCTGGCCATCAGCGGACGGTCCGTTGTAGGCAACCGTGGTGTTCTTGGCCAAAATGGTGATGCCTTTTTCGCGCTCCAGGTCTCCGGTATCCATGGCGCGTTCGGCAACATTGCTATGCTCGGCAAATGAGTGCGTCTGCTTGAGCATGGCGTCGACCAGGGTGGTCTTGCCATGGTCAACGTGCGCCACAATGGCGACGTTGCGCAGGTCATTGCGCGAGGCAGTGTTGAGGGAAGTATCGCTCATGCGTGAAGACTCGTTTCAGTTGGGCCCGGCTGCAGGCCCGAAGTGGGGCGACGGCAGAAAGTCACATTTATGTTTGGCCGTGATTATCGGCAGATAACACCATTCTAGACGTAGTGCCAATTCCGGCCTAGTCACTTTATCGCATGACGGCCAGGTTTTCGTCACACCCCGGCCGGCGGATCCCGGCCGCAAGGGGCATTTTCCCCTCAAAGCACGACGGCGGCAGGCCGGTTCCGTGACCAAACTCACCTGCCGCCGTCGTACCCTGCGGGGCTCCCTGGAGGGACCGGGCGGGCTCGGGGCGCAACCTACTTGACGTATTTCCAATCCCACACGTTCCACCACACGCCGACGGCGACCGGAGAATACTTCACGCCGTTTACGTGCGGGCCGTTTGCGGCAAGGCCGCTGCGCTGGAACAGCGGCAGTCCGTAGCCTGCCCCGAACACCAGCTTGTCGATCTGCATTTTCAGGGCGTTCTGCTTGGCATCATCCGGTTCCTGGGCAAGCTGTTCGGTCAGCTGGTCAACCACGGTGTTGGAGAAATTGTTCAGGTTGGAAACCGCCCCGGTGCGGAAGATCTGGGGCACCTGCTCGGAACCGGTGGGGTTGCTGGTCCAGCCGTACAGGGCGACGTCGAACGCGCCTGCCTTGAGCGCGGACAGCCACTGGCCGGCACTCTTTCCCGCGTCGGTGACGCTGAAGCCGGCCAGTTCCGCGGAAGCGGTGATCAGGGCGAACTCCTTGGCCCGCACGGGATCGTCCTTGTTGTAGAGAATCCTGATGGTGGGCTTGGCCCCGGCGAGCAGTTCCGTGGCTTGGGGGATGTCCGCCTTCGCAAAGCCGGAGCTTCCATTGCTGCTGGCCGACTCCTTGTAGGGCGTCTGGACGGCCCGGAACACAAACGAGTTGAGCACACTGGCGTTCGGGTTCAGCTGAACGGCTGCGGCGTCGACAATGTCCTGGCGGGGCACGGTCTTCAGGAACGCCGTGCGGATGTCCGGCTTGGCAAAGACCCCCTTGAAGTTGAGCAGCGCCTGGTCAAAGCCGAGGGTGTTGCCGACCTGGGTTTGGACACCGCCGGATTTCAATTCAGCCAAAGTGGCCAGGGTTTCCTCCGTCGCCGGAGGCGAAGCGACGTCCGCGGTTTTTGCCTTCAGGGCCGCGATCTGCCCGTCCGCCTTGGCATCGTAGTGGACCGTGACGGTGTCCAGGGTGGGCACCGTGCCCCATGAGTAGTCGACGTTGCGTGTGAGCACCAGCTCCTTGCCGGCGGTGATGCCCTTGACGAGGTAGGGGCCGTTGGACAGGGCCAGGGAGGGATCGGGCATGGACTTCGTGTCAAAGCCGGTGTTCCAAAAGTCGGCCACCTTGCGGAGCTCCGCATTTGGCCGGGCCGGAGCCGCGGGGTCGCCCTTGGGGATCCCCTGCAACAGCGCTGCCAGGGCGTTGGCGTCCTTGAGGCCCGCACGGACCGCCACGATGTGTGCCGGGATGCTCACGGTTGAGCCCAGCGCGGTTTCCCAGTCGGAGAACGGCTTGGTGTAGGTCAGGGTCAGCGAGGTGCCGTTGTCGCCAATTTCGGGCATGGACGTCTGGGACAGCCCGGTGGTGTCCCCGGCATAGTTGAAGTAGGCGCTTCCCTTGACCACCTTGAAGTTCGCATCCAGCGTTGCGTCGTTGTAGAAGCCCGAGGCGGCTGCCCACTGGAGGAGGAGGTCCGCGGCCGTGACGGGTGCGCCGTCGGACCACTGGACGCCGTCGTTGATGGTGTATTTGATGGTCAGCGGGTTGTCGGAGACCTTCTGGTACTTGCCAAATTTCTCATTTTTAACGAGCTTGAGGTCACTGTCCACGTAGTTGAATCCCGAGTGCGTGGCGTAGTCGATCCGGGCATTCGTGGCGCTCTGCCCGGTGGTACTGCCGGTATTGAAGGACGTGAAGGGCGCCGCCTCAACTACCCTGACATTGCCGCCGGCGGCTGCCGTGGCTGCAGCCGTGGAATCCTTCGGCTCGGGCGGCGTTCCCGTGCACGCACCCAGGGCCAATACTGCGGCCAGGGCCAGGGCGAATGCCTTTGAAATGCGTCCGGCGCGCATTCCACCTCCAGTTTCTTCGCTTCGTCATGGGCTTCCCGGACCGCGGGCAAGGTGCCGCGGCGGGGATTAAGCCTGTGTGACAGACTACCGCAGGGCGCCGGCCAGGCTGGCAGGGTTAGGCGTGGCCTGCACGTGGTGGGTGGCCGGCGGCGAACGTCAGTAGCCGGTGGTGCCGTCGATGCATTCGCGCAGCAGGTCCACGTGGCCCAGGTGCCGTGCATATTCCTCAATCATGTGCGTATACACCCAGCGCAGGTTCAGCTCCTGCCCGTGCCGGAGCCCTGCCAGCGGGGCATTGAGGTCCGCAACCTCGGCTGCCAAGCGCCGGACCTGGCGGAGCTCCTCGGTGTAGGCCGCGACATCGGCCAGAGCCGTGGCCTCGCTGTACGCGGTGAAGTCGGCGTCGCGGTCCACGGCCCGGTAGCGGGCTGGCTGGTCGCTGCCTGCCGCAACGTTGGAAAACCAGTAACGTTCGACGTCGGTCAGGTGCCGGACAATCCCCGCGATCGTCATGGTGGACGGCGGAACGGCCGGCTGGCAAAGTTGACCGGCGGTCAGTCCACCAACCTTGAGGGGAAGGGTCTCGCGGTAGAACTCCAGCCAGGCTTCCAATGACTCGCGTTCGCCGGCCATGAACGATGGGCCAGTTCTGACGTCGGGGACTTCGGGCGTGCGGTAGGTGGGGGTATCCATGGGGAAACTCTGCCACAACGAGGTATCCCTTCCCGTCGAAGTAGGCGGTGGGGCGTTGATTTCCGGGTCCGGCCTATCCCGGGGGTGGCCAGCGGCCCGCTTTGGCGGCAGAATGCGTGCATGACCTTCCGACTAGAGAACATTTCCTTCGACTCGACCACACCCGTCGAGACTTCCCGCTTCTGGGCGCAGGCCCTTGGCTGGCAGATCATCGAGGACGACGACCCAGACGAAATCGGTTTGCAGCCAGCCGCCGGAAGTCCGGAGGCTGGCGTTCTCCCTGACATCTTGTTCCTGCGCGTGCCAGAGTCCAAGTCGGTGAAAAACAGGCTCCACTTGGACCTGCGCCCCGACGACCAGGCAGCGGAGGTGGCGCGGTTGGAAGCGCTGGGTGCCCGCCGCGTGGACATCGGTCAGGGTGCTGGTGTCACGTGGGTGGTTATGGCGGACCCTGAGGGGAATGAGTTCTGCGTGCTGCGGGCACTGGCTGAGGGGGAGCAGGCAGAGGTCTAGGTGCCTAGCGCGGTCAGCGCCATTTAATGACGTTCAGTGAGCGGCGGTCAAGCCACCGCGGAGTACTGGCACAGTAGCGCAGGTACTCGTCACCGAAACGTATTCGGAGTGCCTGTTCCTCGCTGGCAATCTGGAAACGGTCCATCACCAGGACAAAGCCGCCAACTGGCAGCAGCGCCCGCCAGGACCCCCTACTCACTGCATGCGCAAGCAACATTCCTGCCAGGCCAACGTACATGGGATTGCGTGAAATGCCATTACTGCCGCCCGTGACAAGCACCGAGGCATTTGCCGGAGCTGTGGGATCAAGGGTGGTGCCTCGTCGGAGGAATGCGACGAGCGTGGCCAGCAGCATGCTTGCAGACCCGGCCGCCAGGGCAGCCGCGGCTGCTCGGCGAACCCTGCGCGCCTTCTGGCCCTTCCGCGTCAATCGTTGTGTTGCCACTGCAGCCGCCATGGCCACAGGCGGAACGGGGATGCCTTCATGCTTGCTCATGGTGTTCCTCAGGGACGTTGAAACGCGGCTTCACCATCAGCCTAGGACTCTGCTCCCTCCTGAACGCAAGGGCGCGCACGGAAATTAGTGGGTTGATAGTGGTGGCCCGATCTCTGGCCAACCGGGAATTAGGTCAGTGAAGGCGAGCAAAATCGCCTGCCCCCGGAGTCCGACGTCGAACTTCTGTCCCCACGCCACTCCGGGACTAAAACTAGGTGAGGACCTCTTCCGCAGCTGTTGCCGTCTGTTCCGCTGGTCCGGTTAGGGCAGTCGCTCGAAGACCATCGTGGCCTGAATGCGGTCGCCGCCGCCGAGCCCCCTGCTTCCGGACACTGCCGTTGAAATGGTGTGGAGACGATATCCGAGGGTGGCCTGGGCATTAATTGTCTTTTCAAGTTCCGGGAGGTTTCCGGAACCCGTGCCCCACAGCTTCTCCTTGAGGATGACTTGAATGACCACGTAGCTCATGGCTGCGGGGGCTGGACGGAGATGGCCTCCGGCTACGGCTTCGGCCCCGGTCATGTTGATCGCCCCAGCGAGTCCGCCAGCCGGCGGTGCTGGCGGCTGCACTTGTTCCGTCCAATGCTTGCCGTCCCACCATCGCATTGCTCCGAAGCCGTCGTCGTACCAGCCTGCCTGGGTGTCCGTTGTCACGTCATCGCCTCTCATTAGATTCTCTGACTAGAAATAGTGGCATACCCGGTGCAGGATCCCCATCAAAGGCAGTCAACGGCGCATCAGGCCGGAGCGGACATAATATGAGGTGCCGAGACCTGCGGAAGGAGATCACATGGCGGGCGTACTAGCAGCTGGCCGGCGACACTCTGTGGCGTGCCGCGGCGACGGGACCGTGGTGGCCACCGGCTATAGCCGGGCTGGCGAGTGCGACGTATTGACTTGGTCGGGCATCATCGCCGTCGCTGCCGGAAACGTGCACTCGGCACGTAATACGGGTCGTTCGCACACCATAGGGCTTCGAGCCGACCAAACCGTCATAGCTACTAGATGGGACAGTGATGGGCAGAGCAACGTTGCCGATTGGAGCGAAATCGCCGCCATCGCCGCAGGGTGGAGAACAACCCTCGGGCTTCGAACAGACGGAACCACAGTGGCCACCGGGCGCAACTCGGAAGGCCAATGCGAGGTGAGCGCGTGGCAAGAAGTCATCTCGATTGCGTGTGGTGACTGGCACTCTGTCGCTATCCAGTGGGACGGCGCGGCCCTTGCCACCGGCAACAACCCGCGCGGCCAATGCAACGTCGGTCAGTGGCGGAGACTAGTCGGGATCTCGGCCGGATACCTCCACACTGTTGGGCTGCGGGACGATGGGAAAGTGGTCGCCACCGGAGAGAACGCGTGGGGTCAGTGTGAGGTCACGTCATGGAGCGCCGTCACAGCTGTGGCGGCAGGCAGCTATCACACCATGGCACTTCTCCATGATGGAACGGTGCGCGCTGCCGGCCACAATCAGTTCGGGCAGTGCAGTGTGGAAGCGTGGAACGGAGTCGTGGCCATCGCCGCGGGGTCTACGCATTCGCTTGGGCTGCTCGCCGACGGTACCGTAGTGGCGACTGGTAACAATGCTGACAAGCAGTGCGAGGTAAGCACTTGGCAGCTGTTTCGGGGCTGAACCGAACGCGCAATCAGACGGTGCCACGCAACTCAGCTGAGCCCCTGCTGGTGAGCAACTTGTCAATGGCTTATTAATTTGTAGCCGTCCGCGGAGGAACCCCGTGCGGACGGGCATCGGGCATGGTTCGCGCCCGGTCAAAGTCCTGGGTATGCGCGGAGCTCCTTTCTCATCGTGCAGCGAACCTGCATACAACACCATGACGCGTTGGGCCGGTGAGAACAGCGACTTCTACATCAACCGGCATGTCCGAAATGGAAGCTCTCGTGGGACGGTGGCCCACTCTTGCTGTCTCGCCTGTAGTGATGCCAATCGTGATTGCCATCGGTGCATCTGTCGCGGTCCTTGACATATGAATCGCGGCCCAGCATTTATGAGTCATCGGGCCGACGGCCTACAGATCTAACTTGATCCTTAGAATCTAGCTACTGTCTTGAGGGGGACGATGTTGAGCACACAACAGACAAACAAGAGTCCGCTGCGCGCCCTCGGATGGCTAGCAGCAATAGTCCTTCTACTGGTCGGCACTTGGTTCGCACTCGTTTTGCCACTATTCGCTATGGCCTTCGGGCAAGCCATTCCTGGCGGCATCGCATTGATTGCCGGAATCGGTGTCATCCTCATATCGCGCCACTACCGAACTGCCTAGTCGCTACTGGCTGATTCCATAATCTGAAACACCAGATCTGGCCCGAACGCGAGAAATTAGGCGTTCGCAAGTCAGACTGCATACGGGCACCGTAGCCGACGTTGAATTCCATATCAGCTTTGGCCAATTCAGCGTGGAGCAAATGCGGCGCACCGTTCCGAACGCCATAAATCCAGCCGCAACTGATCATGCTGAAGTATTCAGTCGCGGCCAATCCTGTTCCACAGCTGATGAGTCAGCCCACTGGATGTGCTGATGGATTCGACGCTGAACCGGTCTTCCAAGCCAGCCAGATGATCCCAGATCCGGACACCGGAGCCGAGCACAATCGGAACGATCGCCACATGCAGGAAGTCGATGAGATCGGCCTGGAGGAATTCGCTCACCGTCGACGGGCCACCGCCTATCCGCACATCCAACCCGCCCGCCGCATCCTGCGCAAGGCGAAGCACTTTCTCGGGTGACGCATCGACAAAGTGGAAGCTGGTGCCGTTAGCAAACTCGAGAGTTTTACGAGGAAAGTGGGTCAGAATGAAAACCGGAGTGAGGAACGGAGGTTCGTCGCCCCACCAACCTTCCCAGCCGTCGTCGGGCCATTCCCCCGACTGCGGACCAAATTTACGGCGGCCCATGATCTCCGCCCCGATGCCCTGGCCCCACATACTGAACATGGCCCGATCCACGGTCACGGGGTCCTTAATGCGATGAATTCCATGGATGACACGTCCGTCGAACTTGCCAAAAAGCGCCCCAGCTCCCCCGATGGGCTCTTCGAGCGTCACGTGGTCTCCAGCGGCATATCCATCGGAAGAAACGAACAGGTTGTGCACTCGCGTTTGAACCATGAGAACCCCTGTGTAGTCGAGATCTGGAAATATTTGAACTCTAGCTCACCGTGTTTTCCAACGGCAATCAACATTTTGAAGCGGAACTCCACCGGGTCCTCGCATATACCGACTTCTGGCGAGATTCAACAGTCAGGGCCGACTTCACCGGCGGTACTTAGCCAACAGTTCCATGGAGAGGTGACAGGAGTCCTCCGGGAAACGAGCGAGACGATGCTGATGCTCTTCCGCGCTTTGCACATAGTTGGCAAGCGGCAGCACCTCGACGGCGATGCGGTCAGCGTCGTCTCTCGTCGCGATGAAGACCCGCGCCTCTTCGAGGTGGGCCAGGTTGCCGGAGTACACACCGGTGCGATACTTCTCTCCGACATCCGGCCCCTGTCTGTTCACCCCGTAAGGGTGGATGATCTCAAAGAGGTATGCCATCAGCTGCTCGACGCTCACGACGCACGGATCGAATCGTGTTTTCACGCATTCCGTATAGCCGTCGTAGTCCCCGTCGATGTGCTGACTGGTACCGTTGACCCGTCCAGCCTCTGTGAACGTCACCCCGGGTAGAGTCGCGACGAACGCCTGCACACCCCAGAGGCAGCCGCCCGCGAGATAGAGTTCCTCAAACTTGCGCTCCATATCCACACACCGATCGTACGCGCCCTTGCAAATCACTGTCGCTGCTGATGGAACGTATTTGACCTTGTTTGACAGTGCACGAATTCAGCTGCCGAGCTCACGCATCAGCTCCGCGGAGGAGGCTCGCCCCGGTTCCGTTACCGAAGAATCTCTGCTTCTTCCGCGACAGACTCCAGAGCGGGACGTTTGTGCGGCCAGCTCGACACGCCGGATTCGACTCGGGAAGCTCGTCGCCCGGGCGGGTACGTTCGCACTGCCACCGAGCGGGTGGTTAGGCTGGGTGGATGGCGACAGTTATTCTCGTGCGGCACGGCCGCTCCACAGCCAATGCCACTGGGCTGCTGGCCGGTCGGGCTTTCGGAGTCAGCCTGGACCAGATTGGGCGGGACCAGGCGGCCCTGAGCGGAGACCGGCTCGCGCCCGTGCCTTTAGTCGGGGTGGTGTCGAGCCCTCTTGAGCGCTGTCAGCAGACCGCCCAGTTCATCATCGATCGCCAGACGGGCGCGCCGTACGCGCCAGTTGACCTCGATCTCACCGAGTGCGATTACGGCCAGTGGCAGGGCCGCATGCTCAGTGATCTCACGACCGAGGATTTGTGGCCGGTGGTCCAGTCGCAACCGTCCGCCGTCGTCTTTCCGGGCGGTGAATCCCTGGCCGCGATGCAGGCTCGATCAGTGGCAGCAATTCGACGCCACGATGCAGCATTCGAATCCGAGCACGGGCCAGGGGCCGTGTGGGCGGCAGTGAGTCACGGAGACATCATTAAGTCAATCCTCGCCGACGCGCTCGGCATGCACCTTGACCTATTCCAGCGAATCAACGTGGGCCCCGCCTCCATATCGATCGTGCGCTACGGCGCTAGTCGGCCAAGCGTCTATGCGACCAACACCGATGCGGGTGATCTGTCGTGGTTGTCGAACGGCATCGACTCTGGCGATGCGCCGGTGGGCGGCGGTGCAGGTCAAAGGGCGCCATGAAGCTCATGGGCCTAGAATACTGACATGCGCACACGTGTTCACGAGTTTTCCTGGCCTGATCGGGTCGTCATTGGCGCCATTGGCCTTCCGGGGGCGCGTACTTTCTACCTGCAGGTGCGCGCAGGGAAGCAAGTCGTGAGTATTGCCCTGGAGAAGCAGCAGTCGGCTCTGCTCGCGGAGAAGATCGATGAAATTCTCGACCAGCTCATCACCGTCGAGAGCAACCCCTTCAGCATTCCCACAGGTACTCCCATTGAACTTGTCGACAATGACCCGCTCGAGGCCGTCCAGGAGCAGTTTCGCACCGGGGCAATGAGCTTGGGGTGGGACCCAACCACGGCCCAGATCGTCATTGAGGCCCACCCCATCACCGATGACGATTCCGATGCTGATGCTGATGCTGATGCTGATGACTACGACGAATTGCTTCATGTGGACGGGGCCAACGAGCCCGAAATGCTGCGTGTGCGAATGCCGGTCGGCAGCGCCCGCGCATTCGCCAAGCGGGCCCGCGAGATCGTGGGTGCTGGGCGTCCGATGTGCCCGCTCTGCGGTTATCCCGTGGACGCTGACGGACACATCTGCACCCTTCCCGAGGTTTGATGCCAACGCCAGACCTAGTGGCCGCCGAGCTGACTCTCACCGGCCGTATCACGACGGCTTCAAACGCTACATTTCTTGGCAGCATCGGCGACGTGGTGGTCGTCTATAAGCCGATAGCCGGCGAAAGTCCGCTGTGGGATTTTCCCCAGGGAACGCTGGCTCACCGGGAGGTGGCCGCCTACCTGGTCTCGCAGGCCTTTGGCTGGGGCGTCGTGCCCCACACCTGGCTGCGCGATGGTCCGATGGGCGAAGGAATGGTGCAGCTCTGGCAGGAGCAGGATCCCGCCCAAGACGCCGTGAACCTGATCGCGGCGGACCACGTGCCGGCGACAGGTTGGAAACACGTTCTCCAGGGACGAGATGAGAACGGACGGATGGTCGCCCTCGTTCACGAAGACTCGCCAGCGCTCAGACGCATGGCGGTGTTCGACGTCATCGTCAACAACGCCGACCGCAAAGGCGACCACATCCTTGCCCTGGCTGACGGACACCGGCACGGCGTGGACCACGGGCTCACCTTTCACCGTGACCACAAGCTGCGCACGGTGCTGTGGGGATGGAGGGGAGACGCTCTAACCGCCGACGAAGTCGACGGCATAGATCGTGTCAGCGAAGGACTGCACGGTGAGATGGGCCGAAACCTGGCGGACTTGCTCAGCACCGATGAAATCGCATCGCTCGCCGCGCGCTGCGCCCGGTTGCGCTTGGCAGGGCGGTTTCCGGCTCCTAGCGGTGAGATGTCGGCGGTGCCCTGGCCGCTGTTCTAGGGGAATTACGGCTACTGGCTTGGCAGTCCGTGTCACGTTGAGTCGTCCTCTACCGGCGCGTCTGCGGAGCGGATCCAACGCCAGGCAAGAACGTTGCATTAAGTTCTTTGGCCGACTTTGATTGCGGCCACGATCTTGGTCACTCGTTCGGTATGCAGCAGAATGCTGGCTGTATCGAGGTGGCAACCGCTCAGAAAAGCGCATGGCCGCCATGAACACGTGGTCATGGCGGCCATCGCAAAAGGTTTCATGGAGGTCAGGACCTACACATTGAACCTAAATTCAACCACGTCGCCGTCGTGCATGACGTATTCCTTGCCTTCGATCCGGACCTTGCCCTTGGCCTTGGCATCGTGCATGGAGCCGGCCTCGATCAAATCCTCGAAGTGGACCACTTCGGCCTTAATGAAACCGCGCTGGAAATCCGAGTGGATGACGCCGGCGGCCATCGGGGCGGTGTCGCCCTGGTGGATGGTCCAGGCGCGCGTTTCCTTGGGTCCGGCAGTCAGGTAGGTCTGCAGGCCCAGCGTGTGGAAGCCGACACGCGCCAGCTGGTCCAGCCCGGATTCCTCCTGGCCGCTCATTTCCAGCATTTCGCGGGCTTCCTCTTCGTCAAGTTCAACGAGGTCGGACTCCAGCTTGGCGTCCAGGAAGATGGCGTCGGCCGGAGCCACCAGAGCACGCAGCTCCTCTTGGCGTTCCGGGTTGCCCAGCACCGCGTCATCAACGTTGAACACGTAGATGAACGGCTTGGCGGTCAGCAGGCTCAGTTCCTTCAGGTGTTCCATCTCCAGTTTGTCGCTCTTGATGGAGGAGAAGATGGTGTCGCCACGCTCCAGGACCTTCTGGGCGTCCTTGATGGCGGTCAGCTCGGCTGCATCGCGCTGCTTGAGCTTGACGGCCTTTTCAATACGAGGAATGGCCTTTTCAACGGTCTGCATGTCAGCCAAGATCAACTCGGTGTTGATGGTTTCCATGTCGGAGCTGGGATCCACCTTGCCGTCCACATGAACAACATCGGGGTCGTCAAAGACACGGATGACCTGGGCGATGGCCTCGGCCTCGCGGATGGTGGCCAGGAACTTGTTACCCAGGCCTTCGCCCTCCGAGGCGCCCTTGACGATACCGGCAATGTCCACGAAGGTCACGGTCGCCGGCAGCAGACGGGCCGAGCCGAAGACCTCGGCGAGCTTCGCCAGGCGCGGATCGGGCAGGCTGACCATGCCAACATTGGGCTCGATCGTGGCGAACGGGTAGTTCGCCGCGAGCACGTTGTTGCGTGTCAGTGCGTTGAAAAGGGTTGATTTGCCGACATTGGGCAGTCCGACGATGCCAATAGTTAGAGCCACCCGTCAATCGTACCGGCCGGGCCACCCTTTCGCTGCCTGCAGCGAATACGCGGCACCGCCAGCCCAGCATGTCAGTTCCTCGTGGGAAGGTGATTACATGACTGGAATTGGATGGCTTGTGGCGGTATTGATGTTGTTGGCCGGGCTGCTGGCGGGTGCCGCCGTGGCGGCGTGGCTGCTGCGCGGGCGGTTGCTGGCCGCACAGGAAGAGGCTGCGGCTGCGCAACGGCGGGCAGGCGAGGTGAACGCGAACTTTGCCGCAGCGGATGCCGAACGCAGGCTGCTGTTCAACCAGAACCGGGCGCTGTCCGCGCAGCAGTCCTCGGATTCTTCCGTGCTCCAGGCCCTGGGGCCCGTCTCGGAAAAGTTGACGGCAGTCCAGCGCCAGGTGGCGCTGCTGGAACGGGACCGGGTGGAGCAGTATGGCCAGCTGGCCGAGCAGTTGCGTGAGGCCAAGAACGCAGACGCCCGGCTCCTGGCCACCACCACGTCCCTGGAGTCCGCCCTGCGGTCCAACAGTGCACGGGGCAAGTGGGGCGAGGTGCAACTGCGCCGCGTGGTGGAGGCGGCGGGCATGCTGGCCCACGTCGACTTTGACGAACAAGTCCACACGACTACGGACGACGGCGCCCACCGCCCCGACATGGTGGTGCGGCTGCCCGGGGGCAAGGAGCTGGTGCTGGATGCGAAGGTGCCGCTGTCCTCCTACCTTCACGCGCACGACGCCGGCCCCGGCGCGGGTGCCTTGGCCGACGAACACCTGGCCCGCCATGCGAAGGCGGTCAAGGCCCACGTCGATGCGCTGGCCGCCAAGAAGTATTGGGCGTCGGCCCACAACTCACCGGAACTGGTGATTTGTTTTGTCCCGGTGGAATCCATCCTGTCTTCGGCCCTGACCGCGGACCCCTCGCTGCTGGACTACGCCATGGGCAAGAGCGTGGTGCTGGCCTCGCCCATCTCGCTGCTGGCCATTTTGAAGTCCATCGCGTTCAGCTGGCGCCAGGACGTCCTGACGGAAAGCGCCAAGGAGCTCTTTGACCTCTCGGCGCAGCTCTATGCGCGGCTGGGCGTCCTGGGCGAGGCCGTGTCCGGCGTCGGCGCCTCCCTGAAAACGTCCGTGGACCGCTACAACAAGCTGGTGGGCACACTTGAAGCGAGGGTTCTGCCCACGGCTCGCAAGCTGAACGCCTTCGATCCGGAAACGTTGGCAACGCCGCCGTTGGTGGAGGTTTCACCGCGGTCATTGACCGCGCCGGAACTTGAGGAGCGCGCTGGTTAGTCCCCACGCCCTCCCAGACGAATCCGCTGGCGCGACTTCGATCGGGTCCCTCGGGCGCGTGGACCCAGGCGCTCCCAAACCAATTTTCTGGCGCGGATGCACTTGGGTCCCTCGGTTGCGTGGGCCCAGGCCCTAGCCCACGCGCCCGTGGCTACGACCGCCCAGACTGCGGGAGGTGTCCCCGGCAGCCTTCAACGTGGCCCGGAGTTCCTTCGGCAGGGAGAAGAGGATGTCTTCCTCCGCGGTGACCACTTCTTCGACTTCGCCGTAGCCATACCTGGCCAAAAGATGCAGCACGTCCTGGACCAGGATTTCCGGGACGGAGGCGCCGCTGGTGACGCCAACGGTGGCAACGCCTTCAAACCAACCTTCATCGATCTCGTTGGCGAAGTCCACGCGGTGCGAGGCCTTCGCGCCATATTCCAGCGCAACTTCAACGAGGCGCACGGAGTTGGAGGAGTTGGCCGATCCGACCACGATGACCAGATCGGACTGCGGTGCGATCTTCTTAATGGCCACCTGGCGGTTAGTGGTGGCGTAGCAAATGTCGTCGCTGGGAGGGTCCTGCAGCGTGGGAAAGCGGTCCTTGAGCAGCCGGACGGTCTCCATGGTTTCATCCACGCTCAGCGTGGTCTGGGACAGCCAGATGACCTTTTCGGGGTCACGGACCTGCACCTTGTCCACCTCGTGCGGACCGTTCACAATCTGAATATGCTCCGGGGCTTCCCCCGCGGTGCCTTCAACTTCCTCGTGACCCTCGTGCCCGATCAGCAGGATGTCGTAGTCGTCGTTGGCGAACCGCACGGCTTCCTTGTGGACCTTGGTCACCAACGGGCAGGTGGCGTCAATGGTGCGCAGGCCGCGGTCCTCCGCGGACTTCACCACGGCGGGCGAAACGCCGTGAGCGGAGAAGACCACGAGGGCGCCCTCGGGCACCTCCTCGTTTTCCTCGACGAAGATCGCGCCCTTGGCCTCGAGCGAAGAGACCACGTGGACGTTGTGCACAATCTGCTTGCGCACATAGACGGGCGCCCCATAGTGTTCCAGCGCCTTTTCCACGGCAATCACGGCCCGGTCCACGCCGGCACAGTAGCCCCGCGGCGCGGCCAGCAGGACGCGCTTGGTGCCGACCACGGGAGCAGCTGCAGCCACCTCTTCGGGCGACCTGCGGCGTCGCGGAACGGCGGGCATGGGAACGGAAATGGCAGTGGTGCTCATGCCCCCATCCTACGTTGTCCGGGCTCTCCTGATCATGCGGCCAATGAGGCCCGCAACCACCAGGGCGCCGGCCACTATGAATCCAAAGTTGATGCCCCAGGTCCAGCTCGCCTGGGCCCGCGCACCGATTTGACGACCAAATTGGGCTACCGTCTCGTTGCCCGCGCCAAGGGCGTTGACCTGGTCCACCGCAAAGCCCGAGCCCAGGAGCCAGACCAGCGCGACAACGGCCATGCCCAGTCCCGCCCAAATGAGTGTTGCCGACCTTTTGCGTGCCACCACCACCGCCAGCAGGAGAAGGTCGACGGCGATGAATGCCAGCCAGCCACCCAGGCCTCCCAGCTTGGTCACCAGGGGGATGGCCTTGGCCACTGCCGGCTGGTCCAGGCTGACGGGGACTTGCTTCGGGGTGGGAAGCGTCACGCCCATGTCCGCAGAAACCTTGGTTGCGACCAGCGCGACCATGGGCGCGATGTCCAGGTGGAGGTCGCCCTGGCCCTGCTGGTCCGCGGCCGGGGCAAAAGTCAGGGCGTGGCTGCGGCGCAGCGTTTCCGTCCAGGCTGCTGCGTACCCGGGCTGCGTGTAGACGGACTGTGCCGCGGACTTGATGATGCCGGAGGCGAGTCCCTGCAGCGCAGGCGGCACATTCAGCTGGGCGGACGCCTGATGGGCCACCATGGTTGAGAGGCCCTGCTGGAAATCGGTGTTCGCGCCCAGCGGTCCGGCGAGCTCCACGAAGCCGGCCTCGCTGACAATGTTCCGTTCCGCCCAGATGGCCGGACCCGCAACAGCCGCCAGCAAGAGCGAAACAAGAACGAGTATTGCCGAACCCAATGTGCGCATGAACCATCCCTTGGTCGAAGTGGTGAGCTACCACTTTATGTCACTGACATTGCTGCCTTGGCCACGGCCCCTGCCCACCCGGCACCACGCCTGTGGACGGCGGCGCGTGGATGTCGGTGGCCAAAGCTAGAGTTGAACAACAATTTGTTTCCCAAACGATATGTTGCCCACGCAAGGACGGTGAGCATTGCCCATGCAGGAAACCCCGGAACGGAAGATCATTCCCGTCACGGCTGCCGAGACCACCCCCGAGAACCCGTGGCCGCTGGCGATGCTGAGCCAAAAGCTGAAGGCGCATATTGAGAAGGCGCCCCCGGCCTGGGTTGAGGGTCAGATCATTGAGCTGAACAAGCGCGCCAATGTCAGCTATCTGACCATCCGCGACGTCGACGCCGAAGTGTCGCTCAGCGTCACCGTCTGGGGTTCGGTGCTGAGCCAGCTCGCCACCCCCCTGGAGCGCGGCGCCCGGGTGGTGGCCCTACTCAAGCCGGACTTTTGGTTGAAAACCGGCCGGCTGTCCATGCAGGGCCGCGACATCCGGCCCGTGGGCCTGGGCGAGCTGCTGGCCCGGATTGAGCAGCTTCGCCAGGCCCTCGCCGCCGAGGGGCTGTTTGACCCGCGGCGCAAGAAGAAGCTGCCGCTGCTCCCCCACCGGATCGGGCTGGTCACGGGCCGCAACTCGGACGCCATGAAGGATGTGCTGCGGAACGCAGCACTTCGCTGGCCCGCAGTCGAATTTGAGGTCCGGGAGGTCGCCGTTCAGGGCGTCAATGCCGTTGCGGCCGTGATCGGGGCACTGCGCGAACTCGACGCCGACCCTGCCGTGGATGTGATTGTCATTGCGCGCGGCGGCGGCTCGCTGGAGGACCTGCTGGCCTTCAGCCACGAATCCCTGGTCCGGGCCGTGGCCGATGCCGCCACCCCCGTGGTCAGCGCCATCGGCCACGAAGCGGACCGGCCCCTGTTGGACGACGTCGCCGATCTCCGCGCCTCCACCCCGACGGACGCCGCCAAGCGGATCGTGCCCGACGTGGCCGAGGAGTTGGGCCGCGTGGATGCCGCCCGCATGCAGCTCAACCGCCGCATCAATCAGCTGCTTGAACGCGAAGGCGACCGCCTGGCCCAGCTGCGCTCCCGTCCGGCCCTGGCCAACCCGGATTCCATGCTCACCGCCAGGTACGACGACGTCTCCCGGTTGGGCGGCCGTGCCCTGACCGCCGTGCGCAGCCAGGTGGGCCGCCACGGCGACCAGCTCCGGCACCTGCGCGCCCAGGTGCGTGCCCTCTCGCCGCAGAAAACGCTCGACAGGGGCTACGCCGTGGTACAGCTCGAGGACCGCAGCATTGTCCGCGACCCCGTCCAGGCCCCTGACGGCACACCGCTAAACATCCGTGTGGCCGGTGGCGACTTCGCCGCCGCTGCCACCACAAAGTAAAGGACTGACCATGGCCCAGGAAACCCCCTCGTCCCCGAAGCCGCAAAACGCGGACGTTGCAGCACTGAGCTACGAGCAGGCCCGCGAGCAGCTCGTGGCCGTGGTCAACCAGCTGGAGGCCGGCAGCTCCAGCCTCGAAGACTCGCTGGCCCTGTGGGAGCGCGGCGAAGCCCTCGCCAAGAAGTGCGAGGAATGGCTCGAGGGCGCCAAGGCCCGCCTCGACGCCGCGCGCGCCTCAACCGAGGGCTGAACCCCGGCGGCGGCGCTCTCGCGAGGTGGGGGCTGGTGCCCGTACCGTCGCTACGCGCCGGCGGAGTCGGTGTTTTCGTAGCCGACGTAAAGGAGACCCTAAGGCCGCCCGCGGCCGTGGGTCGGATAGTCGGCGAGAAAATGCCGGCTTCGCTGGCTCCGCCTATGCGGACTTGAGGCGGGCGCGTTCGTGCTGGACATCGAAGTTGCCGGCCGGCCATTGCAGGTTCAGGGAGGCGAGGGCTTCGATCACGATCTCCTGGACGGCCAGGCGGGCGTACCACTTCTTGTCCGCGGGGACCACATACCAGGGCGCGTCCGGTGACGACGTACGCTCAAACACTTTTTGGTACGCGTCCATGTAGTCGGGCCAGAATGCCCGCTCGTCCAGGTCGCCGGGGCTGTACTTCCAATACTTCGTGGGGTCGTGCAGCCGGGCCCGGAGCCGCTCAAGCTGTTCGTCCGCTCCCAGATGCAGCATGATCTTCACTACGGTGGTCCCTGCGGCGGCGAGCTCTGCCTCAAAGTCGTTGATGGCCTCGTACCGTCGGTCCAGCTCGGCGTCGTCCGCCCACCCGTGGACGCGGTGGATGAGCACGTCCTCGTAGTGGGAACGGTCAAAGACGCCAAAGACTCCCGGTCCCGGGACGGCTGGCCGGATTCGCCACAGGAAGTCATGGGATTTTTCCTCGTCCGTGGGCGCCTTGAACGCAGTGAGCTTCACGCCCTGCGGATCCACCGCACCCACCACGTGGCCCACAATCCCGCCCTTGCCCGCCGTGTCCATGGCCTGGAGCACCAGCAGGATGGACTTCCTTCCGCCGAAGCGGCTTTCGGCGAACAGCTGTTCCTGGAGTTGGGCCAAAACCGGTGCCCGGTCGGCCAAGGCTGCGGCGCCGTCGTCCTTCTTGCCGGAAAACCCGGGCGCAGCGTTGGTGGGCTGCCCGGCGAGTCGGAATCCGGCACCCGCCTTCAGCAGTTCGGCGGGGCGGGCAGTGAATCCAAGGGGTAGTGACACGGTGAAACCTTTCCTTAGGGCTTGTACGTGCTCAGGAACTCCGCAATCCGGCCGACTGCCTCCTCCAGGTCCTTGACGTTGGGCAGCGTGACCAGCCGGAAGTGGTCCGGGCGGACCCAGTTGAAGGCCGTGCCGTGGGAGATGAGGATCTTTTGCTGCTCCAGCAGGTCCAGGGCGAATTTCTCGTCGCTCTTGATCGGGTACACCTCGGGATCCAGTTTGGGGAACAGGTAAAGCGCACCTTTGGCCTGTTTCGTTGAGACTCCCGGGATTTCGTTGAGCAGGCGGTACGCGATGTCCCGCTGTTCCTTCAGCCGGCCGCCGGGCAGGATCAGGTCCTCAATGCTCTGGTGCCCTCCCAATGCGGTCTGGATGGCGTGTTGTCCTGGCACGTTTGCACACATGCGCATGTTGGCCAGCAGGTTGATGCCTTCAAGATAGTCGGCCGCCCGTGCCTTGGGCCCGGAAATGGCCAGCCAGCCGGAGCGGTAGCCGCAGATCCGGTATGCCTTCGACAGGCCGCTGAACGTCATGCACAGCACGTCCTCGCCGGTGACGGAGGCAGTATTGATGTGTTCGGCGCCGTCGTACAGGATTTTCTCGTAGATCTCATCCGAGAACACCACCAGGTCATGCTTGCGGGCCAGGTCCACCATGGCCTGCACAACGTGCCGCGGGTAGACAGCGCCTGTGGGATTGTTGGGATTGATGATGACCAGGCCCTTGGTCCTGGGCGTGATCTTCGCTTCCAGGTCCTCCAGGTCCGGCCACCATTCGCTGTCCTCGTCGCACAGGTAGTGGACGGGGCGCCCGCCGGCCAGGCTGACGGATGCCGTCCACAGCGGGTAGTCGGGCGTGGGCACCAGGATTTCGTCGCCGGTGTCCAGCAGCGCCATGAGGGAGAGCGTGATGAGCTCGCTGACGCCGTTGCCCAGGTAAACGTCATCGACGTGGATGTTGTGGATGCCGCGCGTTTGGTAATACTGCACGACGGCGGTCCTCGCCGAGAAGATGCCGCGGGAGTCACTGTATCCCTGGGCGTGCGGCAGGTGGCGGATCATGTCAACCAGGATGGCGTCCGGCGCCTCAAATCCAAACGGCGCGGGGTTGCCAATGTTCAGCTTGAGGATGCGGTGTCCCTCGGCCTCCAACTTTTGGGCCCGTTCCAGCACGGGCCCGCGGATGTCATAGAGAACATTGTGAAGCTTGGTGGACTGCTTGAAATCTGCCATTTACCAAATATGGCACACAGCCGTTGCTCGTGCTGGCGTGACGTGCCCGCCGGGTGGTGCCAATGGCTAGGAAGTGGCCTTAAGCAGTCCCTGTTGCACGAGCCAGGCGTGCGCGGCTTCGGCGGGCGAGCCAAAATGGCTGGCCCTGCCGAGTCGGTTCAAATTGATGAGCGCGTCATTGCCGAGGGCGGCGGTGACCTTGTTCAGCACCGCCTGCACGTCCGCAGGAACCTTCTTCGCGGCAACGACCGGCACGATGGTTTCCGTCCGGAAGATCCCCTTGGTGTCCGTGAGGACCACCAGCGCGTTGTCGCCGATGGCCGGCGATGAGCTGTGGATGTCGGCGACCTGGATGTTGCCGCGCAGCAGGGCCAGCAGGAGCTCGTTGTTGGTGTTGGGCAGTTCCTGATAGTCCTT
The DNA here is from genome assembly GCF_003219815.1 of Arthrobacter livingstonensis. GTDB lineage: Bacteria > Actinomycetota > Actinomycetes > Actinomycetales > Micrococcaceae > Specibacter > Specibacter livingstonensis. The sequence continues at coordinate 276,358 of NZ_QJVD01000002.1, forward strand.
GGGCACGCAGTTGTAGTCCGTTGCCACCGTGGAGAGTCCCCGGTCCTTCGTGCGGAAATTTGTCGAGCCACCAAAGTCCAGCTTCCCGCACACCTTGGCCAGGTCGCCGATGGTTTTCAGATTGTATTTTTCCGCCGTCACTGTGGTGACAGCCAGGGAATCGTTGTCCTCGGCCTTGGCGGCGTCCAGCATGGCAGTGCCCGCCGGAAGCCCTGCCTTCAGCGCGTCGAGGACCTGGGCAGTGGTGGAGGCTCCGGTGGAGTGTTCCAGCTGCAGCAGCATGGTGCTGGAGTATCCGGGAACCACGTCCACTGTTCCGGCGGCCAGCTCGTCCAGCAGCGTGGGGTCCTTGGGATCTTCGGCCTTGACCGTCGCCTTCAGGCCGGCCGCATTCAGGGCCGCGGCATAGACATTGGCCAGCAGGACCCCTTCCAGCGGGTTCGCGCCGTCGGGCACCGCCGGGGTGCCCACCACCAGAGCAGGGCCGGACGACTGGGCCGCGCTGGGAATGGCCACAATGGGGCTCGGCGTGCAGGCCGTGGCCCCCGTGACCAGCAGCGCCGCCACGGCCGCGGCGGCGGCCAACCGTAACAGGCGCATGCTCTCCCTTGGTGTCTGGCGGCCTGGTGCGGGCCGCCGGGGTCTGACGTGATTTCCGGGTGCACGCAAAAGCGCGCCTCGTTCAGATCAAGCTTAGCGGTGGCGCTTGGCATCCGGGGTTGGGGCCACGCTTGCCAGGTCGCCGGGAAGCGGCAGTCCATGTCGCTGCCGTGGCGCGCGGCATGCATGGTGCCGCATTTTTCGAAGATGGTAGGAGGCTTCGGTGCAACCACGGAAGCAACATGAACAGCCAGTCAGCCCAGGTTTTCGACGTGGGTGGGGCCCTTGGCGCCGAGGTCGGGAGCCTCCAGGAGCTGCGCCCGTGTACCCCCGTGTTCGAGTTCCAGGACGGTGATCCGGTTGCTGCCGGCCCTCACCAGCGGGGCGGGCACATACAAGGTGACCTGCGGCCCCACTTCCCAGAAGCGGCCCAGCAGGAAACCGTTGAGCCAGACAAATCCCTTGCCAAAGCCCGGCAGCGCCAGATGTGTGTCGGCCGGCGCGGCAACATGGAAGTCGCCGTGGAAGAAGCCCGGTCCCGGTCCCTTGCGGGCCGCTGCACCTGGTGTCGACCCCGTTTCAGATGGTGCTTCGGCCCCACGTTTGTTCCCGCTGAGTTTCAGCAGTTCTTCCAGCGGCCGGTCCAGGTCGATGGCCCGCTGCTCCCAGTGAAAGACGTAACGCTGGTTGACCAGCACACCGTCCAGGATGCCCTTGCCCTGCCCAAACAACGGTCCGTAGTTGATGCGGCCCTGGTTCTCCACCAGGATTTCCAGCCTGACCTGCCCGCCCGGGTGGACTACTTTCAGGCCTTCCGCGGCAGTCCCGTCGGTCAGCATTCCGGCGTAGTCGCCGTCAACCCACAGGTACGCACGGTCGTGCAGGCCCCGAATCTTGACGGTGCCTGCCCCGATGGGCAGCACGGCCGAGGCGGCGTAGTGGACCAGCCCCCGGTCCAAGCCAAGCTGTTCAAACGAGAGTGGCTTGACGCTTTTCACCGGCTCCACGGCACGGACCCAGTCAAGCAGCCCCATGGTTGGAACCAGGTCAATGCCCGATGCCGGAAGCACCGCTGCCGGACGGGCCAGCTCCGCTGGCACCGGGGTCAAATCGCGGCCCTCCGCAGCAAAGAATGCTGCCCGCATGGCGTGGAACTTTTCCGTCAGGCGGCCGTCCTCTGCAATGGGGGCATCGGAATCGTAGCTGGTGACGGTCGGCTGGATGACGCCGTCGTGGTTGGCCCCTGATGTCAGGCCAAAGTTGGTGCCTCCGTGGGCCATGTACAGGCAGACGGAACCGCCCAGATCCAGGATCTTGCCGACCTCGCCCGCGGCGTCGGCGGCGCTGCGGGTGTGGTGCTCCTCGGTCCAGTGGTCAAACCAGCCGTTCCAAAACTCCACGTTGAAGAACGGTTCGCCGGGCCGGCGGCGTTCCCACACGGCGTCGGCCTCATCGCCGCGGGATCCGAGTGTCGCCGTCGCCCAGGTCCCCGGCAGGGAGCCGCCGTCCAGGAAGTAGTCGGTGCCGCCGTCGGCCGTAAACAGCATTTCGGTGATGCCGCGGGACTGCAGTGCAGCGCGGTTCCAGCGCAGATACTCCGCATCGTCCCCATAGCTGCCGTATTCGTTTTCAATCTGCACGGCGACCACCGGGCCGCCATGGATGGCCTGAAGTGGCTCAATGACGGGCAGCAGGGCATCGAACCACGTCTCCACGACGTCGGTAAAGCGGGGGTCGGAGGAGCGCAGCACCATCCCGGGATCAGCGATGGCCCAGGCAGGGAAGCCGCCGTTGTCCCATTCGGCGCAGATGTAGGGCCCCGGGCGGACGATCACGTCCAGGCCGGCGTCCCCGGCGATCGTGATGAAGCGTGCAAGGTCGCGCCAGCCGGTGAAATCCGGGGCCGCGCCCTGGGTTGGCTGGTGGAAATTCCAGGCCACATAGGTGTCCAGCGTGTTGACGCCCATGGCGGCCAGCCGGTCAATCCGGTCCTGCCATTGATCCGGGTGGACGCGGAAGTAATGGATGGCACCGGCGATGATCCGGTGCTCCCTGCCCTGCTTGAAAAGCTTCCGGCCGGCATGGGACAGGGCTGCCGCGGGCCCAGGGCCGCGGGCCGTGCCGCCATCGTGGGCGGCAGTCTCCTGCCACGAGGCAGGCAGTGCGGCATTCATGGACAACTTTTCTCCTGGCGCTGGTTCGGCAATCAAGGGACGAAGGACAATCTGTTATGGATAACAAGCATAAGCGCACGGACGCCCGGCCACGAAGCGCCACCGGTGATGTTGGACCATTGCGCATGGATGTTACAAGAAACAATTACACTCATACCAACACCACTCGCCTTGATTGCACGGCGCACCTGGCCCACCCAAATGAGGATGACAGCATGGAACACAAGTTCAAGCGCGGCCCCGCGATGCGCGATGTCGCCGCAGCGGCCGGAGTCTCGGCACAAACCGTTTCCCGTGTCCTCAGCGACCACCCCAATGTCCAGGAGGCCACGCGCCGGCGGGTGATGGAGGCGGTGGAGGAACTGGGCTACCGCCGGAACAATACCGCCCGGGCCCTGGTTACGGGACAGTCCAAGACCATCGGCGTGTTGACGCTTGCCACGAACTACTATTCACGGTCCTCGCTGGCCCTGGGTGTTGAGCTGGCGGCCCGCGAGGCCGGATACACGGTCAACTCGGTCACCTCCAGCCTGAGCGTGCAGGCCCTGACCGATGCCGTCAGCCGGCTGGTGCTCCAAGGCGTGGACGGCATTATCATCGCCGCACCACTGCAGGAGGCGGCCTCGAAGGTCCGCCAGCTCACGGCACGCATCCCCACCGTCAACACTGACGGCTCCTCCGGCGTTGGCGACGGCCTGGTGGGTGTTGACCAGGACGTCGCAGCAGTCCTGGCCACGAAGCACCTGCTGAACCTTGGCCACAAGACGGTCTGGCATGTAGCGGGCCCCCGCGACTGGTCCGACGCGGCCATCCGCATGGAGAGCTGGCGCCGGACGCTGGCCGAGGCCGGCTGCGAGATCCCGCCGGAACTTCGCGGGGACTGGAGCCCGGAATCCGGCTACCGCAACGGCCTGATCCTGGGCCGAATGCCGGAGGTGACGGCCATTTTGGTGGCCAGCGATGAAATGGCGTTCGGCGTCATCCGCGCCCTCAGTGAACTGGGCCGGCGCATCCCCGAGGACGTGTCGGTGGTGGGCATCGACGACATTGACCTGGCAGCCTATTCCAACCCTCCGCTGACCACCATCCGCCAGTCCTTCGAAGACACCGGGCGCCGTGCCGTGCTCCACCTGCTGGCACAGATTGCGGACCCGGACATGGAAAACCTTCCCGAGCTGGTGGAGCCGACGCTCGTGGTGCGCGCCAGCACCGCACCGCCGCCCGCAGGCTAACTGCCCGGCGGGCCGTCCTTCCCGGTCAGCCGGCGCCGTTTGCTGCCCTGTCCGCCACCAGCAGCGGCACCCCAAAGATCGGGTCCCTGTCCAGGATCCGCACATCGTCCAGCCCCTTGGCGGCAAGGTGCCGCTTGAAGGACTCCTGCAAGGCGGGCACGTTGCTGCCCAGTCCGCTGCCCAGCACAATGGGCCCGGCCAGCCCCAGCTGCACCGCCACCTGGTGGGCCATGGCCGCCAGATCCGCGCCGGCACGGTCCACCATGGCCAGCGCCCCGGCATGGCCGTTGGCGGCGGCGGCGAAAACCACCGGCGACGCAGCGGCCCAGTACCGGCGCGTGGTGCCCTGGTGAAAATGGGCAATGAGTTCGCCGGGGTGCCCGAGCCTGCAGTAGTCCAGCAGGCCGCGGGCCAGCTCGTCGGGTTCGGCACCCAGGTCCATTTGGCGCAGGCTGTGCCGGACGGCCTCGCGCCCCAGCCAGTAGCCGCTGCCTTCGTCGCCGAGCAGGTAGCCCCAGCCCCCGGAGCGCGCCTCGGCGCCCCCGGCATTGGTGCCCCACGCAGCTGATCCCGTTCCGGCAATCACGGCCACGCCCGTGGACGCCCCGCCGGCGGCGAGCAGCAGGCGGGTGTCGTGGACCACCGTGATCTCGGCTCCCCCCACAAAAGGTGCGATCAGTTCCCGCAGGGAGGCGGCGTCGTCGTCCGTGTCCACTCCCCCGGCACCGGCAAAAACCACGGCCGGCCGGGGGCTGCCCAGCTTCCCAAAGAGTTCGGCCAGGTTTTCGCGCGCCGTCGCCACGTCCACGTTTTGCACATTGGCGCTGCCGGCGCTGGCGTCCGCGGTGATGCTGCCGTCCACCCAGACCATGCCGCGCGTCTTGGAGCCGCCAATGTCCAGGCCCAGGACGGTCTCCGGCGGGGCCACGGTCTTCAAGGTGTCGTCTATCACCCACCTAGACTAATGGCATGTTCCCTTCCCCCATCATCGTTGCCCCCATGGCCGGCGGAACCACGACGGCGGACCTCGCCTTGGCTGCCCAGCGCGCCGGCGCGTTTGCGTACGCGGCAGGCGGGTACAAGAGCGCCGAGGCCCTCTCCGTTCATCTGGCACCGCTGCGCGCGGCCGGTGCCGACTTTGGCGTGAACCTGTTTGTTCCGCGCAACACTCCGCTGTCCGTTGACGACGCTGCCGCGCTGGCCCGTTACCGTACGGAGCTGGTCGTGGCGGCGGGACGCCTGGGCGCAACGGTTCCGGAGATTTCACCGGACTTTGTCGATCCCAGGTCCCAGGATTTCTGGGACGAGAAGTTGGAGCTGCTGCTGCGCGAGCCCGTGCCCGTCGTCTCCTTCACGTTTGGCCTGGCCCCGGCCGCTGCCGTGGCAGCGCTGCAGGGCAAGGGCACCCGCGTGGTGGCGTCGGTGACCAGCGTTGCCGAGGCGCTGGCCGCCGCGGAAACCGGCGTGGACGCCCTGGTGGTGCAGCACGGCAATGCCGGCGGACACTCGGCAGCGTTCCTGCCCGGCGCCGGCCCTGGCGCACCCACGCTCGTGGAGCTGGTCGCACAGGTGCGCGCCGCCGTCGGGCTTCCCCTGGCCGGTGCCGGCGGGATTGGCGACGCCGCAGCCGCCAAGGCCGTGCTGGCCGCCGGGGCAGAGGCCGTGCAGCTGGGAACGGCCGTGCTGCGAAGCGACGAAAGCGGCGCCCGGGGGCTGCACAAGGACGCGCTGGCCGACCCGGCCTACAGTTCCACCGCGGTCACCCGGGCGTTTACCGGCAGGCCGGCGCGGGCACTGGTCAATGGCTTTGTCCGGGAGCATTCCGCCGGGGCGCCAAACGCCTACCCGGAAGTGCATTTTCTCACCGGCCCCCTGCGCGCCGCCGCGGCTGCCGCAGGCGACCGTGAGTCGTTGAACCTGTGGGCGGGGACAGCGTGGCAAAAGGCCGCGTCCGGACCCGTGGCCGGCATCATTGCCGGTTTCCTGAACGAGCTGTAGGTCCCCGGCGCGTACTACGCCGGCGCCTCCCCCGAACCAAGCAGTGTCCTGCCCTCGGCCAACACCATGTCCCTAAACCGGGCCGCCTGGGCCGGCCCGTCGGGCCGGTTGCGCCACACGAGCCCAATGTCGCGGCGTGCGGACGGCCAGGTGACGTCGACCTCTCGCCACCCGAGGGTGCCGCGCTGCGAAGTCCGGCCCCCGGACTTTGCCGGCGGGGCAACGGCCACGCCAAGCCCGGCGGAGACCAGCCCGCGGACGGTGTGCAGGTCCTGGCCCTGAAAGGCCACCCGCGGGCGGAACCCGGCACTCCGGCACAGCGCCTCCACGATGGAACGCATGCCGTATCCCGGCTCAAGCATCACGAACCCTTCGTCCCGCACAGCATCGAGTCGGGTGCCGCCCGAACCGGCCAGGCGGTGTCCCTCGGGAACCACCAGCTTCAATGGTTCGGAGTACAACACCTCCGCACCGAGGGTGCGGCTTGGCGCCGGAGGCGGGGCCACCAGGGCAAGGTCCGAGGCGCCGGTGGCCAGCAGCTCCAGGCAAAACGCGCGGCTGCCCTGCTGGAGGTCAAAGCTGACGCCGGGGTTCTCCCGGGCGAAGGCCCTGATGAGCAACGGCAGCGCGGCTTCGCCAAACGTGTGCTGAAATGCCACCGAGATCCGGCCGAACGACCTTCCGGACTCCTGCCGGGCCAAGGCCAGGCCTGTGCGCACCGCATCCAGAGCCTCTGCCGCCCTCGGTATGAGCGCCAGCGCCGCGGGGGTCAGCTCCACGCCGCGGCCCCTGCGCAGCAGCAACGGAGTGCCGACGACGTCGGCGGCCCGGGAGAGCGCCCGGCTTACCGTTGACTGCGGGATCCCCAATACCTCTGCCGCGGCAGTGACCTGTCGGCTGACTCCCAGTTCCACGAGAATGGGCAACACCGGCAGCAGCCTGGACAAGTCCCAGTGGTCATCTTCCATGCTTCATGGAACCACGGAAACCGCTGCCCTGTCATCCGTACGTGGATTGATTATTGGGGATTCATGCATTGGACGCATTGGTTGCTCGGTCCTACGGTTGATCTTGTGATCAAGGCAAACAAGGCAGGCAGCACACCAACGGCCATGGTGGACCCGTGGGCGGGCCACGGACTCGGCAGCACCGGCTACCGCAGGGTGCTGGCCGCGCTGGCGTGTTCCGGGGTGGCAACGTTTGCGCAGCTTTATTCCCTCCAGGGCCTGCTGCCAATAATGTCCCGCGATCTGGCCATCACCGCTGCCCAGGCGTCCCGGACCATTTCCGTGGCCACCATGGGGCTGGCGGTGGCGGTGCTTCCCTGGTCGTTTGTGGCCGACCGGGTGGGGAGGGTGCGCATCATGGGCCTCGCCGTCATCCTGGCCACCGTCTTCGGCCTGCTGGTTCCGGCGGCCCCCTCCTTTGAAGCACTCCTGGTCCTGCGGGCCTTGGAGGGCGCCGCCCTCGGGGGCATTCCGGCCCTTGCGATCGCCTATCTGACGGAGGAGATCAGCCCGCGGCATGCGGGCGCGGCGGCCGGTGCATACGTGGCCGGCACCACCCTGGGCGGGCTCTTCGGACGGCTGCTGGCCGGCCCGGTGGCGGACCTCGCCGGCTGGCGGATGGGAACCCTTGCCGTGTCCGTCTGCGCTGCCGCGGCCGCCGCCGGCTTCCTGTTGCTGGCGCCGCGGCCGCGTGGCTTTGTTCCGGTTGAGGGCGGCGGCTTTGGCGCGGTGCTGGCCAGGCTGCTGCCGCAGCTGCGGAACAAGCAGCTGCTTGCGTTGTACGCCCAGGCATTTCTGTTGATGGGTGCCTTTGTCAGCGTTTACAACTATCTGGGTTTCCGTCTCGAGGCGCCGCCCTACCTACTGCCTGCCTCGGCAGTGGCGCTGTTGTTCCTGGCGTACCTGGCCGGAACCGTATCCTCACGTGCCGTGGCCGGCCTGGCCGCACGGTTTGGCCGGCGCAGCATGTTGCTGGCATCCACCGGCGTGATGGTGGCCGGCCTGGCCGTGACGCTGGCCGGTCCCCTGCCCATCATCCTGGCCGGTCTGGTGCTGTTCACCGCCGGCTTCTTCGGCGCCCACAGCATCGCCTCCGGCTGGACGGGGGCACTGGCCACCACAGGCCGGGCGCAGGCATCCTCGCTGTACAACCTGAGCTACTACGCCGGTTCCAGCGTGGTGGGCTGGGCCGCGGGATTCGTTTTCCAGGCCGTTGGATGGCACGCAATGGCAGCCGTACTGGCGTTCCTGGCGCTGCTGGCGGCAGTGGCCGCCGTCGCGCTGCTGCCGTCCGGGCGCCCCTCCGTCCCCGCCCCGCGGCGGTAACCCCGGGCGCGGTGCTGGAACCGGGCTGTACGGTTGGCGCCTCAATCGTCGGGCTTTCCCGCAGCAGGGCGCCTCAAATGCCGGTCCGGCCGGAGGCATGGGACTCGTGGGCGAGCTGCACGAGATTCAAGTGCCGGTCCGGCGAATTTGAAGTGGTGTCGAATCCTCCACAGGTGGCCCCTGCCGGCGTTTGTCCACAAGTTCGACGGCGGGGCTGCCGCAGCCCCGATTGGTTCGGCACGGTGGACGGCCGGCAGATTCAAAGGTCCGGGACATCGGAACCGAGCGGGACGCCATCAAGGCGTTTGGCACGGTGGCCGGGCGCAAGGGTCTGCTGCGCGCGCGGATGCACGGCGTGAAAGCTGCAACGGGCCTTGGCGGCAGGAACCATCGAGTGCGTCACCCGCGGATACTTTGCACTGCCGGGGCGAATCTGCTCGATGCCGGCCTTGCCCCGCACCAGGCTCGGAGGACCTGCTCCACCAAGGCCGAGGAGCTGGGCCTGTGGACTATCCGGCCCATGAAGCTGCCTCACGTGGCTGTGGCGCCCGCCGGCGCCAGCCGGTTTATTATGCGCATCGCCAGGGTGCTGGCACTGCGCCAGTGGACAAGCTGCGCAGACGCCGGACCCCGGCCGTGCGCATAAAGAAACCATCCGTCGTTTATGCGCGGCACTCCGGGCCGGCGTTGCGCATAGCGGAAGCCGACGCGCCTAGCAGACAGCCTCGATCGCCTGGACCAGGTCCGCCAGAATGTCTTCGGGATTTTCAAGGCCGATCGAGACCCGCAGCATGGTGGCATGGGGCTTCGCCTCAGCGGCGACGGGCCTGTGGGTCAGCCCGGCAGGATGCTGAATCAGGGTGTCCACCCCACCCAGCGAGACGGCATGGGTCATGAGCGAGACATGCGCCGGGATGGCCTCGGCCTGGTCGGCCGTGTCCACTTCAAAGGACATCAGGGACCCCGGGCCGGACATTTGGGTGCCCACCAGCCCCAGGGGGTCGCATTCCGGCAGCCCCGGATACAGCACGCGAGTGACGGCCTCGTGCGACTGCAGCGCGGCAGCCACCTTGTGGGCGTTCTCCTGCTGCGCCCGGACCCGTACCGGCAGGGTGGCCAGGCCGCGGTGCAAAAGGTAGGCGGGCCACGGCGTCAGCAGCCCTCCAGTGATGGCACGGATCTGGCGCAGCCGTGCGGCCCACCCCGGGTCGGTTGCCACCACGCCGCCCATCGCATCCCCGTGGCCGCCCAGGAATTTCGTGGCGCTGTGCAGCACCAGCGAGGCCCCAATTTCCAGCGGCCGCTGCAGCACGGGCGTGGCAAAGGTGTTGTCGATCACCACTGGCACGCCGTCCGCCTCGGCCACCAGCGCCTTGATGTCCAGCAGGCGCAGGTCCGGATTGGCGGGGGTCTCGGCAATGACCAGCCCGGTGTCCGGGCGAAGTGCGGCGCGGACCCCTCCCGGCCGGACAAACGTCACCTGCGTACCCAAAAGGCCCGTGGCCAGTACATGGTCGGAGCCGCCGTAGAGCGGGCGGACGGCCACCACATGCGGCTTCCCGTCCGCGACTGCGGCCAGCAGCACCGCCGCCAGGGCAGCCATTCCGGTGGCGAACGACACCGCCTCCGGCGCGCCTTCCAGCGCAGAAACTCCGGACTCAAAGCGGGCCACGGTTGGATTCCACAGACGCTGGTAAACCGTGGTTTGGCCGGGTGCCGGAACGCCTCCGGTGGCCATGAGCTCGTAGGCCTCGCCGCCGGACCCCACGCTTGCCAGCGGCGCCGTGGTGGACATGTCCAGTGGAATGGCATGCACACCCAATGCCGCCAGGTCCTCACGCCCGGCGTGCACCGCCGTCGTATCCCAACCCAGTTCCATTCCCAAAACCCCGTGTGACATGGCCAGCCTGCTTTCCCCGGCACCATTGCCAGAAAGGTTCATCAAGTAGCAGCAAGTATGGCCCAAAGATACAGATATTTGGTAGAATGACGAACTACTAGCAAGAACAATCGCCAGAATCGCATTTTTAGACCAATCCGGAGGATTCAATGGCGTCACCAACGAAGAACGTTCGACGCGAAACATCCACGTCCGGCCGCACTGGGGAGCCATTGGACACCGTCGACCGCCAGATCATTGACACCCTGGTCGCGGACGCGCGCATCACCAACCGCGACCTCGCCGATGCCGTGGGCATTGCCCCGTCCACGGCGCTCATGCGCACCCGCTCGCTGATGGAACGCGGGGCCATCGAGGGCTTTGAGGCCAAGCTGAACCTGGCGGTGATCGGCCGCGCCGTGCAGGCATTGATTGCTGTCCGGCTGCGCGCCCATGACCGCGACCAGATCGACACCTTCACCTCCCGGGTGCCGCAGCTGCCCGAGGTTTTGTCCACCTTTCACACGTCCGGATCCGTGGACTACCTGCTGCACATCGCCGTCCGTGACACCGATGCCCTGCGCGACTGGGTGCTGGACAACCTGACCACCGACCCCGTGGTGGGCCACACCGAAACCACGCTGGTGTTCAAGCACATGCCCGGGCACACCGGACCGCTGGACTAGCACAACCGGGCCGGCGCCGGGACCGTGGCGCCGGCGTCGAGCATGGTCCGCGGGTCCTGTCCTGCCCTGTTTTTACGGACGCCGGCTGGCCGGGAGTTGGGGTTACGGCACGACGCCGGCTGGCCGGGTCCGGCGGTGGGCCACCAGTGCCAGCACGGCACAGGCCGCGGCGATCGGGATGGCAAAGCCGGTGACGGACGGTTGCAGGCCCCAGAACTTCACGGCCAGGCCCAGTCCAAGCACGGGGACAGCGCTGCCCAGGTACGTCACGATGTAGACGGCGGAAATGACCTGCGCGTGGCGGGATGGCTCCACGGCTCCGGCGACGTCGTTGAAAACCACGCGGAACGCGGCGCCCTGGCCGAGGCCAGCACTGATGCTGGCCAGCACGAGCAGCAGCGGCGACTCAAGCGCCCCGGCGGCGGCAATCAGGAGCACTGACACGCCGAGCAGCAGCAGGCCTGCCGGTACCAGGAAGCGCCCGCGCAGTGACAGCAGCTGGCTCAGCGCCGAACAGCCCAGCGTGACGGCCGCCAGCAGTCCGATCAACGGCCGGGAATCGGCCTGCATGATCTGGGCGAAGTAGCCTGGTGCCAGCGACAGGCAGAATCCGAACACGGCAAAACTGACAAAGCCGGTGACTGCGGCAAGCCAGAACGTGCCGCGTGCCGAACGGGCCAGTGCGGGGCGCCGTGGCCGCAGATAGCTGCGTCCCTGCCCGGCCGGCGCCGGGTTGATGGCCGGGCGGGCGTCAAGCAGCAGCAGCGGGACAAGCAGCCCCAGCAGGAGCACCGAGTGCACTGCAAACGGAGCCTGCGTGTGTTCCGGCAGCAGGGACAACAGCCCGCCGATGACCGGCCCGGCCGCCACGCCGCCGGATGAGGACAGCAAAGTAAAGCGCGACGCCCACTCCGGCCTGCTGGGCATTAGATCGCGCAGGGCCGCGGCGCTGGCCCCGGTGCCGATGGCCACGGCCAACCCCTGCAGGGACCTCCCGGCCACCAGCTGAGGCAGGGAATCGGCGGTGCCGAAGACGAAGCCGCCCGCCAGGCCGACGACGACGGCCAGCACCAGCGCGGCCCGCCGGCCAATGTGGTCGGACCAGTGGCCGAAAAGCACCAGCCCGCCAATCAGGGCCACCACATAGGCGGTAAAGGCGACCGTGACGCCCACGGAATCAAAGCCGATGCGCTCCTGCAGCAGCGGATACAGCGGCGTGGCCAGGTTCGCACCCACCAGCAGGGTGAAGATGACCGTCCCGGCAAGGAACAGGCGAGTGGCAACCGTGGCATTCCAGGACCACCGCCCGGCTGGTGCGGGGCGCATGGCGAGTTCCTGCAGGACGGTCACGGCGGTTCCTTTCAGGAAGTTGAACACCAGGATGTTTCGGGTGCGTGGGTTCGTTTGGGTCACCCGGCAGCACAAATCCATCTATAGAATGGGGCAAACGAGACGTTTCTATTCAATGTTTGCCATTGAATGAATCAATCTGTTCAATAATTCCCCTGAACCTGAACCCGGAGTGACCCGCATGAGCATTTTGGACCTCCTCGATGTGCGGCTGGTGCTGGCCCTCATCGCGGATCCGCGCGCACAGATCGGGGAACTGGCGGAAAGCCTGGGCGTGGCCCGGAACACCGTCCAGTCCCACCTGCGGCATCTGGCCCGGACCGGCGCCCTGCGCCAGGGCGGCCGCGAGGTGGACCTGGCGGCGATCGGCTACGACGTGGTTGCCTTCATCACCATCGAGGTGGTCCACCGGGACCTCGACGGCGTCATTGCGGCCATGCGGGCCGTCCCTCAAATCCTGGAGGTGTATGAAATCTCCGGCGGCGGCGACGTTTGGTGCCGGCTGGCCGCCCGCGACGTCCAGCACCTCCAGGGAGCGCTGCGCCAGCTGCTCCGCATCAAGGGCGTGATCCGCACCGAAACGTCCCTGGCGCTTCACGAACACATCCCTTACCGGCTCCAACCGCTGCTGGAGGGCATGAGCCACGGCTGAGCCACGGGGCGCCACGCCGCGGCCGGGCGCGCAGCCGCCCCGCCCGCCGTCGAACGAACATAATGGGTGGGTGACCATCATTGATAATGGCGTCTACGTCGGCGGCGCCCGCGTTGCCACCCCGGACAGCCTCGACCAGACCTACGAGGCCATGGCAGCGTGCGGCGGCATGGCCTGGATCGGCATGTTCCGTCCCGATGCCGCGGAGATGGCCTCCCTGGCCGCCGAGTTCTCGCTGCACGAGCTGGCCGTGGAAGACGCCATCAAGGCCCACCAGCGGCCCAAGATGGAGAGGTACGACGACGTCCTGTTCACCGTGCTGCGGCCAGCACGGTACCTGGACGCCGAAGAGGCGGTCGAGTTTGGCGAGCTGCACATCTTTACCGGCAAGAACTTCGTCATTACCATCCGCCATGCGGAAACCCCCGGGCTCGCCTCCACCCGGAGCCGGCTCGAGGACGATCCAGACCTCCTCGCCCAGGGCCCCGAAGCGGTCCTGTACGCCATTATGGACCAGGTGGTGGACGATTATCTGCCGGTGGCCAGCGGATTGGAAAACGACATAGACGAGATCGAGGACCAGCTGTTTGCCGGCGACCCGAACGTCTCCCGTCGCATTTACCAGCTATCCCGCGAGGTCATCCTCTTCCAGCGGGCCATCCATCCCCTCCGCGAGACCCTTGTCCTGCTCAAGGGCGGTTTCAAAAAATATGGGGTCAATGTGGAGTTGCAACGCTACCTGCGCGATGTCGAGGACCACGTGGAATCATTGACGGCCAAGGCGGATTCCTTCCGGCAGCTGCTGCAAAATGCCCTGACCGTGGACGGGACATTGACCGCCAACCGGCAAAACGAGGCCAGCGCCGCCCAAAACGAACAGGTCAAGAAGATCTCCTCGTGGGCAGCAATCCTGTTCGCCCCGTCGTTCGTGGCGGGCATCTACGGCATGAACTTTCACACCATGCCCGAGCTGGCGTGGCCGTGGGGCTACCCGTTCGCCATAGGCCTGATGCTGCTGGTCGGGACCGTCATGTACCTTATTTTCAAGAAGAAAACCTGGCTTTAGGATCCCTGCCGACGCTTGGGTATGGCGTGTGGCGGCTAGCCAGCGAAGAGCCAGCGGATCCCCGCCAGAACACGGGCAACTAGGCCCCGTCAGGCAGCCGCAGCCACTGCGGCGCGAGCTGCCGGAAGGCGGCCGGCTCCAGCTGCGAGGCCCCTGCCGGCAGGCTGCCGAGGTACGGGGTGCCCAGCCCCCGGAGGTAGCCGCGGTTACCTTGTTCAATGTCCGACGGCGACGCCGGCCAGGAGCCGATGGCGAGCCCGGCGGCGGGCAGGCCGCGGTGGCGGAGCGCTTCGAGCGTCAGCTGGGTGTGGTTGAGCGTGCCCAGCCCGCTCCGGCACACCACCACCATGTTGGTCCGGGCCGTTTCCCGCGTCGCCGCCGCCAGATCGGCAAGGGTGTGGCCTTCTGCATCCAGCTCCACCAGCAAGCCGCCGGCGCCTTCAACGAGCACGTGGACGTAGGATGCGGCCAGTTCCTTGATCCGGTCCACGTGGTCCGCCAGGGCAGGCAGCGGCCGGTTCTCCCGGACAGCGGCGGCCACCGGCGCCATGGGCTCCAGCAGGCGGATGCCTTCAAAGACTGTACCGACGCCGCTGAGCCGGGCCACCTCGTCCATGTCGCCGGCACCGCCCGGGGACACCCCCGTCTGGGTGGGCTTGTAGACGGCAACGGAGGCGCCGTCGGCCAGCATTGCGGCGAGGGCCGCCGTCGTCAGTGTCTTGCCCACATCGGTGTCGGTGCCTGTGACGAACGTGATGGCGGACAGTTTCATGGGGTTCCCCCAGTGACAGTGACGGTCAGCGGCGCTTGGAAGGACAGCAGGCGCAGCCACTCCGGCCGGGGTCCGGCCAGGCGCAGGCCGGGCAGGGCGCGCGCGGTTTCCTCCACCACCAGGGCCGTTTCAAGTTCTGCCAGCCGGGCACCGAGGCAGCGGTGCAGTCCGTGGCCAAATGCGAGCGAATAGGCGGTGGGCACGGCATCGCCCGGGTGCCGGCCGCTGAGCTCCAGGAGGATCTCGGCCCCGGCGGGCAGGACGTCGCCGTCCAGGACCGTTTCGTGCAGGGCTTCCCGCCGCCAGGTATGGACGGAGGACTCGGAGGAGAGCACCCGTCGCACATGGGAGCCGGCTTCGTCCGGGGCCGCCAGCGCCGCCCACCCACCGGCTCCGCAGACGGCGCCGTCGACTCCTGGGCTGTCAGGCCCTGGGCTGTCCTGCCCCGGACTGCCGGCCTTTTCAATGCCACGGTAGAGGGCCGTGTTGATCAGTTGGGAGGTGGTTTCCTGCCCGGCGATCACCAGGAAATAGCCCAGTGAACACACCTCCGGCTGGGACAGCCCGGCGGTATCCAGCACACCAAAGAGGGAATCCGTGCCACGGGACGCTGCCGCCTCCTGCCGGAGCCACAGGTAAAATTCGGCGGCGCTGCCGGCCAGCAGCACCTGCCGATCGGGGTCGGGCCAGCCCCAAAACAACTCAAGCGAATCCCTGCTCCAGCGCTTGAGCAGTGCCAGCTCCGGGGTGGGCTGCCCCGTGAGTTCGGCCATGATGACGGGCGGAATGTGCCGGGCCAGGGCATCTGCCAGGTCCACGGTGCCCGCGCCCAGCCCTGCACTGGCGGCGGCCAGCCTCTCCCGCGTCAGTTCGCGCACGCGCGGCCCAATGGCGGCCACCTTGGCGGGCGTGAAAAAGCGGCCCACCAGGGTCCGCACCGCACGGTGCTGCGCCCCGGTGGCCGAGGCCAGGACGGGCGGCAGCGCAAAGCGCGCCCTGCTCAGGACACGAAGGGCAGCCGGGGCGAGCGGCACCACCGAGGTCAGGGCGTTCGTGGGGGCAAAGTCGTCCGTGCGGCGCATGACCTCGCGCACCCGGGCAGGATCGGAGATGACGGTGAAGGTCATGCCATGGCTCCCGCGCGGTCTGCGGTGCCCGCCACGGGGCCCCCGGCAACGCGGTCCCCGGCAACGGCGTTCCCAGCAGCGTCGCCGACGGCCAGGGCCACGGCACCGGCGGCCTGCTCCAGTTCCGCTTTTGTGAGGTTGGCCCGGGCCGTGAGCCGCAGGCGGGACACGCCGTCGGGCACGCTGGGCGGGCGAAAGCAGCCCACGGCAACGCCGGCTGCGCGCAACCCGGCCGCCAGGGAGGCTGCGCGCTCCGCCGACCCCACGGGGATGGACTGCACGGCGCCGGCCGCCAGCTGCGTTCCACAACGCCGCGCCAGCGCCGCGGCGTTCTCGAGCACGCGCCGGGCGAGGCCGGGCTCGGCCAACACGATCCGCGCGGCCTCTCCCGCTGCCGCTGCGGCAGCGGGCGCCAGCGCGGTGTCGAAAATGAAGGTCCTGGCCGTGTTGACCAGGTGCTCGCGCAATAAGGCGGAGCCCAGGACGGCGCCGCCCTGTGAACCGAGCGCCTTGGACAGCGTGGCCGTGACGGCCACATGCGCCGCCCCGGCCAGGCCGGCCGCATGGACGGCGCCCCGGCCGGCACCGGCCACGCCGATCCCGTGGGCCTCATCCACCAACAGGAGCGCATCAAACTCCGCACACAGCGCGGCCGCCTCGGCCAGCGGGGCTGCGTCACCGAGCACCGAATATATGGACTCAAGCACGACGACGGCCCGCGGCTGGGTGCGCCCGGCCAGAGCCGCCCTGATCCCAGCGATGTCCTGGTGGGCCACGGCGACGGCCGGGGAGCGGGAAAGCCTGATGCCGTCGCGCAGCGAAGCGTGCACGTGGGCATCGTGAATCATCAGGGTCCCCGGGCCACCCAGCGCGGTGACGACGCCAAGGTTCGCGGTGTAACCGCTGGAAAACGCCAGGGACGTTTCCTGGCCGGTGAGGAGGCAAAGCTGCCGCTCCAGCTCCTGGTGGGCGCCCGTGGTGCCGCACACCACCCGCGACGCTCGGGCGCCGGTGCCATACCTCGCCACTGCCTCGGCGGCAGCGGCCGCCAGCCGGGGATCCCCGGCCAGGCCCAGGTAGTCGTTGGATGCCAGGTCGACCAGCCCGGTCTGCGGTTCGGTGCCGCGAACCAGTCCGCGCTGCGCCCGCACGTCTGCCCGCGAGCGCAGCCAGGCGTCCATGGCCGTGTCGGTGTCCGCCATCAGCCGTGCACCTGCGCCACGGCCGCGTGGATTCCCGCGCCGATGGCGGCAATGTCCTGGGACGTGCTGATGTACGGGGGCATGGTGTAGATCAAGTTGCGGAAGGGGCGCACCCACACCCCGTGTTCCAGGGCGGCGCGCGTCACGGCCGGGACGTTGACGGGGGCGGACAGCTCCACGACGCCCACGGCACCCAGGACGCGGAAGTCCCGGACGGCGGCCAGCCCTGCTGCCGGGGCCAGGGCATCTGCCAGCCCCGCCCCGATGCGGGCAACCTGCTCCTGCCACCCCGCCGAGGCCAGGAGTTCCAGGGATGCGCAGGCCACGGCGCAGGCCAGCGGGTTGGCCATGAATGTGGGCCCGTGCAGCAGGGTGCGCAGCGGCGAGCCGGTGATGACGGCGGCAACGCCGGCCGAGCACAGCATGGCCGCCAGCGTCAGGTAGCCGCCGGTCAGAGCCTTTCCCACGCACATGATGTCGGGGGCCACCCCCGCCCATTCGGAGGCAAACAATTTCCCGGTCCGGCCAAAGCCGGTGGCGATCTCGTCGCAGATCAGCAGCAGGCCGTTTTCGCTGGCCACGCGCCGGGCGGCGGCGAGCGCTGCGGGGGCGTAGACGTGCATGCCGCCGGCGCCCTGCAGCACCGGTTCCACAATGATGGCCGCCAGCTCGTCGCGGTGGCGGCCCACTGTCTCTTCCAGAATGCCAATCCAGGCGGCCACTTCGGCCGGGTCGGCCACCAGTTCACCGCCGACCAGCCGTGCGGCTGGTGGCCGGGGCAGGAACCGCTGGCGGGCCACCAGGGACGGAAAGGCCGCGTGCATGCCGTCGACGGGGTCGCATACGCTCATGGCGGCAAAGGTGTCTCCGTGGTAGCCACCGCGCAGTGCCAGGAACTGCGTCCGTTCCGGGCGGCCGCATCCTTGCTGGTATTGCACCGCCAGTTTCAGGGCCACTTCGACGGACACGGAGCCGGAGTCCGCGAAGAACACGTGGTCCAGTCCTTCCGGCGCCAGCGCCACGAGCCGTTCGGCCAGCTGGACAGCTGGCTCGTGGGTCAGCCCGCCAAACATGACGTGGCTGAAGCGGCCGGCCTGGTCGAGCAGGGCCCGGTCCAGGGCAGGGTGCCGGTAGCCGTGGACGGCGGACCACCAGGAGCTCATGGCGTCTACGGCCTCAAATTGCGTGCCGTCGGCCGCGCCGAGGCTCAAGCGCGTTCCGGAGGCGCCGTGCACTGCATAGGGTGCGTCCCCGTCGAGAGGGGCGTAGGGGTGCCACAGCAGTCCCCGATCTCGGGAAATAAGGTCCCGGGACATGAGTGCGCGGGGCACGGGTTCCGGGGAGGTGACCTCCGGGGACCTGGGCTCCGGGGAAGCGGGCCCGCGGGGCATTGGCTCGGGGGACGTGAGCTCGCGGGGCATTGGCCCGCTGGTGGAAGGCGCCAGGGACGCGGTGTCCGTCTCCGCTGCGACAAGGGCCTCCGCCGCAACAAGGGCCCCGGCGGCCCGCGTGCCCTCAGGCATTGGGCGCCACCCGGGTACCTGCCCCGCGGCGGCGGATGGCGACGGGCGCGCCCGGGGAGGTTGCGCCGTCGTCCGGGTCCTGTCCCGGCTGCTCCCGCCCCAGCACGACAAAGCCGTTGTCCGCGATCATGTCCAGGTCGGCCTGCCCTTCCTGACCCTCGCTGGTGAGGTAGTCGCCCAGGAAAAGGGAGTTCGCCACATGCAGGGCCAACGGCTGGAGGGTGCGCAGGTGCATTTCGCGGCCGCCGGCCATGCGGAGCTCCGTGTCCGGGCAGGCGAACCGGACCATGGCCAGGATGCGCAGGCACTGGGCGGGCGTGAGCAGCCAGGTCCCTTCCAGCGGGGTGCCTTCAAAGGGCATGAGGAAGTTGACAGGGATGGACTCGCTGCCCAGCCCGCGCAGGGCGAAAACGGCGTCGATGAGGTCATTGTTGCTCTCACCCATGCCCACGATCAGGCCCGAGCACGGCGAAAGGCCGGCGTCCTTGGCGTGTTCCACGGTCTGCACGCGGTCGGAGAATTCATGGGTGGAGCAGATTTCGGCGTACATGGACTCGCTGGTGTTCAGGTTGTGGTTGTAGGCATCCACGCCGGAGTCCTTGAGGCGCGCGGCCTGACCGCCCTTCAGGATGCCCAGGCAGGCGCAGACTTCCACGTCAGGGTGCTCCCCCTTGAGCTCCCTGACCATGCCGGCCACGCGGTCCACATCCCGGTCGCTGGGGCCCTTGCCACTGGCCACC
This sequence comes from Arthrobacter livingstonensis, assembly GCF_003219815.1. Classification (GTDB taxonomy): domain Bacteria; phylum Actinomycetota; class Actinomycetes; order Actinomycetales; family Micrococcaceae; genus Specibacter; species Specibacter livingstonensis. Next base: position 295,692 of record NZ_QJVD01000002.1, read on the forward strand.
ATGCAGACCCGAGAGGCCCCGGCGCGGATGCCGGTGCCCGCCTGTGCCACGGCCTCCTCCGGCTTCAGCCAGGTGTATTTCAGGATCTGAGCGGCCGAGCCGAGGCGCTGTGAGCAGTACGTGCAGTCCTCGGGGCACAGCCCGGACTTCAGGTTGACCAGGTAATTGACCTTGACGGTGTTGCTGAAGTGGGCGCGGCGCAGCCGTGCGGCGGCGGACACCACGTCCAGCAGCTGGCCATCGGTGGATTCGAGGATGGCGAGGGCCTCGGCACGGGTCAGGGTGGCACCGGACAGCTGTCGGTCGGCGAGGTCTTGAAAGTAATTGAACACCGTTCAAGTGTGGGAGTTGCGGGACCGGCTGTCAACCGGGGCGCCCGCGAATGGGGGAAGATGGAGTGGTGCCTTCGCGGCACACCGGACAAAAGGAAAGGGACGGTCACCATGGCGTTGACGCGCGAGCTGATCGTGGACACCGCCATGGGAATCCTGCGGGAATACGGCCTTGCGGACCTGTCCATGCGCCGCCTGGCCCGGGACCTGGGCGTCCAGCCAGGGGCCCTGTACTGGCACGTGAAGAACAAACAGGAGCTGCTGACGGTACTTGCCGGGCTAATCCTGGCCCCCGCGGACACAGCTGAAGCAGCCACAGTTGAAGGCTCAGGGAGCACGGGCTCAGGACCCCGGGACTCCGGCGGCGGCGCCCAGCAGGACATCCGGCACCTCGCCCTGCGCATCCGCGCCGCACTGCTGGCCGTCCGCGACGGCGCCGAGGTGGTGGCACTGGCCCACGCCCTGGCACCGGAAACTCCGTCTCCGCTGCTGCACCTCACCACACTTTTGGCCGCCAGCGGCCTGTCGCCCCGGCACTCGGAGTGGGCGGCCGGTGCCCTGGTGCATTACGTCGTGGGCTCGGCCACCCAGGAACAGACCCGCGCCGGACTGTTCCGCGCGGGCCTGCTCGCGGACGAAGGCACCGACACGGACGCCGCGTTTGGTTTTGGCCTGGACCTGTTCCTTGCCGGGCTTCCCGGCCCGGCCAATCATTCCCAGCCGGACGGACCGCAGGCCCAGCCGGCCGGACCGGCAGCTAAACAGGCATGAAAAAGGGCTGGGCCGCCACCGCAGCCTGGCCCAGATGACCGCGCAGGGTGCTGCCCGTGTACTCCGTGCGGAACAGGCCGCGCCGCTGGAGCACCGGGACCACCAGCTTCACAAAGTCCTCCAGCGACTCCGGCAGCAGTGGCGGCATCAGGTTGAAGCCGTCCGCACCGCCCTGCCCAAACCAGCGCTGCATTTCATCGGCCACCTGCTCCGGGGTTCCCACCATCGTGACGTGCCCGCCGCCGGCAGCCAGCCGGCCCAGCAGCTGGCGCACCGTGGGCCGCTCGGTCTCAATGATGCGCAGGATGGTGGCGTAGCGGCCCTGCGGCCCCGTGAAGTCCGACGCCGGCACCAGGGCCGGCACGGGAGCGTCCAGCTCCCAGCCGTTGCAGTCCCGCTGGACAAAGCGGCCCAGCTGGGCCAGTGACGCCTCCACCGGCAGGCGGGCATCGACGGCAGCCTGCTTCGCCCGCGCTTCCCCTTCCGTGGCCGCAACGTACGTGACGAGCCCGGGCATGATCGCCACCGCTTCCGGGTCCCGCCCCGCCTCCGAAATGCGGCGCTTGACGTCGCGGTAGTACGCCTGGGCGCTGGGCAGGTCATAGGCGACGGCGTAAACGCCCTCGGCATACCTGGCGGCAAGCTCACGCCCGGGCTCCGAGGCCCCGGCTTGGAACAGCACCGGGCTGCCCTGCGGCGACCGCGGAACATTCAGGGGGCCGTCCACCCTGAAGTGGCTGCCCTCATGGAGCACGGGGCGTACCAATGCCGCGTCCGCGTAGCACCCCGCCCGGTCCCGAAGCAGGGCGCCGTCGTCCCAGGAATTCCACAGGCCCAGTGCCACGAAAATGAACTCGGCGGCCCGGGCGTAGCGTTCGGCGTGCGACGGCATGGTGGCCATCCCGTGGTTACGGGCCTCGGCATCGAACATGGAAGTCACCACATTCACCCCCACGCGCCCGCCGCTGATGTGGTCCAGCGATGCCAGCATCCGGGCAGCGTGGAAGGGCTCGTAAAACGTTGACGACACCGTGGCGACCAGACCGATCCGCTCCGTGGCACGGGCTATCGCGGCCAGCATGGTCAGTGGCTCCAGGTGCCACAGCGGCCCGTCGGCCGGATCGCCGGCGGACTGGCCGTCCGCGAAGAAGACCGCGTCAAAGAGCCCTCGTTCGGCGGTTTGGGCCAGACGCTCGTAGTACCGGATGTCGCCCAGCTCCGCGATCGGGGAGCCGGGCATCCGCCAGGCCGCGCCGTGGTGGCCGCAGCCGTGCAGGAACACATTCAGGTGCATCAGGCGCCCCGCCAATTGGCCGGGCATCAGTTCATCACCAGTCCGCCGTCGACCATGAGGTTCTGGCCCGTCACCGACCTGGCCCACGGCGACGCGAAGAACAGCACGGCGTCGGCGAGTTCGGCCGGAGTGGTGACCCGGCGCAGCGGGGTCGCGGCGGCAATGTAGTCAAAGACCTCCTCGGGCGTGGCCGCGCTGGCGTCGGTGGTGCGCAGCAGGCCGCCGGAGACCATGTTCACGCTGATATTCGAAGGTCCCAGGTCCACGGCGAGCGTGCGGGTCAGGGACAGCAGCGCGGCCTTGGCCGCCGTGTAGTCGTGGTATGGCACCACCGGGTTGTGGAACAGGTTGGTGCCGATGTTCACGATCCGGCCAAAGCCGTGAGCCTTCATGCCCGGCAGGGCCGCCTGGGTGGTATTCAGGGCGCCGCGGACGCTGCCGGAAAACTGGGCGTCAAAGTCGGCCCAGGATATGCCGCCGGCGGTGGCCCGGGCGTCGCCGTTGAAGGAAAAGTCGGCCAGCGCGTTGTTCACCACGGTGGTGACGGGGGCGCTAAAATGCCGTTCCGCCGTTGCGAACAGCACCGCGACATCCTCCGGGTTGGTGACGTCGGCCCGCACGGCCAGTGCCCGCCCGGGGCCGGCCTCCGCCGCCAGTGCCCCGGCGGTGTCCGCACTGTTGCGGTAGTTGACCACCACCCGGGCTCCGGCGTCCAGGAATGCCTGGGCTATGTGGGCGCCGAGGCCGCGGCCGGCACCGGTAACGAGGACTGTTTGGTCTGAAAACTGCATGGTTCTCCACCTTTAATAAGGCGAAAAGATGGGCACGGCCGCGTGCCGCCGATAATGGCAGCACGCAGGAGACCGGCAGGACATCCCTTCGCTAGTGCTAACTAGATCAGGTTCAACGGGTGTGGTTCTCAGCCCTGCGAAGGGCACCCCGTGTCACTGCCAGTGAGTCTAGCCGAACCACGCCGGCGCCCGACAACAACTGCCGCCGTGACCCCACCCGACCACGGGCAACCCTCCCCGTGGAGATGAAGGATCCTCCCCAGCTGTTTCCAACACCCGCGTACTCGTGTCGGGGCCCTCGAAGCTGTGGGCCCAACGTCGGGGGGGGGGCATCCGGTCAGGTCCGGGCCAGGGCGTCGATGTCCTCGAGGAAGTCCGCGGCGACGGCGTCGCTGACGGTGGCCCGGGTGTCGGCAATGGTCTCGAGGTAATCGGCCGTGACCGGGCCACGGCGGACGCCGGCGGAACCGCCCGGTCCGGCACCGTCGTCGAACACGGCTTTTTCCAACGCGCGCTGGGAGGCGCTGCGGGCCGCAAACTCGATGTCTGCCGGGGAGAAGCCGCGGCTGGCGGCGACCAGCCCGGCGACGTCCACATGCCCCACCGCGGCAGCCGGGATGAAGCGGTTCCACATGGCGGTGCGGGCGTCTGCGTCCGGCAGCCCGATGGGGATGACGTAGTCGAAGCGTCCGTGGCGCAGGAACGCCGAGTCCAGCGAGCGGATGAAGTTCGTGGCGCACACCAGCAGCCGGCCCGGCTGGTCTCGGAACGCCGGGATGATCTTCAGCAGCTCGTTCGTCACGCCCTGCATGGGCGACGGCGGCTCCCCCGAGCGCTGGGCGGCGATCTCCTCAACCTCGTCAATGAAGACCACGGCATGCTCCAGCTCGGCAATGTCCAGGAACGTCTGCCGCAGGGCGCCGGCCAGGCCGCCGGGTTCCCCCGCCAGCCGTGACGGGAACACCTCCACAAACGGCCACTCCAGCCGGGACGCCATGGCCTTGGCAAAGGTGGTTTTTCCGGTTCCGGGCGGCCCAAACAACACGACGGCGCGCGGCGGCACCACCCCGAATTCCTCGGCAAGCTCCGACTCCGCCAACGGCAAAACCAGCCGCCGTTCCAGCAGCTCCTTCTCCGCCGTCATCCCGGCCACCCGGTCCCAAAGGTCACGCGGCAGCAGGCGCCCGCCAAGTTCCTCCAGGGCGCCCAGCTCGGCGCGCTGGACGGGAATGCGGCGTTCAAAGTAGCGCAGGTTTTTCTTGACCACGAAGCCGCGGTTGGTGAATGCCTCCACGCGCGTTTCGGTTTCCGGCATAAGTGCGGAGAGCTTGTTCAGCCCGTGTGCCGCCATGCGGTTTTCGACGGCGGCCAGCAACGAGGTGCCGATCCCCCGCCCGCGGAACTTTGGCAGGGTGGACAGAAACACGATCCAGCCCTGGTCGTGCGCGGCCCTGCCCACCGCCGCCCCGACGACCTGGTCACCGTGGGCCGCCACCACGGCATGGTCCTTTTCGCAGGAGGCCAGCACCTCGGACAGGTCGTAGACGGGTTCGACGCCGTTCTCCTTCAGCGACTGCCACAGTGCCAGTATCCCCTCCACGTCTTGCGGGTGAAAGTCCCGTATTTTCCACGTTGTCATGATTCAGCGCTCCCTTGCGTTGCCCGGCCCCGGCTTATATTCCGGTGCCAGCATCATGGCACGAGCAGCGCCCGCTGGTCGAGAGCTGTACACCTGCCGGTGGCCCGGCATTTTTCCGGCCGCTATCCGACCGTCGGCCGCGGGCGGCCTTAGGTCTCCTTTACGCGGCCTACAAAAAACGCCGGCTCCACCTGCTGGCTTGCCGTTGGGGCACTTCCGGACCTCAAGGCAGCGGCACGGTGTTTCCGTAGGCGACGTAAAGGAGACCCCAAAGGCCGCTTGCGGCCGACGGGTCGGATAGTCGCCGAGGAAATACCGGGCCGCGGCCCCCGATGCCCGGCGCGAGCTACCGCGTCCGCACCTCTTCGCCGGCGGTGCGGTGCATGAGCAGCGCCTCCAACACCGGATACAACATCAGGACGGCCAGCACTGCAAACGTCCATTGGTAGCTGGCCACGGGCGCCGCGCCGGGCAGCAGCGCGTCCGCGGCCCGCAGGATCAGGGCCCCCACGGCAACGCCGAGGCCGGTGGCAATTTGGGCGATGGTGGAAGAGAGCGTGTTGGCCCCGGACATGCGCGCCTTGGGCACGTCGGCAAACTGCAGCGTGTTGTAGGCGCTGAAGCCGATGGAACGCAGCACGCCGCTGGCAAACAGCACGGCCGCGATGGCCACCAGGGGTGTTTCGGGTCCCAGCAGCGCGCACGCGCCAAGGACCAGCGCACCGCCGGCATTGCTGAGGAGCAGCACGTTCCGGAAGCCGAAGCGGCGGATCAGCGGCGAGGTGGCGGGCTTGATGAGCACGTTTCCGGCAAACACGGCCATGGTCATCAGCCCGGCCTCAAACGCCGTCCAGCCAAAACCGAGCATGAACATCAGCGGCAGCAGGAACGGCACGGCGTTGATGACCAGCCGGTACAGCGCCCCGCCCCCGTTGCCCGCCCGGAAGGTGGGGATGCGCAGCGCCCGCAGGTCCAGCAGCGGATGGCGCGCACGCCGGAACCACCAGAGCGCGCCTGTTCCGCTGGCCAGTGCCAGGCCCAGCCACAGCACGACGCCGGCCCACCGGGTGGGTGCCGAACCCACCCGTTCCAGCCCAATCACCAGCGCGGCCAGGGCAACGCCGCACAGGACGAAGCCGGTCCAGTCCGGCGGTGGCACCTTGCGGGCGCGGATGTCCGGGACCACCCTGGTCGCCGTGATGAAGGCGATGATGCCTAGCGGGACGTTGATCAGGAAGATCCAGTGCCAGCTGGCATAGGTGGTGAGCAGCCCGCCCAGTGCCGGGGCGATGACCGGGGCGATGAGTGCCGGCCAGGTCAGGTAGGCGATGGCCTCCAGGAACTCCTTCCTGTCGGCGTCGCGCAGCACCACCAGCCGGCCGACGGGGACCATCATGGCCCCGCCCAGCCCCTGGAGCATCCGCGCGCCGCAGAGGAACGCCAGGTTGGGGCTGAGCGCACACAACAGCGACGCGAGCGTGAAAATGGCGATGGCAGCTGTGAACACGCGCCGGGCGCCAAAGCGTTTGGCCAGCCAGCCGCTGATGGGTATGCCCACCGCCAGGGTGATCAGGTAGCTCGTCATGGCCAGGTTGATGTCCACCGGCCGGACGTGGAGGTCCGCGGCCATGCCGGCCGCCGCCGTGGCAATGATGGTGCCGTCCAGGATTTCCATGAAATATGTCCCGGCGACCAAAAGCGCCAGGGCGCGGCTGAAGGAACTGGTGCCGGCCGACGTCGTACTTCTCATTCCCACCGGCCAAGCCTAGCCACACAAGGTCCCCGTGACACAACTCACAACGACTAAGGAAACAATTGCGGCCCCTCCGGCGCTGACAAACACGTAATACCTACCTCGAAACAGAAAGCTGGGCCCGTGAGCATTGACATCTCTTCGGAAATCAACCTGCAGGATGAGCTGATCTTGGACACGAATGCCGCCGCGGCTCTGTTCCTGGAGGCCCGCACCGCCAACAGCTGGGCCGAGGACGAGATTGCGGACGAGACCCTCGAGGCCGTTTATGCGCTGACCAAGATGGCCCCGACCGCCATGAACATCCAGCCGCTGCGCATTACCTGGGTCCGCTCCACGGAGGCCCGCGAGCGCCTGGTGGCGCACATGGCGGACGGCAACAAGGCGAAGACCCTGGCCGCGCCGATGGTTGCCGTGCTCAGCTACGACACCGACTGGCACGACCTCATGCCCACCACCGCACCGCACGCGGCCGGCATGGTTCCCACCTTTGCCGCCAACGACGCACTGCGCCAGGGCATGGCCGTGAACAACGCCCACATTCAGGCCGGCTTCTTCATCATGGCCGCCCGCGCCGCCGGACTGGCCGCCGGCCCCATGGGCGGCTTTGATGCCGCAGGAATCGACGCCGAGTTCAATGACGGCACGCCCCGCAAGGCCTTCCTGGTAGTCAACCTGGGCAAGCCCAACGGCATCGTGGACCGCGAGCGCCTGCACCGCCTGGAGTTTGACGCCGCCACCGCCACGGTCTAGGGAGCGGGCTTCGGCCGCATAAACACCGACCCGCACCAGTGCTCGAAAAAAGTCTCGATTCGCGATTTTTCGACCACTGGTGCGGGTTAGTTGCTGTCCGGGCCGGGGATGCGGGGCAGCCACGGCACGGTAAGGTGGGCACGGTCCGATTCTGAGACCGCCTCCAGCACGCAGCGTCACTTAGGCACCTGCGTTCCGGACCCGGCAATCTCCGGATCCCGGCAATGCGAAGCCCGCCCCCGACGAAAGAACACCGTGCCCAAGAACGCCAAGGCCCGCGCCACCACTGCGAAGCCGGCATCCCCCACCTCCGTGCCGGCAGATGCTGACACCTGGGCCGGACACCTGCAGGTCCTGCGCACGCCCCGGCTGCTCAGCCGCGAGGTGCTGGCCGGCATGGTGACCACGCTGGCGTTGATCCCGGAAGTCATTTCCTTTTCCGTCATTGCAGGGGTGGACCCCATGGTCTCGCTGGTGGCCTCCGTGGTGCTGGCCGTGTCCATGTCCTTCCTCGGCGGGCGGTCCGCCATGGTGACGGCCGCGGCCGGCTCGGTGGCGCTGGTCATTGCACCCATGGTAAAAATCCACGGGGTGGATTACGTGCTCCCCGCCGTGCTGCTCGCCGGGCTGGTCCAAATTGCGTTTGGCGCAGCCGGGCTGGCACGGCTGATGCGCTTCATCCCACGGTCTGTCATGATCGGCTTCGTCAATGCCCTGGGCATCTTGATTTTCGCTGCGCAGGTGCCGCACCTGATCGGCGTGCCGTGGCTGGTGTACCCCCTGTTCGCGCTGACCCTGGCCATCATCGCCGTGCTGCCGCGGATCACCAAGGCCGTGCCCGCGCCGCTGGTGGCGATTGTCGTGGTGACAGCGGTGGCCGTCGCGGCCGGCCTCGATGTCCCCGATGTGGCCGGCGAGGGTCCCATGAACGGCGGGCTCCCCGGGCTGACGCCGTTCCTGGTCCCCTTGAACCTCGAAACCCTGCAGATCATTTGGCCCACTGCCTTGAGCGTCGCATTCGTCGGCTTGCTGGAGACCCTGCTGACGGCCAAGCTCGTCGACGACCTCACCGACACCCGCTCGCACAAGACCCGGGAGTCCTGGGCCCTGGGGGTGGCCAACATGCTGGCCGGCCTCTACGGCGGGATTGCCGGCTGCGCCATGATCGGCCAAACCGTGGTGAACGTGAAGATCGGCCGGGCCCGGACCCGACTTTCAACGCTGGCCGCGGGGTTGCTGCTGCTGTTGCTGATCACCTCGCTGAGCACCGTCATGGGAAAGATCCCCATGGTGGCACTGGCCGCGGTCATGATGGTGGTGGCGGTCGCCACCGTCAACTGGCACAGCGTGCGGCCGGCAACCCTGAAGCGCATGCCGGTGCCGGAGACCCTGGTGATGGTGGCGACTGTCGGCGTCGTGGTTGCCACGGGAAACCTGGCCCTGGGAGTCCTGGCCGGCACACTGCTGGCGATGGCGCTCTTTGCCCGCCGCGTCGCGCATGTCATCAACGTCCAGCGGAAACTTGCCGACGACGGCGGAAGCGTCGCCTATGTGGTCACCGGCCCGTTGTTCTTTGGCAGCAGCAACGACCTCGTGGAGCAGTTCAGCTACGCCCTGGACCCTCCCGAAGTTTCGGTGGACCTGTCCGCCGCGCAAATCTGGGACGCATCCTCGGTGGCGGCCGTAGATTCCGTGGAGGAGAAATTCGCCAAGCACGGGTGCGCGGTGAACATAACAGGCCTGGACAGCCGCAGCCGCGCGTTCCACGCAAAATTGACCGGCCGGCTGTAAGCGCGGCATTGCGGTCGGCACACCGGTGGAGCCACCCCGGTCAGGGCGTGTCCTCGCGTTCCTCCCGATGGGCCGGCTGAAGGCGCTGGCGGTCAAGTTGCTGCTGTGCCTGCTTTTCCGAACGCCGTCCGCGCGAAGCGCCCATCATGAACACGACAATTCCCGCAGCCGCCGCCAGCCAAGCCACCACGATGATGGCGATGATTTGCCACAGTGGCATCCGGATGTCTCCTCGGGAACAGAAATTGTTATGGAACGCAATCTTGTCAATCATACAGTTCCCGGCTGGGAAGCTGCGGACCCTTGCCTGGGTTCTGGCCGAGAGCCCCTGCCCGCGGCTGCGGACCGGCGCTAGACTGGCCGCATGGACACACCAGCCGCCCCCGTCACCGTCACGGTCACCGGCGCTGCCGGCCAGATCGGCTACGCACTCCTGTTCCGGATTGCTTCCGGCGCCATGCTGGGCCCGGAAGTGCCGGTAAGACTGCGGCTGTTGGAGGTTCCCGCGGCTGCCAGGGCCGCCGAAGGCACCGTGCTGGAGCTGATGGACTGCGCGTTCCCGCTGGTGGCCGGCCTGGATGTCTTTGACGATCCGGCAAAGGCGTTCGACGGCGCCAACGTCGGACTGCTCGTGGGCGCCAGGCCGCGCGGGCCGGGAATGGAACGCGCGGACCTCCTGGCCGCCAACGGCGGCATCTTTTCGGTCCAGGGCAGGGCCATCAACGACGGGGCCGCCGGTGATTTCAAGGCGGTGGTGGTGGGCAACCCCGCCAACACCAACGCACTGATAGCCGCCTCTCACGCGCCGGACGTCCCGGCGTCGAGGTTCACCGCCATGACCCGGCTGGACCATGACCGGGCCGTGGCCCAGCTTGCCGCCAAGACCGGGGCACCCGTGTCCGCCATCCGCAAGGTGGCCATCTGGGGCAACCACTCCGCCTCCCAGTACCCGGACATCACCCACGCCACGGTGGACGGCGGGCCCGCCACTGATTTGGTGGACCAGTCGTGGATCGCCGGGGAGTTCATCCCCCGGGTGGCCAAGCGCGGCGCCGAAATCATCTCGGTCCGCGGCGGCTCCTCCGCCGCGTCGGCGGCCAACGCGGCCATTGCGCACATGCGCCTGTGGGTCCATGGGACGAGGGCGGGCGACTGGACCAGCATGGCCGTCCCGTCCGACGGCTCCTACGGCGTGCCCGAGGGGCTGGTCAGCTCCTTCCCCGTCACGACTGCCGCGGGCGACTACAACATTGTGCAGGGCCTGGACATTAGCGTTTTCGCACGCGGGAGGATTGACGCCAGCGTGGCCGAGCTGGCCTCCGAACGCGATGCCGTGAAGGGCCTGGGCTTGGTCTAGCCGCAATGCCGTTTCCGTAAGGGGCTAGACGTTCACCAGGGCGCGCAGCTTCTCCAGGGACGTTCCCCAGCCGACCTTCGAGTCGCCGAAGTCGAAGGACTCCGCCTCAATATGCTGGACGATTGTCATTTGGGTGCCGCCGTCCACGTCCACCAGGGTGACGGTGATGGAACTGGCGAAGGGAAACGCTTCGCTTGCCTCCTCGTGCATTTCCAGGCCGTTGGGCGGGTCGAGCCGGGTGAATCTGCCGGTGGCCGGGAACTCGGCGCTGCCGTCGTCCATGACCATGGGGGCGGACCACACGCCGCCCACCCGCGCGTCAATGCTGATCCGTTCGCGCGGCGAGTGGAGTCCGGCCGGGCCCCACCACCTGGCCAGCTGGTCCGGGTCCGTCCAGGCCGCAAACAACTGCTCGCGGGAGGCCTTGAAGATGCGCACCATGGTCAGGGTGTTGGCACCCGCGTCCGTGCTTTCGCCGGGAATTTGCCGGTTTTCAATGGGTTCGTGGCTCATGGTTTGTCCTCATCTTGAAGTAGTTCCAGATGCTGCTCCAACCGGTTGAGACTTTCGTCCCAGAACCGGCGGTATTTCTCCATGTAAAAGGTGACCTCCCGCAAGGGGGCCGCCTCGAGCCGGCTGGTGCGCCATTGGGCGCTGCGGCTGCGGGAGATGAGCCCGGCAGCCTCCAGCACCTTCAGGTGCCGGGACACGGCCGGCAGCGAAATGCTAAATGGCTTGGCCAGCTCATTGACGGTGGCCTCCCCCTCGCTGAGCCGGGCAAGTATCGCCCGCCGCGTGGGATCCGCCAACGCCCCAAAGATCCGGCTGAGCCGGTCCGTCGCCATGTTGCATCTAACCAATCCGTTATTTAACTAATACGTTAAATATGCAACGTTGGCGGCTCCGTGTCAAGGGTCTGGGGTGGACTGGCTGCAAGCCGCGCGATCCACGGCCGGGCAGTTATTTCTTCCGGCCGCGCACAAAGTAGGCGACGGGCCCGGCGAAGTTGATGAACGACGCCGCCACCCAGGCTGTCCTGGAGCCGTTGACTTCCAGCGGCGTGCGTCGGGAGAGATCGCGCAATGCCGCGAGCTGCAGGGCGATTTGCACGGCCCCGGCCACGACGATGGCACACTTGGCCCGCGTACTGAGGTCTTTCCACTGCTTCCTGGCTGCCATCGATGACTCCTTGCCGGTATTCCTGCGGATGGGCCCGGTCTATTGCGCTGTGGCCGCGCGCGGAACGGAAGCTTCGGTCCGCTCGTACACCCACGGCAGGGCCGCCATGGTCAGGCGGTGCCGGCCGCCTGCCGGAGCCGAGTCCCCGCCGCCGGGGTAGGCTTCGTCCCCGGCCCACACAGCGATGCCACCGCCGCCAGCGGTCCTTGGACCAGTTAGTGCCCCATTGGAATTGTCCGGCAATAAGTACGACAGGTACTTCACGGCTTCATGGTTCCGGGCAGCCTGGAGCGCGTCGTCCACGGATTCAAAGGGCCTCAAGTGGTGCAGGGTGACCCAGGTCGGCGGGACCAGGAGCATGTCCCCTGCCGCATGCAGTTCCAGGGCCCGGCCCGGCGTCAGCCAGGAGTAGCTGCCATGTTCTCCGGGATTGAGCACAACCTGGGCGGAGGCTGCCCCCGCCAAAAAGAACCACGTTCGGAAACGACGGGGAAGTGCGCGCATGGGCAACCACATGGATAAGGGGGCCAACGTCCCTTCTTCCAGAATTTGGCCGGTTTCCTCAGCGACTTCGCGCACCCCCGCCGTGCGGGCTGCAGCGACGTCGCCGCCATCCACACGGTCCCCCGGATCGACCTTGCCTCCGGGGAAAACCCAGGCGCCGGCAAAGGATCCACGTTGTGTGGGCCGTTCCAGCATCAGTACCTTCAGGCCTTCAGGGGTGTCCCGAAGCAGCACCACTGTCGCGGCGTCTTCAAGCGCGACGAGTGTCTTTTCAGAGTCCATACGGCAACTTTAGCCCGTGCCCGCCCACCTGTCGGTCGCGCGCGATTCAGCACTCCGGCGCTCCATCCAGTCGACCGCAACGGGCCAGTGCGGCGCAGTGGGGTCGATGTCATCCATGTGCCCCAGGCCTGGCAGCATGCTGTAGTCAATGTCCCGGTGTGGCGCAACGGCTGCGACCGCAAAATCTGCCGAGTGGGCTTCCGGGACCCGGACGTCCACGTCGCCATGGATGATGAGCAGCGGCACGTCAACGGGCAGCTGGCGGATCGGGGACGCCCGGACGTCTGCAGGGTGGCCGTCCAGCCACCGCCGTTCCCCACGCGCCGGTACTCGATGTTCGCCACGGCCCAGCCCCGCGCCACCAGGTCGCCGGCCAGAGGGTGCATGATCGTGGCGTCGTGCACTGCCCGCCAGTAACCGCCGTGGATTAGGATGGCGTAGCCACGAGGCGTTCCGGCCTGCGGGGCCCACAGTTCAATGAACTGCTGATCCGATGTCCCGTACCGCATGAAGGCCGGCTCCGCGCCGGGCAGACCGGGACCAGTCCCGGTCAATTCACCTTTCCGTCTGCCGTGGCGAACACCGCGCTGCCCAGCGCCTCCGTCGCCGTTGCGGTGGCCGGTGTCCAGCGCACGTGGACCGTGGCGCCTTCGATCTCCGGTTCCTGGAGAAGCGACAGCCGGGGCCGGACGGCGTCGGTCCTGGCGCTCGGCGGTTTGCGGTTGCCGGCCTGGAAGGGCAGCACCCAGGCTGCGGAGTCGCCCTTGAATCCTTGTTCGGCGGCGGCATGGAGTGTCCACTGGGGATCGTAGAGGTGGGTGCGGCCCAGGGCGACGAGGTCCGCGCGGCCTGCCAGAAGGATCGAGTTGACGTCGTCGTAGGAGGAGATGGCACCGACGGCGATCACTGCTGCACCGGCGGGGGCGGCGACTTCCTGGCGGATCCTGTCCGCGAACGGGGTCTGGTAGCTGCGCCCGTAGGCCGGCTTTTCCTCCTTGGCTACCTGGCCGGTGGAGACATCGAGGCCGGCGGCGCCGTGGTTCACGAAGGCGCGGGCAATCTCCACGGCGTCGTCTGCGGTATTGCCGCCGTCGCACCAGTCCGTGGCGGAGATGCGCACGGTCAGCGGCTTGCCGGCTGGCCACACTGCACGGACGGCGTCGAACACCTCCAAGGGGTAGCTGAGCCGGTTTTCCAAGCTGCCGCCATATTCGTCGGAGCGTTTGTTGGCCAGCGGAGAGAGGAACGCGGAGAGCAGGTATCCATGGGCTGCGTGCACTTCAAGGAGGTCGAAGCCGGCCGCGTCAGCGCGACGGGCGGCCGCAACGAACTGCTCACGGACGTCGTCCATTTCGGCACGGGTGATTTCCCGCGGGACTTGGCTGCCGGCCCCATAGGCGACGGCGGACGGCCCGGCGACGGGCCAGTTCCCCTCCGCCAGGGGTTCGTCAATGCCCTCCCACATGAGCCGGGTGGAGCCCTTCCGGCCGGAGTGGCCAATTTGCGCGCCGATCTTCGCGGTGGACTGGGTGTGGACAAAGTCCACGATTTCCGTCCAGCTTTCGCGCTGGGCATCGTTGTACAAACCGCTGCAGCCGGGGGTGATGCGGCCAACGGCAGAGACGCACACCATTTCCGTCATGACCAGCCCGGCACCGCCCATGGCCTTGCTGCCAAGGTGGACCAGGTGGAAGCTGCCGGGCACGCCGTCGACCGCCGAATACATGTCCATGGGCGAGACGATGATCCTGTTCTTCAGCTCCAGTTCCCCGATCCGGTACGGCTGGAACATGGCCGGGGCCACCCGGGCCAGGCCCTGGGAGGCGGCGAAGCCCGCGTCCACGTGGCGGGCGAAGTCGGGGTCGCGCAATTTCAGGTTGTCATAGGTGATGCGGCGGCTGCGGGTGAGCAGGTTGAAGCAGAACTGGGTGGGGTCCTGGTCCTTGTACTGGCCGATGTTTTCGAACCATTCCAGGGAAGCCTGTGCGGCGCGCTGGGTCGATTCGACCACGGGGCGGCGCTGAGCCTCATAGGCGGCCAGGGCTTGGTCCACGCCGGCATGCTCGTGGAGGCAGGCAGCCAGCGCCAGGGCATCCTCCATCGCCAGCTTGGTGCCGGAGCCGATCGAAAAGTGGGCGGTGTGGGCCGCGTCGCCGAGCAGCACGATGTTGGCGTTGCGCCAGTTTTCGTTGCGGACAGTGGTGAAGTTCAGCCACTTTGAATTGTTGGTGAGGACTTGGTGGCCGACCAACTCGTCAGCGAAGATGGCCCGGATTTTTGCCACCGCCTTTTCATCGGAAACACCGGGTGCGAAGACATCGTTGGCCGTCTCATCGAACCCGGCCGCATGCCAGACGTCCTGCGACATTTCGGCGATGAAGGTGGAGCCTTCGTCGGAGTAGGGGTAGCCATGGATCTGCATGACGCCCCATTCGGTCTCCTTGACGAAGAACTTGAACGCCTCAAACACCTTATCGGTGCCCAGCCACATGTACTTGTTGCCGCGCGCGTCCAGGGTTGGTTTGAAGGCGTCCGCGTATTTGGCCCGTATCTGGGAGTTGACGCCGTCGGAGGCAAGCACCAGGTCGAAGTTGGCCGCCAGTTCATCCACTGGCGGGGCCACCGTGCTGAATCGGACGTCGACACCCAGTTCCACGGTGCGCCGCTGCAGCAGTTCCAGCAGTTCCTTGCGGCTCATGGCGGCAAAGCCCTGCCCGCCGATCGTGTTCACCTTGTCCTTGAAGTGAATGTCGATGTCGGACCAGCGTGCGAAGCGGCGGCTCATGTAGTCGGCCACCACGGGGTCTGCGTTGCCGATGCCGCCAAGTGTTTCGTCGGAGAAGACGACGCCGAAACCAAATGTGTCGGAGGCGGCCTTGCGCTCCCACAGCGTGATTTGGTGGGAGGAGTCCAGCTGCTTCATCAATGCGGCAAAGTACAGGCCGCCGGGGCCGCCGCCAACAATTGCGATTTTCATGTCCTTCGTGTCCTATCGGAAGTTCGTGGTGGCGGCGTTGGCCATGGTGGGCGTCGCGGCGTCCGCGGGAGCGGCGTCCTGGACTTCGCGTTCGCCTGCCATGGCTTCGCGGAGCCGGAAATGCTGTAGTTTGCCGCTGGCATTGCGGGGAAGTTCGCTCACAAACCGCACGTCCCGGGGGTACTTGTAGGGGGCGATCGTCGCCTTGACGAAGTCCTGGAGTTCCTTGCGCTTGGCCGCGTCGCCGGCAACGCCGTCACGCAGGATGACGAACGCGCACACCACGGAGCCGCGTTCCTCGTCCGGGCGGGCGATGACGGCGTTCTCCACCACGTCGGGGTGTTCGTTGATGGCGGCCTCCACTTCGGGGGCACCGATGTTGTAGCCGGAGGAAACGATCATGTTGTCCGAGCGCGCCTGATAGACGAAGTAGCCGTCGTCGTCCTTCAGGAAGGTGTCGCCTGTGACGTTCCAGCCGTCGTGGACGTAGTTGGCCTGCCGCGCATCGTCGAGGTAGCGGCAGCCGGTGGGGCCGATCACTGCCAGCCGGCCGGCTTCGTTGGGTGCGGCCTCGGCGCCGTAGGCGTCCAGGATGATGGCACGGTAGCCGGGCACGGGCACGCCGGTGGCGCCCGGGTGGATGTCGTCGCCGGCCGCCGAAATGAAGACGTGCAGCATTTCGGTGGCGCCGATCCCGTCGACCAGCTTGAGCCCGGTTTCCTCATGGACGTGTTGCCAGGTTTCCTTGGGAAGGTGCTCCCCCGCGGAGACGGCGATGCGCAGCCGCTGCAACAGCTCGCCGCGGCCCTCCTTGAGAATTGCCCGGTAGGCAGTCGGCGCGGTGAACAGGATGGAAGCGTTTGCGGCGGCGGCTGCCTCGGCCAGCTCAACGGGTGTGGCCCGCTCAGTCAGCAGCGCCGAGGCGCCAAAGCGCAACGGAAACACGACCAGCCCGCCGAGCCCGAACGTGAATGCCAGCGGCGGTGAGCCGGCAAAGACATCCTCGGGCGTGGGCTTGAGGAGGTACCGGGCGAAGGTGTCCGCGTTCGCCAGGATGTCCCGGTGGAAGTGCATGGTCACCTTCGGCGTGCCGGTGGTCCCCGATGTCGGCCCCAACAGGGCGACGTCGTCGGCGGCCGTTGCGACATTGGCGAAGGTTCCGCTCTTGGCGGCACAGCGGACGGTGAGGTCGCCGTCGTCGTCCGCGCCATACGTCATGACCGGCAGGGCCTCCCCGACGGCGGTGAGCAGGTCCGTGGCGTTGCGGTGGTCGGTGATGGCCACGGCCGGTCCGGTGAGTTCGATCAGGGTGGAGATCTCGGCGGAGCGCAGCATCGGCATGGTGGTGACGACGACGGCCCCGGCCTTCAGCACGCCCAGCCAGGCCGCCACGATCCACGGGTTGTTTGGCCCGCGCAGCAGAACCCGGTTCCCGGGCACCACGCCGAAATCGTCGGTCAGCACCTGCGCCACCTGGTTGGCACGCTTGAGCAGCTCACCGTAGCTCCAGGTGGGACCGTCGGGAGTGTGCAGGGCGGGCCGTCCGGCACCGAACTGGGCGACGGCATCGTCGATCAGCACGGTGGCGGCGTTCAGCCGGTCCGGGTACTGCAGTTCCGGCAAGGTGAATTCAAGGATGGGCCAGGACTCCGCGGGCGGAAGGTGGTCGCGGGTAAAAGTGTCCAGATGGGCCGATGCGCTCAAGGTCATGGCCGTTCCTTTCGGTTGCGGTGCGGGGTCGGTGGATTGAAGCCGGTGCGCCGGCGGCTGGTACTAGGCACCGGAGCGGACCATGCCTTCCTGGGCGACGGTGGCCAACAGCAGGCCGTCGCGGGAGAAGAAGCGGCCCATGGCCAGGCCGCGGTTGTGTTGGCCGGAGACCGCTTCCTGGGCATAGAGCACCCAGTCGTCGGCGCGGCCGTCGCGGTGGAACCAGATGGAGTGGTCCAGGCTCGCCGTGGAAAGCCCGGGCGAGGACCAGCTAAGGCCGTTCACGCGCAGCAGCGGCTCCAGGATGGTGTAGTCGCACACGTACGCTAGGGCCGTGCGGTGCAGGTCGGCGTCGTCGGGCAGGCGCTCGAAGGCCTTCACCCAGATCGCCTGGGTGGGGGCGGCCCCGCCCTCAACCTGGAGATACACGGGGCCTGGAATGTGGCGCATGTCGAAGCTGCGCCCGTGAGACCAGTAGTCGGCGGCCGGTCCGGGGACGCCGTCGAGCACCTGCGCGGCGCTGCGCAGCGACTCGGGGTCCAGCGTTGCCGGCATGGCCGGCTGGAACTCGGGCCCGCTTTCGGGGACGTGGAAGGAGCCCATGGCCGCAAAGACGGTTTTCCCGTTTTGGCGGCCGCGGACGCTCCGGGTGGAATAGCCGCGCCCGTCGCGCAGAATCTCCACTTCGTAGCGCACCGCCGCGCCAATGTCGACGGGCCGCATGAAGTAGCTGTGCATGGAGTGCAGCTTGCGGTCATTTTCCACCGAGCGCATCATGGCGGCCGCGGACTGGGCCACCATGTCGCCACCGTAGGACTTGGGCCAGGGCACATATTGGGTGACTGCCTCGAAGGCAAGGTCATGGACCTGCGGGTCCACCGGGGTGAGCTCGATGGCCTTCAGGAACGTCTCCGACGTGCCGGCCTGGATGATCGTGGCTTCGGTGTCCATGGGGGCTATGCCCTCCGGTAGTCCGCGAGCGTCTCATCCTGGACGTCGTCAAGGTTGATCACCAGGTTTTCCGGCGTGCGGGCGGTCAGCCACACCAGGTCCTCGGTGACAGACATATTGGCCTCGACGTGGGGCATGAACGGCGGCACAAACACCCAGTCCCCGGTTTTCATGTCCAGAAATTCGGAGTAGTTATCGCCAAAGTAGATGCGGCCGTGGCCGCGCAGCACGTAGCCGCCCGTTTCCGCTTCGCCGTGGTGGTGCGGCAGCGAACGGTAGCCGGGGGTGTTGGAGACCTGGCCGAACCAGATTTTCGTCGCGGGGGTGTGCTGGATTGACACGCCGGAGACACGGATGCAGTCGCCGGACTGGGCGGTGTTCGTGTCCTCTTCCCCGGCACGGGTCACGACGGGCACCACGGCCCCGTCGGCGTTCGCGTAGATCGAGTTGTCGCCCTCGGTACGGTACGTAGTGGTTTCACTCATGATTCTCACTCCTGGTTGCATCTTGATCGTGTACTTAGCGGGCGGCGTTGGCGCCCTGGCGGATCCGGACCCGGTTTTCCAGCCGGCCGATCCCGTCGATTTCCGTGCTGAGGATGTCCCCGTCCTTCAGGAAGCGCGGCGGCATCATGCCCATGCCCACTCCCCCGGGCGTGCCGGTCAGGACCATATCGCCGGGGCGCAAAGTGGTGAACTGGGAGATGTAGGAGAGCAGCCGGGCCGGGCCAAACACCAGTGTGCCGGTGTTGCCGTGCTGGACAGGCTCGCCGTTGACGTACCCACGCACCTCGAAGCCGTGTCCGGCCTGGAACTCGTCCGCAGTGGCCAACACCGGGCCCAGCGGTGTGGTGGCGTCGAAGGCCTTGCCCTGAAACCACTGCAAGGTGCGGTTTTGCCAGTCGCGCATGGAAACGTCATTGGCCACGGTGTAGCCGGCGATTGCCCTGGATGCCTCGTCCTCGCCGGCCCGGGTCAGCGGTGCCCCTACGACGACGGCGAGTTCGGCTTCCCAGTCGACGCGCCCGCTGCCGTACACCTCGATGGTGTCCGCTGCGCCAATCAGCGTGTCGGCGTATTTGGCGAAGAGTGTGGGGTATTCGGGCAGTTCGCGGCCCATCTCCTGGATATGGTCGGCGTAGTTCAGGCCCGCGCAGATGACCTTGCCGGCAGCGGGCAGCAGCGATGCCAGTTCCGCTTCATGGGCAGGAACGACGCCGGACCCCCCGCCTTGGGCGGCAGCTTCGGCGACCAGGGCTTTCCAGTCCGGGAGATTCAGCAGCTGCCCGACGTCACGTGCGGGCAGCGGAAGGTAACCATCAACGCCCAACGACAGTGCCGCCGTCGTACCGTGTTTGCCGGTGCGCAGCGTGGCAAGTTTCATGAATGCTGTTCCCTTCGAATCTGTATGTCGACTTTTTTACGACCGTCGCATATGCTCAATGTAACACCGATCACAATCCCGCAACAGGGGCGCTGAAGAAGAATTTTTCAAGGCCGTCCCGCAGAGCACCACCCCCGGAGGAACGCCATGGCAAACAAGACCATCAACCCCGCGTCCATGGCGAAGCCGTCGGGCTACGCACATGGCGTGGTTGCCGGAAACACCGTCTACCTCGGCGGGCAAACGGCGTTGAATAAGGACATGCAGATTGTCCCCGGCGGCATCGTGGCCCAGTTCAGGCAGGCGTTCGGCAATGTTCTGGCCACTTTGGCGCAAGCGGGCGGCCGGCCCGGGGACTTGGTCAGCGTCACCATCTACCTCACCGATGTTGACGACTACATGGCCAACGGCCGAGAAATTGGCCGCTTCTGGCGCGAAATGGCGGGGACGGAATACCCCGCCATGGCGGGGATCGGCGTCAGCCGACTCTGGCAGAAGGAAGCCCTGATCGAAATCCAGGGTGTTGCCGTGATCCAATAGCGCCGGCTGGTGAAACCGGGCAGGGCCTCAGGCCATCAGCGCCCGGGCGTGGGCCGCGGCGAGGGGCGAGAGCAAGCTGTGGATATCCAGAAACGTGTCCTGGGCCGCCTGCCCTTTCCAGCCTTCGGGCAAATATTCCAGGGCGAGGCTCGGGTCCCGGTAGGGAAACCGCCGCCAAATGGTCAGCATCGGAATGTAACAGCGGAATGCGTCCCGCCTCAGCTCCGGCGTTGATTGAGCAAGTGCGCGCTCCGGGTCGGCGCCGATCCGGGCAGCCCACTGCCCGACGGCACCGCCGTACAAATCCAGGAACTGCGCAAACTGTGCGTCCAACGCAGCCAAGTCCCACCACTGGGCAACTTTGGCGCGCAAATCGCCGTCGGCCACGTGGTCACCCCGGAAGAACTCCACAAACTGGTCAAGTTCCAGCGCTTCAAGGCGTTTTTTTGTCCGTTCAAACGCGGGCGCGGGCGCAATCCACACCCCCGATGCCATCGACCCAAACCCGAACCCGCCCAGCACCGTCCGCAGCTGGTGGCGACGGTTGCGCATGGCTTCGGGTACCGAGAAAATGGCCAGCACCCAGCCGTCGGTGCCCGTTGACCGCTCGGGGGCAAAGATCCGTTCATCGCCCTCGCGGAACAATTCGGCAACCGTTGGGGAGAGTTCATACATGGCAACGTTGCCATTCTTCACACTCTTCAGGACCCCCTTGGCCTTTAAGCGTGACACCGCCGAGCGCACCCCCGAGCCGTCATAGCCCAGGTCTCCCAGCATGTCGATCAGCACGGACACGGGCATCGCCGCTCCGGCTCCACGGCAGTACAGGCCATAAATGGTGACGATCAGCTGGTGGTGGCGGATCGCCGGCTCCGGCGCCTTCAGCACGGCTCCGCCGCCTTCATCGCGGCGCGGAACCGCTCCGGCCAGGGTGCCGACGAGGCCGCGCCGGTTGGCACATGGGCGACGACAACCATGCCATCGGCGGCCATCCCGCCAGGACGCTCCCCCATGGCCTCGGACATGACCTCGAAGCCAAATGTCACGGATGTGGCGCCGATGGCCTGCACCCAGATCGTGGTGGTGACTCGCTGGCCAAACCACAGCTTGGAACGGAAATTGATCGACTGGTGCACGCGCGGCGCGGACGGAAAGTAGTCGGTCAGCGCCAGTTGGCGAAACAGTTCGGCTTCCGCGGATTCGACCCAGCGGATGATCGCGGAATTGTGTTGGTGCCCCGATGCGTCCGTGTCGACCCATTCAACCGTATGCTGCACGACGGCGGCCGAGGCACCCGCCCACGCCGTTGCGGGGCCGGATTCAGTCTGGTAATCGCGCATAAACCCAGTCTATGTCGACCTGGTGCCGTTCGTCCGTAAAGCGGGAGACCGTTCGCGTAACGAGCCACCCGGTGCCCGTCAGGCCTTCACGGGAGATTTTGCACACCGGAGACGGGTTGCATGTGCTCAAAGATGAGGGTCGTCTGCGTGCTGACGAATGCCTGATTGCTGCCCAGATTGGCCGCGACGAAGTCCCGCAGCTCAGCGGTGGTGGCACACGCGACATGGAGGAGCAGATCGTGCTCTCCACCCAGGACGAAGACATTGAGCGTTTGGGGCAGGTCCCGCAGTTCCCGGGCCAGCTCGAGCATGTTCCTGCGGGCCTGCCCGTGGACGTTGATGGAAATCAGCGCAAAAATGTACAACCCCAGACTGCCCAGATCAATATCAGCGTGGAAGCCGCGAATGATGCCAGCATCCCGCAGCGCGCGTACCCGGTTCAGGCATGTGGAAGGGGCGAGTCCGGCACGGCGCGCCAGTAGATTGTTGGGCGTACGGGCGTCCTGCGAGAGTTCGCGCAGGATCACCATGTCCGCGGCGTCCAAGTGAATCGGATTCGGCTGGCGGGGGTGGTCACGGATAACTTCTGAATTGAGATTCAAGCCTCGCTCCAATTTTGGTTGATTATTCAAAATGCGTGACGGCTGGCTGATGCATATTCTAGTCTGTGAGCAAAGACACCTGTTGTGTGGCCGCAATGGCACGCAGCTTTCGGCAATTCAGGAGACTTCCATGACCACCACCCACAGCTTGGACCTCGTCACCCGTGACGCCTGCGTTGCGGCCGACGCCGCCGACCCGCTGGCGTCATTCCGGAGCCGGTTCATTCTGCCCGAGGGCGTCATCTACCTTGACGGCAACTCGCTCGGACCGCGCCCGGTCGGCGCCCTTGAGCGCGCGCAGCAGGTCATCGCCGCGGAATGGGGCGAGGGGCTGATCCGCAGCTGGAACACAGCCGGCTGGTTTGAGCTTCCCGGCCGTCTTGGCGACAAGCTGGCGAAGCTCATCGGCGGACGCGACGGCGAAACGGTGGTCACCGACACCACCAGCCTGAACCTGTTCAAGGCACTGGCCTCCGCCATCCGGATCCAGCAGGTGGACCAACCCGGCCGGCGCGTTATCGTCACTGAGCGCGACAACTTCCCGACTGACATTTACATCGCCGAGGGAATCACCGACTTTCTAAACTCCGTCGCGGAGGAGACTGGCATCCGGTACGAGGTCCGCCTCATCGATGCGGAACTGACACTGGATGCGGCGCTGGACGGTTCGACCGCCGTCCTGGCGCTCTCGCATGTCAACTACCGCACCGGCGCCATGTGGGACATGGCCGAAGTCACGGCACAGGCGCACGCCGTTGGCGCCCTGGCGATCTGGGACCTTGCCCACTCGGCCGGGGCAGCCGCCGTCAACCTCAACGGCGCTGATGCCGACTACGCCGTCGGCTGCACCTACAAGTACCTCAACGGCGGACCCGGCTCGCCTGCGTTCATCTGGGTCAATGCCCGCCACCAGGAACGATTTTGGCAGCCCCTTGCCGGCTGGTGGTCGCACGCCAAGCCGTTCGACATGGCGGATGCCTATGCACCGGCCGGCAACATCAACCGCTTCCTGTGTGGGACCCAGCCCGTCACGTCCCTGGCCATGGTCGAAACCGGGTTGGACATCATGCTCGATGCCGATTTCACGGCCGTGCGCGTAAAGTCCCTGCAGCTCACCGACCTCTTCATCTCACTCGTCGAGCAGCGCTGCGCCAGCCATCCGCTGGAATTAATCACTCCGCGTGACCACGCCGCCCGCGGAAGCCATGTGAGTTTCCGGCACCCCGAGGGCTACGCCGTCATGAGCGCGCTGATCGCCCGCGGCGTCATCGGCGACTACCGCGAGCCCGAGGTGCTTCGCTTCGGGGTCACCCCGCTGTACCTCGGCTATGCGGATGTGTGGGACGCCGTGGAAATCCTGCGCGACATTCTCGACACCAGCGCTTGGGACACGTCTGAGTTCAAGACCCGCAACGCCGTCACCTAGGACGGCGCTCCCACACCCTCCTCAATCCGCATCACCCCGTTCATGCCCGTTACGCCGCGCCGCGGTGCCGCTTTGCCTTGCCCCTAGAAGACAACGATGTCCAGCACCTTTGACCAGATCAAACAACGCGAACACGGGCTCAGGCGGGAACTGACCAGCCCGCAGCTGACCATGATCGCCCTGGGCGGGGCCATCGGCACCGGGCTGTTCCTGGGCAGCTAGTTCGCCATTTCCTTTGCCGGCCCCAGCGTCCTGCTCAGCTACGTCATCGGCGGCCTTGTCGCCGTCATGCTGATGGGGGCACTGGCCGAGATGACGGTGGCACACAGCACCACCGGCTCGTTCGGCGCCTTTGCCGAACACTACGTTTCACCGCTGGCCGGTTTCCTGACGAAGTACCTGTACTGGTCGTGCATCGTGCTGGCCGTTGGCACGGAGGTGACGGCCATCGGCGATTACATGAAATTGTGGTTCCCGACAGTGCCGTCAATCATCTGGATCCTGCTGTTCTCAGCTGTGCTTATCGGCGTGAACATGTTCAACGTCAAGGCCTTCGGCACCCTGGAATACTGGTTCTCCACCATCAAGGTGTTCGCCATCATTGCGTTTATGCTGGTGGCCGGAATCCTCGTCTTCGGCACCCACAACGCCGACTACGGCGTGCACAACTACATGGCCGAAGGCGGGTTCTTCCCGAACGGGGTCACCGGCATGTGGTTTGCCGTCGTCGTGGCCATCTTCAGCTACCTGTCCATCGAAATGATCGCCGTTGCTGCCGGCGAGGCAAAGGATCCTGCCACGTCCGTGAAGAAGGCGTTCAAGGTCTCCGTGTTCCGACTGTTCCTGTTCTACATCCTGACCCTTGCCCTGATCCTGGCGATTGCCCCCGTCAGCAAGATCCTCGCCGGCGACAGTCCGTTCGTCACGGTCATGCAGGTGATCGGCATCCCGTTTGCCGACTCCATGATCAACATCGTTGTGATAATCGCGGCCCTGTCGGCCATGAACTCCCGGCTGTACATCTCCACGCGCATGATGTTCAGCCTGGCCCGCGCCGGCCAGGCCCCGGCGGTCTTCGGCCGGCTGCGCAGGAACGGGGCCCCGGTCAATGCCCTGTTGCTGTGCACAGCCGGCATCGCCGTCGCCACCTGCGTGTACGTACTCAACCCGGACTCCGGCTTCACATTCATGATGGCCCTGTCCATGTTCGGGGCAATGTCCACCTGGTTCATGATCTTCCTGACCCACCTCGCCTTCCGCCGGGCCATGAAGCGGCATGGCAAGGTACTGGAGTACAAGTTGCGCTTTTACCCGCTGGCCTCGGCCATAGGGGCGGTCATGATGGTGGCGCTGCTGGTGACCACGCTGTTCATTGACGCCTTTCACATGACACTGATCTTCGGCATCCCGTTTGCGCTCCTGGTGACTGCCATGTACTTCGTCTTGAAGAAGCGACGCGGAGCCACCCCCGCCACCGAAGTGACGTCGACAACCGAGAACACTTCAGTGGGACAGGGCTAGAACACCGAACCCTAAGCATCCCGCCCGGATGGCGCGCGCACTTCCCAAAGGGCGCGGCACGGACTCATGTGGCGGGCACCTTCAACGAGTTTTACCAGGCCATTGCAAGCTACTATACACACGAGTAGTCTGCTATACATGAGTACAGCACAAGATGACCTCACGGGCCGCGCACGGCTGCGCGACGCCGCGATCGAATGCTTTGCGGCTCAGGGTTTTGATGAATCCCTGCGCGCCATCGCGGCACGCGCGGGAGTCAGCGCGGGACTGGTGCGCCACCATTTCGGTTCCAAGGAAATGCTCCGCGCCGAGTGCGACGCCGCGGTGCTCGAGCGCTACCGGAAGCTCAAGGTCGACAGCATCAACGTCCCGGCCACTCGTCTGTTCGCCCAGCTGCCCTCGTCCCGGGAAGGCGGCCTGCTCATGGTCTACATCCTGCGCAGTATCCAGGACGGCGGCCCGACAGGACGCACATTTTTCGAAAGCATGGTCGCGGAGGCCATTGTCTTCACTAAGGATGCCGTGGCCCGGGGCCTTGTGGTTCCCAGTCGCGACGAGGGCGCGCGGACCCGCTTTTTGGTGCAGCAGTCCATCGGCAGCATGCTCGTCAACCTGGCCATGCGCCCGGACGTGCGGCTTGACGACTTTCCGGCCGTCATGGAGCAGTACATGGCCGATTCCATGCTGCCCACCCTGGAGCTCTACACGGAGGGCCTGTTTGCCGACCACAGCTACCTCGAGCAGTACCTGGCCTACGTGGACGATCCCACCAGCCCGCCCGCGGACCTCGCGGGAGAAACGTCGTCGTACTCACGGAAACAGTAAGGAACAGCCATGTCCCCCAATATCCCTGCCATTGAAGTCTCCGGGCTGCGCAAGCACTTCGGGGCCACCACGGCGCTGGACGGTCTGGACCTCCGGGTCGAGAAGGGCACCGTTGCCGGCTTCCTCGGACCGAACGGTTCGGGCAAGTCGACCACCATCCGCATCCTGCTTGGCTTGTTGAGGCCCGACGGCGGCACGGCAACACTGCTCGGAGGCGACCCCTGGCGGGACGCCGTGGAACTCCACCGCCGTCTGGCGTACGTTCCGGGGGACGTGAGCCTGTGGCCCAACCTCACCGGGGGGCAGGCCATCGACATCCTGTCCCGGCTGCGCGGCGGAGTTGATACCAACAAGCGCGACCAGCTGCTCGAAAGGTTTGAGCTGGACCCCACCAAGAAGGCACGCAGCTACTCCAAGGGCAACCGGCAGAAGGTGGCGCTCGTGGCCGGACTGGCATCCAACGCCGAGCTGCTGGTCCTGGACGAGCCGACGTCCGGCCTGGATCCCTTGATGCAGGAGGTGTTCACGGACTGTATTCGCGAGGTCAAGGCGCAGGGCCGCAGCGTGCTGCTCTCCAGCCACATCTTTGCCGAGGTGGAAAAGCTGTGCGACACCGTAACCATCATCCGGGACGGGCAGACAGTTGAGGCGGGCCGGCTGGACGAGCTCCGGCACCTGCACCGCACCACGGTTTCAGTGGTTCTGGACAGGGACGCCTCCGTCCTCGCTTCCGTTGCGGGCATCAACCAGCTCGTGGCGGACGGCACCAAGGCCACTTTCACCGTGGGCGAGGCGGAACTTGGCGGCGTGCTGGCCGCCCTTGCCGCCTACTCACCCCGGCAGCTGGTCTCCAGCCCGCCGTCGCTGGAGGACCTCTTCCTGCGCCACTACGGCGGTGCTGCCAAGGATGCCGGGGCCGCACCCGCGCAGAAGGCCGGCGTGCGATGACCACCTCCACCGTCCCCGCCCACGCCGCCGCACCGGCCCCTGCCTTGGCCGGCACGCTGGCCCGGTACTGGATGTGCGTCCGCTTCCTCCTGCGCCGCAACTGGCTGCGGCTGGTCATTTGGGTGGCCGTACTGGCTGTCATGATCCCCATCGTCTACACCTCCCAACAGGAAGCCTTTCCCACGCAGGCGGACCGGGACGCGTACGCCAACGTGGCCAACACGCCGGCCATCGCGGCCATGACCGGCCTCCCCTACGCAGCCGGCAGCCTGGGTGGGATCCTCGTCATCAAGATCTGGATGACGCTCGCCGTCGCACTGGGCCTGGCCTCGACCTTCCTTGTCACCCGCAACGGACGCGCCGATGAGGAGCAGGGGCGGACCGAACTGCTGCGTGCTTCGGCACTGGGCCGGCACGCGTACAGCCTGGCCAACTACACGGTTGTGGCCGGCCTGAGCGTCACCACGGGGCTGCTCATCTCGCTGCTCGCGCTCGCGGACAAGCTGCCCGCCGCCGGGTCGTGGGTATTGGGCGGCTCGATTGCCGGAGTCGGGCTGGCGTTTGTAGGCATTGCCGCGCTCTGCGGGCAGCTGGGCTCCACGAGCCGCGGCGCGAACTCCCTCGGCGTGGCCGTGTTAGCCGTGTTTTACCTGATCCGGGCCATCGCCGACGTGGACGCCCATGACACCAACGTCACGCCCCTGAGCTGGTTCTCGCCAATCGGTTGGGGCCAGAACATGCGCCCCTACGCGCGGGACTCGTGGTGGCCGTTCCTGGCCCTGCTGGCCCTGGCCGCTGCCGGATGTGCCCTGGCCCTGCGCATCGAGGCCCGCCGCGACCTGGGGATGGGCCTGCTGCCGGCCCGCCCCGGACCGGCCCGGGCCACCGCGTTCCTGGCCTCGCCGCTGGGCCTGGCCTTACGCCTGCAGCGTGCCACGCTCATCTCGTGGCTCATTGGCGCCGTGGTCGCCGGGCTGTTCTTCGGCAGCGTGGCGAAGGCCATGACCTCGGTGCTGGACCCGTCAAACTCGTTCGCCAAGGCATTTCTGGGCGGCTCCCAGGACATGCTCAACGGCATCCTGGGCACGTTTGTGCTGTTCAACGGCATGCTGGCCGCTGCGTTTGCCGTCCAGAGCCTCTCCGGCGCCCGCGCCGAGGAGTCCGGCGGCCGGCTCGAGTCCCTCCTGGCCGGATCCCTGGCGCGTACGCGCTGGCTGGGCGCCAACCTTGCTGTGGCCGCGGTCGGCTCGGCCGTCATGCTGCTGCTCGGCGGCTGGCTCATGGGAGCCTCTTCCAACGGCGCCGCCACGGGGTCCGGGCTGGCATTGGCATCGTTTACGTACTGGCCAGCCGTGCTGTTGATGTTGGGGCTTCTCCTGTTCCTTAACGGCTTCCTGCCCCGGCCGGGTGTGAGCATCGCCTGGGCCGTCTACGGGGTGTCCGTCGTCATTGCCATGTTTGGCGGGCTGTTTTCGCTCTCCGAGCAGGCCATCAAAGCCACGCCGTTCGGCGCCGTTCCGCGACTGCCAGCCGAGGATTTCACGTTCCTGCCCGTCCTGGCCCTGGCCGCCATCGCCGTCGTGCTCGCCGTCCTCGGGATGCGCCGGTTCGCCACCCGGGACATCATGCCCGAGTAGGCGCGCGCCTGTTCGACGCCAGCGGGCAGCGCGGCACCGAACAGGCATAGCCTGAAGAGGTCCCGTGCACATGCCGGGACACCCAGGAGGAGGGAACGGCCATGGACACAAACACTTTGGGCGGGGCGCTGGAACGCGAGCACCGGCAGATCGACGGCGGGATCGAGGCCTATCTGGCTGACTTGGCCGGTCCGGCCGACCCGTCGCCGCTGTTGTCCGCCCTGTCCGGCCTGCGCCGCCACATTTACCTGGAGGAGGAGTTCCTCTTCCCGCCCCTGAAGGCCGCCGGACTCATGGGACCCATCTTCGTCATGCTGCGCGAACACGGCCAATTGTGGAATTCCATGGATGCCGTGGAGGAACTCCTGGCCGCCGGCGCGGACGCGGATGCCCGCCGTGATGCCTGCACGGCACTCCTGGCCCTCCTCGATGCCCACAATTCCAAGGAGGAGCCCATCATCTACACGCAGGCAGACGCCATCCTGTCCGCCGAAGCGGGCAGCGAGCTGGCTGATTTCCTTGCCCAAGGCACGACGCCGGACGGCTGGGTTTGCGACGCGGCCTCCCGTTAGCGCCCGGCCCACTTCGCGCGGCACCCCCGTCCGAGGCTGGTCCGGGGGCCGAGGATGCCGAAACGGATCATTGAGACGGATATATCAGCCTCAAAAGTCCTTTCCGGCATCAAACGTCCGCCCCTCCCCCGCCCGCCGGCATACAGCCGGCAAGTGGCCGGACCGCAATGTTTTTTCACCACCAAGCCCCTGCCATCTCCCAGCACGCTGTGCCATGGTTGACACTATGGAAAAAATGCTTGATTTCACCGCCGCCGGACAGGAATTCCGCGCCTACCGGGCGCAACCCGTTGGCCGCGTGCGCGGCGCCGTCGTGGTCATCCACGAGATCTGGGGGCTCGCGGACCACATCAAGGACGTGGCTGACCGGTTCGCGGCCGAGGGCTACCTCGCTGTGGCTCCGGACCTGATGGGCTTGGCAGGCCTGGACGCCACGCTGCTGGCCGAGCTGGGTGCCGACCGCAGCGATCCCGTCAAGCGCACGGAAATCCAGCCCCGCATCAGGGCGGCCACCGAGCCCATGCGCGCGCCGGGCCGTGCCGAAAAGATCCAGGCCGGAGTCGCGGCGGTGTTTGATTACCTGGAGGCCAGCGCGGAAGGTGCCGGACGGACCGCCGTAGTCGGATTCTGTTTTGGCGGCACATACTCCTTCGCGCTGGCCGTGTCCGAACCGCGAGTGGCCGCGGCGGTGCCGTTTTATGGCCATGCCAGCTATGGCGTGGAGGAACTTTCCGGGATCGAGTGCCCTGTGCTGGCCTTTTACGGCGAGGAGGACAAGTCGCTCACGGACGAGCTGCCTGCGCTGATCGAGCACATGCGCCAGGCCGGCGTCGATTTCAAGTACACCGTTTTCACCGGTGCGGGCCATGCGTTCTTCAACGACACCAACCCGTTGTCCTACCGCCCGGAGCCGGCCGCCATTGCATGGGCCGAAACCCTTGAACTGTTGGGGCGGGCCTTGGGCTGAGCCCGCCTCTGACGGCCGTTTATGGCTGGTGGGGCCCGACGTTGTTAAAGGAATACAGGTGGATGCCCGACGGCGGGGCGGGGCTGGCCTCCAGCTCCGCTGTCAGCTGTTCCGGCCGGTAGCGGCCGCCGCCGAGCAGGTTCCTGCCCAGCGCCCCCTTCCCGCTGATGAAACGCAGCGAGCTGCCGACCCCGATCTTGGTGGCCAGGAGCACCAGCTTCGTCCGCGGCACGGCGCCGGCGACACCTGCCCATATGGGGAGCAGAACGCCTTCGCTGCGCAGCCCGGCCATGTAGCGGGAGATCGTCTCCGCAGAGAAGCACATCTGTGTGACAACGTAGCTGGCCAATTCCTGTTTGGCCAGCAGCGAATCCATCAGCTGGCTGTCGCTGATGGATGGGTGGCCTTCCGGATACCCGGCCACCCCAATCCTCATGTCGTTCCCCGCGAGATCCGCGATTTCGCGCATCAGGCTCTCACTCGATGCGAACGGCCCGGCGGGCATTGCGCTGTCCCCGCCAATGGCAAAGACTTCGGTGATCCCCGATGTACTGCAGGCGAGCAAAATGCGCGCGAGCTGTTCGCGGGAGGCAACGGACCGGGCAGCGAGGTGCGGGACCACGTTGAAGCCGTGTCCGGCCAAGGCGGCAGCGGTTTCCAGGGTGCGTTCGACGCCGTGGTGCGGCAGGCACGTGACGGTGATGGTGGTGCCGACTGACACACTCGCAAGCACGGACGGAACGATGTCCCTGGTGGGGATGATTTCCAGGCGGGTGGGGAGCATCGTGCTTCCTTCCAGGTAGGGGTGCGGTTACCGGGCTGCGATGAGGGATGCGGCTTCCTGGCGGCTGTGGCCGGAGTCCTCGATGCCTTCGGCGATGTGGGCCAGGTGCTCGGGGATGTCGCGGCCCTTCTTGCGCATGGCC
>NZ_QJVD01000030.1 GCF_003219815.1 Arthrobacter livingstonensis
CATCCATCTCAGCAGGGCCACGAGCTCCTACTTTGCTACGACACGAACCCCGGTTTCACCACGAACCGTGAAGAGCCGCTTTACTGGTGTGGACAAAAAACACGAGCACGAATAGGGCAGTGTCCACGGGCACGTCGACGGCCGAATTGCCGAGCATGCACGGCGGATGCAGCACGGTCCGAAAACGGACAGGACGGTCTTTTTCAGCGACGCCGTATTTGCGATTGCCATGACGCTGCTGGCACTTGACCTGAAAATTCCCACACTGCCGTCGGACATCAGTGAGCAGGGCTATAACGAGGTGCTGGTGGAGCGCCTGCCGTCGCTGGCCGCGTTCGTGCTGAGTTTTGTGCTGGTCGGGAGGGCATGGCTCACCCACCACCACCACTTCAACGCCATCGCCGCGTACGACAACAAACTGCAGGTACGGAACCTGGTCATGCTGTTCCTTGTGGTGTTCCTCCCGGTGCCACGGCCATGCTGTTCCAACCCGGGCCGGACACGCCGTGGACGCCGGCCATCTATGCACTGGCGTTTGCCGGGCTTAATTTCAGCCTGCGCTGGACGTGGCAGTACGCGCACCGGGCCGGGTTGATGTCCGCCTGGGTGGACGAGCCGCTGTACCGGCTCGTGCGGAGCGCGGCGGACCCGGTGTGGGCCGTGTTCCTGCTGTCCATACCGGTGGCGTTCATCAGCCCGGCCGCCGCCATGTATTCGTGGATACTTATCTGGCCGGCGTCGGTGGTGCACGGCAGGGTGCAGGATTCCCGGTTCGCCAAGGCCGAGACCGCCCGGGTCGACGCCGGGCTGTTGGGGGACAGGTCCGTGCCGGGCTGCGCCTTAGACTGAAACAGTGACTGCACAAACCACTGCCATTGCCCTCCGCCCGGCCCGCACCTCGGACGTGCAAGCGATCAAGGAGCTGGTGGCGCCGCTGGCGGAGCGGCGAATTTTGATCTCCAAGGAATCCGTCACGTACTTTGAATCCATCCAGGAATTTGTGGTGGCCGAGTCCGACGGCGAGACGGTGGGCTGCGGCGCCCTGCATGTCATGTGGGAAGACCTGGCGGAGATCCGCACGCTGGCCAGTGCCGGCCCGTGGCGGGGCAGGGGAGTTGGCCATGCCCTGGTGGAACAACTCCTGGAGCAGGCCCGGCGGCTGGGTGTCAGCCGCGTGTTCTGTCTGACATTTGAGGTGGACTTCTTCACCCGCCACGGCTTCGAGGTCATGGCCGACCAAAGCGTCGTTGACCCGGCCGTGTACTCCGAACTGCTGCGCTCCGCCGATGAAGGCATTGCCGAATTCCTTGACCTGGCCCGGGTCAAGCCCAACACGCTCGGCAACACGCGCATGATCCGCAGCCTCTGATCCGCAGCCTCTGATCCGCAGCCCGGCCGGGACCGCCTGGTTGCCCGCGGCCGCGGTCGACACCCCCCTACCAAGCGGCAACCGGGCCGGGTAGGGTTCAAGGGAGGGGCGGCCGCCGCAGCGGCGGCCGCCACCCGCCTATGCTCACTGTTCGATTCGAAGGGTGCTGAAAATGAAAAAGCTCATTAATGATCCCAAAGCCGTGGTTGATGAATCGGTGGAGGGATTTGGCCTGGCGCACGCCGATCTCGTCACCGTCCATCCCGACCCGCTTTTCGTCTCGCGGAAGAACGCCAAAACCGGCAAGGTGGGGCTGCTTTCCGGCGGCGGCAGCGGCCACGAGCCCCTCCACGCCGGCTATGTCGGTTTCGGCATGCTCGACGCCGCAGTCCCGGGGGCGGTGTTCACCTCCCCGACCCCGGACGCGATCATTCCGGCGACCGTTGCAGCGAACTCCGGGGCCGGCGTCGTGCACATCGTGAAGAACTACACGGGCGACGTGCTGAACTTTGAAACGGCGGCCGAGATGGCCCAGGCGGAAGGCATCGAGGTGCGCACCGTACTGGTGAACGACGACGTCGCCGTGGAGGATTCGCTGTACACGGCCGGCCGCCGCGGCGTTGGCGGCACGGTGCTGGTGGAGAAGATCGCCGGCGCTGCGGCGGAGCGGGGGGACGGGCTCGACGCCGTTGCCGCCATCGGCCAGCGCGTGAACGACAATGTGCGGACCATGGGCGTGGCGTTGTCCGCCTGCACGGTTCCGCACGCCGGGGTTCCCAGCTTCGAGCTGGCGGAGAACGAGATTGAGATCGGCATCGGCATCCACGGCGAGCCGGGCCGGCACAGGATCCCCATGGAGAACGCCGACGGGATCACCGACCGGCTGCTGGAACCCATCCTCGCGGACCTCAAGCCGGCGGCCGGGGACAAGGTGCTGCTGTTTGTCAACGGCATGGGCGGGACCCCATCCAGCGAGCTGTACATTGTGTACCGGCACGCGGTGAAGGTGCTGGAGGCGGCCGGGCTGGGCGTGGAACGGTCACTGGTGGGCAACTACATCACGGCGCTGGAAATGCAGGGCTGCTCCATCTCGGTGCTGCGACTGGACGATGAAATGACGGCGCTGTGGGACGCGCCGGTCCACACGCCCGCACTGCGATGGGGGATGTAAATGTCGGACACCGGCACGGGGCAGGGTCTGGACGCGGCCTGGGCCGTTGACTGGCTGCTCCGCAGCGCGGCAGTGGTGGCGGACAACAGGGTGGCGCTGAGTGAACTTGACCGTGCGATTGGCGACGGCGACCACGGCGAGAACCTGGACCGCGGCTTCTCGGCGATTGTGGCCAAGCTCGATGAAGAGGAGCCCGCCACGCCCGGTGCGGCATTCAAGATGGCCGCGATGACGCTCATGTCAAAGGTGGGCGGCGCCGCCGGCCCCCTGTACGGGACGGCGTTCCTGCGCGCCGCCACCGCAGTGGGAGACGCCGACGCGCTGGACCCAACCCTGCTGGTCGCGGCTCTGACAGCGGCGCGGGACGGTGTCGTGGCCCGGGGCAAGGCGGAGCCCGGCGAGAAGACCATGATTGACGCCTGGACCCCCGCTGTCGACGCTGCCGCTGCGGCCGCAGCCGGCGGCAGTCCCGCAGACGTGCTCCTGGCCGCGGCGGAGGCTGCCGAGGCAGGGGCCGTGGCCACAGATCCGCTGATTGCCCGCAAGGGTCGCGCGAGCTACCTGGGGGAGCGGGCAATCGGGCACCGCGACCCCGGCGCCGCGTCCTCCGCGTTGATCCTGCGCGCCGCTGCAGATGCGGCGGTTTCTTCGGGGACCGCCGGGGCGGGCGCATGACCGTCGGGCTCGTGATCGTTTCCCATAGTGCCCAGTTGGCGGCCGGCGTGGTTGAACTGGCGGCCCAGATGGCCCGGGATGTGGTGCTCGCCCCCGCCGGCGGCACGGACGACGGCGGCATTGGGACGTCACTTGAGAAGGTCATGTCCGCGATGGGGCTGGCAGACACGGGTGACGGGGTTGTGGTGCTGACGGACCTGGGCTCGGCGGTCATGACGGCGGAGTCGGCGCTGGAATTCATGGGAAGCCCGGAGAACATGGTGCTGGCCGATGCACCCCTGGTTGAAGGTGCGGTGGCGGCGGCGGTCGCGGCCCAGTCCGGCGCCACGCTGGCCGTGGTCCAAAAGGCGGCAGAAACGGCGCTGGATCCGGGAGCTGCTGCGTCAGCAAAGGCGCCAGGTGCAGCACAGGCGCCAGGTGGGTCGCAGGCGCCATGTGGCGGGCAGCCGTCGGATGGCGGTCCGGCAGCAGATAAGGGGGCCGGCGCCGGACATTCCACCGGTGCCGCCGTTACCGCCGTGCTGACGCTCATCAACCCGATGGGACTTCATGCGCGTCCGGCAGCCGTGCTGGCGGGCGAACTGGGCGCCATGGACGTGGACATTGAGATTAACGGCGCGGACGGTCAATCCGTATTTCTCCTCATGGCGCTCGGGGCAGGTGAAGGCAGGGAACTGCACGTCAGTGCCTCGGGACCCGACGCCCAACGCGCCGTGGACCTGGTCCGCAGCAAGGTCGAAGAAGGCTTCGGCGAACTCTGAGCGCCGGCGGTCGAGCGTGTGCCCACGGAGGAGCCGGAATTCCCTCGGCCGGGCCCACAAGCGCGACGGAACCGCTGCGAGCTTGCGAACAGGGGGAGCGCTTGGGGACTATGCGACCGACGGCCGCGGGCGGTCTTGCGGTCTCCTTTACGCAGCCTACGGAAACACCGGCTCGGCCGACTCAGTGTCCCCCAGCAAACGACGCCCCACTCCGCCTCTCCGCCCGTAGTACGGATAGGGCGGCCCGTTGCGCCGGAACGTCACCAGAGCCGTACAGTTGCCGAGGTTTCACACCCGCCGACCCACCGCTTCTGTACTCTGGGCAAGGCACAGCTTCCGGGTACGGCGAAGTCCCCCGGTGATCAGTGGGGCAGGTGGTAGCCGTCCCCGGAGAGCTGGGCCAGGCCGTCGGTGACCAATCCGGCAAGGGCGCGTTGCAGCTGCAACGCATGGGTGTTCAGCTCGTGTAGTTTTTGCAGGGCCGCCGCGACGTCGTCCGGATGGTCAGTGTGGGCGGCAGCGGCCGCCGCCTCTACCGCCGGGCCCCACAACAGGTCTGCGTGGACAGGGGACTCCGCAGCGCGGAGCACGGCCATGACGGCCCCGCGGACCTGCCGGTCAGTCCCCGCCCATGGCTGGCCCTTGGGGAGGTAGGTGGGCTCCGGCTGGCCTGCGGCAATCCATGCGCACTGGTCAATGACGGGGCAGAGCCCGCACTTGGGGCTGCGGGCCGTGCAGACCAGTGCGCCCAGTTCCATGACCCCGGCGTTCCATTCCACGGATTCGGCGGGGTCCTCCGGCAGGAGCTCGGCAGCCAGGGCCATCTCCGCCGCAGTGAGTGCCGGGGAGGGCAGGGCCTGGCCGATGACCAGCCGGGCGTGGACACGGCGGATGTTGGTGTCGACCACCGTTTCCCGCCGGCCAAACGCAAATGCGGCGACGGCGGCGGCCGTGTAGCTGCCGACGCCGGGAAGCGCCAAAAGTTCGTCAAAGGTGTCCGGCACGGCGCCGTCGTGCCTTTGCACCAGCTGTGTGGCGGCGGCGTGCAGGCGCAGGGCCCTGCGCGGGTAGCCCAGCCGGCCCCAGGCGCGCAGCACTTCCCCTTGGGATTCGGCGGCAAAGGCGCCAGGAGTTGGCCAGCGCGCCATCCACTGTTCCCAGACCGGCCGCACACGGACCACGGGGGTCTGCTGCAGCATGATCTCGCTGACCAGAATCCCCCATGGCGTGCAGCCCCCGCGCCATGGCAGGTCCCGGGCCGTTTCGCGGAACCATTGCCGGATTTCCTGGTGCACCGTGTCTCCTTCAAGCTTGTGTGGGCAGTTCAACTGTAGCGAAGGCGGCGTGGTTGGCGTGGCGGCGGCCCGGGTTTCGCTACTGTTGAAGCGTGGCTACATCAGGGACAAACGGGCAGGGCGGCAACGCGCCGCAGCCTGCCCGCAAGCCCAAGGTGTCGGCCAAAGTGTACCGGCGCCGCCGCCAGGTGGTTGGCGTTTTGGCGCTCCTTGTCGTCGCAGGCCTGGTGGCTGGCGCAATCGCGCTGGCCAGCTTCTTCGGCGGCTTGGGCGCGTCCGACGCCGGGACCCACCCCGCCGGTCCCTCGGCCAGTGCCGCGGGCAGCGCGTCCCCAACAGGCACGGCGCAGACCAAGCCGGCCGCAAAACCCGCCACCCCGCCGTCGGGCGTCTGTGACGAGGCGGGCATCAAGGTCAGCGGTAACCTGGACAAGGCAAGCTACGCTGCCGGCGAAGACCCCAAACTGACGCTGCGCGTCACGAACACCGGCCAGGCGCCGTGCAACATCAACGTGGGGACCAGCCAGATGGACTTTAAGGTCACCAGCGGTGAGGACGTTGTCTTCAGCTCCCGGGACTGCCAGGCCGACTCCACCAACCTGGTCAAGAACCTAAAGGCGGGTGCCTCGGAGGCGGCCAATTTCACGTGGAAGCGGAACCGCAGCGCGCCCGGCTGCGCGAAGGTTGCGGCCACGCCCGGTGCGGGAACGTATGTGTTTGTGGCGACGCTCGGAAAATGGTCCAGCGACAAAGTGATATTTGAGCTGCACTAGGCCGCAGCCCCCGGTACCCCGCTTCCCTGGCGGGGTCCGCGGTCAGGCAGTGCCGGCAGGCTAGAGGAAGCGGTCCAGCAG
The DNA here is from genome assembly GCF_003219815.1 of Arthrobacter livingstonensis. GTDB lineage: Bacteria > Actinomycetota > Actinomycetes > Actinomycetales > Micrococcaceae > Specibacter > Specibacter livingstonensis. The sequence goes on from NZ_QJVD01000030.1 coordinate 6,126, forward strand.
GCTTGCCTCGGCGATGCGGGACAGGCCCTCGCGCACGGTACGGGCACGGAGCTCGCCGATGCCGTCAACCACCATGAGTTCGTCGATGGTGGCGGCCATCAAATTCTGCAGCCCGCCAAAATGGTCCACCAGTCGGCCTGCAACGGCGCCCGGAACTGCCTTGAGCTCGGATACAAGCCGGTAGCCGCGGGGCTGGACTATCGCTTCGAGCGAGTCCACGCCCGACACGCCGACGACGCCGGCAATCAGGTTGAGGTTGATCAGATCCGCCTGGTCAATGTCCTGAAGGGCTGCCACTGCCAGGGCGACATCCGTGGTGTCCGGGTCGGTGTAGTCACGGATCACCATGTCGGCACCGGACCCACGTGTTGCTGAGAGCTCGTCGAGCTGCAGTGAGAGAAGGCGGCCGTCCGTGCCAAGTTCGAGCACATACTGTGCGATTTCCTCGGAAATGCGGCGCACCATCTCGTGGCGCTGCAAGGTCACGGCCACATCGCGGACGGTGACCATGGCCTCGATTTCCAGCGCGGAGAGCGAGCTGGTCACCTGGTCCAGGCGTGCGCGGTAGCGCTCCAGCGTCGCCAATGCCTGGTTGGCGCGGGCCAGCACCTTCTCGGAGCCTTCCAGTACATAGCGCAGGCCATCAACGTACAGGGCGATGATTTGCATCGACTGGCTGACGGAGACCACGGGAACGCCGGTCTGGATGGCGACGCGCTCGGCCGTGCGGTGGCGTGTTCCGGATTCCTGGGTTTCAATGCTGGGATCCGGCACGAGCTGGACTGCGGCACGAAGGATCTTGGTGACGTCCTTGTCGCACACAATGGCCCCGTCCATCTTGGCAAGCTCGCGCAGCCGTGTGGGGGCAAAGTCGATCCCAATCTCAAAGCCGCCCGAACAAAGGCTGTCGATGGTCTTGTCGGAACCAAGCACGATCAGGGCCCCGGTGCGCCCCCGAAGGATTCGTTCCAGCCCGTCGCGCAGCGGCGTTCCCGGGGCAACACGGGCGAGAGTGGCCTTCAGGGCCTCTTCGGGGCTGCGAAGCATTAACGAATCCTTCTTTTCGAGCGCGGGAATCCGCGCAAGTCACATTGCCCATAATAGTGTGAACCGCGTGCCAGCGCGGTTTGTGCGATTTTTGTGGCATCGCGTGCCCGTCCGGGTTTGGCGGAATGTTGTGTCTCGGAGACCTGATGGGCCGCGGCCGGCTAAAAAGGGGTGTGGCCGTCAAGGACATACGGGAGTGGCCGTCAAGGACTGGCTAAAAAGGGCAGGGTTCCTCGGTTTGGGCCTGGATGTAGATGCGGCCAGTGGGCGTGGTGGTTTTGGTCTGCCCGGGGCCGTGGGGTTCCACGGTCCAGCCGGTGTCGGGGACGTCCTTGAGTTGGTGGCAGAACACGTCGCGGGGACGCAGGTTCTCCACGCTGGTCTCGCCCTTGGGCAGGAGGGTGCCGCCGGGGCCGTACCGGTTCATCCAGAACGGGACTGTGTGGTCGAGTTCGCAGGTGGCCGCCGGGTGGTCACAGCCGATCCCGGTGCAGACGGGATCCCTGCGACGTACTTCTGCGGCGATGTCCGCCGGCGGGTGGTAGCGCTGCCGTCCCACGCTGAGCCTGGCGCTGGTGGCCGGGTCGGTCAGGAGGCGCTCCCACCAATACGAACCGGCCGCCAGCTCACGTGCCTGCCCTGGCGGGATGGGGCCGTATCCTTGCAGGTATCCAGGCTCCTCCGACTGGTGCATAAGCGTCAGCACTGGAACCACGACCTCGATCTTCGCCGGGATTCTGGCTTTGAACCAAGCTTCCGGCACCGGGTGGCTGTCTTTGCCGCCAGTCCCTGGTTTGCTTACGCTGCCGTAGGGACTTGGCGCGGCGGCATCGCTGCCGCAGGCACCGTTTCCGGTACCGCCGTTCCCGTCACTGCTTCTGGCGCTTCCGGCGCCGCTGCCGCAGCCTCGGCTGCTGGCGCCACAGGTGACGCAATATCCGGCCGGGTGGAGGAGCGCTTGATGGACGAGGTCCAGGAAGGTGTCGGCGAGGTAGTTGTTCAGGGAGCGGGAGGGACGGCCTGTGGGCGTGGCGCCGGTGCTGGGCTCCCCTCCAGGCTGGGCGCCGTCACGCTGTGCCTGGCGGGCCCAGGACTCCAGGGAATCGAAAAGGGACTTGGCGGGGACGGCATCCACGACCGCACTGATTTGGGCCATGCCGTCCGGGAGCGGGGTGAACCAGACGCGGCGGTCGCTCCTTGCCATTTCGTGGCGCACGGCAAGGGTCTCGGGATTGTTCTTGAGGGCGAGCCTGCGGATTTTGCGTGTCAGTGCCCGCGGGTTGGTCCGCGACGCCCCTGGCAGGAACATTGGTTCAATGAGCGTTTGTATCTCGGCAGGCACGTTTTCCACTCCGGCCAGGATCGCCTTGATCCGGATCGAATCGAGCAGCCCTTCACGGTAGAGCGAGGTGGTGCCCGGCAGGTTGTTCGCCAGGGTCTGGGCGTTCTCCAGCATGTACTGCGCGGTGCCCACCCCCACGCAGTGCACGGCCATGATCTCCGCAGCAGCATATCTTGACCGATAGGCAGCGTCGGCCAATTTCCCTGCAGGCGTTGCGGGCATTTCGCTGGCCAGGGGCGGACGCCGGGTGGAGAAGACGGCCAGCGCAGCAACTTCCATGGCATGGGCGAACGCAGCCAGGCGGCTGGCCGCGTGGATGTAGTCGAGAAGGTCGTTCTGACCGAGGTTGTGCAGTTCCAGGTTGGCGAGGGCGTCTGCGCCGGCCACGGGCGACCATGCAACATTCCGCGGGTTGTCCGGCCGGGGAGCCGCGGGCAGGTCAGGCACGGAGGCGCGGATGACCCGCACCCGGCCCCGATCGGCCGGACCTGAAAGCAGCGACAGGGTCGGATCGCACTGCTCCCGGTCAGCCCACGGCGCATCCGCCGTCGGGAAGGGGAAGGCTGCCTGGCCCTGCGCTGCCGTCCCCGAGGAAGAAGCTGGCCCAGCTGGCACCGGCGTTCGGTCGTGATCGGACAGATGGGGATTGCCGGGCCCCGGAGCGCCGTCATCGGGCATGGAGGCGATCAGCCGTGCGACGTCCTCATCACTGGTCCAGCTCGCCGGGTCATCGATAGTGGCCAATTGTCGGGCGCACTCGGCGTCGCTTATGACGGGGAGGCGTTCGTCGGCATAGGGGTCGGATGCGATCAGTGCCGCCAGGGCCGCGTCGGAAACCACATTGTTGGCAGAAGCTGGGTGGGAGAAAGCTGAAGCCGGACGCACAGACTTTTGGTCCTCCAGCGGTTGGCTGGGGGTCTGATCCAAAAGAGGCGTCCCGGCGGGGGTGGATTCCTTCTTGCCGCCGGGCCGATCCATCATGCCCATGGACCAAGACTACATCCAATGAGATATATATGTAATAGTTTCTCGGATTTAATTTCTAATTTTTCTTATACCATTTCGCCGGCCCCGATCGCCAGGTCCCGGTCACCCGGGCTAGCCGTGGAGCAGCAGTTCGGTGGCTTCGGCAATGTGCTCAATTTGTTTCACCGTGAAATTCGGCGGGATGACGCCCGGGCCTGCGGGGCTGAGGGGAACCAACGCGTGCGTGAAACCCAGCCTGTGGGCCTCGTGGATGCGCTGGCTGATGCCGGGCACGGGACGCACTTCGCCGGCCAGTCCCACTTCGCCAAAGGCCACCATCTTGTGGTGCACGGGGTGGTTGGTTTTGGCCGACGCAATGGCCATCGCCACGGCAAGGTCCATGGCAGGCTCCGTCAGGCGGGCACCGCCAACTGTTGCCACATAGCTGTCGTCGGAATCCAGGCGTACACCGGCCCGTTGCTGCAGCACGGCTAGCAGCATGCCCACCCGGGAGGAATCGAGACCGCTGACGGTTCGGCGCGGCTGCGAACCCATGGAGGGGGCAAGCAGCGACTGCACCTCGGCCAGCAGCGGCCGGCGCCCTTCCATCGTGACCGATATGCACGTGCCGGAAACGGGATGGCTGGTGCGGCTGGTGAACAATCCGCTGGGATCGGCCAGCCCCTCAATGCCGTCGTCGGTCAGGTCGAAGCAGCCCACCTCGTCGGTTTGCCCGTATCGGTTTTTCACGGCCCGCAGCAGGCGCAGGCGGGAGTGCCGTTCGCCGTCGAACTGGCAGACCACGTCCACCAGGTGTTCGAGCAGGCGGGGACCGGCGATGGAGCCGTCCTTGGTCACGTGGCCCACCAGGAGGGTCGTCATGTTCAGGCGCTTGGCCGCGGCGATGAGCGATGCCGCCACCTCCCGCACCTGCGACACCCCACCGGCGCTGCCGTCCACCTGGGCACTGCTGAAGGTCTGCACGGAGTCCACAATCAACAGGGCGGGCTGCACGGCCTCCACCTGGCCCAGCGCTGTGCCCAGGTCGGTTTCCGCTCCCAAATACAAGGTGCCGGCGACGGCGCCGATGCGCTCAGCGCGCAGCTTCACCTGGGCGGCCGATTCCTCACCGGTCAGGTACAGCACCTTTTGCGGTTCCCGGCCGTGTTCATTGCGGGCAAACTTCGCGGCCACGTCCAGCAGCAGCGTGGACTTGCCCACTCCGGGTTCCCCGGCCAGGAGGATGACGGCGCCCGGCACCATGCCGCCGCCCAGCACACGGTCCAGCTCGGGCACCCCGGTCAGGTTGTGGGCGGCCTTGGACGCGTCCACCTCGGAGATCAGCTGGGCCGGCCGCACCACGGTGGTGGCCGCCGTCGTGCGTACAACAACAGTGCCAATCTCCTCCAGCGTGCCCCATTCCTGGCACTCGCCACAACGGCCCACCCACTTGACGGCCGTCCAGCCACATTCGGTGCAGCGGAAGTTCTGTCCGGTGGCCTTGGCCGACTTGGTTGTTTTTGTTGCCATGGAACAACCCTAGCGCCGGGCACTGACACCCGGCGCCCGGGAAGGCGCTGGTGTGGACAACTACAACTTCGGGAGGAGGGAGCGGGCGTCGGCAGGGTCCATCTTGGCCGTCTCCAGCAGGTCCACCATCAGTGTCCTGAACAACAGCACCAGTGCCTCGCCCTCCATGCGCGTGATTTCCAGCTTGCTTGGATGCAGGCGGGTGGCGATGTCGGCCAGGGTGTCGCGGGCACGGCCAAGCGATGCCTTTCTGGAGCCCGACGGGTCATGTGCCAGTGCCGCGGCCAATTCGTCGACGGCGGCGGCGGAATCGCTCAAAACGTCGGCCAGGTGCACCGTGCCGGCGTCGGACAGGGCCGCGTTGTTGATGGTGCTGGCCAGCCTGCGCGCCAATACCCGGCTGGAACGCATGGCATAGTCAACGCGTTCCATGGTCCGGGCCAGGCTTTCGACCTCGTCGAGGTGGCGCCGGTACAGCGGGGAGAACTTGGCGATTTCAACCGAGCCGTGTAGCCCGTGCCGCATCGCGTCAATGCGGGGCTGCTGGCTGCGGGCCCGCACCAGCGCATGCCAGGCCGTGGTGGAATCGTTGTAGGACAGCGCAGACGCACATTCCCGCAGCACCATCGACAGCTCGCCGAGCATGATCCTCAGCTCGCCCCTGGGCTCGCGGCGGGGGTCCCGCGGCACCAGCAGCGTGGCAGCCAGGGCAAAGCTGCCTCCCACGATGGCGTCCATGCTCCGGGTGAACGGCCCGCCTGCCGGGAGGGGCAGCAGGACCACCAAAAGCGACTGCAGGGCCAGCTGCGTGGTGAAGATGGCACCGGAATCCAGGAACCTGGCCAGCAGGATGGACAGGAATACCACCAGTGCGGCCTGCCAGATGCCGGAGCCCAGCCAGCGAAGGAGAATGTCTCCCAAGGCAATGCCGATGGTGCAGCCCAGCCCCACCTCCAGGACCCGCCGAAGCCGCGGGTCCCGGGAGAAACCCAGGGCGATGATGGCGCTCGTGGCGGCAAACAGCGGACCCTGGTGGCCCAGCACGTGTTCGGAAAAGAAATAGGCGCCAACTGCGCAGACGGTGATCAGCAGCGCCTGGACAACAGAATTCCAGCTGCGGCGCAGGCCGAGCCGGGCACGTCTTTTGAGGAAGATGACGGTTTTGGCGGGCCGGTCGAGCTCAGGCATGGGCACCAGTCTATGCGTAACGCTCCCGCGCCCGGGGCGCCGGGTGCGGGAGCGTTACGGGGCAACGGCCAAGGGGCCGGACTGTCAGTCGTTGCTTTCGTTCAGCCGGTCCAGGAGGTTGGCAAGGCGGCGGACCTCGCCGGCGTCCCACGTCGAGAGCCGGTCGAAAAGTACCTGGCGGGCCTCAGACCGGGTCGCGTCGAAGCGGGTGCGGGCCGCGGTGGTCATGGCGACCAGGTGGGCCCGTCCGTCGCTGGGATCGGCGGTGCGCGTGATCAGGCCAAGTGCTTCAAGCGCCTTGATGGTGCGGCTCATCACTGCCTTGTCCGCATCCACCTCATGCGCCAGCGCCCCTTGTTGCAATGGACCTGACTGGGCGAGGATCGTGAGCACCTTGAAGCCCATCGGCTGCAGCTCGGGATGGATGGCGGCTGCCCGGGCCCGGATGCTTTTGCGGGCCCGGACCACCATGATCACGAACTGTTGCTCAACGTCCGTGATGGCCTCTCTCAGGCCGGTGTCGATGGCGCCCGCAGACGGCGGCAGCGCGAAGGGGTCGCCCGCGCAGTCCATGTCAGCGCCGTGCCGTGGCAACTTCGGTGTCCATGCCCGGTGTAACGGCTATGAGCGATTCGCTGACATCCACCAGGTTGAGCTCGGCGGCTTCCAGCATGGCATCGGCGGCGTCTGTATCCGCACGTTCCTGTCGAGTCTGGCTGCTCAGTGCCAGGTTCGGCATGAACACGACTGCCAGGATCGTCAGGATGCTCAAGGGTGCGGCGATCATGAAGATGTAGGCCACGGAGTCGCCGTAGGAGGACTCGATGATGGTCCGAACCGAGTCTGGCAGCGTGTGGACGGCGGGGATGCTTCCGCCGGCAATGGCAGCGCCAATTGCCTTGCCCTGGTCACCGAGCGCAGCGATGGCAGCCTGCAGTTCGGCTGACTTGCTGCCGAGCAGGTCCCCAACCTTGGTTGCCATAAGTGCGCCGAGGACGGAGACGCCGATCGTTCCGCCGAGGGAGCGGAAGAACGCAATGCCGGAACTTGCCACACCGATTTCCTTTGGGGTAACAGCATTCTGGACGATCAGCACCAGGTTCTGCATGACCATGCCCAGGCCTGCGCCGAGGAGGAACATGTACAAGGAGACGAGGACAAAGTTGGTGTCGTAATGGATGGTGCCGAGGAGGTAGAGGCCCACCAGCTGCAGGATCGACCCGGTGACCATGATGGCCTTCCACTTGCCGTACTTGGAGATCATTGCCCCGGCAATGGTGGAGATGATCAGCAGTCCGGCCATCATGGGAATCGTCATCAGTCCGGACTGGGTGGCGTTGGCCCCACGGGCCAGCTGCATGTACTGGGCCAGGAAGACCGAGGTGCCGAACATTGACACACCCACGGAGATGGATGCGACCACGGACAGCGTGAACGTGCGGTTCTTGAACATGGTCAGCGGGATGATCGGCTCGGAGGCCCTGAGCTCCACAATGACAAAGGCGATCAGGGCCACCATGGCGCCGCCGACCATCAGCAATGTGTTGGTGCTGGCCCAGTCGAACTGGCTACCGGCAAGGGAAACCCAGATCAGCAGCAGCGAGACTCCGGCCGTGAGCAGGACGATCCCGGCATAGTCAATGGTGACCTTGCGCTTGGGCTGCTCAGGGAGGTGGAGGGTCTTCTGGATCAGGAAGATGGCAACGGCCGCAAAGGGCAGGGCCACGAAGAAGTTCCAGCGCCAGTTGATGGCGTCGGTGATGAATCCGCCGATCAGCGGTCCACCCACGGTGCCCAGGGCCATGACGGCACCGAACAGGCCCATGTACTTGCCGCGTTCGCGCGGGGAAATGATGTCGGCCATGACGATCTGGGTCAGGGCTGTCAATCCACCGGCACCCAGGCCCTGGAAGACACGCATGGTGATGAGCATCGAGGTGTCCTGCGAGAAGCCGGCGATCGCGGAGGCGACCACGAAGATCAGCAGCGAGAGCTGCAACAGCAGCTTGCGGTTGGACAGATCGGCAAGCTTGCCCCAAATGGGGGTGGAAATGGTGGTGGCCAGCAGGGTGGCCGTGACCACCCAGGTGTAGGCGGTCTGGCTGCCGTGCAGATCCGAGAGGATGACAGGAAGCGAGGTGGAGACGACGGTTCCGGCGAGGATCGAGACGAACATGCCCATGAGCAGGCCCGTCAGCGACTGCATCACCTGGCGGTGTGTCATGCCCGATTCGGACAGCCCGGGGGCAGTCTTGGCGGTGGTGGATTTCTGAGACAAAAGGGCTCCAAAAATGTAAAGAAAGGTTGATTGATGTCAACTATATAAAATTGGTTGAACTAAGGCAACTAATTAGTCAGTGACGTGCGTCTCCCCCCGGACCGCCCGGACCGCCCGGACCGCCCGGACCGCCCGGGACGTGCAGGGGGCACGCGCACGGTGCCAAGGGGCACCCGGGGAGTGGCCGCCGTCGTACGAAAAAAACCAAGAATCCCATCAGCGTTAATCTTCCGTTCACTTGGGGTGGACCGCCGCTTCACTTGGCGCCCGTAGCTTCAAAGGGTAAGGAATCCACAGAACCCATCGAAGAGGTAAATCGCGTGAAGGCACTTCACATTGGCCGCATGGCAGCAGTTCTCACCGTCGGCGCGCTGGCATTGACGGCCTGTGGCACGGACAACGCCGTGACGCCCGGCAACGGCGGCACTTCAGCGGCTGCGGGCGCATCCGTCTCCGGGACCCTGACCGGCACGGGCGCCACGTCCATCTCCGCCGCCATGGATGCCTGGAAGGCCGGTTTCGAATCCGCCAACTCCGGCTCCACGATCCAGTACTCGCCCGAAGGGTCCGGTGCGGGCCGCAAGGCGCTGATTGCCGGTGCTGTGCAGTTTGCCGGTTCCGATGCCTACATGAAGGACGCCGAACTCGCCGATGCCAAGGCCAAGTGCGGACCCGACGGCGCCATCAACGTCCCGTGGTACATCTCCCCGATCGCCGTTGCGTTCAATGTCCCCGGTGTGAAGGACCTCAAGCTCGACGCCGCCACGGTCGCCAAGATCTTCCGCGGCGACATCAAGAACTGGAACGACGCCGCCATCAAGGCTGCGAACCCGTCCGCGACGCTGCCGGACCTGGCCATCACGCCCGTGCACCGATCGGACAACTCCGGCACCACCGAGAACTTCACCGACTACCTGGCCCAGGCGGCCAAGTCCGTCTGGACCGACGCCAAGTCCGGCGACTGGCCCTCCGCACTGCCGGGAGAAAACGCCAAGGGCACCTCCGGCGTCGTAAAGACCGTGACCGAGACGGCCGGCGCCGTCACCTACGCCGACGACTCCGCCGTCACCGACGTGCTGGGCAAGGCCGAACTGAAGGTCGGCGATGCCTACGTGCCCGTCACCGCCGAGGCTGCGGCGAAGGCTGTCGACGCCGCCAAGGTTGTTGGGGGCCGCTCCGCCAACGACCTCTCACTGAAGCTGGACCGCACCACCACCGCTGCCGGCGCCTACCCGGCCGTGCTGGTCTCCTACGGCGTGTTCTGTGCCCACTACCCGGACGCCAAGACCGTTGACCTGGTGAAGGCGTTCGGCAACTTCGCAGTCAGCGACGCCGGCCAGAAGGCTGCCGCCGACGCCGCCAAGAGCGCCCCGCTCTCGGCAGCGCTCGCCGCCAAGGCGAAGGCTTCGATCGACTCCATCACCGTCGCGGCCAAGTAAGCGACGGCCAAGCCACAAAAAGGTACTAGATTGTCCACCACCAAGCCCGCACGCCGGGCCCTACCTGGCCGCACCTCAGACTTAGTGTTCTCCGGTGCGGCACTGGGTGCCGGCGTGCTGATAGTAGTTGTGCTGTTCGCAGTCGCCATGTTCTTGGTCATCCAGGCCCTGCCGACGTTCAGCGCTGCACCCGCCGACATTACGGGAGGCAAGGGGTTTACCTCCTACATCTTCCCGATTGTCATCGGAACGCTGATTGCCGCGGCCATTGCCCTGGTCATCGCAACACCCATTGGGATTGCGGTGGCGCTGTTCATCTCGCACTACGCACCCCGCGGCATGGCCCGGGGCCTGGGCTATGTGGTGGACCTCCTGGCAGCCATCCCCTCAGTCATTTACGGCGCCTGGGGTGCAACCTTCCTGGCCTCGCAGCTGAAGGCTCCGTATCAGTGGCTGGCGGAGAACATGGGCTGGATCCCGATTTTTGGCGGGCCGGCGTCCGGCACCGGCAAGACCATCCTGACTGCCGGAATCGTGCTGGCGGTCATGGTCCTGCCCATCATTGCCTCCCTGGCCCGCGAAATTTTCCTGCAGGCGCCCATGCTGCACCAGGAAGCGGCGTTGGCATTGGGTGCCACCCGGTGGGAAATGATCCGGATGGCCGTGCTTCCCTTTGCCCGCGGCGGCATCATCAGCGCCGTCATGCTGGGGCTGGGACGCGCACTGGGTGAAACCATGGCCGTGGCCCTGGTGCTCTCCTCCGGGCCGTTGATCGCGTCGCTGATCCGCTCCGGCAACCAGACCATCGCGGCCGAAATCGCCTTGAACTTCCCCGAGGCGTTTGGGCTGCGCCTCAATGAACTGATTGCAGCGGGCCTGGTCCTGTTCCTCATCACCCTGCTGGTGAACATGGTGGCCCGCTGGATCATCAGCCGGCACAAAGAATTCTCGGGAGCCAACTGATGGCCACGCTCATGACCGAACGCAAGCGCTCCGCACTGACCCGCGGCCGCCTGCCCAAGTACACGCCCTACGTGGTGGCCGGTTCCGCCATCGTGGTGGCCGCCGCACTCATGGCCCTCATCGGCTTCAACGCCTTTGGCTGGGCCGTGCTCTCCGCCGTATTGTTTGCCGCGGGCAATGTGGCGAGCTCCGCCGTCGTCGAAGGCCGCCGCAGGGCCACCGACAAACTGGCCACCTCCCTGGTGGTGGGCGCATTCCTGGTGGCGCTGCTTCCGCTGGTCTCGGTGATCTGGACCGTGCTGGTCAACGGGGTGCCCGGCCTGCTCACGCCCGGCTTCCTGGGCACGTCCATGAAGGGCGTCACGGGCGCCGTGGACAACGCCTCGGTCGCCGGCCACACGCAGGTGCTGGGCGGTGTCTACCACGCCCTCCTCGGCTCGGTGCTGATCACCTTCTGGGCAACGCTGATCTCCGTGCCGGTGGGCCTGCTGACCTCCATCTACCTGGTGGAATACAGCGCGGACAACAAGTTCTCCAAGGTCATCACGTTCCTGGTGGACGTCATGACCGGCATTCCCTCCATTGTGGCCGGCCTGTTCGCCGCGGCCTTTTTCGGCCTGATCATGGGGCCGGGAACGAAGACCGGGTTCGTGGCCGCCCTGGCACTTTCGGTGCTGATGATCCCCGTGGTGGTGCGCTCCAGCGAGGAAATGCTCAAGATTGTGCCCAACGAACTTCGTGAAGCCGCCTATGCCCTCGGCGTCCGCAAGTGGCGCACCATTTTGAAGGTGGTCATTCCGACGGCGATCTCCGGCATTGCCTCCGGCGTCACCCTGGCCATTGCCCGGGTCATCGGCGAAACCGCGCCGCTGCTCGTGACGGCCGGGTTCGCGACGCAGATCAACTCCAACGTGTTTGCCGGATGGATGGCGTCGCTGCCCACGTTCATCTACACGCAGATCATGACGCCCACCTCGCCGTCCAACCCCGACCCGTCCGCGCAGCGCGCCTGGGCCGCGGCCCTGCTGCTGATCCTGCTGGTCATGCTCCTGAACCTCGGTGCCCGCCTCGTGGCGCGCCTGTTCGCTCCCAAGACCGGCCGCTAGAACTTAAGAAACGGAACTTTCAACTATGTCCAAACGCATCGACGTCAGCGAACTGAACGTCTATTACAGCGACTTCCTGGCCGTGGAGGATGTCAGCATCACCCTGGACGCCAAGTCCGTCACCGCCTTCATTGGGCCGTCGGGCTGTGGCAAGTCGACGTTCCTGCGCACCCTGAACCGCATGCACGAGGTCATCCCCGGTGCCCGCGTTGAGGGCAGGGTGCTGCTGGACGGGGACAACCTGTACGCCGACGGCGTGGACCCCGTGACCGTCCGCAGCCAGATTGGCATGGTCTTCCAGCGTCCCAACCCGTTCCCCACCATGAGCATCCGCGACAACGTCCTTGCCGGCGTCAAGCTGAACAACCGGCGCATCTCGCGGGCGGACGCTGACGAGCTGGTGGAGAAATCGCTGCAGAGCGCCAACCTGTGGAACGAGGTCAAGGACCGTCTGCAGAAGCCCGGCTCCGGCCTGTCCGGGGGCCAGCAGCAGCGCCTGTGCATCGCCCGCGCCATCGCCGTCTCCCCGGACGTGATCCTGATGGACGAGCCCTGCTCCGCCCTGGACCCGATCTCCACTCTCGCCATTGAAGACCTCATCAACGAGCTCAAGGACGAATACACGGTGGTCATCGTCACGCACAACATGCAGCAGGCCGCCCGGGTGTCCGACAAGACGGCGTTCTTCAACATCGCCGGCACGGGAAAGCCCGGCAGGCTGATCGAGTTTGCCGAGACCGCCACGATCTTCAACAACCCGGGGCAAAAGTCCACCGAGGACTACGTGTCCGGCCGCTTCGGGTAATCTCCCTCGTTGAGGTTGGAGGTAATGCCCCCATTCCGCGCGGATAGGGTCATGATCTCCAACGTCAACGGTCCTCTTGACCGCCCGGCCATCCCTGAGCGCGGAGTGCTTCCCTTATGCGTACGACGACGGCCTGCTGGCCACCCGCATCCAGCACGCCCTGGGAGATGCGCACCTGCCGCCAGCCCAGCTGCGCCATCAGGTGGTCGCGGCCGTCATCGATGCCCTTTTGCTTCACGGAGCGGTGGTGTGCGCCGTCGTATTCAAGGGCGACCTTCCATTCCGGCAGGGCGAGATCCGGCCACGAGCAGTCCTGCCCGTTGAGATCCTTGACCACGTAATTCAGGACCGGTTCCGGGAGGCCGGCACGCTGCAGCGCCAGGCGGAGCTTGGTTTCCGGCGGCGAGTCCGCGCCCACACGGATCAGCTCAGCCGCTTCGCGGGCCTTCACGAGTCCCCGGCGGCGAAACTCATGCCGGAGCCCTTCCTTGAGGCCGGCCAGCGTCACCAAGGCAATCCGGGGCGGGCCAAAACTGCGGTGGTGCTCACAGACCAGGAAGTCCCCGGCCGCCACCAGATCCTCGAGGTCCAGCAGGGAAGCCAAATCCAGCCAGGTTCGCAGGGGCGAAGTGACGGCGAGCCCCTGAACCCAGCAAATCTCACCAGGCTTGAAACTGGTGTGGTGGCCGGTGATGCCCTTGCGCTGCGGCGGGCTGACCGGGGAGTCCCTTGAGATGTGTATTTGGAAACTTCCGCCCAGCCAGGCAGGCAACGGGATCTTCCACAGGCGAGCCGCAGTGACGTGGCTTGCCACTCCGTCCGGGGTCACCTCGAGTATTGGCCGGATCAGATCCGCGAGCCCCTGAGCCACGCCCCACGGCACCCTGATCCCACGGCTGGGCGTGTGCAGCCCCCGATTGGCCGTCTGCTTGCGCGTCACGCCGCAGGCATCGGACTCGTTCAAGGTAAATGATCGTCCCTGAATCGGTTCCGGAAGCGGTGTGGCCTGGTGCATCCCTTAAGTCTGGCCCGGATTTTCGCCTCGTTTTGAGTTATCCACAGCTTGAGGTTGGAGATCATGACCCTATTTCCCCCGGATGGGGTCGTGATCTCCAACCTCAACGGGCGGGGCGCTCAGGGCCCGCGCCGGGACGCTCAGGCCAGCGGCGACAGCGCCAAGAGGAACAGCGCCCCGAGGAACGCGCAGGCGAAGGGCGTTGCCACCCACATCCACACGATGCGGCGCATGACGCGGCCGTTGGCGACGGAGAACCGCTGGTTCCGCCCCGCCCCGGCAATGGCGGAGGTGACGGTGTGCGTAGTGGATAGCGGCAGTGCCAGGCCGATGGCGCCCACAAACAGCAGCCCGGCGGCCACGATCTGCGCCACGAAGCCGCGCATGGGGTCCAGCCGGACCAGCCGGTGCCCCAGTGTGTAGGAGATCCGCCAGCCGCCACACAAAGTCCCCGCGGTCAGCATCACGGCCGTAAACACCGGCACCCACAGCGGGACCTCCCCGGCCACGCCCACACCGGCGGCCAGAAGCGCGAACAGGACAACCGCCGTCGTGCGCTGGCCGTCCTGGAGCCCGTGCCCAAACGCCACGGCGGCGCCGGCCACGGACTGGATCTGGCGCGTGCGCCGGAACGCCCGGCCCGGCGTTGTGTTCCGAAGCGCCCATGCAGTGGGGTAGACGGCCGCGAATCCCAGCACAAAGGCGATCACGGGGGAGATGAGCAGCGGCAGCACCACCAGGGTCAGCAGCGTGGCGTTGATGCCCTGCAACGGCGCGTGGCCCAGCATGGCAGAGCCCAGTGACGCACCCACCAGTCCGCTGATCAGTGCGTGCGTGGACGACGACGGGTATCCCCGCCACCATTGGTGCACGCCCCACAAACACGCGCCCAGGAGTCCCGCCAGCAGCAGGAGCAGGCCCGTGCGCCCGGGCGGCACCGTGAACAGGTGGCCGGCAAAAACGGCCACCAGGGCCACGCTGAGCAGGGCGCCGAGACAGTTGAAGAGCCCGGCCAGCAGCACGGCGTAGGTGGGTGTCAGGGCGCGGGACCGCACGGAAAGTGCGACGGCGGAGGAGGCGTCGCGGAAACCGTTCAGGAACGCGAAGATCGCCGCAGCGACGATCACGGCGCCGAGCAGGAACGGCACCAAGGTCAGGATTCCTTGACGATGATGCTGCCCACCTGGGTGGCGACGGCACGCATCCTTGTGCTGGCGGCGGCGAACTGGTCGGCCACGGAGCGGTACTTGGCAAAGCTGGTGGGGCTGTGGGCCTCCAGCAGCTCGGCCACCAGGACCCGGTGCGTGTGGTCGGCGCGCTTGGCCAGGCGCAGGATTTCCAACCAGTAGTCCTCCAGCGAATCAAGGTCGTTGAGCGACTTCATTGCCGTGACGGTCAGTTCGGCCTGACGGGCCAGGATCTCCAACTGGTCGGCGGCACGCGGCGGGATGCGGTCAAGTGAATACAGTTCCACGAGTTCGGCGGCGCCGGTAAGGGTCTCGCTGGCTTCGTTGAGCAGCCGGCCCAGGGCGTAGAGGTCCTCGCGGGGGAGCGGGTTGATGAAGCTGGTGCGCATGGTGGTCAGCAGGGTGGAGAAGTGGGCCGTTGCAGCCCCTTCATGCTGGCGCATCGTTTCAGCCAGGGCGGGGAAGTCGGCACGCCGGGCACCGAGCAGTTCGGCCAGGGTGTGGGTGGCCGCCAGGACCTTCCCGGCCATGAGGGCCAGCGTGTCCAGGCCGGCAGTCTCTTTGCCAAAGAACTGCAACTTCACTGTGGAGGCCTTTGTTTTTCGTGGAACATCCGGGCACAAAAAGTGGTGCCGAACCGGGAGCGCCTCTCGGCACAGGGCCGCTCGAAGCGGCAATAAAATGGAGCCCGGGGGTTCCGCAGTTCGACACCACTTTTAGTGTTCTACGTTGAGTCCCTGCTGTCAACCGGAGCCGGTGAACGACACCATAAACGGTGGTTGTACAGGTGGTTGGGGCCACAAAACGGACATGGATCCTTAGTCCAGGTCACCCTTGCGCCAGGACGCGGCTGCGCCCTCCAGGTCCTCGGCCGTGCGCACCAGCTGGTGGGCCTTCTTGGTCAGGGTGCGGGCATGGTCAGGATGTGCGGCCTCGCGGTCGTTCGCCACGGAGGCCTGGCCCAGCGCCACCACACGGCAAAAGGCGGCGGAACGTTCCAGCGCAACGTCGAAGTCGCCGTCGAACGCGCCGGAAAGGATGGCGTCCGCCATGGTGGTGATTTCCTCGGCACCCGGCGGCTCGGCCACGCCGGCGACGGCGTTCGCCACCTGCGCACGGTGCTGGCCCGCGCGGAAGAAAATGCTGATGCCTTCCGGGTCCTGAAGGGTGGCGGCGCGCAGTGCGTACAGCCGCCACAGCGCGCCGGGCAGGGAGCGGGCGGGGCTGGCTGCCCACATCTCGGCGATGGCTTCCAGGCCCTGCCGGTCCGCGAGCTTGACCAGGCGTTTGGTGATGGCGGGGTCGTTGCTCTCCCGGCCGCCCCTGACCAGGGCCCGGGCAGCAAGGTGCGCGGCCTCGGAAACGCGGGCGGGGTCCGTCCCGCCAGTGAACGGCTCGAAGTCTGCCGGTGCAAACGGCAACGGCTTGTGCGGTCGGGGTGTTCGGTTGCCTGGTTCTTCCTTCATGAGTCGACACTACGCCAGCTGCGCGGCGGGGTCGAGGGAGCAGGCCGGGGTGTTGTGGCACCAGCCTGACTGCCGGAGCCCGGGGTGCAATTGCAATCCGACGCGTGCCGTGCGGTAGTCTAAATTCCGACAACTTTTCTTTTGAAAGGCTGTCGCTAGGTCGGGCCTTTAGCTCAGTTGGTAGAGCATCGGACTTTTAATCCGTGGGTCGCGGGTTCGAGCCCCGCAGGGCCCACCAACAAACCGCAGGCAGGTGCCACATATCCATGGTCCCGGCCTGCGGTTCTTATTTGCCCGGGGCCGGACAGGTGCGGCCCCGCCGTCGCGAAACGGTCCGCAGGAATGCCCCGCCCTCGGCGCTGCCGCCCCGGCTTGCGCAGGCTGCCGGGCTGCCGCACCAAGATGGCAAGATGGATTCATGACATCCACAGCACCAGCACTTGCCCTGACCATCGCCGGCTCCGAAGCGACCGGCGGTGCCGGCGCCCAGGCCGACCTGAAAACGTTCCAGGAACTGGGCGTCTTTGGCATCGTCAATCTCACCTGCATTGTGTCCTTCGACCCGAAGGACAACTGGAACCACCGCTTCGTGCCGGTGGACCGGCAGGTCATTGCCGACCAGCTGGAAGCGACGACGGCGGCCTACGGCCCCGCGTCAGGCGCACCCACCGTGCTGGAAACTGTGAAGATCGGGATGCTGGGCAGCCCCGCCACCATCGGCACCGTGGAAACGGCGCTCAAGGCGGCCAACTTCAAGAACGTGGTGCTGGACCCGGTGCTGATCTGCAAGGGCCAGGAACCGGGCCACGCGCTGGACACCGACCAGGCACTGAAGGCCCAAATCCTGCCGCTGGCCACGTTCGTCACACCGAACCACTTTGAGGCCGAGTCGCTCTCCGGCCTGAAAATAAGCAACGTTGAGGACCTCAAGGCCGCCGCCCGAAAGATCCACGAAATCAGCGGGGCCGCCGTGCTCGCCAAGGGCGGAGTGCGCCTGGCCGGCCCGGACGCCGTCGACGTCTTCTTTGACGGTGAAACGCTGGAAGTCCTCTCCTCCCCAAAGGTGGGCGACGTGGCCGTGTCCGGCGCCGGTTGCTCCCTGGCCGCAGCCGTGACCGCGGAGCTGGCCAAGGGTGCCACGCCGCTGGAGGCGGCCCGGACGGCCAAGGCGTTCGTCACCGAAGGCATCCGGAACCGCGTGGTTTCAGCGGCGCCGTTCACCGCACTGTGGCAGGGCGGCGCCGCGGGCTAGGGATCTGTTGCCAGCGTCCCGGCATTGTGCCAAGCTCATTTTATGAGCGATAAAGATGCCGGGCGCGGGGACGCATTCGAAGCAGGTGTGACCATGGTCCGCAACGATGGGCGGGGCCGGTATGAGCTGCACGTCGGTGAGGATCTGGGCGCCGTCATCATTTTCCGTGAGCTGCCCGGGCACATTGACCTCATCCACACCGAAACGCAGGCCGGCTTTGAAGGCCGCGGCCTGGCGAAGGTGCTCGTGCGGTATGCGCTCGATGACGTGGTGGCATCCGGCAAGCGCATCATCCCGCACTGCCCGTACGTGGCCAGGTTCGTGGAGCGGAACCCGGAGCTGTACACCCAGTACACCGACTTTCCGGCCGAGCTGTAAGTGGGGCGCCCCACCGCGCTCATCACGGGCGCCACGTCTGGGCTGGGTGCGGAATTTGCCCAGCAGCTGGCGCGCTCGCAGCACAACCTGGTCCTGGTGGCCCGGAACGTCTCCCGGCTGGAGGCGAAGGCCGTCCGGCTCCGGACGGACTTTGGGGTGGAGGTTGAGATCATGCCGGCGGACTTGTTGACGGACGACGGCGTTGCCTCCGTGGCTGCCCGGCTGGCTGATCGCGCGCGGCCCGTTCGGGTTCTGGTGAACAACGCCGGCTTTGGGCTGGTGAAGGCGTTTGAGCACAACACCGCCGAAGAGGAGACGGACCACCTGCGGCTCCTGGTGCGCACGCCCATGCAGCTGATGCACGCAGCCTTGGAACCCATGCTGGAACGCGGCCAGGGACGGATCATCAATGTGGCCAGCGTCGCCGGGTTCATCCCGCGGGGATCCTACGGTGCGGCGAAGGCGTGGGGCATCAGCTTTAGCCGCTTCGCCAACCTGCGCTACCGCGGCCGGGGCGTCAACGTGACGGCGGTCTGCCCGGGATTTGTGCATACCGAGTTCCACCAGCGCATGGGTGCCAACATGGGCCGCATCCCGAAGTGGATGTGGCTGAACCCAGACCAGGTGGTGCGTGAGGGACTTGCTGACTCTGCGGCCGGCAAGTCGGTGTCAATCCCGTCGCGGCGCTACGCCGTGCTCATTGCCCTCAGCCGGCTGGTTCCGGACAACCTTGCAGCAGCCGCAGGCAACCGCGGGCGGTGACGGCTTGGGCCGGCCTCAGGCGACGGGCCGTCGCTTGTTGTTGGGGACCATTCCGGAGTGTTTACGATGTGATGGTGATGAGGCGTTCCGTCACGCGTTTTGAGGTCTCGTACAGGGGTTGATTGTTGGCGCGGGCGTAAGACCTCAAAAGCGCAAATGCCTGGTCAATGGTGACATTCGCCGTGTGCGCGATCACCCCTTTGGCCTGTTCGATCACGATTCTGCTGTTGAGGGCCCGTTGGAGCTGGTCATTGACGATTGTACTTTCACGCAGCGCCCGCTCCTGCAGCAGGCTGATGGTGGCCACATCGGCGAACGCCTGGGCGATCGCAGCGTCCTCGGCACTCAGCGGTCCGACTTCCTGGCCAAACAGGTTCAGGGCGCCGATCGTTTGGCCACGCAATCTCATCGGAACTGCATGGACTGACATGAACCCCTGGGACAGCGCGGCCGACTGAAATTGTGGCCACTTGGACCCGTTGCTCGCGATGTCATCGATGGTGACAACAGCACCGGTCCGGAAACAGTCAACGCACGGGCCCACCCCGGCTTCCAATTGGAGAACTTCCACCAATTCGCTTTTCTCACTCGTTGAGGCCATGACCTGAAGATCGCCCGCCGGATCGACCAGCAGGAGTCCGGCAGCAGCCGCATCAAGGAGCGCCACTGATTCCTCGACCAGGGTGTGAAGCAGGTCGACGACATCGTAGTCGGCCACCAAGGTATCCGCTATCTTGACGAAGGCGGCACTTACGCGCCGGGCGCGGCTTAAGATCGCCATGGTCGAATTCTACTCCACGGAAGCGATGTCATTACCCTGCCTTTGGTGGTGTGAAGTCCAAGGTCTTACTGACCACATCACGCGCAACCTCACGCACAGTGAGGCCCTCGGAGAACGCGTGGGCCCTCAGTAGTAGAAGCGCATCAGTGGCCGACGTTCCAGTCTGGGCAAGGACCATCCCAGTCGCCTGGTGGACTTCCCTTCGCGAGAGCAGGGAGCCGTCCCGCGACGGGCCCAGGTTGTCCCCGGGGGCGACAGTCAGGATGTGCTGCAACAGCTTCCAGGCGACGGAATCGGTCAGCTGAAGGGCCATGGAGTGGTCAGGGGAGCTTAGCGGCCCAGGGGAGGTGCTGTACAGCTCAACGATTCCAATGTCCATGGCGCCGAGCACGAGGGGGAATACGAAGAGCGCCGAAACGTCGAGGTCCAACAGGGCCTTGGCAAATACCGGCCATGCGGTGTGCCCGGCCGACTTCACGTTGGGGATTGCCACCGGCCCGCGTGTCCGCAGGGCCTCCCAGCGTGGTCCCTCCCCCAAATCGAACTGAAGCTCGTCGATCCGTGCTGATGTCGCATCGCTGGCGCAAATCGAAGTCTCCGGGGCATGGCCTGGAAATGCCGAGATGGAAACGCCGGAAATTGGCAAATTCTGCAGAAAGGTTGAGCACAAGTCCGTACCGAAACCCTGAATACCAGGGGAGAATTTCTCAGCCATGGGGTGCCATCGTCCCCAGCGGCTCCGGCGGCCCAGGGCAACCCATGATGATTACAGGGGAAACGGCCAGCGCAGCAACAGCTGGACAAATAATACGGGGCACGGGGCCGCGCCTCCTTCGGCTTAGTTGGAGCGCTGCCAAGCGTACAACGGAACCAGCTGGTATACCTACAGTTTAGGCACGTTCCGCGGGAGCGCCCTCATTGCGCTCGCAGATGGGTCTATGTAGCTGAAAGTCAACTAGGATGAAGTATCTGCCCCAGTCCCCGGCGTCGTCCTATTGTCGCGAATTCTTGAAAGGGACTGATGTAATGCCGGCCAACGATCACCTCAAAATCTCCCCGCTGCCTGCGGCCCGTTTCTTTCTGCAATGGCCGGTGGTTTGCGATGCGACATCCCCCGAGCTCTGAAAGACTCTTCGACAGGGTGCCTCTTTTGGTTGGCCAGGAATGGCCACTGGAGGGCCGGCTTTTATGTGGCCCAACCCTGGAACCCGATCCGGCATCGGCCAAATTGCGGCCCACATCACCCAATGAAGGCCACCTTGCGCGGATTCGCCTGGTCCGGCAGAAACAGTTGATGGCCGACACTATTGGGATTATCGCCAAACTTGACCGCAAGCTCGAATGCTATTTGGCGGTTCAATCCGCAAGCCCCTCGGAAGAATCCTCAAAGCTGATCAACGATTCCGCAGTTGTGTGGATCCGGCAGACACTCGAGGATTTGGCGGCAACCATTGAGGGCATTGAAGCGGCATTCACGGCGTCGCGCGCCGAAGCCCTGGAGCCCTGAAGCGTAGTGCCTATCGGTTTGACGCGAGTCGGCCCTGCAGCCCCGGGGGTGGTTAAAGTGGCAGCTCCCGTGACTACGTTACTGCCAGGGGCGGACCTCGAGAGTGCACGCAGGGCGGCCTAGGGGCCGGAATCTCGCCCGGAACCGCCCCAGAGTACGGAAAAGGTCGTTCCCATCCTCGCGAGGGCGCCACAGCTGTACTGTCAGCGGCCGGCCACCCCCGGTGTCAATGGGGTGTCAGGATTGCCAGGCCCAGCGTCAGGATCACGTCAAAATCGCTGCCGGGCGTTTCCGGAGGTGTTTCCATGGAATGAGGAGGGCGGCGGCCACGGCACGCGGCGCAGGGTCCTCCCGGAAAGGGAGCACCATGGTCCGCAAACAGCAAGAGTTCGCGCCCGCTGCGGCAGCGGCACCGCCGTGCGGCAGCGGGCACGGGTTCATCTCGGTGGACGATGGCGGGGATTTCCTCTTCCACGGGTCGGCTGCGGCGGTGGTTGCGGATTTTGAATATCCCTCCGAGGCGGCCTGGATTCTGGACCGGCAGGGCGGGGGATACAGGCTGGCCGCAGACGCAGACGCAGACGCAGACGCAGACGCAGACGCAGACGCAGTCCAGGGTTCAGGCGCCGGCCCGGCCCCCGGGCTCAGGCTGGTTCCTGCCGCGGCGGCCACGGATTTTTCGTGGCTGCGCCGGGCATGGCTCACTTCCCAGCACCGAGATCCACACCGGTACCCGCTGCGAAGGTTTTATCCCCAGGACGACCAGGCTCTGCTGCGGACGCTCTTTGAATGCCTGACCCTGCGGCACGGGCCGCAACCCTGGCCTGCGCGGTCCGTCGTGGCCGCGGGCCGCATCCTGGTCGATCCTTATGGCCATGCCTACCGGCCGGTGAAAATCGCCAGGGTCCTCAAGCCGCTCCATCTGCGGGCCGTGCATGCAAAGCCGGG
Organism: Arthrobacter livingstonensis; assembly: GCF_003219815.1. Lineage (GTDB taxonomy): Bacteria > Actinomycetota > Actinomycetes > Actinomycetales > Micrococcaceae > Specibacter > Specibacter livingstonensis. Next base: position 28,086 of record NZ_QJVD01000030.1, read on the forward strand.
TGCCGGAAGCCACATCATCAACCCGGTGTTCATCGAGATTGAGGCAGCTTCCGGCACCCGGCGAGGGAACCACGGGGGAACCGGTCACGCCTCGGATTCTGGACGGCCCACGGTCACCGGAATGCCCGCGCCGGGGGTCGGCGGCTCGTAGGAGTCGTCAAACGGCAGGTGGTCCATGTCCAGCAGCGGGTTGTCGTCCTGCCCAGCCACCAGGGCTTCCGCCTCCTCGACGGTTGCCACGCTTGGCATGGAACCGGGCAGCGGCTTCTGGGCCGATTCCCGCAGGAAGTAAATGGCCACCGCGCCGATGGCGGAGGTGAAAATCAGATAGTAGGCGGGCATCAAGTCGTTGTCCGTGAGCGTGATCAGCCCTTGGATGATGAACGGTGCGGTGCCGCCAAAGATTGCCACGGCAAAGTTGTAGGAAATTCCCATCCCGCCGTAGCGGCTGGAGGTGGGGAACAGGGCCGGCAGCGAGGACGCCAGGTTGGCCACGTAGAACGTCACCGGGAAAGCAATCAAAGCCAGGCCCAGCAGGGTGGACCAGACCGGACCCATGCCAATGAGCAAAAAGGCCGGCAGGGCCAGGACCACGGTGCTCAGCGCGCCCACCCAGAGGATGGGCCGGCGGCCCACCTTGTCGGAGAGGCGTCCGGTCAGCGGGATGCACAGGGCCATGATGACCAGGACAGGAATGGTCAGCAGCGTGCCATGAACGGGGTCGTAGCCCATGGAGTCAGTGAGGTAGGTCGGCATGTAGGACGTGAGGGCGTAACCCACCGTGTTGGCCGCAGCGACCAGGATCATGGCCAACACGATCTGCCGCCAGTAGACCTTGACCAGCCGGACCGGACCCTGGGAGGTGTCAGCGTCGCCGGCAGCGGCGGATTTGGCATTCTCTTCGTTCGCATCCAGGGTGGCCTGGAACTGGGGGGATTCCTCGATCTTCATCCGGAAGTACACGGCGATGGCACCCAGCGGACCCGCGACCAGGAACGGAAGCCGCCAACCCCACTGTTCCATGGCGTCCTGGCCGAGTGTCAGCTGCAGCACGGACACCAGGGCGGCACCGATGGCGAAGCCCATGTAGCTGCCCAGGTCAAGGATGCTGGCAAAGAAGCCGCGGCGGCTGTCAGGTGCGTACTCGCTGACGAACGTGGTGGCACCGGCGTACTCGCCGCCGGTGGAGAATCCCTGAACCAGCTTCAGCAGGACCAAGAGCACAGCGGCCCAGATGCCAATCTGTGCATACCCGGGCAGCAGGCCAACCGCGAACGTGGACGCCGCCATGATGATCAGTGTGGTGGCCAGCACCTTCTGCCGGCCAACTTTGTCACCCAGCCAGCCGAAAACGACGCCGCCCAGCGGGCGGGCCAGGAACGTGGCGGCAAAGGTGCCGAGCAGGAACAGTGTCTGTACCGACTTGTCCGCCTCGGGCAGGAACACCGGCCCCATGGTGGCAATGAGGTAGCCGAACACGCCGACGTCATACCATTCCATGGTGTTTCCGACCACGGTGCCGCCCAGGGCCTTGTGGAGCATGGGCTTGTCAACGATGTTGACGTGGTTGACGTCGAGCCGGCGCCGCTTTAGGGTGGGCAGACGCGGTATTTTGGTCTTGGCGGGCGATCGTCTTGCGGTGTCCTTGACACCTTCGTCCGAGTGGGTCGTGCTTCGGTCCATGGGCATTTGTTTAGCTCCCTGTGGAGGTCATTTGCGTTTGACTTTTAGCTTCCCTGTTACGGGCAGACCCTAAACTCTATCAGATGGGCCAATTTTGGACCCTTGGATGGTGTCTTTCCATGCACAAATCAATGCACAAAATGGGCTGCCGCGCCCCTGAAATGGCGGGTCCGGCGACGGTGGTTGGACCCCACCGTCGTACCCCGGCCGCGCAAGCCCGAATGGGTCTTCGCGGCCGGGGTAACGCCCCTTCCGGCATGGCCTTTCAGGAGACTTCCTTTGGGCTTCGTCAGCTGTTCTGGCTCACAAGCTGAGCCGCGGCGACAGTCTCAACCGGCTTGCGCACCGCCCAGCGCTTGAGGGCAACCACGGTGAACGCGGAGACCACCATGCCAACCAGGATCGCAGTAATGAACATGCCGATGTTGCCGATGGCGAAGAAGACGAAGATTCCGCCGTGGGGTGCCTGCGAGGTGACGCCGGCGGCCATGCAGATGGCTCCCGTGAACGCACCGCCCAGCATCATGGACGGGATGACGCGCAGCGGGTCCGCGGCTGCGAACGGGATGGCGCCTTCGGAGATGAACGATGCCCCGAGCAGCCAGGCGGCCTTGCCGTTTTCACGCTCGGCCAGGGAAAAGCGCTTCCTGTCGAGCACGGTGGCCAGGGCCATGGCGAGCGGCGGGACCATGCCCGCGGCCATGACGGTCGCCATGATTTCCCACGGCGCGTGGTTCAGGGCGGAGCCCGTTCCGAGGCCGGCGACGGCGAAGGCGTAGGCCACCTTGTTGACCGGGCCGCCCAGGTCGAAGCACATCATCAGGCCCAGGACAACGCCCAGCACGACGGCGGACGCCCCGGACATGCCCGTCAACCAGTGGTTCAGGCCGTTGGAAAAGGCTGCGATGGGACCGCCGAGGAACAGGAGCATGGCGCCCGAGGCGATGATGGATCCGAGGAGCGGGATGATGACCACCGGCATGAGGCCGCGCAGCCAGCGGGGCACCTTCCAGCTGCCAATCCAGTAGGCGGCAAGGCCGGCCAGGAGGCCACCCACCAGGCCGCCCAGGAAGCCGGAGCCCATGAAGACCGCCACAGCGCCGGCGGTGAAGCCCGGCGCGATGCCCGGACGGTCGGCGATGCCGAAGGCAATGTAGCCCGCCAGCGCCGGGACAAGGAAGCTCATCGAGAGGCTGCCGATCTTGAACGCCACGGCACCCAGATACAGGGCGAGGTTGCCGCCGTCGGGGAGATTCAGCAAGGTGTTATGGGTGAGGATGTCGTCGGCATGGGTGCCCAGTGCGATGCCGTAGCCGCCCAGCAGGAAGCCGAGCGCGATCAGCAGCCCGCCGCCGGCCACGAACGGAATCATGTAGCTGACGCCGGTCAGCAGCACCTTCTTGATCTTGGTGCCCAGGTGTTCCCCGGATGCCTCAGCCTGGTGCTCGGCAGTTTCCTCGGCGCCAAAGTGCGGCACGCGGTGCGCGTGGGGGTCGCCGGCGGCCACAAGTGCCTCCTGGATCATCTTGGCTGGTTCGTCAATGCCGCGCTTCACCGGGGAGTTCACCACGGGCTTGCCGGCAAAGCGTTCCTTGCCGCGCACGTCCACGTCCACCGCAAAGATCACGGCGTCGGCGGCGGCGATGACGGCCGGGTCCAGCGGGGTCACTGCGCCGGAGCCCTGCGTTTCCACCTGCAGATCCACGCCGGCTTCCTGGGCTGCGAGCACCAGCGAGTCGGCGGCCATGTAAGTGTGCGCAATACCGGTGGGGCAAGCCGTCACGGCAACGAGGCGCAGCGGTGCGGCATCACGGGCGCCCGCTTCGCCCGCGGGGGAAACCCCGCCCGTCCCCAGCTGCTCCCCAAGCTCGCGAGCTCGCTCGGGGCCCCTCGCAGCCGTGGCCCCACCGCGGTGCCCGACCACACCCTGGCTCCCCCCGGCGGCTTCGCGGACGCCGGTGGCGCCGCCGTCGGCGTCCGCAGCCGTGCTCGGCTTTGGCGTGTCTGCCAGGGCGCCGTCCACGAGGGCGACGACGTCTGCCGGGGTCTTCGCCGCGCGCAGGGCCGCGGTGAAATCCTTTTTAATGAGCGAGCGGGCCAGCTTGGACAGGAGCTTGAGGTGTTCGTTGTCGGCGCCGGCGGGGGCTGCGATGAAGAAGATGATGTCGGCGGGGCCGTCCTTGGCGCCGAAGTCCACGGCCGGTGCCAGCCGGGCCATGGCCAGCGTGGGCTCCAGCACGGCTGCGGAGCGGCAGTGCGGGATGGCGATGCCGCCGGGGATGCCCGTGGCGGTTTTCTGCTCGCGGGCCAGGGCGTCGGCAGATAGCGCGTCGACGCCGGTGGCCCGGCCGGTGCCGGCAACCATGCCGGCGAGGCTGCGGATTACGGCGGAGGCATCGGCGCCAAGGTTGGCGTCCAGCACCACCAGGTCGGTGTTGATCAGTGTGGTCATGAGTGTTCTCCAAGACGTGCGTCCAGGGCCGTCACGGCGACGGCGTCGGGGTGGGTTTGGTGCAATGTGGGAACCAGGGTTCCGGGGAGGGAAGCGGCGGCCGCCCCATGGGCCACTGCCTGCTGCAGGCACGCTGCGGGGGAGTCCCCGCGGAGTGTGCCAAGCAGATAGCCGGCGAGGGCGGAGTCGCCCGCGCCGACGGTACTTTTTGCTTCGATGGCGGGCCCGGCGGCCAGCCAGCTGCCGTCAGCGGTGACCAGCACGGCGCCCTTGGAACCGAGCGTGGCCAGGACTGCGCCGACGCCGCCGTCCACCAGTTTTTGTGCTACGCCAGCCGCCAGGGAGGGATCTTCCTCAAGTGATCGCCCGTCGGAAATTCCGGTCAGCTCCGCCAGTTCCTCGGCGTTGGGCTTGAGGAGGTCGGGTGTCGCAGCCACGCTCGCGGCCAGCGGCGCGCCGGAGGAATCGACCGCGATGCGGGGTGCGCCGTCGCCATGCCTTGCACGGACGGCGGCAATCACGCGGGCATAAAAGTCGTCCGGGGCCCCCGGCGGAAGTGAACCGGCCAGCACCAGCCAGGACGCGCCGTCGGACTTCTCCACGGCCAGCTCCAGCAGCGAGGTGAGCTGCGCTGTGCTGAGTGTGGGGCCGGGCTCGTTGACCTTGGTGGTGGTGCCGTCGGGCTCCGTGACGGCCACGTTGCTGCGCAGCGCCGCGCCAATCGGCAGCGACAGGTGCGGGATGTTCTCCCGTGCCAGGGCCCGCACGACGTCGTCGCCCGGGTCCCCGGGCAGCAGCGCCAGGGCGTCGGTGCCGGAGGCCGTAAGTGCGCGGACAATGTTCACGCCCTTGCCGCCGGGGTGCGCCGAGGCGCGGACGGCACGCTGCACTTCGCCACGTTCCAGCGGGCCGGGAAGTTCGATGGTGCGGTCCAGGCTCGGGTTGGGGGTCAGGGTAAGGATCATGCGAGCACCACCTCGACGCCGGCAGCGGCCAGTGCCACGGCGAGATCGGGTGCGGGTGCGGCGGTGGTGATCAAGGTGTCGACCTCTTCCAGGGTGGCAAAGCGGACAAGGGTTTCGGCGCCCAGTTTGGACGCGTCGGCCAGGATGACAATTTGGCGGGCTGCCCGGACCATGGCGGTCTTCGTGGCGGCCTCGACGGGGTCCGGCGTGCTCAGGCCAAAGTCGGCATGGACGCCGTTCGTGCCAAGGAAGGCGATGTCGGGGCGGAGGGCGCCGAGCTGTTCGGTGGCGCGGGCGCCCACCACGGCGCTGGTCAGGCCGCGGACCCGCCCGCCCAGGATGTCCAGAAGCAGGTGGCTGCTGCCGCCCAGTGCGGCCGCGATCGGCAGTGAGTTGGTGATGGCCAGGAGTTCGTCGCCGTTGTTGGACGGCGTCCAGTCCGCGAGGCGGTCGGCCAGGGCTGCCGTGGTGCTGCCCGAATCCAGCAGGATGGACACGGTCTGCGTGTGGGGGATCAGGGCCAGGGCGGCTGCCGCGATCCGCTGCTTCTCCTCCAAGTGCTGGGTCTGGCGCTCACTCAGGCTCGGTTCGGAGCGGCTGAGCCTGTCGAGGGAGACGGCCCCGCCATGGACGCGCCGCAGGACGCGGCCGTCCTCGAGGCTGGCCAGGTCCCGGCGGACGGTTTCCTGCGTGATGGAAAAGAGGTCCGCCAGTTCGTTGACGCCGACGCGGCCCTGCGCGCCGACCAGCTCGGCGATGCGCTGGTGCCGTTCTTCTGCAAACATGGCGCTCCTTCTTCTAGTTCCCATTCACGTGATGGGCATCACATGGTGTTGTTTCAGATCACTCTATCTGTGCTTATCTTTGTTTGTCAACAAGAAACAACATAAACACAGATTGGGGCAACTCGGGTTGAGCGGATTTGCGTTCCGAACCGTCCAGAACGAGGCATTTTCGCGCCCTCGCGGATGCGCGGTTACAAAATGGCAGTTGCGTGACGGCCGGTGCGTAGGCTGGCAGCATGGAAACCGTCGCCTGGTCCCGGCCCCACGCAGAACGTGCCGGCACGCCGCTGCTGTTGATGCTGCACGGCTACGGCTCCAGCGAAAAGCGCATGGCTGAGCTGTTTAGTGCCATGCCGGACGGATTCACCTGTGCAGCGCCACGGGGCCCGCTGGATGTTGGAGGGGACTGGGGCTGGTTCCTGCTGGATTACTTCCTGGACAACGATTTCGCCGAGGTGGTGGGCGCGGCCTCCACGCTGCTCGCCTGGCTGGACACGGTGGCGCAGCGCCACCGCTTCAGCTCCGTCTCCATTCTGGGCTTTTCGCAGGGAATGGCCATGGGCACAACGCTGATGCGGCTGCGCCCGCTGGCGTTCACGGCCGGCGTGGGGCTCTCCGGGTTTGCCCTGGACAACGGCCTGCTGGCCGCAATGGAACCGCTGGAGCCGAAGATGCCAGTTTTACTGGGCGCGGGGCACGGCGGACCTGGTCATCAACCCCGACGCCACCGCCTTCACGGCGGACTGGCTCGCCAACAACACGGAGTTGCAGCAGGCCCGCTATGACGGCATGGGCCACAACTTAAGCGCCGCCGAGCTCTCCGACGTTTCATCGTTCCTGACGGCCAACGTCCCCGACTCCTTCGTGCCGCGGGGATAGGGGGAACGATGGCGGGCAAGGCAGCCGGCTTCGAGTTCACAGTGGCCCGCAGCGGCGAGGTCGCCATTAGGCACAACGGCTTGCCGGCCGCCACACTGCGCGGAGCGGCAGCCCAGAAATTCCTTGCCGATGTGGAAGCGGCAGACCCCCAGGAACTCATGGCGCGCGTGACCGGCAACTACCGCCGCGGCAACGAACGGACGGCCAGGAACCACCCGCGGAACGCCCGCCGGCGCCGCTGAACGCGAACGGCTGAACGTCGCCGCGCTGAACGTCACCGCTAGCGCCCGTCTCGAAAGCACCCAATTGGCGCCGCTGATTCAACCAAAAGGTTGATGGCCGGCGTCGTGCGTGTTCCTAAGCTGGAATCAAAGGCCCGCACAGGGGCCCACCAGCAAAGGACACCTCATGAAGAAGCTCTTTTACTCAGCATTCGCCTACATGGTCATCGGCGTGCTCTCCGGCCTGTTTTACCGCGAGTTCACCAAGGGCAAGGACTTCACCGGCTTCACCCAGCTCTCCGTGGTCCACACCCACCTGCTCACCCTGGGCTTCATCGTGCTGCTCATTGTCCTGATCCTGGAGAAGCTGTTCACGCTCTCCGAATCGCCCCTGTTCAACTGGTTCTTCTGGACGTACAACGCCGGCCTGGTGATGACCGCGGCCATCATGGTGGTCCACGGCATGCTGCAGGTCAACGGCGCCACCGACGTCTCCGCCGCCATCCCAGGCATTGCCGGCCTGGGCCACATCCTGCTCTCCGCCGGCATGGTGCTGCTGTTCCTGGCCCTGCGCACCCGCCTCTTCGGCACCCAGGCCGTGAAGCACGACGCCGGCACCCCCGCCGCGCTCGCCGGCTGAGCACTGCGCGGGCGCATCAACGGTCAGATAACTCGGTTTTACTTGGGCTCCACCCATTCAACGCTCAGATGGTGGCGGAATGGGCTCGCAAAAAGGCCACGATCTGACCGTTGAATGCCGTGACCAGCAGGGCTCCCTTCAGAATCGGCGGCTAGGCTTGGAACACGTCAACAGTCAGGGGAGTGCATGGCACGCAAGGATGTGGAAAAGACCGGGACAGTGCCCGGGCGCGGCTTTGGCAAGTCCGCCAGAAAGCCGAATCCCGCCGTCGGGCTGGCCGCGGCGGCCGCCTTTGACGAGCGCGGCAAGCCCAAGCCCGCAGTGCACAACATGCTGTTGCGGGCCGTGGAAGTGCAGCGGCCGCTGGTGTTGGCGAACCTGCGGCGGCTGCGCAAAAAACACCCCGAGGCCACGGCGTTTGAGCTCAGCCGGCGCCTGGAACGCGACTTTCTTAACGGCGTCGGAACCGGGGGAGCGGCCATTGGCGCCACGGCCATCATCCCCGGCGTGGGCACCGTTGCGGCGCTGTCCATCTCGGCGGCCGCAACCGTGGTTTTCCTTGAAGCGACAGCCCTGTACGCCCAATCCGTGGCCGAGCTGCACGGCGTGAGGCTGGCCGATCCCGAGCGGGCGCAGCTCACCGTCATGGCGATCATCCTGGGCGACGAAGGTACGGCCATGCTGGCCGGCCTGACCGGACACGCCCTGGGCAACGGCAGGACCCCCATGCAGGCGTGGGGCAAAACCGTCAGCAAGTCGATGCCGATCTCGGCTGTCAAGGGGATTGCGGTGTCCATGCAAAAGAAGTTCCTGCGGAAGGTGGCCGTCAGGGGCGGCGCGTCCGTGGTGGGCAAGGCGCTGCCGTTTGGCGTCGGCGCGGCCGTCGGCGGGGTGGGCAATTACATGATGGGCCGTGCCGTCATCGCCTCAACCAAGCGGGCCTTCGGCCCGGCGCCGCTGGAGATCCCGGAAGACCTCCGCAGCGAACTTGACGCGCCCAAGGAGCCAAAGGCCCTGAAGGCTTCACGCCGTAAGCGCTGACTCTGAGCGAACCGTAGCGGATCGGCCTGCAGCGATGTTGGGGCTGGCGGCGTGCGTTCAACCGCTTCTCCAAGTACGCGGCGCCAGAGCGCCGTGTACTTGGAGCCTCTGCGGTTTCTCTTGGGCGTCGCCACGGACGCACCGACGGAGTCGTGTGTGGCGCGGTGCGGGCACCAGCCCCAAGCATCGCCGAAGGCCGCCCCGCCGCTCAGTGGAAGACCAGCGTGGCGATCGTGAAGATGGCCAGTCCTGCCAGTGAGCCCACCACGGTGCCGTTGATGCGGATGAACTGCAGGTCCTTGCCGACCTGAAGCTCGATCTTCTCGCTGGTTTCCACGGCGTCCCACCGTTCCACGGTTTCCGTGATGATGGAGGCGATCTCATGCTTGTAGGTGCGCACCAGGTAGGACGCGGCGTCGCTGATCCAGGCGTTCGCCTTGCCTGCCAGCTCGGCGTCGGTGGCCAGACGGGTGCCAAAGTCCTGGACGGCCGCCGTGAACTTGAGCCGCAGCTCGGACTGGGGATCCTCGACGGCGTCAAACAGCGCCGTCTTGATGGTCTCCCAGGCGCGCCCGGCCACATCGCGCACTTCCGGATCGCCCAGCACCTGCGCCTTGATGGATTCGGCCCGGGCGATCATGGCCGGATCGTGCTGGAGTTCCTGGGCCAGCTCCGCCAGATAGTTGTCCAACTGCAGCCGAAGCTCGTGGCGCGGGTCTTCCTGGACGGCACGGGCAAACTTGTAGACCTCCGTGTAAATCTTGTCGCCGACCAGCCCGTCCACAAACTGGGGCACCCAGCTGGGCGAGCGGTCCGAGACCAGCCCGCTGATGGTGGCGTGGTTCGCCTCAATCCATTGGGTGGAGCGGTCCACGAGCAGGTCCACGAGGGCGTGGTGGTGGCCGTCGGCGAAGATGCGCTCGGCCACCTTGCCGATGGGCGGTCCCCAGGGCGGGTCGACCAGGTGCTTGCGTACCATTGACTCGATGACGTCTCGGACGTCGTCGTCCTTCAGCACGGCCATGGCGCCGCGCATGGCGGCCGCGCCCTCCGTGGCCACGCGCTGGGCGCTGGCCGGTTTCGACAGCCAGGCGCCCACCTTTTGGGCGATCTGTGTCTTGGCCAGCTTTTCCGCCACTACGGTCTCGGAGAGAAAGTTCGTTTCCACAAACTCGCCCAGCGACGCGCCGATCTCATCCTTGCGGTTGGGGATGATGGCGGTGTGCGGGATCTTCAGTCCCATGGGGTATTTGAACAGGGCGGTCACGGCAAACCAGTCGGCCAGGGCGCCCACCATGCCACCCTCGGCGGCCGCGCGCACGTAGAGGAGCCACGGGTGTTCACGCTGGAAGGCGAAAGCCAGGGAAAAGATGACGGCCATGGCGATCAACAGCCCCAGTGCGATGTTTTTCATTCGGCGCAGCGCCGCGGCCTTTTGCGCATCGGGGTTGGGAACCGGGGCCGGAAGCGTGCCCGGCTGTTGTGTTTGGGCCATGGAGCAAGCGTAGCGTGATGCCATGGACATGCAGATCTACGCCCACCGCGGCTCCAGCGGCAGCTTCGCCGAACATACCCGCGCCGCGTACCTGCAGGCCCTGGCCGACGGCGCCGACGGCGTGGAGTGCGATCTCCACCTCACCGCGGACGGTCACTTGGTGCTTTTGCACGACGATGCCGTGGACAGGACGTCGGACGGTTCCGGCGCCGTGGCGGACAAGTCGCTGGCCGAGCTCCGCGGGCTGGACTTTTGCGGTTGGAAGGGCGCGGCAATCCCGGCCGCCTATGGCACCCCGTCCGAGCAGCTGCTCACCCTGGACGGGCTGCTGGACATCCTGGCCGCTGCCGGCCGGCCCGTCGGGCTGGCCATCGAGTTCAAGTTTGGTGCCGGCTTTGAGGCCCGGCTGGTGGACGCCACGCTGGAATGCCTTGGCCGCCGCGGCTGGCATGCCGCGGACTCGATGGCCGGCAACGTTGACGTGTCCTTTATGAGCTTCCACCCGGACGCCGTGAACTACCTGGCCGAAAGGGTCCCCGCGGGGCGGCTGTGCCAGCTGTTGGAGGAGGTGAATCCCGGGGAGCCGGACGTCGGCGGCGCCGCTGGAGCCATGTTCATGCGCCAGTCTGGGTCTGAGGCCCTGCTGGACGACGGCGTGGCCCACCTCGCCGGACCCGGCGTCGACTACCTGCGGGCGAACCCGGGGAACGCCTCCCGGTGGCTGGCTGCCGGTCGCACCCTTCGCGTGTGGACGGTGGACACGGCACAGGAGCTGCAGCTTTGCCGAGATGCCGGCGTCGCCGAGCTCACCACCAACTGGCCGGCACAGCTGCGGGCCCTGATGGCGGAGCTCCCGGGCGCCTCCTGACCATCGCGCGGCACGGAACGGTGGCCGGTCGGGAGGCCGGGGTGCGCGGCCTGGAATCACCGCGGACCTGCATTCGCTGGGGCCATGTGGTTGCATGGACACATGGCCTCAAGGATTGAAGATTATGCGTTGCTTTCCGACCTCCACACCGGTGCCCTGGTGGGCCGCGATGGCAGCATCGACTGGCTTTGCTTTCCGCGCTTTGACTCCCCGTCGGTATTTACGGCGCTTTTAGGCAACGAGCACCACGGGCGGTGGCTCATTGCCCCCACCGACGCACGGGTGGCGGCCCGGAACTACGTGGAGCAGACCTTTGTGCTGGCGACCCGCTGGGAAAGCGCCGCCGGGGTGGCCCTCGTGACGGAGTTCATGCCCATCGGTGACAGGAGGGCCTCGGTGGTCCGGCGGATCGAGGGCATCTCCGGGTCCATGGAATTCAAGCAGGAAATCACCATGCGTCCAGGGTATGGCAAGGTGCTCCCCTGGGTGCGGCGGGTGAGGGCCGACGACGGCACCTACGTCATCGTTGCCGTGGCCGGCCCTGACGCCCTGGCGCTGCGCGGCAATCGGCTGCCCCACGCCGTCGACCACAAGCACGCGGGCAACTTTACGGTGGCGGCAGGAGAGGTGGTGCAGCAGGAGCTCACCTGGTACCCGTCGCACCGCCCCATCCCGCAGGACATTGACCTGGACGCAGCCTTGGCCGAAACGCTGGACTACTGGAACGGATGGGCTGCCAAGTGCAGCCACGACGGCCGGTATGCGCCCATGGTGGAGCGCTCGCTCCTGGTGCTGCGGGCACTGACACATGAGGACACGGGAGGGATTGTGGCCGCTCCGACCACGTCTCTGCCGGAGGATTTTGGAAACACCCGAAACTGGGACTACCGCTATTGCTGGCTGCGGGATGCGGCGTTGACGTTGGAGGCCATGCTCACCCACGGCTACGAAAATGAGGCCCTGAAATGGCGTGACTGGCTGCTGCGGGCTGTCGCCGGCGACCCCGAGGACCTGCAGATCATGTATGGTCTGGGCGGGGAGCGCGAGTTGTCCGAGGGCGTGCTGGACCACCTGCCCGGCTACGAGGGTGCGGTGCCCGTGCGCATTGGCAACGGGGCCGTGGGCCAGTACCAGGCCGACGTCGTGGGTGAGGTGCTGGTGGCGCTGGAAAAGCTGCGCCAGGCAGGCGGCAAGGAGGACCACTTCTCCTGGCCGCTGCAGCAGGCCATGCTGGCGTTTGTCGAACGGCACCTGGCCGACAAGGACCACGGCATTTGGGAGATGCGCGGGGAGCTGCAGAACTTCACCCATTCACGCGTCATGATGTGGGCGGCGTTTGACTGCGGCGTCCGCGCCGTCCGTGACCACGGGCTGAAGGGCCATGCAGAACGATGGGAGGCGCTGCGTGATCAGCTGCGTACCGAAATCATGGAAAACGGGTTTAACCGTGATCTGGGCACCTTCACGCAAATCTACGGCGGAACCGCCACCGATGCCTCGCTTCTGGTCATCCCCCAGGTGGGGTTCGTGGCCTACGATTCGCCGGAGATGCTCGGCACCGTGGCGGCCCTGGAGAAGGAACTGGTGGATGAATACGGGCTGATCCTGCGCTACGAAACAGCTGCCGGGCTCGACGGCCTGGCGCCAGGCGAGCATCCGTTCCTGGCTTGCTCGTTTTGGCTGGTGGAGCAGTATGCGCACACCGGCCGGCACGACGACGCCGTGGCCCTGATGGACAAGCTGACGGGGCTTGCCAATGAGCTCGGCCTGCTCAGCGAGGAATACTCCATGAAGGACGGGCGGATGGCGGGCAATTTCCCGCAGGCGTTCTCCCATCTGGCGCTGGTGCGGGCAGCGGATGCCCTGCACGGAACCGAACAGTTGAGCATGGCGGCCGACGGCGGCGGAAGGGGCCATGCCGGTGTTGACAGCCCGGACGAGGACAGCCCGGATAAGCCAGACAGCGCCGGAACGGACAGGATATTGGACGCGGGGGAGGATTCCGTCCAACAACATGGAACCATGGGTTCATGAACTTAAGAACCGTCAGTGCCGTTGCCCTGGCCGCCCTGCTCGGCGCCAGCGCCGTAAACCATGTGCGCAATCCGAAGTTTTACTACCCGGTGGTGCCGCCTGTGCTGTGCACGGAGAAGGACGGGAACCTGGGCGTCATGACCAGGAACCAATGGGTGCTGGCGTCCGCAGTTCCCGAAGCGCTCGCCGTGGCAGGGTTGCTGGCGCCGAAGACGCGCAAGGCCACGGCCACCGCCACGGCATTGATGTTCACCGGCTTCACGGCCGGGCATGTCTCGGCACTCCGGCACGCCTTTGGCCCCGCAGGGACACCGGAGGCCCGCCGCATCCATGCCGTTCGGCTGCCACTGCAAATTCCTTTGGTCCTGTGGGCCTGGAGCATCCGCCGGGCATGAGGCTCAGGGAGTCCCCGGCGGCCAGGATCGGCGCGTCGATTGCGATCGCCACGGGCCTCTATGGGGTGTCCTTCGGCGCGCTTTCCGTGGCGTCCGGGCTGAGCTTTTGGCAGACCATGGCGCTGAGCCTGCTGCTGTTCAGCGGCGGCTCGCAGTTCGCGTTCATCGGTGTCATCGCCGGCGGAGGCACGGGCGTGGCGGCCATGAGCGCGTCCGCGCTGCTGGGAATCCGCAATGGCGTGTACGGCATGCAGCTGAATGCGCTCATGAAGCCCACGGGATGGCGCCGCTTTGTCTCCGCCCAGATCACGATTGATGAATCCACGGCCACGGCCACCGGTCAGAGGGATCCGGCCGAGCAGCAACGTGGCTTTTGGGTTGCCGGAATCGGCATATACGTGTTGTGGAATATCTTTACGGCTGCCGGTGCCTTTCTCGGCGATGCCCTCGGGGACCCCAAGCAGTGGGGCCTGGACGGCGCCGCCGTCGCAGCGTTCCTGGGCCTGCTGTGGCCGCGGATCCGGGCTTTCCAGCCCGCCGCCATCGCCGTCGTGTGCGCCGTGGTGACGCTCCTCGCCGTGCCACTCGTCCCGCCGGGCGTCCCCATCCTGGTCGCCGCCCTGGCGGCCGGGTTGATCGGCTGGTTCCGGCGCGGCCACACCCCCGACCATTCCCCCGGCCACGATGACGACGGCATGGAGCCGGACATTGAGCCATACGGGCGCGGTGACCATTCCCACGGGCAGCCTGCGGCACGCCCCGTGCCGGGACGGACCGGTACCGGCGGAAGAGACGGAATTTTTGGCACGGCGGGATCCGGCGGAACTCCCGGCCACGGGCCCCTCGGCTTCAGTGAAGGTGGGGCCGCGTGAGCCTGTGGTTCTGGCTGGCGGTGTCCGTTGTCCTGGCCTACGCCACGAAGCTGTTGGGGTACCTTGTCCCGGCCAAGGTGCTGGCGAATCCCCGGATGTCCCGTGTGGCGGGAACGCTGACGATCGGGCTGCTGGCCTCGCTGACGGTGGTGAACGCGGCAGCCAGCGGCACGGCCGTCGTGCTGGATGCACGCGTGGGTGCACTGGTGGCGGCAGCTGTGGCCCTTTGGCTGAAGGCACCATTTCTGGTGGTGGTGATTGTGGGCGCCGCCGCCGCAGCAGGTCTGCGCCTACTTGGTTGGCCCTGACAAGCGTGGCTGCCGAAGGCCGGCGCCACTTATGCGTTATGCCGGCCCCGCGCCGTGCGCACAATGCAGTGGCAAGCCGCCGGGCCGGGGCAATAATGGAGGGAACCAAACGTTCAAAGGAGAGTTTTCATGATTGTGGCATTTTCAGTGGCACCCAGCGGCAGCCCCACGGCTGAACCTGCCGGCACGGGCGACGACGCATCAGTCCACACGGCCGTGGCTGCGGCGGTCAAGGTGGTTCGCGATTCCGGGCTTCCCAACCGCACCAGCTCCATGTTCACCGAGATTGAGGGCGAGTGGGACGAGGTCATGGACGTGGTGAAGCGCGCCACCGAGGCCGTGGGGCGCTACGGCAGCCGCGTGTCCCTGGTGCTGAAGGCGGACATCCGCCCGGGCCACACCGGCGAGCTCACCGGCAAGGTCGCCCGGCTCGAAGGCGCGCTGGACACGCTGGCGGAGTAGCCGGCGTCGGACTTGGCATCCCCTGTCCGAATGCCCCCACCTGGCTTACGCTGGGACCATGGTTGAGCATCAGCGCAGTCCCGGTTGGGCCGAGGTCGAGGAATATTTGTCCGCGACGCTCGTCCGCGGCGGCGACGGCATGGACGCGGTGATTTCCAGCATCGACGCTGCGGGCATGCCGCGCATTGAGGTGGCCCCGACGGCCGGCAAGCTGCTCATGCTGCTGGTCCGCATCCAGGGCGCCCGGCGCGTGCTGGAGATCGGCACGCTGGCCGGGTTCAGCACCATTTGGCTGGCCCGCGGCGTGCCCGACGGCGGACACGTCACCACCTGCGAATTCCTCCCGGAACACGCCGCCCTCGCCCGCAAAAACATCGACGCCGCCGGTTTCGGGGCGAAGGTGGACATCCGCGTGGGTCCGGCACTGGATACACTGCCCACCCTGGAGCACAGTGAGCCATACGACTTTGTGTTCATCGACGCGGACAAGGGCAACGACACGAACTACCTGCAGTGGGCGTTGAAGCTGACCCGCCCCGGCAGCGTGATCGTCATGGACAACGTCATCTGGGAGGGCACCATCCTGGACCCGGGCGGCGATCCGGACGCAGCTGCCATCCGTGCCGCACTCGACTTCATGGGGGCCAGCCCGTCGCTGGACGCCACGGCCATCCAGACCGCCGGTTCCAAGGGCTGGGACGGCTTCGCGATCGCCGTGGTGAAGTAGGGGCTGCACTACGCTGGACTGGCATCTTCGTGCCGTTGTGCCGTGGGTTGCCGCTATCCACCTCCGTTACGCTGGGACTGTGACCATTTCGCTGCGCCCCGCCGCCCCCGAAGATGCCGAGGCCGTGATGCGCCTGCACCTGCGCTGCCACGAGGAAGCGTACGGCCGCCACCTCCCGCCGGAGTTCTTTGCCATGCGGCGGGAAACGCTGCCGGGCCGCGTGGATAACCTCCGCAAGGGGATTGCTGCGGGCCATGTTCCAACACTGGCGTACGACGGCGGGGGGCTGCTGGGTGTTGCCGGGGCAGGGCCGGCGCGGGATTCCGATGCGCCCGCCGAATTGGAATTGAATTGGATCTATACCCTCGAACGCGCCTATGGCAGCGGTGCCGGGCAGCTGCTGCTGGACGCCGTGATTGGCAAACAGGCGGCGTTCCTGTGGGTGCTCGAGGACAACCCGCGCGCTCAGGCGTTTTACGCGAAGAACGGCTTTGTCCTGGACGGCACCCGCAAGCTGTTGCCGCCGGAATGGCACAGTCTCCCCGAAGTTCGCATGATCCGCCCTGCGGCGGCGGGCTGATGGGCCGGCAGCGCCCGCCCAAAAACGTCGTGGTTGAACCCGATGCCGACGTGTCAGGTCCCGTGGCCGGGCTGTACCCCACGGACACCGGCACGGCGGAATTGATCCCCGATGGCGACAACCCCAACGGCTGGCTGCTCATGCTCAACGGAGTGCAAAGTTCGCACGTGGACCTGGCCGATCCGCTCCGCCTCGAATTTGAGTACATGCGCTGGATCATGGCCCTGGTCCAGGACCGCTGGGCTCCTGATGCGAAGCTGCGCACTCTGAGCCTGGGCGGCGCGGCCTGTTCCATGCCGCGCTACCTGGTGGCCGCCTACCCCAATTCCCGCAATGTCGTGGTGGAGATCGACGGCAAGTTGGCCAACCATGTGCGCGGCTGGTTTGACCTGCCCCGGGCGCCCCTGCTGAAGATCCGCGTGGGCGAGGCCCGGGAAGTCACCGAATCACTGTCGGCGGCCAGCCGTGAGCTCGTCATCCGGGACGTGTTTGCCGGTGCCAAAACTCCGCACGCGCTGACCACGGCCGAGTTCACGGCCGCCGCCCGTAAAGTTCTTGTACCCGGTGGCGTGTATGTGGTCAACTGTGGGGATTCGCCCGCCTTGGCCACGGCTCGCCGCGAAGCGGCCACCATTGCGGCCGTCTTTGAACATACCGTGATCATCGCGGACCCGCCCATGCTCAAGGGCCGGCGTTCCGGCAACATCATCATCGCCGGAAGCGATGCGGCCCTGGGCGACGGCGCCGGCCTGCCGCGGGCGCTGCTCGGAGGCTCCATGCCGGCCCAGCTGTGGGACGACGCCAAGGTCCGCCAGTTCGGCCAAAGCGCGACGATCCTCACCGACGCTGTTTAGCCGCCGAAAGTACGGATATGGCGATCTGATTCACCGCCGGCCCACCGTATCCGTACAGTGGGAGAGCCCGGCGGCTCTTTAGTGGCTCTTCAGAATCCAGAGTGTAATTTTGGTCTGAACCCGCCGGATTCCAGCAGTGACCTGGCGACATAGTTGGTGA
>NZ_QJVD01000031.1 GCF_003219815.1 Arthrobacter livingstonensis
CTACAATTATTGGTATAAAAGTGGCCCTTTCCCCGGGATCCAGCGAGAAACCGGGGAAAGAGCCTACGTAACTTCAGTTTAGCCTCCCGTTGTCGTCACGTTTTTCAACTGGCGGACGTGAAATCCCTGAAAATCCGAGGTTTTCCCAAGTCTGGACACATTGAGACAGCGATCGACAAGAATTGGCCCTCCGATTGCCCAACTCCCGACATTGAGCACCGCCAGCCGAGCGAGTAGCTCCCCTGATACTGCGGCGAGTCCAGTCCGGTTTGGCTTCCTCCCGTTCAACCAGACTCAATAAATATTCCGTAGGGGAACCTGCGATGGACTCCTGGCAGAGCCCATCTACTGACCATCTTTTCCCCACCATTTCCGCTCCATAACCATTCGTGACACACCCCTGGCTGGCAGGTCTCCTTTGCGGGATCCGGTGGCCTATGACTCTGCAAAACTCCGGGGCCAAAACCCGCGACCTGGCCTAGGGTGACCCGACTGGTTGGTGGCTCCTAGGCCTACCGGTGGCCCCTCGAGAGTTTCGACCAATGCGACTGCGCCCCCGTCATGGGGCATCGCCTCTCCCCCTGGCTAGATGCGGGGCGCCCTCCCGAACAGGGCACAAAGACTCTAACGACACCCGCACGCGAAAGACATATCATATAAGTAGAACTAAAGCAACTTTTCCGCAATCGCCAGAATGGAGAATCACATGGGTGGCTTGCTCAGCGCTGCTTCATCCTCGATCAACCCTGGAATCTATCTTGGTTGGGGCGATGTGACCATTCAGTTGGGTAACTTGATCGTCATTGTGGTGATGCTCGTCCTGTTCGGCTTAGCGCTGGTGCTGCCATTTCCCGGAGGACGGGAAAGGAAATGAGCACCCACCAGAACCCCTCGCCAGATCCGGAAGTGGAAGGGACCGGGGCCTACACATGGACCGGGAAATCCCGCCGCTGGTTCCTGAAGCATCTTCCCCCGGACAAACTGTTGCCGGAGGACCAACCGAGCTACGTCGCCTCCTGGGCCTACGTCTTCGGCATGGGCGCCGTTGCCGGGCTGATCTTCATCATCGCCTCCGGTGTGGTCCTCAGCCTCAACGGGCCCCAGTGGTACCACGTCTCCTCGTTGGGCCACTTCACCAACAGTGTTCATTTGTGGAGTGTTGAACTGTTCTTCATGTTCCTGGTGGTCCACCTGTGGATCAAGTTCTGGATGGCGGCATGGCGCGGCGGACGGGTGCTGACCTGGATCACCGGCATGGTGGCGTTCCTCGTTTCCGTGATCACGGCATTTACAGGCTATCTATTGCAAACCAACTTTGACTCGCAATGGATTGCCTTCCAAGCCAAGGACGCCCTGAACGCCGTCGGCGTCGGGGCCTGGTTCAACGTGGCCAACCTGGGCCAAATCTTCATGTGGCACATCATGCTCCTCCCCCTGGCCGTCGGCGCCGTCGTCGCACTGCACGTCGTGTTGGTGCGAGCCCACGGCGTGGTTCCTCCCTTGGATGCGGCCGAAACCGACGCCCAGCTGCGCGACGCCACCACCGGTGGTACTGACACGGAGGTGAAACAGCCATGACCAGGATCCCATCCCCGATGTCGTGGCGGAAAGGCGACAATATCGCGGGCAGGCCCTGGCGGGGACGTGTCCGCGACTACGATCTCTTCAAGGAGCTCACCATCGGCCTCGTCGTCGTTGGCCTGCTGGTGATCGGCCTCTCGGCAATTTTCAGTTCCCCGGACGACCCGGGAGTGACACTGAAATCATGGGCAACGGCGGCGCCCTCGGACTTCGTCGCCACGGCCACTGCAGAATTGGGCGGGACCAGCGACACAGCAGGCTACGGCCCACCCTACAACGCGACGCCCGATGCCACACAAAAGCTTGGGTTCATCGACCTGCAGGCCCTCTCCGGGGTGCGCCTTCCGATTGATACGGCCAACGACTTCGTCATCAATCCACTCAAGACCCTGCCCAGCCCGCCGCCGGCCCTGGCTGTCTGGGCAGCCGCCACCGCCGATCAACAGGCAAAATGGGCCGCCGATTACACCACCGCACTGGCCGCCGCACCCAACGGCGACCCGGCACACGTCGCCGGCGGCAACTACGGACCCGTCCCCGCCTTGACATTGGCGTTGCTGGCCATGGCCGGCAACGGAAATCTTGACGGAGTCCTTCAAAATGGGGGGCAGCCGTACAATTTGGACTACACACCCACCATCTTATTCCTCGGCGACGGCGGCTATTTTCCCAACCTGGCCACCACAGCGCACCTGACGGGAGACCAATGGGGGGTAATGAATGAAACAGGGAACACCCCGGGGCAGTCCTGGCTGTGGCTCTTCTCGTTCTTCTACCAGATCCAGCCGTTCAAGTCCTCACCCAACGCCGACATCCTCGTGGTCTCCGTCATGCTGCTCCTCTCGCTGGCGCTGACCGTGCTGCCGTTCATTCCAGGGCTGCGTTCGATTCCCCGCAAGATCCCCGTCCACCGCCTCATCTGGAAGGACTACTATGGCCAACGGTGAGCTCGGGGCCCGGGGCGCGCCAATACTGATAGCTTGGGCCCATGACCAGCGTCCCGGGAGCCCACGGCAATGAACCACACACAGCCAACATCGCAGGACGGCTGAACTGGCTGCGGGCCGCGGTTTTGGGGGCGAACGACGGCATCGTCTCCGTCGCGGCAACCGTCGTCGGAGTTGCCGGCGTGACCAACGCCCCCGCGCCCATCCTGGTTGCCGGAATCGCGGCCGTGGTGGGCGGCGCCGTTTCCATGGCCTTGGGCGAATACGTGTCGGTGAGCAGCCAACGCGACAGCCAGCGTGCCTTGATCGAGAAGGAACGCCGTGAGCTGGCCGATGACCCGGATGCCGAATTGGCCGAACTCACCGGCCTCTACCTGGCCAAGGGCCTGAGTCCCGCCACGGCCGAGCAGGTGGCCCTGGAGCTCACCGGGCACGATGCCCTGTCCGCCCACCTCTCGGCCGAACTCAACATCGACCAGGACGAGGAGGCCAATCCCTGGCAGGCCGCGTACGCGTCGGCGGCGTCGTTTGCCGTCGGGGCGCTCCTGCCCCTGCTTGCCATCATGTTGCCGCCTGCCGAGTGGCGGATTCCGGTGACGTTCGTGGCCGTCCTGATCGCCCTTGCGTTGACCGGGACCCTGAGCGCCGCGATCGGGGGCAGCTCCAAGACCACATCGGCAACACGCCTTGTCATTGGCGGCGCCCTGGCCTTGGCGGCTACCTATGGAATCGGCAGCGCACTCGGGGCAAGCGGGATCATTTAGCGACTGGTGGTCGACAACTGCACCGTCAGGCTGAGCGCCAGCGGAACTGCACAGTTTGACCGCATCGCGGGCCGACTCGGCGTCCCGCGGGCCGATCGCCACCTTGGTGCGGTCGCCGTTGCGGGCCTGCCTGGCCAAGGGATATCCCCAGTCGTCGCGGGCCAACAGTCCTGGCAAAAATCGGGTACACTGCCCCCGTGGCACCTGATCTAGTTGATGTGGAGTGTTTGGCTCGTGCCGTCCTCCCCTCCCGGACCCTATACGGGGCGGATCTGGCCACGGCTTCAGTCGTTGGCCACGGTAGGTTGATCCCTGTCAGCGAGTACGCTCCCAGGCGAAAATGCTGGGGCTCCGGTTGCACCGGTAACTCTGGGGCTCACCCGCACCTGACAATCGCAAATTTAGGCGATTTGGATGCGTTCGTCCCCGAGCTCGACTTCGATGTGCAACGTGCCACCAATGGCCTCGACATATTTGCGCAGCGTGTCGACCTGGGTGCGGTCGATGTCACTGTGCTCGATCCGTGAGACCCGGTTCTGGGTGACCTGCAGGCGACCGGCGAGCTGGACCTGGGTCAGCTCGGATGCCTCGCGGAGTTCACGCAGGCGGTAGGCCCGGACCTCATCGAGCATCCGCTTCTTATGCCCCTCCACGACCGCCCGGTCAACGGGACGCTTCGCCAGCATCTCCTCCATGGACATTGCCATCACGGTTCTCCCTTCAAAGTCTTCAAGTGGCCGTCGAATTGGTCATCGGCGTTCGGAATGTTTTTCGTGTACCACTTTGACCAGTTCCCGGGCTTGTCCCCGGCCACCAGAAAAATCGCCTGGCGCTGCGGATCAAAGGCAAACAACACCCGCATCTCCGACGGGCCACTGGACCCTGGCCGCAGTTCCTTCATGTTCTTGTGTCTTAACCGGACAACCGTATCCACCAGGGAACGGCCAAGCTGCGGCCCACGCTCAGCCAACAACTCCAGGGCGACAACCATTTGCCCACGCATAAGAGTCGTCATTCAGAACGGACAGCCACGCTTCAACCAAACCCACATCGACGTTCCACATCACCACCACAATACAACACCTAAGGTATATAACTCAAGGGTTGTAACAAGCCGTCGCGGTCCTCGACTTGTTGAACCCGTAGCAAACCAAACGCTCGCACTTTCTCGGCCCCGCACTCATTCCAAGGTTCGCAGTTTGGCTCAGGAAAACCATCCATATTCAGGCCCGCGGGGATGGAGAGTTAGCGGCAAATAGCCATCAAATTAAGGTAGGTAATGCTCCAATCACCGAACAAAAGGTCACCCATTTGCAAGTTTCCCAACCGCAGCTGGCCGTTTGCCGGCCGGACCAAAATCACGCCCCTAACAACGAAGTGCGTTGACACACGGCGGCAGTCCTTTCACAACCGGTGGCATGCCGTCCACGATGTCGATGAACCTGCAAACGGCCATAAGGCAGAGGGCCCGGCGCTACGCTGCAGAGCCTCGTCACGTTTTTGCTCACGTTTTTGAACGAAAACCCATGGCAGTCCTTGGTATGTCAACGGGGCACTGTTGTCCCGCGCTCCCCCGGAAACTAGCAGTATTTGATGGGGAACGGAGGCTGTGGCATGAGAGTCCTCAGTTTCTCTTGGCCGTCGGTTCGAGTCCGGCCCGGGGCACAATGCAGTCCTGACCAGCGGTTATGTCTCCAGATCCGGTCCAGTAAGTGCTGAAATTGCCGTAAGTCACATTTTAGTCATCTCATTCGGTAAAATTTTCTTGAACCTGCACTCATCTATTTGAAGACAGCCAACTCATCTTTGTCGACGACCGGACCCAAAAAGTGGCCAGATTCCGCCGTTTCTACGGGCCCGGGCGACTCGGTGGTGTAGCTGCCATAAATCGGCCCTCCGATCGCCGTACTCACGGAACTGACCGACTTCGCGACTTAAGAAATACACCGTACGTCCGGACCTGTTCCGTCAGTGCGTCTGCAAATTCGTTTGCGGAGACGTGGCGTCTTCATATGTGACTACCCCTTGGTCCCACATGTTGAGACGCGACCACTGCTAAAAGGATTTTGCAGACGCCCTGTCAGAGGGCAGGGGCCTCATGCGCCGCACTTTAGCCGAACTGGATCCAGGTTGTCTTGGTGGCAGTGTAGTTATCAAACGCCTGCAGTGACAGGTCTCGGCCGAATCCCGATTGTTTGAAGCCACCAAACGGCGTGGTGTTGCCCACCGCGTCGACGGTGTTCACGGACACCGTGCCTGCGACCAATTCCGAGGCAACCCGGTGGGCCCGCGACAGATCCGAGGTCCACACGGAGGCGGCCAGCCCGTAGGCGGTGTCATTGGCCATGCTGACCGCCTCCTCCTCGGTATCAAAGGGCTGTAGGACGGCGACGGGTCCGAAAATTTCCTCCCGGTGCACGTCGTGACCGGAATCCAGGCCACCGAGCAAGGTGGGCTCAAGGTAGGCATCCGACCCCCGAATGTCCAGCCTCTGCCCGCCGAAGAGCACCGCCCCCTCACGGCGGCCACGATGGATCCACGCCTCGACCGAATCTGCGTGTGCCGTGGAGATCAGGGAGCCGTTGCCTGCCAGCCCGGCCAGCGGATCTGCCGGGGCGTAGGCTTGCGCTGCTTCAGCCAGCAACGACAGGAACTCGTCGTGGACGGAGCGCTGGACCAGGATGCGCGAGTTGGCCGAGCAGACCTGCCCTTGGTTGTAGAAGGCGCCAAACGCCGCCTTTTCGGCCGCAAGGGCCAGGTCCGCGGTATCGGCAAAGACCAGGTTAGAGCTCTTTCCCCCGGCTTCGAGGCTCAGGCGTTTGAGATTGCTGCGCCCGGATGCCTCCAGCAGGGTTCGCGAAACAGCAGTAGAACCCGTGAACGCAAGGGCATCGACATCCATGTGAAGTGCCAACCCCGCCCCGACCTCCCGCCCTGAACCGGTGACGATGTTCAGCACGCCGGCGGGCATCCCGGCCTGGGCCGCGAGTTCGGCAGCGCGCAGTATGCTCAACGAGGTTTGCTCGGCGGGCTTGAGCACCACCGAGTTTCCCGCCGCCAAGGCGGGAGCCAGCTTCCACATGGCTATTTCCAAGGGAAAGTTCCACGGAACGATGGCGGCCACCACACCCAGGGCCTCACGGGTCACCATGGCCGTGGCGCCCCTTGGCACGGCCGGCAGTTCCCCCGACAGTTTGTCGATCGCTTCGGCGTACCAGCGCAGCGTGGCTATCGCACCGGGGACATCCACCGTCGAGGTTTCCAGGATTGGCTTACCGCTGTCCAGGCACTCGAGAAGTGCCAGCTCCTCTGCGTGTGCTTCCAGTAGGCCCGCCCAGGCCAGCAGCACCGTCTTCCGGGCTTCGGCTCCCGAGCGGGACCAGGACGGAAAGGCGCTTCGGGCCGCAGCGACCGCCGCCTCGACGTCCGCCGTGCCACAGGCACTGAGCTGCGCCAGCTCGCGTCCGTCGATGGGGCTCGACGTAATTCGCAGTGAACCGGATGCGGCGCCCCGCCGCTGCCCGTTAACGAAAGCGCGGCCATCGATCTGCAGGGCATCGGCCCGGGCATCCCAGGCGGAAAGGGTTTGGTTGGTCATTTTCTGCTCCATTGCTTGGAAGTGGTTAGTGGACCGGGACCTGGGCTATGCCCAGGGAAATGGAAAGGTTGATGCGCATTACAGCAGATGCCAGGGACAGGGCCACCAGCTCCACGGCGATCAGCACAAGCATGGCTGCCACGGCTGCCGGCGCCGGCAGCCGTGGCGACAGCGGTGCCGGAACCATGGCGCGATTTTCCCGGCAAGACGATCCAACCCATGTGGACCAGGGCCAACGTCGCCGACATGGCCATCAAGTGACGGGTCGACTTTTCCACGCCGCCTGTGGTGGCACCAAGATGCGGCAGGCATGTCAGGCACGACAACGCCATGCCCCCAAGGCGGCCACCATGGCGGCTTGGCCCCCAGCGCCATCAGCACGTGCACCATGGCTGCGGTGACGGCAGTGCAGCCCAGCAGCCAAAGCAGGAGGGGAATTGCGCCCGTCGCTGGAACTTGGTTGCATTCCATTCCTCGCCACGCCTTCCCGCGCCCATTTCAGCGACGTTTCCCAGGCACCCTTTACGAGTTGCGGTGACTTGGGTAACATCAAACTTGTTGATTGAACAGTTGTATCATCAAAACCGCAATTTGAGGAAGCCCCATGACACTCCAGACCGACCGCCGGGCCACGCAGACCACACATCCGCTGGACCAGTTGACCACCGAGGACTTCGATGCCGTGCGCTCCGTGCTGGAGCAGGAAGGTCTCGTTCCGGACACCACCCGGTTCGCCTATGTGGGCCTACTGGAACCGTCCAAGGACGAGTTGTACCCGACACCGGGACCGGGCACCGACCGCCGCGTGCGGGTCATGCTGTGGGACGCGGCACTCTCCCGCTCCCTGGACGTCGCCCTTTCCCTGACGAGCAAGTCCGTGCTCAGACAGATCGAACTGGACCCCTCAGTCGACGGTCAGCTTCCGGTGTTGCTGGAGGAGTTTGACCTCATCGAGGAAATCCTCGCCGCGGACGAGGGCTGGATCGCCTCGTTGGCCTCCCGCGGCCTCACCACCGCCCAGGTCCGGGTAGCCCCGCTCTCCGCCGGGGTCTTTGAATACGAAAACGAGACCGGCAAGCGCCTGCTGCGCGGGCTGGGCTTCCGCCAGGATCACCCCGGGGACCATGCCTGGGCCCACCCGATTGACGGACTCGTGGCGTTCGTTGACGTGGAGAACCGTCGGGTCAGCCACCTGCTCGACGACGGACCGGTCCCAGTCCCGGAGGTCAACGGGAACTATACCGACCCGGCCATCCACGGGGAACTACGCACCGATCTGAAGCCCATAGAGGTCATCCAGCCCGAGGGCGCCAGCTTCACCATCGAGGGCAACCACCTCTCCTGGCTCGGCTGGGACCTGCGCGTGGGCTTCGACGCCCGCGAGGGCCTGGTCCTGCACCAGCTGCACCACACGCTCAACGGAAACCGTCGTCCAATCATGCACCGCGCGGCCATCTCCGAGATGGTGGTCCCCTACGGCGATCCCGCCCCCTACCGCAGCTGGCAGAATTACTTCGACTCCGGGGAGTACCTTGTCGGCCGTGACGCAAACTCACTTAAGCTCGGTTGCGATTGCCTGGGCGAAATCACCTACCTCTCCCCTGTAGTCGCCGATGACTTCGGCCATCCCCGCACGATCCCCAACGGCATCTGCATCCACGAAGAGGATGCAGGGATCGCTTGGAAGCACACCGACGAATGGGCCAACTCCAACGAGGTACGTCGCAACCGCCGCCTCGTTGTCTCCTTCTTTACCACGGTCGGCAACTACGACTACGGCTTTTACTGGTACCTCTATCTCGATGGCACCATCGAATTCGAGGCCAAGGCAACCGGTATTGTCTTCACTGCGGCGTTGCCGTACAAGGGCTATGAATACGCCTCGGAGATCGCGCCAGGACTTGGCGCCCCCTACCACCAGCACCTCTTCAGCGCGCGCATGGACATGATGATCGACGGCAACTCCAACCGCGTGGAGGAACTCGACCTGGTACGCCTGCCCAAGAGCCCGGGCAACCCACACGGGAACGCCTTCACCCAGAAGCGGACCGTGCTGGAGTCCGAGCAACAGGCCATCCGTGACGCGGACGGCACGGTTGGCCGGATCTGGCACATCAGCAACCCGGAGTCGCTGAACAAGATGGACCAGCCCGTCGGCTATACGCTGTACCCGGAAAACTCGCCGACGTTGGCCATGGCCGATGACTCATCCATCGCCTCCCGCGCAGCTTTCGCCCGACACCACCTGTGGGTGACGAAATTCGCCGAGGACGAGCTCTACGCGGCCGGGGACTTCGTCAACCAGCACCCCGGCGGAGCAGGCCTTCCTGCCTTTGCCGCCCAGGACCGCAACGTCAACGGCGAGGACATCGTGGTGTGGCACTCGTTTGGACTCACCCACTTCCCCCGGCCCGAGGACTGGCCGATCATGCCGGTGGACACCACCGGGTTCAAGCTCAAACCCCACGGCTTCTTTGACGAGAACCCCACGCTCAACCTCCCCGCGTCCACGGCAGGGCATTGCAGCCCGACCGGCTGCCACGACGAGAACTGACGCGGGGAACCAAAACCGCGGTGATACAGTGGCGGCGGGCAGGATCCTTGGATCCTGCCCGCCGCGCGTCCCATTAAGGAAGAAGAAACACATGCCCCGCTTGGTTGACCATGCCGAACGCCGCAGCTCCATCATTGAAACGACGTGGCAGGTCATTGCGGACCGGGGAATCGAAAACGCCAGCATGCGCGACATCGCCCGTGAATGCGGCTACGCCGCCCCTGGGATCCTGGCCCACTACTTCCCCAATAAGACAGCCCTGCTGCTGGCTTCCTACGAACTGATCTGCCAGCGGACCAATGAGCGCATCGCCGAATCCACTGTGGGCAAACGCGGACTCACGGCCCTGCGATCACTGTGCATGGAGATTATTCCCGCCGAAGACCTGACCACGGTGGAAGCCAAGGTTGCCGTGTCCTTCTGGCAGCGGGCACAAAGTGATGAAGCCCTCCGCCGGGTGGGCCGGGACGCCCTTTCGCATTGGCATGCGGAGATCATGGGCTGCCTGGCCGAGGCACAGACCGACACGCCGACAGGCAGACCCGCGGATCCGGACTTGTTTACCGACGAACTGCTGAACACCATGATGGGGCTGCACATCACGGCGATGCTTGATCCGTACGCCATGAGCGGTTCACGCCAGCGCAGGTTGATCGAAACGATGCTCCGGCGAGTCTGCGTTTCGGACGCTAGCTAGGTGTCCGGGACGCGGCGGCGGACAAGCCGGCCACCTGTTGGCGGACGGCCTGTCCCACCGCCCGGATTCTTGCCGTGGGACGTTGGGTGCGCAAACGGGCGATCACTGTCTGCAGTTCAGGTACATCACCCTTGATGGCTACGGGCGCGACGGTCCCGCCGTCGTAGGTGAAATCGTGCTGGGGGCGCTGGTGCAGGATGGAATAACCATGGCCGTTGGCCACAAAGGTGCGCACCGTCTCATAGCTGCCGGATTGGAAGCACACGTTCGGCTCCACTCCGGCGTTGGTGAGGATTGAGAGCATCAGTTCCTTGGTGTGGGGAAGGTCCAGCAAAACAAACGGCTCGTTACGCATCTCTGTCAGCGCCACTTCCGCCCGGTGCGCAAAACGATGGTTCGGCGGCAACGCCAAATAGGGGCGCGCAGCGTGCACGGCCGTGGCGGCGATATCGTCCGGAAGCCCCAGGTCGTAGCACAACGCCACGTCCACCTGTCCGCTGAGCAGGGCCGCCGAACAGCCTGCGGCATCGGCCTCAACCACCTCCAGCTCCAAATTCGGGTGGTCGGCCCGCAACCTGACGAGCAGGCCCGGCAATAGAAACGGCGCGAGAGTGCTAAAACACGCCAGCCGCACGTTTCCGGCGATCGTGGTCTGCTCCCCTCTGGCGTGCTCGACAGCTTCTTCCACGTGGGCGAGAACAGCCTGGGCGTCGCGCAGGAACAACTCGCCGGCGGGTGTCAGCACCAGGCCCTTGGAGCGTTGTCGGATGAAGAACTGTGAGCCGATCTGGCGTTCGAGCTGCGCGACCGCGCTGGACACCGCCGATTGGGCAACGTTCAAGCGCTCGGCGGCACCGGTCATCGACAGCCGTGCGGCGGCCTCACTGAAATACCTCAGCTGGGTGAGCGTGACATCCATGCACCGAGCCTACGGCATTGCATCTGCAAAACAGATGTTTTAGTTCGAAAAAAACTGTTCGACAGATTTGGCTGCCCGTTGGATGCTGGAAGCATACGCCGCATTGAACCGGCTGGTTCCTTCCAGACCACACTGCCACAGCTAAGGACGATCTCATGAAACACACCCGTATCCGTGCCTTCAACACCAAGGACACCTACCCCGAACAAAACCTGGACAACGATCTTTGCCAGGCCGTCGTCGCCGGCGGCGTGGTCTACCTGCGGGGCCAGATCGGGCAGGACCTGGACACCCGCGAGTCCGTGGGCATCGGCGACGTGGAGGCGCAGGCCGAAAAAGCCATGGCCAACATCAAGATGCTGCTCGAGGAGGCCGGAGGCACCCTCGAGGACATAGTCAAGGTGACCGTCTACCTTATCGACCCGCGTTACCGCGAGGCCGTGTACCGGACCATGGGCCGCTGGCTCAAGGGCGTTTTCCCCGTCTCCACCGGCTTGGTTGTCACCGCGCTGGCCCGTCCCGAGTGGCTCGTTGAAATCGACGCCACCGCCGTCCTTTCGCAGGAGTGACCATGACGTTCTGTATTGTCGGCACCGACGGGAACGGCCGTTTCGGCATGGCTGTTTCATCATCCTCCCCGGCCGTAGCGGCGAGGTGCGTCCACCTGCGTGACGGCGTGGGGGCCGTCAGCTCTCAAAACATCACCGACCCGCGGCTGGGCACCGCCCTGCTTGACCGGCTGGAAGCCGGCGACAACGCACAGCAGGCCCTGGACGCCGTGGTCGCCACGGCCGATAACATTGATTTCCGCCAACTCGTGGTGCTCGACTCCCGCGGAGGTTCGGCCGTGTACAGCGGTTCGAGGACCCTGGGGGTCTTTGGGCAGGGCAGCGGTCCCTCATGCGTAGGGGCCGGCAACATGTTAGCGGACGCCGGGGTGCTGCAGGCGGCCTGTTCCGCGTTTGAGACCGCCAGCGGCGAACTTGAGGTGCGACTCCTGGCCGGGCTGAAAGGGGCCATGGCCGCAGGCGGTGAGGCAGGGCCCGTGCACTCGGCAGGCCTGTCGGTAGTTTCCGGGCACGGGTGGCGCGACACCGACGTGCGCGTGGACTGGCACGATGATCCGATTGCCGAGCTGGGCAGGGTGATCGAGGTCTGGATGCCGCAGCGCGACGCCTACGTGACCCGTGGGCTAGATCCTCTCGTCTCCGAGGGCTACGGGGTGCCCGGCGATGAGCGATAGCCTCCCCCCGGGATCGGCTCCCTTCCGCGCCGGCCCCGAAACGGCGATCGAGCGCGTCCTTAACTCCGTCCGGGCCGAACACAGCGCCCTGGTAGATTACTCCGAGACCCTCCATGCCAATCCCGAACTCGGCTGGGAAGAACACCGGGCAGCAGCCTGGACAGCCGAGTTCCTGGAAGCCCGCGGCTTCGCCGTCGAACGTGGCTACCTCGGATTCCCCACCGCCATTCGTGCCATACTCGGCTCGGGCAGCCGGCGGATCGGCCTCATGGCCGAATACGACGCGCTCCCCGGACTCGGGCACGCCTGTGGCCACAACATCATTTCCGCTGCCTCTGTCGGTGCGGCGTGTGCATTGGCCGGTTTCGCCGCCGAATACGACCTGAGCATCGAGCTCTACGGAACCCCTGCCGAGGAAGGAGGGGGCGGCAAGATCGAATTGCTCAAGCGAGGGGCCTTTGTGGGCCTGGACCTGGCCATGATGGTTCATCCCAGCCCCGTCGACTCGGCAGTGGCGAACCCTTTTGCCGTCGCCCACCAGCATGTCGAGTACCGAGGCAAGTCCGCCCACGCAGCGGCCTACCCAGACCATGGGGTCAACGCCAACGATGCCTTCCTCATCGCGCAGATGGCCATCGGCCTGCTGCGTCAGCAGCTGCCGAAGGAAACCCGCGTCCACGGCGTCCAGACGCGCGGAGGAGAAGCACCCAATGCAATCCCCGAGACCACCCAGGGCCGCTGGTACGTCAGAGCCGAAACCCTCGCCGAACTGGCGCCACTGAACGAGCGGGTAAACAAGTGCTTTGAGGCGGGCGCCCTGGCCACCGGGTGCGCACTGGAGATCACCGCCGAATCCGAACCCTACTCCGAGTTCCGCACCGATGATCGAGCCCTGGGCATCTACACGCAGCATGCCGTGGCACTGGGGCGCACCTTCGACGCCCCGCCCGAGCAAGCCACTATGAACCGCGCCTCAACCGACATGGGCAACGTCTCGCAGATCGTTCCGTCGATCCACCCCTACATAGGTCTCGGCTGTTTCCCGGCAGCCAACCACCAGCCTGAATTCGCCGCCCACTGCATCGGCGACTCGGCCAACCTGGCCATACACGACGGGGCAGCCGCCCTGGCACTTACCGCACTGGACTACGTCGGGTTCCCCGAAGCCCGCATGGAATGAGTGAACAGAACATGGACAACCAAACATTTGCCGCCACCGACGAGGCGGGTCAGACGGGCCCGTCGGTCCGCCTCGAGCGGGACTCCCTAGGCGAGCGCGAGGTGCCCGCCGCCGCCTACTGGGGCATCAGCACGCTGCGTGCCGTAGAGAACTTCCCCATTAGCGGCCGCCCGGTGGGAAGCATGCGCTCGCTGCTCTGGGCCTTTGGATCGATCAAGTGTGCAGCCGCCAGGGCCAACGCCACACTTGGCCTCCTCGACGCAGAGCGCGGGCTGGCCATCCAAGCGGCCGCGCTGGAAGTCCGCGACGGGGTCTTCGACGCAGAATTCCCCGTCGACCGGATCCAGGGCGGGGCCGGCACCAGCACCAATATGAACGTCAACGAAGTCATTGCCAACCGCGCACTGGAGATCCTCGGGTTCAAAAAGGGCGATTACGCGCAACTGGATCCCATCGACCATGTCAACCGCGGCCAAAGCACGAATGACATCTATCCCACGGCGGTCAAGATCTCACTTCAGTCCGCGCTGATGGACTACTGCCGCGAGCACCAGCTATTGATCGATTCCTTCGCTGCCAAGGGCAGCCAGTTCGCAGGGATCGTCAAGGTCGGGCGTACCCAGCTCCAGGATGCCGTCCCCATGACCCTGGGGCAGGAATTCGGCGCGTTCGCCGAGACGCTGTGCGAAGACTTGGCACGCATGAACGAACTCACCCCCCACCTCAAGGAGATCAACCTCGGGGCGACGGCCATCGGAACAGGCATCACTGCCCATCCGGAATACCGCTCGCGCGTCACACTCGAGCTGAATGAGCTGACGGGCCTCGGGCTGGTCTCCGCCCACAACCTGGTCGAGGCGACATCCGACACTGGTGTGTTCATGCTGCTTTCCGGTGTACTCAAGCGTTCGGCCGTTAAGCTCTCAAAGATCTGCAACGACCTGCGACTGCTCTCCTCCGGACCCCAGGCGGGCTTCAACGAAATTTTCCTGCCAGCCGTTCAAGCCGGATCATCCATCATGCCGGGAAAGGTGAACCCGGTGATTCCGGAAGTCGTTAACCAAGTGGCTTTCAAGGTGGTGGGCGCCGATGCAACGGTCACGATGGCCGTGGAGGCTGGACAGCTGCAATTGAACGCGTTCGAACCTGTCATGGCCGACTGCCTGCTCGAATCCATGGAGTGGTTGACCTCAGCCTGCCGGACGCTGCGCACCAAGTGTATTGACGGAATCGAGGCCAATGAGCCGGTATTGGCCCGACGCATGGCCGAATCCGTCAGCGTCGTGACCGGGTTGGCACCATTCATCGGCTACACGCACGCCGCCGCGTTGGCCAAGGAATCCTTGGCTACCGGCCGCGGCATCAGGGAACTCGTGATCGCGCAAGGGCTCCTTGAGGCGGACCGCCTCGATGCCCTCCTCTCGCCCTCCACCCTGGCAGGGGTCCCAGTCCCGACCCCTGCGCGATAGCGCAGAGCCGCTTGGGCGGACTCGATGGGGAATCACATGGCGTCGTTGATTTCCTGTCGACACGGTGCTGGCGATGGGAGTGGGTCGGCAACGCCAATCTTCATCTGAATAATCGATGCAATTGACCGCTAACGAATGTTTGAAAGATGATCGAAAATGCGGTTTTGTAAAGGTATTCCGATGGACGAATATCCTCCCCACCGGGGAGCCACCCCTAGCACCCACAGGTGCATAGTCACGTTGGAGCAGAGTATCTACAGCAATGGAGGTCGGCATGTCGAAGCAAGAGACTGAAGTCGTAATCGTCGGCGCGGGCCAGGCCGGAGTGGCAATGAGCGAGCACCTGAGTGCCCGCGGCATCCCCCACCTCGTCCTGGAGCGGGACCGTATTGCCGAACGGTGGCGCACCGGACGGTGGGACTCCCTGGTGGCCAACGGTCCGGCCTGGCACGATCGCTTTCCCGGCTTGGAATTTGACGATGTCAACCCCGAAGGGTTCGCACCCAAGGAACGGGTGGCGGACTACTTCGCGGCATACGCCGAGAAGTTCGACGCTCCCATCCATTGCGGCGTCGAGGTGAAGAAGGTACGCAGGAACGACGACAGACCTGGTTTCCAGGTGGACACCTCCGAAGGCACCATCAATGCCCGATATGTTGTCGCAGCAACGGGGCCGTTCCAGCAACCGGTGATTCCCCCAGTCGTCGGCGGAGACACAGAACTCCTGCAGATGCACTCCAGCTCCTACCGAAACCCGCAACAGCTTTCCGAAGGCGGGGTGCTGGTCGTGGGCGCCGGATCATCTGGCGTGCAGATCGCCGAAGAACTGCGGCGGTCAGGCCGCCAGGTCTTTCTCTCCGTCGGTCCACACGACCGTCCCCCGAGGCACTACCGCGGCCAAGACTTCTGCTGGTGGCTTGGCGTCCTGGACAAGTGGTCTGCGGTCGCACCCCCCAGTGGTGCAGAACACGTCACCATTGCCGTCAGTGGCGCCAATGGCGGCCATACCGTGGACTTCCGAGCCCTCGCTGCAAACGGCATCAGGCTGGTCGGACGGACCAATTCGTTTGACAACGGAACCATGCATTTCGCGTCGGACCTTGCACGAAACATCGCCAACGGCGATGCGAACTACTTGTCCGTACTTGATGAAGCCGACGCGTACATCGCGCGAAACGGCCTGGATTTCCCGGAAGAACCCCAGGCCCGCGACCTCGGTGCTGAACCGCAGGACGTGACGAGCCTGATCAGTGAGCTCGATCTCGCTGCCGCCGGCGTCACGACGATCATCTGGGCAACGGGCTTTGCGGTCGACTACAGCTGGCTCGACGTTGATGTCGTTGACGCCAACGGCCGGCCCCGGCACCAGCGAGGCGTCTCGCCGGAGAGCGGCATCTACTTCCTGGGATTGCCGTGGCAGTCACACCGTGGATCGAGCTTCATCTGGGGCGTCTGGCACGACGCCAAGTACCTGGCCGAGCAAATCGTGATTCAGCGCGGCTACCTTGCCCAACTTGGTGACCAACAATGGAACGCACACCACGCTGCCCAGGACAGCGCCATCGATTTCCTTGAGGAAAAACTCTCAGACGTCCAAGCGGTGTAAGAGTCGGGATGGTCAACCGCATCCTCAGCGGCATCAAAAACTCCCAACGCTTCCGGACCCCCAGGGCTTCTCAATTCTTCCGGGACAACGGACGAACAGGACACCTTGGACGACATGAACCTGAGCGTGGAAAGGATCAATCCTTTGACGGGAGGTCCCCGGCCCTGCTCTCCAAAGCAGCATCGGGGACCTCCCGCACTTCACCCCCAACCCCTTAGCGGAAGCATGATCCACGTGTTTAATATCCCGGCAATAACCTGGACCCTCACGGCCGTACTGCTCCTCAGCGGCAGCCACCACCTCCAGCAGGCCGGCAGGTCTCCCCGACGCACGGAACAGATCAATAACAGCCTTCATGCCGTCATGCACCTACTGATGGCCGCCATGTTGTGGCATCTGGCCCGTTCGACCGCGCTGGCTCAAATCACGGTCCTCGCCGGCGCGGCATTGTGGTTTGTCATTCAGGCAGTCGCCCTGCCAGAGTTCAAATTCCTTTGCGCGGAAGGCCCCGGCCGACTCAAATGCATATATCACGGCCTTACCATGGCCGGCGCCGCAGCGATGATCGCCATGACGGGTCCAATATCCACCGGAGTCGGAAGGGCTCCCACCGACGCCATGGCCACAATGGCCGGAATGTCCATGTCTCACGGCTATCACGCAATGACAGACCCAGCCAAAACTAGAACCACAAGCATCGGCCACTCCCCCAACTTGGCCATCTTGCTGACAGCAGTCTTCACAGCAGCAGCCATCATTTTCATCACCCTGCTACTACGAACCCGGACCACACAAACCACCCACCACAATACCGCCGCGCCCAAACTCTCCAAACACGCAGGACACGCACTCGAAGCACTCGGCGCCGCCGTCATGGCATTCATGTTCGCCACCATGATGGCATAAAAACTGGGTCACCGGACGCGCGCCACCGAACCTGCCACAGTGACCGCCGCCTTGGCGGCACTGTCGACACAGGCTTCGGACCCTCGGTATTCGACCCAACACTGCGGGTGAATCAAGAGCAATTTCAAGGGAGACTCTTACCCCTTTTCATCTGATTTGCCGATGCACACTATCTCATTCATGTATTTGCGTGATATGAATCACGTCTTTAGTCTTGGTTTAGCCGCAAAGCGGTTCGCCCGAAAGGAAGCCCCCCATGATGCAAGACCAGCACGCCTCCGCGCTCGCCCAGGAACAGAGCAAACACCTGCAAAAGTCGCTCGGTCGACTCGATATTCTCTTGCTGGTCGTTTCGGCCGTCATCTCCATCGAGGTTCTGGGCCAGGTTTCCGGTTTCGGTGTTGAGACCTTCACCTGGACCTTGGTGATGGCCATAACGTTCTTGATTCCCTACGGTCTTATCTTCGCCGAAGTCGGCGGGACATTCACTGACGAAGGCGGCATCTACGTCTGGACAAAGCTGGCCTTCGGACGCGTCGCGGCAGCCGTGGCGGCCCTCTTAACCTGGGTGACGCAGCCGGTATGGGTGGGTGGCGCCATGTCATTCGTAGCCGTCGAGACATGGTCTACCTACGTGTCGCCGGTTGCCGCCGGCAGCGTGTCGGACTATGTGTTCAAGCTTGCCTTCATCTGGATCACAGTGGGATCGGCCGTTATCAGCCTCAAACGCGGCAAATGGCTGCCAGGGCTCGGCGCCATCCTCAAGATCGCCTTCCTGGCATTCTTCCTCATCGTCACGTCCATCTACGGTTTCCAGCACGGATTCAACCGCCTGAGCCTGAGCTCATTCTCCCCAACCATGGCAGGCTTCCTTGGCGTGACCCCACTACTCCTGTTTTCCTTCCTCGGTTTTGAATCGGGCAACAGCGCCGCCGGAGAGATGAAGAATCCCGGCCGCGACGTGCCCATCTCCGTGGCCCGATCTGCCATCATCGCCGCCGCCAGCTACCTGCTCCCCATCCTGGCCATTCTCTTGGTCGTCCCGCTGGATAAGATCACCGGCATCAACGGTCTGTTCGGTGCGGTGTCCACCGTATACACGATCTTCGGTTCGGCTCAGCACACAATGCTTGGAGTCTCTGCCGTCGTCTTTTGCTTCGTGCTGGTTTCACAGGGCGGTGCTTGGATGATCATCAGCGACCGGATGCAGGCCATGGCAGCTGCCGATGGCTCATTCTTCGGCGGCTTCTTTGGCCGCTTCCACCCAAAGCTAGGAACACCGGTGCGAGTCAACGCACTCTCCGGGATCGTTGCAACCGTCTTCATGCTCGCAGCCATGCAGCTCACAGGCAGCAGTGCCGCACTGTTTCAAGTGGTACTCACCATTGCCATCTCCACATACCTCCTCAGCTACCTGCTCGCCATCCCTGCCGCCGTCAGGCTGCGCACGAAGTTCCCGACCATGCCCCGGCCCTTCAAGGTACCCGTATCCGATCTCGGGTTCCGGATCCTCGGAGTCATCTGCTTTGCATGGGTGCTGCTCGGCTCCTGGGTAGCTATCTTCCCAGGAACTATGGAGGCCACACTCGGCATCGATTACAACTTCAAAAACATCTGGGGCGTCTCACAACTGACCTTCGAACTATTTACAGTCGGCACACTCCTGTGCATCCTGGCCCTAGGGCTCATCGGCTACGCTTTCGGAGGACGGGTTCGCCGCGGGGAAGTCATCACAGACGGCGAACTACCAACCGTTGGACTTGCCGAAATGACATCGGAAACTAACTGACAACGCCTGCTATCGATGCATCAGACGCGTAGACGGGTACGACTCTATTCACGTCGCTCGACAGTATGCTCGCATCCGCTAACACTGATTTCACCCAACTGACCAGCGAAGGCTCGCGGCCGGTGACGGCGCCCCGGGCGTCTATGCCGTCGAGCCGACCGGAGCGTTCGAGGACGACCCGAACGTGACCGACAAGAAGTTCCCCGGCGCCCCCGCCCGGTCATACCGCAGCCCTGTGCCTCTCGGGGTGGTTGGCGAAGTCATCGATTGGACACGCCTGACACCCGATGCACTACAGGCATGGCAAGAACGAATGGCCGCCCTCCGCGCGGCCGATATAGGAGAAATCATCAACTGACGAGAATCACCGCTTCTTCAAGCGCACAGAACACGAACAATCCAATCCCGGCACCGTGACAAGTCCCGTGGAAGGAAGATTCCCTTACTGAAGGACCAGCAGCCGTGCGAACCGCGATTTACTCTCCATACCCGGCCATGGCCAATAGCTGGATGGGTCAATCGAATTCATGTCGGTTGTGGTTCTCTGTATCCAAGTCAAAACGATCCCCGCGAAAGCCGGAGACGGGTCATCCGCCCGCCAGCGCGAGGCGGATGTGAAACGCAGCTAGAAACGTCTCACAGGGCGGATTCGTCTCACATATTAAGACGCTGAATTCTCACAAAAGACTTTGCAATCGCCCTGCGGCATTATTGCCGTGAGCCGCATGCCCACCCTGTTACGTACGGGACCGCTCAGTTCGCGGTCGGGCGT
This sequence comes from Arthrobacter livingstonensis, assembly GCF_003219815.1. GTDB lineage: Bacteria > Actinomycetota > Actinomycetes > Actinomycetales > Micrococcaceae > Specibacter > Specibacter livingstonensis. Next base: position 20,026 of record NZ_QJVD01000031.1, read on the forward strand.
GAAATGCTCGTCGATATGGGTCAGTCAGACGTGTGGGTGAACGTGTCATGGTACTCGTCTACGATACGTCGGGTCGCTGCACCAATCGCTCGATACTCGTGGTCAGTGAGATTGGCTAGGGAGACCCGGGCGGAGGTATCCACAACCTCGAAACCTCTGCCGGGTAGAAGTACCACCCCCGTCTCGTCTGCGAGGCGAAAGAGAAATTCGGTGCCCAGACCTTGTTTGATGAACCAGGCCTCAAAGTCGGCGCCGTAGAGCTGACCTCCCAGCTCCTGAAGGTCGATCAGGCTGTAATAGTTCACATCGTCGGGTTCGAACGCAGCAGTTACACCCATGCTGCGGTAGAGGGTCTGGTAACGCTGGCGGATGAGTTGTTTGGCCGCAGTCTTGTAGTGACCCAGACGGTCCATCAGCCCGTTGAGGGCCAAGAGGCCCATCTGGAACTGCTGTGGGGTCGATAGCCCCGCGGTGTGGTTTAGGGCGACAGCACGGCTGTCGCTGACCAAACGGTCGATGAACGCGAGCTTGTCAGGCTCGGCGGTCAACGACGCGTATCGCATGCGCAATCGCGTTTTCTCGGCCTCCGGCTGAGCCGACAGGATTTCGTCGATGATGTTGCTGGTGTGTAGGGCTATGGTGCCTAACCGCCAGCCGGTAGCCCCGAAGAATTTGGAAAATGAGTAAACAAGGAGCGTGTTGCGCGGTAAGACGGCGAACAGCGAAACGAAGTCGTCTGCGAATGTGCCGTAAACGTCATCCGTCACGATTATGAGATCCGGGCGCTGTTTGGTCACCAACTCGGTGAGTTGATCGAGCCCGGCAGTAGAGATCTTCGACGACGGCGGATTGCTCGGATTCACCACACAGAAAACCTTGACCTCGGGATCAAGAAGTTTATCGATTTCGCTCTGTGGCAGCTGCCAGTCGGCGGTTCGCTCCATACGAATGTCGACGATCTCAAGTCCGTACTCCGCCAGCACTGGGATCTCCAAATAGGGAGAGAAGATGGGAGTTGCAATAGCAATCTTCTCTCCCGGGTGGATCAGTCCGTTGACCGCAAGGCTTTGGAAGATGTAAGCCATCGCGGCCGTACCGCCCTCGGTAGCGAAGAGGGAGAAGTCGCCGTCGGACTTGATCGGCCCGAACATCTCGTGCATCAGATAAGCCTTAACGATCTCTTCCACGTGACGGAGCATCCGCGGCGGGGTCGGATAGGTGCATCCCAGGAATGCGCCGACCATCTCGAAAAGGAATTCGTCACCGTCGAGGCCAAGCTGGTCTTTGACGTAGGAGAGCGCCGACCGCAGGAACGTGATCCCCGGGCTGTGATCCTGGTGGGCGGCGAAGGCTTCGAAACGCTGCACGATGCCGTCCTGTTCGGGCAGCCCGCCGAAGCCGCTATCGAGATAGGAGTACGACCGTTCGGATTCCCTCATGGAAAATTCACCCAGTGCGAGAAAGGCAAAACGCGGAAGAGTGGCAAGAAAGTTGGGATTTCCGCGACCCGCATTGAGCATCAAACGCTGCGCGTCAGAGGAGGCAACTGAGATGAGTTTGTCTTTCAGCTCGAATGGGCTGAGATTGTTGAGGCTGGAGTAGTCCTGCGTGGTCATTGAAGTCCCTTTCTGGGAATGGTTACGCGGAGGAATTTTTGGTGATGATCCCGATGATTACCGGACCCCAGAGGGTGAGGAACACATTGGCAACGGCGTAGGTAATGGTGAAGGAGACCACTGGGGTCGAGTTTCCGGCCTTCTCCAAGAGCGCCGCGAACGCCGGGTTTGAGCTTCGACCTCCGGCCACACACGCCAGCGCTTCGATCGGGTTGCGGATCCGAAGCACGTAGTAGGAGAAGAAGAAAGTCAGGATCGGTGGGATCAAGGTGACGCCTACCCCGAGGAGGAACAGTGTGATTCCGTGCTGCTGGATTGCCACGAGGGCCTGCGGGCCAGCCGTGATTCCAACGATTCCCACAAACACGGCAAGCCCGAAGTCCCGCAGAAAATTGGAGGCGCCAATGGGTAGGGCTGCGTACCGGGGGTGCACGCTTCGTAGCCATCCGAACAACAGGCCGGCGAAGAGGCATCCGACGCCGCTTCCGAGGGAGATTGGTACACCCCACAGTTTGAATGTGATTAGCCCGAGCAGCAGACCGATCGTCATTCCGATGCCGAAGAAGATGAAATCGGCCATGGCGGCCGCACTGATCTTGTAGCCGAGTTTGGACTGGACTCGATCTAGGTCGGTGGGACGGCCCACGAAATGGAGCTCATCGCCTCGGTCAAAAGTGACCTTGTCCAGCAGTGGCAAGTCTTTGCCCATCCGCAAAGCCTTCGTCAGGTAGACACCATGGCGCGTATCCACATTGACATGCTCGTGAATTTCGCTTAGCGACCGGGATGTCAATGCTTTGTTCGTGAGAATGATCTCTCGGGATTCTTCGACCAATCGGAATCCGGTCGGTGCTGGCACTTCGTCACCGAGAAGTGTTCCGCCCACTTTCATCGCTTCAGGTGTTCCAGAGAGCGCGACAACGTCACCGGCTTGGAGAACCGTTTCGTTGGTGAAGGAAATGGCTTCTCCGGAGCGCACAACCGCGTCCACGGCGGCATCGGAGAGAGCCACGTCCAGTTGGAGAGTGGTTTTCCTAGTCGAGCCCTGTGCCTCACTGATACCGAAAAATCGCGTCACCACGGGACGGACAGCGTTGAATTGTCCGGGCTCGAGTTCGGCATGACCGCCGGACATCGCGGCCGCGAGCTTTACCGCTTCCGCCCGAACATTCCAACGTTTGATCGCGGGCAGGAACCAAGTCACCAAAAGGATCGGTCCGAGCGATCCGAAGATATAGGTGACGGCGTACCCGACGGCAACATTGGTCTGCATCGTCTTGGTTACAGCGGACGACAGCCCGAGGTGCGATATGGCATTTCCGGCCGTGCCAATGATCGCGGACTGGGTCAGCCCGCCGCTGGCAAGACCGGCGGCCAACCCACGATCCAGACCGAACATCCACGCACCGACAAGCACGGTGATCAGCCCCACCACAGTCATCACGACGGCGGACACAAGTTGGTTGAGAGAACGACGGTTCAGGGCGTGGACGAACTGCGGTCCGCCCTGGAAACCGACGGCGTAGATGAACAGGGCGAAGAAGATTGTTTTGATGCCAGGGTCTATAGAGACTCCGATTTGGCCGATGACCACACCCACCAGAAGTGTTCCGGCGATCCCACCAAGAACAAAACTACCGATACGAATTTTACCAATTAGGTAACCTAGAGCGAGTGTGATGAACAACGCCAAGAGTGGTTCGGCGGTGAAGAGACCGTTGAGAATGCTCATCGAACTGTCCCCGCGATTGCTGGCAGTATCGGGCCTTCGCTGAGCCGGAACTTTGACAGCACGAACGTAAATGGTTTGGTCGGTGTCGTCATGAGCGACGCCTCGTTTCTATTGGTCCTCAGCTGGCGGTGAGATTGGCGGAGAGGCAGCGGCGGCCACCATGCAAGGGAACTGCTGGCTTGTTCATTGTTGGAAGAACCCGACCAGGCGGGCTCCGGAGTATTGTACCTGGCCCCGAGGTTCGGTTCCTGAGCTTCCCTCAGACCGTCAAAGTCCACCGTTGATTGAGATGGCTGTTGACCCGACGGCCGAATACCACCGTTGGGCTTTTGGCCCAGAACTGCTGTGCAGACAGAGGCTTCTATCAACGCCGAGGTATCCACTCGTTGCGTGGGGAAGGCTGATGAGAGGTTCACGGCCCTGTCGGCCGCTTCTCGTAACCCGTCCTGTACACCGAGGGAGCGAATCGGGGCATTCATGCGTGGTTACCGCTGACGATCTTGTCATCTACTCCCTTTAGACACATTTTTCCCACTCTTAGAACATCTGGTGGCCATATGACTGGCAGCAATTTCAAGGCTGGACCTGTATCGCCCCGAAATACAGGGGCGAAAGACCCTAAAATTGATAGAGACAATGTGAGCTCCGGGTACCTTGGTGGCTTGTATCTCTTCGCGGTTGGTGGGAATCCGCGGTTCGTGCCGTAGCAAGTTAGGTGCCCGTGAATCGTCCCGTAAGAAGAACCTTGGGTTCCTGCAGTGACTGCAACACTTGGCGAATGGGTGTTGACTTGGGAAAATATTCAATAATGTACCGGGCCGATCTTTTGCAGGTCTTTTGGGCCGGGATGCAGGCGCGCGATTTCATCACCAATGGAGTGGTTCCTCTGAATACCAGTAGGCGCACAGAGCGTTAGTGCACTGCCCTCAGGAATGGCTCGATCCGCCGTTCTCCTGTCGGGGTGCCGACGGCATCGACTTTCAGTGATTCGAGGAAGAACCGTGTGAGATTGCTCAGGCGCGGAGAACTTCGATCGGCCGCCCATTGGAGTGGTCGCAGGATCGCCGGCCGGATGCGCAGAATACGCTGACGGCGAGCTGCGACCCTGAAGGCAAGTTCTTCGAGTTCACGGTAGCTGAGGATGTCGGGACCGCCGACGTCCCAGCTCATCGACGGTTCACCAAGATGTTCAACGATGAATTCGGCGAGATCAGCGCCATGGATGGGGTTGATCTTCGCGGCGCCGTCACCGAGGGTGAATCCGAACCCTCGCCTGGCCATAAGCAGGAAATCGGTGACATCAGAGAAGTAGCCGGAGGGGTTGACGATCTGAGCTGCTACACGGCTGCGGCGCAGCGTTTCCGAAAAAGCATGCTTGGAACGCATGGTCACGGACGTGCCGCTCTCGGCGTGCAAGACGTTGACGTAGAGGAAGGAAGCCGCCCCATGGCGCTCTGCGTCCTCGAGTAAACGCAGATTGCCAAGGAAGTCAATATCCCACGGACTCGCGTTCTGCCGGGTGACTCCCAGAGCCGAGACGACGCGGTCGGCACCCTCGCAGGTATCCATCAGCGTCGAGGAGTCCGTATAGTCAACGATTCTCCACTCGGCAACGTGGCCACGCAACGACGGCGCACCAAACGCACCCATGGCTTCCGCCCGATCCCTCGAGCGAACCAGGGCACGCACCCGATAACCTCGCAAGTCCAGCGCCTCGACGACATGTCGTCCGACATAGCCGGTGGCTCCCGCGACAACGATCCTCCCGCTCATAGATCTCACCTTTCCCGTAGTGACTGGTGCACAATTTGATTCTGCGCTTCAGGAAATGTCACGTCCACCCGCCCACATCCTCTCCACACCTACGACCAACAGTGGATGAGACACTGAAACCAATCAGGTGGTGCCGAAGTCTCGCATCGGTGGCGTTCCACAAGGACACCTTCCATGGGACGACACTTCTGTAGATGGGGTACCTCCCTAACTGGCGGGTAGCGCGAAGAGCGTGATCGCGAGGAGGATGAAGGCGAGCAAGGCGAAGCCAGACTTCCGGAAGAACCCCGAGGATGTCCGGAACGCGATGGTGGCCTCAACGGCGTAGTACGCGGCGAAAGCTCGGGAGGCGATCGTGACCAGGGTGAAGGTGGGAACGGTGGCCGCGATGGCGATCGCCGCCACCCCGCTGATCAGATAGGGTCGGGAGCCCGTAAACCAGCTGCCCAGACCGGTCAGATTGCCTCGGGCCGCTTCGGTGTCGGCGATGGCCGCACTGAATTGGCTTAGAACGGCGGAGAGGACCAGGGGAAGCGCCAGCCACGGTGCGATGCGGTCGGTGATGTTCAGCAGTGTGGTGTCCGGACCCGCAGCGGTGCCGAGCCCCATGACGGGGGTCGCAACGGCGACGAACCCGATATAAATCGACGCGGACACCAACTGCGCGGCCCGTGACGCCCGCACACGCGTGACGGCATCATAGCGGTTGCCGAGGTAGCGTACGGTTTCAAACCCTTGAACGGTGATCACCAGACCACCCAGAATCAATAGGGCTTCCAGTGGACCGGCCGGTGGCAGCGGTGGAAGCTTAAGACCCGAGGTGCCGAGCAGGACACCGTCATGAAAGAGCAGGACACCTCCAAGGACCGTGGTGAGCCCGAGCACCGCAACCAACGAGATCCGGTCGAGCCGGTCAAGGCCCTTGAACCCACGGAAGATGCCGATTGCGATGATCAACGCGACAGAAACACAGGCGATGACCGGTTCTAGGATCGCCGAACCACCGGGAATGAAGAAGCCCACCATGTACTGCGCCATGATTCGCAGGTAGAGGGCAACGGAGATAACGTACGCGATGACGATCACCGCATCCGCCAGCCTGCCCAGTCGCCCGGTCATCGCATTGAGGGTGCCGTCCTTCTTCTGCTGCCCAACCACGGTGACATTGTGTCGGATAACGGTGCCCACAAGCCACGCGAACGCACAGATCCCGATCGCACCGAAGACGGCAAAGGCGCCAAGCGCCCGCTCGAGAATGGGCACGATGATCAGAAGGCCCGAGCCAAGAATGGACGCCAATGGGGTCACGGTGACGGTGGCAACTCCGCGGAGCGTGGCCCATTTGCTCGATGGAGCAACGGCCTCAGACACTGTCTGTCAATCGGTAGAGAGGTCTCATCGACGCTCCAGCGCCCGCCACCACCGCTGATGGCCGGTCCGCCAGAGGTGGAGCAGACAGCCGCCGGCTGGACAAGTGAGTTGTGCGAGGAATTGAATCTCGGTTCTTGCGACCAGGGCCCCATCGACTTCATCGAGGCCCGTCCGCTTCCACCAAAACTGACTACCGGATTCACTAGTCATAGCATTCTTCTCTCACTGGCAGACGGCTTAACCATGGACCCACTCACCAGAAGAGCTCAGACGGGAGGCAAGCCCCTACTTCCTGGAAGCCTACGCCCAGATGGTCTCACCCGAGGGCGGAATCCCGACCGAGCACAGAATCCTGCGCTCCCGCATGCGTAAACGCCCTGCAAGACGTGCTGTCATTCCGCAAGCCTGTCCCAAACCGGACGTGCCAAGCCCAGACATGCACCTTTGATTTAGCAGTTCGCGGAGCGTCCATTGACCCCGTCCGGTGACTCGTTCGAGGAGGGGGCTCCATCAGGCACGTTTCTAGACACGGGCTGATTCGCATTCCGGAAAACCTTTTTTGAGTTCGCAGTTTGACCCCTCAAAACGATCGCAGTTCCTACCGCCAGTGCTCCGTTAGCCGTCTTGCGAACACGATGATTGACCGACTTTTCCATCCACTCCCTTGGGCAAAACGTCGCCAAAAGGCGTACGACGTGGAATGCACAGGCAGTCTGGCGAACCAGAGCGAAACAATCCCCGGAACAATGACGTCTGCTAAAGCAATACGACCGTCTCTCGGCAGACGGTGGCATGCCACCAGACATGTCGATGCTCCTGCAAACGGCCAGCAAGGAGATGCTTCGGCCATCCATGGCAGATCCACGTCACGTTCTAATCACGTTTTTCAACGAAACGCTCACCAATCTTTGACATGCCAAGAGAGCACCGTTGTCCCGCACTCCCCCTGAAACTCATCTTTTACCCATCTTTTTCAACAAAATCTTCTTCAAATTTTGCTCATCATTTTCACGAGAACGCACTCATCACTTTCCGTGCAGGCCAGGGGCTTCCCGGAGCAGGCAACCGGTCGGCCGCGGCAGGAAACGTCCATGGGACTACGACCAGGCGAGCAAATAACAGGACACCATACTTTCGCTCACGACTGCGGCGCAGGAGTTCACGGTTTGGTACGCAAGCCCAGCGCAGGCCGGGGACGGCGAAATCCACCCCGCCGTGTCCTGCAGGTTCGATGAGTCCTTCAGCGAGGAGTTTGGTGTGGTAGTTGGCCACGAGGCTTGAGTTGGCCCCGAGACGCCAGCCGCTATCACCGACTGTCGCCGCGTCGTCGCCTTCGACCATCGCATAAAGGAATTCTAGAGTCTCTGGTTGATGAAATGGACAACGCCGCCCCAATGCCTGAAACTGCCGGTCCCTCACCGAAAAATGCTGACCTCGGTGGCCGGCTCCGTCACGACGGTTATGAAGAGCACAAACAGCAGGATCGGCGCAACCCGGTCCACCATCGCCGTGCCGTCGGCCAGGACCGCGAGGGCGCCGACTGCCAGCGAAACCGCTCCCCTAATCGCCAACCGCATACAAGGAATCCATTCCCGGCAGTCGAGAAGGACACGCGGCGTAGAGTTAAAAGCGTTCATGGTCCTCCGGTGGTGTTCCAGCGCGTCCTGAACGCTCCGTGCTTGGTTGCTGCGACGATTGGAGGAGTGTGCTTATGTCTGTCCATAGCCTTCCTTCGGTCCCGGCTGGCGATTTTTTGTCCCCCAGGGCTCTGCATGGGCATCCGGGCTCCGTGGCCCATGACTAGGCGGGCGGCCCCTGCGTCCGGCCGGCCGGTCCATTTGGATCCCCTTTCAGAGCTCCTCCCGATTGGGCCGTTGCGTTTGACGGTGGAGGAGGTTCGGCAGTTGTGGTCCTTTGTACACGGGGACATCATGGACGGCGGTACGCGCCAATACCTGCGGGCATCTTTGGGGCTGTGTCCGCGCCATGCGTGGGGTCATGCCGTGGTGGAGATCGAGTTGTGGCAGGCGGGCGCCGGCGCGCGTGGCGGCCACCAGCCCTTTGATATTTCGGTCCTGAATGAGGACTTGTTGGAGTATGCGGCTGGTGAACTGCGCAAGCCGTTGTCGTGGCTCCATCCAGGCATGGCGCACCAGCCGGCGGCTTCCCGATCGTGTCGGATCTGCGGCGAACTGGCCGGTCCGCTCCCGGAAGGGCTGCGGATGGGGTACGCGAACTCCAACAGTAACGCCCTCGCTCTTGAGGCAAACGAACTGGCGTTCACCACCGCGTGGTGCCGTGAAACGTCCAGCACCTGGTTTTCCAGGGCGTGCCCGCGATGCCTGGGAAACGACGGCGCGGACCCTCTTGCGCTGTGTCGGCGGCATCTGGCGGCCGGCGGTCCCGTTTCCCGGGCGACGGGCCATGCCATCGCCGATCGCCTCCTGGAACTCAGGCAGCGCTTGTTGCGGCTGCTTGATTCGATGACCGACCACGGGAAGCCGGCCACGGCCGCAGAAAATGCGGCGTGGGTGGAGGCGCTGGGCTGGTTCGCCGGTTGGGCCCTGCCACTGTATCTGACCAGCAGCAACCCCGGCTCCTGAGTTGCCGGCCGACACCTCTGGCGTCATGTCATGGCGTGGCTGATGGTGGTGCCTGTAGAGTCGGCCTTGGTGATGGATCCCGCCGGGACCGAGTTATCGGTCCGAACCGCCACAGTGGCTGATGGTTCCTACCTTTGAGGGATGAAGGTAGGTGGGCCATGCCCGGTTTTGGAACACTGGTCCTTCTGCGGCACGGCGAAAGCGTCCTGAACGCCGCGGGCCGTTTCACCGGACTCCTGGACCCGCCGCTCACCGCCCGGGGCCGCTGCGAGGCCAAGGACGCCGCACGCCTTCTTGCCGAGGCCGGCCTTCTCCCGACGGCAATCTTTTCCTCGACGCTGGTGCGTGCCACCGAGACGGCGGACATTGTGGCCCGGACCCTCGGAATGGCCCAACAGCCTGTGCGGCTGTGGAAGCTCAACGAGCGCAATTACGGCTCCCTGACCGGGCGGTCCAAGGCCGAGCTGCGGACCGAATTCGGGGAAGACGTGCTGCATTGTTGGCGCCGCACCCTCTACGGGACGCCCCCGACCATGGATCAGCTCGCACTGGGGAAGCTGCGCAGAAGTCCCGCCCTCGCAGGGGTCCCCGCCGGAGCCGTGCTGGCCAGCGAGTCCCTCATCGCCGTGTCCAAGAGGGTCGGGGAAGTGTGGCTGCACGTGCTGCGCCCGCTGGTGTTGGAAGGCGAGACAGTGTTGTGTGTCGGGCACGGCAACTCCCTACGCGCCCTGTGCTTCCTGCTGGATGAACTCAGTGAGGCCGAGGTCGAAGCCTTGAACATCCCGACCGGACAGCCGCTGCTGTACCGCTTTGATGGCTGGGCCCTGCCCTTCCTTCGCGGTGGGCGTTATCTGAATCCGCTGGCCGCGCGGACCGCTGCCGAACAAGTCGCCGCCGAGGGCGGCACCTAAAAGATGAATGGAGCACCTCATGAGTGAGCTGCGCATTACCGCCATCCGGGCCCTGCAAATCCTGGACTCCCGCGGCTACCCGACCCTGCGCGTGCAATTGGAGATCGATACAGGTGCCGTGTTTGAAGCCTCCGCCCCGTCCGGGGCCTCCACCGGCGCCCACGAGGCCGTTGAACTGCGCGACGGCGGCACGCCCTTCTCCGGGCGCGGCGTCACCGGGGCCCTCGCTTCCGTGACCGGGGAGATCAGCAATCTGCTGACTTCCCGGCCCTGGGTGTCGCAGCGTGAGCTGGATGAGGCGCTGTGCGCCCTGGACGGGACGGGGAACAAGTCACGGTTGGGAGCCAACGCCCTGGTGGCCGTCTCCATGGCCGCAGCCCGGGGATTCGCCGCCGGGACCGGGCACTCCCTGCATACATGGATCTCCCAAGCCCTCGGGCGTGCCGAACGGCTTCCGGTCCCACATTTCAACGTCCTCAATGGCGGCCAGCACGCCGCCAACGCCCTGGCCTTCCAGGAATTCATGATCGCCCCCGTCGGAGCCGCGACCTACCCGCAGGCGCTGGAGTGGGGTGCCGATATTTACCATGCACTGGCCGCCACACTTCGCACGCGTGGCCTGGCGACCGGGCTGGGCGACGAGGGAGGCTACGCCCCGGAGATCTCCTCACCCGAGGAAGCCCTGGACCTGATCGTCTCCGGCATTGACGCCGCCGGGCACCGTCCCGGCATCAGCGAGGTCGCCATTGCCCTGGACCCGGCCGCGAATTCCTTTTTCCAGGACGGCAGCTACCACCTCAACGGCCGCCACTACACCCCGTCCCAGATGGTCAGCTACTACGGCAAGCTCCTGGACAACTATCCGATCCGCAGCCTGGAGGACCCCCTGGCCGAGGACGACGCCGAATCCTGGCCCGAGCTTGTCTCCGCCTTGGGCGGCCGGGCGCAAATTGTCGGCGATGACCTCTTCGTCACCCAGGCGGCCCGCGTCACGGCAGGAATCCGGTCCGGGTCCGCCACGGCGGTGTTGATCAAACCGAACCAGGTCGGCACCGTCACCGAAACCCTGGAGACTCTTGCTGTCGCGTCCGCCGGCGGGTTCACCGCCATGGTCTCCCACCGGTCCGGGGAAACCACCGACACCTTCGTGGCCGATCTGACCGTCGGCTCCGGCTGCGGCCAGCTCAAGGCCGGGGCCCCGGCCCGCGGGGAACGGGTCGCCAAATACAACCGGCTGCTGGAAATCGCCGACTCCAACCCCGCCCTGCCCTACGGACTCGCGATCCTGTCAGGGGAAGGTGACACCGATGCCTGACCACCACCCGCGGCCCCAAACGCAACCGGCCCCCATGCCGCACCAGCGGATGGCCGGTCCCGTCGTCGCCGGCGTCGTGCCGGGCCAGCCGGCCATCGTGATCCGACAGTCCGCCGCCCTGGCCTACAGCCTCGGCGTGGGCCTGGTCTTCGCCTACGTGGACGTCACCCGCTACCTGGTCGAGGACCACGACGGCGGGGACGATACTTCGGCGCCCATCGACCCTGACGGCGTCGACGAGCCCGACGACGTCGAAGGGGCCGCCCGGTCCATCCGGGTACGGATCGGCACCGAACTGGCGGGCGATGACACCAGTTGGTCCTTTGTGACCCTGGCCGGGGAACCGGCCCGCGCCCTGGCCCGGCTGGCCGAGAGCGTCCACGCCTGCGTGATCGTTGTGGGGACACGCGAACGCGGGGTGGGCGCCCGCCTGGAGGAATTCCTCATCGGCTCCGTCGCCGTGCACCTGACCCACCGCCAGCACCGGCCCGTCCTTGTCATCCCCCTGGACCCGCACGCCGCCCAAGGGGGGTCTTGATGGCCCGGGAAACTCCACCCAAGGAAGCCGTGCACGCACCTGGCCTGGAAAATCTTCCCGTGGACAGCGACGTCGACATTCCCGGGCAGGTGCCTGGTCTGGCGCATCGTCCCGTCCACCTGCATCCTGGGTTCGTGCTGCTCGTGGTGGCCGGCGGGTGCCTCGGGGCGCTGGCCCGGTACAGCCTGGGCATGGTCCTGCCGGCTCCCAGCGGGTGGCCGCTGCCGACCCTGCTGATCAACATTTCCGGCGCCTTCGCCCTGGGCGCGTTGTTGGAGGGGCTCTCCCGACGCGGCCCTGACACGGGCCGGTTGCGGTTGATGCGCCTCGTGGCGGGTACCGGGTTCATGGGCGCGTTTACGACGTACAGCACCCTGGCCGTGGATGCCGTGCACCTTTTCGACCACGGCGCGGCGGGATCCGCCCTGCTGTACCTCGCGGCGAGCCTGTTCGGTGGGATTGGTGCCGCGCTGGCCGGGATCTGGGTCGCAGCGCGGCACCACCGCGCAGGGGCGGCCCGCGAACACGCGGCCCTGGATCCGGCCGGCCCCGGGGAGGAACAGTGACGGTGCTGCTGCTGGCCCTGGCCGGGGGTGTCGGGGCCGGGCTGCGGTTCATGGTTGACGGGCTCATCAGGGCCAGGGCCCGCACGGCGCTGCCGGTGGGGACCATGCTGATCAACATCAGCGGATCGCTGTTGCTGGGTTTCTTGACCGGTCTGGTCGCCGGCCACTACACGGACACCGCCGTGGGCCTGATCCTGGGGACCGGGTTCCTGGGCGGCTATACGACGTTCAGCACTGCCAGCTTTGAGACGGTCCGCCTGATCCAGGCCCGCCGCACCGGACTCGCCGTCATCAACGCCGCCGGGACCATGGCGTCGTGCGTGCTGGCCGCCGCAGCCGGCGCCGCGCTTACACTCCTCGTGTAACCACGCCCCTACCCGGGCGACACTGGTCAGGCGGTTTCGACGGGCGCCGTGGGCCGGAGGGCGCCGGAGGCAATGAGCGATGCGAGCATCCAAACGGCCGCGTAGCTGAAGGCCACAGCCGGGGAAAATAGGGCCCACAGGATACCGGCGGTGACGGTGGCCCCGAGGTCCCCGGCTGACTGGACCAGGCCCAGGATGCCGAAGCCGTTGCCGCGGATCCGGTCCGGTAGCGACAGGGCGACGGTGGTGGATTCGGCCGTCTCAGCGAAGCCGATGCCGATCCCGGCCAGCAGGAAAGCTGCCAGCACCGGGCCCCAGCTGTGCGGACTGAAGGCGAAGAGCAGGTAGGCGGCCACGTACACGCCGGCCCCGGCGGCGAAGACGACCCGGGGGCCGGTCCTGTCGATGAGCTGCCCGCCCAGGAGCGAGGCAATGGTGGCGGCGGCGTTGTGGGCTGCGTAGAGGAAGATCGCCAGGGCCGCTGCGGCGGCGAGGTTCCGGCCCTCGCCGGTGAGTAGTTCGGTGGCGCGCAGGATCAGGAGGGTCGTGGCCAAATTGCCGAACTCGAAGAAGGAGACCGGGATCAGGGCCCGGGCGGCGCCGCTGCGGCGCAGCTCGCCGAAGTTGAACGTGAGTGTGGTCCGTCCGGTAGGGGTGGCCAGGACCTGGCGGGCCTGCCGGGCCGCGATGGTGATTGCGACGGCGGCAAAAATGCTCGGAATGAAGGAGAACAGGATGGCGTGCCGGACCCCGACCAGCCCCACCAACAGCCCGGCCAGCAGGGGCCCGACGATGGCGCCGGCGTTGTCCCCGGCTCGTTCTATCCCTGCCGCGCGCCCGTAGGCCGCGCGCGGGGTAATCGACACCAGCAACGTGTCGCGGGCCGGGGACCGGATGCCGCGGGCGGCCCACGCCAGTGCCCGCAGGCCGGCGACCTGCCAGACCATGGTGGTGATCCCGATGAGGGCGGTTGCGACGGCGGTGAGCAGGTAGCCGCCGGAGGCCACCTTGGCCCGGCGGGACGGCTCGTTGGACAGAGGACCGCCGGCCAGCTTACTCAACCCCACCAGCGCATCGGAAACCCCCTCGATCGCTCCGAGCGCGGCCGGGCCGGCATGCAGCGTCGACGTCAGAAAGGAAGGCAGCAAGGACGTGACCAGCTCGTGTCCGGCATCGCTGAAGAACGACGCGCTGCCGACACCCAGGATGCCCTTGTTCAGCCACCGCCCCTCCGCCCCGCCGTCGGACTGCTCAGGGGTCGCGCTCGGATCCTGCGGTTGGGAGCCGGCCGGATTTCCGTGGTTCTCATCCACGGCGGCCTCTGGGGGTTCAGGCCAGCGTAGACCCGATCCGCGGTACCGCAACAACCAGTGCCGTAGGCGCCAGCACCGATACCTTCCTGCCTACAGGGTTGCGGGAGGTGTGTGCAGGCCGTCGTGGGACACAGCCGGCCGCCTCAGAAACGGGAAGAGCCTGCATAGTGAGTCCTTTCAGAATCCTGCGGGGCGGAACACCCGATGGTGGTGTCAGAGGGCCCGCGGGGGTTGGATCCCTTGCCAGCGTTGGCTGCAGTCGGCGACAATATTGATGGCCTCCTCAATGCCGGCCCACCCCAGAACCCTGGTTTGTGTGCCGGCTTGGAAGTCCTTGTAGTGGTTGAAGTGGTGCTCGATTTGGTCCTTCCACCGCTGGCCCACATCCTCCAGGGAGCGGAGCCTGTCTCCGGTGTCCCGGTCATCGGCAGGGACCGTGACGATTTTGTAGTCCATGTCCTCCCCGTCCAGAAAATTCAACACGCCCAAGATCCTGGCCTGGACCACCAGCCCGGTGGGCAGGGGCTCGCCGGTGATGCACAGGATGTCGAGCTCGTCCCCGTCCTCATCCAGGGTCTGGGGGATGAAGCCGTAGTTGACGGGTTTGGCGAAGATGCCCGGGTCCACCCGGTCCAGGCGAAAGAGCCCGGTGGTGCGGTCCCATTCAATCTTGTGGCTGGAACCCTGCGGGATGTCGATAACACCGGTAACCAGGCCCTGGCGGAAATCCCCGCAACCCAGAAGTGTGTTGAAATCAGGCATGGGAAGTCCCCTTTCCGGGACGGGAAAAGTGGATGGACATAAAGGGTCCGGTCCGCATCCGAGCCTGGTTGCCGGGGCCGTCGGACGGTCCAAGCTCTGCTGCGCGGGATTGTCTGCGGCCGTGATGGCTGAAAGTGGTCATGGCTCTCCATCCGTGTCTCACACTGGACAGGAACTATCAGCCGGCATTGGCGGTTCGGACAGTAACCGCCTGCCCCGGCGAGATCCATCGCCGTTACTGTAATCAACCACACCCAAGGGCCCGCTGGCAAGAGCCCGCCATGGTGCGCCCCCGGCTCACGTTATGCCCTCGGCACAGTCATCTGGATGTCTTTGACTTGGTTCGCAGCGTCGACGCTGTAAATTACCTCCCGGAACCGCCCGGACGAGAGGAACCAGGGTGTCCGCATGAGAACCGCAACCCAGCACCGGCCATCCAAAAATTCAGCGGCCAAGCAGGCGCAGGGATGACCCAGCCGCACGGGATGGCGGTCGAGCGGGTCATCCCGTTCGGCACAGACCCGGCCGCCCGCCAGGCCGCGTTCCACGAGGCCAGACGGACCCGGCACAGACAGCCCGCCGCTCGTTCGCTCGGCTCCGGGAGCAGGCCCAGCCAACACCCGACCGGGTGCCAGTCCCACCCAACCACTCGGACCATGAAAAAGGCCTGGCTGTCCCAGACTCCACTGCACCTGGAACGCCCAGGTGCGCAGTCCAACCAGGCCCCGAGCTGAGCAGTAAGGCGGAACGGGCACGTCTCGGGAAGAACTCGGGGGCGTCACCCGTGGCTTAGTGGGAACAGCAGGGGCTTCCCAAACACGGTGAAGATCCCGAGACTGGTGAGTGATGGAGGTGAGGCTGCAACGTGCCTGATGACCCGCTCCCCGGTGGCGAGCTGCCAGCCTGCGTCGCGGCCCCGCGCGCGACGTGGCGGGTGAGCGTCGACGTGCGCGACCTCGACGATCGCCCTCTCGCCGCCCTACGGCTGCTGCTGGTCGCTGATGTGTTACGACGGCTGGTGGAGGATCTGCAGGGCGGACTGGTCCTGCTCGTGCTACTTGAGAGCAGGACCGGGCCATCGGCTATAGCCAGGGAGGACGCGGAGAAGGCGCTCTGGATCCGCCCGCCCATGGCCCGGACGGGCTCACCGACCGAGGTGGCAGCCCTTCTGGGTGCGCCACCAAACATCGTGCTGATACCGACAGTGCCAAGCAGTTCCACAGCGGGTGCCCCGGATCCCGAGTACACCCTTCGGGTCGCCGTTGCGCTCCTCCCCCATCGGGGGACGGGGCTGGCCACTTCCGGCCTGCTCGGCATCTACGACCCGCTCGCGCTGCGGCTGGCGCTGCTACGCTTCCCGTACCCGAGCCCGGCCGTGCTTACGACGGCGCGCCTGCACCGCGCACAGGAGACCCTGCAGCGCTGGCGGTTGAAGGTCGCGGACTGGGAAGACATGCCGCCGGCTCCGATGCCCCAGCACAGTGTCGATGCCATGCGTGCCGCGCTCGTCGCCGGCCTTGACACCGTCACGGTGTTGAAGCTGCTGCATCGAATGGAAGTCGACTTGCACCTTGCCTCGGGCAGCAAGTTCGAAACATTTGCCTATCTGGACCGGGTCCTCGCCCTGGACCTGTGCCATTTAGTGGGCAAGGTACGCAAGTAATGGCGCCCGATCTACGTGGGTCTTGCGCAGCGCCCGCCTCTCTGTTTGACTGGCCATAGGCGACGGCGCCCGCCTTGACCGAGAGGTCAGAACTGCGACACGGCTGATGGCGCCTCCAGTTGAGCTGGAGGTGGCGCCGAGTGCATGCACAAAGCATCCTGTTCCGTGGCCGCGTGCCGGCGGGCATCGAAGAGTGCCCGCAGCCTGGGTTTTTCGTCGATCTGAACCTGGACCAGGTCGTGGCGTCGGTGACCGGCAAGGACGAGTACACGCTCACGCCGTTCTTCTACAGCCCGTTGGGCGACGTCGACGCGGTGCACTACCGGCAGGAGGTGTTCCAGGATCTGGAACGCCCCGAGGTGCGCGAGCCGGTCTCCGCCTTCGAGTCCCAGACACTGACGGCGAACTTCAGCTATCGGACAAAGGAGATGAGTCGCGAGCACCACGGCTCCGGCCACTACCACCGCGCGCTCTGGTTCCTCAACGCCGTCGAGAAGTACTGCCAGGCGGTTACCGCACTGGCGGATGGCCTGGCACAGGTGGGGGTGCGCTCACGCGGCCTCCGCGGGCTGGGGCACTACCTGCAGGACTACCTGGCCTCGGCGGCCTTCACCGGGATGCAGGCCGAATCCCTCCGGCTGAAGGAGGCGATCGACGCAGTGAACTACTGCGTCCTCGTCAAAGGCGACCGGGTCACGGTAGGCCACTATGACGATCAGGTCGACTACAGCGAACAGGTGACCGGGACGTTCGAGCGGTTCCAGCAGGGCGCCGGGAGCGACTACCGGGACACGCGCCCGGACTGGCAGGAAGAAGACTTCGCCGAACTGGCTGTGCTGGACCTGGTCGCGAAGCTGTATCCGGAGCTGTTCGCCGCCCTGGACGCCTTCTGCCAGCAGTACGCCGATTACCTGGATGCGACCGTAGCCCTCGTCGACCGCGAGTTCCAGTTCTATCTGTCCTTCCTGGATTACATCCGGCCGCTGCGCGGGGCCGGGCTCCGGGTGAGTTATCCGCGTGTGTCTGTCGAGTCCAAGGACGAGCAGGTGCTGGACACGTTCGACCTGGCGCTGGCTGCGCAACTGATCGGCCGCGGTGGGCAGGTGGTGTGCAACGACATCACGCTGACCGGGCCCGAACGCGTCCTGGTGATCTCCGGGCCGAACAACGGTGGGAAGACGACCTTGGCCCGTGCTGTCGGCCAGCTGCACCATTTCGCACGGCTGGGCTGCCCCGTCCCAGGGCGGGATGTGCGCCTGTTCCTGTGTGATCAGATCTTCACCCATTTCGAAAAGGAGGAAGACATCACCACCCTGGCTGGCAAGCTGCAGGACGAACTGAACCGGCTTCACGCCGACCTGGCGTTGGCGACACCGGCCAGCCTGATCGTCCTCAACGAGGTGTTCAACTCCACCACCGTCGCGGACGCCGAGTATCTCAGCGCCAAGATCCTGCAGCGGGTCAGCGAGTTGGACGCGCTCGGGGTGTGCGTCACATTCTTGGACGAGCTGTCGACGCTGAACCAGAAGATGGTCAGCATGGTCAGCCAAGTCGACCCGCGCGACCCGGCGATCCGTACGCACAAGGTCATCCGCATCATGGCGGACGGGCGGGCCTATGCACACGCTATCGCGGACAAGTATGGGTTGACCTACGAGCGGATCACGGCCGGCCGTCGCGCCGGACGGGGCACATCATGAAGGCCCTGTTAATGTTCGAGGACCGCGACTTCCAGACGGACACCGCCCTTCTGGAGGCCCTGGAACGGCCCTACGCCCGTCGCGAAGCCCCCGTCGACGAGCCACCGGTCGGTCAGGGTGAGATGATCCAGGACTTCGAACTGGAGACCCTGTGGAAGGCGATGGCACTGGATGACCCGGTGGTGTATGTCTCGGCCCGGACCGCGATGCTCGCCGGCCTGGGAAGCGTCGAGCAGATCCGCTACCGGCAGGCCGTACTCACCGACGCTCTGGCGCAGCCGGACGTCGTTCGCGAGATCTATGGCCTGGCGGTACAGGCAATTATCGGGGAACGGGAGATCTTCCGCAGCAGTTTCGCCCTCACACACAGCAGCTCAGCGCTCCTGAGTACTTCGATCACCAGGCTGGAAGCATTCGTGCCGATCCTCCAGCGGCTGCGCGCGCTCACCGATGAGCACGCCGACCGGTTCACCTCCAAAGGGTTCACCCAGTTCTTCGACGCGCTACGCCACGAGCTGGACGAAGACTACTTCAACGAGATCAGCGAACACCTGGGGTACCTGCGCCTGCGCGACGGGGTGCTGATGAGCGCCCGGCTCGGCTCGGGCGGCCAAGGCATCGGCTACGTGCTACGGGCCCCGAGCCCGGACAACCGTCGCTTCCGGTTCCGGCGCATCATGCTCAACCGGCCCACCCACAGCTACACCGTGCCGCCGCGCGACTACGCCGGCGGGCAGGCGCTGGGCCGGCTGCGCGACCGCGGAGTCAACCTGGCCGCCAACGCACTCGGACAGTCCACCGACCACATCCTGAGCTTCTTCACCGCGCTGCGTACCGAACTTGGCTTCTACGTCGGGTCCCTCAACCTTCACGACCAGCTCACCGCTAAGCGCGAACCGGAATGCCTGCCCGATCCCCACCCGCTGGGGACGACCGTCTGGTCCGCGAAGGCCCTGTTCGACCCGTGCCTGTCGCTGCGCCTGCCCGACCGGGTGCAGGGCAACGACCTGCGTGCCGACGGCACACCGCTGCTGGTCATCACCGGCGCCAACCAGGGCGGCAAGTCGACGTTCCTGCGCAGCCTGGGCCTGGCACAACTGATGATGCAATCCGGCATGGCCGCCCCAGCCGAGTCGTTTGCCGCCACCGTCACCACCGGCGTGTTCACCCACTACAAACGCGAAGAAGACGCCACTATGACCAGCGGCAAGTTCGACGAAGAACTCGCCCGAATGAGCACCCTCGTCACGGCCATCGACCCGGGGGCCCTGCTGCTGTGCAACGAGTCCTTCGCCGCCACCAACGAACGCGAAGCCTCCGAAATAGCCGACGACTTCATCCACGCCATGAACGACATCGACGTGAAGATAGTGTTCGTCACCCACCTCTACACCCTCGCCCACCACTACCACCGGCAGCACGCCGACACCACCGTGTTCCTGCGCGCCGAACGCGGCAGCGACGGGCAACGGCCCTTCCGGCTCACCCCCGCAGCCCCACTACCCACCAGCTACGGCGAAGACCTCTACCGGCGCACCTTCACCGAAACGGACACAACCCACACCGACACCCCCGCGAGTCAGTAGCACGCCGCGACACGGCCGCGCTGCCAGTGACGACCCGTCCGCTACGACCCTCACTACTGGCCGCGCGTGGCCTGGCCCTGCGGCAGGGGTTCGTTTCTGTTCATCCGATCAGTCCAAAGTGCGGTATCCATGGCCCGAATCAGCCCGAAGGGGAGACCTCCCGGGCCAGCGGCTGAGCCCCGTACCGGGGGTGGCTGTCACGGTGTCGGTCCTTGGCGTGGTTTTGGGCTGTTGTTCAGGACGGTGATGAGGACGTTCTCGGCATCGTTGAAACGCAGTGTGGCCACCCAGAGCCGGTACGGTGCGGTGTCTGCGCAGGTGCCGGTGCTGTCGCGTCGGGCCTTGGCAGCCGTTTTGACCGGTGCGGCCCAGCCCGGGATGTCCTGCTCGCGCAGTTCGTTCAGGATGCCGTCGATGGCGCTGTGGGGCAGTTCGGCGATGCACGCCCAGAACAGTGCGTCCAGGCCGTTGCCGTACCCGAAGGGTGGAAGCCACGACGGGCGCCCAAACCGCATCATCTCAACCGCGGAAATCGGGGATTCCTGCGAGAAACTCATCCTGACCACGACGTTTCATCCCGACCAGGGCCCGTTGGCACGGTGCAATTCGACCGGGCAGTGCTTCTTCCCGGTCCGGTGGGGCCCACCACCGTGTGGATCATTGACGATCCTGCCTGCTTATATTCTATCGCCGGCGCCCCGGGACCGCCCGCCCACGGCTGGGCGGGAATGCCTTGGGCAACGACCCCGGGTGGGACGTCACGGCGTGCTGCGTGGTGGTCGCATCCTTCACCAGGACCGCTGGTCCCTGCGGGCAGGGGCGCTCAGGTTTGCCGGGACTGGTTTCTGGTCGACCTCCTCCACCGTCCAGGTGCCGTGGGTCCGGGCGAGGTGGTTCCAGCACCCGAGGGGGTGTCCCTATGTTCTTTGTCAAGCGCTGGGGTAGTTATTTTTCGAGTTTTCCAGGGTGCTGATTTGGGCAGGAATGAGTGGCTGGCGGTGTGTGCCCGCCAGCTGCTTGGCCTTTTGTTGTTAGGCGGTTTTGGTTGCAGGTGCCTCGTAGAAGGTGCCGTCGCGGAGCATCGCGAACAGGACGTCGCAGCGGCGCCGGGCAAGGGCGATCAGGGCTTGGTTGTGCCGTTTCCCTTCGGCGCGTTTCTTGTTGTAG
>NZ_QJVD01000032.1 GCF_003219815.1 Arthrobacter livingstonensis
GGTCCTACGGATTCCACACTCCAGAAGCCGCCCTCGCCCTGATAATGCTGGCCTGCGGTCCCGTCGAGATCAAACTCCCATACCAGAAATAACCGAACCCACATTCACGTCAGGAGAGCCACTTTTCGTGGGCCAAACTGCGAACAGGTTGAAGTTGGTGGCCGCGTAGGACGTTACGCGACGGTTTGCGTTCTTATGGTCCGACAGGTCAGATGTCAAGGAAGCGGGATTAGGTTTTGCATTTCATGAATGTGGCGCAGGGGTGTCGGTCGTCGGGTCGACATCGTCGCCGTCTTGCTGACGTAGGAGTGTCGCGATCACCTCACGATGCCACATAGTGAAGTTCGCCCGTTCAACGTCGTCGAAGGCCTCCCCGGCGATGGATGTCTGCAGTCGCTCTAGCTGGTCCGCGATCGCCATCTGATGCTGGGATGGCGCATTACAAGCCAGGCCCCAAAGCAGTTGGTACAGACTGGCCGCCACCATCGGATCTGATGTGCCGTACTTTCTAGGCTGGGAGATCGCAGAATCAAGACATTTCTCGAAGGTAGGCTTGGCGAGAATTACCCGCGGTACATCCTTATCGCCGGTTAGGGTCGTTGCACCGAGCTGATATCGCATCAACTCCACGAGCAAACCCGCTGTGTGGCCCAAAGCATGTACGGCAGTTGTGGGATCGTTGATACCCGGGGACAACGCCTTATTCACCACGTCGGAAAGCTGACGCAATCCGTAGCCAACGTCCTGGGCGGCCGTGCGCTCCGGACCTATGTCTACAGCCTTGTGCACCCCTTTTCGCAATTTGGCGACGTCATCGGGATCGGTGATTCTCCCTCCCCCTCTTCGCCAGTAGGAAGCAAGTGGGGTTCCGACTACGAGGAATTCACCGGGTTCACGGTCCAAGGAGATCACTGCATCGAGGCTGTCGGCAAGTCTAACCAGTTTTCCCTGATCGACATGCACCAAAAACCCTGAAGAAGCGACGGACACCATGGCCGGTTGCGACGGTCGCGGGGGCTCGGGTGGGCTGTCGACACTGCGTTTAGGGAGATTCGTCGATGCCGTGACACTTGCGTCAAAGTGGACATTGCGCAGCATCGTCTCGACGCGGATCTGGCGGGTCAAGTGTGCCAAGAAAAGGACGAGGCCAACGACGCTCGCCAAGGCTAGGAGGAAAGAGGTTGTGACCGCGAGCCGCGGAACAAAGGCAACACTGGGGCTCTCGGCGCTCGAGCGCACGACCCGAAGTACCGTGAGCGAGTAGGTGAAAGTGGCTAGGAAGAGTGCGAGTGTGACCTGGACGAAAAGATCTTGGGTGAAGTTGCGAAGCAGGCGCGGAGAGAACTGGCTGCTTGCTAGCTGTAATGTCACCACGGTTAGCGAGAAGGTCAGCGCCGTTACGGTGATCAATGAACTTGCGACAGCGTCAAGGACGGTGCGTGACGCCCCAGGGTCTCCGGAGAACACGAGCGCATCCAGCCAGCCGGGCAGGTCCCCGTCGACGCTGGAATCGATATGTGGCAGAAGGACGCCAGCGAGCACGGCGAGCACGACACCCGCTATCGGGAGTGGCCATAACTGCGCGCGGAATGCATCTCGTGCGACGTGGAATGCTTTATGAATAGAACCGTTCAACGAAGCCCGTCCTCGTCCAATGATCTTAGGCCCTTGTGGTGCTCAATCTTTCCCAAAGTGATGTCGAGTATATGATGCATTTTTTTCTGAGGGTACCACGAACAGCATCGTCAAATTTTAAGGTGTTGCCCGTTACGAAGTGCGGGTTCAGCCCCCTGGCGTCTGCGTTGAGCCGGAAGCGGCGATAAACGCTGGCAATTCGTCCTGCGCTGTCCTCGCTGAGGATGTCGGCGGAGGAATGGACCAGGATGGAGAGCCCAATGACCATGGCTATGAGGTGGTCGAGCTCGTTGGCGTGGGCGGTCCCCGACTGGAGGACGATCAACCCGTAGACCACGGAGGTGAAGCCTTACCAAAGAATTTATCGGCAAAGACACCGGTACCCTCCAGAGGACGACTGATCGGGGTTGCTGGAGGGTTGCAGCTTCAGCTCGGAACGGCGAGGCGGAGGGGACGCAGTGGTTAGGGTGCTGGGGGAGCAGGGGCTTGAAACTGTTTGGCGACGAGGACGTCGGTGGAGGAATGGGCGAGGATGGACAGCACAATGACCAAGGCTATGAGATGGAACAGCTCGTTGGTGTATGAGATGCCCGATTGAAGCACGAGAAGTCCGTAGACGACCGAGGCGAAGCCTTTGGGTCCGAACCACATGGCTGCGAGTTGTTCCTTGGCGGGCAGCCGGGTGCCCAGGAAGGAGATGAACAGCGCCAGCGGGCGGGCCGCGACGATGGCCAGTGCGGCAAAGACCCAACCTGACCAGGTGATCTCATTGAACAGGAAGGTGGGGGTGATGAGTGCGCCGAAGACGAGGATGGCGGCGAGCTTGAGCAGTTCCGAGACCAGTTCGCCGAATTGTTCGAATTCCTTCCGGAATCCCGGTGCTGCGGTGGCGACGGTGATGCCTGCTGCGAAGGCGGCGAGGAAGAGGTTCGCCCCGGTGACCTGGCAGATGGCGAGTACGAGCAGGCCGATGGAGACAGTCAGGAGGGGTTGAAGGCCCTTGGTTGCTTTCAGGAATGGCAGTCGTTCCAGCCCAATGACGATCAGGGGGATGGCGATGCCGACAACAATGCCCAGGCCGATCTCTTCAGCGAGGACGCCGATTGCGCTGTTGGTGCCGCCGGTGACGGCCAGCAGGACCAGGACGATGGGCAGGGCCAGTCCGTCATTGAGCCCTGACTCGACATTAAGAAGGTGGCGTAATCGTCCCGGGACTTCCGTGCGCCCCACAACGGCGGCCGCGAAGACTGGATCGGTGGGTGCCAGCACGGCCGCCATGAGGAAGGATTGCAGCCAGGGCAGTCCCAGGAGGTAATGGGCCAGCAGGGCCGTAATGAGGAGGGTCAGCGGGAGCCCGAACAGCAGCGCCCGCCCCGGTAAACGCCAGGCACGGCGAAGGTCTGAGAGCCCGACTTTCATGCCGTCGGTAAACAGGACGGAGAACAGGGCCAATTGGGCCAGGATTCCGACGGCTGGGTCCCCGGGTTCCATGGGGATGACGTCCAGGACGCCGCGGCCCAGGACGAAGCCGCCCAGAAGAAACAACACAGCCGTGGAAAGCACCGTCCGGCTGGCGCGTTCGGAAATGAGAACACCGAGCAGCAGCAACACCGCAAAGGCAAACGTCAGGATCGGAACCATCGTCACTCCCGCACATAGGACCACGTCAGCAAACCAGATATTCGCCGTACCTGCGCCTTCACCGGTTTCATTCTATGGTGGCGTCCACGCCGCCCGGCCCGGCTCGTGGATCGGGCATGTCGGGCATGTCGGGCATGTCGGACAGGCCCCGTCACGCTTCCGGGCAGGGACAAGCCGGTGGGGGACACTTGGGTGGGGGAGGAGTAGCCCGTGAAATATCCGTCCTACATGGAGAGCTTGTTCTGGTTTGAGGAGATGAACAAACGTGGCTGCTGATCCAGTCCCGAGTCCATCGACGGGCCCGCGCCCCGCTTCACGCCCGGAGGGCAACCCGTCCCCGTCCCGACCGAAACGCCCTCCCCGGAAATCGACCCCGGACCTGCACGGCAAGGAGGAGGTGACACGCTCCGGGATGATCTGGGTTGCCGTCAGCGCGGGGCTGGTTCTGCTGATTTTGCTCATCATCTTCATCCTGCAGAACCAAGATCGCGTGACAGTGCACTATTTTGGTGCGGCCGAGGATCTTTCCTTGGGCATGGCGCTGTTCATTGCAGCGGTCGCCGGCGGGGTGTTGGTCGCGATCTCCGGGACGGCACGGATCCTCCAGCTAAGGAGCCAACGCCGCCACCGGCTCGTCCCGCCGGCCCCTCCAGGACCCTAAGCAACCGGCCGGCACGAAGCAACGCCCGATCCGTGAGCCCGGTGCCGGCCCGGCAGGCCTGCCGGCGGTGTCCCCACAATCACCTAGACAAGGGTCCCCGCCGTGTCGGAGGCCCAAGCCCCACCAGGGCGACATAGGCATCGTCGCTCCGCGACGGCCACGCGGCCAACATTTAGCAGCGGTGGCAAAAGGCATGCGGCCACTTCTTAGAGTGGGCGCCGTGTCTTTCACGGCTGGCGTGGAATCGTGGGAATGTGTGATTGCTGCGGCGCGTAATGGGGTGTTGGCTTCTGGGAACTGTCTTGGTCTGTGGGGCGGTTTTAGGCCTGCCAAAAATTTCGTCCCCAGGTGCGCCTGCGCAGGGATAAAGATGGGATGACGGGTTGGGGAGGGTAGTTGATCCGGACGCCGGGTGTAGTTGACAGGCTCGTCGTTGGCGACGCTGGCCATGGCGGGCTTGGCCAGGCGGGGATCACTGCGACGGGGTCGCAGAAGCCATTCGGGAACTTGCCGCCAGCGGGTGGCTCTCATCGTGCCTGCCGCCGGGGTTGGAGGGCGCGTGGCCTGTTCAGGCGCCGAACCGGCCGGTGAGGCGACGATGGAACCCGGTGCTGCGTTCGTCGAGGCCTTCGATGGTCACCGTGGCTCCGTGGTCGCGGTATTTCGTCTCGATGGAGTCGAGGGCGGCAACAGTCGAGGCGTCCCAGATCTGGGCCCGACTGGGATCGATGGTCACCGAGGCCGGATCGTCGGCGTACGAGAAATGGTCGACGAGGTCGTTGCTGCTCCCGAAGAACAGCGGCCCCGCCACTTCGTAGTGGACCGTCGTGCCGTCGTCTGCCAGCGTCCGGTCGGTACTGATGACGTGCGCTACTCGGCGGGCGAAGAGCACCATGGCCAGGATGACACCGACGATGACGCCGTAGGCAAGGTTGCTGGTGATGACGACGACGGCGACGGTGACGCCCATGACGATCGTTTCCGGGACTGGCATCCGCTTCAGGGTTGACGGTTTTACACTGTGCCAGTCGACGGTGGTGACAGCGACGATCATCATGACCGCGGCGAGTGCGACCATGGGGATTTGTCCCATGATCGAGCTCAGCCCGGTCACCAGGGCCAAGAGGAACACTCCGGCGACTAGCGTGGAGATGCGGGTGCGGGCCCGGCCTGTCTTGACGTTGAGGACGGTTTGGCCGATCATCGCGCAGCCGGCAATACCGCCGTAGAACCCCGCGAGGATGTTGGAGACGCCCAAGGCCCAGGACTCGCGGCCTTTATGCGAGGGGCTATCGGTGATTTCGTCGACGAGTTTCGCAGTGAGGAGGGTTTCCATGAGACCGACGAAGGCAACGCTCAACGCGGTCGGCAAAATTAGCTGCAGGGTTGCCAGATTCAGAGGGACGAGGAAAGGGGTGATTCCGGGGATCTTACCGGTCAGGGGGCCTTCGTCGGAGACGTTCGGAACGACCAGGTGGGCGATGATGACGATCGCCGTGACGACGACGATCGCCACCAGCGGTGACGGGATGGCCTTGGTGAAACGGGGAAGGATGAAAATGATCCCGAGCGTCAGTGCAAACAAGACGTAGGCGAGCCAGGGGACGTTGAGCACGTGGGGCACCTGGGCGGTGAAAATCAGCACACCCAGGGCGTTGACGAAGCCGATCATCACCGACCGGGGGATAAAACGCATCAGGCGGGCAAGGCCGGTCAGACCGAAAACGATCTGGATGACACCGGCAAGAATCACCGTCGGCAGAACATACTGGACACCGTGACCATGGACGAGTGGGGCGATAACGAGCGCCACGGATCCGGCTGCGGCAGTGATCACGCCCGGCCGCCCGCCAAGGAGTGACATCGTCAAGGCCAGGACGATGGAGGCGACAAGGCTGACCATCGGATCGACCCCGGCGACAATCGAGAAAGAAATGACTTCCGGGACCAGGGCGAGGGTGGTGACCATGCCGGCGAGGACCTCGCGGGAGAGCTGCCGCGGAGAGCGCAGAGCGCCCAGGACGGTGACCGGGGTGCGGATGAGGCGTGGGAGTTCGGCGTTGGCCAGGGAGCGGCTCCAGGGGCTCGGCTCTCTCAGGAGAGCGGTGGGTTAATCAGTCTGAGCGCCACGTTGCGCCCGAGTCCAGCCCTGTCGTGGGCGACAATGGGGTGGGGAGAATGGGTAGGCTGGTGACTTTCCAGCCGCGATTCCAACATTACCCTAACGTGAGGGTTGAGTCGGATAGGTGTCGGATAGGTAACGTGATGGTGAACGAGATGACGGCCGAAGAAGTCGTGGCGACAATGCACATCGGCGAGCTGGCAGACCGTTCACAGATGTCGCTGAGGACCATCCGCCACTACGACGAGGTCGGCCTGCTCAAACCCTCCGGCCGCACGGACGGCGGATTCCGCCTGTATACCGAACGCGACTTCACACGTCTGCTCTTAATCCGCAGGATGAAGCCGTTGGGGTTCACGCTGGAAGCCATGTCTGAGCTTCTCCGAGTGATCGACGCACTGGAAGAATCCAAACTCGGAGAAGACCACACCGATATTCGCTCCGAGTTGAACGGATTTATCGAAGAGGCCGCGAAGCGACGCTCCAAGCTGGAAGAGCAACTCGGCATGGCCGACGAGTTCCTGGCACTGCTGCGCGCTCAGTAGCTGAACCCAGCGCACAAACCAATCGCACCGTTCAAGCCCCTCCCCAGCGAACCTCAAGACACGCCGTTGGCCTTCCCGGCGGCGGCTTCTTGGAGTGGGTCGCCGTCGGCGGTGGCGTCGATCTGCACGTCCCTGCCGCCGATCAACACCGGGGTCGGGATCTGCACCTGCCTCAGGGAGTTCCGAGTGGACTCAGCCCAGAGTTCACGGGCGAGGGGCAGGTTCGCGAGGGCCTCGAAGCTGGCCAGGAGCATCTTCACGCTTTCGGGCGGGGCCAGATCGGGATTCATTGGTTCTCCGGCCGTGTAGCGGGCTGCCGCTTCCTGGACCTTGGGCAGCAGCTGCGCCCAGCCTGGCACCTGAAGGGCCAGCTGGGACAGCAGCACCTCCTGGATCGGGCGGCCCGGAGGTGCGGCAAGCCCGATCCCGACGACGGGCACCTCCTGGGTGCTGGTGGCGTAATGGAGTACGTGGAGCGCTCCCTCGCTGTTGCCGAGCCCGACAATCCGGCTGGGGTCAACGAAGTCCAGCCACATGAGCGCCTGGACGGCTGCGACCAGTTCGTCCAGGTGGGACTGCATGCTCAGTTTTTCCCGATGAGCTGCGGGACGTTCACCGCCGCGTGCGGGCCCGACGCCCGCTTGTCATAGCGCAGGGAGGCGATGCCGGAATCGGCCAGGGCGTCCGCGAAGAGCCGGCCGCTGCCGTTGCGCGCGGGCAGCAAGGGCGAACACCCGTTGCGGTCGGTCGGGCCGCTGCCCGCGACAAGGACCACCGCAGGGAAGGGCCCCCGCCAGCGGGCCGGGCCAAGGAGCCCTCCATGGTGATGCCGTCAAGCTGCCAGGACACGTCAAAGGATTCCGGGACAACCACCGGGATACAGAGAAGGAGGCGGCGCCGCGCACTGTTGCGCAGTGGAAGGTCCTAGCCGGCAACCTTCGCCTTGGAGAATTTAGGGCTGCGGTCAGCAGATTCAGTTACCCGACCGCCTGGCAACAAGGTACAGCGGGAACGCGAAAGCAAAAAGCACAAGACACAGCGCGGCCCACACGCTTGAGCTCTCCACCGTGAGCCCTAGGACAGTGACCGTCACAGGCCGGTGCTGCCTTTCGTGGGACCGTGCATCCTGTAACACCCACCCAGCCACGACAAGCAGGAGCACGCCCACCACGATGGGCAGCAGCAACGACAACGACTGGTTATCCACAATGTAAATATACAAATAGCACATGACAGGCGAGTCAACAAAAGCTGGATCTGCGCACAGAATCCTCGCACACGGTCCGATTCCGGATCCTCCAACACCCAGCAGTGGGTCCGAGTTGTGGCTTGATCCTGACGTAACGACAGGGTCCGACTAACCAAAAGTGCACCCAGGGGGTGGAGACTGTACTTGGAACGAGAAGGGGGGCTGCGTGATCATCCTGGAAGCAGTGGGCAGGGCTCTTGCCATTGCGGGTTCGATGGGATGGCAGATCCTCTGGCCCCTCGTGCTCGGATTCACCCTCTCAGGGGTGATTCAAGCGATCGTTCGCAAGGAGCGAATCGTTGCCCTGATGCGTGATGACTCTCCCCGTTCCCTCACTATTGCCGCTGGTCTCGGTGCTGCCTCGTCGTCGTGCTCCTACGCCGCAGTGGCCCTGGCAAGGGCGTTGATCCGCAAGGGTGCCAACTTCACTGCGGCGATGGCGTTCGAGATCGCCTCCACGAACCTGGTGCTCGAACTCGGGCTCATTCTGGCATTCGTGATGGGCTGGCAATTCACTCTGGCGGAGTTCGTCGGCGGCCCGTTCATCATCGTGTTCGTCGCTCTCGGATTCCGGGTGCTGATGCGCGGGAAGATTGTGAATGCCGCGCGGGAGCAGGCCGAGAAGGGTGTGGCTGGGTCCATGGAGGTCACGCAGCGATGGACATGTCCGTCACAGGGGAAGGCAGCTTCTGGACGAGGCTGTTCTCCCGCGCCGGTATCACGGCGGTCTCGCGCTACTTCGTGATGGATTGGGCGGCCGTGCTCCGGGACATCCTGATCGGCTTGCTCATCGCCGGGGCGTTCGCCGCGTGGGTGCCCAAACCCTGGCTGCAAGCGATCTTCTTCGTCCATGACCCGACTCTGGCGTTCATCCTTGGGCCCCTGATCGGACCGCTCATCGCGGTCATCAGCTTTGTCTGCTCGGTGGGAAACGTGCCCCTCGCCGCGGTCCTGTGGAATGGCGGCATCAGCTTCGGCGGAGTCATCAGCTTCATTTTCGCCGACCTGATCATCATCCCGATCATCCTCATCTACCGGAAGTATTACGGCACGAGGGCGGCACTGCGCATCACCGCGATATTCTACGCGGCCATGGTGCTCGCCGGATACGTCGTCGAGCTGATCTTCACCCCCCTCCACCTGGTCCCCACCAACCGGCACCTGGCGATCATCGACGCCGGCATCAGCTGGAACTACACCACCTGGCTCAACATCATCTTCATCCTCATCGGGCTGGCCTTGCTCGTGGTGTTCTTCCGCACCGGCTCCGGCAGCATGCTCAAAATGATGGGCGGCCCACCCGACCCCGGCCATGTCCACTCCGACGCCGAGCATTCCGGTGGTGATAAATCCGTGGACAAACACACCGACCACTCTGGGCATGAGCCTCGAGCTCCGGAATCGTAGGGCGAGCAAGAACACTGGAAACCGGAGAGGGTATCGAGCTTGGGAGTAGCAGCTCGTTGTTCCGCCCTCGCACCATCAATGCTGCCGCCAAGGGATATGGTTCCCAATCATCGCGCATCGGCCCGATGCAGGATTGCCCTGTAGTGAACAAGCCACGCTGGGCCGGAAACCCCAGCCCAAAAGCCGCGTGGCCCAGCAGCGTCCCGACAAGACGATAAGGGGTCTGGTTGCAGGGACAGCGTGGGCTGGACCGGCGCCAGTCCTTCATTAGCCTGTGGTTCAAGGGAATACTGCCGAACTACCGGGGTTGAAGGGTCGAAGTCATCGTGCCAGATGGTTTCCAGTCCTGCTGGCAAGTACACTGCCCATCGTAGTTGCTCAGTGCTCAGAGTACGGCGATTGAAGGGCCAAATAATTGGGCACATCGGCAGCTTGTGAACCATGGAGCTCAATGACTACTGTTGGCGGGTTTTGGCACGCAATGAACGACCCTCCGGGGAAACTCCGGCCATGATTTAGGTCGGATTCGGCTTCCGCGGTATATGCCCCGCGGCTAAATCTTCGTTGAAAAACGTGACTTGGACCCTTTTTGGCCTTAAACGCCTCTGGCCGAAGGGACATCGCTGCAGGTCAGAGGCATGTTTGGTGCCCCGGGCTGGACTCGAACCGACGGCCAAGAGAATCTCACCATCTGGACGTCACAGGGTTTCAATGGCTATCAAAATGCGTATATTCCCGGGAGTTTTCGTCCTTTGTGGCGACTATGACATCTCAGCAATCGCCATTGTTTCGGTTGAATTAGATGAGTTAAAGATGAGTGGCACTGCTGGAGCCTTTGACGTTATCGGGGCTTGAGCGCGAAATTGGTGAATGCAGGTTCATCAGAGGTCCTCCTCGGGGGCAATGCTGGTTACCGTCCGTGATTACCAGTTTACGCCTGGGCCTGTGCCGCGGCGCTGGTGGTAGCGTCGAGATCGAGACGCCGTCAGCCGGCCCGCTTCAGAGTGGTGTTCACGCATGAAACTAGCCTTTGTCTGCCTGATGCCGTTCGTCACCAAAGTGGTCGGCCGTTCAAGTGGCGGGTGTGGACCCGTGCTGCTGGACGGGCAACTGTCGGCCTTTGCCTGTATCCACCGAGCCGGTTGGTGGATACCGCTAAACAGTTCAGAATTTAGCTGGCCCCGGACCGCGCAGGGACTGCGAGGGCGAGAACCCGAATTGCTGCCGATAGGCCTGGGCAAACCGCCCCAAATGTCCAAAACCGCAGCGTTGGGCAATATCCGTCACGTTGTCAATCCGGGGGTTCCCCGCGGTCAACATTTGGTGGGCCCTGCGCACCCGCGCCTCACGGAGCATATGAGAGGGAGTGCTGCTGAGCTCCTTGGCAAGTGCAGCCTGAAGCGTACGCACCGAAACACCCAAGGCCTCAGCCAGGTCTCCCACGCTAAGATCCTCTCCGCTGTGGGCAAGGAGGAGATCCTGAAAATCGGCAACCAAGGCCGAGGGATGCGGCCCCTCAGGTGCAGTGTGCCCTTGTCCTAGTGCGGTGGTGAAATTGGATTCCATTGCCAAAAGCCAGCGGGCAAGGACCACCTCCTCATGGAGCCGGCGCACATAAGGCGTCGGCGCATTCTCCGGGATGTTGAGTAGATCGTGATATTCGAAGACTGAGCGGATGAATAATTTCCCCGCCGGCGTAGCCACCTTCATACTGTTGGCCAACTGCAACGGCGCATCAAGCGTCGCCCCGAACAGTGCAGTGGCTGCGTTGCCCAAGACTTCCCTCGGCACAGTAATGATCAATTGGGGCGTTCCCGCCTCCCACACCATGGAGAAATCCTGGTCGATGGGCGGGACGGAGGCGAGGGCCGGGGTCGAGTCAACAGTAGAGTTGGGGCTGCATAGCCGGGCCCGGCCCGAAAGTGGCACCTGAACCATAAAAAACGTTTGCAATGCATCCGGTTCTATGCGGACCGCGGCACCGTAATCCAGGAGATGCACACCGAAACCTTCTCCGGTGGAGCGCAGATTCAACTTCACCGAGCCCCGTGCTGAAAGCGGCCGCAGCTCGTGCCGGCAGAAAAGCTCACTCACCCGCTCCTGCGCCTCACCCGGATCCCGCGTTCTGAGCGTCGGCAACCCGTCAAGCACGCTGTTGGCGTCAGGAGCAGGTGGTTGCTGGATCAGCATGTAAAGGCTCCTTGGTGGTGACCGGAAATGGGGCTTGCAGCCGGGAACCGTCGAGCCTGCGCGATTTGGATGAGACCTGCGCGAAGCGGATAGTTACGGGCCAGCAGGGTGGGTAGATTTCTCTTCAGATCACTCATTATGACATGGATCACACCTCATTGTGTCGGAAGGAATCTCATGAAAACACTTCAGGACCGCGTTGTACTGCTGACAGGAGGCGCAACCAAGGTTGGCGCCGGAGTTGCAGTCTCCCTCCTTGAATCCGGGGCAAAGGTCATCGTCGCAGACATCGATGATGAAGGGGGAGCGGAGCTGACTGCCCGGCACCCCAGTGTTGAATTTCATGCCCTGGACATCACCGACGACGCAGCACTCGAATCCCTCATCGCCCACATCGGCAACACACACGGACGGCTTGACGGCCTGGTCAACCTGGCCTGCAGCTACCTTGACGAGGGAATCGGATCCGGCAGGGCAGACTGGCTGACCGCACTGAACATCAACGTGGTCAGCGCCGTCATGCTGACCCGCTTGGCCCGCCCCCTCCTGGCAGCCTCCGGTCACGGTGCGGTGGTCAATTTCACCTCAATTTCAAGCAGCGTTTCACAAACCGGACGCTGGCTCTACCCCGCCAGCAAGGCAACCCTGGTACAGGTCACCCGTTCCATGGCCGCAGACCTGGCAGGTGAAGGCATCCGGGTGAACTCGGTCAGTCCCGGGTGGACCTGGTCCAAGATCATGGACACGCTCAGCGGCGGAGACCTGGCCAAGACCGACGCCGTGGCCGCACCTTTTCATTTGCTGGGCCGGGTGGGGCGCCCCGAGGAAGTGGGCCATGTGGTGGCTTTCCTGCTCTCCGACCAGGCCTCCTTTGTGACCGGCGCCGATTGGGCGGTCGACGGCGGCTACTCGGCTCTTGGCCCCGAACGCAACGAGCCCGCCATCGAACTGCTGGCGGCACCCGCAACGCACTAGTTTTTCCTCCCCGTCTCACAAGCACACGCATTAGGACTAAGGAACAAAACCATGAATTCACGAACCATCACCATCGTAGGTGCCGGGCAGTCCGGCCTCCAGCTCGGAATCGGCCTGCTCGACGCCGGATACAGCGTCACGCTTATTTCCAACCGAACCCCGGAGCAGATCCGCGACGGTTCCATCGCCTCCAGCCAGTGCATGTTTGACCAAGCCCTGGGCCACGAACGTGTCCTTGCCCTTAACCTGTGGCCCGACGCACCGCCGGTTGAAGGCATCTCCTTTACCGTTGCCCCGCCAGAGGTGCCAGGCGTCAAGGCCATGAGCTGGTCGCACAGGCTCGATGCCCCGGCTCAGTCCATTGACCAACGAGTAAAGTTCCCGGCCTTCATGGAGGTGTTCGAGGCCCGCGGGGGCAAGTTGGTCATTGAGGAAGCCGGCGTCGAGGACCTTGAAAGGTATGCGAGCGCCAGCGACTTGGTCATTGTGGCCGCCGGCAAGGGAGAGATCGCAGGTCTCTTTGAACGCGACGCCGAACGCAGCCACTATGCGGCACCGCAGCGTGCCCTGGCCCTGACCTACGTGAACGGAATGAAACCGCGCCCGGAATATTCGGCAGTGAACTTCAACCTGATCCCCGGAGTCGGTGAGTACTTTGTTTTCCCGGCACTGACTGTGACCGGCCCCTGCGAAATCATGGTTTTTGAGGGGCTGCCGGGCTCTGACATGGACTCCTGGAAGGGTTTGAGCCCGCAGGAGCACCTTGAAAATTCCCAGCGTATCCTGCGCACCTACCTGCCATGGGAGTCCGACCGCTGCACCGAGGTTGAACTGACCGACCCCAACGGCGTACTGCAGGGACGCTTCCCACCCACCGTCCGTCACCCGCTGGCGACCCTACCCTCCGGCAAGACGGTGCTGGGCATGGCCGACGTCGTGGTCCTCAACGATCCGATCACCGGGCAGGGCTCCAACAACGCCGCAAAGTGCGCGGCCGCCTACCTCTCAGGCATCCTGGAACACGGCGACGGCGCCTTCGACGACACTTTCAAGCAAGGCTTGTTTGAAAGCTACTGGCAGTACGCCCAGCACGTTGCTGACTGGACCAATGCGATGCTGGCTCCGCCTGCCCCACACGCACTGCAAGTCCTGGGTGCCGCACAGGAAAACAAGCAGATCGCCAAGCGCTTCGCCAACGGATTCAACTACCCGCCGGACTTTACGCAGTGGTTCATGAGCCCGGAGTCCGCAACCGGTTATCTGGATTCCTTCCAAGCAGTGCGCTAACTCCTTCAAACGCTCGCCTCCCTCACACACCCATCTGGAGCATTCAATGCGTACCATCGCCATCGTCGGGGCCGGAGAATCTGGTGCCCAGCTTGCCCTCGCACTGCAACGTTCAGGGCACAACGTCACCTTGTTCTCCGACCGTTCCGCCCAGCAGATTCGCAGCGGATCGATCACCTCGAGCCAATGCGTCTTCTCCTCGGCGCTTCGTGTCCAGCAGCCGCTGGACATCCCGGGGGCAAACACCCAGGAGCTGGGCATCGTCGGACTGCACCTGAACATCTCCGGGGACAACATCCCGGGGAACGCAGGGGATCCCGGCCGCGAAGCCATCGACTGGCAGGGAACCCTGGACCGCCCTGCCCTCTCGGTGGACCAGCGGGTCAAGTCAGCTCATTGGGTTGAAACCTTCATCAGCCGCGGAGGCGACTTCCGTATTGAGAAGCTCTCGGTGCGCCGACTTGAGGAACTCGCCGCACTCTTTGACCTGGTGGTGGTGGGCACCGGTAAGGGCGAGCTGGGACAGATCTTTGCCACAGACCGCGCAAAGTCCCCGTTCGACCGGCCTCAACGGGCAGTGGCAGTCACCTACGTGGTGCCAGCCCACGGCACCAGGGAGGAGACAGACTCCCGGCACATTCGCATGAACATGGTGCCGGGGGTAGGCGAGTTCTTCACCTTCCCCGGACTCAGCACCCAAGGCCCCTGCCAGATGATGGTCTTCGAAGGGCTGCCCGGTGGACCCATGGACTGCTGGGACAACGTCAACACCCCGGACGAGCACCTTGAAACCTCGTTGGGCGTTCTGCGCGAACACTTCCCCCACGAATACACACGCTTCGCCGGCTCCGTACTGAATGATCCAGGCGCAGCGTTACGCGGACGCATCAACCCCGTGGTCCGCTCAGCCGTGGGGACCCTGCCCGGAGGCCGGATCATCATGGGACTGGGGGACGCGATCATGCTCAACGATTCACTCACAGGACAGGGATCCAACAACGCAACCCTGGCCGCCGATCACTACGCCCGCGCCATCGACGCCCATGGCGAGGAAGGCTTCGATGAGCAGTGGATGCTGCGGACCTTCGACGAATTCTGGCGTGGCTGGGGCCAGTTCTCCACGGTGTGGACCAACTCCATGCTGCGCGAACGCAAGGACTGGCAGCTGAAAGTCCTGGCCAAGGCCCAACACCACGAAGCGCTCGCAACAGCCTTGACCAACGGTTTTGACGATCCGCGCACCTTGTTCCCCTGGTGGTTTGAACCGGAGGAAGCCGAAGCATTCATGGAGCGGGCCGTTGCTGAGGAAAGCGCCACCTTTGATCTCCGTGACTTCCGTTCCACGCTGGGCCAATTCGCCACCGGCGTTACGGTGGTAACGACCCGCACCCCGCAGGGACACAAGGTTGGCATGACCGCCAACTCCTTCACCTCCGTCTCCATGGATCCACCACTGGTGCTCTGGTGCCCCAGCAAGTTTGCTCCCTCGCTGGATGATTTCGAAGCCTCCACGCACTTTGCCATCAATGTGCTCGAATCCTCCCAGCATGTACTCTCGCGTCAATTCGCCACCCCGGCGGAAGACAAGTTCGCAGGAGTGGATACTGTGGAGGGAGTCGCTGGTGTGCCCTTGCTGAAGGGCGCCGTTGCCACCTTCCAGTGCCGCACTGTGGCCAGGCACCAGGCAGGCGATCATGTGATCTACGTGGGCGAGGTGGAAAAATACACGCGGACAGAGGGCGACCCCTTGGTATTCCACGCCGGAGCCTACCACCGCACAGCATTGCACCCCGATTTCAGCTAAGTGCCTGGCCAGCCCCCGATAAGCCCCTGATGAGGAGAGAACATGGAAAGCGATTACGTGGTGATTGGATCGGGAATCAATTCCCTCGTGGCAGCCGCCGAGTTGGCACGCTCCGGGGCAACCGTGACCCTCTTGGAGGAAAAGGACAGGCTTGGCGGGTTTATCGATTCGGGCGAGCTGACGGTACCGGGGTTCATCCATGACACGTATTCCTCCTGGCACCCGCTGTTCATGGCGGGCGCTGCCTACGCCGAACTCGGGCCAGAGCTGCACCGCCACGGTTTGCGCTATGTGAATACCGAGGATGCGGGCACGCCGTGGGTGTGCGGCAGTGTGGGATCAGATGCCAAGGGAATAGCCAGCGTGGTGTTGGCTCAACGCGACCCCGTGGAAACTGCCCGAGCCTTTGAACACGCGCCAGACCGAGAAGCCTATGCGGTGATGCTCCAGGAATTCGGCGCGCAAGCACCTGTCATCTTTGGGGCCATGGGCGCCGAGATGGACCTGCCCAACGCGGCAAAGCTGGGATTCAAGGCCCTCCGCATGGGATATACCAAGGTTCAGGCGATGCTGCGTCAGGGAATGATGAGCGGGCGGAACCTGACCCGCAGCCACTTTGTTGGCACCGAGGTGGACCAGCTGTGGGCGCCTTGGCTCTTGCATGCCGGCCTGGGCCCCGACCAGGCCAGCGGCGGGGTGATGCTCCCGGTGATGGCGGCAAGCATGCACCAATTCGGATTGCCCATTGTTAAGGGCGGGGCAAACGGGTTCATCGCTGCCTTTGAATCCCTGCTGCGAGAAGATGGGGTGACAATCCACACGGGCGCCAAGGCGGATTCGATCCTCGTAAGGTACGGCCGGGCGGCGGTGGTAAAAACGGCGTTCGGAACGTTTGAGGCCAGCCGCGGCATTCTGGCCTCAGTGTCGGTGCCACAGCTCTATGACGAATTGCTGGATGTGCCCGCAGTCCCGCGCCGGAGCAGAGACCAAGCCCGTAAATACCAGCCGGGCCGCGCAGCCATGCAAATCCACGTGGCGCTCGATGCCCCGGTCCCCTGGACCGATGAACGGCTCGCCCAAACACCGTTGATCCACCTTTCCACGGGCTCCAATTCGACGGCGATCGCCTGCGCCCAAGCTGAAGCGGGCCTGCTCCCGGCCAATCCCACCATTGTCATCGGCCAGCAATGCGTGTTGGATCCTTCGCGTGCACCGGCCGGCAAGGCAACACTGTGGCTGCAACTACAGGAGCTTCCCT
This sequence comes from Arthrobacter livingstonensis, assembly GCF_003219815.1. Taxonomy (GTDB): domain Bacteria; phylum Actinomycetota; class Actinomycetes; order Actinomycetales; family Micrococcaceae; genus Specibacter; species Specibacter livingstonensis. The sequence continues at coordinate 16,775 of NZ_QJVD01000032.1, forward strand.
TCGAACCCGTCGGGGATGCAGCTGGCGAATTGGATACCAGCGAAGGCTGGGATGAAAAGCTTGTTGCCGCCTACACCCAAAGGGTGCTGGGGCGGATCGAGCAGTACGCCCCGGGCCTGGGGGAGTTGGTGCTCGGAATCAAGACAATCAGCCCCCGCGAATTGAGTCAATCGAACCGCAATGCCGTGAGAGGAGACCCGTACGGCGGCTCGGCTGAGCTCTACCAAAACCTGTTGTGGCGTCCCCTGCCGCGACTGGGCAAAGGCCGTTCGCCAATAAAGGGTCTGTGGCATATTGGCGCAGCCACCCATCCTGGACCGGGACTCGGCGGCGGATCCGGACATTTGAGCGCCCAACAACTCATCCGTCGTAGCAAAAGCCCGCGCCGCCAAAAATCCCGCACGTGAGCAGGTATCTTGTGGGTAACAAAATACCTGCTTGGTTAGTCGCACATCACAAAAAAGGAGAATCAATGAGTCCTGTCCATGAAGTCCTCGCAGCCCTGGCCACCGGCACGGTAGAGGTCGTTGACCTGACAGCACCCCTGTCAGCAGACACCCCCACCCTGGTACTGCCGGAGCCCTTCTCCAACCTCATTGATTTCAGCCTTGAGGAAGTCTCCGCCTACAACGAGCCGGGCCCGTATTGGAAGCACCACAACATCCATACCGGCGAACACATCGGCACGCACATTGATGCACCCATCCACTGGATCTCCGGCCGCGAAGGCAAGGATGTCGCCCAACTGGACCCGGCCCGCCTGGTGGGGCCCGCCGTCGTACTGGATTTCACCAAGGAAACAGAAGCCGACCCGGACTTTCTGGTGGATGTGGCCCACTTGGTTGCCTGGCAGGAAGAACACGGCGCATTCCCGGCCAACGCCTGGCTGCTCTTCCGCACAGGCTGGGAGCAGTACGGCCATGACCAGCAGGCCTTCCTGAATCTGGACGAGAACGGATCGCACACCCCGGGCTTCACCGCAGAATGTGCACAGTGGATGGCGCAGGAACTGAAAATCTCCGGCATCGGCGTGGAAACCGTGGGGATCGACGCCGGCAATGCCGCAACACTCAACCCTCCGTTCCCGGTGCACTACTTCCTCCTCGGCGCCGACAAATACGGGATCACCTCGCTGAAGAACCTGGCCAAGCTGCCAACCCACGGGGCCATGATTGTGGTGGCCCCCCTGCCGATCGTCGGCGGCACGGGTGCCCCGGCCCGCGTCATGGCACTGATTCAAAAGTAGCGGCGATCCACCCCATGGCGCGCAGGCACAAACGCCACGCTCAACCCTGGAGAACTTCAACGCACCCCTGACCAACCCAGCACCGAAGGAAACTTTCATGAACGTCGCTCAACTTGTCGGCAAGACTCTCTTCCAGCTTGGCGTAGGACATTGCTTTGGGGTGGTCGGCTCGGGAAACTTCACCATCACGAACACCTTGATGGAGCAGGGGGTCCCGTTTACGGCGGCCAGACACGAGGGTGGGGCTGCGACCATGGCGGACGCCTTTGCTCGGACCAGCGGGCAGGTGGCGCTACTTTCGGTGCATCAGGGGTGTGGGCTCACCAATGCAGCTACAGGAATCGGGGAGGCCGCCAAGTCTCGCACCCCGATGATCGTGCTGGCCGCTGAGGCTGCACCAAGCGCCGTATATTCGAACTTCGCTATGGACCAGGACGGTTTCGCTGCCTCTGTCTACGCAGTCTCCGAGCGCGTACACAGCGCTCAAACGGCAGTCGCAGATACCATCCGGGCTTATCGCCGGGCAGTGAATGACCGCCGCACGGTGGTGCTGAATCTGCCGCTAAACGTCCAGACTCAGGAAGTGCCCGACGGCGTCGTTCAACCGCCAGCGGAAATCTCCCGAGCCGAAACAATTCGTCCCTCGCGGGCCGCCGTTAGTGCACTGGCCGAGTTGATTCAAAATGCCCAGCGCCCGGTCTTTGTGGCCGGGCGCGGTGGCCGCGGAGCCAAGACGGAGATCCTTGAACTGGCCAGGCAGACGGGCGCTCTCGTGGCGACTTCCGCCGTCGCCAAGGGCCTTTTCAACGACGATGACTTCAACCTCGGCATTTCCGGCGGTTTCTCATCGCCGCTGGCCGCCGAGCTGATCACCGGCTCCGACTTGATTGTGGGTTTCGGCTGCGCCCTGAACATGTGGACGATGCGCCACGGCCAATTGATAAGTGCGGACACCAAGGTGGTCCAGATCGACCTCGAGGATCAGGCGTTAGGCGCCAACAGACCCGTCGATCTAGGTGTGCTGGGTGACTCAGGCGAATGCGCCACCGATGTCCTCGCTGAGATCAAGCGCCAGGGCCACGCTCCGCGTGAGGGTTACCGTAGCGCCGCAGTTGCCGCCCGCATCAAGGATTGCATTCATTGGCAGCAAGTTGAGTTCGAGGATCTCTCAGACCCCCAGCGGATCGATCCACGCACGTTGACCAATCGGCTGGATGAACTGCTGCCAACCGAGCGTATTGTCAGCGTGGATTCAGGGAACTTTATGGGCTACCCGAGCCAATACCTCTCCGTGCCGGACGAGTTCGGTTTCTGTTTCACCCAGGCCTTTCAATCCATTGGGCTGGGCTTATACACAGCTATTGGAGCAGCGCTCGCCCAGCCGCAGCGCCTGCCTGTCTTGGGGGCAGGGGACGGCGGATTCCACATGGCCATCGCGGAACTGGACACAGCCGTGCGCCTCAACATGCCCTTGGTATGCATCGTCTACAACGACGCCGCCTACGGTGCTGAAGTGCACCACTTCGCGACCGACAATCCAGATGCAGACATGAGCTTAGTACAATTCCCTGACACCGATTTCGCCGCCATCGGACGTGGCTTTGGCGCCGATGGCATCACAGTTCGCAGCCTCGCGGACCTGGATGCCGTCAGTGAATGGCTGGATTCAAATCCCAGCCGTCCACTGATAATCGATGCAAAGATCGCCTCGGATTCCGGTTCATGGTGGCTCGCTGAGGCATTCAAGGGGCACTAAAGCCATCTATAAGTGGCGCTGAATAAGATGAGTAAGACATGAGCTGGCTCCAAATGGTTCTGACCTGCGAGGTATAACCGCAGGTCAGGGCCATGTTGTGCCCCCGGCCGGACTCGAAGCGGCGGCCAAGAGAAACTCGGGATCTGGATTTTGATGGGTACAGTTACTTGCCATAATCCGTGTGCTTCCGGAGTAATTTGTTGTTTCCGAGGACCGCGGCATGTCGTGCATTGCCGTAGTCTTTGGCTCAAAAGGGGGAGTAAAAGGGGAGCGGTTGCTTTTTGGTCCCGACGTTCTTTTCGCTTGGGCGTCCAATGCCGCAAAAACAGGCTTGTCAGCGATTTGCCACGGAACCGTGTTGGCCGTCAACCGTTCTCACTATTTTACGCCTCGGGCTTGGGCCGAGGGATGCCCGTTTTTCGGAGATCGACTATCAATCGGCAGTGGCTGGCGGCTGATGCTCGGCCCCAAGTGTGGCACTTTTAGTGGCTTCAGAGTTGAGGGCGTAGCCCACGCTGCCGCATAAGGGCTTTGGGCCGGGGAAGCTGTTTGGGTTGAGGTGAGGGCCTTGGGAGAGAATCAGATTGTCTAAGATCTCGATTTCTACCGCAAGGCCCTCACCTTGTTTTGGAACAACCTGACGAAATTTGGCTCACACAGCGGCGACGCCCTCTACACTCCCAATCCTGAAGAGCCCGATGATGTCGTGGAGGGACAGAGCCGAAGTAAGTCCACGGAGCTGTCGCGGCCTTGCGGTCCCTGCCGACTGTTACGCGAGTGTCTGCTCCCAGGTTTCCCCAAAGGGAACCGTGTCACTGAGCGTGAGCGAGTACCGAATTGGATTATGGCGGGTGACCAGGATGCCGCCACACCTGTGGTCCATTGCTATCTGCCGGAGCTTGGCCTCGGCGTCATCGAGCAGTTCGTGACGTTGGCCGGGCGTGGCGGCGATGACTTCCAATGGCTCGAGGGTTTGACTTCGCATGGTGTACGGCTTTCTGTGATGTGTGACACGATATTGGGAATATCCTGACATGAACGGACGTTCAAGTCAATCGTTCATGATGAAATAGATTGAATCTTTTTCATGACCTCCGCAGGACGGCCTGAGCGAAGTGTCTCCGTATGACCAAACGGAGCGAGTGGCAAGTTAACCTGCCGCATATCCACAGAAGGCCAAACGGACGTGTTGATCGCGGCGTCGGTCGACGGGATGCGTTGTGAGAGCGGTTGGCGGTTGCCATCTTGGCCATTGCCAAGTGGCCATCCGACTGTGCTGCGGCATATACAGGGATACATTCCAATCAACGAGCACTCGTCAATATTGATCTCAGGTCAGTGGGCGATGGGGGGTCAGGGCCTGGCGGTGGATGGATGGCAGCTACAGCCACAGTTGGTGCAGAGTTCGTGCCTTGCGTGGTAACAAGCGCCCGTAACAGGTGGGAAGAAGGTCATGGACTGCGCAGCGACCCCGGTTGAGGGGCCGGCGGTGTCCAGGGCGGCCTCTACGCATCGGGTATTGGCCTTGTGAAGGGACATGGAGGACACGTTTAGGACGTTTCGAGTTCCAATCCCTCCACGGTTCGCTGATTGCCTTGGACCGTCATGAGGGAGCACAGGTGTCGGCGTTGGATGAGCGGCATGAGTAGTGGGCGTGGATCGGTGCCCGACGTTGGCCACAGCCGTGCTGTCCATCATGACGATCAACTCCTTACGTAACGATCCAAGCGGTCCAGGGCTTCTGCCCCCACTCCTTTTTTGATACACTTGACTCTAGACCTTTAATGTCATATGTCAATAGACATTTAGGATTAAATGTCATCTTTCTAACCTCACCAACCACATAGCTTCAGGAGCGTCGTTCATGGCCAGCTGGAAAGAGCAACTCGCGTTCGCACCCTTGGAGACCTTGGAGCGTGGCGAAGAGATCGGACGCCGGCTTCGTCATGCCATTGAGCTGGGAGTGCTCGAAGAGGGAGCCCAGCTCCCCAGCGAAAGCGATCTCGCTGCAAGAATGCGAGTCTCCACCCTGACGCTGCGTTCCGCCCTGGCCGAGCTCCGTCATCTGGGACTTTTGGAAACACGGCGAGGCAAAGGCGGCGGCAGCTTCGTGAGGGCGAACATTGGAGGCATTGCCAAGGCTCAGCTGGACGCCCTCGCCGCCTATTCCCTTGACGAATTGCTCGACATCCGCGAATATCGCGCCTTTCTGGCGGGGTCAGCAGCCATGGCAGCGGCCGATCGTTCGCAGCAGGTCTCCATTGCACGCCTCGCTTCGATGGCGGCCCAGATCGAGTCGGTACATACACCCGCCGAAATGACGAGAGCGGACAGCCGGTTCCACATCGAGCTTGCGGCCGCATCGGGATCCACACTGTTAACCCGCCAGGAGATGGCCATGCAGGCTGAAGTCGGGGCACTGGTGTGGGCCGGCGACTCTGACCGTCGGCGCGCGGCGGGGAAAGAGCACGCCCTGATGGTGAACGCCATTCAATCCGGGGACACACACTTGGCACGAGCCCTCGCCGAAGACCATGTGCGCCGGGACATGAACCGCCTCATTGACCTGCGGATGTCCATGGAACCTCCGCCACAAGGCTCGACGCCCCGAAGCGAAGACATTGATCGTATCGTTTCGGCAATCGAACTGTTCACGGCGAGTCTCCAAGGGAGCGTGGCCGCGTCAATCATGGCTGTCGAACGGGCCGTCCAAGCCGACCTCGACCGCACAAAAAACGGAAAGCTGGCCGAGTTGCCCAACGTCTACGACGCAGCGCGCAGGACCCTGGACGGGGCAGTGCCGGCTCTCTATGGGGCGGGTTTCGCGGCCGATCCGTCCTACTTCGGCGAAATGGGCTTCATCTGGTGCTACATCCCCTCGGATCCAAAATCACCACAACGGATGGAGCTGGACCTGGAATTCTATGACTACTCGACAGCTCCATGGTGGCCCGAGAAGGGCAGTGATGACACGGTCCACGCCAGCCATGCTTATGTGGACGCTTTCGGAGCCAACGAGTACCTCGTCACCTTCACCAAACGAGTCGTACGAGAGGGCAGAATGGCTGGCGTTGCTGCCGTTGACATCCTCGTCACAGGCCTCCAAATTGCATTCCAGCCGCTCCTCCGGCACCTGCCGTCAAGCACCTGCATTGTGGACCAAAATGACGTCGTCATCGCCACCCACACGGCCAACCTGCTCGGCGGGACCCTCCTTCCATCCCATCAGATCGACCGGAGAATCACGCTCCCCTCAGTCCCATGGACCCTCTGTATCGGTGTAAGTAAAGAAACCGTGGCAAAAACGGGATGATGCTACGCGCCCTTGGGGCTTAAATACGCCAGACCCGCCGGTCCTTACATCGCCCTTTGCTTTAGTGGTAAGTCCTAGCGGTGTTCTCCTGGGCGTTGATTTCCCAGGACCATGAACTGGATGTTGGTGGTGGTATTTTGTGTGTTGCCGGGGCTGGAGGTGGGCAGCCGGAACGTGAATTGTAGGTGGTCGATGCCGGCGGGTGTGGCGGAGGAAGCTCCGAGGCCGTTGCTGCGCCCGGTCACGGGGCGGTCGGGGATGACTTCGGTGGCTTGGCCGGGGCAGTTAGGGTTCTCTGGTTTTCCAGTCCAGGGCACGGAGCACTTTTGAACGTGGAGCTGCACCCCGCCTGAGGGGTCTGTGATTGTGGTGGCCGGGTCTGGACTGTAGGCGAGCTGGCGTTCTGAGACGGAGATGGAGCCGGTGTTTTTCAGGTTTACGAGTTGTTGGGTGGTCCCGCCGGGGCTGAGGGGTCCGATGGGGAGGGAGAATTCTTTGGCTGATGGGTTTTCCCAGTCCAGTTGGACGGTGACGGCTCCTATGGTGGACGTCATGGTGGAGGCATGGTTGAACATGGCGTAGGCGCGTCCACCGATTCCTGCGCAGGCTGTGGCCAGGGCGGCGGCAAGCCAGAGAAGTTTCCGGGTCCGGGGTCGTGGCGTGGGTGCGTTCATTGACGGGTGGCCGTCTCTGGCTTCTTGTGGCTGGTGGGGTCCTTGGGTGGGGGTGTCATCGATGGTGGGGCGGCGCGTGAAGTGCCATCATGCGATGGTCAATGAGTACCGATCAAAGAACTCACAAAGGTCACAAACACACGATGGCTCTGGACCAGTCCGCCCTGCTCGATCTGCTGGGTCAACTCAAACTCACACAACGTCAGCCCCGTAGATGAGACAGCCGGCGTGGTCTAAGCCCGAGGCAAGGGCGCCTCAACCTGTTCTGTCAGGGGGAACCAGTCCTGCATCGGCGGTAGGCCGAACCGGCTTTCCCCATCGATTGCTGGGATACGACTGCGTACAAAAGCAAGTACTACTTGGATTTTTCCGCCTAAATTGATGCCAGATCACTCTGGACACCCTCTGTTAACTGGGGGAAATTGTTACTTAGGGAGCTTTATTCCAGAGACAGTCATGAGGGGGACGCTATGGACAAGTTAGTTCTTGGCGGTTTGTTGTTCGGTGACCGTGACTGGTGCTTTGGACGGGCTCACGACCAGGCCGGCTCGCGCGAAGGCTGCATCACGAAACTGTGGCCAATGTGAATGACATCGTGGTCGTCGAAGACGAGCCCATCCTTGCCAGACTCCTTGGCCGGATCCTCAGTGGGGCGGGCCACAAGGCTACCGTGGCTGGTACGGTGGCGGGCGCACTAGCGGCTATCCGCACAGTTGACCCGGAACTGATCCTCCTCGACCTCATCCTGCCCGATGGACGTGGCGAGGACGTCCTCGCCGAACTAATGCGATCCCGACCAGCCAGTCGAGTTCTGGTGCTGTCATCAATGACGCAGCTCGCGACCAGGGTCGGTGTTTTAGAGGGCGGTGCGGTGGATTTCTTAGCCAAACCCTTCGCCAACGCCGAGCTGCTTGCACGCGTCAACGCCCGTATCCGAACCACCGCCGCCTCGGTAAATGTCCCACGATACCTGCACAGGGCCGGCATCGAGATCGATGTGCAGCAGCGGGAACTGGTGGTGGACGGACGCCACATTCCGCTGACCCAGCGGGAGTTCGTGCTCCTGGCCTACCTCCTTCAGCGGGCGCCGGAGCCGTGTACCCGCACCGAGCTGCTTGAGCGGGTCTGGGGAACCAGATTTGACGCAGGAACGAACCTCGTCGACGTCTGCGTGCGCCGGCTGCGATCCAAATTGTCCAACGATAAAATTGAAACGGTGCGCAATGTCGGCTATCGGATCGCGAGTTAAGGCAGTCCTCACCGCCGCGTGGGTGGTGTTCGCGGGAGTGAACTGCTACCTCACCTTCGTGCTGCCCGGCAACGAAACCATCCCCTTTCACCTCGTCTGGGCAAGTTTCGCACTGCTTTACGGACTGTTCCCGTGGCCCCGACGTGCTACCTGGGTAGTCTTTGCCGTACTCACGATGGTGACCGGTGCCGCCCTGCTTCGTCATGCACTTGCGGGAACCATAGCGTGGGAAGAATGTAGCGAGATCATCCTCATGGGAGGCATCATCGCGCTGTTAATTTGGCACGTCAACCGGCAGTGGACCGCACAGTCCCGCCTCCAGGCACTGCAGAAGGCGGACCGTCACCGCAGCCAACAGCGGGAGAACGCTGCCCGCTTTGGTTCGCACGAGGTACGCACGCGGCTCACTATTGCCAGGGGCTACGCGCAACTCATTGCCGACCAATCCGCCGAGCCCACGGTGCGCGAGGACGCCGAACTGGTGGTAGCTGAACTCGTGAAGGCTTCGGCACTGGCGACTAACTTGCTCACACTGGTCCGGGTCGTGGAGCCGTCGGCCACCGAGCCGGTAGACGTTGACAGGATGCTGGCCGAAAGCCGGCGTCGATGGGCGGTTGCTGCTGATCGAATCTGGAGTTCCCGAAGTACGGTCGGCAGTATGCAGGGCGACAACGAGCGGCTAGAGGCCATACTGGACTGCCTGCTCGAGAACGCGGTCAGATTTACCGGTCCGGCAGACGCCATCTCGATGACGGCCGAGGCACAGGGGAACGAGTTGCTGCTGACCGTCACTGATACTGGAACGGGCATCCCTGCCGCCGATCTCGAGACCATTTTTGAGACCTTCAGGACCGGGTCAACCGCAGGCGATAGGGCCGGGAGTGGGCTGGGCTTGGCCATCGTCAAGGCCGCCACAGAAGCCCGCGGCGGGACAGTCTCAGTGGTCAGCTCGGTTGGCCAAGGCACTTCCTTCACCTTGCGATTACCCTTCCATCCGCTGCGGCCGAGCCCCTGTGGAGAATCCATCCCCGAAGAGGTCGACAGGGATCCCTTCGCTGAATCGGCCGCCATCCGTAGGTGATGTGGTTGCGGCTGGAGCATCAGGGAAATCTCGGTGCGGCACCATTCCAGCCACTCACAGCATCATTTCGCCGCGACCACATCAAAGATGGCTGCTGGTTGTTCAAGTTCATTGATGCGGACGGCGACCGTGACCTTCCATGTGCCACGGACAGGCAGCACGATCTCGGCACGGTAGCTTGCCGGCAAATCTCCGGACTCGACCGTGGCACTCAACGGTCCGATGCTCAAGTTTGGCTCCGCCACGCTGACCTGCGGCATGCTGAGCGGGACGAGGGGAGTGCCCCCGACATCGGTGAGATTGAAGGTCAGCACATTGTCCCCCGCAGTACCCGGGCTGAACTGGCCCGCGAGGTGGCCTGTACCGAGCTCGGCTTGCACTTGGGCCTGCACCGGGACGGGGATGTGGTCCGCACGCGGGTTCTGCAACGTCAGGGCACAGGTGAGACCGATGACCAGCACTACCCCTACTGCCTCCAGACGGATCGCGAAGCTTAGACGGTTCCAAGCCTTATTCCTGATTCTCTCTCGAGCCAAGCGGGGGAGAAGCCCGTAGCGGTTCCACGCCGCAAGTCCTCCTATTGCGGCGACCATGGTCAGCTTGGCTAGCAGCAACCACCCATAAGAACTACCCACGAGCGTTGCCACTGACCCGACCATCACCACGGCGAGTATGGTCCCGGTGATACCCAACAGCAGAACAGTCCCACCAGCCAGTGTGGAGAATCTGTTCACGATGAGGGCGGCCTCGGCTGCGTCGCCCTTCCGCCGTCGCGCACGAGTCAGGAAGAGGATCAGTCCAAGAAGACCCCCGAGCCAAACGGCTGCCGTTGCGGCATGCACCAGGTCCGAGCCCACCACCAGCCAGCCGGGCCCGAAAGTTCGAGTGTGGCCCACGGGAAGCACCGAAACCAGCGCCACTGCGGCGCCCGCGGTGCCAGCCCAGAAACCCGCCCGCCCAGGAAACCTCGGACGCAAAAGCATCAATACGACTCCAGAAAATGCGAAGACCAGGGTCGCCGCCGCACCCCCGAGCCAAGCAGAGGTGACGATGGCGGGATCAGTGAGTCCAACGAGAGTCGAACCCCGTTCCCGAACAGCCGTGACAGGCACCAGCAGGAAGTAGGTACCTGTGGCGAACAACGCAGCCACCCACTGCAGACGAGGCGCAGTTGGGGTGCAACGGGCTACGAACACGTCGAAAACTGTGAGCCCCACGAGGGAGAACAGAGAAAGATATCCAACAGCGTTGAGCACTCCGTACAGGATGTCGACCCCTGCGCCATTGTTCTTTACGAGCACCGGGCCCGAGCTGCTCGCCTGTCCCACAGTGAACGATAGGACCCCAGAGACAGGGTGCGAGTCATTGGAAATGACCCGCCAACTCAGCGTGTAGCTGCCGTCGGGAAGGTTCGAGGGCACGGTGGCGGTGACAGCCTCATCCAACTGCTCAGCTGAGAGAGTGCGGTCACCGCCGTTTCCGTCATAGAGTCTGAAACCGTCCGGCACAAGGCCCACTGGTTCGCCGAAAACCAGCTCAATCGTGCGCGGCGCGGTAGCCAACACCGCTCCGTCGCCAGGAGTGGTGGATACCAGCCCGGCATGGGCGAAAGACGGGGTGGCCGGTAATACCAGCAGCAGCGCCAGAGCCGCCAACAACAGGCTGCATAACCAGCGGGCCAGGAGTTTGTGGTTCTGGTAGTTCACGTTCCGGCCTGCGGATGATGTACTAATCCTCACCATCGTCTCCTTGTCCTGTGTCACGGTACCTGAACAAATCCGGGCATGCCCCCGCCCGGGCTATGGGCCCGGGCGGGGGCATCACTTGCTGGAGGTACTAGTTGCCTGTCGTAAAGCTCCACGTGAGGAGAACCAACGGGTTGCCAGCGGTGTCCTTGATTCCGCTGCTGAGGGTCAGAGTGTATTTAGTGTTGGCCAACAAGGTGCCCGTTGGATTTAGCGTTGCCACCCTGGTTGTGCTGGAGTAGCTAACCGCCGAGGCAAACACGGCGCCGTTCGAAGCACGCTTGATCGTGAAGTTCCCGCTTGCCGCGGCTGCACCCGGCAGGCCGGTGATCGCTTCGCTAAAAGTTGCGGTGATGTTCGCCGTTCTGCTGACCCTAGTGGCGTTGACCGCCGGGTTGGTGACGGTGACCGTCGGAACGGGACCGGTGGTGAAGGTCCACGTCTTGGTGGTGAGAGGGTTGCCGGCCACGTCCTTGACAGCGTTGCTGAGAGTTAGCGTGTACGTGCGGTCACTGACCAAAGGAGCGTTGGAGGTCAGTGTGGCGACCCTGGTGGTGGCGTTGTACGTCACCTTCGAGGCGATGGTTGCCGTCCCCAGCTTCAAGGTGAAGTTAGGGGTGCCGGCTGCCGTGGTGGGCAGCCCGGTGACGGCCTCGCTGAACGTAGCACTCAGCGGGGTGGGCCTGGCCGCGGTCCCGAGTCCGACGCCGGTGGCTCCGGCGGCGGGGTTCGTGGCGGTGACCGTCGGAACGGGACCGGTGGTGAAGGTCCACGTTGTTGCTGCCAGGGAACCGCCCGACGTGCTCTTGATGGCAGTGGTCAACGAGAGCGTGTAGGGCTTGTCCGGCGTCAGTGTCGACGTCGGCGTAAGGGTTGCCGTGCGGGTCGCAGCATTGAAGGTCACCGAGGCTGGAAGGGTCGCGGCGCCCTGCTTCAACGTGAACGTGGTGTTGCTGACGCCGGTGACGGCTTCGTTGAACGTGACCGTCGGGCGGATATTGCTCGCCACACCCATCGCCCCGGGTACGGGGTTCTGGCTGGTCACCTTCGGGATGGTGGCAACGGGGGTGGCTGTGAGCACAGGCGCCGAAACCGTGTTTCCGGCCGCGTTCCAGGCCGTCACCCTGTATGCGTATTGTCCGGTACCGGCTGTCTTGTCGGTGTAGGTCGTGATGTTCGCCAGAGTTGTGGCTATCTGGGCGTACGTGCCGGCCGTGCCGTTGGCCAGTGGGGCACGCTCAATCTTGTAGCCGATCTCGTTCTTCGCATTACCCCAGGTCGTGGGATCCGCGATCAACACCGGCGTCCCGTCAGTCCAGCTCAACAGCACGTCATTCGCCGGTCTGGTGAAGCTCACTACAGAAGCGTCGGCCAGGGTGCGGGGGGTGCTGACCACGATGGGTCGCATCATGTCCATCTCCTCGTGGCTGAGGATGTGGCAGTGCCAGACGTATTCCCAGCCGAAGTTGGTCATGTCGTTGCTGATTGGATCGATCGGGTTGCCGGTGGTGTCGGTGTTGTTGAACCCTGCCTCGTACCCGTTCACGCCGGTGATCGAGCCCTTGGCACCCAGAGGCATCATCGGGTTCAGTGGCCGGTTGCTGTCAGGGACCGCGAACGGTAGCTTCGGCAGGATGGGGCGGACCGCCACGATGGTGTCCTCCAGCGGACTGACACGCACGGTGTCCTTCCACCCGATTTCTGTGGGTTCAGGCGGGATGATGATGTTGTCCCAGGTGACCCTGTTCAACAGCTGCACGTCATTGAGGTGGAAGTGCAGCGGGTGGGTGTCCACACCGTTGTGTGTGATCTTCCAGATTTGCGTGCCGTCGGCGTTGGTTGATATGGGTGTGACCTTGAGGCTGTTGGTCCCCTTGGTTCCGTCCAGTTTTTCCGTGGCCGGGTTCACATACGGGTAGAGGATGATGTTTTGCAGCAGCGGTGTTGCTCCTGGCGCCTCCAACCCGATGTTGCCGCTCATGCGCCCCCACTCGTCAAAGTTTGCCGCGTTCATCTCATCGTGGACGCTTTTGCCCTCGATGGGAACGCTGAGCTGGGGGCCAGCCAGGGTGTCGAACTTGAACTGCTCGCCTCCTTGTTCGGCGATGCGGGCGAAGCCGTCGCATTTGGCGGCGGGGGTGACGGCTGCGTTGCAGTACCCGCCGCGGACGAAGCTCGTTCCGTAGGCCTGGTTGTACGCGGACTGCCCAACCACGATGGGGTTCTGACTGGACTCAAAAACTCCGGCGGGGTTGCCGGCCGCGTCGGTGTGGTGATCGAACGCCGCCATCAGCTTGCCCATCTGGTCGGCCGTGGTGTTCGGCCGGTCGAATGCCAGCGCAGGCGCTGCGTTGGATACCCTAACCTGCATGACCGAGCGGGTGTCGGGACCATAGCCGGGCAGTGTCGTGGGAGCGCCTGCCGGGGACATGTCCGGTCCGCCCGTGTAGTAGTCGTAGCCGGGGATCCGGCCTGGAAAGGCCGCCGGTGCGTCGTTGTACAGAATCAGCGTCTTCCCCCTGTAGGCGGAGAAGTCGACGATCACGTCGGCACGTTCTGCGGGGGCGAGGAGCAGCGAATGCTGGTCGACGTTGCCGACATCGAACCTGGTGGCGTCGGTGATGAAGGTTGTCTCATGGGCGGGAACCACTGCGGGTGTCGGCAGGAAGCCGCCCTCGTTGCCGATCTGGATCCAGTCAGGGCCCTTGGGGCTCTTTGCGGTGTCCGGGGTCGGCATGACGACCGGGTCGGTCTGTGCCAGGGAGAGCTCGCTTGCCTTCAGCGCAACCTCAGTGCCGGTTGCGGGGTCGGCGACGTACCAGGAAAGGTTCCAGAACCTGTCGTCGGAGCCGTTGAGGATCCGGAACCGGTAGGACTTGGGGTCCATGGTCGTCGTGGGGTAGGCAGTGCCGTTCACAACAGGCGTGTCGTGGAAGGCTTCCATGCCCACCGAGTTGTTGGGTGTGGACGGGATCAGGGCAGGCTCGCAGAAGTCAGCCACGTTCGCGTCGCAGGCGGGGTCGTAGTAGGGGTTGGCCATGGGCGGGTACTTGGCGTCCTTGGCCGGCGGCCAGAACCACGGGCCGTAGAACCAGCGGCCGAATGCGCTCATGCCGCTGGGGTCGCCAGGGTTCTGCGCGGGCATGTAGACGTGTGGCTGCCAGAGGTTGCCCTCGCCGCCCCACTTCTTCGCGTCCCAGGTCGGGTCGAGCTGGGCCATCCGTATCGCGCTAGGCACGAAGGTCTTGTCCTGGATGGTCAGCTGGGTCCCCATGCCGAGCCCTTCAAGGGCTCCGCCGGGTGCCATCAGCTTCTGCTCGGCGTCGTCAGTGATCATGTAGCCGGCTTCCTCACCGGCGTACACGTTGAGCCGTGTGATGCCCCACGAATGGTCGTGGTAGAACATCATCCGGGCGCTCTGCTGGTTTGTGTAGAAGAAGGTCTCAGCACCGGGGCCGGGATCCGGCATGTCAGGGACGTTGCTGACGCTGACACCCTTCGGGTAGGCAGTGTTCTCACCGGTGGGGGTGACCCACTGGTGTGGTGTGCCGTCGCTGATCCACGGGGTGATGCCGCCATGTAGGTGCAAGGTGGCCCGGTTCTCCGAGTAGCACGTGGCCGGCTTCGGCGTTTCCCCGCACATCGGGTTGCGGACGCCGTCAAGGACGCTTCCCTGGTCCTTCGCCATGTCCTCCGGAACCTTCGTTACGGGGTCGAGCGTCATCATGTCTGGGCCGGCACCTGCACCCATCACCGAGGTGTCGACCGGCAGGAACAGGTCGCCATCCACACCGGTGGGGAGGAGATTGCGGAACAGAACGCGGACGGGCTTGTTCTTCGTGGCCATGATGGTCGGCCCGAGGTAGTGCGGGTTGTCCACGCCGTTGAAGCTGATGGGGCTGTCGGGGATGGCCGGGTCAACATTGGCGTTGCCGAGGGCCACTTTTTTGCCCGGGACGACGCTGGTTGAGAGCTGGACGTAACCGCGGAGGAGAGTCGCAGGCAGGTCGCGATGGAACTTCATCCGGTATTGCACAACCGCGATTTCGTAGTAGTCGGTACCGGGGTAGGTGGTGGTGTCGGGCACCGCAACCGGGATGTATTGGCCCAGGTCGTTGGCGTTGACCTCGCCCTGACCCGGCAGCGTGTCGACGAACTTCTTGATCCCGGGCGTGAGGTATCCGGCACCGGGGGTGGTCACCACAATCTCGGTGACCGAGCCTTTGACAGCCACTTTGGCAGTTCCGCTGGCACCCTTGTCGGCCTTGCCCACGGTGTCAGCAATGGTCACTGCTGGTGCTGAGAGGTAGCCCGCACCACCGCTGATCATGTCGATCCGGGTGACGCCGATGGTGGCCACAACGCTGGCCCACACGGTGGGATTGGTCTTGCTGGCGTCCGTGACGGTCACTATCGGAGCCGAAGTGTAGCCACTGCCGGCGATCGCAATTTCGACGCCGCTGACCACGCCATTGGCGTCCATTGTTGCGCTGGCAGTGGCCTGCACGCCGTCCGCGAGGTCAGGCTTGGAGATGTTCACCAACGGCTGGGCAGTATAACCCTTGCCTCCATCGGTCAGTTTCAAGTCATCGACTGTCCCGCTGGCGAGTGCCTGTGCCTCCGAGCCCGCAGCAGGGGTGCCGCCTGCCAGGGTCACTGTGGGTGCGGTGAAGCCGAAACCCGTCTCGTTGACGTCGATACCGGTAATGACGCCCGTGGCGATCTTGGCGGTGGCCTTGGCCACCGCGGTGGGAGTTACTCCGGCAGTCGTGATTGCCACCGTGGGCGGGACCGCGTAGCCGGCGCCTGGGCTAGTTACTGTCACACCCGAGATGGCGCCCGTCTTGGGGTCAACCGAGGCTGTTGCCTCGGCGCCCGTGCCCGGGTCGGTGATGGTCGGCGTGACGTCTGCCCCGAAGGAATAGGTGCGGTCGTGGGAGAAGTCCGGATAGTTCGTGGCTCCAAGCTTGACCGTGGAGTCCTTGGCCGGAACAACGTTGGCGGCCATCCCCGGGTCACCGCTGGCCGGTGTGCTCAGGGTGTCGCCATTGGCCGGAACTCCGGTGTCAACCGGAATCCCTTGCCCGTAAAAGCCGATCACGTCATCTTTCTGCACTGTCACCGGCGGTACGGCATAGGTTGCGACCTCTCCGGTGGGCACGGCCGGTGTTGGCACCGTCAGGGGGTCGCTGGCGAATACGACGGTGTATTCGCCCGCAGTGCCGGTGGGTCGTAGCACCAGCGCGTGGAAGAAGTTGCCAGCCGACGTGGTGGGACTCCCTCCAGCCGTGCCCTGGTTCCAGCTCTGGAAGTCGTGGAGAGTGCCAGCTGGCAGCTTGGTGTGGTCAAGGACGGCCAACACCGGGCCCAAGGTGCCATTTGGCTTCGCGTAGTCGGTGGCGTATCTACGCTCGGTCAGCGGGTTGCCGTAGAGGACCGGGGTGGGGGTCCCGGCGCCGATTGTCACCATTGCGTCTGCCAACGTCTGTGGGCTGTTTGCCCAGTTGGGGTAGGGGCCGAAGTAGTGTGGCACCTTCGTGGAGTCGGTGGTGCTTGAAGGGACCGCGGCCCCGGCCGCATCGGGTCCGGAGAAGCTGTTGGGCCCGCCCAGCGGTCCGATGCTGCTGATGAGCAGTGCGAACGACAAAATGATGGCCGGTCTGCTCAATCTGCGTCTCGGGGCCCGGCGGAAGGGGTGGGTGGCAGGTGTTTGCATGATGATTCCCCTAACAAACGGAGCGCGGGATTCCGGGCTCTACGTGACGAGTGTCACCCTGTATTGCCCGTAATGGGCGATTTATGACATAACTGTCATCTGGCTTCGGACGTTCGGTAGGCAGAACTTTGCCTGGATCAGGCTTGCAAGATGCCAATCAACTCTGCTTCGACCTATGGGCATGACGTTGTGTCTGCTGGATTTATGTGGATAAGGTGTCAGGCGCAGGTATCCCCGTTCGGGCCTGTCGCCGCTATTTTTGTGTTTTCTGCACGAGTGGCCGCATGGGTAGGCGTATCCCCGCATATTTCAAAGCACCCGCAGGGACTGAAAAGGGCTCTCCTGACCCACACTTACGTCAGGAGAGCCTCTTAAGTCTCAATGAGGGTTAACTTCTTCACCCCTGGGGGTGAATTTTCCTGACCTATAGTGGGGGAATGGACAGCCTTCGAATCGCACTGGTGGATGACTACGAGATCGTCCTTCGAGGGCTGGAGATGATGCTCCGTTCCTACGGGGACACCCTTGAGGTCGTCGAACTTGACCTCAATCGCAATGTGGACAAACCCGTGGATCTCACCCTCTACGACACGTTTGCCGCGACTCCAGGTGACGGCAAGGAGGTGAACGAACTGGCAAGCAACCCACTTGCCGGCAAGGTAGTTATCTATTCGTGGGACCTGAATGAGGCCCGGGTCAAGGCGGCGCTGGCCAATGGCGCCAGCGGATACCTGTCCAAGGGCCTGCCTGCGGCACGCTTGGTCCGCGCAATCCACGAGATCCACCGGGGGGAAGGCCAGGTATTCCAGGGACCCGGTCACCAGGCGAAGACGAGCCTGGGCGATTGGCCCGGCCGTGAAGAGGGCCTGACGCAACGGGAGGCAGAAGTGCTTGCCCTCATCACCCAAGGCCTGAACAATGCCGAGATTGCCGACAGGGCCCGGCTATCAGTGAACACCGTCAAGACGTTCATCCGCAGCTGCTACCGCCGTATTGGCGTAACGAACCGCTCCAACGCCATTCTCTGGGGCCTCGAGCATGGATTCTTTCCAGACCACAAACGGGTTCGACCGCGACAGTGAATCGGCTCCTAATACGCCGCGGGCTCGGGCCGGGACCATGGTGCCGGATATTAAGACTGTATGCTCGGAGGGATGGTGGATGGAGTAGGTGATCGGTAGGGGAACGGGTACCGGGACACGGATCACCATAGATCAGTCGGCAGCGTCAGCGCTCCGGGTCCATCCCCGGGATCGCCCACCGCCTGCGCGTTCACATGTAGCCTGTTCTGCACTGCTGGACCGTCCGGACGTGGACTGCTGGACGTTCAGTGGTCCAGGGTGCTGCCCGGCAGCCGGATGCAAAAGCATGCGCCGGCGTCGTCGGAGGCTGCCGGCTCCACCGTGAGCCGCAGTCCCAGTCGCTGCGCCAACCGGGCGCCGATGGAGAGACCCAGCCCGCTGCCAACCGGCCGCTGGCCAGCATAGTGGCGGTAAAGCACGCCCCGTTCGAACGCCACCGCGGCGTCCTGGGAGGTCAGATTGGGACCGTTGTCCCGCACCTCAACTGCGACGACGTCGGGCAGGCCGGCCGGGGCTGGCGTCGAATACTCCAACCTGCCTCAATCACCAGGGGTTTTCCTGCCGGCGTCACCCGCAGCGCATTCCCCACGAGCGCGTCGATGATCTGCCGCAACCGCTGCCCGTCCGTGGTGACGGAAACGGCATCGCCGCCTGCAGGCAGGTTAATTTGAAGCGGTACGCCGGCTTGGGTGGCGGCACCCTCACGTTTGAAGAGCACCGCGCTTTCTGGACCTGGGCCATGGTCGAAGTGCTGCGACATACCGGCATTCGCATCGAGGAACTTTGCGAACTCTCGCACCACAGCCTGATCCAATACCGACTGCCCGACACCGGCGCACTAATTCCCCTGCTGCAAATAGCCCCCTCCAAGACCGACGCCGAACGAATACTGGTCATCTCCCCCGAACTTGCCGACGTCCTTTCCCAGATAGTTTCCCGGATCCGTGCCGGCCAACCCCACGTGCCAGCTGTAGTCTCCTACGACAAGAACGAACGCGTCTACAATCCGCCACTGCCCCTGCTGTTCCAATGGCGCCGACGCCTGGAAAACCGGGCCGTCTCCGAAGCCGCCCTGCGCCACTACCTCGACCACGCGCTGGACGGGATCGGGTTCAAGGACGGTGGCGGGAATCCGCTGCGCTACACCTTCCACGATTTCCGCCGGCTCTTCATCACCGATGCGATCATGCACGGCATGCCACCACACCTCGCCCAACTGGTCGCCGGCCACCGCGACATCAACACAACAATGGGCTACAACTCCGTTTATCCCGAGGAAGTCATCAAAGGCCACCGGGAATTCATTGCCCGCCGCCGATCCCTACGGCCGGCCCAGGAATACCGCACCCCCACCGACGAGGAATGGGCCGAGTTCATCGGCCACTTCGAACACCGCAAGGTCGCCGTGGGTGACTGCGGACGCTCCTACGACACACCCTGCATCCACGAGCACAGCTGCCTGCGCTGCCCGCTACTGCGGCCCGATCCACGGCCAGGCCACGGTTGATCCAGATCCGCGACAATCTCATCGACCGAATCAAGGAAGCCGAGTCCCACCGCTGGCTCGGGGAAGCCGAGGGCCTGAAAGTCAGCCTCGCCGGCGCCCGCGCCAAACTGACCGAAATGGATCAAATCACCGCCCGCCGCACCACCACCCAACTCGGCATGCCCACCTTCACTGAGGCTGCCGGCCGGACCAACATCCAATAAAACCATGAAGAAGAAAGCTCGCAATGACACCGGATAGCATTGAAATTCTTAGTTCGGAGAAGACGCCCGAGACGCGGCCATCATTGCTGAAGCAGCCCGGACCCTGCCGCACACGCTGCGTTCCATTGTCGTCGCCGACGAGCAGGCCGCCGAGCTGTC
>NZ_QJVD01000033.1 GCF_003219815.1 Arthrobacter livingstonensis
TCGCCGCGGACGGTGTGGATGTCGGAGTGGCAGATGCCGGCGAACTTGATGTCGATCAATACGTCGTGGGGACCGACATCCCGGCGTTCAATGGTGGTGGGAATGAGCGCGCCGGTGGCGGAGGGTGCTGCGTAAGCCTTGACTGTAGACATTATTTACTCCTGTTGTTGATGTGAAGGAATCGATGGGGGGATTGGTAAACGGGTGCGTGTTTGGTCAGCGGCGCTGGCATCGCCGGTGGGGCGGTGCGCCTTGCGGACAGGGTCTTGTTGGGCGGTGTTGGTGGTTGCGGCCCAGCTGGCCAGCAGTTGCAGGCCGTCTGCCGAGGAGGACCCCGGCTCGGCACTGTAGGCGAACATCGTCAGGCCGGGGGTGGCCGTGAGCTCCAGCGCGTTGAAATGCAGCTCGAGGTCGCCCACCGCCGGGTGGCGGATGGTCTTGACTCCGCTGCGGTGGTGGCGGACGTCGTGTTGGGCCCAGCGCTTGCGGAATTCTTCGCTTCGGGTGGATAGTTCTCCCACCAGATCGGTCAGGCACCGGTCAAAGGGGTCGCGTCCGGCTTCCGCGTGCAGCATGGCCACTACCGTGTCGGCGGCCAGGTTCCAGTCCGTGTACAGGGATTGTGAGCGGGGGTTGAAGAAGACGAACCGGGCGTAGTTGAGCTGGTGTGTCTGGTCCTTGAACGCCTCGGAGTACAAGGCGCGTCCGAGGTCGTTGGCCGCGACGACGTCCAGGTGCCCGTTTTGCACGAACGCGGGGATGCCCACCATGCCGTCCAGGATGTGCTGGATGCTCGCGTCGATTTCCTTGGCGGGCTGACGCCGCGTGCGGGGTGAGGGGCCTGCGGCCCGGGCCAGGTTGAACAGGTGCTGGTGTTCAGCTTCGTTCAGCCGCAGAGCGCGGGAGATCGACTCCAGGACCGAATCGGAGACTCCTGCCAGGTTGCCACGTTCCATGCGGGTGTAGTACTCAACGCTCACGCCAGCCAACAGGGACACTTCTTCACGGCGGAGCCCGGGGACCCGCCGGATTCCGCCAAACGTTGGCAACCCTACTTGTTGTGGTGTGAGCTTCGCCCGCCGGGATGAAAGGAACTCACGGATCTCGCTGCGGTTGTTCATAACAACCACGTTACGTCCACCGCCCGGGTCCGTGGGAGGCACTGACAGGGCCTGTGAGCGAGAGCACAATCAATAAGGGGAGTCCCCGGCAACCCCGGGTGTCCCATACGACCGAAAGCCGGGGGACGGTCAGGGAACTGCCGCCAGCCCGGTCGTTAAAGCAGCCGGAGAGTCCAGCTTTCGCACCCAGTCAGCCTGCTTGGGTGTAGTCCATGTAGATTGTGCACAAGTTACTTGTGTGCAACACTTCGATTATGGATGCCAGCCAAAGTCTCACGGAGGAAGGTTCTGATCCCCTGGACCAGATGGTTTGTTTCGCCCTGTATGCCGCCGCACGGGCAACAAACCGCCACTACGTTGCCCTTCTGAAGCCATGGGGATTGACATATCCGCAGTATTTGGTCTTGGTCCTGTTGTGGTCACGCCGTTCCTTGGCCGTCAAAGACGTCGCCGGGCACTTGAAGCTGGATTCGGGCACCACCTCACCGCTGATCCGAAGACTGGAGGCCAGGGGTTTCCTCGCACGGGAGCGTTCAGCGGATGATGAACGCGCTGTGATCGTCTCCTTGACCGAAGCCGGTTTGGCTTTGAGGGAAGAACTGGCGCACATTCCAGGATGCGTGGCAGCGGCAACCCAGCTGACCTTGGCTGACGGGAAATCGGCGCTCTCTTTGCTTCACGATGTAGCTTTTAACCTCTCCAGCGCACCTGCGCAGGGGGGCCACTTTCAGGAAAGGCGTAACGAATGACACCCCTTTACACCGCGGAGGCCCTCTCCACCGGAGCTGGCCGGAATGGTCGCGTCGCGACCGCCTCGGGCACGGTCAACCTGGAGTTGGCGATTCCTAAGGAGATGGGTGGATCGGGGCATGGCGCGAACCCTGAAGAACTATTCGCCGCCGGTTATGCTGCATGCTTCCACTCCGCATTGCAGATGGTTGCGCGCAACCAGAAAGCCACCATCTCAAACACGTCCGTGGGCAGCCGTGTGCACGTCCTTCCCAACGGTGCTGGTGGCTTTGTTCTCGCTGTCACCCTCGATGTGGTTATCCCCGGGATGGAGCACGATCAGGCGCAGGCCTTGGCAGATGCGGCTCATCTGGTTTGCCCGTATTCAAATGCCACCCGCGGCAATATCGAAGTCGTCGTCAACGTTACCGACGACTAGTCCACCAGTTAGAATCGGCCGCGGTCCCAGGCCGCCCCAAACAAGGAGTCCCATGCACAGTCTCACCACCATCACCCGGACGATCAGCCGGCTGGCCCTCGGCGGCTTCCTGCTAAGGGCAGGGATCGGCCATCTCGGCAAACACCGGAAAGAATTCCAGGCACAAGTGCCGGACTGGATGCCCACGTCGAAAGACACCGTTGTTCTCGCCTCCGGCGGGATCGAGATTGCTCTTGGTACCGCACTTCTGACCTCAACCCGACATAAAGCTCGGGTCGGGCGGATCACGGCGTTGTTCTTCGCGTTGATCTTTCCCGGCAACATCAACCAGCTCGTCACCAAGACGCCGGCTTTTGGGCTCGACACAAATCGGAAGCGTGCCATCCGCCTTCTCTTCCAACCTCTTTTGGTCGCCTGGGCGCTGTGGGCCACACGTACCGTCCACAAAGCCTAAAGCCTTCCACCTGCATCGAACGAAAGCACCATTCCATTCGCGGCAGCTTCCAGCGCAACATCGAATCACTGCACCAGCGATGTGCGTGAATCGTGCCCAGCCCGCGCAGGCAATCGCAGAGCTGAGCCCGGGGTGACTCAATGGCTTAGTACTACAGTCGCGTCTGTAGGGTGTGACCTCGGGCTTTGTAGTGGGATTGCTGGGCGCGGAGTTGGTTTTTTCGTCGCCAGAGTGAGCAGCGGAGGATGTGGCGGGGGTCTGGTTGCCGGTGCCAGGCGATCCACGTGATGGGGTGCCTTATTTCGGGCAGTGAGAGCCTTACCAGTTGCTCGGAGCCTGGATGTGGGCCCCCTTTTTTGAGCGGATGACGCTGAGGAAGGCGTGGGTGAACATGGAGAGGGTGATGTGCCGGTAGCAGCTGCGTGTATTGGCGCACCTGGTAGTGGTCGAGCCAGCTTTCGCCCTTGGAAGTTTGGCAGGTATCCTCGATGGCGCACCGGGCCCCGGCCACCCGCGCCAGTTCGATCACGGTGACGTTCTCGGGGGTGTGGCAGCTGAAGTAGGCGAGGTCCGTGGGGTCTTTCAGGGAGCGGCAGGCCAGCAGCCAGTGTTCCCCGGTCTCGGCGGGGCAGTTGACGCGGATCCTGGCCCATGAATACAACCTTTCACCCTTGGTCCCTGTGCCGATGGTGCGGGTGCGCCAGGCGTGCCCGTCCAGGGCGGTGAAGAGCTGATCGGCCCGCCCCTCGATGCCCAATGAGCCAGGGGCCGGGGCGATGGCGCGTTGGTTCATGGGCACTGCCATCACGTAGTGCATGCCGGGGAATCCCGCACGGGTCGCGCATGGGCCTGGAGGCACTGAATGACGCCCCGTGGATCCTGCACGTGCGCGGGTCAAGCGAGGCCAGTGTCTTTGATTTTGTCTTGGCCAATGCTGGCCTGCATCCGCGCGTTGTCGCCTCCAGCGATGACTTCAATGCAACTCTGCGCCTGATCGCGGCCGGCCATGCAGTGGCCATGGTTCCACAGCTGGCCATGACCGGGTGTCCCGCCGGTGTGGCCGAGGTCGAGGTTCCGGAGATCGAACTGACCCGGAAGATCATGGCTTTGTGTGCCGAGGATGCCTCCGCGGACCTGGCAGCAGGCATTGTCAACGAATTGCGCGGCGTCGATGTAATCCGGAACATGTAGGGCGGCCGTTGCCTGTGCCAAGTCGGGGGTGTAAACATCGGGCTGGAGCAGGCGGCCTTGGCCGCCTATGGCCATACCGCGGGAAGTCGTTTGGTTTCCCTGTATATCCCCTGCTCAACCGATTGTCGGCCCGGCAAGGTGGATGATTTCCAATATTTCTGAGGTGGAGCGGACCGTGGGCATCGACGGAATGTCACCAACTTGAAGGATAAAGAGGCCGCGTTCGCCCACGCTGCACTCAGACACGGGGAGTACGTCCAGCGGTTCCCCGTCGCTACGCAGGTCCACGGGAGCCTCGTACGCATAGTCCGGGGCCAGCGGGGCTGCTGCCTTGAGCCGGGTCAAGGTTCTCCGGTCCAAATCGAGCAGGTAGTAACTGCCCGTGCCCGTGCGGATGCGGTATTCGCCGGTGTCTTCATCAAAAAGCTCGATGATCATGTAGCACACGCTACCCGCGGGCACTGACACCCCGGGATCCGGATTGTCAGTGCCCGCACCTACCCTTGAACCATGGAAACGGTCAACGAAACAGCGCCCGTCATGGTCCTCGGCGACGTCCACGGAGACATCGGCTGGATGCGCGACGCCTGCAAAACGGCCGCCTCGCACGGAGTGCAAACCATCATCCAAGTCGGCGACTTCGCCTGGAACTGGCCCGGCCGCGACAAGCTGAAATTCGGAATCCGCGTGGAGCAGTTTCTGGCCGAAAGGAGCCTGCATCTGGTGCTGGTGGACGGCAACCATGACAACCACGCTGAGCTGCGCAGGCTTCCGCTGGACGCGGACGGCTTCGGCATCATGGGCGGGCACATGCGCTACGCACCGCGCGGTCACCGCTGGACCATGCACGGCACACGCTTTGGCGCGCTGGGCGGCGCGCTCTCCATCGACAGGGCATGGCGCGTCTTGGACAAGTCGTACTGGCTGGAGGAAACCACCACGCTTGAGGACGTGGCGCGGCTCGGCACCGAACCGCTGGACGTCCTTCTCACCCATGAGGCCCCGGCCGGGATCGCCCTGAAGGCGGGAGGGAAACTGCCGCAGGAAATTGAATGGGAGGCGTGGGAGAACCGGAAGCTCGTGGCCCAGGCCGTGGCGAACACAGGCCCCAGCTTGGTGTTTTGCGGCCACTGGCACCAGCGTGCCACACAGGCGCTCCACCACGGAAACACACGGGTGGAGGTGCTGGGCATGAACGGCGACCGCGACGGCGCCGCCGTGCTGCTCCATCTCACGTCGGCACTGTCGGCCGCTGTCCGGGCCCGGCCTAGGGTGGCGCCGGTGCGCATCACGGGGACCTGACCGGACCGGATTCTCGTGGCTCCCAGCCGATGCGCAAGGCGATGGGCGCATCCTGGGGAGGCGTCGGCGTCGTGCATTCACAAGGGAAGGACACGGGACAGTGCAACCGCCCTGGGCCGTGTCCTGCCGCCACTGAAGTTCAACGGTGAAGCAGATGACCACAACGGCGGAATGCCGGGAGGCCATCCCTGCGTACGGATCAGGGCGTTCCAAGGGGCCGATATCCCTGCTGTGCACGGCCCAGCCCGGCGTGGACTTTGAGCCTCGCTGTGGTGGTGGCAGTTGCACGGGTGGAGCTGTCGATGACTTGGCGGCTGCCGGGGGAGCCCCGCGGCTCGTCGGTATCGAAGGCCATCCCGCAGGCGGGCGCCCGTTCGCGTGGTTTGGGCGGTGGTAGCCTAGGGTGTCGATTCCCCCGCAGAGAAAGGCAACGCGCTTGCTGGTGCTCCACTCTTTCTGGTCGCTCGACCGCGGCCCCGGGATGTGGGCCGAGGATTCCGACAGGACGGTCAAGAGCGGCAGCCAGGGGCTGAAGGCCGCCCGATCCCATCCCTTCGCCGCATCGGCCGACGTCGTCGCGAAGCTGCAGTCCGGACAGCTCGGCGAGGCAACATTGTTGTTGCCCTCACTCAAGCGCTCGCCGCTGGACTCTCCCGAGATCGTGCGGATCACGCCGCGGCCCCCGAGCTCGACCGGTCCGTCCCTCCTGCAGTGGACGGTGCCCGTCGTGTGGGTTGATCCTTCGGCGTTCACTGCCTTTGGCGACGAGCGCGGTGGCACGGCCCTGGCCTCCGTGATGTTTCCCGAGCGGTTCCAGGGCGACGAGCCGGAGCCACTGGGGGACGTTCGCATTGCGGCTTCCGCGCGGTTCCTCGCAGGAGTGGCGCGATTTGCCGATGAACTCGCGGAACGGGGCCGGGTGCTCCCCGGAATCGCCTGGACCTCCGGCGAGTCAGATGAATCCGAAGATGACGAATCCGACGACGACGCTGTCGTGGCCGAGGCGCGGTGGCGGGCGGTGCTGCGCGGGCCCGATGCGCTCGCATTTGGCGATCTCATTGCCGGCATGCCGCCCGCGTTCCGGGCAGAACCGGGCTCGGAAGATGCGGGCGAACTGGCCGCCACGGCCCTCGACGTCCTCACCGATGCCGCGGTTCGGGCCCGGCTGCCGCGCGAGCTGCCGATGCTGCCCCCGCGCCGGGGCCGGAAACCCCTGCAGCCGCGCGCTGCCGAGGCATGGCTGGAGGCGCTTCACACCGCGGACGCCCGTGTCCGTGTTCCGGCGCCGGCGCTTGCCCAGCTGGAACAGCAGCTCGCGCCTTGGGATGGGTATGCGCGGGAGTCCAACGCTCCGGCCCGGGCAACATTTCGCCTCAGTGAGATTCCCGGCACAGATCAAGTCGGGGAGGACTTGCTCCCCGATGCACCCGAAGATGCATCCCCTGCCAGCGCACCGCTGGAGGTACCTGCCTGGCGGCTGGAGTTTCTCCTTCAGTCTTCCGCGGACCCCAGCCTGCTGGTGGCGGCTGAACAGGTATGGCGCGACGGCGGCGCCCTGGCCCGCTGGCTTGGCCGCCCGCAAGAGGTGCTGCTCGCCGAACTGGGGAGGGCCGTCCGCGTCTACCCCGCCCTGGAACCAGGGCTCCGGCAGTCGCGCCCCGCAGGGCTTGACCTGGGCTCGAATGACGCGTTCGCCTTCCTGCAGGATGGGGCCCCGGCCTTGGACGAGGCCGGTTTCGGGGTGCTGCTGCCCTCATGGTGGGATAAACGCACGAAGCTGGCATTGAAGCTGGCGGCGTCCACCCCGATGGAGGACGGCACAGGCAAGGCGGCCGCCTTCGGCCGGGAGCAACTGTGCGACTTCCAGTGGAGCCTCGCCGTCGGCGATCACAGCCTCACCGATGCCGAGATCGCCGCGTTGGCTGAGGCGAAGGCCCCGCTGGTGCGGCTGCGGGGCCAGTGGGTGACCGTCAACCCCGAGCAACTGCGCCGCGGCATCGATTTCCTGCAGCGCGAGGACACGGGGCGCGGCACCGTGGCGGATGTACTTCGCCTTGCCGGCGCGCATCCCGACGAGCTTGAGCTGCCACTGGAGGTTGTCGGCGTCACCGCCGACGGCTGGCTGGGAGCTCTGCTGGACGGCTCGGCGGACACGAGGATTCAAGCGGTTTCCCTCCCGGAGAGCTTCCGGGCCACGCTGCGCCCCTATCAGGAACGTGGTCTGGCCTGGCTGGACTTCCTCGCCACTCTTGGCGTCGGTGCCTGTCTCGCCGATGACATGGGACTGGGCAAGACCATCCAGCTCCTGGCACTCGAGGCTGTACGTCGGGAAGAGCACCCCGACGCCGGTCCCACCCTCCTGGTGTGTCCGATGTCCCTGATCGGCAATTGGGAGGCTGAGGCTGCAAAATTCGCGCCCGGTTTGCGGATGCGGGTGCACCACGGATCGGACCGGTTGCGCGGCGAGGACTTCGGCGCAGGCCTGGTTGGCATCGACATGTTGGTCACCACCTACACAACCCTGACGCGCGATCTGGAACAGTTCGAGGGCGTCACCTGGAACCGTGTGGTGCTCGATGAGGCCCAAGCGGTGAAGAACCGGCTCTCCCTGGCGGCAAAAGCCGTGAGACGCCTCACCGCCACCCATCGGATCGCCCTCACCGGCACCCCGGTGGAGAACCGGCTCGGCGAGATGTTCTCAATCATGGACTTCCTGAACCCCGGTATTTTGGGTTCGGCGGAGCTTTTCCGCACCCGCTATTCGATACCGATCGAACGCCACCGCGACGCGGCAGCGGCCGAGAGGGTGCGGGCGATCACACGGCCGTACCTCCTGCGGCGCGTGAAGACCGACCCGGCCATCATCGACGACCTGCCGGAAAAAATCGAAATCAAGCAGTACTACACCCTGACGAACGAGCAGGCGTCGCTCTACCAATCAGTCGTCGACGACATGATGGAGAAGATCGAGGAGTCCGACGGGATCGAACGCCGCGGAAATGTGCTGGCCGCGATGGCGAAGCTCAAACAGATCTGCAACCATCCGGCCCAGCTGTTGCACGACCACTCCGCCGTCGGGCAACGCAGCGGCAAGGTGATCCGGCTCGAGGAGATCCTGGAGGAGATCATTGCGGAGGGTGACAAGGTGCTCTGTTTCACCCAATACACCGAGTTCGCCGAGATGTTGATGCCGCACCTCGCGGCCCGCTTCGACACCGACGTCGCCTACCTACACGGCGGCACGTCCCGGCAGAACCGGACCGAGCTGGTGCGCCGGTTCCAGTCGGACGACGGGCCGCCGATCTTCCTGCTATCACTGAAAGCCGGCGGCACGGGGCTCAACCTGACCGCCGCGAACCACGTCATCCACCTCGACCGCTGGTGGAACCCGGCCGTCGAAAACCAAGCCACCGACCGGGCCTTCAGGATCGGGCAGAAACGGCGTGTGCAGGTGCGGAAGTTCATCTGCCGCGGCACGCTGGAGGAGCGCATCGACAACATGATCGAGGAGAAGGCATCGCTGGCAAACATGGTGGTCGGCGACGGCGAGGGCTGGCTCACCGAGCTGTCCACCCAGAGCCTGCGCGAACTGTTCGCCCTGTCAAAGGAGGCCGTCAGTGAGTAGGGGCCGCTACGAATCGCCGTTCTATCCGCCATCCACTCCCCGCAGCGTCGAAGGCGGTGTCAAGGCCCGAAGCGTGCGAGGCGCCATCGGCACGAGCTGGTGGTCGGGACGGTTCATCGAAGTGCTTGAAGGCCTTGGCGTCGGTGGGCGGCTGCAACGTGGCCGCAATTACGCCCGGCGCGGTCAGGTGATCTCGCTTGAGATCGACGCCGGCACGGTCGTCGCAAGCGTCCAGGGATCACGGGCGAAGCCCTACCGCGTGCGGATCGGCATCACAGCGTTCGGGAAGGCGGAGTGGGCTGCCGTGGAGGAGGCCCTCGCCGGCAACGCCTGGTATGTGGCGACCCTGCTGGCGGGAGAAATGCCCGCAGACATCGAAGACGTCTTCACCGCCGTCGGTCTGTCACTGTTCCCCCGCAATGCGGGCGAGCTGAGCCTTGACTGCTCCTGCCCCGACTGGGAAGTGCCGTGCAAACACCTGGCGGCGGTGTTCTACCTGCTGGCCGAGCAGTTCGACGACGACCCCTTCCAGATTCTGGCCTGGCGTGGACGCGAACGCGAGGACCTGCTGGGACGGATGCACGCGGCAGACGCCGTTGTCGGGAACGGGAACCGCACGGGCGCCCCGTTCACGGAAGTGCTGGATACCTTTTTTGTCTCGCCTGTGCCGGTACCCGTGCGACGCAGCATTGCCGCCGGGGGACTGCTGGTGGACCAGGCCCCGCCGGTGGATGTCACGGTCCGCTCGCGTCCGCTGGCCGAAGTTTTGCGGCCGGTGTATGAAGCGATCCGGGCATCCGCTGGGTGCTGACGATCGCGACGGCGGCAAGCCCGCGCGAATGGAATTCCCAGTTTCGGTTTGTATAATGGAAGGCGTAACTGTTGGATTCATATTAAGGAGGACCTCATGGGTCTCGGAGATAAGATCAGCAACAAAGCCCAGGAAGCTGCCGGCAAGGCGAAGGAAACCCTGGGGGACGCAACCAACAACGAAAAGCTTCAGGCGGAAGGTGCCGGCGACCAGGCCGCCGCAAAGGCGAAGCAGGCCGGCGAGCACGTCAAGGACGCCGCCAAGGACGTTTTCGGCAAGTAGCCTTTGTATCCCGCATTGACACGGGAACAGTGAAGCCCCGTTCCCCCACCGTTGGTAGGGGAACGGGGCTTCTTCCTTTTGGACGCCGTCATCGAGCCGCCGCATTGGAGCCAGGCCGGCCCGCCATGGCCCCGGTGCCTCAACACTTCGCCCTTTGGTGCAGCTAGCGGAAGGCTGGAATACCGGTGATGTGGCTGCCCAGGATGAGGGTGTGGACTTCGTCGGTGCCCTCGTAGGTGCGCACGGACTCAAGGTTGTTGGCGTGGCGCAGCGGAGAATAGTCCAGGGTGATGCCGTTGCCGCCCAGGATTGCCCGGGCGTCCCGGCAGATCTTGATCGCCTCCCTGCAGTTGTTCAGCTTGCCCACGGAGATCTGCACCGGCTCAAGCGTGCCGGCGTCCTTCATTCGACCGGTGTGGATCGCCAGCAGTGTGCCCTTTTGGATCTCCAGGAGCATGTTCACGAGCTTCTGCTGGGTTATTTGGTACGCGGCCAGGGGCTTGTCGAACTGCAGCCGTTCCAGCGAATATGCCAAGGCGGCCTCATAGCTGTCCCGGGCGGCGCCCATGGCACCCCAGATGATCCCGTACCGGGCCTCGTTCAGGCAGGAGAACGGTCCGCGCAGGCCCTTCGCCCCGGGCAGGAGGGCGTCTGCGGGCAGCCGCACGCCGTCGAGGTTTATCTCGCACTGGATGGAGGCCCGCATCGAGAGTTTCGGTTCGATGGGCGTGGCCGTAAAACCTGGGGTGTCGGTGGGCACCAGGAAGCCGCGCACGCCGTCGTCGGCCCTGGCCCAGATGACCGCAACGTGGGCGATGGAGGCGAGCCCGATCCAGCGCTTGGCGCCGGTGAGCACCCAGCCGTCGCCGTCGCGGCGGGCCACCGTCGCCATGTTGGAGGGGTCGGAACCGGCGGTGGGTTCGGTCAGGCCGAAGCAACCGATAATTTCCCCTTTGGCCATGCCGGGCAGGTACCGGTTCTTCTGCTCCTCCGAGCCCCACTTGTGGATGGCGCTCATGGACAGGGAGCCCTGCACGCTGACGAAGGTCCGAAGCCCGGAGTCGCCGGCTTCCAGCTCCATGGCGGCGATGCCGTATTCGACGGCGGAGCGTCCGGGGCAGCCGTAGCCGTCCAGGTGCATGCCCAGCAGACCGAGCGCACCCATCTCCCGCACCAGCTCCACGGGGAAATGCGCCTTCTCATACCACTGCGCGATATTGGGCCTGATCCGCCCGTCCACGAAGGCGCGGACGGTGCCCCGCAACTCCAGTTCGCCGGGGCTCAGGAGGCCGTCGAGGTTGAGGACGTCGGACACATTGGCGGTGGCGTTCATGGCTGGGCTCCAGTCGTGGCAGTGGGTGTGGTGTCCTCGGTGCCGGTCGCGGCTCTGCCCGAGGTCCCATTGGGTGGAGCCCCCTGGGGAGCGGGCTCCTGCTAGGAGACTACCGCGGCGGGCCCCAGCTGCCGCGGGTTTTGCCCCAATCCGCCCGCAGCCCTATCCCGCGGGCCCGGCCTGCATTACCGTGAACCCCATGGATTGGAAACTTGAACTTGTATTTGTCCCCGTCTCCGATGTGGACCGGGCCAAGGATTTCTATGTCAACAAGGTGGGCTTCAACGCCGACTTTGACGAACGGCCCGGCGGCGGCATCCGCTTCGTCCAGCTGACCCCGCCCGGATCGGCATGTTCCATTTGCATTGGCGAGGGCCTCACGGACGCCCCTCCCGGCACGGCGCCCAACATGCAAATCGTGGTCAGCGACATTGAGGCGGCCCACGCCCAGCTCAAGGGCAACGGCGTGGACGTCAGCGACATCGACGTCCAGGCGTGGGGCCACTTTGTGAACTTCGCCGACCCCGACGGGAATAAGTGGGCCCTGCAGTACATCCCGAACCGCCCCAACGCCTGACCCGATCCGGGACCCGGCGCCGGAGCCATGCCATGGTTTTTTAGACGCAGGGCGCCCTGTAGCTTGCGTGGTGGCCAGATCCTTGACGGTGCTTCCCACTACATCGGGGTATTTCCTTTCCGAGCCTCTTCGTCCGTGGTGGGGCCGTCCTGGGGCGCCGGCGCGGCGCCCTCGTCGTCAGGGGCGGGAATCTCAGTGTCCGGGGCGCCGTTACCTTTCGACGGGGTCGGGCCGTCGTCCACGTCGAAGGGCCAGAAGTGTTTGGGCAGGTAGCCCTTGCGTGCCATGATCATGAATCCTCACTGACAGCCGGTGCCATCGGGTCTGCGGCCGGCCCTTGAATGGGAACAGTGCCGCCTCTTTATGGAGATTCGTAACCGGTGCGCTGTTTGGATGGGAACGACAGCCGGGGATCATTTGCCGCCGCGGGGCGCCGCAGGCCTTTCGCGAATTTCTGCCTTGTAACAGCTATCGTCCCGCTGGCAGCCTCACGCGGCCCAGCCGTGAGCGCACCCGCACCAGCGCTTGGGACGCACGTGCCGCCGTCGTGCTTGGTCAAGGAACGTCGGCCGCACCCGGCGTGGGTGCCCGGCCGCGCGTGGACGGTAAAGTGGAGCCGGGTGTTAATTTCAGGGCCCGTCATCTTTTCGTAAGGACCACCACACCCATGAGCTTGATCCGCCTCAATGACGTCAACGTCCGCTTCGACCAGGTGCAGGTGTTGCGCGAGGCCTTTTTCAAGCTCGACGCCGGCGACCGGGTGGGGCTCATCGGCCGCAACGGCTCGGGCAAGTCCACCCTGTTGAAGCTGGTGTTGGACCAGGTGGAACCGGACTCCGGCACCGTCGCCGTGGAGCTGGGCACCAAGATCGGCTACTTCTCGCAGTTTTCCGAGCTCAATGGCGCATCCACCATTCTCGAGGTGCTCCAGGACGTGTTTGGGCACGTCCTGGAGATCGAGGCCGAGCTGGCCGGGATCGACGCCGCGCTCGCCGCGGATCCTGGCGCGCAGGAACTGGACAGGCTGATCCACCGGCAGTCGGAGCTTTTTGCCGACATGGACAGGGTGGACGGCTGGGACTACCAGCGCAGCATCGACAAGGTGCTGACCACGCTGGGCTTCAACCGGGAACACCGCACGTGCCCCATCGACGACCTCTCCGGCGGCTGGCGGAACCGTGCCGCGCTTGCCAAGATCCTGCTCGAGGCCCCGGACGTGCTCCTGTTGGATGAGCCCACCAACTATCTTGACGTGGCCGGCGTCGAATGGCTCGAGGGCTGGTTCAAGAACTTCCAGGGCGCGGCGATCATTGTCTCCCACGACAGGAGGTTCCTGGACTCCGTGGTTACGCGCATCATTGAGGTGGAAAACTTCCACCTGCACGAATACCCCGGCAGCTTTGCCGACTATGTGATGGCCAAACAGTTCCGGCTCAAGTCGCTTGAAAGCCAGTTTGCGCACGAATCCGAGCTGCTGGCGTTTGAGGC
Organism: Arthrobacter livingstonensis; assembly: GCF_003219815.1. Classification (GTDB taxonomy): domain Bacteria; phylum Actinomycetota; class Actinomycetes; order Actinomycetales; family Micrococcaceae; genus Specibacter; species Specibacter livingstonensis. The sequence continues at coordinate 13,353 of NZ_QJVD01000033.1, forward strand.
GGAGGGCATCTCCGACCGCCGTGAGGCCGCCAAGTCCGCCAGCCGCGGACTGGATTCCAAGCTGTCCAAGATCAAGAAGTCGCGCGCTCCGCGGCCCGTGGACAAGATCATCACGGAGATTTACGGCGGTCTGCATGTCAAGGACGTGCTGTGCCGGGTGGAATCCCTCACCAAGTCCTACGGCGAACGCACGCTGTTCAGCGACCTCAGCTTTGAGATCCGCCGCGGCAACCGCATTGTGGTTCTCGGTGCCAACGGTTCCGGCAAGTCCACGCTGCTGCGGGCGATGACGGGGGAGGAGCCGGCGGATTCCGGCTACGTCACCTGGGCCAAGGGCGGCGGGCTGGTCTCCTACAACCAGGTCCTGGACGGGCTCGACGACGACGACACCGTCACGCACGCGGTCAACGCCATGCCGGACAGCCTGGCCCTGACGGCCACGAAGAAGTCCGTCAACAGGTTCCTGGCCATGTTCCAGTTCTCCGAGGCGGAGCTAAAGCAGCGGATCGGCAACCTTTCCGGTGGTCAGAAGGCACGGGTGGCCATGGCCCAGTGCCTGCTCTCCGGCGCCTCCGTACTGGTCCTCGATGAGCCGACCAACCACCTGGACATGTCCAGCACACAGGTCATGGAGCGGGCGCTGCTGCACTTCCCGGGCGCCGTGCTGGTGGTCAGCCACGACCGCTTCTTCACTGACAAGATCGCCAACCGGCGGCTCGTGTTCAACGCGGACAAGCCCGGGCACATAGAGGTGCATGCCGGCTGAGGGGCGCGGGGACTACTTCAGCAGTCGTGACAGTGTCCGGTCTGCCAGTGGGATCCCGTTGGTCTGGCACGCGGGGCAGTACTGGAGGCTTGAGTCGGCAAAGCTGACCTCGCGGATGACGTCTCCGCAGACTGGACAGGGCTCGCCGGCCCGGCCATGCACCCGCAGGTGGGATTTTTTCTCACCCTTGAGCTCCGACGCAGGGAGGCCTTCAGTCCGGGCGACGGCTTCTGCCAGGGTGTCCCGCACCGCCGTGAACAGGCGGCTGCCGTCCGCGGCGCCCATTGCCGCAGGCTTGAAAGGCGACATCTTGGCGGCATGGAGGATTTCGTCCGAATAGGCGTTGCCAATGCCGGCAATGATGGACTGCTGGCGCAGGACACCCTTGATCTGAGCCCGTCCTGCCGTCCGGAGGATCTCAAGAAACAGGTCCTCGGTGAAGTCCTTGCCCAGCGGATCCGGACCCAGCAGTGCTATGGCAGGCACCTTGTCAGGCTCCGTGACGACATGGATGGACAGGCTCTTTCTTGTGCCTGCCTCCGTGATGTCCAGGCACGATCCGTCGCTGAACATCAGCCGGGCGGCGAGTGGCCCATTGCCGCGGCGGCCGGACATTGCCGGTGTGCTCTCACGCCAGCGGATCCACCCGGCCCGTGCCAGGTGGATGACCAAGTGGACGTCGCCGATGCTGAGGTCGAGGAACTTCCCGTGACGGGTCACCGAGCGGACCGTTTGGCCCGCCAGCGCAGAAACGGGCGGATCATACGTTTTCAACGCCGCAATGGCCTGGATGTCCAGGCGCACTACCGTGTTGCCGTGGATTCGGGCGTCGAGATCCGCGACGAGGGCATGTATTTCCGGGAGCTCTGGCACATCTCAAGTGTCAACCCGGCAGGCCGATCCCGTCCAGATCATTGAGGGTGGGTCAAGGCAGGCAGACTCAAGTCCGGCTACACGAAGGTCACCGTGGGCGGCACACCTGTCACGGGCGTGCGGCTTGTTTTGGACCGCGGACCGGCCCCGGTGGTCAACGAGATCATCGTGGGCGCCGCCAAGTAGCAGCCGGCAGCGCAGGGCAAGGTGCCGCCATCGCCCGTGTTTTTCACACGGACGACGGCGGCACTTGCGTTGCACCGCCCGGCCCGGGCCGCGCGCGCCCGACGAAGATGACGGGCAGGTCGCCGTCCGTCTCGATGGCGTCGCCGCCGCCGTTGCGGCTGTGATAGCCGGTGGAGAAGTGCCGGATGGTGTGGACCCCGGCGCCGGAGCCCTGGAGGTCTGCGGTGACAAGGTTGCGTTCCTGGTCGGTGTTTTCGGCGATCTTGTGGGTGACCTGGAACGTGAACAGCGACAGGCCCACGCGGCGGTCGAAGGTGGCGGCGCCGATTAGGTCCACGTCGAAGCCGCCGGGGAGCTTCCAGCCGGCGGGGCACACCCAGAACCGGACGTGGTGGCGTTGGGACGGGCTGCAGTCAACCTCACGTTCGAAGGCCAGTGTCTGCCTGCGCTGGAACACGAACAGCGGGCTGACCGGTGCCGTGGGGTAGCTGCGGCGCAGCAGCGAGGCCCGGATGATGTGCCAGCTGGTGCGCAGCGTGATCGGGTCGGGTTCGCTCCAACCGGCGGCCAGCATGGCCTTCCGGAGCTCGGCCGGGCTGCCGATGACGGCCAGATTGACGGGGTCGCCGAGCAGGCCGTCGCCGGTGCGGGTCCGGCCGATGAAGTAGTCGGGGACGTACACCCCGGCCAGCAGGCGGTTCAGGCGCGGCAGCAGCACGTAGGTAGCCACCACCCAGATGACCAGGAACAGCCACGGCTGGCGGGCCCTGTCGTGGATTTCCAGCCTGATGAGCTCATAGACAACCCAGCCGGCCACCACCGTGACGATGAACAAAAAACTGCGCTGCAGCCACAGCAGGGCAGTGCTTTCCACTCGGCGGAATCCCCGGGGCAGGGTGTGCCCGCCGCGGGCCGGTTCTTCCATGATCTCGGGCTCCACCGTTTCATTATGGCCGTGATGGCCGGTCCAGGGACAGCCTTTCCCCCGCGGCGGCCACAAGGGGCGGCCGGGATACGGGTGTGGGCCCGCGGAAGGTCCGTGGGCCCACAGGGGGTCTTGATTAAACGGCTGACCCTTCCAGGTCCCGTTCGCCGGCAAAGGATGCGCCCTTGCTGCGGTTGACCATCAGGCCCAGGAGATCAAAGACGACAGTCGCCGCGGCAATGGAGGTAATGTCGGCGTGGTCGTAGGCCGGAGCGACCTCCACGACGTCGGCGCCAACAATGTTGATGCCGTTCAGCCCCCGCAGCAGGGCGAGCAGTTCGCGTGAATGCAGGCCGCCCATTTCTGGGGTTCCCGTGCCGGGGGCGTACGACGGGTCAAGGACGTCGATGTCGATGGAGACATAGACGGGGGTGTCGCCCAGTCGGTCTTTGACCTGCTGGATGGCGGCGGGAACGCCTATTACGTCGAGGTCGGAGCAGCGGATGATCTGGAAGCCGAACTCGTGGTCACGCAGGAAGTCGTCGCGGTCATAGACGGGGCCCCGGATCCCCACGTGCATTGAGCTGTCCTGAACGAGCAGCCCTTCCTCGAAGGCACGGCGGAAGATGGTGCCGTGGGTGACGGGCTGGTTGAAGTACGTGTCCCAGGTGTCCAGGTGGGCGTCGAAATGCAGCAGGGCGACCGGGCCGTGGACCTTGGTGAGCGCCCGCAGCATGGGAAGGGCGATGGTGTGGTCGCCACCGATCGCGATGACCCGCTTGTCTTCGGCCATGAGGGGCCGTGCCTGCTCTTCAATTTCACGCACTGCCTCGGTGATGTCGTAGGGGGTGCACGCCAGGTCACCGGCGTCAACTACCTGGGCCTCGGTGACCGGCTCGACGTCGAGCTCCACATGGTAGCCGGGGCGCAGCAGCCGCGACGCTTCGCGGACGGCGGCCGGACCGAACCGGGCGCCGGGGCGGTAGGAGGTGCCGCCGTCGAACGGGACACCGACGATGGCGATGTCGTAGTCGGGGACCTGGTCGATTTGCGGAAGCTTGGCAAAGGTGGCCAATCCGGCGTAGCGGGGGACTTTGGTCGCGTCGACGGGTCCGACGGGGGTGTGTGAGGTCATGGCAGGGATCCTTCGGTTACTTTGATTGCTGCCTGTTTGGCAGGCTTGATTTTGGTGGTGAGTTCGTGAAGTGTCTTATTGGCCGTCTCCGGTGCGAGGATGAACGTTGCCACCAGGCCGACCAGGGAAATGACTGCTCCGATCAGCAGGGAACCCGCGGCGCCAAAACTGATGATGGCGGCCGGCATCAGGTAGGTGCTGGCGGCTGATCCAACGCGGCTGATGGCCGTGCCAAAGCCAACAGCTGTGGCCCGAATTTCGGTGGGGAACAATTCATTGGGGTAGACGACTTCAAGGAAGCTGGAGGCTCCCGAGGCCAGGGCGAAGATGGCGAGGGCTATGAACAGCGGCGCCGCCTGCACATTGTGGATAAAGGCGGGGATGGCCAGGGCAACGACGATGACGCCGAAGCTCCACAGCAGCAGCTTGCGCCGGCCGATCCGTTCCACCAGCCACAGGCCGGGGATGCCTCCGATGACAAACAGCATGGAGATCAGCAGCGAGCCCCCATAGAGGTTGGCGTCACCGGTGAGCCCAAAGGAGGAGAGCAGGTCCGGGGCAAACGTGTAGACCGCGAAGAGCGGGATGACTTGGGCGGTCCAAAAGATGGAGACGAAGAGCGTCCGCTTCCAGAGTTCGCCCTTGAAAATGTCGGTGAGCCGGGCGGGCTTGGTGTTGGCGTCAGAATCGGATGAGATGTCGCTGAGGTCATATTGGTGTCCATACACTTGCTTGATCACTGCCCGCGCCTCATCCCTGCGACCGCGGGACAGGAGCCAGCGCGGTGATTCCGGCGTGCCAAGCCGGCACAGGAGTGTAATGACGGCGAAAATTGCGGGGCTGGCCACCATGATGCGCCAGGCATCCGGGCCGAAATTGCGCAGCAGGTAGCCGACGCCGAACGCAGCGGCAGCGCCTACCGCCCACACCACAAAGGTGGCCCCCAAGAGTCGACCGCGATACTTTTTGGGCAGGAATTCGGCCAGCAGTGATGTGGCGATGGGGTAGTCGGCTCCGATGGCCATGCCGAGCAGGAACCGGCACAAGACCACCTGCCAAATTTCCGCCGCAATACCGTTCAGGAGGGAGAATGCGGCCAGAGCGATCAGGTCCGCGATGTACATCTTGTGGCGGCCGATCTTGTCGGTGAGCCACCCGAAGATGGCCCCGCCAAAGAAGATCCCCACCAAGCTTGCGGCGCCGATCATCCCGATCTCGCCCGTGGTCAGTTTCAGGGCCGGTGTCATGGTGATCAGCGCAATGCCGATGATTGACAGTGAGTAGCCGTCGATGAACGGGCCACCCGAGGAGAAGACCGTCAGTTTCTTGTGAAATCTGCTCAGCGGGGCGTCATCAATGAGGTTGCTCGGTTCGCTCATTGCAAACCCTCTTCCGTGAATGCTCATCGCTGAGCGGGATATTCGTTCCTCCATCATTGGTGATGGGCATCACGAAACCCATACGTACATTGACTACAAAAGCAGGTGCGTCCTATACATTTGTCTAGAGTATTGGGCAGGGGCCCGTAGCAAATGACCGAGGGAGGGATCCATGGCCGTTACCGTCGCCGAACTGCTGGCAGAGCCGCAGCTCGGGCTTGGCTTGCTGGCCGGTTCCGCCGGCCTGGGCAACAGTATTACCTGGGCCCATACCTCCGACCTTCCCCGTTTGTGGGAATGGGTCACCGGGGGCGAGATCATGATGACCAACGGGCTTTCGCTGCCCAGTGACGCCCCGGCTCAGGTCGCCCTGGCGGAGGCATTGGTTAAGGCGGGCGCAAGCGCCTTGGCCATTGGTGAGAAGATGCACGCCCCGGAGCTCCTGCCCGAATTCCTGGCCGCCTGCAACAGCCTTCCCCTGCCGCTCATCAATGTCCCGTATCCCCTGCCGTTTATTGCCATCGCCCGATCCGTCGCGGAAGCATCCCTGCTGGAGGAATCCCGCAGACTGCGGCAGACTGCACGCATCTACGACCTTCTCCGGCTGACGGGGACCCGCGGGAATGGGTGGCATGAACTCGTGGCCCGTGTGGCTGCCGAGCTGGAAGCGGAAGTCCTTGTGCTGGAGCGGGGCTGCCTGCATTCCTGGCATCCAGGTGGTGAAGCGATCCCCGATGAATTGGTCCAGGACCTGGTGCCGCTGCTCGGGCAGGATGCCGGGGCGGTCAAACAATTCCAATGGCACCACCTGGACGGCGACCGGCATTTGCTGATGATGGACATCCCCACGCACGCAAATGCCGTTCTGGTTGTTTTGCCGAACTCGGCACCGCACCCCGACGCAGTGGTGCTTCTGCACGCAGCAACGGTGCTGGGCCTTGAACTGTCCAGGGCCGTCCTGGAACTGGAAAACCAGCACAGGCTGGGATCCGAATTCCTGTTGCAGGCCATCGACGGGCGCTACGGTACGGCCGACGTGGAAAACGGATTGTCGGGTTTTGGTGTGCCGGCGCAGGAGTTTTTCATCGCATCGATGTCCAGCGCGGATGAGCGGGGCCTTGATGACATCCATGCGGATTTGTGGCGGCACGGCTTTGCGACCGCCTGCCTGCGCCGGGCCGACAGGCTTCATGTCGCCATTTCCGCGGCGTGCCCGCAGGATCTGCTGCGCCACGCGGTCGGACCGGGGGTCAGGATCGGGCTCAGCAGTCCCGCGACGGCCTCCGGACTGCAGCGTGCCCTGCAGGAGTCCCTGTGGGCCCTGGGCACGGCGGCAAGCTCGGGGGAGGCGCTGGTCCGCTACGCCGAGGGGCCGTCCTGGCTGGGATTGACCAGTTTCACCGAAGGCCAAGCACTCGTTCAACATTTGTTGGGTCCCGTCTTCGAATATGAGCGGGGGCGGCAACCGGACCTCATCGTTACGTTGAAGACTTATCTGGACTTGCAGCGCTCATGGCATAAAACAGCCGCCGCGCTCTTCGTCCACCGCCAAACCGTCATATATCGGATCCGAAAAATTAGTGAGCTGACCGGACTGGACTTGACCGAAACCTCAGCCCTGGCCCAGGTCTGGATCGCCTTGCAGATCCACCACGCGATGGACACCGGGTCGTGACACGTTGGCCGGCGTCGTACCGGCAAATCCGCAGGCGTTGGACGAAGGGGACCGCAAGGTCAGCAGCGCCGGAGCCAACGGCCGCCTCGCGGCTGGTGGGACACTCCGGGCGGCCCGCCGCAACTTTTCTGTAAGCTGGGATCACATTCAACGTTTGGGGTCCCATGCTTCGTCGTGCCGCTGGTCTTTTGCTCGTGCTTGCCCTTGTCCTGACGGGTGCCGCCTGTTCTTCCCCGAAGGACGACGGAACGGCAACAGCCAAGTCACTGGCCGCGGCGCTCTCGGCGCACACGGTGGGCAGCGTGGCGTTTGACCAGCCGGCCGCCGAGGTCCAAAAGGAGCTCACGGAGCTGTCCGCGGGGATCGACCCATTGTGGCCAAAGGTCAGTGTGGACGGCGTTGCTGTCAAGGAGGACGGCACCGCCCGCATCTCCCTGGGCTACTCCTGGACCATTCCGAAGGTGGAGAAGCCGTGGACGTACAAAACGGGCGCGGACATGAAGCGCAACGGCGACGGCTGGACCATCACGTGGTCGCCCGCGATGGTGGAGCCCAGACTGGCGGCCGGTGAACGGCTGAAGATCAGCACCGCCTACGCCGCGAGGGCCGGCATCCTGGCCGCGGACGGCCAGGCGATCGTGAAGGACCGTCCGGTGGAAACCGTGGGCATCAACAAGGACGGCCTCAGCGAAGCGGAAGGCCAGGCGTCCGCAAAGGCGCTGGCTGCCGTCGTCGACATTGATCCGGCCGCCTACCTCGCCAAGATCAAGGCTTACGGTCCCGTGGCGTTTGTGGATGCCATTACCCTGCGCGAGGAGGCTTTTGCCGCCCTGGACCAAACAAGGCTCAAGGACATCAAGGGTTTCCTGGCCACGCCCGGGACACTGCCGCTGGCGCCGTCGCGCACCTTTGCCCAGGCGGTTCTGGGTTCGGTGCACGAGGCCACCGCGGAAGATATCAAGAAGTCCAAGGGCAAGATTGTGGCCGGTCAGGTGGTGGGCGGCAGCGGCCTGCAGGCCGCCTTTGACGACCAGCTCGCGGGCACGCCCGGCGTCACCATCACGGCCACGCCCTCGGCAACCGCCACGCCTTCCGCGGGAGCCACTGAGGCGCCAGCCCCGGCACCGACGCCCGATCCCAACGCCGGCGGCGGCGGAGCGAAAGTCCTCTTCACGCAGGCGCCCACTGACGGGAAGGACGTGAAGACCACCCTGGTGCCGAAGCTGCAGACGGCGGCCGAGGACGCCCTGGCCGATGTCAAGACCCCCAGCTCCATTGTAGTGATGAAGCCGTCCACCGGAGCCATTCTGGCCGCCGCCAACGGCCCGGACAGCAATGGCTACAACACGGCCTTCCTGGGGGAGTACGCCCCCGGATCCACGTTCAAGATCGCGACGTCGCTGGGCCTGTTCCGGGAGGGCCTGAACCCGCAGTCAACACTGAGCTGCACGCCGGAATTCACGGCGGACGGCAAAAAGTTCTACAACGCCCCCGGCTACGCCGTGGATGCCGAAGGCCAGATCCCCATGACCGTGGCCATTGCCCACTCCTGCAACACCGCTTTTGTGTCCCAGTACAAGAACCTGGCGCAGGGCAAGCTGGCCGACGCGGCAGGCGCCCTGGGCATTGGCATGACCAACGATCTCGGACTGGACGCGTTCATGGGCGCCGTGCCGCGCGATTCGGCGGGCACTGAGCACGCCGCCTCCATGATCGGCCAGGGCAAGGTCCAAGTGTCCCCGCTGGCGCTGGCCACCATGATGTCATCGGCGGTCAAGGGGGCAACCGTGGCCCCGGTGCTGGTGGCCGGCCATGACGGCAAGGCCAAGCCGGCCGGGGACGCACCGCTGACGGCCAAGGAAGCCGAGGGGCTGCGCACCATGATGCGGGCGTCCGTCACCGACGGCTACCTGACCAATCTGGCGGACCTGCCGGGTGCTCCTGCGATGGGCAAGACCGGGACCGCCGAATACGGCACGGACAACCCGCCGCGGACCCACTCTTGGGTCATTGCCGCCCAGGGCGACATTGCCGTGGCGGTTTTCGTGGAAGACGGCGACCTCGGTGCGATCACCGGCGGTCCGCTGGCCAAGGCGGCGCTGGAGGCCGCCGTCGGCAACTAGGCATTGGCCGGTGGCGCCGGCCGCCTGCAGGTACAGCAATGGGAAGGACCGAGATGCACAGTTCGGAGATCGCGAAGGTTTCGTTTTCCACCACTACGCTTCGTGACGGCTACGACATGGAGGACGTCGACGACATGCTGGACCGTGCCCGCGACGCGCTGCTTGCCTGGGAGGGCGGGCAGGCCGGTGCGATGGCGTCGGAGGACGTGGCGGCATGCACGTTTGCCGTGACAAATTCACGGACAGGCTATGACCAGGCCGACGTGGACAATTTCCTTGACACGCTGTCCGTGGCGCTAAAACTTTACGAAACCGGCGGCCGGCCCACAACGTAAGTCCGCGCCGGCAGGGACTTCACCGGTCCGGCGTCGTCATCGAAGGACGACTGTCCGGTTCCCCGAGAGGATAATCCTGCCTTCCGCGTGCCACCGGACCGCGTTGGTCAGCGCCTTGCATTCGGCATCGCGGCCCACGGCCACGAGGTCCGCGGCGCTGTAGCTGTGGTCGACCTCGATGACCTGCTGGGCGATGATCGGCCCCTCGTCCAGCTCGGCATTGACGTAGTGGGCGGTGGCGCCAACGGTCTTGACACCACGTTCGTAGGCCTGGTGATATGGCTTGGCGCCCTTGAAACTGGGCAGGAAGGAGTGGTGGATGTTGATGGCCCTGCCCGTGAGTACGGACGTGAGGCGGTCGCTGAGAACCTGCATGTACCGGGCGAGCACCACCAGCTCCACTTTGTAGCCGTCCACCAGGTCCAGCAGCTGCGCTTCTGCGGCCGGCTTGGTGTCCGCACTGACGGGGATGTGGTGGAACGGGATCCCGTGCCAGGCGACCAGGTCCTTGTGCGTTTCGTGGTTGGAGACGACAGCAACAATCTCCACCGGAAGTTCACCGCTCCTGGCGCGAAAGAGCAGGTCGTTCAGGCAATGGCCGTACTTGGAGACCATGACCAGAATGCGTTCCCTGCGGCCCTGCGGCTCCAGCCGCCAATTCATGCCCCATTGTTCCGCCACGGGGGCGAAGCTATCCCGGAGTTCGCCAGCCGTGGGGCCGCCGCCCGTCGGCACGAAACGCACCCGCATGAAGAAGTGCCCTTTAAGCTGGTCGCCGAACTGCTTGATGTCGACGATGAAACAGCCGTGGTCCAGGAGGTATTCGGCCACGGAATGAACAATCCCCGGGGATTCGGCGCAGTCAAGGGTGAGGACAAAACCGTCATTCGCCGTCCCCGGGGCGTTCACCACGGGGATGGCCGACGGCGTGCCGCTGGCTTCCGCGCTCACCGTCCGGTCTCCGTGGCGTTGTCCAGCAAATCCTGGGCGATAACGCGTTCAGACTCGAGATCGTCCTGGAACCTGGCGTAGCGGGACAGGTGGTTCGGGCGTCGTCGCAGGACGAACCACACCACGCCGAGGATGATGAACCAGATCGGCGTGACGAGCAGGGCCACCAGGGTGTCGGTTTGGGTGGTCAGTGCCCAGATGACAAAGGCGAAGAACGCAAGGACCACAAACACCATGGGGATGCCACCGGGCATTTTGAACTTGGACGAGTTGTGCAATTCGGGCCGGCGCCGCCGGAAGGCAAGGTAGCTGAAAAGAATGATTGACCAGACGAAAACGAAGCAGACGGCGGAAACGGTGGTCACCATTTCAAAGGCCTTGCCGATGTCCTGTCCGGCGTACATGAGGACTACGCCGGAGAGGAGCAGGATGCAGGAGAGGAACAGTGCATTGCTGGGAACCTTGCGGCGGGAAAGCTTGCCGAAGGGGCGCGGCGCGTCGCCTTCCTGGGCCAAGCCGTAAACCATGCGGGAGGTGGAGTAAATGCCCGAGTTGGCCGAGGACATTGCGGACGTCAGCACCACGAGGTTGACCACGGTGGCGGCGGCACCCAATCCAGCCAGGGAGAACATGGCGACAAAGGGGCTGTGCCCGGCGGCGAACTGGGTCCACGGGATGACGGACATCAGGATGATCAGGGCGCCTACGTAGAAGAGCAGCACGCGGATGGGGATGGAGTTGATGGCCTTGGGGAGGTTTTTCTCCGGGTCCTTGGCCTCGGCTGCCGTTGTTCCGACCAGCTCAATGCCCACGAAGGCAAAGACGGCAATCTGGAAACCGGCGACGAAGCCCATGAATTCGTGCGGGAAGAAGCCGCCGTGGCTCCACAAATTCGTAAAGGTTGCCGGTCCGGCATCCGAACGGAACCCGCTGAAGATCATGAACAGGCCCACCACGATCAAGGCGGCAATGGCAACAATCTTGATCAGTGCAAACCAAAATTCGGTTTCGCCAAACGCCTTGACGGTGGTCAGGTTCAGCACCAGAAGTATGCCGATCGTGACGAGCCCGGGAATCCACAGCGGAAGTCCCGGCCATAGTTCCTGCGAATACCCGGCGATGGCAATGACATCCGCAATTCCGGTAATCACCCAGCAGAACCAGTACGTCCAGCCTGTGAAGAAACCGGCCCAGGGGCCCAGCAGGTCCGCAGCGAAATCGCTGAATGACTTGTAGTGGAGGTTGCTCAGCAGGAGCTCACCCATGGCCCGCATGACGAAGAACAGCATGAAGCCGATGATCATGTACACGAAGATCACGGACGGCCCGGCGGCGGAGATGGTCTTGCCCGAGCCCATGAACAGGCCCGTTCCAATGGCTCCGCCGATGGCGATCAGTTGGATGTGCCGGTTGCTCAGTTGCCGTTCAAGCTGGGGCGGCTCTTCACGGACGGCAGTGGGGTGGCGAATCGTCAAAAGGAACTCCATCGTTCGGGCAGCACAGGGCCACGCATGTTTGGGTTCCTCCCCACTCTGTCTGGGACCTGAGAGTTTCCGCACCGCCTTATGTTCAGGGCGGGGCTTGCACCTTCGGTGAGTCCGGTTTCCCGAACTGCTTTCCAGAGTTGCCTTTCCACGGCGGTACATGGGCCTGAGAGATTCCCGGGGAGGGTTTGCTCCTACGGCGCCTGCCAAGACGTACCGGCAGGACTCTCCCGCCGCGGATCGTGGGCACTTCATTTTCTTGGGTGATGCGAGTCACACGGTATCGCACGGTGTTGGCGTCACGCAAACGAGCGGGTGGAGTCGGAGGTTGTGGGCCGGCGCGTGCGGGACCGGGGTGCCGCCATTTGTGCGGCACGCAATTGCCTGTCCGCAACGCCCTGTCCGCACCGCCCTGTCCGCACCGCGGTTTTGCCTCATATGGCATCTTCGTGTAGTGTGTGGTGCGAATCACCCACATCTTAATATGCCTTTCGAATCGTGGCGGGAGAGTCCTCCCAGTTTTTTTGGCGGCGCCGTAGGAGCAAATCCTCCCCAGGAATCTCTCAGGCCCATGTACCGCCACGGCGAGGCAACTCTGGAAAGTAGTTTGGCGAAAGCCTGGCTCACCGACGGTGCAAGCGGACTCCACGTCCCGCGGAATCTCTCAGGTCCACGACAGAGCGGGGAGGAACCCAAATCCATGCCTGCCCCCGTGCCGGCCACACCTTGGAGTTCCTCATGACGATTCAATCCAACCCGACTGTGTTTGCCGACCGGCACATTGGCGCCCGCCGCCAGGCCGACGTCGAGCGCATGCTCAAGGCCATCGGCTACGACAGCGTCGATTCGCTGGTCGAGACGGCCGTTCCCGATTCCATCCGTCAGGGGACACCGCTGGCACTCCAGCCGGCGCTCAGCGAGGTCGAGGTGTTGGGTGAACTCCGCGCACTTGCCGCGAAAAACAAGACGGCCATCCAGATGATCGGCCAAGGCTACTACGACACCGTGACGCCTGCGGTGATCCGCCGCAACGTCCTGGAGGCCCCGGCCTGGTACACCGCCTACACCCCGTACCAGCCCGAGATCTCCCAAGGCCGCCTTGAAGCGCTGCTGAACTTCCAGACCATGGTCAGCGACCTGACGGCACTTCCGGTGGCAAACGCCTCCCTGCTTGACGAAGCGACCGCCGTGGCCGAAGCCGTGCTGCTCATGCGCCGGGCCAACAAGTCCACGGGCGCCGCGGAGGGCAAGACAGTGCTCGATGCCGACCTCCTTCCGCAGACCATCGCCATTGTCAGGGGCCGCGCCGAAGCCCTGGGCTTTGCGGTGGAGGTTGCTGACCTGTCCGTGGGCCTGCCGGAAGGTGCGATCAACGGCGTCGTCCTGCAGCAGCCGGGCGTTTCGGGCCGCGTCTTCAACCACGCCCCGGTCATTGCCGCGGCAAAGGAACGCGGCGCGCTCGTCACGGTGGCCGCGGACCTGCTGGCCCTGACCCTGATCACGCCTCCCGGGGAACAGGGCGCGGACATCGCGGTGGGAACCGCCCAGCGCTTCGGCGTCCCGCTGTTCTTCGGCGGCCCGCACGCGGCCTACATGGCCGTCCGCAAAGGGATGGAACGCTCGCTGCCCGGACGCATCGTGGGGGTCTCCACCGACACCACCGGCCTTCCGGCCTACCGCCTTGCCCTGCAAACCCGCGAGCAGCATATCCGCCGCGAAAAGGCCACCTCCAACATCTGCACGGCGCAGGCGCTGCTGGCCATCGTCGCATCGATGTACGCCGTCTACCACGGCCCCGAAGGCCTGAAGGCAATCGCCGAAACCGTTCACAGCCACGCACGCGCCCTCGCCGCGGCACTGGCGGCATCCGGCGTCGAGCTCCTGCACACCTCCTTCTTCGACACCCTCACGGTGCACGTTCCAGGACGGGCCGGCGTCATCGTGGGACTCGCTGAGCGGGGTGGCATCAACCTGCGCCCCATCGATGCCGACCACGTGGGCATTTCTGTTGACGAGACGACGACGGCGGACATCGTCGCCCGCGTGGCCGCCGTGTTTGGTGCCGTACCGGCAGGTGACGGCACCGACCAGGCCGGCAGCGCAGGCTTTGCCCTCACCGCGGACACCGAGCGCACCTCGGACTTCCTGACCCACCCCGTGTTCAACACCCACCGCTCGGAAACGCAGATCCTGCGCTACATCCGCCGCCTCAGCGACCGCGACCTGGCCCTGGACCGCACCATGATCCCGCTGGGCTCGTGCACCATGAAGCTCAATGCCACCGCCGAGATGGAAGCCATCTCCTGGCCTGGATTCGCCTCCATCCACCCCTTCGCCCCGGACTCCCAAACGGTGGGCTGGCGCGAATTGATCGGCGGCCTTGAAGCGGACCTGTGCGAGATCACCGGCTACGACCAGGTCTCCCTCCAGCCCAACGCCGGCTCCCAGGGCGAGCTCGCCGGCCTGTTGGCCATCCGCGGCTACCACCTCTCCCGCGGCGACGTCCAGCGCACCATCTGCCTCATTCCGCAGTCCGCCCACGGCACCAACGCCGCGTCCGCCGTTCTGGCCGGCATGAAGGTTGTGGTGGTGGCCACGGCCGCCGACGGCACCATCGACCACGCGGACCTTACCGCCAAGATCGAGACGCACAAGGACCAGCTCTCGGCCATCATGATTACCTACCCTTCCACCCATGGCGTGTACGACGCCGATGTGCGCGAGGTGTGCGACGCCGTCCACGCAGCCGGGGGACAGGTGTACGTTGACGGCGCCAACCTGAACGCCCTTGTGGGGCTCGCCCAGCCCGGCAAGTTCGGGGGCGACGTCAGCCACCTGAACCTGCACAAAACCTTCTGCATCCCGCACGGCGGTGGCGGTCCCGGCGTCGGGCCGGTTGCCGCCAAGGCCCACCTGGCTCCGTTCATGCCCGGCGATGCCAATGCGGTCTCAACAGGCCCGGCCACCGGCGTCCCGATCTCCGCCTCGCGCTTTGGTTCCGCGGGCGTCCTACCGATCTCCTGGGCCTACGTGAAGCTGATGGGCGGACAGGGGCTCACCGAGGCCACCAAGTCCGCGCTCTTGGCGGCGAACTACATCGCCTCCCAGCTCAACGATCACTTCCCGGTCCTCTACACTGGTGCCGGCGACCTGGTGGCCCACGAGTGCATCCTGGACCTGCGCGAGCTGACCGCCAGGACCGGGGTCACCGCCGAAGACGTGGCCAAGCGCCTGATCGACTACGGCTTCCATGCCCCCACCCTGTCGTTCCCCGTCGCCGGCACGCTCATGGTGGAACCCACCGAGTCGGAGGACCTCACCGAAATCAACCGGTTCATCACCGCCATGGTCTGCATCCGGGCGGAAATCGACCAGGTGGCCGACGGTGCCTTCGACCTGGCGGACAGCCCGCTGCGCAACGCTCCCCACACGGCTGCCGCCGTCGTCGATTCGCTCTGGGACCGCGGCTACCCGCGCGAACAGGCGGTCTTCCCCGTGGACAGCCTGAGGCAGGACAAGTATTTCCCGCCCGTGGGCCGCGTTGACGGTGCTGCCGGGGACCGCAACCTGGTCTGCTCGTGCCCTCCGATCGAAGATTTCGCTGACAACGCAACAGACTTCGCCAACTAACACCGCAAAGGAATTGCCATGACTGAGAACCACACAGCCCTTTACGGCGAACACGAAAAAGCCGGCGCATCCTTCACCGACTTTGGTGGCTGGCAAATGCCGCTGAAGTACTCCTCCGAGCTGGCCGAGCACCACGCCGTCCGCAACGCCGCAGGCCTCTTTGACCTGTCCCACATGGGTGAGGTCTGGGTGAGCGGCCCCGACGCCGCAGCCTTCCTGGACTACGCCCTGGCCGGCAAGCTCTCCGCGGTGGCCGTGGGCAAGGCCAAGTACTCGCTGATCTGCAACGCCGACGGCGGCATCATCGACGACCTGATCTCCTACCGGCGCAGCGACGAGAAATACCTGGTGGTTCCCAACGCCGGCAACGCCGCTAAGGTTGCCGGGCTCCTGGCCGAGCGGGCTTCGGGGTTCGACGTCGCCGTCGAGGATGTCTCCAGCGAGACCTCGCTGATCGCCGTTCAGGGCCCCCACGCCGAAGCAATCCTGCTGACGCTGGTGCCTGCGGACCAGCATTCCCGCGTGACCGAACTGAAGTACTACGCTGCCGTCGAGGTAGGCATCACCGTCAAGGGCACTGTTCAGGAACTGCTGCTGGCACGCACCGGCTACACCGGCGAGGACGGCTTTGAGATCTACGTGCCCAACGCCGGTGCCGCAGCCTTGTGGCAGGCGCTCCTGGAAAGCGGGCAGGCCCACGGGCTCATCCCGGCCGGCCTTGCCGCCCGGGACTCGCTGCGCCTGGAGGCCGGCATGCCCCTGTACGGCAACGAACTCTCGCTGGACGGACACGCCTACGCCGCCGGACTGGGGCCCGTGGTGTCGCTGGCCAAGGAAAGCGACTTCATCGGAAAGGCTGCGCTCGCCGCCATCAAGGCAGCGGGCGACGGCGCCACCACCGGCCGCAGGCTCGTCGGGCTCAAGGGTCTTGGCCGCCGATCCGCCCGCGGCCACTACCCGGTCCTCAAGGACGGCGCCGTCATCGGCGAAGTCACCTCCGGCCAGCCCAGCCCCACGTTGGGCTACCCGGTCGCCATGGCCTATGTCGACGTCGCGCACGCCGAAGTCGGCACCCTGCTGGACGTCGACCTGCGCGGCAAGGCCGAGCCCTTTGAGGTCGTCGCACTGCCGTTCTACAAGCGCCAAAAGTAGCCGCAGGCGCCGGCGGTCAAACTTGTCGAGACCACCGGCGCGGGAGCCGGTATTTCCCCGGCTGGGCCCACAGACGCGAGGGTCCCGCGGCGAGCTTGCGAACCGTGGGAGCGTCTGGGATCTATCCGGCCCGTCGGCCGCGGGCGGCCTTTGGGGCCTCCTTTACGTTGCCTTCGAAAACACCAACTCCCGCGACTCGCCTTGATTGTCGCCGGCCCGGAGCGACAGTAGACCAAGCCCCTGGGTAGCCGGCCTTCCTGTACCAATCCTTCACTAGACCAACAGAACGGAACATCATGAGCAAAGTCGCTCCTGACCTGAAATACTCCGCGGAGCACGAGTGGATCGCCGCGGACGGCACCAGCCCGACCACGGTTGGAGTCTCCGCCGTGGCCGCCGATGCACTGGGCGACATTGTGTATGTTGACCTGCCCGAGGTGGGGTCCGCCGTCACCGCGGGCGAGCCCTGCGGGGAGATTGAGTCCACCAAGTCCGTCTCCGACCTTTACGCCCCCGTGACCGGCAAGGTCACCGAAGTAAACACCGCCGTAGTCGACGACCCGGCCCTGGTCAATTCCGATCCCTACGGGGCCGGGTGGCTCTTCAAGGTGACCGTTGAGTCGGAGGGGCCGCTGCTGACAGCGGCCGAGTATGCAGCTGCCAATGGCGGCGGGCTGTGAGCCGCGCCGGCGCCACCGTGGACTACGTCCAGGTGGCTTCACGAAGCCTTGATGCACCGCTGGCAACCCTGGACCCGGAAATCGCCGTGGCGATCGACGCCGAACTGGCCCGCCAGCGCACCGGCCTGGAAATGATCGCCTCGGAAAACCACACAGCGGCGGCCGTCATGGCAGCCCAGGGCTCGGTGCTGACCAACAAGTACGCCGAAGGCTATCCGGGGCGCCGCTACTACGGCGGCTGCGAGCACGTGGACGTTGTTGAGCAGCTCGCGATCGACCGTGTCAAGGCCCTATTCGGTGCGGAGTACGCGAACGTTCAGCCGCACTCCGGCGCACAGGCGAACGCCTCCGTTATGCACGCATTGATCAAGCCCGGGGACACCATCATGGGGCTGAACCTGGCCCACGGCGGGCACCTCACGCACGGCATGCGCATCAACTTCTCTGGGCGCCTCTACAACGTGGTGCCGTACCAGGTCCGCGAGGACACGCACCAGGTGGACATGGCCGAGGTGGAGCGGCTGGCGCTCGAACACAAGCCCGCGCTGATTGTGGCCGGCTGGTCCGCCTATGCCCGGCAGCTGGACTTTGCCGAATTCCGCCGCATCGCGGACCTGGTGGGTGCCTACCTCATGGTGGACATGGCGCACTTTGCCGGTTTGGTGGCAGCGGGGCTGCACCCGTCCCCGGTGCCCTACGCCCACGTCACCACGTCCACCACGCACAAGACCCTGGCCGGTCCGCGCGGTGGCATCATCCTGAGCAACGACGCCGACATCGCCCAAAAGATCAACTCAGCCGTCTTCCCCGGGCAGCAGGGTGGTCCGCTGGAGCACGTCATTGCCGGCAAGGCCGTGGCGTTCAAGATCGCCGCCACCCCGGAATTCAGGGAACGCCAGGAGCGCGTGCTGGCGGGTGCCCGCGTTTTGGCCGAACGCCTCATCCAGCCGGATGTCGCAGCCAAGGGGATCTCCGTGATTTCCGGTGGCACCGATGTGCATTTGGTCTTGGTGGATTTGCGCAATTGTGAGCTCAATGGCCAGGAGGCCGAGGACCGGTTCGCCGCCATCGACATCACCGTCAACCGCAACGCCGTACCCTTTGATCCCCGCCCGCCGATGGTCACCTCCGGGTTGCGCATTGGTACGCCTGCCTTGGCTACCCGTGGATTTGGTGAGGCGGCGTTTGCCGAGGTAGCCGACATCATTGCCGAGGCGCTCATAGCCGACGCCGGTGCCGACCTTTCCGCGCTGCGGTCACGGGTGGAGGCACTCGCCACAGCCCACCCGCTGTATCCCGGGGTCGCGGCGCTGTCCTGACCGGCACTGTCCTGACCGAAGGTAGCTCCGGCTCCTTGTGGCCTGCTTGACCCGGGCGTTCCCGCCTGATGGGGCTCCCGGGTTGGCAGCGGTTCCCTCCGCTCCCTGTTTTGTTGGTTTCCCCGGCACAGACCCCGTGCCGCGAGAAAGGTGTTTTTGCGATGTCTG
The DNA here is from genome assembly GCF_003219815.1 of Arthrobacter livingstonensis. Classification (GTDB taxonomy): domain Bacteria; phylum Actinomycetota; class Actinomycetes; order Actinomycetales; family Micrococcaceae; genus Specibacter; species Specibacter livingstonensis. The sequence goes on from NZ_QJVD01000033.1 coordinate 32,134, forward strand.
TTGGTGTTTTTGATTTGTTTTCCGTGGGTATTGGCCCGTCGAGTTCC
>NZ_QJVD01000034.1 GCF_003219815.1 Arthrobacter livingstonensis
CCACTCAGCCGTCTCCTCCGGATCACGATCAGGCAACTGGTTAGTCAACCCGCTCAAAATATGGGAACTTTCGTCTCGAAGAAGCATGTCAACCTGTCTGTTTGAAGGCTCCAGCGCACCTTGGGCACTATACGGCCCGGCGTGCCTGCCACGGGCCGCCGATCATCGTCGAGCAGGGCCATTGCGGGGGAAGCAGCTCACCCAATTAATAATTTCATAGAGTGATAAATGAATCTTGTATCCCGAGAATATCGCGTCCATCGCCATGAATCAAGCGCAGCCGGGGCCCCAGTGAAGGAGGGGATGTGGTCAGCGCCACTTGACTTGGTGTGAACCAGGTCATATGGTTTATTTCACTATCCAACAATTGGTTTTCACGATGTGAGAAAAACAGTAGAAATTTGCACCGTGGGAAAAAACGAACAGCGGAGCTTGTGCATGAACGCTCGGACACCCAATGGTCGTGATCCGGCAACGACGCCGGTCGCGACGACGCAGTTAGCAGCGACGCACCTAAAGACGGAGGCAGATGAAGAGGCGCGGCTGCCTTATGAGACTCCTGAGGGATACACCCTCAGCGCCACTCTCTTCAACCAGGACCTCGCCCCCACCCAAAAGAAGGGGCGCCGCTGGTCCTCCTACAGCATCTTCACCCTCTGGGCCAACGACGTCCACAGCCTCGGCAACTACGCCTTTGCGATCGGCTTGTTTGCCCTGGGCCTGGGAGGATGGCAGATCCTGCTGGCACTTGGCATCGGCGCCGTGCTGCTTTTTGGGCTGCTCAACTTCTCCGGCTTCATGGGCGTGAGAACCGGTGTGCCGTTCCCTGTCATGAGCCGGATCAGCTTTGGCATCAAGGGCGCCCAAGTGTCCTCGCTGTTGCGTGGCGGGGTCGCCATTGTCTGGTTTGGCGTACAGACTTTTCTGGCCTCGGTCGTCTTCCGGGTCATGCTCGTGGCCGTTTTTCCATCCCTGCATGAGCTCGACAAGGACTTGATCCTGGGACTGTCGGCCCTGGGCTGGCTGACGTTTATTGCACTGTGGATTGTCCAGGTCATCATCGTCAGCTACGGCATGGACATGATCCGCAAGTACGAGGCCTTCGCCGGCCCCATCATCCTGGTAACCATGGCCTCAATCGCCATTTGGATGTTCACCAGGGCCGGTGGCTCCATTGCCTGGACCACCCACAATGCACTGACCGGCGGGGAAATGTGGCGCACCATCTTTGCCGGCGGTGCCCTGTGGGTGGCCATCTACGGAACGTTCGTGCTCAACTTCTGCGACTTTACGCGTTCGGCCAAGAGCGAGAAATCCATTGTGCGCGGCAACTTCTGGGGCATCCCCATCAACATGCTCCTCTTCGGAGCCATTGTGGTGGTCATGGCCGGGGCCCAGTTCAAGATCGACGGCACCGTCATTGAAAGCCCCGCCGACGTGGTGCACCTCATTCCCAACACCTTCCTGCTGGTCGTCGCCTGCCTGGCACTGCTGATCCTTACAGTGGCGGTAAATCTAATGGCGAACGTTGTAGCCCCCGTCTACGCGCTGACCAACCTTTTTCCGAGGCACCTGAACTTCCGCAAGGCCGCCATTATCAGCGCAACGATCGGACTGGTGATCCTGCCCTGGAACCTGTACAACAATCCCGTGGTGATCGTGTACTTCCTCGGCGGCCTCGGCGGCCTGCTCGGTCCGTTGTTTGGTGTCATCATGGCCGACTACTGGTTGCTGCGCCGCGGCAAGGTCAACGTGCCGCACCTGTACACCACCGCTGAGGGAGGCAGCTACCATTACCGCCGGGGCGTCAACCCGAAGGCCATCATCGCCCTGCTTCCCGCAGGCGTCGTGGCTCTGACCATCGCGTTCGTGCCCGCCTTCCACGAGCTGTCCTCCTTCTCCTGGTTCTTTGGGGCAGGCATTGCGGCCATAACCTATTACTGGATTACGGACCGGAACCAAAGCTTCACCGAGGCCTCCGGCGAGCCGATCGCCGTCGCCAGCACCCACTAACCAGCCCAGCAGAAAGGTACTCCATGCGCATACTCGTGGCCAATGTCAACACCACAACATCCATGACGGACTCCATTGTGGGCCAGGCCCGCAGCGTGGCGTCGCCCGGAACCGAGATCATCGGCATCACCCCGCGCTTCGGCGCGGAATCCTGCGAGGGGAACTTTGAAAGCTACCTGGCGGCCGTTGCCGTTATGGATGCCATCGCCAACTATCCCGAGGCTTTCGATGCCGTGATCCAGGCCGGCTACGGCGAACACGGCCGGGAGGGCCTGCAGGAGCTGCTCGACGTCCCGGTGGTGGACATCACCGAGGCGGCGGCCAGCACGGCCATGTTCCTGGGCTACAAGTATTCGGTGGTGACGACCCTTGACCGTGCCGTCCCCTTGATCGAGGACCGCCTGAAACTGGCGGGCCTGGACGCCCGCTGCGCTTCGGTGCGGGCCAGCGGCCTGGCCGTCCTGGAACTCGAGCAGGACCCCGGCCGCGCCGTGGAATCCATTGTCCGCGAAGCCGAATTGGCCGTGTCGCAGGACAGGGCCGAAGTCATCGTCCTGGGCTGTGGCGGCATGGCCGGGCTGAATGAAAGCGTCAAGGAAAGGACGGGCGTCCCTGTCGTTGACGGTGTCGCCGCGGCCGTCACGATTGCCGAGTCCCTGGTGCGGCTGGGCCTGTCCACGTCCAAGGTGCGCACTTATGCGCCGCCGCGGCCGAAGAAGGTCACCGGCTGGCCCATCACGCGCCCCGCTGCATAGGCGGGATTTGAGACAGCGGGCCCGGATGATTCCCGCCGGGCCCGCTTTGCGCTGCCCAGACAAGCGCACCCAAAAGCCAGAGAATGAAGGAGAACGCCAGTGGCCAATGATGCCAGTTCACACAAAGCAGGCAGACCCGGAAAAATAGCCGTGGTCACCGGGGCCGGTTCCGGGATCGGCCGGGCGGTGGCCCGGGAATTCCTGCGCAACGGATTCGGGGTGGTCCTCGCAGGCCGCCGCGAAGCGGAGCTACTGGAGACCGCCGACGGACACCCCCAGGCGCTGGCCGCGCCCGCCGACGTGACCCGGCCCGACGACGTCGGGCATCTCTTCCGTGCCGCCGTGGAACGGTTTGGCCGGGTGGACGTGCTGTTCAACAACGCCGGAACCTTTGGCCCGGCCGCCGCGGTCGATGAGATCTCCCCGAAGGACTGGGACGCCGTGCTGGCCGTGAACCTGACCGGATCCATGCTCTGCGCGGCGGCCGCCGTGCGTGTCATGAAGGAGCAGCAGCCCCGGGGCGGGCGGATCATCAACAACGGCTCCATCTCGGCGCACTCGCCACGGCCCAGATCCGTCGCATACACCGTCAGCAAGCACGCCATCACGGGGCTGACGAAGTCGATCGAGCTGGACGGCCGGGCCTTTGGCATCAGCTGCGGACAGATCGACATCGGCAACACGGCCACGGACATCATGGCCACCCTGGATGTCGCCACTGGCGCCGTGCAGGCCGACGGGCGCCGTCTGGTTGAGCCCACGTTCCCGGTGGCCGACGCCGCCCGCACCGTGCTGATGATGGCCCAGCTGCCGGCCTCGGCCAACATTGGCTCCCTGGTGATCACCGCGGCCGGCATGCCGTTCATCGGCCGCGGCTGAACCCGGACCGGCGCTGAACTGGCAAGCGAGCCGCCCAAGCAAGCCAGTCCGACGCCGGCACCCGCCTCCTGCGAGGCCGGTGCCGGCGTCGTACTGGCCAGGCAACGGTGGCCAAGAAATACGGGACAGGAAATCAGTGCTGCGGGTCGGGCTCCAGCAGCGGGACCTCGGAGCCGTTCGCGTCGATCAATTTCCCTTCCTCACAGCGGTCCCCGTGCTGCAGGCTTCCCAGCACCTCGAGGGAGATCCGCCGTTCAGTGCCGGCGGCAAACACGGACGGGTTGTCCGGGTTGCCGCGCTTGAGGTGGTTGAACAGCAGGTTCAACACGATCGCCATGACGGCGGCGGAGCTGATGCCGGAGTCGAAGATGGTGCTGAACCAGGCGGGGAACTGGTTGTAGAAGGTGGGCTGGACGATCGGGATGACACCGAAACCAATCGAGGTGGCAACGATGATCAGGTTCATGTTGTTCTTGTAGCTGACCGTGGACAGGGTACGGATGCCGCTGGCCGCCACCGTGCCGAACAGCACGATTCCGGCGCCGCCGAGGACCGCGGTCGGAACTGCAGCCACCACGCGGCCCATGACGGGCAACAGGCCGAGCACGAGCAGAATCACGCCGCTTGCGGTGACCGCGAAGCGGCTCTTGATGCCCGTGATGGCCACCAGGCCGACGTTCTGGGCGAACGCGGTTTGGGGGAAGGAGCCAAAGACCGGCGCAACTGCGCTGGAGATCATGTCCGCGCGCAGTCCGTTGCCCAGCCGGCGGGAATCCACCTTGGTGCCAATGATCTCAGAGACGGCGAGGATGTCCGCCGACGTTTCCACCAAGGTCACCAGGATGACAATGATCATCGAAATGATGCCTGCGGCTTGGAATGTCGGCATGCCGAAGTGGAACGGCGTTGGGAAGGCGAAGATTGGTCCGGTGCCGACCTTGGAGAAGTCGGCCTTGCCCATGAACACGGCCACGATGGTGCCGATGATCATGGCCAGCAGGATGGACAGCCGGGAGATGGTGCCGCTGCCGATCTTGCTGAGCAGCAGCACGATGACCAAGGTGAGGCCGGCCAGGCCAATGTTGGCCGGGCTGCCGAAGTCGGGTGCCTTGGGGTTGCCGCCCATGGCCCAGCCGGCCGCGGTCGGCATCAACGTCAAACCGATGACGGCGATCACCGTGCCAGTGACCACCGGCGGGAAGAACTTGATGATGCGCTGAAAGATTGGCGTGATCAGCAGGCCGATCAGTGAGGCAACAATGACCGCTCCAAAGATCGACTGGATTCCGCCGCCACCGTTGAGGATGGCCAACATCGTTGCCACGCCGGCGAAGGATGTGCCTTGGACCAGCGGTAGCTGCGAGCCGAAAAACGGGACGCCAATGGTCTGCAGCAGGGTTGCTAGGCCGCCCATGAAGAGGCAGGCGGCGATCAACAGGCCTACGTCTGCCGAGGCCAGGCCGGAGGCCTGGCCGATGATCAATGGTACGGCGATGATGCCGCCGTACATGGTTAAAACGTGCTGGAAACCGTAGGCAAAGCTTGCCCCGATGCCGAGTTTCTCATCTTCCGGCCGCAACGGTGCTGTGCGGTTGGCTGTATTTGTCCTTCTGGTCATAGCGGACCTCCTTGTCTGCTTACCTCTGTTAAAAGCGCTGCGCACCGCTTGGGTGCGACTGGTGGGTGGGCGGGGGCTGGGCCCCGCCCACCCGGGGCTGCCGGTGGTTCAAACTGCCGGGTCTAGCAGAAGCCGGCCATGCCCTCCCAGGCGTTGCCGGCGTCGCTGCCGTTTTCCCGGACCACGGTGGCCTCGATCAGGCCGTAGGGGCGGTCCGCGGCAAAGAGAACCTCGCCGGGGTTGTCCTGGCCAAACGGGCTCAGATCCACCACGAAGTGGTGCTTGTTCGGCATGGAGAACTTGATCTCGTCGATTTCCTCGTGCGCGTCCATCACCTTTTTGCCCATATCAAACAGGGTCTGCTGCAGTGCATGGGAATAGTCTTCGGTGAAGCCTTCGAGCAGGAGGGCCTTGACGTCGTCGTACGCCTTGTTGAAGTCCACGGTGGCGACCGCGCCGGGGTTGTAGCGCCAGCGCGCCGCGACGTCGGTGGACATGACCCGGTCGGTGGTCTCGGCCAGGGTGGTGTACTTGTCCTTCGGGTAGCCCACAAATCCGGATTCGGTGGACTTGAGCACCGTCATGTCCTTCAGCCCGCCCAGCACGTGTGTGGCGTTCCCATCCTTGACGACGACGGCGGTGCGCACCTCCTGGCCGTTGCGTACGAAGGAGTGGTTGTGGCCGGTGCCGTTGGCCTGGATCCGGTCCCACGCATAGGACTCCGCGGCCCAGCGCCCGCCGGTGACCCAGTCGAACGACGTCGTGAAGTGCTCGGCCAGGCGCTGCAGGAACGCCTCGGGGGAGCCGACGCCGTCGCGGGCCAGCGAGTAGATGGTGTTCTTCTGGGTGTCGGTGGCCACCACGTGAGCGTTGTCGCCCTCCAGATGGGCGGCCTGGAAATCGCCGCGCAGCTGTGAGGTGACGCTGAGGTCCTCGATGCTGTGGCGTTCGGTGTCGCGGGTGATCTTGACGAGACGGACCTCGGCCTTGCCGTACTGGTTGGCTCCCAGGATGATGTTGCTTTTCGTGGTCATGATTAGTTTCCTCTGTACGTTGAGTAGGCGAACGGGCTCAGAAGCAGGGGCACGTGGTAGTGCGCCTGGCCTTCCGTGACCGTGAATGTCAGGGCGACCTCCGGGAAGAAGGTGTCCGTGTTGATGCCGGCGAAGTAGGCGCCCGTGTCGAAGCGGAGGCGGTAGTCGCCGCCCGGCAGCGCAGCGGGGCCTAGATCTTTCACCCGCCCGTCAGCATCAGTGGTGCCCGTCGCAATCTGGTGCCATGCCCCGCCGTCGCGGGCGTAAAGCTCGACGGCGACACCTGCCGCGGGCTTCCCCGCTGCGGTATCCAGAATGTGGGTGGTTATGAGGGAGCTCATTGGCTCATCACTCCTTTGAGGCGCAGCACGGCGATTTCGCGCAACTGCTGGGCCACGATGGCGGCTTCTTGTTCGGGTGTGTTGGCCAGGCGCTTCTTCAGTGCTTCGAGGATGTCCTGCGGGGTCCGCCCGGCGGCCCTGATGAGGAACACCTGGCCGAACTTTTCCTCGTAGGCCCGGTTGCCCTCCGCCAGGGCCCGGGTGAGTTCCTGGTTGGAAGGGTCGACGCCGGACTGTTCCCTGCGCGAGAGCGCCGCCTCTGCGCTGTTGCCGGCAGCCCGCTCGCCAATCCGCGGATGGTGCGCCATGGCGGCGGCAACCTCCGCTTCGGTGAAGGGGGTCGCGGCCTTGAGCGCGTGGCTGAACAGCTCGTTCAGGGTGGGGAAGGGTCGGGCCGCGGCGATCGCATCGATCCACCGCTGGTTGTCCACGCAGGGGCGGAGTGTTGCGTCCAGCCGGGCCCTGTCAGCGTCGTTGAATTGTTGCAGCAACATAGTTTGCTGTCCTTGAAAATCAAGTGCTGGCATCCACGGCGTAGGGCTATACGAATGAAAGTAAATTTTCGTATCGTGGAACTGTTATTTCAGCATATGCAATAGTGAACCGCATCACACAAGAATTGTCAATGCGTCGCGTTTGATTTTGAAAACTGACCATGGCGGGAAGCTTCTCCTGCCGAGTGTGCGGCTCTGTCGAGGTACCGGCCCGCCGCATCTGCGCCGTGGGCGCCGGCCGGGCGCCGCTTGCGAAGTAGCGCAGCTTTGGCCCTCTGCCGCAGCGGCAGGGGCGTGCGCTTCACGCATGCGCGAAACCCGGGTCCGGTTGTGCGCGGGGACGTCCCCGCGCACAACTCGAGCGGAGTTGGGCGCATGCCGGTGGCCCGGCGGGCCCTGGGAAGTGAGCTTGCCACAGTCCCGGGGATTTTGAGGCTGCGCAGGGTAGGGGGTTGGCGGCGCGCCACTTTGGAAGTGGCGCGCCGGCAGGGGCTGGCGGCGCGCAGGATCGAAGTGATTCTGCGCGCGGCGGATCTTTTGTTTGTTTAGAGGCCCAAGCCGCTGCGCAGGCGCGCCACATGGCCGTCCGCGGCGACATTGTATTCAGCCGACTGCACGGTGCCGTCTGCGTTGACCACAATGGTGGAGCGGAGGGTGCCGATCAGCGTGGTGCCGTTGACTTTCTTTTCGCCCCAGGCGCCCCAAGCCTCGGCCGTGGCGTGGTTGAGGTCCGAAAGCAGCGGGAAGTTCAGCCCGAAGTCTTCCGCGAACTTGGCCAGGTCCTGCTGCGCGTCGGTGGAGATGCCCACCACCTCAACGCCGGCGCCGTTGAGCGCGGAAAGGCTGTCGCGGAAGTCGCAGGCCTCGGTGGTGCAGCCGGGCGTAGCCGCTTTGGGGTAAAAGTAGACCACCACCTGCCGGCCGGCGTAGTCGGCCAGGGAGACCTGCTCTCCGGCGGCGTTGGGCAGGGAAAAATTGGGGGCCGGGGTTCCGGCGGCAAGTTGTGCAGGCATGATGCTCCCATGTTGGTTTTCGGACTTCGCGGCGTTGTGTTTTCATATTGTGAAATATGAATTTTGTCTGATGAAAATATTTTAGAGCCACGACATGTGTCAGTCAACGTTTATGACGCTAGTCCACAACTTCCCCCACCATAAGTGACTCGCGTCACTCAAGATAGTGTGTTTCTTTATGAAATACAACCGTTGACTGTAGGAAAACTTTAGGCTTACAGTTACGACACCGAAAAGCTGGATTACGGTCCATGCCCAAGATTCGCCCAACGGTGCGTGAATCGCCCCCCGGGTGTAATCCACCCGTGACGAAGCGCCAACAAGAGCCACCATCCTCACCAGTTGCCAGGCACTTCCATGCCTGGCCGACGCCCGAGAGGCAAGTTTTCGCCATGTTAAACATCAATTCACCCTTGCTCAACCGCAGGTCCTTGCTTAAGGCGGCAGCCTTCACCCCGCTGGCCGGATTGGCACTTTCCGGCTGCAGCACCAAGGCGTCCAACAGCGCCCCGGCCAACACAACCGTCACCGTCACCTCCTACGGCGGATCGTACAACGACCAGCTGACCCAAACCATCCTCAATCCCTTTGCCAAGCAATCCGGCATTAAGCCGACCTTGTTGGCCAACACGAGTCTGGCAGCGCTCAAGGCGCAGGTGCAGTCGGGTGACGTGCAGTGGGACCTCGTGGAAATCACGGCGCCCGAATACGAGACCGCCGTTGCGGAGGGCCTGCTGGAGAAATTTGATTACAACATCATTAGCGACAAGGGCCTGCCCGGGTATGCCAAGGCCGAGTACGGCATCAAGTACCTGAGTTTCCTGTTCGTGATGGCGTGGGATGAAAAGGTCATCCCGGACGGCAAGGCGCCCACCGACTGGGCGCAGTTCTTCGACCAGAACCGCTACAACACGAAGCGCTCCATCTACAACCAGCTGTCCGACAGCTCGGTGCTGGAGGCGGCACTGCTGGCCGACGACGTCCCTTTCGAGAAGATCTACCCGCTAGACGTAGACCGGGCCCTGCGGGTCCTTGGCCAGCATCCGGGCAAGGACAAGCTGCTGTATCACTCCGCCAACCAGGAACCCATCCAACAGCTGACCTCCGGTGAGGTGTCCCTTTCGACCAGCTTCAACAACCGCATCAATGCGGCCCGGGCTGATGGCGCGAAGCTGAACTTCGCACCCCAAAACGCCGTCCTGGCCGGCGACTACTTTGTGGTGCCCAAGGGTGCCAAGAACAAGGACGCGGCATTCAAGCTTATGAATTTCATGTCCAACGACGCCGAGGCCGGGGCCGCGTTCGACAAGGTCACCAACCTGACCCTTGCCAACACCCCGGCACTATCCAAGCTGCCCAGGGAAATCGCCGACTCGCTTCCCACCAGCCCCAAGCTGGCGGACAAGATTCTGCTTCGCGACGACAAATGGTGGGCCCAGAACCTGAAGCAGACCGAGCAAAAGTTCAAGCTCTGGCAGGCAAGCTGACATGGCGACCGCAACCCTTGAAAGATCCCGGCCCCGCGCCGGTGGTCCATCAGGCAGCGCATGGCCACGGCGCCGGCGCCGCGGCGGCTGGCTGCTGCTGTTGGCGCCGATCGTCGCCTTCGATGTGCTGTTCTTCCTGACCCCGCTGGGGAAACTCGTCGCTTCCAGTTTCACGGGCGGCGCCTATGCCCGGGTCCTGGCGGACCCCCTGGTCACCCGGTCCCTGGTCAACACCCTCACCATTGCGCTAACGTCGACAGTCGTCACCGTGGTGCTCGGCTACGTCATCGCCCTGGTGCTGTGGCGCAGCGGCACGGTGATGCGCGTGATCCTGTTCGCCGTGGTCCTGTTGCCGTTCTGGACCGGCATCCTGGTCAAAAACTTCGCCTGGGCAGTCCTGCTGCAGGACAACGGCCTGGTCAACGACTTCCTGCAGAACATCGGCCTGACCGATGCCCCCATCGGACTGCTGCACAACCGCTTTGCCGTCATTGTCGGCATGGTCCACTGTCTGCTGCCGTACGCCGTGTTCCCCATCTTTTCCTCCCTGACGGCCATTGACGGGCGACTGGCGCTGGCCGCAAGGTCGCTCGGGGCCGGGGAAGTGTCCGTCTTCCGGCGCATCACGCTGCCGTTGAGTACGCCCGGTATCTCCGCCGCGGGGCTGCTCGTGTTCATCATCAGCACCGGCTTCTTCATCACCCCCGTCGTGATGGGCGGGCCCGGGGACATGATGATCGCCAACGAGATCGACTATTACGCCCGCCAGCTCACCGACTTTTCGGGGGCCGCCGCCCTGGCGGTCATCCTGACCGTCCTGGTGAGCGTCATCGCCGCCGTCTACCAGCGCGTCCTCAAGGCCGGAGGCCACCATGAAACGCTCTAGAAAAACACTCCAGCCCGGCCGGCAGCGGAAATTGCTTTCCCTGTTGTCGCTTCCGGTTTTCGCTTTCCTGGTGGTTCCCACCTTGATAGTGGTGCCGGTGGCGCTGAACAACAGCCGCTACATCACCTTCCCGCCCGGAGGGGTCTCGCTCGCCGCCGTGCAGGGGTTCTTCGCGGACCAGGCCTGGACGTCCGCGCTATCCGCGAGCATGCAGGCCGCCGGGATCGCCGTCGTGCTTGGCACCGTGTTTGGGGCGAGTGCGGCGTTGGGCCTGCACGGCCGGAAGTTCCCCGGCCAGCAGGCGGTGGTGGGGCTGGTCCTGGCCCCCATGATCGTGCCAACCGTGGTGCTGGCGCTCGCCTTCTACCAATTCTTCATCTCGGTGGGCCTGGTGGGCAGCATCATCCCCATCGGCCTGGCCCACGCCGTCATCGCCACCCCGTACGTGTACCTGACCACCCGCGCCAGCCTGGCCGGCCTGAATCCGGCACTGGTCCGTTCGGCACAGAGCCTCGGCGCGGGAATGCTGTCCGTTTTCCGCCACGTCCATCTTCCCGTCATCCTGCCCGGCCTGATATCCGGCGCATTGTTTGCCTTCTCGGTCTCCATTGACGAGACCGTGATGGCGCTGTTCATGCAGTCGCCCGGCGCAACCACCCTGCCAGTGAAAATGTTCACCGACATCCAGTTCAACCTCACGCCAAAGATCGCAGTCTCCTCAGCCCTGCTGGTCACCGTGGCCACCATCGGCCTGCTCATCCAGGTCGTCTACGTGCTCAAGCGCCGCTCCACCGCCCGCATGATGCCGCTGGCCGTCTAGATTCAATTGCAAAGGATTCCCATGACCACCTCAGTAATTGCCCCAGCCACCCACCAACCAAGTACGACGGCCGCCCGCAAGGGAGCGATCGACCTCCGCCAAGTGCGCAAAACCTATGGCGACGTGGTCGCCGTCGACCAGCTGGACCTGTCCATCCAGCCCGGTGAGTTCGTCACGCTCCTGGGCCCCAGCGGTTCCGGAAAGACCACCACCATGATGATGGTGGCCGGCTTTGAGGAACACACCTCAGGGTCTGTGATGATCGACGGCGTCCCCGTCGATTCGCTGCCGCCGCGCGAACGCAACCTCGGCGTCGTGTTCCAAAACTACGCACTGTTTCCGCACATGAGCGCCCGCGAAAACGTGGAGTTCGCGCTGCGGATGCGCAAGGTGCCCAAGGCCGAGTCGCGCCGTCGCGCCGATGACGCCTTGGACAGGGTTGGCCTGTCCGGGCTGGGCGGCCGCAAGCCGCGGCAGCTTTCAGGCGGACAGCAGCAGCGCGTGGCCCTGGCCCGGGCGCTGGTCTTCAACCCTGCCGCACTGCTCCTGGACGAGCCAATGGCCGCGCTGGACAAGCGTCTCCGCGAGCACATGCAGGAAGAGATCAAGACGCTTCAAAAATCCCTGGGAATCTCTGTCCTTTTTGTCACGCACGACCAGGACGAGGCCATGGCCATGTCGGACAGGATCGTGGTGATGAAGGACGGGCGCATCGTCCAGTCTGGACCGCCCGAGGAGGTTTACAACCATCCGGTGACGGATTGGGTGGCCAGCTTCCTCGGCGACACGAACCTCATCCCCGCCACCGTCATCAGCCGCGACGGCGAGGAAGCAGTGGTGGATCTGGCCGGCCTGGGAACGGGACGGGTACGCGACCGCGGCGCCCAAGGTGAGCGGTACGCGGTGTCCATCCGGCCAGAGCACCTGAAGTTCCGCGCTGGTCCAGACGGTGAGAACGGCGGCGCGGGCGAGCTGACTTCCTCCACGAACCTCGGGGCCACCATCCGCCACCGGATCACCGTGGGCGGGCACAGCCTGCAGCTGCGCGAGCTGAGTTCGGACGCCGGGGCGTCCGGTCACGCGGTGGGCAGTGCCGTACATGTCGGGTGGGACGCGGACAAGGCGCAGCTGCTGGTGCTGGAAGGTTGAGCGGTGCCGCCCATGGCGGCTAGCCGGACTGCTGTGCCGCCAGCCAGGCCAGGATGTCATCGCGGCGGATGCGGCGGTGCGAGCCCCTGTACTGGACCGGGATCTCGCCGCGGTCCGTCATGTTGCGCAGGAAGGTGTGGGAGATTCCGGCCAGCTCCGCCGCCTGCGAGGTGGTGAGCAATTCCGCAACGCTGGCCACGGTCACGGCCTCGCCCCGCGCTAGCCGCTCCAGAAGGTCGACGACGGCGTCCCTTGCCCCGGGTGCCAGCCGGTGCGCGGTGCCGTCCACAAAGACCGTGACGTCCCCGCTTCCGGCCAGCGTCCGGGCCAGGCCGGCCCGCTCGGCCGGGGCCAACCCGGTCACCTTTGGCCCATCAAGTGTCATGGCATCAGGCTATCAGCGTGATTCCGCGCTGCCCACGGCCAGGGGACCGCCGGGGTGGGTGCCGCCCACGCCGGTAAGATGTGGGCCATGACACCAAAGATCAGCACCGCCCTGCTGGGATACGGGCTGGCCGGCAGCGTATTCCATGCGCCGTCCCTGGCCGCACTGGATGCCTTCAGCCTTGACGTGATCGTCACCAGTGACCCGGAGCGGCAGGCTGCCGCGCGTGCCGCCCACCCTGACACGAGGGTGGTGGGCCGGGGCGAGTGGGCCGCCGCCGGAAGCGGCGTGGATCTGGTGGTCGTGGCGACCCCTCCGGCAACCCACATTGCGCTGGCGCAAGCGGCGCTGGAAGCCGGGTCCGCCGTCGTGGTTGACAAGCCCTTTGCCGTAACCAGCGCCGAAGGGGAGGCGCTCATCGCCCAGGCCAAGGAAAAGGGCCTGGTGCTGACCACCTACCAAAACCGGCGCTGGGACGGGGAGTACCTCACGCTCAAAAAGCTCCTGGCGGATGGGGCGCTGGGCCAGGTGCGGCGTTTTGAATCCCGGCTGGAACGTTGGCAGCCGGGGATTGCCAAGGAGTGGAAGGCGCAGGCCACCCCCGCGGACGGCGGCGGCATCCTCTACGACCTCGGCACGCACCTGATCGACCAGGCGCTGCAGCTCTTTGGGCCGCCGGTGCGTGTGTACGGGGAGGCGGCCGCGCGCCGGCCGGAGGAATTGTCCGACGACGACGCCTTCGTGGCGCTCGAACACGCCGGCGGCACAATCTCCCACCTGTGGATGAACCTGAACGCGCCCCAGCTGGGGCCCAGACTGCGCGTTTTGGGCTCCGGAGCGGCGTTCACCAAGCACCTGCCGGACCAGCAGGAGGCCCAGCTCAAGGCCGGCATCCTCCCGGGCGACCCGGCCTACGGCGTGGACCCGAAGGGAAACTGGGGTGTGCTGGGCCGTGACGGCGCCTTGGCCCCGGTGCCCACCGAACGTGGAAACTTCACGGACTTTTACGCGGTCCTGGCCCAGGCCCTGTTGCACGGCGGGCCGGCGCCGGTGGATCCCGCCGACTCGGTGGCTGCTCTGCGCATTATTGAACAGGTCCGCGAACAGGTGCGCGTCCGGCTTTCCTAGCGCTGTGCAAAGTATGCTGGGGGCGAGGAATTTCCCGCCCGGGGACAAGTCAAAAATGGGGGCATGATGACGGATAACTTGGCCGGACCGCAGAGTGGTGCCGGGTCGCGGGGCGTGGCGCTCTCGGAGCCCACCGTCAGCGTCCGGAAGCGTTGGACAACCTCCGTGGTGCTGGTCAATGTCGGCATCAACGCGGCGTTCTTCGGACCCATTCAGGTGCTGCTGGGCCAGCAGGCCATCCATTTCAGCGAACCCGAAAAGGAAGGCATCCTGGCCCTGGTCACGGGTGCCGGCGCCGCCGTGTCCCTCGTGGCAAACCCCTTGTTCGGCACGTTCAGCGACAGGTCCGTCTCCCGCTTCGGCCGGCGGGTGCCGTGGGTCTTCATCGGCGCGCTCCTGGGCACCATTGGCCTGCTGGGCTTGACCGTGGCTCCGAGCGTCGGCGCCATGATGCTGCTGTGGTGCCTGGTGCAGCTGGGCTGCAACGGCGCACTTGCTGCCATTACTGCCGCCGTGCCGGACCAGGTGCCCGTGAGGGAGCGCGGGCGCATCGGCGGGCTGGCCTCCATGGGCACCGTGGTGGGCATCTTGATGGGTGCCGCCATTGGCGCGGTGGTGGCCGGAAACTACGCGTTTGGCTATGTCCTGTGCGCCGTGGCCCTGGTGGCCGGCATGGTGCCCTACCTGTTTCTCTCCAACGACCAGGTGCTATCGCGCGCTGACCGTCCGCCGTTCTCCTGGCCGGCCTTCTTCAAGGGGTTTTGGATCTCGCCCCGGATGTACCCGGATTTTGGCTGGGCCTGGATCACCCGCTTTTTGGTCAACGTGGGCAACCACCTGGTGACCTTGTACCTGCTGTTCTTCCTGCGCGACGCCGTGGGCTTTGACAACCCCGAATTTGGCGTGCTGGTCCTCACCGGCATATACGCCGTGCTGACCCTCGTCACCGCGGTCATCGGCGGCCGGTGGACGGACAGGGTGGGCAAGCGGAAGCCGTTTGTCATCGGTTCCTCCGCCATCATCGCCCTGGCCGCCCTGATCCTGGCGTTTGCGCCCACCTGGCCCGGCGCGCTGGTCGGTGCTGCCGTGCTGGGCGTCGGCTACGGCGCGTACCTGGCCGTGGACTTCGCGCTGCTCACGCAGGTGCTGCCGTCGGCGGCCAGCCGCGGAAAGGACCTGGGGGTGATTAACGTGGCGAACTCACTGCCTCAGGTCATTGCCCCGATCATCGCCTGGCCGCTGGTCACCGTCCTGGGCGGCTATGTGACGCTCTACGTGGTGGCCGCCGTGATCGGCCTGTTGGGAGCGGTGTTTGTGGTGAAGATCAAGGGCGTGGACTGAGTCGGTAGCGGCCGCGCCCCGTCAGGAGAAGAACACCATCTTGATCAGCGCGGCCGTGCCCACCACGATGATGGTGGCCCGCAGCGCCACGGGCGGCAGCTTCCGGCCAAACCGTGCGCCCACCAGGCCGCCCAGCAGAGAACCGCACGCAATAAGGGCCGTGACCTTCCAGTCGATGTAGTGCCAGGCCACCACCATGAACGTGATGGCGGCAATGCCGTTGACTGCCGTGGTCAGCACGTTCTTCACGGCGTTGATCTGCTGCAGCGCCACCGTGGTCAGGATGCTCAGCAGTCCCACTATCAAGATGCCCTGGGCCGCGCCAAAGTATCCGCCGTACATGCCCAGCACAAATATTCCGGCGATCAGGCCCGCCCCGCTGCGGGACGGCCCGTCGCTGGGGCCGGTAAACCGCCGCTTGGCCAGCAGCCGCTGCAGTGCCGGGCCAAAGGCCACCATGAGGATGCCAATGACAATCAGCACCGGGACTATCGTGCTGAAGGCCGAGGCCGGCAGGACCAGCAGCAGCAGCGCGCCCACCAGGCCGCCAACGGCCGATGCCGGCAGCAGCCGCTTGATCATGTCCTTGTTGGGTGCCAGTTCCTTGCGGTACCCCCAGGTGCCGGACAGCCCGCCGGCCACCAGGCCGATGTTGTTGGAAATGTTCGCGGTCAGCGGCGGGTAGCCAAAAAGCAGCAGCACCGGGAAGGTCACGAGCGTCCCTGAGCCCACCACAACATTGATCATGCCGGCCCAAAAGCCCGCCAGAAATATTGCCGCCGCTTCAAGCATGTGCCATCCGTTCCCGTTTCAGTATTGCCGGACAAAGTCTACTGTCCGGAAGGAAACGAACCCGAACGGTTACTGCGCCACCTGCCTGGCCACCTGGAAATGGCCGTCCGCATGGACGGTGATGAAACGGGTGCCGGGGAACCTGGATTCGGCCTCGGTGGCGGTCGTGGAGTCCGGGGTGCCGGGACGGCCGGAAACATCCATCAGGACATAGTCCGGCGGCGGGTTCGTGTTGCCGACCCAGTACACCTGGGTCCGGTCCGCCAGATAGCTCATGAGGCTGATGTCCGTCTCCACCGTGACCCCGCTGGGGACGGCGTCAAGCGCACTGACGGCGGCGGCGTTGTTCACGGTCGAAAACGACTGCCCGGGGTCGGCGAGTCTGCCGAAGGCGAACTGGCCGCACAGGGCCACGGCAATCAGCGCAAGGGCTGCGCCCGAGAGCAGCCGCAGTTTTGCCGAATCCAGCACCTTGCGGCGGGAGAGTGCGTCAATGGCGGCGCAAAACACCACCGGCATCAACACGGCGCTGTACTGCCACTCCTGGCCCCAGTACACGGGCAGGTCGGAGAGGAAGCGCCAGGCCAGGGTGGGCAGCACGATGAGAGCGAGCGGCGAGAACAGGCTAAGGCCCGCCGTGATGGCAGCGAGCAGCAGCACGGTGGCCACCTTGTCGCCCTGGAACAACGACGCCGGGTCCCTCAGCAGCCCGGCAATGTCCAGTTGGCCCTGGTAGGCCCAGGCGGAACCCGGATTCATGGCCGGTAGGATGACCTGGGTGGCCAGCACAAACCAGGCCACGCCCCAGGCCGCCAGCCAAAGCCCGGCCGGCCGGCGCGAGCGGTGGGCCATGACCAGGCCAACCATGAACACCGTCAGGCCCAGGTCCTCCTTGACGAAGACCAGCAGAGCCGCCCAGATCCAGGCTTGCCGCCACTTCTCCTCCATCAGTGCACACAGGGACAGGGCCAGCAGCGGCACGGCGAAGGCGATCTCGTGGAACTGCGAATCCACTGCGGACTGCAGGCCCCAGCTCAGCGCGTAACCGATGCCGACGCAGACGCCGGGGATCCGGCCCAGGCGCTTGATGGCCAGGTGGCCGACCACCGCCACGGACACAGCGAACAGCAGGTTTTGCACCACAAGGAGCGTGAAGGCGCTGGGGAAGACACGGTACACCGGGCCCAGCACCACCAGGATGGGGTGGAAGTGGTCGCCCAGCAGGTTGAAGCCCTGTCCCTTGATGCTGACAATCGGCGCCTGGAAGTGGGCGTAGTCCCTGGCCAGCTGGGTGAAGATGCCCAGGTCCCATGACCTGATGGCAAAACTGCGCCATTGCAGCCAGGAGTAGACCGTGTACAGCACAAAAGCGCCGGCGCCAAGAAGGCCTGCCAGGGCCGAGGAGCTTCCCGCGGCACCGAGCACGGCGGGAAGCCGTGGCGACCCGGCAGGGGACGGGTCGCTTTCCTTCGTTGCAGTCACCCTTGAAAGTCTAGGCCGTTTGCCCGGTGTCCGGCACGTCACCGCCGCCGCCGGAGCGGCACGGCCGTTGGTTGAGCAGGGTTGGCCCTTACCGCGATTCCGACGTGGCGGGGAATGCAATCTGGCAGGATGGGGCGCATGGACACACAAATCGCCTGGACCGTCATCTGCGGCCTCGCCATCCTGGTGGGGGCCGCAGGAGTGATCATTCCGGTCCTCCCCGGCAGCCTGCTCATCGGCGCAAGCCTACTGGTGTGGGCCCTGGTGGTGGGGCAGCCGGTGGGCTGGGTCGTGTTCGGCGTGGGCGTGCTGTTCGTGGCCGCGGGCATGCTCTCCAGCACCGTGCTGACCGGGCGGGCCATGAAGGAACGCCAGATTCCGGGACGTTCCATCATTGCCGGGCTGGTCCTGGGCGTGGTCGGTTTCTTTGTGGTCCCGGTGGTGGGGCTGCTGCTTGGCTTTGCCGTGGGGCTGTTTGTCTCCGAACTGGCGCGGCAAAAGGCCGTCAAGCCCGCAGTATCATCGTCCCTGGCTGCGCTGAAGGCCACGGGCCTGGGCATGCTGGCCGAATTTGGCTTCGCCTCCCTGGCGGCCGGGACGTGGGCCGCGGGCGCGTTGATGTATTTCCTCAACCGCTAGCTGCACCGCGGGCAGTCACGGCAGGCTGAGCACCACTTTCATGGCGGCCATGGGGCCGCCACATTTTTCATTGCCGCCCACCCTGGTCCAATTCAAGGTGTTGGACTGTTGGCCCAGGACGTTTCCGGCGGCGTCAAACGCCCTGAAGGTGACGGTCGGTGACGGCTTCGTCCCCACATCAAGCAGCCAGGCCCCGTCCGGCTGGCGGGTCAGCATGGCGGAGCCGTTGCGGGCATTCTTCGCAAAGGTGGGCGTGGGCGGGGCGCACTTGGCGCCCGCGCACGTCGTGACCGCGGAAACCCGGGCCGCCGTGGCCTGGTCGCCGGCGAGTGACAGCGTCACGTGGTTGTGCCAGGTGGCGGTGGGGCACCCGCCGGAATCGTTGTCCATGACAATGGCGCCGATGATAAAGGCCATGCATACGGCAGCCACGAAGGGAACAAGGACAAGTTCCACACGTCGGCGGGATGAACGGACTGCTGGCATGGTGCCATGCTAACCAACGGAACTGTGCGTTTCCCGAAAAATATCCCGTGCTCCCAGGCCATGCTCGGCAGGATGCAATTTGCCTCCGGGGTGGGCCGGGCTCAGCCCAGCCAGCTCGCCGCGTTGCCCACAGTCCCCAGCACCGCGTAGGCGCTGACGGGAACCAAAAGCATCCATTCGCGCCAGGAGCCGGCATTGCCGAGGATGGGAAGCGCCACGCTTCCGTTGCGCTTCCACACATGGCGGACAAGCGGCAGTCTCCGGGCGAGCCGGGGCGGCCGGATCCGCAGCGGCCACAACAGATTGCAGCCGCCGGTGGTCAGCATGTCCCCGGCAATGTGCACGGCCACGCCCAGCCCTACGGCCAAGGGGAACCAGAACTGTTCCTGCGGGGCGAAGAAGGTGATGAAGGCACCCACCGACAGGCCAAGGATCCAGGGGAACTTCCGCATGGTGTCCGGGATGAACTTCAACGCCTTGGCCGCAAACGATGCCAGCAGCACCGTCAAAATGCCCGCCCCCGGAAAAATCAGGCCGAACGGTTCCAGTTCGGCCGTCCACATGCCGGCCAGCATCGAAATGAACACAAAAACAGCCATGCCCAGCACGGAATGCGTCCCGTGCCGGTGCCCGCCGGACAGACGCCCCACCTCGATGCACATGGCATTGGAAACCGGCGGCAGCGAATGGGCGATCGTCGCGTTTCGGTGGTCGGCATCGGGCAGCAGCGCAGCGCCCGCCGTGACGATGGTACCGGCCAGGACGCCGGCCGCACTGACATGCAAAAGGCCCAGGCCGACGTCGAACCCGTCCGGCAGGAACGTGGCCACTCGCGCGGCACCGCTGATGTCAACATGGAACCTGGTGGTCAGGGCCAGCCAGGCGGCGGCCCCGCAGGCGGCGTGATGGGGTCCCATCAAAGGCAATGTCCTTTCGGCGCGCGTGGCTCCCTCAACGCGTGGAGGAAATTTACGCAAGCTCCACAGTAGGGCCACGGACGGACAAAGTTCCATTCGCACCCCCGGGGCACGATATCGTGGGCCCATGGCACTGGATTCAAGGCACGACGGCGGCACCCGGCTCACCGTGAACGTCCCCATGCGCTGGGGCGACATGGACGCGTACGGGCACATCAACAATGTGGAGGTGCTGCGGATCCTGGAGGAGGCGCGCATCCACGCCTTTGGCCCGCCCTCGGGTACCGGGATGCCTGGCATGGAGGTGGACCTGCCGATCTTTTCCGAGCTCCCTGAAGGCACCCAGGCGCTCGTGGCGGAACACCGGGTGCGATACCTGGTGCCGTTGAACTACCGCAACGTCCCCGCCCGGATCGAGGTGTGGATCAGCTCCGTCAAGGGTGCCAGCATCACCGTGGCCTATGCCATTTTTGACCCGGTCACGGACGTTAAATGCGCCATTGCCGAAACCGTGCTGGCGTTCTTTCACGAGGGCAGCGGCACCGTGCTGCGCATAGCGGCGGAGAAGAAGGCGCAGCTGGCCCCGCTGCTTGGGGAATCCGACTTCCGCTAAGGCGGGTCTCCACGCAACATGGCGCAACGCGCGGAATTTTTACGGGTGGCCCGTCAGTTACACGAACATGACAACACTGGGAATTATCGGAGCAGGAAACATTGGCAGCCAGATTGCGCGCAAGGCCGTGCAGCTTGGCTATGACGTGGTCATCAGCAATTCGCGGGGGCCCGAAACCCTCGCGGGACTGGTGGAGGAGCTGGGGCCGCGTGCCCGGGCAGCCACGGCGCGGGAGGCAGCGGGGGCGGCGGAGTTCGCCGTCGTCACTGTCCCCCTCAAGAGCTATCTGGACATCCCGGCCGAACCGCTGGCCGGCAAGGTGGTCATCGACACCAACAACTACTACTGGGAGCGCGACGGCCACATCCCGGCCCTGGACAACGGGGAGACCACCGTGTCCGGGCTCCTGCAGGAGCACTTGAAGGATTCGAAGGTGGCGAAAGGGTTCAACCACATCCAGTCAGCCCACATCACCACCGATGGAACGGCTGCCGGTACCGACAACCGCCGGGCCCTGGCCACGGCCAGCGACCACGCGGACGCTGCCGAGCTGGTGACGCGTTTGTATGACGAGTTCGGCTTCGATACCGTCAACATCGGCCAGCTGTCCGAGAGCTGGCGCGTGGAGCGCGACCGTCCCGCCTACGTGGTGCGGCAAAACGCGGCCGAACTGGCAGCCAATCTGGCCAAGGCGCCACGGGTGATCTAAATTCGGGCGGGCCTGGCCCGCAGCCGGCCCGCAGCCGGGCGGCGCCGGGCGCGGCCTGGCGCGGCTTGGCGCGGCAGAAGCGGATGAGTGGCGGGCAACGGACTAGTCGTCGAAGACGTGCCAGCAGATGGCGCTTCGGCCTCGTTGATCGTCGAGAACGAGTTCACGGACGGCGGCGGGGAGACGCGCCCGCTGCCACTGCCGTTCCTTGACCCGGGCAAGTTCCGCGTCGGCGGCCGGGGCGCAGGCACCGGCGGCCCTGATGGCGTACGCCGCGGCGCCCAGATCGTGGGCGGCGACGTGGGCCACCGCAACCGCCTGGCCCGCCGACAGTGCGGCGAACTTCACTGGATCGGGCATCCCGCGCGCCGCGGCATTGGCCTGGAAAGCCTCTTGGTGTGCTTCGCTCATGCGCACCTCGCCGCGAATCCAGGCGCGACCAACCTCGATGGCGTCGCGGGGCCGGCTGTCACCTGGTTGATGGTCCTCGAACAGCGGCAGCACGTGCTCGGCGCAGAGGAGGGCCCAGCCGGCCAACAGCCGGTGGTGTTCGTCCGTCAGGGTGCCCCCGCGGCGGATGGTGATCAGCCGGGGATCACGCTCTTTTGGGAGGATCGGCACACTTCCATTCGTACCAGTGGCGAGGCCCAAACGGTGGGGAGACACGCCCTGGGCCAAATGCCCAACCCGTCGGGATGCTCTGGGGCGCGCCTGCGCGGTGAAACGCCTATGGCCGGCCGCCGGCGTTTCACCGCTCCGGACCCGGGCCGGATTTCCGTTTCGTTTCGCCCCCTGGACCTCGCTGTTGTTACCGCCGAACGTCGCGGCCGGGACCCCCGGCGAGGTTGTCGGGGTCCTGCCAGCCGCCGCGGACCAGCATTTTGGACCTTCCGGATTGCCGGGCGGGCGCCATCCTTCTAGTCCGCCTTGTCGTTCTTGGCCTGGTGCCAGCCGGCCTCGGCGATCTCGTAGTCTCGGGCGATGTCGCCGGACTGTTGTGTGGGCGCGAGGTGGTGTTCGCCTCCGTATTGGACGCTCGTCTTGTCTTCCCCGCAGCCCAGGCCAGTCCGGCGCAGCGGCACATCGGATTCGTTGAGTATGGCCCAATTGTGGGGGGACCGGGCGGCTGGATCCCATGTTTCCATTGGGGCCGGCTTGACCCCATCGTTTGGCTGATCCCTGGCGGCGGAGCCTGAATTCGTGGATAACGACGACTGTTTGTCCGTGTGTGCACGACGGGGGAGCCCGCCCTGACGGCCGGATGCATGAACGGTCAGATCATCATGGAATGATCTGGCCAAATGGCGATGATGTGCCCGTTCAAGGTGCCGCGGCGGGTGCGCCCCGGCACCGGCTACTGCGGATATCCCGGGATTACGCCGCCAGCGCCTCCGCCAGGCGCTCGCGGGCCGTGGCCAGGTGGCTGTCCAGGGCCGACGCGGCAGCTTCGGCGTCGCCGGCGGCCAGGTGGTCCAGGATTTGCCGGTGCTCGGCGTGGATGGCGGCGCTGTCGAGCAGGTGGAGCGACTGCACCCGCGTCATGCACAGCCGTACTTCTCCGGCCAGGGACCCGTACATGCGTGCAATGCGCTCATTGCCGACGGCGGCCACCAGTGCCGTGTGAAAGCGCAGGTCAGGTTCCACCAGGGCGAGGTCGCCCGCCCCGGTCACAGCCAGGATCTCGGCGTTCGCCGCAACCGCGGCCTCCGGAACGGTGTGCGATGCGGCCAGGCGGCGCAGGATTCCGCTCTCCAAATAGGCCCGGGCCTGATAAATGTCGCGGACGGCGTCCGGCCCCAGCTCGGCCACGCGGGCGCTTTTGTGGGAGCCGCGAACCAGCAGGTTTTCCCCGACGAGCTTTTCGATGGCGGCCTTGGCGGTGGGGCGGGCAACCTCGTACGCGGTGGCGATTTCCAGTTCCGTCACGGCCGCCGCAGAGGTGAGGCTGCCGGAAAGGATACGCGCGCGAACGTCGTCGGTGACGGCATCCACAACTGACTTTGTGGCGATTTGGCGGGCCATGGGCACCTTTTCCTGGAACATTCCGGTTTTCCCTTTGAGTATACTTGTCAGACAAACCAGTCCATTGCGCCAACCCAGGAACGCAGGGAGACTGTGAATATCCCCAACGAAGGCAAGGATGCGTGCATGGCAGTGGAGTCAGCGGAGGAAACGGCCATGGACCAGGTCCGGGCCGCCATGGCCGGCCCGGGACAAACCAAGACCCGGGCCCTGGACCTGCACGCGAACGCCCATGACGCCTCCCACTTTTACCTCGTCCCGCAGGCAGTCGCCGTGCCGCAAAACGCCGGGGAAGTGGCGAAGCTGCTGAAGATCAGCGCCGCGCATCGGCTGCCGCTGACCCTGCGCTCCGGCGGGACCAGTCTCAGCGGCCAGGGCGTGACCGATGGCCTGCTGGTGGACGTGCGCAAAAACTTCCGCGGCATCGAGGTGCTCGACGACGGCGCCCGGGTGCGGGTCCAGCCCGGCGTCACGGTCCGCGCCCTGAACGCCCGACTGCTGCGATTCGGGCGCAAATTCGGCCCGGACCCCGCCAGCGAGGTCGCCTGCACCATCGGCGGCGTCGTGGCGAACAACTCCTCCGGCATGGCCTGCGGCACCACCGACAACGCCTACCGCACGCTGGAATCCCTCACCGTGGTGCTGCCCGGCGGCACCGTCATCGACACGGCGGCGGACGACGCCGATGCCCACCTCCGCGCGCTGGAACCGGACATTTTTGCCGGGCTCCTGGAACTGCGCGGGCGGGTCCTGGCCAACCCCGCGGCCCGGACCACCATTGAACACCAGTTCTCCATGAAAAACACTATGGGCTACGGACTGAACGCGTTACTGGACTTTGAGAGCCCGGCACAGATCCTGGCGCACCTGATCGTCGGCAGCGAGGGCACGCTTGGCTTTGTGGCCGAGGCCGTGTTCCGCACCGTGCCCCGGCTGGCCCACGCCACCACGGGACTGCTCGTCTTCAAGGACCTGGAGGCGGCCAATACGGCACTTCCCGCGCTCGTGGACAGCGGCGCGGCCACCGTGGAGCTCATGGACTCACTCTCACTCAAGGTGGGCCAGGGGCTGACCCAGGTGCCCGGCGTCGTACGGGACCTGCGGGTGAAAAACCATGCGGCGCTGCTTGTGGAATACCAAAGCGGCGACGTCGGAGAGCTGGCGGAGCTGGACGCGCGGGCCGCCGCGCTCGCAGGATCCTTGGGCCTGGACGCCCCGGCGCATTTCAGTTCCGACGCCACAATCCGCGCCGAGCTGTGGCACTTGCGCAAGGGCCTGTATACATCGGTTGCGGGCGCCCGCCCGCAGGGCACCACGGCGCTGTTGGAGGACGTGGTGGTCCCGGTGCCCGTGCTGGGACGGACCTGCGTGGCACTTGGGACGCTGTTTGAGAAGTACCGCTATGAAAACTCAGTGATCTTTGGCCACGCCAAGGACGGCAATATCCACTTCATGCTCACGGACCGGTTCGCCAGCAGGGAGGAACTGGACCGCTACGCCGCGTTCACGGAGGACATGGTGGACGTGGTGCTTGGTGAGGGCGGCTCGCTGAAGGCCGAACACGGCACCGGACGCGTCATGGCCCCGTTTGTGCGCCGCCAGTACGGCGACGAACTCTACGACGTGATGCGCCGCATTAAGCACCTCATCGACCCGGCCGGCATGCTCAACCCCGGGGTGCTGCTCGACGACGACCCCACGGCGCACCTGCGCCACATCAAGCCCGCGCCACCGGCCGTGGATGCCGAGGTGGACCGCTGCGTCTCCTGCGGTTACTGCGAACCGGTCTGCCCCAGCAAGGACTTGACGCTCACCCCGCGCCAGCGCATAGTCACCCTGCGCGCCATCGAGCAGGCCCGCGCCGACGGTGACACCGCGCTGGCCGCCGCGCTGGAGGCTGACTACAACTACGACGCCGTGGACACCTGCGCCGTCGACGGCATGTGCCAGACGGCCTGCCCCGTGGACATCAACACCGGCAACTTGGTCAAGCACCTGCGTCGGGACACGAACGGGAAGCTGGAAAACGGGGTCTGGGAGACGGCTGCCAGGCATTGGGGTGCCGTGACGAAGGGGGCCGGACTGGCTCTGAGCGTGGCCGCGAAGGTCCCGCCCGGCGTCGTGCTTCCGGCCAACAGATTGGGACGGAAGGTGCTGGGCGCCGACACCCTGCCGCTTTATTCGGCGGAACTGCCGTCCGGCGGGAAAGCGCGACGCCGGCCCGCACCAGCAGGGGCCCCGGCCGCCGTGTATTTTCCCGCCTGCGTGAACGCCATGTTCGGCGCGGCTGCCGGTTCGTCCCATGCGGTCCAGGGGCCCGGCGTGCAGCTCAGCTTTGAACAGCTGTGTGCGCGGGCCGGGATTGAGGTGCTGGTGCCCGAAGGCATTGACGGGGCCTGCTGCGGCACGCCGTGGTCGTCCAAGGGCATGGAGACCGGGCTGGCGGACATGCACGCGCGGACGCTGAATCTGCTGCGGGCAGCCACGCGAAATGGCGAACTGGACATCATTTGCGACGCGTCCAGCTGCACCGAGGGGCTCATTCACACCATTGAATCCGAGGTGCCGGCGGCCGGTCTGCCGCCGCTGCGGGTGGTGGACGCCGTGGAATTCACGGCGGAGAGGATCCTGCCGGTGCTGGGGGAAGGCTGGGAACGCCTCGAGTCGCTGGTGCTGCACCCCACCTGCTCATCGACGCGGATGGGGATGAACCCGGCGCTGGAAAAGGTGGCGGACGCCGTGGCGGAGTCCGTGCTGGTGCCTGAGAACTGGGGCTGCTGCGGCTTTGCCGGGGATCGCGGCATGCTGCACCCGGAGCTGACCGCCTCCGCCACGGCGGCACAGGCGGCGGACGTTGCCGGGATGGGTGCGTCGGCGCACGCCTCCTGCAACCGGACGTGTGAACTGGGCATGACCCGCGCCACCGGGCAGGACTACAAGCATGTGCTGGTACTGCTGGCCGAAATGGCCGGCGGCCGTAACGGGAACGGTTAGTTGCCCCACCATTCGGCCACAATGCCGGATTCTTTGGCTAAGCTGGTAAACCTGTAAAGAATTCTCTGAATACCAAACGAAGGATGTAAGAAAATGGCGGGAATTATCATCGTCGGTGTCGACGGCAACTCAACGTCCATGAAGGCCGCGCGTGTTGCGGCGAACCTGGCCAAGTCCCTGGGGGCCACCCTCCGCGTGGTGACGGCCTTCGGTGAGGACAAGACCGAAAAGGTCGAGATCGGCAATGACGAATGGTTCCTGTCCACCGCCGACGAGGCCGAGCGTGTTGCACAGCGTGTGGCCGAGGAGCTGAAGATCAGCGGAGTGAAAACCGAGTACTCTTCCGCGCTGGGCAAGCCGGCTGACGTTCTTCTTGAGGAGGCCACCAAGCTCAATGCCGACCTCATCGTGGTCGGCAACGTCCGCATGCAGGGCCTCAAGCGCGTGCTGGGCTCCGTCGCCAACGCCGTCTCCCACAACGCCCCGTGCGACGTGTACATCGTCAAGACCGACGGCTGATTAAGTCAAGCCAGTCGTCCGAAACCCCCCGCTGCCCCGAGGCAGCGGGGGTTTTCGTGGTTTAGGCGGCCCTGCCCACGGGAGCCTGCTGAGCCCCGGTTTCAACCCGCCCGGTTACAACAGGCCCGGTTTCAACAGGCACAGTGGGGCTCCGGGGCATGAGGACGACGACGGTCCGGCTGGAGTGCCGCAGCGTGGCGGGGCCGGGCACCACAACGGGCCTGGACCGCACGGCCGCGGCCGTGAGCCGGCGGGCAGCATGCACCAAACCGTAGACCACGGCCAGCACGGAGGTCACGGCAAGGAAGGAGAGGACAATGATGCCCAGCATGAGAACGCCCAGCATCACGGTCCCGGTATAGACCAAAAGATATGAATTGATATGCATAATATCCACGGCAGTTCCCCATATCGTCCACAGGCATGTGTACTTTCATACGGTAGGCGCGGGAAATGCGCGGCGCGGCCGGTGAACGGCGAGCCGCCGGAATGAAATCAAGATGTGATGCGCCCTGTCGGCCCGTTACCTTACCGGTACTTGCGGTGCTGGTTCTCCTGCTTCGTCGGGCCGGGGGCGGCGTCGGCGATCCACGGGCCGGTGCCTTCCGAAACATCAATGATCCCGTCCTCGAGCCAGGCGTAGTCACCGGCCAGCAGCGACGCTGACAGGGAGGAATCGGCGTCGTCCGTGTTGTGCCACAGCTCGCTGAACAGGACCTCCACGCGCAGGCGGGACTGGCTGGCAAAGGCGTCCGCGAGTTTCAGGGCGGACCTGCCCTGGACGGGGTCCTTCAGGCGGATCATCTCCACCCTGCTGCAGCAGGCGGCGATGGCGAACAGCTCGGCGCCGATGTCCACTATCCGGCCCAGGAACGCCTGCTTGTATTCGAGCCTGCCCTGCCAGCGTCCCATTCCGTAGAAGGTCTGCCGGGCCAACTTCCTTGATTCGCGCTCCACGAAGCGCAGGTGCTTGGCCAGGGGCCCGAACTCGATGTAGGAGCGCGGGTCCAGTCCCTTGCCCACCACCAGTTGCGGCAGCCACTTGGCGTAGAAGCCGCTGGCCGCCACGGCAGCCCTGCCCTTTTGCTGCAGGCTCGCCGTGGTGGAGGCCAGGTCGCCGGCGGCGGCCAGGTGCGCGTCCACGGCTTCGCGGGCGATCAGCAGGTGCATGATCTCCGTGGACCCCTCAAAGATCCTGTTGATGCGCAGGTCGCGCAACAGCTGTTCGGCGGGAACGGCACGTTCGCCGCGAGCCGCCAGGGATTCGGCGGTTTCGTAACCGCGGCCGCCGCGCACCTGCACCAGCTCGTCGGCGCACTTGTACGACATTTCCGAGGACCACAGCTTGGCCAGGGCGGCCTCGATCCGCACGTCCTTCATGCCGGCGTCGGCCAGTGCCGCCGAAAGCTCAAACACTGCCTCCAAAGCAAACGTGGTGGCCGCCATGAAGGCCAGCTTCTTGCCCACCGCCTCGTGCTCGCCCACCGGGTGGCCCCACTGGGTGCGGGCGTTGGACCATTCCCTGGCGATCTTCAGCGACCACTTGCCGGCACCCGCGGCCATGGCAGGGATGGACAGCCGTCCGGTGTTCAGGGTGGTCAGGGCGATCTTCAGCCCCTGTCCTTCGCGGCCCAGCCGGTTTTCCGCCGGCACACGGACCTGGTGAAAGCGGGTGACGCCGTTTTCAATGCCGCGCAGGCCCATGAACTTGTTGCGGTGCTCCACCGTGATCCCGGGGGAGTCGGCCTCCACCACAAATGCCGTGATGCCACCGGTTTTTTTGCCGTTTTCATCCGGCCCGCGCGAGGGCACCACGGCCATGACCACCACCAGTTCGGCGATGACGCCGTTGGTGGTCCACAGCTTTACGCCGTCCAGAATGTACTCGGAGCCGTCCTCACTGGGCACGGCGGCACAGGCCATGCGCGCGGGGTCGGATCCGACGTCGGGCTCGGTGAGCAGAAAGGCGGTGACGGCGCCGGCCGCGCAGCGGGGCAGGTACTTTTGCTTTTGTTCCTTGCTGCCAAACACCTTCACCGGCTCAGGCACCCCGATGGACTGGTGGGCGGATACCAGGGCGCCAAACGCCGGGTGCACGCTGCCCAGAATGGCCAGCGCCCGGCCGTAGTACGTCAGGTTCAGTCCGAGACCGCCGTATTCCCGCGGGATTTTCATGCCAAACACGCCCAGCTTGGCAAGTCCTGCCAGGTATTCGTCCGGGATTTGCGCGTCCCGTTCAATGACGGAGGCGTCCATGGTGCGGGCATAGGCTTCGACCTCCTGAAGAAAGGTGTCGCCGCGGGCCACGTCGTCGTCCGGCGCCTGCGGATGGGGATGGATCAGGCCCAGGTCAAAGTGCCCCAGGTACAGCCCCTTGGCGAAGCTGGGCCGATCCCATGTGGATTCCCGGGCCGCCTCCGCCGCGTTGCGCGCGTCCTCGGCCGTAACGTGCGGCGTGGTGGTGGCGGCAGAACCGCCCGCAGGTGTGCTCATGGTTTCCTCGATTCCGCCGGCGCCGACACGGGAACCGGCATGCGGAGCTCAGGACTCGCTGTTGATTTGATGCTACTCGGCGGTAGGAGGGGCGGCAATGGGCTGGCGTGAACCATGTGCTTTCCCCCGCTTTGGCGGGAGGATGAACCTACCAGTGATCGCACGCGCCCAAGCCCCAGGAGGAGCCCATGACCGGCCGCCAACCCTTTCTTCATGACTTGAACGTGCTGCTGGCCGCCCCCATGCAGGCCTGGTCCGGGCGGGACGGGCAGATTCGCAGGCAGGGGGCGGAGGGCATTTACGTCGCGGACACGCGGGTGGTCGGGGAGGCAGTGCTGACCGTCAACGGCGAGGAGCCCGAGGCGCTGGGCGTGTCCAGGGAGAGCGGCCCCGGGGCGTCCTTTGAGGCTGTGGTCCGGTCCGCCGGCGAAAGCCATGCCGACCCGCTGCTCGTGCTGGTCCGACGCCGGACCGTGCAGACGGGCCGTGTCCTTGAGGACATTGTGCTGGATTCCAAGCTGCCCAAAGAGGTGGCGGTGTCGATCGAACTGACGCTTGGCATCGACTTTTCACCCATGGCGTCCGTCAAGTCCGGCGGTCCAAGACTTCCGACCACTGCCGTGCTTGAGGACGGCTGCTGGCTCGCGTCCTCGGGTGCTGTCACCGCGTCGGTCTCCGCGCCGGGGGCTACGGCACAGAAGTGCGACGGCGGGATCCGGTTCCGCTGGGACCTTACCATCCCGCCCGGGGGACAGGCACGGGCGGCTTGGTCCGTCGACGCCGCCGACACCCTCTCGCCAGTCACTGCGGCCGGGGTGACGGCCCCGCCGCCGTTGACCGTCAGTGCCCGGGATCCCCGCTTGGCGGCATTGGTGACCCGGGCACAGCAGGACCTGGCCGGGCTGCGAATGTCCAGCACCGAACAGCCTTCCGACGTCTTCCTGGCTGCCGGGGCGCCGTGGTTCTTCACACTGTTCGGACGTGATTCCCTCATCGCCGCGCGCATGCTGCTGCCCGTCGATCCGCAGCTGGCGGCCGGCACGCTGCGCATCCTGGCCGCACGGCAGGGCGCCGGTTGCGACCTGGAAACCGCCGAACAGCCCGGCAAGATCCTGCACGAACTTCGCCGCGGAGAACTCCTGCTGCCGGCCACCTCCCACAACGACCAGCTGCGCCTCCCGCCCGTCTATTACGGCACCGTGGATGCGACGCCCTTGTGGATCAGCCTTCTCCACGACGCCTGGAAATGGGGCATGCCTGAAGGGGAAGTGCGGGCGCTGCTGGACAACCTTGGGGCCGCCCTGGCCTGGCTGCGCGACTGGGCGGATGCCGACGGCGACGGCTTCCTGGAATACCTCGACACCACGGGCCACGGCCTGGCCAACCAGGGGTGGAAGGACTCGGCGGACTCCATCCGCTGCCAGGACGGCTCCCTGGCACGCGGTCCCATCGCCTTGGCCGAAGTGCAGGGCTACGCGTACCGGGCGGCCCTTGACGGCGCGGAACTGCTGGATGCGTTTGGCCAGCCGGGAGCAGCCGATTGGCGGTCCTGGGCCGCCGCCCTCGCCAGAAAGTTCCGTGCCGAATATTGGTGCCGGGACGGGCTGGGGCCTTACCTCGCCATCGCGTTGGATGCGGACAAGCGCCCGGTGGACGGCGTCGCCAGCAACATGGGCCACCTGCTGGGAACCGGCATTCTCTCCGAGGACGAAAGCGCGGTGGTCGCAGCCCGGCTCATGCACCCGAGTCTTTTCTCCGGCTTTGGCATCCGGACCCTGGATACGGGCAACGGCGGCTATTGGCCGCTGCGCTACCACTGCGGCTCTGTCTGGACTCATGATTCCGCGCTGATTCTGGCCGGGCTGGCGGCGGCGGGCCACGTCGCGGAGGCCGCCCTCGTTGCATCCGGACTGCTGGATGCCGCAGAGTCCTTTGGCTTCCGGCTGCCGGAGCTTTTCTCAGGCCACACGCCAGGCGACGGCGGGCCGCTGCCCTACCCCTCGTCCTGCCGCCCGCAGGCCTGGGCGGGCGCAGCTGCCGTAACGATTCTCTTGGCCACCCTCGGGTTGGAACCGCAGGGCCACGGCGTGCTGCCCGTCGTGGCCGCCGCGGTGCCGACGCCGTTTGGCGCCTTTAGCGTCTCCGGTCTCTGGGCCGGCGGCAGGCAATTCAAGGTCGACGTCGACGGGGAGGGAAACGCTGCCGTCTCAGCCATGTGATTCGGTCGGTGCCGGGCGGGCCGGTGGCGGGGCCTTGTTGGGACCGGTGCGCGATACAGTTCCGTCAGTGGTCTTCGTTGGTGTGGGGCTTGATGTTGTATTCGATGAGGTTTTCGAGCGGGCTGTGGCTGCGGTCGAACCGCGGGGTTGCCATGCTTTCCGGGCGGGCGCCTGGCGCCGTTCCCGTCGCCGCGCCGGTCCCCAGGCCTGCTGTCGTGTTGTTGCGGTGGTCGAGTTGTTGGGTGAGGTGTTTTTTGAGCCATT
>NZ_QJVD01000035.1 GCF_003219815.1 Arthrobacter livingstonensis
GCCGCCATCATGATCCCGGCGGCAGCGGCCCAGGCACACGACGTGCTGGAAGCCACCACCCCGTCCGACGGATCCACAGTCGGCACGGTGCCTGAGCAGATTACGATGACGTTCAACAATACGCCCACGGCAATCGGATCCGAGATCCTGATCAAGGACAGTGCCGGAACCAACTGGGCCAACGGGCCCGTTGACATTGTGGACCATGTTGTCACCCAAGGCATCAAGCCCGGGGCGGCTGCGGGCAAATACACGGTTCAATGGCGGATCGTCTCCTCGGACTCGCATCCCATTGAGGGAACGTTCTCCTTCACAGCCAATGGCACAGGCACGAAAGTGGCCGGGCCCGCTCAAACGCCCACGGCCGCCGGTACCGCTACGGATACTTCCAGTGCGGCCCTTCCCTGGGGAGGCATCATCGCCGGTGTCATTGTGGTGCTGGCGATCATCACGGGCCTGGCGATGGTCCGACGGCAATTAAAATCGACTGAAAAGAGGGACTCACAAGACCTCTGACGCCGGTCCGGCCCGGCTTGAACTTCCTGCTCGGGAACCTCGACACAGCGGGAGACCATCTCCGAGAATGCGTGCTATCTCGGAGATGGTCTCCCCTGGTGTCGCGTTGTTCTGGCTTGTGTGCCGCGTTCGGAGGTTATGGCCGTGGGGTGTCCCTGGCGGTTACCCCGGTCCTTGCTGAGGCAAGGACCGTATCCGATCCTTGCCTCAGGCACATATGGTCGGCCAAGAAGGGAATTTTACCGGTCAATCGGGACCGCCAAGTCAGGCTAAAACTGGCCCAGCGCTAATGACTGCATGGTTCCTGCTCAACCCCGTAGCTGTGACCGCCGCTGAGCGCCACCGGCTGAAGAAGATGGCCTTACGGCCACAAGTCTCCCCATCAGGACCGTCAGCGCGACACCATCGTGCTCTTGGCGGCACGGGGCCTCAGTAACGCGCGAATAGCCGTCGAGACCCGTCTGCACGTCGACACCGTGCGGACCTGGCGCGGCCGCTTCGCCATGGCTGGGCTGCCGGCCCTGGTCGACTGCAAACGCTCAGACCAACCACCGCGTTTCACTCCGATGCAGGTCGCTGAGACAAAGGCCGTGGCCTGCCAGGTCCCGGCTGAGTCCGGGGTGCCGTTGTCGCGCTGGTCATGCCCGGAGCTGGCCGCCGAGCTGACCGCGCGCGGCGTCCACCGTGCGCCGCTGGTTGCGGCAGGATGCCATCAAGCCCTGGCAGGACCGGTAGAGCGTTCCAGCTACGGACAGGCTCTGGGTTGCGTCCGTTGGCAAGCTGTCATCCAGTGGATATTTGGCTCAACTCGCCCCTAGCGTACGATTTTTTCCGTTTTCTGCGGTGCCCCCAACTGAGAGGCAAAGGACTTCAGTCGTGCCCCGGCTGTTCATTGTCATCCATGGCGACGCATCGGACGCCCGTTGATGGTGTCCGAAATCAGAACCAGGGGCACTGTTGTGCCGGTGGTGGACAGGCCTTCACGGTGACATTTGTTGGTTGCGGCGATGAGTCAGGTCCTGCCTTGTGGCGGCCCTCGAGTGCGACAACTCCCCCGCTCAGTAGCCGAGGTTGATGTGCGCCCGGTGGTGGTTGCCCTGTTCGATGACGTCGACGAATCCAAGCGCGTAGTCCGCTCCGGAGATTTCGCCTCCGTCTTTGGGCTGGAGCGCGACGTCGCCGCCGACTCGATAGTGACCGAGCCGCTCACCGGG
The DNA here is from genome assembly GCF_003219815.1 of Arthrobacter livingstonensis. Classification (GTDB taxonomy): domain Bacteria; phylum Actinomycetota; class Actinomycetes; order Actinomycetales; family Micrococcaceae; genus Specibacter; species Specibacter livingstonensis. Next base: position 1,731 of record NZ_QJVD01000035.1, read on the forward strand.
GACGTATGAGCCAAAATTCCCAGCCGGGCTCACGAATACCCAGTCGAGCGTTGCGGGGGTGGCTGGGAGGTCGTCGGCTACGAGTGCGGCAACCGTGGTTAGTTCTGCGTGGTACTCCGCTGGCGCGTGGCTGAGGTCCGTCACGTAGCGCGGCGCCCCTGGCTCCGGTCGTAGCGACGAGTACCTGCCCACGATGAACAGGGGCACCTTGGCGGTGTCGGCGAGACGCGCGATGGTGCGGTAGACGTCGCGGAAGGTGTCGGCAAGCGCTCCGCGCGGAGAGAGTGCGCCTACCACGACATCCGCACCCTCGATCAACGAAGCGAGTGCCGGCTCGTGTGAGGCGTCGCCCTGGACATATGTGACACCCGGGATTTGCGGGTCGGGAAGCGAGCGACTGTATGCGGTGACCTCGTGACCGCGGGCGGCGGCCTCTTCGACGATGGCGGATCCGGCGTAGCCGGTGCCGCCGATGACGGTGATGCGGGACATTGAATGCCTTTCTTCGAAAGAGTGACTCGGAATGATGCGCCATGGTTATCATAAGAGAGCAAATCACTCACGGGAAGTAGGCACTTTGTGGTAACCACTCATTCTGAGTCCGCGTATCGGGGTAACCCGTACGACGCCTCGTGCCCGACGCGTCCGCTTCTGGACCGCATCGGCGATCGCTGGACGGTGCTCGTCGTGGGGATTCTGGGACAGGGAGACGCACGCTTCTCTGAGCTGCGTCGCGGTATCGAGGGCATCTCGCAGAAGATGTTAACCCAAACTCTCCGTGGGCTCGAGCGCGACGGGCTCGTTCGCCGCACGGTGTACCCACAGGTGCCGGTGCGCGTCGACTATGCGCTCACCGACGCGGGTCGCACACTCCTCGACCCCCTGCGCGCGCTCCAGGAATGGTCGATCTATCACTTGGGCGACGTGTCTGCGTCGCAGGAAGCCTACGACCAGCTTCGAATGGGCGACATCGGCCCGAACGCGGCCCTTTGAGGCCCATACCCATTGCTTGATCTTGGGTAGGTATTCATCGGTGACCTTGTCCCTGACTACCGGTTCTGCCGAGTGACCACTGCAAAAAGGAGTGGGCAGATCGGATGGCCATCAGTGGGCAGTTTCCCAATGCCTTGCGGATGAGGGCTTGCACGCCTGACTTCCTTTCCCGGCGCTGCGAGCAGCGCCGGGAAAGACGAATCTACTTTCGAGGCTGATTGTCTAGGTTCGTCGCGGCTTCATGCAAGTATGAACTCATGGAAATCCGCTACCCACGACCTTTATCACCGGGTGACACCGTAGGCGTCACGTCGCCGTCGAGCGGTGTAGGCGAACGTCACCAAGGACGCCTCCGATTTGCGACACAACTGCTACGCGACCGAGGATTCGCGGTTAAAGTTGGGGCCTGCATGGACGGCGCGACCCACGTCAGTGCACCCGTTGAACAACGCGCTGCGGAGTTCATGAGCATGCTCCTGGATGCCCGTATTCAAGCCATCATCCCTTCCTGGGGAGGCGTGAGCGCCATCGATCTAATCCCCCACCTCGATTTTGAGGCACTGGCCGCTGCCGAACCGACCTGGGTCATCGGATACTCCGACATCTCAACCCTGCTCACCCCCATCACGCTCCGGACAGGGATGGCAACACTCCACGGGGGCAATCTCCTGGACACCCCGTACGAGGTCCCCGAGGCGCTGATGTCCTGGATAGACATAGCCTTGTTGCCTGCGGGATCGACATTCCGGCAAGCTTCACCGGGCGTTTACCGGGTCAATAACTGGGATGATTGGGAAAGCACGCCCGACGTGACGAAACATTCCTGGAACGGCACCGGCGCGTGGTTACGTCTCGACCGGGGCCAAGCTACGATAAACGCCACTGGTCGTCTGGTCGGCGGATGCATTGAGACACTAATCAACCTTGCAGGAACCCCCTACCTCGACACCCTGCCGTTGCTCGGGAACGCCGACAAAGGCTTGATCGTCTATGTGGAAGCTTCAGGGGCCGACGCGACGACCATCTGCCGCCACCTCCACGGCATGCGCCTGGCCGGATTCTTCGATGGCGCCCAAGCCATCCTCGTTGGACGCACCGGCGCCCCGGACTCCCCCACGCTCACGCAGGCCGAAGCGGTACACGATGCCCTTGGAACGCTCGACGTACCCATTATTGGCAACGTGGAATGCGGCCACGTCCCTCCGCATCTGCCGATCGTCAACGGAGCCCTAGGGCACCTGGTATTCAACGACCAGGAACAGTACCTCGAACAAACCCTGCTGTGAGCTGAGCAGCGTCACCCATACTGTGCCCTTATTTCCTCAGGAACTCCAGCCCTCGAAAGCGCACGCTTCGGCACACGTCAAATCCGGCACAGGATAAGGAGGCTGCAACGTGGCCAACCGCCAGCGTTTCGCGACGCTGCCGGCTCGAGCAAGGCTGCTCAAGGCCCTCCCAGTGGCGCCCGGCCAAGAATGGGCGGGGAACCGGACCATTCCTCACTTTCCCGTCCATGGGGATCAACCTGGGGGCCCTTGCGAACCGGGGCCAGCTTCCACGCGTTTCGGTCACCCTCGCGCCGCCAAACAACCAATGCCAGTTCGTGAACCCCGGCGGGGGTACCCCCGCGGATCGTGGCTCGATAGGCTTTCCCAATGGATGTGAATCAGACATGACCCAGCGAACCTACCCACAGGGCGTGCCGTGCTGGATCGACACGGAACAACCCGACGTCGGGGCCGCCGCTGTATTCTACGGCGGACTCTTCGGCTGGACCTTTGAGGAGGCCATGCCGCACGGAGCGCCGGGGACCTACCTGATAGCCAAACTCGACGGCCGCGACGTTGGCGGGATGTCCGGCATCCGCGAGGGCTGCGCGGCTTGGAACACCTACGTGTCCGTCGCTGATGCGGACGCTGCAGTACAGCGACTGGCGTCCGCCGGCGCCACCGTGCGGTCGGCACCCTCCGACGCAGGGGAAGGCGGTCGCGGAGCGGCGCTGACCGATCCGCAGGGGACCGAGTTCCGCATCTGGCAGGCCAAAAGACGGTTGGGGGCGCAGGTGGTCAATCTGCCGGGGTCCTGGAATTTCAGCGACCTCCACACGTCCGATACCCACGGGGCCATGGCATTTTACCGGGACGCTTTCGGCTGGCAGACCGACGACCTCGGCTTTGCCACGCTGATTCGCCGGCCCGGATATGGCGACCACCTTGAGGCGACCATTGACCCGGACATCAGGGCGCGGCAGTCGGGGCTGAGCCCACACGGCTTCGAGGATGCGATTGCCTGGGTCGCGGCTGCGGCCGTCAACGAACCGTCACACTGGCATGTCTCGTTCACCGTGGCGGACCGGGACGCCGCGGCTGCTGAAGCCACAAGGCTCGGTGCCCAGGTGATTGCCCAGGACGACTCCGAGTGGACGCGCACGGCATTGATCCGCGACCCCCAGGGTGCGGAGTTCACTGCCAGCCAGTTCACTCCCCCCTCCGGCTGAGCTGATCCCCGACCACGCACCAGGAAACAATGCTCGACACCCCACAGGCAACGCTGTCCCGCGGCTGCCCCCGGCGGCGACGCCGCGAACACTGTGTCCCATGAGCCCGAAGGGCATGTCCGCCGTGTCTCCCCCATCGCGTGGTTCAGAGGGGGTTCAGTGAAGAGGTGGCGCCGCCGGCGGGTCCATCGACATTGATCGACGGGCAGCCGACATGATCCATGCGGCCGGAACAGGAGTGGTGCTCGGCGCGGCAGTACAAACACCATTGGCAGTGTGGCTCGACCGGTTCGCCGAAATCGGTGGATGATGTGTCCGGCCAACGCGCGCCCGGTGGGCAGTCGCCCGATGCACCACGCCCGAACAACTCCCCTAGTCCGGGAAAACTCCGGAACCCAAATATGCTGGGAGATGTGAACAAGTCTGCAATTCCCTTTGTCGTCATCGGAGCCGCCAGCGTCCTCCTGGGCGGGGTGCTCTCGGCCGCAAGCGCCGGATCCCCCAGCTACACGGCGTCCTGGGCAGTGGCCTACATCGTCCTCGTCGCAGGCGCCGCCCAGCTTGTGCTGGGCATTGGGCAGGCGGAACTTGCCTCGAAGCGGCCATCCGCGGCCCTGGTCGCCGCCCAGGTCCTGGCGCTGAACCTGTCGAACATTGCCGTGCTCCTGGGTACCCTGATCGGGACAACCATGCTCACCTATACGGGCGCAGGCCTCCTGGTTGTTGCGCTCGCGATGTTCATTTGGGCCGTGCGCGGTGCCCGCAAACATCGCGTATGGCTGCTGTACGGCTTCCGCTTCATGGTCGCCGTTCTGCTGGTGAGCGCCCCCATCGGCCTGGTCATCGCCCATTCCCGAGCCGGCTGAACATCGCGTGGCTGGCTTTTCACGCACTGGAACGCGCGGCGGTGACGGCCACGGTGGCGTAGTTCATCGTAAAACCGCTGCCGACGGTGTCAATGGCCTGTCCCAGCCCAGCCATCAGTCCGTCGAGCTTGGCGGTCTGACCGGCGACTACTGCGTCGAACAGCCGGCTCCCGCCTGCCAGTCCTCGAACTTCGCCACCTCAACGTCCAGTCCCTGGCGACGCGGATAGTCGGCCATCCGCGGGTCAACGCCGATCCCGAACACCTGGGCGCCCATGCCTTCGAAGAGCCGCGCCACGATACCGGTGCCGGTGCCGAGCACATCCGGACCGGCGCCGGCAACAAGGACCTGCCCGATGATGGCCAAGGGATAACTCGGTAGGGTCCGGCCGTAACGCTCAGCATCGAACCCAAACGACTCCGCCACTGCCCGGGTCCCGTGCGATGGAGGCCATGACGGTGGGTCCGGCGCCGGCGGCCCTTCACCGCGCAGCGCCTCCGGGCGCGTGCTCCGGGGCGTGAAGGTGGGCAATCCCGCCGTCGTGGTTGAAGATGCTCAGGATCTCCACGGGACCCCCGTGCGCGACGATGGCGTGTGGCACCATCGTGGAGAACTCGGCCACCTCGCCGGCGTGGACCAGGATGGTCCGCTCCCCCAGCTCCAGCCTGGCCGTGCCGGAAAGCACCGTGAACCAGTCCCGGCCCGGATGGACCCCCAGCATCGCCGGGCCGCCGGGCCGTTCGGGGGTGATCCGCATCTTGGCCACGGTCTTGCCGTGCAGGGCAGTCTCACTGGCGAGGATCCACGTGGTCAGGCCAGGCGTGTGGCCGGCTTCGGGACGGATCACGACGTCGTCGTCGCCAACGGGTTCAACGAGCGCGTCCAGGGTCGTGTCCAGAGCCCGGGAGATCGGCACCAGCTGGTCCAACGCGATCCGGCGGTGGCCGGTCTCGATGCGGCTCAGCGTCGAGGCGCTGAGGCTGCAGCGAGCCGCCAGGCTGTCCAGGGACCATCCCCGGGCAAGCCGAAGGCCGCGGATGCGCAGCCGGATCACGGCATCCAAATCCATTTCTTGCGTCATACGCAATAGTGTATGCCATTTCTGCATGGAACGGCTACCGTGGAAGCCATGACAGAACATGCACATCACCACCACGCGGGGCACTCGCACGACGTCGGCCTGGCTGAGCTGCTCACCCTCGACGCCCAGGTGCTTGGCTCATATGTGGACGCGGCAACGCAGTGGGCCTCCCAGCTTGCCCCTACCACTCCCGGCACAATCGTGGACGTTGGCGCAGGCTCGGGCGCCGGCACCCTCGCACTGGCCCGCCGCTTCCCACAGGCGGAGCTGGTGGCCGTCGACAAGTCAGCCGGGATGCTCAGCCACACCCTTGAAGCCGCGCGCGGGGCCGGTGTGTCCGCCCGGCTGCGCACTGTCGAGGCCGACCTCGACGCCGCCTGGCCCGGGATCGGGGCTGCCGACCTTATCTGGGCGGCTTCCTCCCTCCATGAACTCGCCGATCCGGAGCGCACCATGGCTGACATGTTCGCCGCGCTGAACCCCGGCGGCCTGCTGGTGGTCATCGAAATGGACGGGCTGCCCCGCTTCCTCCCGGATGACTTCCCGCAAGGCGGTACGGCCGACGGCGGATCGCTGCGCCCTGGCCTGGAGTCCCGGCTGCACGCAGCCCTCGCGCAGAAGGACTGGAACCCCCATCCCGATTGGCAGCCCGGGTTGGTGCGGGCCGGGTTTGCCCTCGTCGAACAGCGCAACTTCCCCACGGCCGCGGGTCCGACGCCGGAACTTGCCGCCCGCTATGCCCGGACGTTTCTGGGGCGTATCCGCCCGGCACTCGAAGGCATTGCCGACCCCGGAGACCTGGCTGCCCTGGACGTCCTGCTGTCCGCCGGCCCCGGCGCCCTGCTGAACACCGCCGCCCTTGAGGTCCGGGGCAGCCGCACGGCATGGGCGGCCCGGAAGGCATAGGCACGCAACCATGGGTGCGCCACTCCCGTGGACCGCATGGCGTCCAAGGGTCGGCGGGCCACCCGGCGTTTCGTTAGTGTGAGGGACATGTTGCATTCGGAGCCGGAAGAAGTTCGGCTGCTGCCATTAGACGGTCCGCTGCTCGAGCAGTTGGTGCACGCAGCAACGACTGATGCCCGGGCAGAGGAGGTCACTGCGCCAATTGTGCCGGGCCCCGACTGGTCTGCCGCGCGAATTACCTGGCTGCGCAGCCATCACCGCGACCGCCGAAGCGGCCTCGACGGCCCGGAGGGGTAGGCCACCTGGGCCATCGTCATTGGCCAGGCGGTGGCCGGTTCGGTCCGGCTGAAGAAGACCGCCGTCCCGGACGTGCTCGAAACCGGGATTTGGCTCGCCCGTTCCTTCCGGGGTCAGGGAGCCGCGCGGGCCGCACTCGCCGCCGTGCTTTCGCTCGCGGCCGGGCGGGGTTATGCGACGGTCACTGCCGAGACGGACGCGGGCAACCAAGCGGCCCTGGGCACGCTTCGAAGCATCGGATTTGACGCTTCGGCCCCGGCCGGACACAACAGGGTCACGGCGTCCATCGCCCTGGCGGGGTTCAGGCCGCTATCCGGATCTCCCGCCACCGGTCCATCGGTCCGTTGAGCGGCCGCACGCTCCTGGCTTCCAGGTTTGCGCAGAGCACGTCAACGTCCGGAACGTTGATGGTCAACTGCATCCGCGTCCGGGGAGAAACGGACCGATTCCGCCAGCTCGTCCACCAACAGTGTCGTCCACCAACAGTGTCACAGCGGCAATCCCGGCCGGCCATGGCCCGGGTCCACCTGTTTCCCTGGCTTTGACGTCCATCGCGCCTCCCAGCGTCAGCATGCTCGGCAGGACCGCGCACCGCCGAGACCAAATGCCGGGGCGGCATTGTGGAACGGCCGGACTCTTTTCGTTTCATTCCAGGGTCCCGGCACCGGCTGGACGATACTGGGCACGGGCGGCCCACCCGCTCCTCACCCACGGAAGGTGCAGGCATGTCTGAACTGCCGCCGTCGAACACCCCCGGTGAGAACTTCCCGCAGCCCGCGGCGTATCTGCCCCCGGGCCATGGGGACCCGGCATGACGACGCGCCCGCCGATCAGCAGGCAGGCCGCCTCGGGGCTTGTTCTGGCCTGCATCAGCCAGTTCTTCTTCGGATTCCTGGGCGTGGTGGGCGCGGCCCTGTGCCTGAGGGGCCTGCGCGAAGTCCGGCGCGGCAACGCACGCGGCCGCTGGCTTGGCATCGCCGGGGCGGCCATTGGCCTGCCTAGCTCCATCTTCTATGTGGTCAGCTTGTTCCTGCCCAACTCCTAAACCGGCAGCGGTCAGTACGCTGGACCCATGAGCAACCACGACGCCGTTACCTCCGCCATGCTGATGCCCTCCGTCCGCGATGCGCTGGCCACGCACGGCATTATTCACGAGGTCCTCCCCTGCGCCGACGAATTCTCCGACACCGCCGCATTTTGCGCACACTACAACGTGTCGCTGGATCAAGCCGCCAACACCATCGTGGTGACCTCGCGAAAGGTCGAACCGGCCGTGCAGGCAATATGTGTGGTTCTGGGCACCACGCGGCTGGACGTGAACAGGAAGGTCAGGGAACTGTTCGGCGTGAAAAGGGCGTCGTTTGCGGACGCCGAGCTGACGGTCGCCGCAACCGGAATGGTCATTGGGGGCGTCACGCCGTTTGGCACCGACGGCATGCCCATCTACGTGGACAGCGCAGTCCTGGCCCAGGACTCGGTCATCATGGGCGGCGGGAACCGCACCAGCAAGCTCCGCCTGGACCCGAACGAGCTCATCAAGCTGCCCGCCGTGGAGATTGTTGACGGCTTGGCCAAATCACCCAGGCCCCAAGACTGAACACCGGCCGGAACCCGGGTCTGTTCGTGTTCCGCCGGTGTGGCACTGCTGCTGCAACAATGGGCCCATGATGTTTGGACGGACTCCCGTGCGCCAGGTGGGAGAAAATGAGCTCGACCCGCTGTCGCGCGATACCTGGCCGGCCACGATGGCACCCGTGCGGCAACTGCTGGATGACGGCCTGGCCCTGGGGCGGGCGACTGTTTTTGTCGGTGAAAACGGCAGTGGCAAGTCAACGCTCGTGGAGGCCATCGCGCTTGCCTACGGCCTGAACGCCGAGGGCGGATCCACGGGCGCCATGCACCAGAGCCGGCCCACGGAATCCGGCCTCCACTCCAGCCTCCAGGTGACCCGCAACGCCGGCGCCAGCAAGTACGGCTACTTCCTGCGGGCCGAAACCATGCACGGCTTCTTCAGCTACCTGGAAGACAATCCGTCCGTGGGGAGGCCGGACCTGAAATTCCACCGCATGTCCCACGGGGAATCGTTCCTGTCCCTGATCGTGGACAGGTTCCGCGGAGGCGGGCTGTGGGTGCTCGATGAGCCTGAATCCGCACTGTCCTTTTCCGGCTGCCTCTCGCTGCTGAGCGTTCTGGGGCAATTGTTGGACGACGGCGATTCCCAAGTGATCCTTTCGACCCACTCGCCGCTGCTGGCGTCGCTGAAGGGCGCCGACATCTACGAGGTGGGCGAATGGGGGCTGCGCCACCAGGCCTGGGAGGACCTTGAACTGGTGCACAACTGGAAGTCGTTCATGGACGCGCCGCAGCGGTTCCTGCGACACCTCTAGCCGTCGTAGGCACCCTGCAGCGCGGCGATGTCCAGCTTCTGCATTCCCAGCATCGCCTGCATAGCGCGGCCGGCGCCCGCCGGATCAGGGCCATTAAGCACCGAAGCGAGCATATTCGGAAGCAGCTGCCACGACACCCCAAACCGGTCCTTGAGCCAGCCACACTGGCTCTCCTGGCCGCCGTCGGCAGTCAAGGAGGCCAACTTGGCGTCCAACTCCGCCTGGGTGTCGAAGAACAACTCAAAGGAGATGGACTCGTTAAAGGTAAACTCCGGGCCGCCGTTCAGCCCCCGAAAGCCGCGGCCGTCCAGCTCAAACTGGACCGTCAGGGCGGTTCCGGCGGGGTACGGTCCGCCTTCGCCCCAGCGCGCCACCTCCTTGATGCCGGAGTTTTCAAACAACCCCACATAAAAGTTGGCTGCTTCCTCCGCCTGACCGTCAAACCACAGGCACGTGCCAATCCGGCCCACGCTCACCACTCCCCTGCCATCGTTGTGCGAAAGACTCTATCCCCGCGCATGGGCGGCAACAATGCATACCGGCAGGTAACTTCCTGCGCCAAGGCCGGCCGTCGCCAAAGCGCCCGCCGGATTCCGGCTAAACTGGCGGGGTGACACAAACACCCACAAAACCCGCAAACAAGCTCCTTGCCTATGCAGCCGTCATGGACGTCCTGCTGGTCGTCATCTTTGCCCTGTCCGGGCGCAGCTCCCACGAGGAGTCATTGACCGTGGGAGGCGTGTTCACCACGGCCTGGCCGTTCCTGGTTGCCCTGGCCGCGGGATGGCTGCTGACGCGCAACTGGCTCCGGCCCGTCCGCCTGTGGCCCAACGGCGTGTGCATTTGGCTGATAACGGTTGCCGGCGGCATGGCATTGCGGATCCTGTCCGGTGAAACGGCGGCAGTCCCCTTTGTCATCGTCGCCACCGTCGTGTTGGGCGTGTTCCTGCTGGGCCAGCGGGGCATTGCCGTCCTGGTGGCGCGTCGCACTGTGAAGCACTGATACCCAACACCGTTGGGCTACCATCAAAACTAAATGCAAGCCACCCGTACGACCCCACCTGAAAAGGACCCCGCCTGTGATCACCGCCTTTGTCCTGATCAAGACCGACGCCTCACGCATCCCGGAGGCCGCCCAGGAAATTTCCGAGTTGGAGGGCATCAGCGAGGTTTACTCGGTAACCGGTGAATGGGACTTGATTGCCATCGCCCGAGTACAAAAGCACGAGGACCTTGCCGACGTCATTGCGGACAAGCTTTCCAAGGTCAGCTCCGTCATGTCCACGACCACGCAGATTTCCTTCCGCGCCTATTCCCAGCACGACCTGGACGCAGCGTTCTCCCTCGGCTTCGACCACTGACACCGGGGACGCCTTGGTGATCAATCTCCAGGGCGTCCCCGGCGTAGTGCCGGCTACTGCGTCGCGGAACCCAGTTCCACCCAGCGCTTGAGGACATTGGCGGCCCCGCCGCCGTCTATCGAGGCCTCGGCCCGCGCCAGGGCAAAGCGCATGCGTTCCTCCAAGGTGCCATGCGCCTTGGGATCGTAGGCCACCAGTCCCGCCGCGGCATTAAGCACGACGGCGTCACGCACCGGGCCGCGTTCCCCGTCCAGCACGCGCCGGACCACACCGGCGTTGTAGTCGGCATTTTTGCCGCGCAGATCGTCAATGGTTGCCCGCGCAATGCCCACATCCAAGGGATCGAAGTCGCTCTCGGCGACCGCGCCGTCCCGGACCTCCCAGACCTTGGACGGCCCCGTCGTCGTCAGCTCATCCAGGCCGTCGCTGCCGCGGAAGACCAGTGCGCGGACGCCGCGGGCGGCAAGGACGCCGGCCACGAGCGGGGCGAGGCGGGCGTCGGCAACGCCGATGGCCGAGGCCATCACGTGGGCCGGGTTGGTCAACGGGCCCAAAAGGTTGAAGGCGGTGGGCACGCCCAGCTGCGCCCGCGCCGGGGCGGCATGGCGCATGGATGGATGGAAGAGGTTGGCAAAACAAAAGGTGATCCCCACTTCGGCGGCCGACCGGGCCACGAGCTCCACCGGCAGGTCCAGCCGGACACCCAGGGACTCCAACACGTCCGCCGAGCCCGCAGCGGACGACGAAGCCCGGTTGCCGTGCTTGACGACGATGGCCCCGGCACCGGCGCACACCATCGCGGCCATGGTGGAGATGTTGACGGTATTGAGCCTGTCGCCACCCGTGCCGACAATGTCCAGGGCATCACCGGCAATTGCCAGCGGCCGGGCGTTGAAGAGCATGGCCTCCACCAGTCCGTTGACTTCCTCTACGGTCTCCCCCTTGGCTCGCAGGGCCACCAGGAAGCCGGCAATCTGCACGTCGGTGGCATTCCCGGCCATGATGGTGTTCATGGCCCACTCCGTCTGGGCCGAGGAAAGGTTGTTGCGGCCGATCAGCGAGGCAATGAGATCGGGCCACGTGGGAGTGGCAGCCAAGGGCGCGTCGAGTGGATTCACCCTACAAACATTAGACGAAGCAGCGCCGACCCGGCCCAATGTGACCATTGACACCGAAGGCGTGTTGTGCATACGTCTCTGGGTTAACACTGTGAATCAGCCGGAATTTCGCAAGTTTGTAGAAAAAGATCGCGCAATCGGCATTTCGCATTGGGAAGTACGGAGTTTTATAGACATAATGTCTATGTGACAACTGCGACCCATGCCCCCAGTACCCCGGCGCATCCGACGCTGAACCGCCCCAACATGGTTTCTGTAGGAACCGTGGTTTGGCTGTCCAGCGAACTGATGTTCTTTGCCGGCCTTTTTGCCATGTACTTCACGCTGCGCTCCACCACTGGTGGTTTGTGGGCGGAAGAAACGGCCAAGCTGAATGTCCCCTTCGCCCTGGTCAACACCCTCGTTCTGGTCTCCAGCTCCTTTAGTTGCCAGATGGGTGTGTTTGCCGCGGAGAACCTTCAGCCGCGCCGCATCGGCAGCCGCCTCCAGTTCACCCGTTGGGGAATGACTGAGTGGTTCCTGCTGACCTTTGTGCTCGGCGCCATCTTCGTTGCCGGCCAGTCAACCGAGTACGCGATGCTGACCTCCGAGCACGTAACCCTCAGCGCCAACGCCTACGGCTCGGCGTTTTACATCACCACGGGCTTCCACGGCCTGCACGTGATCGGCGGCCTTATAGCGTTCCTACTCATCATTGGCCGTGCGTACGCGGCAAAGAAGTTTGGACACTTCGAGGCCACCAGCGCCATCGTTACCTCGTACTACTGGCACTTCGTGGACGTGGTGTGGATTGGCCTGTTCTTGGTCATCTACATCCTGAAGTAGGCTGGCATACGGTTTTCTTCTACACGAGGCAGAATTAGCATTTGCGGCTCTCACTAGGGGCTGCTGGATATAGATCAAAGGAACCACCAAGTGAAGGCACTTTCGCAGAAGCGACGTCATCCGCTGGCAGCAGTAGCGCTGCTGGTGTTGGGGCTCATGCTGACCGGTGGGCTGTACGCCGTTGTCACAACAGTGAATCAGGCCAAGGCAGACAGCTCCACGTTCACCTCCGAGCAGGTACAACAGGGCGAGAAGCTCTTCGTGGCCAACTGCGCCACGTGCCACGGGCTTGGTGCCAGCGGAACGGGCAACGGACCATCACTGGCAGGTGTCGGTGCCGCTGCCGTCAGCTTCCAGGTCGGCACGGGCCGGATGCCCTTGCAGATGCAGGGACCGCAGGCCCGTGAAAAGCCCGTCCAGTTCAACCCCGACCAGACCACCGAACTGGCAGCCTACGTCGCCACTTTGGGTGACGGGCCGGCCCTGCCCGAGGCACAGTACCTTGATGGCAAGGGAGACGCCGCCGTTGGCGGCGAATTGTTCCGCGTCAACTGCGCCATGTGCCACAACGCCGCTGCTGCCGGTGGCGCCCTGACCCGCGGCAAGTTCGCCCCGGCCCTCGCCGGCGTGTCAAACCAGCACATGTATGAGGCCATGGTGACCGGACCGCAGAACATGCCCGTCTTCAACGACGCCAACATCACCCCCGAGGGCAAGCGCGACATCATCACGTTCCTGAACACCATTGAGAAGCAGGGCTCCCCCGGCGGCGCCGCATTGGGGTCGCTTGGACCGGTCTCCGAGGGTCTCTTCCTCTGGACCGCCGTGCTCGGTGTCATCATCGGCTTCACCGTCTGGCTGACGTCCAGGACCTCCTAGCCCGTCACCACAAGATTTGGGCTGCCGCACGGCAGCCGTGCGAAACATACATTACGACCCCGGGATAGCACCGGGATAAGAGAAGGATGAGGGGATTATGGGCAACCATAGTGACGACCTTCCGGCAAGTTCGGAAGTCGTAGCTAAGGCTGGTCACGATGAGGTGGAGAAGTTCCAGGACCCGGGACTGCCGCCACATCGTTTGAGACTGGCCGACACGGACCCCAAGGCAGCAAAGCGGGCCGAGCGCCAGGTGGCAATCCTGTTTGGGATTTCCGCCATTGGCACCCTGCTGTTCTTCTTTGCCTACTTTGGCATTCGGCTGGACCAGACCATCGCCACCTTGCGGCTCCAGAACATGTTCCTCGGTTTGGGCATCGGCTTCGCCATGCTCGGCATCGGCACGGGAATCGTCCACTGGGCGAGGGCGCTCATGCCGGACCACGAGGTTTCCGAGGAGCGCCACGAAATGCGCACCGAGGAGGACCGCCTTGCCGCCGTGCAGATCGTTGACGACATCGTCGAAGAGACCGGCATCAAGCGCCGCCCGCTGATCCGCAACACCCTCATCGGGGCCATGGCGCTGGCACCGCTGCCGGCCATTGCGATCCTGCGCGACCTTGGCCCCCTTCCGGGCAATGCCATGCACACGACCTTGTGGAAGAAGGGCGAGCGGCTGGCCCGCGACCCCGACGGCACCCCCATCAAGGCCGCCGATGTCACCATCGGTTCGGCCTTCCATGTCATCCCCGAGTCGCTGAACACGCTCACTGAGGGCAAGCTGAACGAAAAGGCCAAGGCGGCAGTCCTGATGATGCGCCTGGACCCCGATGAACTCCACCCGTCCGCGGGCCGCGAGGACTGGGCCTACAACGGCATCGTCGCCTACTCCAAGATCTGCACGCACGTCGGCTGCCCCGTGGCCCTGTACGAGCAGCAGACACACCACCTGCTGTGCCCCTGCCACCAGTCGACGTTCGACCTCACGCGGGAGTGCAAGGTCATCTTTGGCCCGGCCGTCCGCCCGCTGCCCCAGCTGCCCATCACCGTGGACAGCGAGGGCTATCTGGTAGCCCAGAGCGGCTTCCACGAACCTGTCGGACCGAGCTTCTGGGAGCGTAGCTAATCATGAGCACCACAGCGCAAACACCTTTCGAGCCAAAGACATCCACCGGCCGGATCACGAACTTCGTTGACGAGCGCGTGGGCGGCTCCGGCATGCTTCGCGAATTTGGCCGGAAGGTCTTCCCCGACCACTGGTCGTTCATGTTCGGCGAAGTGGCCCTGTATTCCTTCGTTATCCTGCTCCTCTCCGGAACGTTCCTGACGCTCTTCTTTGACCCTTCCATGGCGGAGACGCATTACAACGGAAGCTACGTTCCACTCAAGGGCCTGGAAATGTCCGTGGCCTACGACTCCACGCTGAACATCTCCTTCGACGTCCGCGGCGGCCTGATCATGCGCCAGGTGCACCACTGGGCGGCGTTGCTGTTTGTCGCCGCCGTGTCGGTGCACATGCTCCGTGTTTTCTTCACCGGCGCCTTCCGCAAGCCGCGCGAACTGAACTGGGTGGTGGGCGGCGTGCTGCTCATCCTCTCCATGGCTGAAGGGTTCACCGGCTATTCCCTCCCCGATGACCTGCTCTCCGGCAACGGCCTGCGCATCATCGACGGCGTGATCATGGCCATCCCGGTGGTCGGCACCTACATTTCCTTCTTCCTGTTCGGCGGTGAATTCCCGGGCACCGCAATCATCAGCCGCCTGTATATGTTCCACATCATGCTGATTCCGGCGATGATCCTGCTCATGATTGCCATCCACCTGTTCATGGTGGTGGTGCACAAGCACACCCAGTACCCCGGTCCGGGCCGCAACGACCGCAATGTTGTCGGCTACCCCCTCGGCCCGGTCTACGCCGCCAAGGCCGGCGGATTCTTCTTCATCGTCTTCGGCGTCATTGCGCTCGTCTCGGCATTTTTCACGATCAACCCGATCTGGAACTACGGCCCTTACGACCCCTCTCCCATCTCCGCCGGAACCCAGCCTGACTGGTACATCGGCTGGGTCGACGGCGCTCTGCGCCTGATGCCGGGCTGGCTGTTCAACATCCCGCTGGAATGGCACATTCCATTCCCCTGGGGCGTCAACACGCTGACTTTGAATGTGCTCCTGCCGGCACTGGTACCGGCCGGCATCGTGTTCACCCTGCTGTTCGCCTACCCCTGGATCGAACGGTGGGTGACCCGCGACGACCGCGAGCACCACGTGCTGGACCGGCCGCGCAACGCACCGACCCGCACGGCCATCGGCGTGGCAGGCTTCATTTTCTACTGCGTGATGTGGGCAGCTGCAAGCTCCGACTTGATCGCAACCCACTTTGAGGTCTCGCTGAACGATGTCACGTACTGGTTGCGTGCACTGTTCTTCATTGGGCCGATCCTGGGCTTCATCATCTCCAAGCGCGTATCCCTGGCACTGCAGCGCAAGGACCGTGAGATTGCCCTGCACGGCCGCGAAACCGGACGCATTGTCCGCCTTCCGCACGGCGAGTACCAGGAAATGCACGCCCAGCTTGACGACTACAAGCGCTACAAGCTGGTCGGCTACGAATCCCCGCTTGCCGAGGAAGGCATTCCAAACGAAAACGGCATTGTCACCAAGACGGAGAAGCGCCGTGCAGCACTGAGCCGCTTCTTCTTCGAGGACCGCGTTGCCCCGGCCACCCAGGCCGAGCTGACGGCAGGCCACGAGCACCATGAGGCCATTGAAGCCGGTGAAGAGGCCAAGCCGGTCTCCAGGTACTAGAGACTACAGCAGCTTCACAGCAGCTAGGGCGGTTCCCCCCGGGGAGCCGCCCTAGCTGTGTTTGGGGTGGGTCTGCCGGACACCAAAATCAGCAATTAGGTATACGGCGCCCCGACCACCGGACCCGCGGCACCCGTCCCCTCCCCCGCAGCCCCAGGACGTCCGTGCAGGGCCTGCGCCGCCCGCCCCTAATAGCTGCGGCGGGTGCGCACCCCTGGACGCTGGAGGGGCACCCGCAGCTTGTAGCGGTCTGCCCGGTAAAACGAGATGGAGTAGTCCACCGAGGAACGCGACACAAACGCGTGCCGCTCCATCCGCAGAACGGGGGCACCGACGTCGACCTTCAGGAGCCGGGCTATGGACGGGGTGGCCGCATTGGCTTCCACAATGTCCTCGCCCCACTCGATCACGAGCCCATATCGTTCACTGAGCAGGTTGTACAGGGACGTGGGCGGCCCCTGGTCCAGGATGCCGGGCACGCGCCAGGCAGGGATGAAGTTTTCATCCACGCTCATGGGCTCCTCGTCGGCCAGCAGGAGCCTGCGAAAGCGGATCACGGCCTGGCCCTCCTCCATCTGAAGTTCGCGCGCCAGGCGGGCGGTGGCCGGGATCTGCTCAAAGGACAGGGTCCGGGCGGCCGGGCGCATGCCGCGGCGCTGCATCTCCTCCGAGTAGGAGGTGAGCTTGACCTGGACGTCCAGTTTCTGGTGCGAGACGAACGTCCCCACGCCCACCACGCGGTCCAGCAGCTCCTCATCCACCAGGGCCTCAATGGCGTGCCGGACAGTCATCCTCGCCACACCGAAATGCACGGCAAGATCGCGCTCGGACGGGAGTTGGCTGCCGGCCTTGGCATGGCCGGTGATGTAGGCGCGGAACAGCTCGCGCAGCTGAATATGGACCGAGACGGGGGACATCCGATCCAGGCGTCCCTGCACGTCGCCGGCCGGAGGCACTAAATAGCCCATGAAACTCCTTTGGTGACCATAGACAGCCTAAAACACGACTACTCTCAATACGTAAAGCATCTATGCATCAAGGAGCCATTAATGTACACCCGGAAAGCCACCATAGCAGCCAGTGTGGGCTTGCACTCCCGGCCTGCCGCGGTCTTCGTCCGCGCCGTCAACCAAACGGGCCTGCCGATCACCCTGGCCAAGGATGGTCTGCCGCCCGTGGATGGGCGCTCACTTCTGGAGGTCATGGCAGCTGACTTCCTGTGCGGCACGGAGGTTGAAATTGCCGTGGGCCCGACCCCTGTGGACGATCACACCGTGCGGGCGGCCGTGGACCACCTGGCAGAGCTGTTGCGTACGGAGCTTATCTCACCCTCGTGACAGTCCCACTCAAACAACAAGGGCCTGCCCGCCACTGTGAAGTGGCGGGCAGGCCCTCTTTTTGTTCCGGGCGCCGAGGGCGCCACCTTCAAGACTTAGTGCGCGTGGTCTCCACGGCTGTATTCGTAAACCCAGCCGACCAAGGCAATCGCAGCCAGTCCGGCGCCGAGGAACAGAATCCACCAGCCCGCTGCCAGGCCCAGGAAGCCTGTTGCCGCAGCCAGTCCCAGCACGATGGGCCACCAGCTCCAGGGGCTGAAGTGCCCCTGCTCGCCGGAACCCTCGTGGATTTCCGCGTCAACGCGGTCTTCCGGGCGCGGACCGACGCGGTTGCCCGTGTAATTGAGGTACGCACCAATCATAATGGTCATGGCCGACACCAGGAAAAGCGCGAGGTAACCTACGTGTTCATGCCATTGCACCATGAAGCCGTAAACGATTCCAACGGGGATGAAGAACACGCCGACCAGCATGAAAAGCTTCGCTTCAACCTTCACTGGGATGCTCCCTTCGATGAAGCGCCAACGGGTGCCGGCTGGTAGTGGGGCGCCAACTCGGGATGGTGGAGATCCAGGGCCGGACGCTCGGAACGGATGCGCGGCAGCGACGTGAAGTTATGACGCGGCGGCGGGCAGGACGTGGCCCATTCCAGCGAGGCACCAAAGCCCCAGGGATCATCCACTTCCACCTTCTTGCCGCTGCGCCACGTGATGTAAACGTTCCAGAACCAGGGGATCATGGACGCGCCGAGCACGAACGATGAAATCGTGGAGAACTGGTTCATCCAAGTGAAGTTGTCCTGCGGCATGTAGTCCGCGTAACGACGCGGCATGCCCAGGACACCCAGCCAGTGCTGGATCAAGAACGTGCCGTGGAAGCCGAGGAACAGCATCCAGAAGTGGATCTTACCCAGGCGTTCGTTGAGCATGCGCCCGGTGAACTTTGGCCACCAGAAGTAGAAGCCGGCGAACATCGCAAACACCACGGTGCCGAACACCACGTAGTGGAAGTGGGCCACCACGAAGTAGGTGTCAGAGACGTGGAAGTCCAGCGGCGGCGAAGCCAGGATGATGCCGGTCAGTCCACCAAACAGGAACGTGACGAGAAAGCCAAGGCTCCACAACATCGGAGTCTCAAAAGTGAGCGATCCCCGCCACATGGTGCCGA
The DNA here is from genome assembly GCF_003219815.1 of Arthrobacter livingstonensis. Taxonomy (GTDB): domain Bacteria; phylum Actinomycetota; class Actinomycetes; order Actinomycetales; family Micrococcaceae; genus Specibacter; species Specibacter livingstonensis. The sequence continues at coordinate 20,250 of NZ_QJVD01000035.1, forward strand.
TCCAGTTGAAGAACTTGACCCCGGTTGGTACGGCGATCAGCATCGTCATGAAGGAGAAGAACGGTAGCATGACCTGGCCGGTGACGTACATGTGGTGGGCCCACACGGTGACCGAGAGTGCAGCAATGGAGATGGTGGCGAAAACCAGCCCCTTGTAGCCGAAGATCGGTTTCCGGCTAAAGACCGGGAAGATCTCAGAGACAATGCCGAAGAACGGCAGGGCGATGATGTACACCTCGGGGTGGCCGAAGAACCAGAACAAGTGCTGCCACAGCATGGCCCCACCGTTTTCCGGATCGAAAATGTGCGCCCCAAACCGCCGGTCGGCTCCCAGGGCAAACAGGGCAGCCGCCAGCGGCGGGAAAGCCATGAGCACCAGGATTGCCGTGATCAGCGTGTTCCAGGTGAAGATCGGCATGCGCCACATGGTCATGCCGGGGGCACGGAGGGTGATGATCGTGGTGATGAAGTTGACCGAACCAAGGATGGTTCCGAAACCGGACAAAGCCAGGCCAAACACCCACAAGTCGCCGCCGACGCCGGGGCTGAAAGTGGTGTTGGACAGCGGGGCATACGCAAACCAGCCAAAGGCCGCGGCCCCCTGGGGAGTGATGAATCCGGAGACGGCGATGGTGCTGCCGAACAGGAAGAACCAGAACGCCAGTGCATTGAGCCGCGGGAACGCGACGTCGGGAGCACCAATCTGCAACGGCATGATGACGTTGGCGAAACCGGCAAACAGTGGTGTGGCAAACATGAGCAGCATAATGGTGCCGTGCATGGTGAAAAGCTGGTTGTACTGATCCTTGGTCTGCAGGATCTGCATTCCCGGCTCAAACAGCTCCGCCCGCATGATGAGCGCCATGACGCCGCCCAGGCAGAAGAAGATGAATGATGCGATCAGGTACATGTATCCGATCGTCTTGTGGTCGGTGGACGTAATCCAGTTGACGACGATGCGCCCCTTGGACACGGGGACGACCCTAGGCGCAGCCGAATTGATTTCGGTTGCCGAGTACTCGAGTGTAGACACTTTCCCCTTCCCCCCTACTTCTGATTCTGATTCGGATTGCGGTCGTACTTCTCAGTCAGCGTCCCGGTCTGCCCCTTGGCCTGCAAGGTCGCAAGATGGGCGTCAAATTCGGCCTGCGTGACAACCTTGACGTTGAAAAGCATTTCGGAGTGGTATTCGCCACACAGCTCCGCGCACTTGCCGTCGTACTCGCCAAGGGCAGTGGGTGTCAGCGTCATGTAGTTCGTCACCCCGGGAAGGATGTCTTTCTTGTCCAGGAAGGCAGGGACCCAGAAGGAGTGGATGACATCGCGGGAATTGAGCTGGAGCTCAACGCTCTTGTTAACGGGCAGGTACAGGGTGGGGAACTTCGACTTGTCAATCGGTGTCCCGTCAAGCTGCGCCTGGACGCCGACGGAATAAACAGACTCCTTGACGTCGTTGCCCTGCATGTAGTTGAAGTCCCATGACCACTGCTTGGCCCGGACATCGATCTTAACGTCCGGATTGTCCACGCGCGCGTTGATGGACTGCTGTTCAACGTCGGTGAAGTGGAAGAACACCAGCACCATGAACAGGGGCACCAACACATAAAAAACCTCCAACGGGAGGTTGTAGCTGGTCTGGCGGGGAAAGCCGGTGGCGCCCTTGCGCCGACGGTAGGCGATGATGCACCAAATGATCAGGCCCCACGTGATAAGGCCAATGATCAACACCGTGATCCAGGTATTGACCCACAGGTCAATGATCCCGGCCGTGTGATTGGTCGTATCACGTTCGGCTGGCATCCAGCCGTTCCTATTTTCTGCCGTACATCCAGACAAAGCTAACGCTCCGGCAATTGCCAGCCCGGCAATGGGCATGACTCTCGCGCGTCGGCTGCCGGTTCGGTCCTGCGAACTCACAGACGGCCCTTCCTCTTGTTACTGTGCACCGGGCAGGCGTGGCGCCTACGGTGCGAAACGGGTTTTACTACTCGATGTAGAGCTTACCGCTAGAGCGCGCAAAATGTGCACCAAACCCACCGTGCGTCGGCGGCAAAATGAAAAACCGCCCGTGGACCCTGCATCGGGTAAATGGCTTGATTAGTGGAACGAGTCACCGCAGGCACAGGAGCCTCCGGCGTTCGGGTTGTCAATGGTGAAACCCTGCTTGGAAATGGTGTCTTCAAAGTCGATGCTGGCGCCGTCCAGGTAAGGCACGCTCATTTTGTCAATGACAACCTCGACGCCGTCAAAGTCGCGGATGGCGTCCCCGTCCAGGACGCGCTCGTCAAAGTAGAGCTGGTAAATGAGCCCCGAGCAGCCGCCGGGCTGCACGGCCACGCGCAGGCGAAGGTCCGTGCGTCCTTCCTGTTCAAGGAGGCTGCGGACCTTTCCGGCGGCGACGTCGCTGATCAGCACACCGTGCGCAGGCAGCTCAGCCACATCAACGGCAGTGGTGGATTCTTCGTGGACATTTGCAGTCATGGCGTTTCCTTACGTGGGGGTACAGATACATGCTACGTCGGGCCCGGCACGGGCGCTAACTGTTGCAACCAAACGGCTGCCGGTTGTGTTCCCCGGGCCACATCGCGGACATCCGGCCTAGTCGGCCTTATTCATGGCAGCCAACAGGAGCGCTTCGGCAACGATGGCCTTTTCAAAGTCACCCAGGTGCAGCGACTCGTTGGCGCTGTGCGCCCGCGAGTCGGGGTCCTCGACGCCGGTGACCAGGATCTGGGCGTCCGGGAACAGCTCGTTCAGGTCGGCGATAAAGGGGATGGATCCGCCCATGCCGCTTTCCACGGCAGGGACTCCCCAGGACTCCCCCAGCGCCCAAAGCGCTGTCTGTGCCGCCGGCGAGCCGGTGTCGGTGGCAAACGGCTGTCCCGTTTCACCAGGGGTGAAGGTGACGCGTGCGCCGAACGGCGCGTGCCGCTGCACATGGGCTCCAATGGCTTCCATGGCAGCGTCCGGGTCCTGTCCGGGCGCCAGGCGCAGGCTGAACTTGGCACGCGCCGCCGGCAACAGCGTGTTGGAGCTCATGGCCACCGAGGGGATGTCCATCCCGATGATGGACAGGGCCGGCTTGTCCCAGAGCCGGGAGGTGATGCTTCCCGTGCCGGCCAGCGTGACGCCGTCGAGCACGGCTGCGTCGGCCCGGAAAGTTTCCTCCGGGTAGTCCAGCACGGCGTGCCCGCTGGAGGTGAGCCCCTCGATGGCGACGGATCCGGCGTCGTCGTGGAACGTGGCAATCAGGCGGGCAAGGAGGGTGGGTGCGTCCAGGATGGGGCCGCCAAACATGCCCGAGTGCACGGCATGGTCCAGCACGCGCACCTCCACCGTCCCGTCCACCAGCCCACGCAGGCTGGTGGTCAGGGCCGGGACGCCGACCTTCCAGTTGGAGGAGTCGGCGACGATGATGACGTCGCCGGCGAGCAGTTCACGGTGCGTCTGGAGGAAAGTGCGGAAAGTCGGTGAGCCGGCTTCCTCCTCCCCCTCGATGAACAGGGTCACGCCCAGGCCGAAGCTTCCGCCCAGGACTTCCGTGAGGGCCCGCATGGAGCCGATGTGGGCCATAATGCCCGCCTTGTCGTCCGCGGCGCCGCGGCCAAAGAGCCGGCCGTCCCTTTCAACGGCGGTAAAGGGCTCGGTCTCCCAAAGCGAAAGGTCTGCCGGGGGCTGGACATCGTGGTGGGCGTAAAGGACGACGGTGGGGAAGCCGGGGTCTGCGGGCTTGCGGGCGACGACGGCCGGACCACCGGGCGTGCCGTCCTCCTTGTTCACGCGCAGGATCTGCACGTCGTCCAGGCCGATGCCGCGCACCAGGGCGGCAACCGCCTCGGCGCTGCGGTCGAGCTGTGCGGCGTCAAAGGCGTCCCAGGCAATCCCCGGGATGGCAACGAGCTTCACCAGTTCGGCGACCGTTGCGCCGAAGTTGCGGCCAACACTGCCGCGCAATTCCTCGACGGGGACTCCGGCGCCCAGGACGGCGGCCGGAAGGGTGTGCTTTTCTTCAGTCATGAAAGCCAGACTACCGCCGGGAAGGGACGCCGCTGTCAAGGGACCCGCCGCTTCCGGGGTATCCTTTACGGGTGTTTGGACGTAAGAAAGATCAAGCCCCCGACCTGCAGGCTGCGCCTGCCCCCTTCGAGCAGATTGGCCGGTCAAAAGACCCTCAGTCTGCCAAGGGCATGCCCACGCCGTCCCGGAAGGAACAGGAAGCTGCGCGCAAGCGCCCGCTGGTTCCCAATGACCGGGCAGCAGCGAAGGTGGCCGCCCGCGACGCCCGCCGCGAGGAGCAGGCCCGGATGCGGCGCGCCATGGACACCGGCGAGGAGCGCTTCCTGCCCGTCCGCGACAAGGGTCCGCAGAAGCGCTACGCCCGCGACTTTGTGGACGCCCGCTTCAGCCTCGGCGAATACGTAATGTTCGTGGCCCTGGCCATCGTGCTCCTCACGGTGGTCATTCCCTCCACCAACGGCTCGCAGATTTACATCTTCGTGCTGTTCTGGATCATGGTGGCGGGCGTCGCCATCGATGCGTGGTTCATGTCGCGCAAGCTCAAGCGCCAGCTGATCGAAAAGTTCAAGTCCGTTGACTCCGGCGTGGTCTGGTACGGCACCATGCGCTCCCTGCAGTTCCGCCGCCTCCGCCTCCCCAAGCCAATGGTCAAGCGCGGGGAATGGCCCACCTGATCCCCCGGCTTTCCCTTTGTCCGGCTCGCTGAGCAAGCCGCGGGCGCTCGCCGCGGCGGGCCCAATCGTTGGCCCAAGCCCAACAGCTGCGTAAAAGGCAACGCGCCGGTCCCTTCCCCACGGAAGTGACCGGCGTCGTGCTTTAAGAGTGGCTAGCGCCTACCGGCCTCCCCGCCACTCGCTCCTGTCCGGCGGGCCCCGGCCGCTAGCCCTGTCCGGCGGGCCCCGGCCGCTAGCGCCGTCGCGTCCTCCCCAAACTCGCTGCCGCTCGTTTGGTGCCCCCCGGCCGCTAGGCTGGGGACATGGAATACCGCTACCTTGGCCGCTCAGGCCTGAAAATCACTGAAATCACCTACGGCAACTGGCTCACGCACGGCTCCCAGGTGGAGAACGACGTCGCCACCGCCTGTGTGCGGGCAGCGCTCGACGCCGGCATCACCACCTTTGACACGGCAGACGCCTACGCCAACGGCAAAGCCGAGGAAGTGCTCGGCGCCGCACTGGCCCATGAACGCCGCGAGTCCCTGGAAATCTTCACCAAGGTGTACTGGCCGGTGGGGCCGAAGGGGCCCAACGACACCGGGCTGTCACGCAAGCACATCATGGAGGGCATCAATGGGTCGCTGCGCCGCCTGAACATGGACTATGTGGATCTCTACCAGGCACACCGATTCGACCACGAAACGCCCCTGGAAGAGACCATTGCCGCCTTCGCAGACGTGGTGCGGGCCGGAAAGGCCCTGTACATCGGCGTGAGCGAGTGGTCGGCGGACCAGATGCGCCGCGGCCAAGCGCTGGCCCGCCAGGCCGGGTTCTCGCTCGTGTCCAACCAGCCGCAGTACAACGCACTCTGGCGCGTGATTGAGCCCGAGGTCATTCCGGCGGCGAAGGAACTTGGCATGTCCCAGGTGGTGTGGTCGCCCATGGCGCAGGGCACGCTGTCCGGCAAGTACCTGCCCGGCCAGCCGCTTCCGTCCGGCTCCCGCGCCACGGACGAGCACGGCGGCGCCGACACGATCAGCCGGTACCTCGACGATTCCATTCTTTCCAACGTGCAAAAGCTCCGGCCGATCGCCGAGGAACTGGAACTTTCGATGGCCCAGCTGGCCATTGCCTGGGTGCTGCAGAACGACAACGTGGCCACGGCCCTGGTAGGGGCATCCCGGCCGGAGCAGGTTGCCGAGAACGTCAAGGCCTCCGGCGTGAAGATTCCGGCCGGGCTCATGGCGGCCATTGACGACGCCCTGGCCCCAAGCATCATCAACGATCCCGCCAAGACCGTCAGCCCGGCCTCCCGCCCCGCGTAAGCGGACAGTCAAAGGGCGGGACGGCCCTTGGCGTCTCCTTTGCCCCGCCCACGGGAACACCGATCCCTCTGCGCTGCAAACGCCGCCGCTCCTGTTTATCGCCATTGATCTGCCAGCGGCGATAAACAGGAGCGGCGGCTTTTCCCGTAGTGGACGTCAGGAACGGCGGCAGAAAGCGAGATCGACGGCATTTTGACTTGCTCTATCCACGAGGTGGCGGAGCCTGCGTTTCCGTAGATAGCGTAAGGCCGCCCGCGGCCGCGTGTCTGGGCCCACAGGCGCGGGGCCCACTCCGGGGGCCCACTACCGCAAGGGACCCGCTGGTAGCTGGCGAGTAGTGGGAGCGGCTGGGGATTGCGAGCAGCGCAAGCGCTTGGGGAATAGCCGCCGTTTGACTGCCTGCCGGCCCTCCTCCGGCGGTCGGTCCGCTGTCTGGACCTCGCCGGCCTAACGGCGCAGCGTGGCCAGTTCCTTGTTGATGCGGGCCGCCCAGAACGGGCCTTCGTAGAGAAACGCAGTGTAGCCCTGGACCAGGGTGGCACCGGCGTCGAGGCGTTCCTGAACCTCGGCGCCGGTTTCCACGCCGCCCACGGAGATCAGCACCAGGCGGTCCCCCACGGCGGCTTTCAACTGTCGCAGCACGGCCAGCGAGCGGGCCTTCAACGGTGCGCCGGACAAGCCGCCGGCACCCTTTTCCGCCACGAGGGCCGCCGGGCTGGCAAGGCCCTCGCGGCTGATGGTCGTGTTGGTGGCGATAATGCCGTCGAGCCCAAGGTCCAGTGCCAAGGCGGCCACGTCCGCCACATCGTCGTCGGAAAGGTCCGGTGCGATCTTCACCAGCAGCGGCACGTGCCGCCCTGCGGCGGAATCAGCTGCCTCGCGCACCCCTGTCAGCAACGGCCGCAGCGTTTCGACGTCCTGCAGCAGGCGCAGTCCGGGGGTATTGGGTGAGCTGACATTCACCACCAGGTAGTCGGCTGACGGGGCCAACGTGCGGGCGCTGATGAGGTAGTCGCCCAACGCGTCCTCCAGCTCCACCACCTTGGTCTTGCCGATGTTAACGCCAACCACGGGCCGCACAGACGGATAGGCGCTTCCCAAGTCTTCCAGCGCCCGGGTAAGTCGCGGCGCAACGGCGGCTGCGCCGTCGTTGTTGAAGCCCATCCGATTGATGACGGCACGGTCCCCGACCAGGCGGAACAGGCGCGGCTGCGGGTTTCCGGGCTGGGGTTGGCCCGTAATGGTGCCTACCTCCACATGTCCAAATCCGAGGTTGGCGAGGGCGTTGATGCCTTCCCCTTCCTTGTCGAACCCGGCTGCCAGGCCGAAGGGGGTGGGGAAGGTGAGGCCGAACGCCGTGGTTTGCAAAGACCGCGGCGGTGCGAACATGCGGCGCAGTACAGCGCCGGCACCCACACGGTGGGCTGCCTTAATCAGGGTGAACCCGATCTTGTGCGCCCGTTCGGCGTCCATCCAGGAAAAACAAAGCCGGAAGAATGTGGGATAGATTCGCATGCCTCCTAGTTTTCCGTCTTGGCGGCACATCTGCAAAACGTACGGTGCCCCCCGCTGGGGCGCAGCCGGGCCGGCAGGGGCTAGCATGGCGACATGGAAAGCAATGGTGGGGAATCCACGTTTCAAGCCGATGTTGTGGTGGTCGGTGCCGGCCTGTCCGGGCTGGTCAGCGCAGCGGAGGCGTATAGCGCCGGGCGCACGGTGTTGATCCTTGACCAGGAACCCGAGGCGTCGCTGGGTGGCCAGGCACACTGGTCGTTTGGCGGGCTGTTCCTGGTGGACACCCCCGAGCAGCGGCACCTCGGCGTGAAGGACAATGCCGAGCTGGCGCTTTCCGATTGGATGGGATCCGCGGCCTTTGACCGTCCCGAGGACCACTGGGCCCGGCAATGGGCGGAGGCGTATGTCAATTTTGCCTCCGGCGAGAAGCGGGGCTGGCTGCACTCCCTGGGCGTACGGTTTTTCCCGTTGGTCCAGTGGGCCGAGCGCGGCGGCTACGACGCCCAGGGCCACGGCAATTCAGTTCCCCGCTTCCATGTGGTGTGGGGCACGGGTCCGGGCATCCTGGCACCCTTTCTGGCCAAGGTTGCCGAAGGTGTTGCCGCGGGCCGGGTCACGATGGCCTTCCGCCACCGTGCCACGGAGCTGGTGTTCGACGACGGACGAGTCGCCGGTGTGCGTGGCGAGGTCCTGGCCTCCTCCGCCGCCGATCGGGGCCAGGCCAGCACCCGGGAGGTGGCGGGTGCCTTCACGGCCGCTGCCGGGGCCGTGGTTGCCACCACGGGAGGCATTGGCGGCAACCATGAAATGGTCCGCCGGCAATGGCCCGGAAATGCGAGCCCCAAGTACATGCTTACCGGAGTGCCCGCATCAGTGGATGGCGAATTCCAGCACACCGTTTCCGAAGCTGGCGGAAATCTGGTCAACACCGACCGCATGTGGCACTATCCCGAGGGCATCCACAATCCAGATCCAGTCTGGCCCAACCACGGCATCCGCATCTTGTCGGGGCCATCGCCTCTCTGGCTGGACGCCACCGGACGCCGTCTGCCGGTGCCGCTGTTCCCGGGATTTGACTCGCTGGGCACGCTGCGGCACTTGGGCTCCACGGGCCATGACCATTCGTGGTTCGTTCTCAACAAAACGATCATCAACAAGGAGTTCGCGCTGTCGGGCTCCGAGCAGAATCCGGACCTGACGGGCAAGGATGTGAAGCTGCTCGCCAGGCGGGCGCTACCGGGCGCCACTGGTCCGGTCCAGATGTTCCTGGACCGCGGTGTGGATTTCCTGCAGGGAACCACGGCACAGGAACTTGCCGGCAAGATGAACGCCCTCATTGGCGAGGAACTCATTGACCCGCAGGGGCTTCATGAAACTCTGGCCGCTCGCGACCGGCAGGTGCTCAGCGGCCTTGGCAAGGACACCCAGGTCAATGCCATCCGCGAGGCGCGTCGCTTCGCCACGGACAAGCTCATGCGCGTGGTCCCGCCCCATCCCATGCTGGCGCCCGAACATGGGCCGCTGATTGCCGTCCGGCTCTCCACCCTGACGCGAAAGAGCCTCGGCGGTCTCCAGACAGACCTTGCGGCCCGTGTGCTCGACGCATCGGGAATACCCCTGGCCGGCCTATATGCCGCCGGAGAGGCAGCCGGGTTTGGCGGGGGCGGCCTGCACGGGTACAGGTCCCTGGAGGGGACCTTCCTGGGCGGCTGCCTCTTCTCAGGGCGGATCGCCGGGCGCAACGCCGCCGCCGACACGGCATCGTGAACGGTGGCACCGTCGGCTGGGTACCGGACATCCTGGGGGTGGGTTACACCGCAATGACCCTGGCAGTGCCGCGCCCCGACGGCACCCCAAGGCGTGCAACGCTGGTGCGGCACCGGCCCGCCGCTGACAACGCTGGCCACGGGTGGCTTCCAAGCGGCAAGCCCGCGCGCCACGCAGTGCTGTACATCCCCGGCTGGAGCGACTATTTCTACAACACCGGGCTCGCGGAGTTCTTCACCGGACACGGCTATGACTTCTACGCCCTGGATCTGCACAACCATGGCCGCAGCCTTGTCAGCCAGCGGCTGGGCGGCTATGTGGATGATCTCGCTGACTATGACGACGAGATTACCCTTGCCCACAGCATCATCGCGTCGGAAGCTGGTGACGTTGGAGGTGGCGATGGCGAGGGTGCGACTTTTCCTCTCATGCTCATGGGGCATTCCACTGGTGGGCTGATCGCCGCCTTGTGGGCCCACAAGTTTCCTGGGCGGGTCAGCCAGTTGATGCTCAACAGCCCCTGGCTGGAAATCCAGGGCGGCGCGGCCATCAGGCGTGCGGCCACTCCCCTGGTGCGCCCCGTGGCCGACTTCCGCCCCCTGACCCGGATGCGCGTGCCGGAACGGACGTTTTACTGGCGGGGCATCAGCGATGAGGCCTACGGCGAATGGAGCGTGGACCGGAACATGCGCCCGCCCCAGGCGTTTCCGGTGAGGGCCGGCTGGATGCGGGCCATCATGGCCGCCCAGCGGAAAGTGGCCGGCGGACTTGAACTGCCGATGCCCGTCCTGGTGCTGTTGTCCTCCCGCAGCATGCTGGGGCCGGTGTGGAACGGCGCCATGTTACGGGCAGACGTGGTCCTTGACGTGCGTGCGCTGGCGCTGCGATCACTGTCCCTGGGCAACAGCGTGACGGTGGAACGCATTGACGGGGCCCTGCACGAAGTATTTCTCTCCAGCGGGGAAGTCCGACAGGATGCCTACCTCCGGCTCGAGCGCTGGCTGCGCGGCTACGGCGGATGACCCGCACGGCCTCCCAACGTCACGCCGCAGGAGATGCCGTCTACTGGCTCGCCTGCACCAGAGAGCGTGGTCGGTTCCACCGGTTCCATCGGCCCGTGGCAGGCCACCGGCATCCACCCGTTGGCACTATGGTCACCCCTACTACCTCCTGGCGCTTCGGGGTGTGGTGCGTTTTAGAAGGGGGCGGGTTCGTCTTGGGTGTCGAGGTAGGTGCGGCCGGTGGG
>NZ_QJVD01000036.1 GCF_003219815.1 Arthrobacter livingstonensis
ACGGCCACGCAGCTTGACTTTTGCAACATCCAAAAGATGGCGACGGCGGCGGGCCTGAAAAATGGCCAGACCAACAAGCCCTACAGTGTCGCCCAGATCTCCAACCTGATTGGCTCGGAGCAGGTGGCGCCGATCGACGTGGCCACTGCGTATGCCACCTTCGCCAGCGGCGGCGTGCGCTGCGAACCGATTGCGCTGACGTCCATCACCGATTCAACGGGAAAGAGCTATCAGGTGCCCGGCGCCAATTGCCAGCGGACCATGACCCAGGAAGTGGCAGCGGGGGTTACGTACGCTCTGCATTACATGCTCACCAACGGTTCGGGTTATGCCATCCCGCTCAATGACAAGGACACGGCCTTTGCCAAAACGGGGACCACCGACTGGAACGTCGAGACGTGGACGGTGGGCGCCAATTCCGGCATGTCCACGGCGTCGTGGTTTGGCAGCTACCAGGGCAACGGCGATCAGTGGCACAACCAGGACATCACCATCAACGGCGTCTACTACCCCAGCATTGACGGCAACCAGCTGGCCGGTTCGCAGTGGGCGGCCGTCATGAACGCCGCCGCGGGCAGCTACGCGCCGGCACCGCTGACGGCGCCCCCGGCAGCCATGCTGAGCCAAACGGCCCCCCTGGTGGCCGGCTCCAACGACCCCATGGCCGGCAGCGGCGTGCCGGCGCCCCCGGTGCAGCAACCCAACACCGGCGACGCCCAGACCCAGGCACCGGCCGCTCCCACCCAGGCACCCGCAACGCAGGCTCCGGCGACGCAGGCTCCCGTCACGCCGAAGGCCCCCGTCACCAAGGGCGAACCTGTCAAGAAGAAGGGGTAGGGCCCGCCAGCACGGCCAGCAGGGCAGTGCCGTCCGGGACGCCGAGTCCCGTGCAGGCGTCCCACCCCGGCGTGGCGTCGTAGCTGCCGTTGTTGCCGTTGGTGATGTCGCGGAAGCCAGGGGCGGGCTGTCCCTGCGTTACGCCGGCATAAAGGGCGGGCTGGAGCAGGCCGAAGCCGCTGCCCCGGGATTGGGCCATGCGCGCAATCAGCGCCGCCCACAGGGGCGCCACCGCGCTGGTGCCGCCGATGACCATGTCCGTCCCGTCGACCCTGACCCGGTAACCGGTTTGCGGGTCTGCCACGGCCGCGACGTCGGGCACGCCCCGACCGTGCGGGGTTGCTGCCGGGGACGCGCCCGCCTGCACCGTCACGTGCTGCTGCCAGTCCGGGAGGGGGAACGTGCCGCTGACCCCGCCTCCCGTCGCCGAACTGGAGGAGTCATTCCAGACGGTTTCGCTCGTGACCTTGCCGGTGGCGGTGTCCACCTCCAGCCGGGTGCCGCCGCACGCCAGGGCATGCGGGCTCGACGCCGGGAAGTCGGCGTGGTTCTGCCCGTCCCCCTGGGCGTCGGCACTGCCGTTGTCGCCGGCCGCGGCCGTGACGGTGATGCCCAGCAGCGAAGCGTCGACAAACGCGTTGTCCATGGCGGCACGTGCCTGTTCGGTCCACTGGTCCTCGCTCTGCCCCCAGCTGATGCTGATCGCCGCGGGAGCGGGGGTGTCGTGGGTGGCCTTGGCCACGGCATCCAGGAACCCGGCATCGGAGTTGGGGGCAAAATAGACCTTCAGCGTGGACCCGGGGGCCAGTGCGCCGGCAACCTCAATGTCCAGGAGCACCTCTCCGTCGGCCCCCTGGGGATCGGCGCCGGGCACGTTGACGGCGCCGTCCACGCCTACTGCCGTCACCGTGGGGCCGGTGATGCCCAGCCCGGCAAAGTACTCGTCGAGGTCCGGCTGGCCGAAGCCGCCCCCCAGTTCAACGACGGCAATGACCTGCCCGCCGCCGTCGGTGCCTTTAGGGAAGTTGTAGATGCGCCCCAGGTCAAGTGGCGTGTAGCTCACATTGCCGGCGGCTGCCGGCGCGAAGTGAAAGGGGGCGCGGGCCGACGGCCTGTCATCGAGGCCAAGTACGGCGGTGACCACCCCGTCCAGTGCCGCCGGCACGCTCAGGGCACCGGTGCGGTGCCGGTGCGAGGTGCTTTCGTTGTTGGGACCCACGCTGTCGACCGTCTCAAGTTCGGTGCCAAAGATGGTGCACAGCAGCCCCACCGGCCCGGCTATCCGCAGCCTGCGCGATGCCGTGTCGGTCTCCACCACCGTGGCGCCGAGCCCCGTAAGGGTCTCGGTGGCAAGTTCGACGTCGGCCGGTGCGGCCCCGTATTCGGCCGGCAGGACTCCGCCCGGTGTTCCGGACGAGGCCGCTGCCGCCAGGGCGCCGCCGGGTACGGGTCCGGCCCGTCGGAGCACCACGGTGACGGTGATTTCCTCGTTGTACAGCGCGTCCTGCGCGTCGCCTGCCGGTCGGTGCAGCGCCTGTGGGGCCGGTCCACGGCTGCTGCCGGGGAGCGGGACCAGTTCGGGCCCGGACGCAGCCGCGGCGTGCCGCCCACGCCGGGGACCTGCACCCGCTGCCCCGTCGGGATCCGGACTACCGCTGCCGGGGTCCGGCCGGCCTTTCCCGGGCTCTCCACCAGCGGGAACTTCAACAGGGGGCTCTTCAACAGGCATGGCACACACCCTCCACTCGTTACCGGCGATACTACGGCCTTTTCACCGGTCCAGACAATGGCCGGCTTTGACCCATGTAACCTTGGCCTTTCGGCAGGTGGTTCGCGGCCCCGCCATCCGCCCGGGTTTCAGCATTCCTGATTCTCGGCGAGACTGGGGTAAGCGCCAATCCCGGCGGAACCGCAAGGAGCACGCAGTGAACCCTTCGAACGCATCCGCACAGCCGCCCAGGATTGTGGTCGGCGTCGACGGCTCCGAGGCCTCGCTCAATGCGCTGCGTGACGCTGCCACCCTTGCTGCCGGTCTGGGTGGATCCGTGGACGCCATTGCCGTCTGGGAGGCTCCCACCAAACCCTCCAGTTACCAGGCACTGGGGATCGGGAACTTTGCCGAAGGGGCGCAGCAGGTGCTGGACCGGGCCCTCGCAGACGCGTTTGGCGGAATTGTGCCCGCCATTGTGTCCGCCCGGATCGAACACGGATCCGCTGCCGCCATTCTCACTGAAGCCAGCAGGGGCGCCCGTTACCTGGTGGTGGGACGCCGCGGCCACGGCGGCCTCATGGGAGTCGTGCTCGGATCGGTCAGCGCCGCCAGCATCAACCAGGCGCACTGCCCGGTCATTGTCGTCAAGTAGTCCCGCAGTTGAGCAGCACCGAAACGGCCAGTGTGCGGCCGTTCAGCGGCTGCTGGCTCCCAGGGCGGCGTCTTCGGCCGCCCGGAAGGCGTCCTCGAGCCCGGCGACCGCGGCCCGGTATCCAGGAGCGCCATCCGGGGCTGCCCCGGAGCTGCGGCGCAGCAGCTCCGCCAGGGCAACGGCCTTGACCAGGGCCGAGGTTTCCGGGACCCGGACGTCGGCCATGGCCGGAAAGTCGATGGCGGCGGCAGGGTCAAGCTCGTAGCGGCTCCAGCGGGTCAGCACGGTGTTGTGCCGGCTGCAGAGTGCCGCGCGCTCAGTTTCGGCCAGGTTCCGCGCCGCCGCATCCGCCCGCAGTGACATTCGCCGGGCCACTGCCTTGTTGACCCACCACCAGGTGGCCGCCGACAGCAGCGCCAGCGTGGCGCCGGCCCAGCGGTCCAGCACGGCCGTGATCAAAATGGCCGGCAGCAGCACACACAGGCCGGCAAAGGCGTACCAGAACCGGGTGTCGGGGTCGTGCTCCAGTGCGGGCCGCACCTTCACCAGCCACACAGTTCCGGCAGTGGCCAGCACCACCAGCACTGCCATCAAGACAAGCCCTGCAAGGGCTGCAACCACCATCACGGCACCTCCGAAACGACGGCCGGGCAGAACCGCCCGGACACCCGCATGGGAGCCGGTCACGCCGGTTCCCTACTTCCATTGCAGGCCTTTTCCACGGCAAGGTCAAGGGGTGGCGAAGGAACACCGGCCGGAGGGAGCTATTCGAGGCCTTCCCGGTTGATGAGGTGCCGGGCCGCGGGCTCGTGTGCCGCACCGGCACCGGCGCCGTGGCGGGCGTGCGCCGCTGCGGTCGGAGCCGGGCCGGCCGTGGGCCGGGGGCGCCCCCGGTGGTCGACGGCGGCAACCCGCCGGGCGGGCGGGAAGTCTGCCGTCGGGATGCCTGCCGTCGGGAAGTTCGCGGCTGAAACTTCTGCCGGCTGATGGCCAGCGACTGGAAGGGCCGTGGCCACCGTTTCCCGGCTGCCCACCCCTGAAGCTGCGTGGGTCGGGGGAGCGGGGCTGCCGGACGGCGCCGGCACCCGGGTGTCGGCGCCGGGCACGCTTCCGGGCTCGGCGTAGGCGTATTTGCCGCCGCGCAGGGCGGACGCGACGGCGGCCACCAGGCAGGCGGCGATGGCAAAGCCAAACGCCACGGCGAGCCCGTCGGCGAACGGCCCGGAGATCAGTGCCGGGAAGAAGCCCCGGCCGGTGAGGTACGCAGCGTCGGCCGGGGACAGGCGCGCCAGGGCGGCCGGGCCCAGCAGCGTCTGCACTGGGTTGTAGCCCAGCAGTGAGGAAAAGAGCACGGATACCGGCGGCAGGGAGGCGACGTGGCCGGCGTCGACCGCGCTGACGCCGTGCGCCGTGAGCCCGCTGGTGAGCGTGGCTGGAAGGGTGCGCGCCAGCCCCGTGACCATGAGCGAGAAAAAGATGCCGATGGACAGGACCATGGCGGAATTTTGGAAGGTGGTGCTCATGCCGGCCCCCACGCCGCGGCGGTTGGGTGGCAGGCTGTTCATGATGCCGGCCCGGTTAGGTGCGGCAAAGAGGCCCATGCCAATGCCGTTGACGAGCAGGGCAAGGGAAAACGTCCAGTACTGGAAGTCCACGGGCAGCAGCAGCAGCCACCAGAAGCTCAGCGCGGCCACCACCATGCCTCCGGTGGCCAGCAGGCGGGCGCCCATCCTGTCAGAGATCCAACCCGAGACGGGGCCCGCCACCAGGAAACCGGCCGTCAGCGGCAGCATGTAGATGCCCGCCCACAGCGGCGTGTTGGCGAAGTCGTAGCCGTGGCGGGGAAGCCAGATGCCCTGCAGCCAGATGATCAGGATGAACATCAGCCCGCCGCGGCCAATCGCGGAGAGCAGGCTGGCCAGGTTGCCGGCCGTGAACGCGCGGATGCGAAACAGCTTCAGTTCAAACATCGGCTCCGGCACGCGCGTTTCGATGATGGCGAAGGCCACCAGCACCAGCGTGCCGCCAATCAACGCGGCCAGCACCCACGGGTTGGTCCAGCCCATGGTTTGCCCTCTATAGGGCTGGATGCCGTAGGTGATGCCCACCAGCACGGCGATCAGGCCGGCGGCGAACGTCATGTTGCCCCACCAGTCGAGCCTTGCCGGTTGCCGGATGCCGTTGTCATGCAGTTTCAGGTACGCCCATACCGTGCCAAAGATGCCGACGGGAACGGAGACCAGAAACACCAGCCGCCAGTCGATGGGTCCGAGCAGGCCGCCGATCACCAGGCCCAGGAAGGAGCCGGCGATCCCGGCCACCTGGTTCAGCCCCAGCGCCAGCCCGCGCTGGTCCACGCCAAACGCGTCGGTGATGATGGCGGTGGAATTGGCCATCAGCAGCGCCCCGCCCACGCCCTGCAGGATCCGCATGATGATCAGCCAATACACGCCGGGCGTCCCGGTCATCCAGGTGGCGGCCAGCAGGATGGAAAAGAAGGTAAAAATGGCAAACCCGGCGTTGTACATCTTCACCCGCCCGAACATGTCGCCGAGCCGGCCAAAACTGACCACCAGGACGGCGGTCACCACCATGTATCCCATGATCAGCCACAGCAGCAGCGAGGTGTTGCCCGGCGCCAGGGGATTGATGCCGACGCCGCGAAAGATGTCCGGCAGCGCGATCAGCAGGATGGAGGCGTTGATGGTCGCCATCAGCACGCCCAGGGTGGTGTTGGAAAGCACTATCCACTTGTAGTGCGGATTTGCGAGGTCGCGTGCCTTCCGGGACTGCGCCCGCGCTGTCCTGGCGGCGGTATTTGTTAATCGTGTTTCGGCCACAGTTTTCGCACTCCCAGGCTGGTTTCCGCATCCTTGGGCAGCGGCTGGTGGTTGCCTCTGTCAACTAACAATGCTAGTCCCGTGGCGGCGTTGCGGACCTGAAAAATTGCCGTGAACTATTTTTCGGTAGCGGTAGCGGCCGCGGCCGCTACCCGGCCAGCCCACCGGGCCGCGCGCGGCTGCTCGCGGCTGCTACCCGGCCAGCAGGGTGAAGCGTCCGGCGGCCACGAACACGGCCAGCGCAAACAGGACCACGTTGATGCCGATCCCACTGAACTCCGTCTGGCGGACGTGATAAATGGCTGCCAGCACCATCACGACGGCCAGGGCCGTGGCCGCAAGCGGGGTCAGGACCGCGGCGATACCCGTGGCGGCGGGCAGGATCAGACCCACGGCGCCCAGGAGCTCGGCAATGCCGACGAATCTGACCACGGATGGGGGGAAGTGGTTTACCCACGGCGTGGTCTTGCCAAGCTTGGGGATCGGCGCGGTGGCCTTCATGGCACCGGCGGAAAGGAACATGGCGGCGAGCAGGATCTGGGCAATCCACAAGGTGATGTTCACGGGGAGGCCTTCCGGTGGCATTTGAGAAACGGACCGTCAGCTCCACTTCCTGTCACGAAGGGAACCGGAGCCGACTGGGGGATATTCCCCCTCTGCTAATCTGTCCTTATCCACGGACCTCCCGGGAAGTTGCCTTGCCGGTCGCAGATAACGGGTGGACACTTGAATCCGTTGCAGACCTGAGGAGAGCCACATGCACTTGACGCCCCGTGAACAAGAAAAACTCATGATTGTGGTGGCTGCCGACCTTGCGCGGCGCCGGCAGGCACGGCACCTGTTGCTCAACCACCCGGAAGCCGTGTCCATTCTGACGTATGAGCTGATCGAGGGCGCCCGCGACGGGCGCACGGTTGCCGATCTGATGAGCTGGGGGAGCACCATCCTGAACCGCGATGAGGTCATGGACGGCGTGGCGGAGATGATCAAGGACGTCCAGGTCGAGGCGACGTTCCCGGACGGCACCAAACTCGTCACCGTCCACAACCCCATCCGCTGATCCAGCCGCTCCCTGCGGACTGCCGTGCAATGAACCGCCGTGCAATGAAAGGCAAGCCATGATTCCGGGCGAATACATCCTCCGAGCCGATCCCATCACCTGCAATGAGCACTTGACGGCAAAGTCCCTGCAGGTCACCAACCGCGGGGACCGGCCCATCCAGGTGGGCTCCCACTACCATTTCCTCGAGGTCAACAACGCGCTGGAATTTGACCGCCCGCAGGCGCGCGGGTTCCGGCTCGACATTCCAGCCGGCACGGCCGTCCGCTTTGAACCGGGGGACGCCAAGACCATCAAGCTGATCGCCCTGTCCGGCAGCCGTGAAGTCCACGGCTTCCAGGACCTGGTGAACGGGCCGCTCGACGCCGGAACACCAGGGGAAGGCAGCAAATGAGCTTTGAACTGAGCCGCAAGCAGTATTCGGACCTCTACGGCCCCACCACGGGCGACGCCGTGCGCCTCGCGGACACCGAACTGTTTGCCGAAATTGAATTTGACCACACGAACTACGGTGAGGAAGTCGTGTACGGCGGCGGCAAGGTGATCCGCGACGGCATGGGCCAAAACGGCCAGCTGATCCGTGACGAGGACATCCCGGACACGGTCATCACCAATGTGATCGTGCTGGACTACACCGGCATCTACAAGGCGGACGTCGCCCTGCGCGACGGCCACATCTTCAAGATCGGCAAGGCCGGCAATCCGCAAATCTCCAACGGCGTGAACATCACCATCGGCGTGGCCACGGACATCATCGCCGGCGAGGGCAAGATCCTCACGGCCGGCGGCATCGACACGCACGTGCACTTTGTCAGCCCCGACCAGATACCCGTGGCCCTGGCTTCCGGGGTCACCACGCTTATCGGCGGCGGAACCGGCCCTTCCGACGCCAGCAAGGCCACCACCGTCACGCCCGGTGCCTGGCACATTGGCAAGATGCTCCAGGCCGTGGACAACCTGCCCATCAACATCGGACTGCTCGGTAAGGGCCACGCCAGTGCCCGCGAACCGCTGGCCGAGCAGGTCCGGGCCGGCGTCATCGGCCTGAAGGTGCACGAGGACTGGGGGGCCACCACTTCCTCGATCGACATGTCGCTGCAGGTGGCGGACGAATTTGATGTCCAGGTGGCCATCCATTCGGACACGCTCAACGAATGCGGCTTCGTGGAGGACACGATTGCTGCGATCGCCGGGCGCGTCATCCACACTTTCCACACGGAAGGTGCCGGCGGCGGGCATGCCCCGGACATCATCAAGGTGGCCGGCCTGCCCAACGTGCTGCCGGCGTCGACCAACCCCACGCTGCCGTACACGGTGAACACCATTGACGAGCACCTGGACATGCTCATGGTGTGCCACCACCTCAGCCCGGACATCCCCGAAGACGTGGCGTTTGCCGACTCACGGATCCGCAAGGAAACCATCGCCGCCGAGGACGTGCTGCACGACATGGGCATCTTCTCCATCACCTCCTCCGACTCCCAGGCCATGGGCCGGGTGGGCGAGGTGGTGTTGCGCACCTGGCAGGTTGCCGACGCCATGAAGCGCCAGCGCGGAAAGTACGACGACGACCCCTCCGTGGGCGACAACGCCCGCCTCAAGCGATTTGTTGCGAAATACACGATCAACCCGGCCATTGCCCACGGCATCTCCGACTATGTGGGCAGCGTGGAGGAAGGCAAGTTTGCCGACCTGGTGCTCTGGGAACCTGCGTTCTTTGGCGTGAAGCCGGAGATGGTGATCAAGGGCGGACAGATGGTCATGAGCATCATGGGCGACCCCAACGGCTCCATCCCCACCCCGCAGCCGCGCACCTTCCGCCACAACTTCGGCTCGCTGGGCCGTGCCGTACATTCTTCCTCCATCACGTTCATGTCGCAGGCCGCCGTCGACGCGGGCGTTCCCGCCCAGTTGGGACTGGCGCATGAGGTCCGCGCCTGCCACGGCATCCGCGACCTAACCAAGGCCGACATGAAGCACAACGGGGAAACGCCGGACATCCAGGTGGACCCGGAAACCTACGAAGTCCGCGTGGACGGCCAAGTGGTCACCGCGGAGCCTTCCAGTGTGCTCCCCATGGCCCAGCGCTACTTCCTGTTTTAGACATTGGAGAACCCATGATCATCGAAACCATTCTGGGCAACAAGTTCGACCCCGCCACCGACGGTTTCAACCCGGCCTCCCTGGACGGCCTCCACGAGGAAAAGGTGCTGCTGCCCTCAGCCGACCTGGTCAAGCGCATCCAGCGGGTCACCACCGACCACGGAAAGGTGCTGGGGATCCGGCTGGCCGGCGACTCCGTGGCGGACCTCCGCGACGGGGACGTCCTGTTCCTTGACGGGCACAACGCCATCGTCATTGCCGTGGAGTCCACCGACGTGCTGGTCATCGCCCCGAGATCCATCAAGGAGATGGGCGTGGTGGCCCACAACCTGGGCAACCGGCACATGCAGGCCCAGTTCTTTGACGCCGCGTCCGAGTACGGAGCCCAGGTGATGGTGCTGGCCTATGACCACACGGTGGAGGACTACCTCCAGCATGTCGGCGTCCCGTATTCGCGGCAGGAACGCGTCATGCCCGTGCCGTTCCGGCACGCGGAACACACGCACTGACATGGCGGCCGCACCCAGCTACCTCCTGCCGCTGCTGCAGCTCAGCGATTCGGCGCTGCCCACCGGCGCGTTCAGCCACTCCCTGGGGCTGGAAAGCTACCTGCACCGCGGCCTTGTCCATGACGAGGCCACGTTTGCGGACTGGCTGACGCAGTTCATCCGGATCCAGCTGGTCCATTCCGACGCCCTCGCCATTCGGTTCGTGCTGGAGGCGGAGACGGAAGCCGAACTGCACCGTGTGGACCGGGAACTGCATGCCGCGGCACTGCCCCGGGAAATCCGGGAGGCAGGGGTCAAGATGGGAGCACGCATGCTGGAGATCGCCCGAGCCGTTCACCCCTGCCCCGAGTTGGAGGCGTATGCCGGAGCCGTCGCCTCCGGCGCCTGCGCCGGCCACCCCGCACTGGCCTTCGCCGTGGCCGGCAGGGCGTTGGGCGTGCCGGCTGCGGAACTGCTCAGCGCGTACATGTTTTCCACCGTCACCTCACTAACCCAGAACGCCATCCGGGGCATCCCACTGGGCCAAAGTGCCGGCCAACGCGTCCTGCGCGCCGCGCACCGGGAGGTGGGCGACGCCGTCGTGCTGGCCCAAACGCTCCCACGCGAGGATTTTGGTGTGACCGCGCCGGGACTGGAGATCGCCCAAATGCAGCACGAACACCAGCGGGCCCGCATGTTCATGTCCTGACTGCCGACTATTTAGAAGGAGCAACAAATGAAACCGATCAAGATTGGCATTGGCGGACCGGTTGGCGCCGGCAAGACCCAGCTCGTGGAGCGCCTCACCCGCGCCCTGGACGGCGAAGTTTCCAGCGCCGCCATTACCAACGACATCTACACCATCGAGGACGCAAAAATCCTCGCCGCTAACGGGGTGCTGCCGCTGGATAGGATCATCGGCATTGAAACCGGCGGCTGCCCGCACACAGCCATCCGCGAGGACACCTCGATGAACTCGGCCGCCGTGGCGGAACTGGAGGCCCGCCACCCGGACCTGCAGGTCATTTTCATCGAATCCGGCGGCGACAACCTCTCCGCCACTTTCAGCCCGGAGCTGGTGGACTTTTCCATCTACATCATCGACGTGGCGCAGGGGGAGAAGATCCCGCGCAAGGCCGGCCAGGGCATGATCAAGGCGGACCTGTTCATTATCAACAAGACCGACCTGGCCCCGTACGTGGGCGCCGACCTCTCCGTCATGGAGGCCGACACGCTCGAGTTCCGTGGACACAAGCCCTACTGCTTCACCAACCTGAAGACCGACGACGGCCTGGAGCACGTCATCAACTGGCTCAAGCGCGACGTGCTCATGCTTGACCTGGAATCCCGGTGACCCAAACCGCTCCCGGCGTCGCCGTCGGCGGACTGGTCGGCGATGCCGGCGACGGACCGGTAATTCCTCGGCTGCTTTCCGGCCAAACGGCCGCGGGCGGCCTCGGCCTCCCTGACGCAGCCTACGGAATCACCGGTTCCGCCGCCGTCGACCGCACGGGGCCAGCCGCCACCGTGGGGCGGCTCGGTGTACCTCCTGAGTGGGCCGGGACGCTGTCCCTGGACATTGACCAGCGTGGAGCTAAGTCCATCGCGGTGCGGCAGTTCCATGATGGCGCGCTGCGGGTTTTGCGGCCGCACTACCTCGATGAGTCCGGCCAGGTTTGTTATGTCGTGATCAATCCCGGTGGCGCCTACCTGGGCGGGGACAGGTACCTGATTGAGGTGGACGTGGCGCCGGGGGCCGACTTGCTGCTGACCACACAGTCGGCCACGAAGATCTACCGGACGCCCGGCAGCCGGGCCGAACAGCACATGCGCCTGCGGCTTGGGCCCCGTGCCAGGGTGGAATGCCTGCCCGACCCGCTGATCGCATATCGCGAAGCCAGTTACGTCCAGGCCACCAGGGTCGACATGGACCCCACGGCATCCCTGATCATGGCCGAGGTGGTAACCCCGGGCTGGTCGCCTGACGGCGCCCTGTTCCGCTATGACGAGATCCGGATGCGCAATGAAATTTCCATCGGCGGCAGACTCACCCTGCTCGACAACCTCCTGATCCGGCCGGGCACGGGATCGCCCGTGGACAGCATGTGCACCATGGGCCACTACACGCATCTGGGCTCGCTGCTGGTGATGGACGCCCGGGTCGACGCGGCCCTGGTCGCGGACATCCACGCACTGCTGGCACCCATTGATCCGGACGGGCAGCTGGGCATCACGCTGCTGGACGGCCCGGGCCTGGCACTGCGCGCACTGTCCCACTCCACCGAACCGCTCAACGCCCTGATCGGTGCCGCCGTCGACCACCTGCGCGGGCGCTGGACGGCCCAGGCACCTCTGAACCTACGGAAGTATTGATGACTGCCACTGCCCGAATGGGCTACCTGGCACGCGAACAGCTGCCCGTGGCCCGGCGCATCGGGGTGACATTTGGCGCCGTGGCGCTCCTGCACGTGAGCGTGGCCGCACTGTTGCTGTATTCACTGGCGGCGGACCCCCACCCGCTGGCCTTTGGCCTCGTGCTGACCGCCTATCTGGCCGGCGTGAAGCACAGCTACGACTGGGACCACATAGCGGCCATTGACAATTCCAGCCGCAAGTTTGCCGCACAGGGGCGGGCGCCGGTCAGCGTCGGCTTTGCCTTCAGCATGGGCCACAGCTCCGTGGTGATGCTGGCCGGCGTGCTCGTGGTCAGCGGCGCAGGGATCATGGGCACCGTGCTGCGGGACGGGTCGGCGGCGAACCTGGCCCTGGCCGTCATCGGGGCCGGGGTGTCAGCCCTGTTCCTGCTCGCGATTGGGCTGTTCAACGGGGCCGCTTTCCTCAAGGCCAATGTCCTCCTTCGCCGGGTGCGCGCCGGTGGAACGGTCGACGACGGCGAGCTCGCCCCCACCGGGATGGTCGCCCGGCTGCTGGACAAGCCGCTGTCCAAGGTAAAACGCCCCCGCGACATCTACGTGCTGGGCTTCCTGTTCGGACTGGGCTTTGACACGGCCTCCACCGTTGCGTTCCTCCTGCTGACGGCCTCCGCCGCGCTGGCCGGCATCTCCATCGCCGCCCTGCTGGCCCTGCCGCTGGCCTTCACGGCCGCCATGACCCTGTGCGACACGGCCAACGGCATGGCCATGATGAAGATGTACCGCTCCGCCGCGATGTTCCCTGCCCGCCGGATCGGCTTCAACATGGTCGTCACCGGCTTGTCCGCCACTTCGGCGCTTTTCATCTCGGTGCTGACCATCGCCGTGATTCTCCGCGACACCATGGGCCTGGACGACCCTGTCACTTCCTGGCTGGCCGGCCTGGATCTGGGCCACGCCGGCCTGCTGCTCGTCGGGCTCTTCCTGCTGGTGTGGGGGATCGCGGCGATTGGCTGGCGCCGGGACCGGGCCACGGCGCAAGGCTCCACGCCCGGCGTCGGGCCTTCCCGGTAAGGGCATCAGGGCAGGCGCGGGCCCACTGCCAGCAGGACGGACAGCGCCGTCATCATGAGCAGCGCGTAGCGGAACATCAGACGGGCCCACCTTTTTGTTGCGGCCGCAGCCAGGCCGCGAACGCCCAGCACGATCCAGCCAAGGCACAACACGCCCATGACCGAAGAATAGCTCCAGCCGACCAGGCCCAAGGGCTGGGGGAGCAGGGCCACTGCGGCAAAGGCCATGGTGTAGAGGAGGATTTGGACCTTGGTGTTGGCAACCCCGCGCACCACCGCAATAACGGGAACACCTGCCTTGGCGTATTCGTCGCGGCGGTAGATGGAGATCGAGTAAAACGCCGGCAGCTGCCAGAAGAACAGCATGAGGAACACGATGGCGGCTCCGGCGTCCAGCACTGAACTGGCACCAACATAGCCGCCAAGGACGGGGGCTGCGCCGGAAATGCTGCCCACGAGCGTACCGTGCACCGACAGCCGTTTGGACAGCATGCCGTAGAGCACCACGTAGGCCAGGTAGCCGCCCAGGCCCACGGCAACCACGAGGGGGTTCGTCCACGTGGCCAGCACGGCCACGCCGGCCACGCCCAGCAGGACCGAATAAAGCACGGCGTTGCGGGCCTCCACACGCCCGGTGACGGTGGCACGCTTCCTGGTCCGTGCCATGACCGCGTCGATGTCACGGTCAAGTATGTTGTTCAAGACGCACGCCGAGCCGATCACCAGCGTGGTGCCGGCGCAGACGGCCATGAACAGCAGCCAGTCCACCCGCGCGGGGCTGGCAAACAGGAAACCGGCGGCAGCCGTGAGGACATTGCCGTACAGCACTCCCGGCTTTGCCAGGGAGTAGTAGCGCAGCACCGCATCCCGCCAGCTGCTGCCGGTGGCGCGGGCCGCGAGGGCACTGTCCGTGCCGTCGAGCCGGGCATTTCCGCCAAGGCGGCGTGGGGGTGGCGTGGGGTGCGGGGCGGCCATGGGACGGCCTTTCAATCAGGAGCGGGTCAAGCAAGTGCGGGGTTGACTCCAGCATATCGACACCGAAGCTCCGGCCCCGTAACGGATGGTCTCAGCGCAGACACTCCATAACAGTTGGGCCAATCGCCGCGGCACACTAACGATTCACCGCCATTTGGGGTGGGGGCGGTGACCGCCGGCAACCGGTGCGCTACAACTGAAGCTATCCGTCATCCATTCAATCCACCCAACCCCCAAGGGGTGTTTCCAATGAGAAAGTTCAAGTCATGGCTGGCAGTGCTGGGTCTGCTCGTCGCTTTTTTTGTAGTGGCGCCAAGCCAAGCGCAGGCAGCACCGTACTGCGGCATCACGTGGGGTTCGCTGGCCAAGTCGGCCGGGAAGCTCTCGAGCGCACCCATTACCAGCGTCAGGGCAGGCCGGCACGCCTGCTTCGACCGACTGGTCGTTGACATTAATGGCCATGGCGGCGGACACATGGTGCGGTACGTGGCCACGGTCCACCGTGAGGGCAGCGGCACCGCAGTGCTGCTGCGCGGAGGTGCCTTCCTGCAGGTGACCGTGAAGGACCCCGCGTACATCGTGGCCACCGGCGCCCAAGCCTACCGGCCGGCCAACCCAAACGAACTGGTCAACACTGCCGGGTATTCCGCGCTCCGCCAGGTGGCGTTGGCAGGCAGCTTTGAATCGCAGACCACCCTTGGTGTGGGCGTGCGGGCCAGGCTGCCGTTCACCGTGTTCGTGCTGAACGGTCCGGGGAACCAGACACGCCTGGTTATCGACGTGGCGCACCGGTGGTAACCAGCCGGTCGATTCACCCCGACTACGGACGACGGCGCGTTCCCCATTATGGCGGGGAACGCGCCGTCGTCCAGGGCCTCGCGTTGCGGCTTGGCCATCTTCGTTTCCTTTCGGGGTTGACGGTTCAGCGTGTGACGGCGATGTTGAACATGGGAGTGCCCAGGGCGCCCATGAGGGCGGCGAAGAGCAGGAAATAGTGTTCAACCGCCCTGGCCGAGCCGATGCCGCCAAGGTCGACCTGGCGGTCGGCGGGCCATCCGAGTTCCGTCAGGAGCCCGGAGACAATTGTCTTTGCCTCGGGGCCGTCCCCGGAAAGGAACACGCTGGTCGGGGCACCCAGGAGGGCCGGATTCACACCGATGGGTCCTCCGACGGTGTTCAGCGTCTTCACCACCCGGGTTTCCGGCAGGGCTTGCTGGAGCCGCTCCGCGAGGCTGCCGTCCGGGTAAATGAGGTCCATCCGTTCGTTGACGGCGTTTCCAATGTCGATCAACACCCGGCCCGCGAGCGGCTCCCGCAGCTTGCCGAGGGCGTCGAGGGAGTGTGCGGCCGCGAGGGCGCTGACCACGACGTCGCTGGAGGCGATGGCTTGTTCGTGGGTCGTCGCCGGTGCGGGCAGGCCGGGGACGGTGGTGGGATTGCGGGATCCGTAGGTCACGTCGTGGCCGATGCTGACAAAAGCGGTGCCGAGGGTGCGGCCCATGGGTCCGGTGCCGAGGATGGCGATGCGCATGATGTGTTCCTGTCCGGCGGCGTACCGCCTGATATAGTTTGAATTCGAACAAGAAAAACGCTAGCACATAGTTTGAATTTGAACAATAGGGGAGCTCTTGCCTAATACCTTGGACGACGATGAACTTGCGGCATACTTCGCCTTGCGCGATGCCGGCAGCCGGCTGCAGCGCGCCGTCACGAAGCACCTCCACGGCCACGGCCTGACGGAGGTGCAGTTCTCGATCCTCGCCAGGCTTGGTGGGTCGGAGGAGGGGGTTGCGATGACGGAACTAGCTCGGGACCTCGTCATCACCAAGAGCGGGCTGACCTACCAGGCCGGGCAGTTGGAGATTCGGGGTCTAGTTTCGCGACAGAGCAGCCCGGGCGACGAGCGGTCCATTCTGGTCCACCTGACTGCGCAGGGGGCCGCCGTTTTGTCCGAGACGCTGCCCTCCCACGTCGCGCTAGTGCGCGAGTTGTTCATCGACCGCATGCCGCGGCAGGATCTCATGATTGTCCGCGACGCCCTGGCAAGGGTTGCCCGGGACGGGTGACGCGTTTAGCGCTCGGGTTCGGTGCCCAGCTCAAAGCGAAAGCCGCTGACACTGCGGGGAACAATTTCCACGTAGGTGTACTTGCGCGTGCGGATCCAGGGGGCCAGGGGCAGCTCGTCCAGGGCATCAATCTCGCTTTGCGACTCGATGACGCGGGCCGTCCCCTGCAACACAATGCTCCATGCCTGGTCCTCCGCGAGCCCGTCGATTTCAAACGCGACCGAGTCATTGACGGTCAGCTCGGCCACCTTGGTGCCGGGGTTGGTGCGCATGAGCAGCTTGCCGTCGTGCGCCAGGTAGTTGATGGGGAAAATGTTGGGGACGTTGGCGACGCTGACCGCCAGCCGGCCAAACCGGGTGTGTTCCAAAAAACGCCAGGCTTCTTCATTGGACATCGCTTCGCCGGGGTGCTCATCAGAAGTCGTCATGGTGTTGATTATGCCCCTTCCAGCCGAGCGGCGCCCGCACTTTCCCGCAGGACCACCTCGCCGCCCATGCCGTTGCCGTGTTTTCCGTCCGGATCAAGTGCAAGCTCGGCCGCAAGCCGGCCAATGTGCTCCAGCGGCAGCCGATAGGTGGTCAGGCCGGGGGAATGATCGCGCAGGGTGGGGATGTCGTCGAAGCCCGCCACCTGCACGTCCCGGGGAATGCGCAGCCCGCGTGACCGCAGGGCCGTCATGGCACCCAGGGCCATGACGTCGTTGGCGGCCAGGATGCACAGCGGGGCGGACCTGGCGTGGTTCCCTGTGGCCCGTCCCACAGCCGTGATCCCCAGCGTGTCCAGGCATTCCAGCGTGGCGTCAAAGCCGCCCTGGCTGTTAAAGGCGCCCGGCACCACGGCCAGCGGTTCCACCCCCGCGTCGGCCAGGGCCCGGGCGAACCCCTCCACGCGATGCCGGGCGGTGTTGCGCTCCAGCGGCCCGGCAAGAACGGCAAACCGCGTGTGGCCCTGCTTCAGCAGGGCGCCGGCCAAGTCGGCAGCCCCTTCCTTGTTGGGCAGGGATAGCGATTGGGCGCCCGGGATGGCAGTGGCGCCCAGGGCCACCACTCGGCCACCGTTCTCGATGTAGCGGCCCAGTGCGCGGGAGAGCCGGGGGTCCTCGTCTGCCAGGCGCGATGCCGCCAGGATGATCGCATCCGTGCGGTAGGAGATG
The DNA here is from genome assembly GCF_003219815.1 of Arthrobacter livingstonensis. Classification (GTDB taxonomy): domain Bacteria; phylum Actinomycetota; class Actinomycetes; order Actinomycetales; family Micrococcaceae; genus Specibacter; species Specibacter livingstonensis. The sequence goes on from NZ_QJVD01000036.1 coordinate 17,332, forward strand.
AAGGCGTTGACGGCGGCCAGTTCCGCGCTTTCGGCCGGTTCGGCGCCACCGGCGATGTCCGTGCCGGCCAGCAGGACCTGGTGGCGGTAGTGCAGGGCCGTCTCCTGGACGCCGTGGGCAATGGCGGAAAAGTAGGGGTCGGCGATGTCGTGGACCACCAGGCCGACGAGGCCGGTGGTGGAGCGGGCCAGCGCCTGTGCCTGCGCGTTGGCCACGTAGCCCAGTTCCTCGGCGGCCGCCTTGACGCGGTGGGAAATGTCCGCGGCGGGTGTGCGTGCCGAACCGTTGAGGACCCGCGAGGCCGTTGCCAGGGAAACGCCTGCCTGGCGGGCTACTTCAGAAAGCTTGACTGCCACGGATCATCCTTTTGTGACGGGGCGGGCCGGGGCCCGTTTTTGCGGTGCTGTAAGAAACCATTCAAGCATCCTTGACCGGACCCTAACTTCAGCATATATTGGAAAGCGCTTTCCAAACTTTGGGCCATACCGGGATATCCGGCAGGCGCCCACTACTACATCCAGGAGTTACCAGTGACGCTGACAGCCACCACCGAGCAGACCGCAACCGCAGCCAACGCCGCAGGCACGAGTGCGGCCGGCAGGAAAAAGGTCATTCGCATTGCCATGAACGGCATCACCGGACGCATGGGCTACCGCCAGCACCTGCTGCGCTCCATCCTGCCCCTGCGCGAGACCGGCCTGACCCTGGAAGATGGCACCAGGGTCGCCATCGAGCCGATCCTGGTGGGCCGCAACGAGGCCAAGGTCCGCGAGCTGGCCGAACTGCACAATGTTGAGCACTGGACCACGGATTTGGACGAAGTTATCGCGGACACGACAGTCGACGTCGTCTTTGACGCCTCCATGACCAGCCTGCGCGCCGCCACCTTGAAGAAGGCCATGGCCAACGGCAAGCACATTTTTACCGAAAAGCCCACGGCGGAGACACTCGAGGAAGCCATAGAGCTGGCCCGCATCGGCAGGGACGCAGGCATCACGGCGGGCGTGGTGCACGACAAGCTGTACCTGCCGGGCCTGGTCAAGCTGCGCCGCCTCGTGGACGAAGGCTTCTTTGGCCGCATCCTCTCCATCCGCGGGGAATTCGGCTACTGGGTGTTTGAAGGCGACCACCAGAGTGCCCAGCGCCCGTCCTGGAACTACCGCAAGGAGGACGGCGGCGGCATGACCACCGACATGTTCTGCCACTGGAACTACGTCCTCGAAGGCATCATCGGCAAGGTCAAAAGCGTCAATGCCAAGACCGCCACCCATATCCCGACCCGTTGGGATGAGACCGGCAGGGAGTACAACGCCACGGCCGACGACGCCGCCTACGGCATCTTTGAGTTGGAGACGCCCGACGGCGACGCAGTGGTTGGGCAGATCAACTCCTCCTGGGCCGTGCGCGTGTACCGCGACGAACTCGTCGAATTCCAGATCGACGGCACCCACGGATCCGCCGTCGCCGGCCTGAACAAATGTGTTGCCCAGCAGCGCGCCCACACGCCCAAGCCCGTCTGGAACCCGGACCTGCCGGTCACCGAATCCTTCCGCGCCCAGTGGCAGGAAGTGCCGGCCAACGCCGAACTGGACAACGGATTCAAGCTGCAATGGGAGGAATTCCTGCGCGACGTCGTCGCCGGCCGCGAACACCGCTTCGGCCTGCTCTCGGCAGCCCGCGGAGTGCAGCTGGCCGAACTGGGCCTGCAGTCCTCGGCCGAGCGCCGCACCTTGGACATCCCGGAAATCGAGCTGTAACCATGACCCTCACAACTGAGCGCATCACGCTCACCCTTCCACTGCCCACGGGCGAACTGGAAGCACTCAGGCTGAACGCGACCGGCCCGTGGCGCAAGCCCACCGAGCTGATCACCTCCCGCAAGGTGTACGCCGCAGCGCACGTCACTCCGAAGGTATTGGGCAACAATGTGCCCGGCGCCCCGGCCGACATCGACTGGGACGCGACCCTGGCGTTCCGCCGCGAGCTGTGGAGCTGGGGTGTGGGCATCGCCGACGCCATGGACACCGCACAGCGCGGCATGGGCCTGGATTGGCCCGCCACGCAGGAGCTCATCAACCGCTCCGCCGCCGAGGCCGCCCTCATTGCGACCCCGGAGCGAACGGTCCGGGACCTCCTGGCCTGTGGTGCCGGCACCGACCAGCTGGACCCCACAACCGTGGAGCCAGGCGAGGCTGGTTTGGCTGCCGTATTGGCCGCCTACCGTGAGCAGATCGCCGTCGTCGAGGCCTCGGGTGCCAAGGTCATCATCATGGCCTCCCGCGCCCTGGCCAAGGTTGCCAGCGGCCCCGCGGACTACCTGGCCCTCTACGGCACACTGCTGTCCGAGGTCAAGGAACCCGTTGTGCTGCACTGGCTGGGCACGATGTTCGACCCTGCACTGGCTGGCTACTGGGGCAGCGATGACGTCGCTGCCGCTACCGCCACGTTCCGGCAGCTCATCGCGGCCCACCCGGACAAGGTTGACGGTGTGAAGGTTTCCCTGCTCGACGCCGGACACGAAGTTGCGCTGCGTGCCAGCCTTCCCGGGGGCGTGCGCCTCTACACAGGTGACGACTTCAACTACCCCGAGCTGATTGACGGCGACGGCTTGCACTACTCGGATGCGCTGTTGGGCATCTTTGCCGCCATCGCCCCTGCCGCCTCAACGGCTTTGCAGAAGTACGACGCCGGCCAGCCCGCCGAAGCGCGTGCCATCCTCGATTCCACGCGGGATCTTGGCCTGCACATCTTCGAGGCACCCACGTACTACTACAAGACGGGCATTGCCTTCCTCGCCTGGTTGAACGGCTACCAGGCCGGCTTCCAGATGATCGGCGGCCTGCACTCCGGGCGCGACCTGAATCACCTGGTCAAGCTGTTCCGCTTGGCCAACACGGCCGGGCTGCTGCTCAACCCGGAACTCGCCGCCAAGCGCATGGCCGGATTCCTGAACGCCGCCGGCGTGGAATCAGCGGTCCTGGAAGGAGCAGACGCATGAGCGCCTTTGAGAGGCTCTCCATCAACACGGCCACCATCAAGAAGGCATCGCTGGCCGAGGCACTTGACCTCAGCGTTGCCGCGGGCCTGTCCCACATCGGCCTGTGGCGCGACAAGGTGGCGGAAGTTGGTCTGGACATGGCTGTGGAAATGGTCAAGGCGTCCGGCCTGCAGGTGTCCAGCCTGTGCCGCGGCGGCTTCCTGACGGCTGCCGATGGCCCTGGCCAGGCGGCTGCCCTTGCCGACAACAAGGCCGCCATCCTGGAGGCGAAGGCGCTGGGAACCACCGAGATCATCATGGTGGTGGGCGGGCTGCCCGACTTCAGCGTCGCCCCCGGCGCCGTGGACGGCGGAGGCGGGAAAGGTGCCGCGGACTCCGCTGTCCAAACGGGCGGCAAGGATCTGGTCCTGGCCCGCCATCGGGTGGCCGACCGCCTCGCCGAGCTGGTCCCGTTCGCACTGGAACACGGCGTCCGTCTGGTCCTGGAAGCCCTGCATCCCATGTATGCCGCCGACCGGGCGGTGCTTTCGACGCTGGGGCAGGCACTGGACCTGGCCGCGCCCCACCCGGCGGCGGCTGTCGGCGTCGTGGTGGACACCTTCCACGTCTGGTGGGACCCGTCCCTGCGCGAGCAGATTGCGCGCGCCGGGGCGGAGGGCCGCATCGCCTCCTACCAGGTGTGCGACTTCAACCTGCCCATCGCAGCGGATGCGCTGTTGTCCCGCGGGTTTATGGGCGACGGCGTCATCGACTTCGCGTCGATTGGACGGTGGGTTGCCGAGGCCGGCTACGACGGCATTGTGGAGGTGGAGATCTTCAACGAGGACATCTGGAACCTGCCCTACGCCGAGGTTATGGACACCGTCAAGGCCCGCTATGCCGAGCTCGTGGCCCCGCACCTGGGGTGATGGCGCTGCACGGAATTGGGGGCTGGTCCCCACGCCCTCCCAACGCTCGCAATCCCCTGACGCTCCCACTGCTCGCAATCCCCAGCCGCTCCCACTGCTCGCAAGCTCGCAGCGGGGCCCTCGCGTCAGTGGCCCCCCGCGGCGGGTCCCTCGCGTCAGTGGCCCCCCGCGTCGGGGCCCTCGGGCGCGTGGGTCCATCCGCACCGCGCCACACACGACTCCGTCGGTGTGTCCGCGGCGACGCCCAAGAGAAACCGCAGAGGCTCCAAATACACGGCGCTCTGGCGCCGCGTACTTGGAGAAGCGGTTGAACGCACGCCGCCAGCCCCCAATTCCGCTCCGCGCCATGCAGGCGGCGACGGTGGTCCGTTCAACGTGCAACCTCCACGATTCTGTCATCGCCCGGCTTGGGCGTTCCTCTGCTGTCCGTATTGTTCGTCAGGAGAAGCAGGCGGCCGTCATGCGTTAAGGCGACGTCGCGGAGCCTGCCCAGCTGGTTGGTGAGGCGCGCGTGGGCGGAGGGTTCGCCGTCGAGTTCAATTTGCCACAGCCGTTCCCCGCGCAGGGCAGCCATGTACAGTGTGGTGCCGCTGATGGCGACGCCGCTGGGGCTTGCCTGGTCGGTGGGCCACACCAGGACCGGGTTCGTGAATTGGGCGAGGTTGGAGCTTGCCATGCCCTCCACTGTTGGCCAGCCGTAGTTCTTTCCGGGCCTGATTTCGTTCAGTTCGTCCCAGGTGTTTTGGCCGAATTCCGAGGCCCACATCCGGCCCCGGGTGTCCCAGGCAATGCCCTGCGGGTTCCGGTGGCCCATCGACCACACGGGGCTGTCGGGGAAGGGGTTGGTGCGGGGTATCCCGCCATCGGGGTCCAGGCGCAGGATCTTCCCTGACAGCGAGGACCTGTTCTGGGCGTTGGCACCGTTGCCGGCATCACCCGTGCCGGCGTACAACATGCCGTCCGGGCCGAAGGCAATGCGCCCACCATTGTGGTTGTTGGCTTTCGGGATGCCCTGGAGAACAACAGTGGCAGGTCCCAGCGTACGAGCCCCTGCCGTGCCGAGCAGGGGCATTCGAACGATCCGGTTGTCCGTGGCGGCAGTCAGGTAGGCGTACAGCTCAAGGCAGCCGGTGTTCGGATCGGGACGGGAGTTTCCTTCGCAGCCGCCCAACCTCGTGGCCAGCCCCAACAGCCCGCCTTCCCCGGCATGGACGACGCCGGCCACCGTCCCCACCACATGCTTCGCACCCGCCGCTGAAATTTCCAGCACCTGGCCAGTGTCCCGCTCGCTGACGAGCAGGCTGGTGTCATTGAGCACCACCATGGACCATGGCGCCGCAAGTCCGGTGGCAATGTCGGTGCCTGTGCCCGCGGGGACTCGAGCACCTGTTGGCAAAACCGTCGGGGCCGGCTGCGGGGCAGGTCCGGCCGGCGAGCACGCTGTCAGGAACAGGGCCGTTGCGGCTGCCAGGGCAGTAACCACGGCCAAGGTCCGGCAAAGCTTCCCCTGGAGCGGCATCAGGACAGGAAGTGCCAGCTGGACTGTCGACTGGACTGGCCCCCGGGTCATGTGCCGAGCCTATCGCAGCCGGTGTCGCGGGGACAGGGGCCGGCGGCAGGCGACAAGACGGCGCAAGGGCCGGTCCGGCGTCGTGCTTAAACAACCGTGTGTCGGAAGCGCGACAGCTCCTGGCGCATGGCTGGGACGGGTTAGCGGCCCTTGACGGCTATGCCGTTGCGGGTCATGGATTCCGCGTACGCCTTCGCCGACTCGAGCAGCCAGCCTGCCTGGCGCTCCTGCGAACCGGCAAAGCTGCGGCCGCTGAGGGAGCGGACCTTGTAGATGCTGAAGCCGCGCTTGTAGAGCATGGGGCCCTGGGCCTTCAGCAGCTGGTCGGCCAGGCGGTGCGCCTCGGTGCCGTGGGCCACCAGGGCCGAGGCACGCGGCACCAAAGTCATGAACTTCACCAGCGGACGCAGGCCCTGCTCGATCTGCGGTGCCGTCAAGCGGCCGTTGGCTTCGCCGGGCGTGAACCAGGGATGCACATTCCAGGGCATGACGTAGCTGGGGCGCAGGCCAATCTGCCAGTGGATGCCCAGCAGGCGGGTGGCGGCCTGCTCGTCACCGGCCGTGATGAACCCGGACGGGTCAATTTCGCCCACATTGGAAAACAAGCTGATGATGCGGCACTGGTCAATGTCGTGAACGGGATCCACATAGGCAAGCTGCTGGTCAGGCCGGGCCTGCGCCAGGGTGTCGCAGAGCTCGGTAACGGGCGCAATGTTCTCGTCGTATCGACGGTCCCAGAGCTGTTCACGCAGTGATTCAGTTGCCACGGATGTCATTGAGGGCTTGGTCTCCTTGAGGGTAAGAGTGAGGTGAGAGGCGCTTCCCCAAAAGGGCCTTGATCCAACGTTTCAGCCTACCAATGTTCCGCTGTCCATGGGCGCGGGAGGTTTATGCTAGCCCCCGCCGGCGGGAACGATTGTGAGAAAGTCAACACAGCTCCGGTACCTGAAGTAGTTGATCTGATATAGTAGTGGACATGACGCAGAACACCGAGGGTACGGTGCCGCAGGCGGAACCCTTTGCGGCCGACCTGCTGCGAGGGCATACGGACACCATCGTGCTGGCCGTGCTGCGGGATGCCGAACGCTACGGTTTTGAGATTTACAAAATGATCCGCGACGCCACCGGCGGGCTGTATGAGATCAAGGAAGCCACGCTCTACGCCACCTACCGCAGGCTGGTGAAGGACGGGCTCGTCGAGGCCAGCTGGGGCGATGAAACCCAGGGCGGCCGGCGCAAGTACTACCGGATCACGGACGCTGGCCGGGCCGTGTACCAGCAAAACGTCCGGGACTGGACGGCCACCCAGCGGATCATCAACACACTCCTGAATTTGAAAGGCGGCCAGTCATGAGCGGTGCCGGGCACTCCAACATCCACCGCTACCTCGACGAGGCATTTGCCGGCGTGGCCATGACTGCCGAACTGCAGGACTTGAAGGAGGAGATCCGTTCCAACCTGTTGGCGAGGGTCGCCGAGCTCAAGGTTGCCGGCGTCCCCGAGGGCGAGGCGGCGGCAACTGCCGTTGCAGAACTGGGCGACCTTGGCGAGCTCATCGGCCAGGACACGGCCGGGGCGGCGGGGGACCCCGCCAGCCCCGCCGTGGTCCAGGCGCGGGAGTACAGCCGGAACCGGGTCAAGCCCCGGTCCGGCTTCGTCATTGGGATCGTGCTGTTGAGCGTTGTTGCGCTGGCGGCTCTGCTGCTGTTCGTCCTGGTCGTGGGAACGTCCGGAGGTGCGGCGACGGCTGTCCTTGCCGGATTCGCCCTGGCGGTTTCAGCCGGTGCCGTGGTCACGTGGAGCCTGCGGCAGGAGACGAGCCAGAACTTTCCCGTTCCCCCGCGCCGTGCGATCTCCTACGGTGCGGCCACAGCTGCCGCCGTCGTCGGCCTGGCCTTGTGCTCGTTGGTTGGCGCGGCCGGTACGGGAGTGATGGCCGCCGGCATCTTCGTGGTGCTGGGATCCGTGGTGGGCTTCATCAAGCTCGGCATCTCCCAAACCAACAGGAAGAAGCCCTGGGTGCGTGCCGTCCAGCGCGATTTCTTGGGTCAGGACCGCTTCTCCCAGGATCCGGCGTCGGCCGCCCGGTTCGGCATTTACACCGGGGTGATCTGGATTGTCGGCTTTGCACTATTCGTGGTGCTGAGCTTCACCGTTGGCATTGCCTGGTCATGGCTGGCCCTTCTGGCGGCCCTGGCCGCCACCCTTGTCGTGCTGGCGCGCATGTTGTTTCCCGCCAACGCCCACCCAACCCAAAAAGGGAACGGGGCACCGAGGCGGCCGTCCACCTAAATAAACAGCCACCCAAAAAGACAGGTGGCCCGGATGTTCGAGCATCCAGGCCACCTGTATCAACCATTGAGTCTCCCAAACGGGATTTGCGCTAACAATTACTCAAGGCACACTTGCAAGTTTACGTCAGCGACACCTGCCCGGGAGGCTCCCCACCAAAGGAGCCAGTCATGCCACACACGGAACCAGCCTTGGAAGCCCGCGGGCTCACCAAGTCATATCCCGGCGGGCGCGGCAAGCCCCGCGTAGAGGCACTCGCCGGCCTCAACTTCAGCGCGGAAGCCGGGACCATATTTGCGTTGTTGGGACCCAACGGCGCAGGTAAGTCCACCACCGTCAAAATCCTTGCCACCCTGACCCGCGCCGACTCCGGCGCTGCCTTTGTTGCCGGGATCGACGTCGGACGCCATCCGGAAGAGGTGCGCCGCGCCATTGGCTTCGTCGCCCAAAAGCAGGTCTCGGACCCCCTGGACACCGGGCGGGAAAACCTGGTGCTTGCCGGACGCCTGCAGGGGATGTCCGGCCCCGCCGCCAAGGCCCGGGCGGGGGAACTGCTCGCGCGGTTCTCCCTCACCGACGACGGCAACCGGCAGGTCAAGGGCTATTCGGGCGGCATGGCCCGCAAGCTGGACGTGGCCATTGGCCTGATGCACCGCCCCCAGGTCCTGTTCCTGGACGAGCCGACCACCGGCCTTGATCCCGAGGCCCGTGCGGATATGTGGGCAGAGCTGGAATCCATGGCCCGGACCGGGGAAATGACCATCCTGCTCACCACCCACTACCTCGAGGAGGCGGACCGTTTGGCGGGCAGGCTGGCCATCGTCGACCACGGCAGGGTGGTGGTGGAAGGCACTCCCGAGGAACTCAAGGACGGTCTCCACGGCGACGCCGTCACGGTGGAACTGGCGATGCCGCGCGGCGGCGGGGGACGCGAAGTGCCGGTGAGCGGAGCACTTGAGGCGCTGTCCGGCGTCGGACTATTGCGCGGCCCGCAGCTGGACGGCAACATCCTGCGCGGCCGGGCCGACAACGGGGCCGCCGCCCTGCCGCTGCTGCTGCGGCTGTTGGGGGAGGCCGGCCTCGAGGTTGCCTCGGCCACCGTGTCCCGGCCCAGCCTGGACGACGTCTACCTGCGCCACACCGGCCGCGTTTACGGCAACGAGCAGGAGCGTGCGGCATGAGTGCCATGACAGCTGCCAGCCACACGGCATTCCTCACGGCACGGGCGCTGCGCGCGTTCCTGCGCGTCCCCGCCTACCTGGTCATGAACCTCATCCAGCCCATCATCTGGCTCCTGCTGTTCGGGCAGCTGTTCAAGTCCGTGGTTACCATCCCCGGCTTCTCCGGCGGCGCCAACTACCTGACGTTCCTCACCCCCGGCATCGTGATGATGATGGCCCTGTTTGGCAGCGCCTGGGCCGGAACCAGCTACATCCAGGACATGGACAGGGGAGTGATGGACCGGTTCCTGTCCTCGCCGACCAGCCGCGGCGCCCTGATTGTCGCCACGATGCTGTACCAGGCAGTGCTGACCGTCATCCAGACCCTGGTGGTGCTGGGCGTGGCCTGGCTGGCCGGGGCCAGGTTCGACGGCGGATGGCCGGGTGTGGCGGTCCTCCTCCTGTCCGCCGTGCTGCTGACGTTCATCTTCGCTGCCTTCTCGAACGCGATGGCACTGCTGGCCCGGGCGCAGACTGCGTTGATCGCCATCTCCCAGGTCATTTCCTTCCCCTTGATGTTCCTCAGCTCGGCCATCATGGACACCGGCCTCTCACCGGCGTGGGTGCGCCAGGTGGCCCGTTTCAACCCCTTTGAGTGGGCTGTTGCCGCGGGGCGCGGAGCCCTGCAGGCTGCTCCGGACTGGGCTTCCGTGTGGAGCCACCTGGGCCTGTTGGCGGCGCTGGCCGTGGTGATGACGTGGCTGGCGACGCGGGTTTTCCGCATCTACCAGCGGTCCGCCTAGCAGGCCCACTTCGAGCGGGGCGCCATCTTAGGGAGGCGCCCCGCTCCCGTCCCCGGCCGGGGCGCCGCCCAGGCGACGTGGGGGCAGCCAAGGCGGGTACGGCGTCGTAATTCCAGCCTCGGGGCGACCGCCATGTGGACGGAGCCCGGGCCCGGCGCCCGGCCTGTGTCAAAATTGAAGGCATGCGCCCCATGCAACACTCCAGCAAACTCGCCAATGTACGGTACGAACTTCGCGGTCCCATCCTGGTGGCCGCCAAGAAGATGGAGGCGGAGGGGCACCGGATCCTGCGCATGAACCTGGGGGACACGGCGCCGTTTGGCCTGGAGGCGCCGGAATCCATTGTCGTGGACATGATCCACCACCTGCGGGGCGCCCAGGGCTACAGCGATTCCAAGGGCATCTTCTCCGCCCGCACGGCCATTTCGCAGTACTACCAGACCAAGAACCTGATGCAGATCGGCGTGGAGGACATCTTTGTCGGCAACGGCGTCAGCGAGCTGATCTCCATGACCCTGCAGGCGTTCCTGGAAAACGGCGACGAGGTGCTGATTCCCGCGCCCGACTATCCGCTGTGGACCGCCTCCGTCACCCTGACCGGCGGCGTCCCCGTCCACTACTTGTGCGACGAGGACAACCAGTGGTGGCCGGACATGGCGGATGTGGCGGCCAGGATCACCCCTGCCACCCGGGCCATTGTGCTCATCAACCCGAACAACCCCACGGGTGCCGTGTACCCGCGGCACATCCTGGAGCAGTTCGTCGAGCTGGCCCGGGAGCACGACCTGGTCATTTTCGCCGACGAGATCTACGAGAAGATCCTCTATGACGGCCGCACCCACATCCACATGGCGTCGCTGGCCGACGACGTCTGCATGCTGACCTTCAGCGGGCTGTCCAAGGCGTACCGGATGCCAGGCTACCGTGCCGGCTGGGTGGCGCTGTCCGGCCCACGCGCGGCCATGGCCGGCTTCAAGGAATCCCTGGAGCTCATCGCCTCGCTCCGGCTGTGTTCGAACGTACCGGCCCAGCATGCCATCCAGACGTCCCTGGGCGGCTACCAAAGCATCAACGACCTCACCAAGCCCGGCGGACGCCTGTGCGAGCAACGGAGCCGGGCCGCTGAACTGCTTAACGCGCTCCCCGGAGTCTCCTGCGTGCCCGCCGCCGGTGCCATGTACTTGTTTGTAAAGCTTGACCCGGCGATGTACCCCATCGAGAACGATGAAAAGTTCGTTATCGACCTGCTGCAGGACCAGAAGATCCTGGTCTCCCATGGGACCGCCTTCCACTGGCCCACCCCCGACCACTTCCGGTTCGTCCTGCTGCCCTCCATCGACGACATCGAGGAGGCAGTGCGGCGGATTTCCGCGTTCCTGGCCGTGTACCGCCGCCAGGCTGCCATGGCCGCGGGGTAGCCTGCGGTTTTTCCCGGGACTTCAACCTGCGCTGTCGGCCGGGAATAGTTTTGCGGTTGCCCAAGTTCTTCAGGTAGATGCAAACGCATATTCTTCAAGCGGCGGTTTTTGGCGCTGCGGGGGATTGAGGCAAGGAAATGGAGCAAGGCATGGGCGCGGCGGAATTTGAACTGGGACTGGACACCTTCGGCGACGTCACCCTGGATGGGGAAGGCCGGGCCAAGCCGTCCGCACAGGTGATTCGCGACGTCGTCGAACAGGCCGTGGTGGCCGACTCCCTGGGGCTGGACTACTTTGGCGTCGGCGAACACCACCGCGACGACTTCGCCATTTCCTCCCCTGACATGGTGTTGGCGGCGATTGCCGGGCAGACCAGGCGCATCCGCCTCGGGTCCGCCGTCACGGTCCTTAGCTCCGATGATCCGATCCGCGTTTTCCAGCGATTTTCCACGCTCGACGCCGTTTCCTCCGGCCGCGCCGAGGTCACCCTGGGTCGTGGCTCGTTTACGGAGTCGTTCCCGCTGTTTGGCCTGGACCTGGCGCAGTATGAGGAATTGTTCGAGGAAAAGCTCGAGCTGTTCGCCGAGCTGCTGAAGCAGGGGCCGGTCTCGTGGAGCGGGAAGACCCGGCCGGCGCTGACGGAGCAAATGGTGTACCCGCACGTTGAATCCGGGACCTTGAAGTCGTGGGTTGCCGTGGGAGGCAGCCCCCAATCAGTGGTCCGCGCCGCGCACTACGGCATGCCGCTGATGCTGGCCATCATTGGCGGGGAGCCGCTGCAGTTTGCGCCGTTTACGGAGCTGTACCACCGCGCCCTGAAGGAGTTTGGCCAGCCCGAACGACCCATCGGCGTGCACTCGCCCGGGCACATTGCCGAAACCGACGAACAGGCCATGGAAGAGCTGTGGCCGCACTACGCGGCAATGCACAACAGCATTGGGCGTGACCGCGGCTGGCCGCCCCTGACCCGCCTGCAGTTCAACGCCACGGCCAGCCCAAAGGGCGCCCTCATGGTGGGCTCGCCGGAGACCGTGGCCCGAAAGATCACCACCGTGGCCAAGGCGCTGGGGTTGTCCCGTTTTGACATGAAGTACAGCCACGGCACTTTGCCGCATGAGGCCATGCTGCGCAGCATTGAACTCTATGGCACACAGGTGGCCCCACTGGTCAGGGAAAACCTGCGCAAAGGCTGAGGTTGGGTGATTGGTGCCGGCGGGTGGGCCCTCCCGTGCGTGCCCGCCGGACACCTGCACCGACGCTCCGTCAGATTCGGGGCGTTTTCGGCGGACGCTCCCGCAGCAGGGGTGCCATGAACTATTAGAGTGGGTGCGTCTTCCGGTGGTCGGGCCCGGCGGAGGCCGGCTGCCCCGGTGGTCGGGCCGGGCGGAGGCCGGCTGCCCCGGTGGTCGGGCCGGGCGGAGGTCGGCGACTCCGGTGGTCGGGCCGGGCGGAGGCCGGCGACTCCGGAGGCCGCCTGCCCCGTAGGCCGTCACCCCGGCCGGACCCAGGCAACAGGGCCACGGAAGCCAGCAAAAATGATTAGAACGAAGCTTCGGATATATATAGAAAAACAATAACAGAACACGTATAATTTGTGTTATGAGCAAGCCGGTTCTTGACCCCGGCAACGGGGACGGTCCCGCCACACAGGATGTGGCGGCACTCATCGGTGCGGTTGTTCTTCCCTCCATTGAACCCTTTGGC
>NZ_QJVD01000037.1 GCF_003219815.1 Arthrobacter livingstonensis
ACGGCCACGCAGCTTGACTTTTGCAACATCCAAAAGATGGCGACGGCGGCGGGCCTGAAAAATGGCCAGACCAACAAACCCTATGACGTCTCCAAGATCTCCAACCTGATTGGCTCGGTGCAAGTGGCCCCGATCGACATGGCCACGGCGTATGCCACCTTCGCCAGCGGCGGCGTGCGCTGCCAGCCCATCGCGCTGACCTCCATCACCGATTCAACCGGAAAGGGCTATCCGGTGCCCGGCGCCAATTGCCAGCGGACCATGACCCAGGAAGTGGCAGCAGGGGTGACGCACGCACTGCATTACATGCTCACCAACGGTTCGGGTTATGCCATCCCGCTCAATGACAAGGACACGGCCTTTGCCAAAACGGGGACCACCGACTGGAACGTCCAGACCTGGACGGTGGGCGCCAACTCCGGCATCGCCACAGCAGCCTGGTTCGGCAGCTACCAGGGCAACGGTGCGCAATGGCACAACCAAAACATCACCATCAACGGCGTCTACTACCCCAACATCGACGGCAACCAGCTGGCCGGCTCCAACTGGGCCGCCGTCATGAACGCCGCCGCGGGCAGCTATGCACGCAAACCGCTGACTGCGCCCCCAGCGAAGATGCTCAGTAAAACGGCCCCGTTGATCGCCGGAACCAACAACCCCATGGCCGGCAGCGGCGTACCCGTGCAACAGCACAACACAGGCAAGACGCAACAGCAGCCCAAGGCGCCGGGAAGGAAGGACACGCCAGCCAAGCACAAGAAGGGCTGATCAGGCAGCCGGGGCGTCCGAAGTCGAGCCAGGCAACGCCGTCAGCAGAACGGTCCCGTCCGGCAGGCCCAGCCCGGTACCGGAGTGGTGGCTGCCGCTGCTGCCCAACCCCCATGCTCGGACAAGCTGGCGCGTCCTGCCACATGGCTTCGCCCGCGAAGAGCCCCGGCTACGGCACGTCGCGGGCCGTACAGTTAATCAGAGGTGTCACTGCCTTCGCATCAGGGCGCCTGGCCGCGGCCGCCGGGCCGTCCACCATCATCAATGGTGGCCGGTGGCCAGGAACTATTGCCACTGTCGAGAAGCCCGCCTCCGGTCCCTGATGCGCCAACTGCTCACCAACGCACCCGTCCCAGGCTTCAGGCGTAAAACTCGTAGTCACGGAAGGCAACCTGCACTGCCGAGGGATGAATGATGAACCTGCTTTCGAAGATAGAGGCAGTCTAATCCGCGATGACGTCGATAGGCGCCAAGAGGCACCCATCTAACTCAACCGAAAACCACGCCAACCACTGACATGTCGTCGGCACCACCAACGGCGAAAGTTCCCGAGAATACGCGAATTTTGTTAGACAGCACCACCCCTGAACATCCTGACGGTGAGATTCCCTTGGCCGTCGGTTCGAGTCCGGCCCGGGCACAACATGGCGCTGACCCGCGGTTATACTTCGCAGGCCAGTGGCACCGAAGGGCCAAATCACGTTTTACTCCCGTTTTGAACGAAAAGTTGGTCACGTTTCTGGGGTGTTTGTGGCCCAATCAGACTCCATTTATCGTCACGTTTTTCAACTGGTGGCGGGAATCCGCGGTTTTTCAAGGCCTGGACGATTTCAGGCTATGGCTGCCAAAAGTTGGCCCTCCGATCGTCCTATTCGTGGAACAGAACACTGCGCCGGGTTTCATAGACTCTCGGGGTTTAGTGTTTCTCGGCTGGATGATGCTGGCCTGCTAAAACCCCCCACGATTAAAGACGAAGTCCCCGCCCACTACGGTGGCTACGGCTGAAACATTCTGGGACTGTTCAATGGCAAGGCCTACGATGTCTTGGTCAAGAATGGTCAGGTCGGCGTCCATGCCGGCTGCCAGGGTGCCCAAGTGGGTCTCGTCGTGGGTCAGGTAGGCGCTGTCCGCAGTCAGTGCATGCAGTGCCGCTTGCTGGTCGAGCCTTTGCTCTTCGCCCAGGACCGAACCACCGCTGGTCAGCCTGGTCGCAGAGGTGCGGAAGGTGGCCAGGGCGTCCATCGGCGTGATGGGGCAATCCGAGTGCATGCCGAAGTGGAGGCCGCTGTCCTGCGCATCACGGGTCGGATCAATCCTCGCGGCACGTTCAGCACCAATGAACCTGTCGCGGTGCCGATCGCCCCAGTAGTAGACATGATTGGCAAAAATGGACGCCACGGAGCCTGACGCGACCAGCGACGAGATGTCGTTGGCCGATGCCATCTGCAGGTGTTCGACGCGATTCCGCGGATCACGTTCCGCGGAAACATGCGGAATCCGGCCTTGTCCGACGCAACACGGGCCAGTCCGGCTTGAAATGTGTTGACACTGTCAATACGGCAAAGCTCGACTTGACAGGGGGCTGCGCCTCCCCGACCGAAACGCCCGAATTCAGCCGCCTACCGCGGGCCCAATGGGTATCCGAAACAACGGCTGGACCACGTGGTGAACCCCACGACAATTTCCGCACTTTCACGACATGACCCAGGGCCTCCGGCGAACTCCTCTCGACATATTCGACACGAGCCCGGACAGGTCCAAGGACTTCGCAGCTCGCTTAGATTGCGCCGGCAGCATCACCTGCCGGGGCAAGGATCTGGCTCCGGGCTTCGTCCAGGTACGCGTAGGCCGTAACACGCGAGATATCCAGGCGTGCTGCGATCCTTTCTATTCCCTTCCGCATCTGTAGAACGCCCTGTTGATCCAGCTTGGTGAGCACGGAAATGCGGTCGCCACGGCTCATCTGGTCCGTAGATTTTCCGGTCTCGCGGATGGCTTCGGCAATCATCACATCCATCACGCCGATCAGGTCCTGTCCGAAGTACTCGTTTGGCTGCTCCGGTGAGGTCGGTGAATCCTGTGGCAGCAGGCCCTCGAGTAGGTTCCTGGCCTGATGAAGCGCGCTTACGTCAACGTTCACGCACAACGCGGCAATAATCCGGCCAGCCGAGTTGCGAAAATACACGGAGGAGCAACGCAGCTGGCGTCCGTCACTCGTAAGGCCACGGTACCCGAAGGCGTTGTGATCAGCCGACTGGTTGTGAAGCACCGCCGCCCCCAGACTCGAGGAGGGCCCACCGATCTCGCGTCCCGTGACCTGTCCGTTCTCAATCGCCGCGATCGTGTGGCCGAGATCGGGTTTTGGAGCCGAAAGATCGTGCAAAACGACTTCGCAGCCAGGCCCGGCAGCGGCGGCCATTGCGTGCATAACGGGGCGGAAGACCATGAGAATGTCGGCCACCGACTCATACGTTCCCATGTACGCAAGACTGTCTCCGAGGGGCTGTGTGGAACTCACCGTCGTACCATCCTCACTCATAAGTCATTCCTATACGCCAAAAGCAACATATACAAATTGTAAAGCTCGTAGACAAACTGTTCAAGTGGTGCTAATTTTGATTCAGCCGCGTCTTAGTGAGCGGCATCACTCATGTTTCGCGGCGGGCAAGGAGGCTCCCATGACAGGACTACAGCAGGTGCGGCCGGCATCACCGATGTCGGCACTTTCGAGTAAACAACGCCGTGCCATAGCAGGTGGGGCAATCGGCACCTTGATGGAATACTTCGACTACTACTTGTACGGGCTGGCCTCAGCCACCGTGTTCCCTGCGGTATTTTTCCCCCACGACAGTGCTGTCGTAGGAACGCTGGCATCCTTTGCAAGCTTCGCCTTCGGTTTCCTGCTTCGCCCAGTGGGCGGCCTCGTATTTGGCCATATTGGTGACAAGATGGGCCGCAAAACGTCTCTGATGATCACAGTCATTGGAATGGGTGTCTGCACGGCAGGCATCGGCCTCATTCCGTCCGCAAGTACCATCGGCATTGCTGCGCCAATTCTGCTCCTCTTCTTCCGTATGTTCCAGGGACTTTTCGTGGGTGGCGAAATGGGAGGGGCAGCATCGATTGTCGTCGAGCATGCACCTGCAGGCCGGCGCGGGCTCTTCGGAGCACTCCTGATCAGCGGGGCCGGCATCGCCAATGTCGCCTCTGCCGGACTCATGACAGCAGTTGGTTCCGGATCGCAGTCGTTCTTCATCACATGGGGCTGGCGGATCCCCTTCGTCTTCGCCGCGGTTCTCGCAATCGTCGCGGTCGTATTACGCTCCAAGTTGGAAGAATCCGATGAATTCAAGGAACTTGCTGCCGCACGGGCACTCAAGCCAAAAACGCGCAACTCACCGCTCAAGGATGTCTTCCGCCATCCGAAGAACGCAATTCTAGGTATCCTTATTGGTCTGCCACAAAGCATCGCCGGGTACATCGTGCTGACCTTCGGGCTGGCTTACATGGTCTCCAAGGGAACCCATGCACAAGTTGGTTTCATCGGTACGATGATCGTGGGTGTCTTGCAGATTTTCGCAGCCCCATTGTGGGGAAGTTTGTCGGATAAGATCGGCCGGCGCAAAGTTTACATCGGTGGCTGCATCGGCTTCGCCCTGCTCATTTACCCCACATTCGTTCTCTACGGCACACAGGTGGCAGTTCTCATCTGGTTGGGCATGATCATTGGATTCGTCATACCAGGGGTAGCCATGCAGGGCACGCTCCAGACGATGCTCGTTGAGATGTTCGACGTCGAAGCCCGCACCACCGGCGTGAATATCGGCTACCAGATCTCCAACACCATCGGTGGCGGCTTCGCCCCGCTCATCGCCACCGCACTATCCGTAGCCTTTGGCAGTGTGTGGCCGGTGATCGTCTACGCCGCCGTCATCTCACTCATCGGCATCATTGCCACCGCCTATGCTTCGTTCCGGCCCGACGTCGAGAACGCAGGTCGGCTGTACACGTAGCTGAGCCTGTCCGGCCAGCACGACATACGCCGATACATTTAAAAATATACCTACAGAGCTCAACCAGAAAAGGACACTCCATGACGTCAACTTCAAAGACCGCATTCCACACCACCAAGGCTCCCCAGCCCGCCGGCCCCTACAGCCAAGGTGTTGAGGCCAACGGATTCTTCTACACGGCAGGATTCGGCCCCCAGGACCCCGCTACCGGGACAGTCCCTGACTCCGCTGCCGACCAGACGCGGCAGGTGCTTCGTAACGTTCAGAGCATTCTCGCCGAGCGAGGTCTCACCATGGACGACTGCGTCAAGACCACCGTGCACCTTGCGGACTTGGCGGACTTTGCTGAATTCAACGAAGCCTACAAGGAGTTCTTCTCCGAGCCCTACCCCGTGCGCACCACCGTCGGATCGCAGCTGGCGAACATCCTCGTCGAGATCGACGTCGTCGCCGCCGTGCCCTCAGGCAAGTAGAACCCGGGAGAAGAAGCGATGACACAAGAGCTACTGTTGGAGCAGTTGGGGAATGAGCGGCTATCCCCAGTCGACAAGGGAATCCCGGCACGCGCCTTCGGCCTGACAGTGAAGGATTTTCTTGCCAGCGAGCCCAGGCTCTCCGAGTTCTGGACGCCGATCGTCGCACTGGATGACAGTGCGATCAAAGGCAACCTGGACTTGATGGCGCAGTGGTGTTCATCGCGCGGGCTCAAGCTCATGCCGCATGGAAAGACAACCATGGCCCCGGAGCTTTGGCAACGCCAGCTCGACGCCGGGTGCACAGGAATCACTCTTGCCACCATGGGCCAGGTCCGCACCGCGCGCACTTTCGGCCTGGACTCCATCATGCTGGCCAACGCCGTCGTCGATGAGCGGTCCTTGCGCTACCTCGCAGCCGAACTTGCCGACCCTGAGTTTCGCTTCCTCTGTTGGGCCGACTCGGTCGCGACGATCAAGGTCATGGAGCGGGCTCTACGAGCGGCAGGGACTCCACGGCCCGTGGACGTTTGTGTTGAGCTCGGAGCGCCCGACGGGCGGACCGGGGCACGCACCGTGGCGGAGGCCGTTGAGGTCGCCCGGTACGCGGCCGCTTCAGATGTCATCCGTCTGGCGGGCGTGGGCGGTTACGAGGGCTCCCTCGGCCACGACCGCTCGGCGGAAGCGTTGGATGCCGTACGGTCCTATCTCCAGCGCCAGGTCCAACTGCACCAGGAATTGGGCGGACTCTACGATGACGGGGAAATTTACGTCACCGCGGGAGGAAGCGCCTACTTCGACGTCGTCGCCGAGGTGTACGGTGCCGCGATGATCAACGACCAGCACACGCTCTGGACGCTGCGCAGCGGCGCCTACATCACGCACGACGACGGGTTCTACCGCTGCATCTCCCCCCTCGACGAGGGAATGCCGGAAGACCTGCCGGGCTCTGAAAAACTCCGTCCTGCAATTTGGGGACTGGCCAGGGTGGTCTCCCACCCCGAATCGGGACTGGCACTGATAGACGGCGGCAAGCGCGACTTCCCCTTCGACGAGGGGCTGCCGATCCCCCGACAGGTGTCTGACGAGCTCGGCAGCGAATGGATGCAACTCGACGGCGCCTCGATCCTGGCCATGAATGACCAGCACAGCTATCTGGGGCTCACCGGCCAGGACGTGGGAATCGGAGCGGTGGTCTCGTTGGGCCTGTCGCATCCGTGCACCACGTTCGACAAGTGGCACTACCTGCCCATGGTCGCTTCTCGAGACAGCGACCACGTCGTGGGCCTCATCCGGACCTTCTTCTAACCGACAAGTCTGAAAGGAAATCAACATGCGTTTGCTGATGTGCGGGGGCACCGTCGTCGACGACGGCGTCATGCGGAGGGCCGACGTCGCCATCGAAGGAAAGACGATCACGGCGGTTGGCGACGTCGTGCCGTCGACAGGTGATCAGATCATCGAGTGCCATGGCCGTCTCGTCCTGCCCGGATTCGTCGATGTCCATTCACACACCGACGGACTCGTGGAGGACAACGCCGTTCAACAGGCCCTGCTGAAACAAGGCGTGACGACGGTGGTGACAGGGCAGGACGGGGTCTCCTATGCACCAGGTAGCGGCGAGTACGCGAGTAACTACTTCGCCGCCATCAATGGCCGGCACCCCCACTATGACGGAGGCGGCGTAGCCGGCTATCTCGCAGCGGTCCAGGGCCGGTCCCGGCTCAATTTCGCCTACCTTGTCCCCGCGGGAACCGTACGTTCAGAAGTCTGCGGAAGATCCAGCGCTCCGGCCAACGAATCGCAGATCGCACGCATGGTCGCCTTGGTGGAGCAAGGGATGCGCGAAGGAGCTGTCGGCGTATCCACCGGGTTGGACTACGTGCCGGGCATCTTCGCAACCGCTGATGAGATCGCCGCATTGTGCAGTCCAGTCGCTGCCGCCGGAGGGCTCTATGTCACGCATATGCGCGGAGGCTATGAGGCGAATTCCGCCGCCGGCATTACTGAGATCGCCCATATCGCGGCGGAATCGGGCGCCCGCGTTCACATCTCCCACTTTCACGCGCAGGCCGCCATCATCAGCAGCCAATTGCAGCACCTCCGGAGTTTGGGAGTTGACACGACTTTCGATGCCTACCCCTATACCCGTGGTTGCACCTTACTGGCCATGCCGCTGCTGCCGCCGGAACTTTCCGTATTACCCGTCGAGACGGTCGTCGATCTCATCAGCGACCCTGGTGAGCGGACGCGACTGCGCAGAGACTGGTTCCCCAAAGTAGAGCGCAACGCAAGCCTGGGACCCGACTGGCCCTCAATGATCACCCTGGCCCACATTGCCGCCCCCGAATTCGCCTGGGCACACGGCCTCACCCTTGAAGCCGCAGCCATGCGAGCCGGCACCGATGCAATCGAGATTGCACTGGACCTGCTGGCCGCCTCCCAACTGGAGGTCAACGCCGTCATGGCGGTGCCGCACCAGCGCTCCGTCGTCGAACTGGCCACCATCTTCTCCCACGAAGGTCATATGGGCGGCTCCGACGGCATCTTCATCGGCGCCCACCCGCATCCACGCGCCCGCGGAACCTTCGCCAGATACCTGCGCGAATACGTGCGCGAAACACCCACCTGGTCATGGCCGGAAGCAGTACAGCACCTGTCCACCGCCCCGGCAGCGCGCTTCAGCCTCGGACAACGAGGCAGGATCGCGGCAGGCTGGGAGGCCGACCTCATCGTCGTCGACCCACACACGGTAGCTGACACCGCCACCTACGAAAAACCCCTCGCCGAAGCGATAGGAATCGACGACGTGGTCGTGGCCGGCCAACAGGTCCTGGCCAGCGGCAGACTCGCGACCACCACACCCGGCCGAGGCCTTCGACGCGAACACACCAAAAACTAGGATTATCGATGCCACACACTGCACGGACAACTGCAACCGCCGGACCCATTCCACGTCTGATCACCATCGGCGAGACGATGATGATGCTCACGCCCGAGCACGCCGAACCGTTGGCAACGGCAGCAAAACTGAGTCTTCATCCAGGTGGTGCAGAGTCGAATGTGGCCAGCCACGCCGCGCACCTTGGCGTCTCCTCGGCCTGGGTAAGCGTATTGGGAGATGACGTTCTCGGCCACCGCATCCGAACCTCCATTGAACTCCATGGAGTCGACGTTCAATGGGCGACCAACGATCCAGATGCTACTACCGGCGTCTATTTCAAGGACCCCGGACACGGCGTTCTCTACTACCGCCGGGATTCGGCAGCCTCTCGAATGAGTCCCTCCACAGTGGCGTCCGTGCCACTTGAACAAGCCGAGATTGTTCACCTCTCCGGAATTACACCAGCGCTCTCTCTGTCCTGCGCCGATCTTGTCGAGGCCGTGTTCGAACGTGTCGCCACAAATACAGCCCTACTGAGCTTCGACGTCAACTACCGGCCCTCACTCTGGCAAGCCGGAGCAGCGGCACCGGCACTGCTCGCCCTGGCAAACCGGGCAGACATTGTCTTCGTCGGCCTTGACGAAGCCCAGTCCCTATGGGGCTGCGTCACACCGGAGGACGTTCGCGCGATACTGCCGGACACCGGGCGGCTCATCGTAAAGGACGGCGACGTGGGAGCCACCGAATTCAACGCCGGGACACAGGTGTTCGAACCGGCCATTCCCACCGAGGTGATCGAGGCCGTAGGTGCCGGCGACGCCTTCGCAGCCGGGTACCTCTCTGCGGCCCTTCGAGGAAATCCCACAGCCGTCCGATTGCGGGCAGGCCACGAACGCGCGCGGCTCGTCCTGCTATCCACCAGTGACTTCACCGCCGACCCCTCCCCCACCCAATCCAGCCTCACGTAACCAAAATTCACGCATTCAAAGGACAGAGCAAAAAAATGATTAACAACGCACAGTTCAGCGACATGTTCACAACCGCACCACTGATGGCCATCCTTCGCGGCATGGGCACCGAACGCAGCCTCGCTGTAGCAACCACCGCCTGGGACCTCGGCATCGACGTCGTCGAACTCCCCATCCAGACAGAGGAAGACGTCAAGGCCCTCGAAGCTGTTGCCGACGCCGGACGTGAGCGGGGCAAAACAGTGGGTGCGGGCACCGTGGTCTCCATCGAACATGTTCGCCTGGCCGCCGCCGCAGGAGCCGCCTTCACGGTCAGCCCAGGCTTCGACTTGGAGGTCGTCCGGGCGTCTTCGGAGTCTGGGATGCCCCCCATGCCAGGAGTTGGATCTGCCACTGAGGTCCAGCTCGCACTGAAGTCGGGGCTGACGTGGCTCAAGGCGTTCCCGGCCTCCGTGCTGGGCACCCAATGGATCAAAGCAATGCACGGTCCATTCCCGCAGGCGAACTTTGTCACCACCGGCGGTATGGATGCTGCCAACGCGGGTGCTTTCCTGGCTGCGGGAGCACGCGTCGTCGCCGTAGGTTCAGCGCTTGAAGATCCCGACCAGCTTCCCCGGCTCGCAGCGCTGCTCGGCGATGACGGCCCACGCCGGTCGGCAGGGCAGTAGTGTCAACCCGGACCGAGCTGCTCGCGTTCGTGGACGCCAAGCTGGCCTACGAGATCGATGCAGTAGCGGCCGCTGCCGCCCAAGCCAGCGGCTCCGCAGTGATCATCGACACCCGTAAACAGCAATCATGGGACCACGGCCATATAGCCGGCGCGCTCCACTTGCCCAACGCGTCCTTGGATGCCCTGCCACAAACCCTCCCCCGCGACCGCTGCCTGATCGTTTACGGATGGGGCCCGGGCTGCAACGGCGCAACCCACACCACACGCCAACTGCTCACTGCCGGCTTCGACGTCCGCGAACTAATTGGCGGCTACGAATACTGGGTACGCAACGGATTCGCAATTGAGACTGCAGGTACAACAAGCCACCCTGAGCCGGACCCGCTGGTCACCGCTGAACCACACCAGTAGGCGGCACCATTTCCGTGATGTGCCGTGGATTCCCCGTAGTCCCTGGTGGCGCACGAATGCCCGCGCACAGCGTGCCGAGCGCTCCACAGAACAGGACGTTGACCACGGATTTCCGCTGTCTTACGCCCACCCTGCGTGCTGCCCCGACTGTCCCCCACCGCGGACGATTATCCCCGAAACGCCAATCACCGGTCAGTCAACCCCGGTCATTGACAGTTTTCCGTCATGGCGCCGGCGGGCACTGCCACATAGGCTTCCAGCGCGATCCGGTTCGCCCGTCGACGAGGTCGGCGTAGAGACCGGAGATCTCAGTCAGCATAAGGTGCAGGGACCATCCATCAGTTGCAATGTGGTGCATGCTGCATAGGAGCGAACGGTCGCGGACGCATGCCCGGGGAAACTCTCTGCTGGTTCCGGTCGACAACAACGCCAAGACGGCGAGGCCGAACCAAGCAACAAACTTCAATTGGGTGCGCAACAGGACCAAGGCCGACTACGGGGACCTCACACTCGAAGGCATCAAGGACGGCGAGTTTCGAGCATTCTTCGGAGACAACTCCGTGGCACCCCCATTCAACATCGCGGCCATGCCGGGCGGGTTCACCGAGTTCATCAAACGCAACCGCGTCGAAGCTTACATTGGCGCCGACGGTGAAGTCGCTCCCCTGTGGCCCGGACACCTCGACGCAGGCGC
Organism: Arthrobacter livingstonensis; assembly: GCF_003219815.1. Classification (GTDB taxonomy): domain Bacteria; phylum Actinomycetota; class Actinomycetes; order Actinomycetales; family Micrococcaceae; genus Specibacter; species Specibacter livingstonensis. The sequence continues at coordinate 10,882 of NZ_QJVD01000037.1, forward strand.
GAAGAACCTCCCCCAGACCCAGGGCGCCGTGCGCGAATTCATTCGCAACGCCTGCGACGCCATCGAGCACCGCACGGAAGCACTCACTCACCCATGCAGGCTGACAATCCATCCGGACGGTCACTGTCACCTTTACCGGCTCACCGTGTCTCGTATGTAAGTCCATCATTATGGCTGCGAAGATGCCCGCGATCGTGCCGGAGGTTGTGGTTCCGCCACCCCTGCCACCCGTGCAGTTGGCTTCGCCTGAGGTAGCGCGTGTTCTGACGTACAAGATGATGAACGACGCCAAGAGCGCCATCGGTAATCAACAGAAGGCGTCAACACAATTTGCGATGGAGGTGCTTGACACCACCAAGGATGTTGCCCTCACATTCTCAGGACGCTCGAGAAGCGCGGCGTCGTCAGCGCCCCAAACGACTCCTGGGCGAGGGAAGTCCTCACCGCAAAGCCACAGCCATAAGGGAATTTGGAGCGGAGCCGCGATGAAAGCAGGGCACCGTCGACGGCTTGTCAATCCCAGTGAACCGTGCATCTCCTTTGGCTGCTGCCCGAGGCGTAAAATGGTGGGAACAGCTGGCGCCAGACGTTACCCGAAGGGCATTTCAGGCAAACCTGTTTTCACGGCAATAGCCACCGCAGGCCAAAAGAACATCGGGAACGAAAAGCAGCCACTCCCCTTTTACTCCCCCTTTTCAACTAAGAACTGCGGCAATGCCGACATGCCACGGCCTTCGGAAACAACGAAAGCACCGCAAACACGCGGATTTTGATACTCAACCGCACCCCTTAACCTCCAGATGGTGAGATTCTCTTGGCCGCCGGTTCGAGTCCGGCCCGGGGCGCCATACGGTTCTGACCTGCGGTTATAGTCCGCAGGCCAGTGGCGCCGAAGGGCCAAATCACGTTTCACTCACGTTTTTGAACGAAAAGTTGGTCACGATTCTGGCGTGTTGGGGCCAAATATGTTGCCGTTTCTCGTCACGTATTTCAACCCGCGGGCGGGAAATCCGCGGAAATCCACCGTATTCCCTGGCATGGGCGATTTACGACTGTGGCTGCCAAAAGTTGGCCCTCCGATCTTCCTACTCCCGGCACTGGGCACCGTCCGTTAGCCAAAACGTCCCTCGAGACTGCAAGCAGCCCGGCGCGGCAGACTCGATCTTCCAGCTCTCGTAGTCCGGCAACCTTGCCGTGAACCACCACCTCAACGCTCGGCCCCGCAGGATCCTGGGCGGCAGGACCCCCGCGCAAGCCATGGAACAGCTACTATCGCAACCAGTGAATTCTCTTGGTGCGACGACCGCCTGAATTCGCCGACGGCTTACGGGACAGTGGCGGTGCGGTCGCCCAGGGTGGAAATTGCTGTTGGCTGTCACCGGCTTGTCCGAGGCTTCAGTTCAGCGAACTGTCGTTGGGCTTTTGAATGTCCGGTGGTGTCGTTCGGCGTGGTCGCGCGGTAGTGTCACCGTATGCCCACGAAAGAGCCGCAAACTGAACTGATTCCCGATCCATCCGCGATTGCTGCTCTAGTGGCGCAATTGGTGGAGGGAACATGGCCCGGCTCCGATAAAGAGCGTGTGAGTCTCTTCGAGCGCCTGCTGGTCGAATCTGGGGAACGCTTGAACCAAAACTTGGAAGGATCCCCATCGGCCTCCCATACACTATCCACTGAAGTGCCCGGTATTTCTTTTGCCTCATGGAGCTCATATAACGGCAAGTTCATGAGCATCCACTTCCATGTCTACTCGTTCCCGGAGGCCAAAACCTCTGTCACCCGGCTCGGTCACGACGCTGTTTGGGCCATTCTGACAAATCTGTACGGGCAGCCCACCAGACTGTCGAACAACGAAGAAGTGCCTCCTAGCAGTTGGAAGGTCAATGGCCGGACAATAGACACGCACTTCTTCGACAGGCGCGACAGCTCATTGATGTTAAGCATTTCTGACGGTGAACTCTCTGCGGCAGCGGATGCTGAAGTCGCTCGAGACTCCCACGATTCAGACCCTATCAAGCCATCCCGCTAGGGAACGCTCATCGGGACCGCTCAAAGATGTCCCGCTGAAGGGATCCCTCAGCGAGGATCGACCGGAGCCACCGGCTTGTGGATGAAGTGTGAGAAGGTGCTGATATGGCTTCCCCGCAGGCTTTAAGCGAGACCGATCGCCGTATCGTCGCGACGTGGGCCGCGGACTGTGCGGAGCGCGTCCTAGCGGGAGTTTCCTAGCTATTTCGTTTTTGAAGGCTCCGACAAAATAAAAACCGCGTAGGTTGCGGCGTGTCGGGGCCTTCATTATTTTACCGAAATATGTATGACCTAAAGTATTGTAGATGGTATGGCGCTCTATAAGAAAACGGTCAACGGCAAGGTGTACTGGTACCTGCGTGAAATGGCGCGGGTCGACGGTAAGCCGAAGATGGTCTCCGAGCGGTATCTGGGTTCCGCGAAGGACCTTGAGAAGCTGCTCGATGCCAAGGAGGCGGTCTCCGTTCCGGAGAAGACCCGGCATCTGGGCTTCGGGGACAGTGCCGCGGTCTGGGGCATCCTGGGCCGGCTGGATGTTGCCGGGATCATCGATTCGGTCCTGGGCGCCCGACGCAAGGACGCCGGGGCCTCCGTGGGGACGTACCTGGCATTGGCGGCGTTGAACCGGGTCGTGGCGCCGACTTCCAAGCTGGGTTTCGCTGATTGGTGGAAGTCCACGGCGGCGGACCGCTTCACGAAGATCCCCGCCAAGGTGTTGGACCACCGTCGCTTCTGGGATGCCATGCACGGCGTGTCCCTTCCAGAGCTGGCGGTGATTGAGGAACGCATCGCGGTGGCAATGGTGACCGAATTCAACCTCGACATTTCGGCCCTGGCCCTGGACATGACGAACTTCGCGACCTACATTGATTCGGCCAACGAGGCGGCCCCGATGGCTCAGCGTGGCAAGGCGAAGCAGAAGCGGGCCGACCTGCGCCTGGTCGGGCTGGGCCTGGTCATCACCCGCGACGGCGGCATACCGTTGCTCGCCCACGCCTACCCGGGCAATAAGCCCGATGTCACCCAGTTCCCGCTCATGATCGATGCGCTGGGCACCAGACACAAGAAGCTCGCCGAGACTGCCGGAATTTCAGCCTCTCCGGAGGTGACGGTGGTTTTTGATGCCGGACAGAACTCGGCCTCCAACTTCACGCAAGTCATTGACACCGCCCTGGCCTTCGTCGGCTCCGTGCCGCCCTCCCACGTCCCGGACCTACTGAAAATTCCCGCCACCGACCGCAAGGCCGTGGATGCGGCCCGGTTCGGCGGACTCAGCGCGACCGAGACCCGCAGGGTCGTCTACGGTACCGAACGCAGGGTGATCCTCATCCACTCACCAACCCTGCACGCCAAGCAAGTCGCCGGGTTCGCCCAGACCCTGGCCAAGGCCCAGCTGAAACTCGACGAGCTCGCCGATACCCTGGCCCGTGGCAAGGCAAGGCGTACGACCACGGAACTGGCAGCGCATATCAAGACCATCACCGCCGATTCCTGGCTGCGCCGCGTCCTGGAGGTCACCATCACCGGTGACACCCCGGCCACCCACCGGCTCACCACCACCGTCAACGAGGAAGCAAAGGCGGAACTCGAAGAAGAAGTCTTCGGCAAAAGGGTTCTGGTCACCTCCCACGAGAACTGGCCTGTCGCGGATCTCGTGGAAGCTTACCGCTCCCAATCCGATGCCGAGTTCGGATTCCGGCAACTCAAAGACCCCCACGTCGTCTCGTTCTCACCCATGAATCACTGGAGCGAGCACAACATCCGCATCCACACCTTCACCTGTGTCTTGGCACTGCAAATCGCCCACCTCATGCGCCGAGAAGCCGACAAAGCTGGCGAACACCACTCCGTTCGGGAACTTCTGGAACGCCTCGCGAGCATCGGTGAAACCGTGATGATCTACCCCTCCACCGGCGGACGCCCCAAAGCCCGACGCATGCTCACCGAAGACATCGACACCCACGCCAAACTTGCCGAGATCTTCAACCTCAACAAATGGGCACCCAAGAAAAATTAGGTCATACACTCCCAACCACTCAAAAGCGCCTCTGACCAGCACAAACACCAGTCTGACCTCAATTAGCTAGGAAACTCCCGCTAGGCCTTGAGCAGACCCATGGCGATGAGCGCCCTACGGTAGATCCCTTTGATGACGAGTTCCTTGCGGGCGTTGTACTGCATGGAGTGTTCACCAGCGGCCCGTGTGGTGCCTCATGTCAAGATGCTCGCCAAATGAGACCCGTCGCCGCCGCTACGCACGGTCTACGATAGGCTGGATGTATTAAGCCCCAGCCCCTCTGCCATCGGCAAGGGCTGGCTTTCTTTAACTCGAAGGGGCCATCCTGGAACCGAAGCCGCACCGCACCTACGAGCAACAGCTGGAAATCCTCCTCTCACGAGGCATGCTCGTCCCCCGCCACGACGATGCCCTGCGAGGTCTGCGGAATATTGGTTTCTACCGATTGGCCGCCTACTGTTATCCCTTCCGCAAAATTCACCACGTTGACGCGGACGGGTCCGTTGTCCGCTCGGATCTGCTGAAAGCAGGATCGACGTTCGATGACGCCCACGCGTAGTGGACGTTTGACCAGCAACTCCGCCTCCTCCTGCTGGAGGCGTTGGAACAGATCGAAGTCGCCCTGCGTGTTCGGACGGCTCACTGCATCGGCGCCCAGGATCCTTTCGCGCACTTGAACGCGACCCACTTGGACACGGCCTGCTGTTTGGCACCCGTTCAGACCCGCAAGGGATAATGACAGCCCATCACTGGTGGGTGAGCCGTTACGAAGAAAAGCTTGCAAGCACCCACGATGACATTCTGCGGCTGTACAGGTCCCGCTGGGAACTCAAACCCCGTGTATGGGTCGCCGTTGAACTGCTTGACGCCGGGATGCCCTCGACCTTCTTCAGGCAGTTTCTGACCAAAGCCCAGCAAAGTGAAATCTCCCGGACCTTCGGAATCACCCGGGGCAGTTTCCTCGTCAACTGGATCAAAGTCCTCAATCACATCCACAACGTGTGCGCCCACCATGCATGTCCCTGGAACCAACCAGTGACCTTCCGGCTCCAGCGAATACCAACGCGAATGTCACCCGTTCTTGATCCACTCCATGAACTGACCGGAACGCCAAAATCCCGCATCTACTCGGTCCTGTACCTCTGCGCGTTCCTCCTTGACAGTCTCAGAGACAACAGAGACCGGACGAACAAGGCATACACCCTCCTTTTCGCGTTCCCCAACCTTCCGGGACCGGCCATCAACGACATCGGGGCACCAGAGAACTGGCGGACTCACGCAATCTGGGAAGCCCAAACTAAGCACACCCGGCGGTTGGACGAAAACGGACGAGTGTAAGGTGTTAATCAGTGCACCATTTACGCTGGTCTCGAGGAGTTGGCGACCGTGAAAGAACTTCGGAACATACCCCGCTGGGCATTGAGACTTTCCCTTTGCGTGGCCGCAGTGGCAGCTACTTTTGTAGTCATCGGGGTCTTCCATGCGCTAATTGGTGCCGGGGCGACGCAAGTCCTCTTTGACGTTTTGATTGCCGGCGCGCTGGCGCTCGGCGCCTGGTCCGTCGCAGTCAAGGGAAACCCCGCCCTCTCGAGGCGTCGGGACACCCCGCCCAACCGTCGGAGCCCCCTCGAGTGGTGACTTCGGCCACCGTTGTTTCACTGTGTGACCAGGCTCCCGGGCCGCGGGTCGTGAATATGGCCGGGTTCCAAAACCTCGGCGCTGCCGGTGTCGAACTGGACGGGGCCACGTATGAGAAACTTCTCGCCGCGGAACAGAGCAACTGCGCCACCATCCGGCCCTGCACGGTGCGAGAATTGCCTCCATGGCGCAAATTGAAACCAACGGGCCCGCAGAGCCGCTGCTTCCGGTGACTCCGGTAAATACCCGTGGCGTGAGATTCGCACAGGGACTGCCCGCGATCTGGGGTGACGCACTTGGCCGGTCAGCGATTCGATCGGGCCAGGCGTTGTTGGTCCTGACCCTTGTCGCGGTGGTCATCTGGGCTCTCACGCGGGTCCCCCTCGTCTTCACTCCGATCCTCCTTTCACTGATCCTTGCCGCGGCGATCAGCCCCATGGTCCATTGGCTGAGCAGACACCGTTGGCCCCGGGCCGTGGCGGTGCTGACATCATTCGTGGCGATCCTGGCCGTCTTCGGCGGCGTGATCACCGGTATTGTCTTTCTGATCCGGTCCCAGTCAAAAGACCTGGCGGCCCAAGCAGACATCGGCATCGACCGGCTGCACGGACTGCTCGTCCAAGGCCCCTACCCGGTCACGGACGCCCAAATCAGTTCCATCCGTGACGCCATACAAAAATTCATCCTCAGCGCCACTTTTGGAAACGAAGCCCTGACCGGGCTCCGCGTTGCCGCTGAGGTAGTCGTCGGAGCGATTTTGATGGCCGTCATCTTGTTCTTCTTTCTCAAGGACGGGGAAAAGATCCGCAACTTCCTCTTCGGTTTCCTCCCCGCAGCCCAACGCACGAAGGCCCACGTAGCGGCGGATCACGGTGCCGTCGTGCTGGGCGGATACGTGCGCGGCACCGCGCTGGTGGCGTTGACTGACGCGCTCATCATCGGCCTGGCCCTGGCCATCATGCGCGTGCCCCTGGCGCTGCCGCTGGCCGTATTCGTGTTCATCGGCGGATTTATTCCGATCGTGGGCGCCACCGCCGCCGGGACCCTGGCCGTCGTGGCGGCCCTGATCTTCAACGGCCCGGTCCCGGCCCTCGTGGTGGTCATTGTCCTTGTTGGCGCCAACCAGCTCGAACACCACGTCCTCCAGCCGCTGCTGATGGGCAAGGTCCTGCGCATCCACGGCCTGGCCATCCTCCTCGCCCTCGCCGCCGGGACCACCCTGGCAGGGCTGGTCGGAGCCCTGCTGGCCGTGCCGCTCACCGCCGTCGGCTGGTCGATCATTAAAGTCTGGACCGGACGGGACGCCCTCGCGGCAACGCCACCCGACGCGCCCGCGGCGGCCGTCGAGCCTCCCGGGGCCGCTGGCCCCCCGGCCGGCAAGGCGCAGGCATAATTTCCTCACGGGCGGCAGGAGGACGCCCTGAAAACACCCGAATCGGAGGGAAACCAACTGCGCGCAGGATGCCAGCGCGGCCAGGTCGTCGCATGGTTAGTCAGTATCCACCCGTCTAATTTGAGGTTCGGCTGAGCCACGGATTTTGTTGATTTTGTAATTTTGTGCGAAGGCTCATGCAGACCGATTCGCTTATTCATCGCCATCGGGTCCGCGTCCAATTTCATGCCCGTCACCGGCGGAAGCCTTCCCCTGGCACCTGTGGCCCAGGTGCACTCGATGGTTGGCGCACGTGGTTCGGCTCGGATTCAGGTGTCGCGGGAGGGGTGATCAAATTAGCGCCAACCGATGTTCCGCTTGCTCCCATGCCGGTTACCGAGAGGACTTCTGGCCTACAAACGGCCCAAGTCGCACGTCGGCGCTGCCCGCGATGAGGACGGTGACACAGGTGTCAGGGCTGACCTATTTTTCCTTTTGTGGCCCACCCGTTGATTACGACAACTCCAACGAAAGCAAGTGCGGCAGTAAAAAGAAGCCCAGTGAATGGTTCCAGATATTTGCCAAAGTTATACCCGGCAAAGGTGCAGACCAAAACGGTAAAGATAGTCGCAAGCCGCTTTATTCCCATACTGTCAATCCTCTCACGACCGCTCGATGGTTGACCGTAGTGTTTGCGAAACGATAGAGGTAGATCCACCACTCAAAATGCCGAACAAGTCGCCGACACCGACGGTCGCATTCAGGCAAGGCTCGTCATCAATCCCATGGTTTGTCAGCATTAGTGACCGCTCAAGGTTTCCTTGCGGGAGTGAGGGAGGTCCGGCAGCAGGCGGGCATGTGCGTCAAGCGGAACCTTCGCCCTTGGTGCTGCTCCGGTTGGCCCGGGGTTAGCTGCGTGTGGCGCGATCGTGAACAGTGACTGCGTACCCGTCGGGATCCTGAAACACGAATGTCATTCCGAACGGGCCCTCAAAGGGTTCCCGAAGGATGGTCGCACCAGCATCCGCGACAGCGTGGTGCAGGGCGACGGCCTCAGGATCATGCAGCCAGAGCGCGACGCCGAGCCCCAGCTGACCGGATCCGAGATCCACTCCCGGTTCGGGGTCGCGCACCGCGAAGGTCGGCTGGGTGTCGAAGACGACAGCGTGCGGAGGCGAGAATGGTGCCCGGGTCAGACCGACGGTGTTCTCGTAGAAGGCTGCAGCCCTCTCGAGGTCGCGTACCTGCAGGGCAATGAAGTCGGGACCAGTGACGGCCATGGTGATTCTCCTTATATGTCAGTTTCCTTACATCAAATACTATGTCAGAATTCTTACATGAGCAACCAAGAACAACAGGTCGGATACGTGGTGAAGCAGGCACAATCATTGCTCCGCCTTCGCATGGAGGAGGCGCTGCACCCGTACGCCCTCACTGTTTCCCAGTACTCGTGTCTTCACCACCTACTTCGCGAGCCGGGTATCTCCGCCGCGGGGCTGGCCCGCGCCACGTTCATGACGCGCCAGTCCATGAACTCGATGCTGCAGCAATTGCTCGAACGTGAATTGGTCGAACGGCCCGCCCGCCCCGCGTCCGGTCGCGCGTTACCGACCGCACTCACGGCGGCGGGTGTTGATCTCCTCGCCGCCGCACAGGCTGAAGTGGACGGAGTCGAACGACGGATGCTTTCGGGACTTAGCCCGTCCGAGCTCATCTCGCTCACTCACGGTCTCAACGCTTGCGTGAAAGCGCTGGGAGACTGAGTTTGTAAGAAGGACCGTTCAAGGCCCGTGAGACGTTCCATGAGCGACTGCCAAGATCCCTGCACTCATGAGAGCTGCCGCGAAGCATCCAAGACGCCGCCTGATTCCGCCTCGGATTGTCCGCGGAAAATCGATTCCTCCCACAGCGGCAGGGTCGCGTGGCCCGACGTGATCCAACCCTCCGGTCACCCGATTCTGGGATGTCCTCCACGCCATTGAATTCGCCTGCCGGGTACTTTCCTGCCGCTGTGTTCAAGCGCCCATCACGGATGAGGGTGTAGCGTTCGACGGCGTCGCGGTAACCGGCAGGATGCATGTTGCGCACCGCATCGCCGGCGTGATAACTTTCCGGTAATCGTGATCAACCGGCAGGAGGTGAGACCCATGAACGCAGTATCCATAGTGGGCGCTCCCTGCGGTCCGCGATCGCGCGACTGAGATAGTCGCCGCCGGGAGCGCCCGAGAAGGCAATTCGCGAAAGGCGACTCCCATGAACACAAGCCCTTTTTCAACCCTGCACTTCACCTCGACGACGACCTCCGACCGGCCGAGGTCCGAGCAGGCTCAGTCGCAGGTCGACGCCACACAGCGGGTGCGCGCCGCGCGTGAGCGAGCGTTGGTCCTCGGTGGTGGCGGATCGGCAGGCAATGCCTGGTTGATCGGCGTCATCACCGGCCTCTTTGATGCCGGTTTGGATGTGATCGGGGCCGATCTGGTCATCGGGACGTCGGCCGGATCGACGGCCGCGGCCCAGATATCGGGCGCGAGTCCGACCCAACTGCTTGCCGACATCCTCGCCGCTGTGCCCCAGCCACTGACTGGTCAGCTCGGATCCGACCGTGGACGCGTTCCCATCCGGCCGGCGGTGAACCATATGGACAGAACGGGCAAGATCATCGCCGCCGCCCACGATCCGGCCGACATGCGCCGCAGAATGGGGGCGGCGGCGCTCGGCCTGGATGCGGCGTCGGACGGTTCCGGGCAAACACAGTGGCGCGCTGTCGTCGCCGGCCGGCTGCCCAGCCAGCAGTGGCCGGAACGACCGTTGCTCATCACTGCGGTCGATGCCCATACCGGTGGACCAGTCGTGTTCGACCGCCACAGCGGAGTCGACCTGGCTGACGCCGTCGCTGCCAGTTGTGCCAGCGGCCCTGCCTACAGAATCGGGGACAACCGATACATCGACGGCGGCTACCGGCGATCCAGCGAGAATGCCGACCTGGCAGTCGGATACGGGCGTGTGCTGGTGCTCTCACCACTTGGCGGCAGAACACGGCACCCGCTTGACTGGGGCATGCAGCTCGCGACGCAGGTCGACGAGCTACGCGCCCGCGGCAGCAGAGTCGAAACCATCTTGCCGGACAGCAACTCCCTCAACGCATTCGGCAGTAACATGATGGATCTGTCGACGCGTCCGGCCGGGGCCCGGGCCGGCTACGACCAAGGCACCGCCCTTGCCGGGCAACTCACAGAATTCTGGCGCTAAACCCACGAAACCAGTCGACCCGGGTAGGCGTGAGCCCACCCGCTCATGCCACGGGGCCGCTTGGCGGGAGATGCCTCACGCTACCTTGCTGCCCAGTTCCAGCACCGCGAACTCCCACGTTTTCGGCAACGGCACATGATTTGACCTTGCTTTGGGTGATGTTGGCACTCCCCTCCGTTTCCTTGCGGCCCCGATGATGGCTACCGGCAAGTCATTGAGCCGGGTCGGAGCCGACGATGATGAGTTGTTCAGTCATCGCCGGGTCCTTCGCCAGCTGGAGTCCGGCGATGAGCCCCTGGACGCGGGACCTGATGTCGTCCCGGATGGGACGCACGGCGTCCAAGCCCTGCCCGGCGGGGTCTTCGAGTTCCCAGTCCTCGTAGCGCTTGCCGGGGAAGATCGGGCAGGTGTCACCGCAGCCCATGGTGATGACGACGTCGGACTCCCGCACTGCGTCTGTGGTCAGGACCTTGGGGATCTCTGTGGACAGATCGATGCCCTCCTCGGCCATGGCGGCCACCGCGGCCTGGTTGACCGATTCGGCAGGTTCGGAGCCGGCGGAGCGGACCTCGATCGCGCCGTCGGAAAGGGCGGTGAGGTAAGCGGCGGCCATCTGGGAACGGCCGGCATTGTGCACGCAGACAAACAGGACGGAAGGCTTCTTGGCGGTGGTGCTCATGAATTCATGCTCCTCAAGGGAAGTCGTGGGATGTTGGCGCGAACTGACATTGGTTAGTTGGCAAAGAACCGTTTACGTCCCCAGAGGGCGGCATGGACCAGGGCGATAAGGACGGGAACCTCGATCAGGGGACCGACGACGCCGGCCAGGGCCTGGCCGGAGGTGACGCCGAAGGTGCTGATCGCCACGGCGATGGCCAGTTCAAAGTTGTTCCCCGACGCCGTAAAGGCCAGGGTGGTGGTCCTGGCGTAGCCAAGCTGCAGGGCGCGGCCGATGACCATGCCGGCACCGAAGACGACCACGAAGTAGACGAGCAGGGGCAGGGCGATCCGGACCACGTCCAGCGGACGCGAGGTGATCGTGTCCCCCTGCAAAGCAAAAAGCAGGGCGATGGTGAAGAGCAGCCCATAGAGCGCCCACGGGCCCAGCCTGGGCAGGAACTTTCCCTCGTACCAGTTGCGGCCCATGGCCTTTTCCCCGATGGTGCGGGTCAGGAAACCTGCCAGCAGCGGAATCCCGAGAAACACGAGCACGGAGACGGTGATGGACCAGATCGAGAAGTCAGCACTGGTGATCGGAAGTCCCAACCAACCGGGGAGCACCTGGAGGTAGAACCAGCCCAGGGCACCGAAGGCAACAACCTGGAAGACGGAGTTGATGAAGACCAGCACCGCGGCGGCTTCACGGTCCCCGCAGGCCAGGTCATTCCAGATCATGACCATGGCGATGCAGCGCGCCAGGCCAACAATGATCAGCCCTGTGCGGTATTCGGGCAGGTCGGGAACGAAGATCCAAGCCAGTGCAAACATGAACGCCGGAGCCGCCACCCAATTAATGATCAACGAGGTGATGAGCAACTTACGGTCGGCAAGGACTTTGCCGGTTTCGTTGTAGCGGACCTTCGCCAACACCGGATACATCATCACCAACAGGCCCACGGCGATCGGCAGGGAGACTGAGCCGATCTTTACTGCGTCCAGGGCGGTGTTCAGGCCGGGGACGAACCTGCCCAGCAGGAGGCCCACAGCCATGGCGGCGATGATCCACACCGGCAGGAACCGATCCAGGGTGGAGAGTTTGCCGACGACGACGGCCTGCCCAACGGGAGGGGTGGTGGTCTTCGTACTCACAAGGCTCCTCGCAGGTTCTGCGTAAGATTGATGATTGTCAATGCAAGAAGTATTGACCGCTATATCGACAATTGTCAATCTATGGGCATAATGGGTGGATGAACACCGTGCAAACCCTTGAGATCAACGCCACGGAGGCGTGTTGTGCACCAACACAACACCCGGCCCTCGGCGCGGCGGATGCCCAGGTTGCTGCGCGAGTCCTCAAGGCACTCTCCGACCCCAGCAGGCTGCGCCTGCTCTCCATCGTCAAGGCCGGCGAAAGTGGCGAGGCCTGCGTGTGCGATCTGACCGAACCGCTGGACTTGGGCCAGCCCACCGTCTCCCACCACCTTAAGATCCTGGTCGACGCCGGACTCCTGAAGCGGGAGAAGCGCGGCACCTGGGCGTACTACTCCTTGGTCCCCGGCGCCTTGGAAGCTGCGTCAGCGGGCATCCTGGCACTGTGAGTGCCGACATACGCAACATGCTGGCTGCCGACTGGGCCGCCGTGGAACGGATCCAGGCTGGAGGGACCGCCGGTGGCAACGCAACGTTCGCCGACGCCCCGCCCATGGAGGATTTCTCAGCCTCCAGGATCCCTGCGCTACGCATTGCAGCCACCGATGAACGGGGCCGGGTGCAGGGTTGGGCGGCTGCCACCGCCACGTCATCCAGGGAGGTCTACCGGGGAGCCGTTGAGCACTACGTCTGCGTCGGTCCCGAAGCCGCTGGCCGAGGCGTCGGGATGTCGATGCTGCGCGAATTGGCCGAGCGCGCGTACCTGCGGATACTGGACGATCCAAACCTGTTTCTTCCCCGAGACCCTGCCCAGCCTGGCCCTCCATGACAAAGCAGAAGTCCCGCGTGTGTGCCACCGCGAACGCATCGCCCAGATGGCGCCCGGCCCTCGGGCCGGGCAATGGCGCGATATCGTGCTCTGCGAATTGCGTCCCTAACCAGCACGGACCGGCCTGATCCTTGGCGGACAACGGAGTATGGTCATGGCTGTTCAGCTTGCAGGGGGCAGGTGCTCGGGAAATGATTCCTTCGGTCACGTCGGTCTTGGCGTCGGCATAGGCGTTCATGTCTGCCCATTCCCAGGTGGGGAGCCTGCGTTTCGTCCTGGCCGACGGGTTCAGGTCCGTATCCGGTTTTCTCAGCTTGGGGACGTGGAGGTTCGGGACCCGGATTGATCGGGGATGCCAATGCCGTCCTGCCGGGTCGATCACGACATCCACGGTGCCGATAAGACTGTTCTCGGCGATGACAAGGGCACCGCAGTGGCTCGAAAGCACAGCTGCGGTGCCCTGACGAGGGTGGCTGGCCACTGAAAGTACGGCCTCCCGGTGATGGGAACGACCTTTTCCGTACTCTGGCGGAGTTTCGGGCGAGAGACGAGGGCGGGTGCATCAACACCCTCATCGGCGGAACGATCACCCTCTGGGCGCAGTCCGACCTCTGGCTGCAGTCCGCTGCGCGCCAAGGCCAGCGCCACCCGGGCTGGAGCGCATGCCGGCTACGCCGTCGAACCTTCAACCGGCGCCCGGTGATACTGCTTCGGCGCATAGTCAACCGAGACCCCCAGCGAGGCTGCGGCGCGCAGCGCGAAGTTGGGGTCGCGGAGGAGTTCGCGCCCCACCATGACGACATCGGCCAGCCCTGTGGCCACGATCTGCTCGGCCTGGTGGGGCTCGTCGATCAGCCCGACGGCGGCCGTCGGGATCCCTGCCGCCGTGCGGACAGCGGTGGCGAACGGAACCTGATAGCCGGGGCCGACCGGGATGTGGGCCGCGGGGACAATGCCGCCGGAGGAGATGTCCGCGAGGTCCGCGCCGCGCTCGGACGCCCACCGCGCCACGGTCTGGGTGTCCTCAAGGGTCCAGCCGCCGTTGGCCCAGTCGGTGGCGGAGAAGCGAACCACCAGTGGGACGCCGTCGTCCACAGCTGCCCGGACGGCGTCGATGGTTTCCAAGAGCGCACGGGCCCGGTTGGCGAGGGATCCGCCGTAGTCGTCGGTGCGGGTGTTGCTCAGCGGTGAGAGGAACTGGTGGAGGAGGTAGCCGTGGGCGGCGTGGATTTCGAGGAGGTCGAAGCCTGCCGCGATGGCCCGCGTGGCGGCCGCGGCAAACGCCCCCGTAACCTCGCCGATCCCGGCCGCGGTGAGCGCCGCGGGCTCCGCGTAGCCGGAGAAGGCGATGGCGCTCGGGGCGACGGTGGGCCAGCCGCCGTCGTCCGCGGGAACGCTGCCGCGGCGTTCGTCCCACGTCCGGAACGTGGACCCCTTGCGCCCTGCATGGGCCAGCTGGATGCCCGCCGCGGCGCCTTGGGAGTGGATGAAGCGGACAATTCGGGCGAACTCGTCACCCTGGGCATCGTTCCAGAGGCCGAGGTCCTGCGGGGAGATCCGGCCCTCTGGAAGCACCGCGGTGGCCTCGGTGAACACGGCTCCGGCACCTCCCCTGGCGAAGGAGCCAAGATGGACCAGGTGCCAGTCGGTGGGCATCCCGTCCTGCAGTTCCGCGGAATACTGGCACATGGGCGTGACCCAGAGACGGTTGCGGACAGTCAACCCGCGGAGTGTGAGCGGTTCAAAGAGTGCTGACGTCATGGGAGGGTGCCTCTTTCTGCTGGTGGTCGCTTGTCAGGGGCAACGCGGTTGCGCCGCGTCTGATTCCCTCCCGGGCCCGCCGAGCCGTTTCCGCGCCGCGGTCCCCGGCCACGGACTTGCTCACGCCCGCAGCCAGTCCAGCACCTGTTGCGCGTGCATGTTGGGCGGGAAGATCGGATAGAAGACATGCTCAATGACGCCGTCCTTCACCACCAGTGTCAGGCGCGTGTAGAGGCGGGGGTGGCCCGGTGCCGCAAAGGTGGGGAGGTTCAGGGCGGCTGCGAGGGCGAAATCGGCGTCGGACAGCATGGTGAAGGGGAGGCTGAGCCGGGTGGCCACCTCGCGCTGGTAGTCGGCGTCCTGGCTGGAGAACCCGAACACGTTGGCAACCCCGGCCTCGCGGAGCAAGGTGAAGTGGTCGCGGAAGTCGCACGCTTCCGTGGAGCAGCCGCGGGCCCCGGGAATGGCGTCCCACCCGTCCGGCAGGTCCGTGCCGGGGACGCCGGTCAGCGGGTAGAGGTAGATGATGGTCCGGCCGGAGCCGAGCCCGGCGAGGTCGACCCGCCTGCCGTCCGTGGCCTCCAGTGTCAGCGCGGGCATGGCGAGGCCCGGCAGATGGCCCGCGGCGCCGTCGTCCTCGGGGACCGGCAAATCATCGGGCAGGGCCTGGGAGTAGTCGATCATGGTGGTGGGTTCCGTTCCAAACGTTCGGGACGCGCCCTGTTCCAGACGTGCGGCCAGGAGTTCGCGCCGGGAGGCAAGGGATGCAATGGTGCTGTCCAGCTCGGCAATGCTGTCCCGATACGCCGCGAGGGACGCCGGGCATTCGTCACTATGCCGGTGGCCGGCCTCCAGGCATTCAATGAACGGCGCGGCGCGGGCGGGATTGATCCCGAAACCAGCCAGGGCACGAATTTCACTGATGACGCGCAGCTCGTGGTCCGAGTAGTCGCGGTAGCCGTTGGGCAGGCGCCCCGGCCGGACCAGGCCCAGCTGCTCGTAATAGCGCACGGCCTTGATGGACACTTCAGCACGCGCGGCCAACTCGCCTATTTGCATTCTTTCCTCCTCCCCACAACATAAACCCTGCCCCCTGGGGCAGGGTCAACTTGGCCGCTTGGGACGTGGAGCTAAGCCGGGGCTCGGCGGCGGCGCGCCAAACCGGCCGGGGATGTCGAAACGGCGAATTGATCCCGATTTATCAACCTCAAGAGTCCAAATCCGCATCCCCGGCACGTGGAACCGCCAACAGATTGGCCGCCGTCGAACATTTACCGGCGGGTTCAGGCGGCGGAACGACCGCTCAGGGGGCGCCGCCGAAGCGGAGCACTGAGGATGGCGGGTGCCTTGTACGCCATGTCCAACGCGCCAACGTCAGTTCCGGGCGCCACCACGGCATCGATCCGGTCCAGGATCTCATCGGAAAGGGACACCTCCGAGCCGGCCAGGAGGTCATCGAGCTGTTCCATCGTGCGCGGGCCGGCGATCGCGGAGGTGACCCCGGGATGTGCGATGACAAAGGCCATGGCCAAATGCGTCAGCTTCATCCCTGCGTCTTCGGCGATCGGGATGATCCGCTCCACCGTGTCGATGCGGCGTTCGTCGCTCAGGTGGCGGAACCTGCTGGTGCGGCGAAGGTCGTTGGACTGGCCTTTCCGCACGCGGCCGGTCAGGAGGCCTTGCGCCAAGGGGCTCCAGACGAGCACTCCCATGCCAAAGCGTTCGGCGACGGGCAAAACCTCGTTCTCGATGCCGCGGTTGAGAATTGAGTAGTTCGGCTGCTCGGTCCGGAAGCGTTCCAGGCTGCGGCGCTCGGACACCCATTGGGCCTCCACCATGTCCGACGCGGGCATGGATGAACTGCCCACCGCCCGGACCTTGCCGCTGCGGACCAGCTCGGAAAGCGCTGACAGGGTTTCTTCGATGTCGGTGGCGGGGTCGGGGCGGTGGATCTGGTAGAGGTCGATGTAATCGGTCTTCAGCCGGCGCAGCGAGTCCTCCACCGCTTTCATAATCCAGCGCCGCGAGTTGCCCTGCCTGTTGGGGTCCGCCCCCATGGGCCGGCCGAGCTTCGTGGCCAGCACCACGTCCTCGCGGCGGCCTTCCAGCGCCTTGCCGACAATTTCCTCCGACTCACCATTCGAGTACACGTCGGCGGTGTCAATGAAGTTGATGCCGGCGTCCAGAGCTTTGTGGATGATGCGGATCGAGTCGTCGTGGTCGGGGTTGCCGGCGGCACCGAACATCATTGCGCCGAGCGCGTAGGGGCTGACCTTGATGCCGGTGCGGCCAAGAGTGCGGTATTCCATGGGGGTCTCCTTCCGGCACGCGTTGGGTGCCGTATGATGATTAAACGGGACAACGTCCCGCTATACCACTACAATATGGGACACTGTCCCGTTTAGCAAGGAGTTTCCTGGTGGCCCGTGCAGATGCGCAGCGAAACGTGGAGTTGCTCCTCGCGGCTGCGAAGGAGGAATTCTCCCTTCAGGGCGTCGATGTCAACGTCCGGGCCATCGCCGCGCGGGCAGGCGTGGGGACGGCCACGCTATACCGGCATTTCCCACAGCGGTCGGACCTGATCTCCGCCGTATTCCGTCGCGAGATCGACGCGTGTGCTTCCGACGGCGCTGTGCTCACCGAGGCCCACGGGCCCGAGGAGGCGTTGCGGCTGTGGCTGTTGCGCTACACGGAGTTCGTGGCCACCAAGCACGGCCTCGCCGCAGCCTTGCACTCCGGCAACCCGGCCTTCAATGCCCTGCCCGTGTACTTCCATGAACGGCTCGGCCCGGTACTGGCGGAACTTTTGATAAATGCCCAAAAGGAAAATCCCCACCAGCCTGGCGCGGCCCGCAGCGACGTGGAGCCCCTGGACATTCTCGGCGCTGTCGCCAACCTTTGCATCCCGGCGTCCAGCTCGGGCGATTCCAGCCGGGTGCAGCGCATGGTCAACATCTTTATCGACGGGCTGCTCACCAGCCTGCGCGCCTGAGCTGATCGAAATTCGGCGAGCTGCAAAATACCGCCCGGAGCCTATGCGCCCTGTTGATCCGCCGGAGGGTGTTCGGCAACGCAGAAGAGGTTCCTTTCTGGATCGGCCAGGGTGGTCCACTGGACATGTGCAAACTCTTCCAAAACTTCCCATCCAAAAGTGGCGCCCAGCCCGATGATGCGTTCCCCCTCCGCCTTCCGGGATCCCCAGGGGACGGTGAGATCCAAGTGGGACACCTGGTGCTCGGACCGGGGAACGGTCCCCCGCTGGAAAAACATTCCAAAGCCGCCCGGCCCGTTCGGCGGCAGGTAGACGCTCTCCCCATTGACTGACTGCTCAGCACCTGTGACCCCTGTCCAGAACGTGGCGAGGCCGGTGGGGTCCTCCGCCTCCATATTGATGGCCCCGAGGGTAATCTGTGGGTTGGTCATGCGGGCAACTCTAGCTGCCTCCACCGGCGCTGGCTCCAAGTTTCTTCGTCCCTCTGCCCGAGCCGCGCGTGGTGCCTCATGACCGGCAGTGTTAGCATCGCTTTTGGGTGCATCCGTTGGTGTTTGCCGCACCTTCCCACCTCCTAAGGCAACACCTGCTGATCGAACGGCGTGACCGCACGGTCGGCATCCACGAACGGAGTAACCGTGGTCAGCTTTCGAACAACACTGTGGGCCGCGGGCGGCAACAACGTGGGCATCGTGGTGCCCGGGGACATCGTGCGTGGCTTCGACCGCGGCAAACGCGTGCCCGTCGTCGTCACCGTTGATGGCGGTTACTCGTTCCGAAACACCATCGCATCGATGGGTGGCCAGTGCCTGATCTCGTTCAATGCCGAGACGAGAACCGCCACGGGCAAGGGCGCAGGTGATGAGATCGAGGTGGTCCTCGAAGTTGATAATGCACCGCGCACTGTCGACATTCCCGCAGCGCTGGCGGAGGCATTTATCGTTGACGCGCAGGCTGCCAAGGTCTGGTCTACGCTCTCCTACAGTAAGCAGCGCGCACACGCCCAAGCAGTTGAAAGCGCCAAGAGCGACGACACCCGGGCACGGCGGGTACGGAAGGTTCTGGACGAGTTGCTGCCCTGAATGGCCGCGTCCCGCGATATGTGACCTCGCTGACAGGCCCTTTCAGACCCTCCCTCCGCACTGTCCTATTGACGTAACGTGGTGGTGATGGAAATTCGCACTGAGACCTTCCCGTACCGGACCCCCTGAGTCGCAAGAAGTACGTACGGGAATGGAGATCTGCTGTGCACCTCCCTCCGCAATCAACCCCCTCCAATCAACCACAGGAGATCCCCCATGTTGACTGTCAACGCCTATGCCGCACCCTCCGCCACCGGCGCGCCCATTCCCACCACCATTGAACGCCGGGACGTCGGTCCCCACGACGTATTGATCGACATCAAGTTCGCCGGCATCTGCCACTCCGACATCCACACCGTCCGCGGCGA
>NZ_QJVD01000038.1 GCF_003219815.1 Arthrobacter livingstonensis
CATGGGCAACGCCGTCAATGGCCAGGGAGCACATGCCGCAGATGCCCTCCCGGCAATCGTGATCGAAGGCGACGGGCACATGGCTTGGCCAAGCGTCGTCAGCAGAATTTTCCGAGGGAATGGCCACTGCGGGCGTGGCCCCGCCGGTGCCTGCCGATAAAGTGGGCGCATGAGGGTTATGACATTGACCGGATTCTGTTCGGTTCCCGGTTCCCAGGACGCTGCGGAATGACAGGGCAAGTCCATGCGGAGCCCGGCGCCAGCGGCGCGAAGGTTGCAGTATTCGCGCCCCTCGCCAGCGGCGGGCGCGTCGAGCAGGTGGCGCAACGACTCATGGACGCGATTCTACTGGGGGTCCTGGCCCCGGGGGATAGGCTGCCGAGTGAGGCCGAACTTGCCAAACGATTCGGAGTGGCGCTGGTTACGGCCCGGGACGGGCTCGGTGTCCTCCGGGACGAGGGGTTGGTGGAAACACGCCGCGGGCGGGAGGGCGGCAGCTTTGTGTTGGCTCCGCGCCGCACCGCGGACGCCTTGCTGCGCGCCCGGATCAGGGGTCTTGCACGCGTGGAGATTGCCGATTTCGGCGTTTACTTGTCCGCCCTGACCGCGGCGTGCGCCGAGCGTGCAGCAAACGTGGCCACGGAGGAAGAAATCGCCCGACTCCGCAGCTGGCTCGACGACTCCAGGATCCCCGGCAGTGGCGAAGACGACGCCGGCACACCGGCCCTGGCCGGTGGACGCACCATGGGCGGCTTCCATCTGGAATTGGCGGTCCTCAGCCAGTCCCCGCGTCTGGTGCGGGAACAAATCAGGTTGCAGTCGGAATTTGGCCCGATCCTGTGGCTGGCCATGGCGGACGCGCCGGTGCGGGTCAGGGTATTTGACCTCGGAGCGGGCATTGCCGATGCCATTGGCAGCCGTGACTCGCTTGCCGCACGTGCCGCGGTGAACCGGCAAATTGGTGAACTGACCAATTGGCTGCTGGCGGCCAAGGAAAAGCTCGAGCGGGAAGAAGAAAGCCATGTCGCGATCAACTGAATACGGCCGGCCGGCTCCCGGCGCAAAGTGCGCCCAGGCCATCGGGAAAATTCTGGACGGGGTCTTTGGCACCCTGCAGTTGTGGAAGTTGGCTTTGGAAGAAGGACTGGCGGCCGGAGTCGACGTGGACCAGTTGACCTATGGTCTGGTGGAGCCGGCACTGACCGAAAGCCAGCCCCTACTCATCGGCGCTGGTTTTATCGCCGCCCAAGGCGTGGTCAGCGAGGAGAGCGGGTTGCACTTCGCCTGGTGGCTGGGACCCCTAAAGGACAATCCCATGCTCGGTACCACGTCCGCGCCCACCAGGCTGGACCTGCCGTCGCGGGAGTACGCGGACTATTTGCGCGATTTTCGTGCGCTCGAGTGGTACAGGGTTCCCGAGGCCACGGGTGCGCGGCACATCACCGGCCCCTATGTGGACCACCTGTGCACCTTGGACTATCTGCTGACCATCACAGCACCCGTTATGAGCGTTGGCGCCATGGTGGGTGTGGTGGGAGCTGACGTGCAGGTGTTGCGTCTGGAGCGTGACGTGCTGCCCTTGCTGCGGGCGGTGGGAGGGCCGGCGGCCCTGGTGAGCCAGTCCGGCCGCGTTGTCATATCCATGATGCCGTCGCTGCAGGTGGGTTCGCTGTTGTCCACGGGGGATGGCGGGAAGGCCCTGAAACGGTTCGACTGCCCTGGAACGTCCCTGGCGGTGGTGGTGGAAACACGTCCCTGAAAATCAAACATTCTATTTAGGATGAATTGGGTGTACAGTTCCCTCAGAACGTGAATTGCGTCACAGGGCGCGGTGCATCCAGTGCACGCTTGCCCTGCATTTTCTTTGAAGGGAATATTCCATGAGCGTGCGCGAATTACACAACTTCGTCAACGGCGGATTCGTCGATTCCACGGCCACGGCACGAATGGAGATACTCAATCCGGCCACCGAGGCCGTCATCGCCACCACGCCCATTTCTACTCAAGCAGATGTTGCCGCAGCCTATGCGGCAGCCTCCGCGGCGTTCGACGTCTGGGGCGAAACCACCCCCGCCGAGCGCCAGCGGGCCCTGCTGAAGATTGCAGATGCCGTGGAGGTACGGGCGGAGGAACTGGCCGACTTGGAATGCGCCGACACGGGTAAGCCGCGGGCGGGAATTGTTGCCGACGAAATCGAGGTCCTGGTGGACCAAATCCGCTTCTTTGCCGGCGCGGCACGGACCCTCGAGGGACGGGCTACGGCCGAATACCTGACGGACCACTCCTCCTCGATCCGCCGGGAGCCGATTGGCGTGATCGGCCAGGTGGCCCCATGGAATTATCCGCTGATGATGGCGACGTGGAAGGTTATCCCGGCCCTGGCTGCGGGCAACACGGTGGTGCTCAAACCCTCCGACTCCACACCATCCTCCACTTTGCTCTTCGCCGAGATCGCCGCCGGGTTCCTGCCAGCTGGCGCCTTCAATGTGGTGCTCGGTGACCGGGAAACCGGGCGGGCGCTGATTTCGGACAAGGCCGCGGAAATGGTTTCCATCACCGGATCCGTCCGCGCCGGCATGGAGGTGGCGGGGTCCGCGGCGGCCGACGTCAAGCGCGTCCACCTTGAGCTGGGTGGCAAGGCGCCGGTCATAGTGTTCGACGACGTCGACGTCGCCAACGCGGTTGCTGGGATCGTCCCGGCGGCCTTTTACAACGCCGGTCAGGACTGCACTGCCGCCACAAGGCTGCTGGTGCATGAAAGCATCCATGATGCATTTGTCGCAGCCTTCGTCGAGGAAGTCCGGACACAGGCAAAGACTGGCGGGCCACTCGAGGACGGGATCCTGTACGGGGCGTTGAGCAGCGAGGGTCACCTCAACAGCGTCAGCGGATTCCTGCAGCGGCTGCCGGCCCACGCCACCATTGAGGTGGGCGGCAAGCGCCAGGGCACCATTGGGTACTTCCACGAGGCCACCGTGGTCTCCGGCCTGAACCAGGACGATGAACTGGTCCAAAGCGAGGTGTTCGGCCCCGTGGTGACGGTGCAGAAGTTCTCCACGGACGCCGAGGCGTTGGCCATGGCCAACGACGTGGACTACGGCCTTGCTTCCTCAGTCTGGACCAGGGACCACACCCGGGCCATGCAGTTCGCCAAGCGCCTGGACTTTGGCTGTGTGTGGATCAACACCCACGTCCCGCTGGTGGCAGAAATGCCACACGGCGGTTTCAAGCACTCCGGCTACGGCAAGGACCTGTCCCTGTACGGGCTGGAGGACTACACCCGCATCAAGCACGTCATGAGCTACATCGGCTAGCTGATGCCCTTAGCCGGCGTCAAGCACCCGGCGCCCGCATTGCCACCATTTTGTTCCCGCCACCGACGTCGGAAGGCAATCATGAGCAACCCCAAAAACCGTTCCGTTCCACCCGCCGCGCACTTGGGCGACGGCGAGCATCTGGCCGTCCTGGGCTACCAGGACTCCTTTGATCGTTCCATGTCGCTCTGGGCCAACTTTGCCCTGGGCTTCACTTACCTCTCGCCGCTGGTGGGGGTCTATTCGCTGTTTGCCGTAGCCATGGCGGCAGGTGGGCCGCCCTCGTTCTTTTGGATTTTCATCGTGGGGGCCGGGCAGATGCTGGTGTCACTGGTCTTCGGGGAGGTGGTCTCGCAATATCCCATCCACGGCGGCATCTATCCATGGACCCGGCGGCTGTGGGGGAGGAGGTATGCCTGGGTGTACATCTGGGCCATGATTGTCACCATCACTGCCGTGGCTCAGTTCGGCAGCGGGTTCCTTGCCAGCCTGTTCAACATTGAACTGACGCGCGGGGCCACCCTGGGCCTGACCGTGTTGTTGCTGCTGGCGGCGCTCGGCCTGAACTTCACCGGCACCAAGACGCTCGCCAGGGTGGCGCGGATCGGCCTGGCGGCCGAACTGATCGGTGTGATCGCGGTGGGGCTGTACCTGGTGATCTTTCAGCGGAAACAGAGCTTTGGAATCTTCTTTGATTCCATGGGCGTACAGGGGCATGGGTCCTATGCTGGCGCGTTCCTGGGCGCCGCCTTGGCCGGACTTTTCCTCTTCTACGGTTTTGAGGCGTGTGGCGACGTGGCCGAGGAAGTCGCCGACCCTGCCCGGCAGATTCCCAAGGCCATGATGATGACCATTGTGGTGGGCGGGGTCTCGGCGTTGTTCTCCTTTGGCGGCTACGTCATGGCTGCACCGGATCTGGCGGCCATTGTCGCAGGCCGGGACGCCGACCCGATTCCGGCGATCCTGGAATCATCGCTGGGCGTCGTGGGCGCCAAGGTGTTCCTGCTCATCGCCATCACCGCGTTCCTGTCGTGCGTGCTGAGCTTGCAGGCGGCAGCCAGCCGCCTTATCTTTTCCTTTGCACGGGACGGCATGGTTCCGGGACACCGCTGGCTGGCGAAGGTGTCCGGAACCGCCAAGGTTCCAGTGAACGGCTTGATCGTTGCCTGCAGCATTCCGTTGGTGCTGTGCCTGATCATTTACGCCGGCCCGGACGGCCTCCTCACGCAGATCACCTCCTTTGCCGTGCTTGGCATTTACCTTGCCTTCCAATCCGTGGTCCTGGCATCCCTGCGCCAGCGGATGAAGGGGTGGCGTCCAGCAGGTCCGTTCAGCGTGGGGCGGCTGGGGTTTGCCGTGAACGTGGCGGCGCTGGTCTATGGGGTATTGGCCATGGTGCTGCTGGCCTGGCCAGGGCATACCGGTGTGGTGGTCAGTGACTGGACCGTCCTGATCGGATTCGGCGTCGTGGGAGGTTCCGGTCTCCTGTACCTGCTGGCGGCCAGGCCCGACAGGCGGTCCACTGCGCCGTCAGGCGACGCCATCGAGGTCGCCCGGAAGCTGCGCGCCGGCCGGGCCGCCATGAGCCAGGCCGAAGGCCAAACCGAAAGCCCTGTCACCAATAGCTAAACCCGACGTCAGCCACCTCCACGAAACGCCAGCCGCCGGTTGCGGCGCGGGCCTTGAGCCGCCGTCGTGCCCAAAAGGGCCTGCCGTCCTGCCTGGGCAAGACTGAACCAATTGAAAGCGAGCCTGAAATGGCGCAACAACGAAGCACACTGAAACGCTCCCTGGGCCTGTGGGCCATCGTTGGGCTGGGACTCGGCTACATGACGCCCACGGTGGTTTTTGACACCTTCGGCATCGTTTCCATCCAGACCGACGGAGTGGTTCCGCTGGCCTACTTGGTGGCCATGGTGGTCATGGGATTCACCGCCATCAGCTACGGGAAGATGGTGCGGGTCTTTCCCAGCGCCGGCTCGTCCTACACCTACACGCGCGAAACCATGCATCCGGGCCTGGGCTTCCTGGTCGGGTGGTCCGCCCTGCTGGACTACCTGCTTCTGCCCATGGTCAATGCCCTGATCATCCGCATCTATATGGAGGCCATGGTTCCGGACGTGCCGGGATGGATCTGGGTGGTCCTCTATGTGGCAGTGATTACCGGGATCAATCTCTGGAGCATGAACTCCACCGCCAAGCTGAACTCGTTCCTGGTTGTCTTCGAGGTCACCATGATCGTGGTGTTCATTGTGCTGGCCACGGTGCGCCTGTCACAGGGTATGGGGCAGGGCACCATTTTCACACTGCAGCCCCTCTTCCACCATGGCGTGGAGCCGGTGGCTGTGCTGACCGGAGCCACGGTGGTCTGCTTCTCATTCATTGGCTTTGACGCGATCACCATGTACACCGAGGAAGCGAAGGACCAAAAGACCATGCCGCGGGCCATCCTGCTGACACTGGTAATTGGCGGCGCCATCTTCTTCATTGCCGGCTGGTTTGGCCAGTCCGTGTTCCCCAACGTGGACAACTTCAAGGTCACCGACGACACCCTGCCGGAAATGGCGCTCTACGTGGGTGGCCAGATCTTTCAAATCGTCTTTGTTGCCGGAGCGTTTGCGGCCACCGTGGCGTCCGGGCTGGCATCCCACGCCAGCGTCTCACGGTTGCTTTTTGTCATGGGCCGCAACGGCGTGATGCGGCCGCAAAGGCTGTTCTCCTACATCCACCCCCGCTTCCACACCCCCGCATTTGCTGTGGTTGTCGTGGGTGCTGTTTCACTGCTGGCCATCACGCCGTCGCTGGAGTTGATCTCCTCCATGATTAACTTCGGCGCACTGGTCGCCTTCACGTTCGTCAACCTTTCCGTCATCGCCTACTTCGTATTCAGGCAGAAGCGCTACAAGACTGTGAAGGACGTCCTTTCCTACATCGTCCTGCCATTGACTGGAGCCGGCCTAACCAGCGTGCTGTGGGCCTTCCTGCACGCCGACGCGCTGATCGCCGGCGGCGTGTGGCTGGCCGTGGGCATCGTCTACCTCGCGTTCCTGACCAAGGGGTTCCGTCGCAAGATAGGAGACTTTGCCCTCGAAGAAGCCCCCGACGCCGATTACGACGGCGGCCCCTCCGACGGCGGCAGCGGGTCTGACACCCTGCTCGCCAAGGGCGCCGCGGAGCCCGAGCCTGACCTGATTTCCTGACACCGCCATGTAGTACCACTCAAATTACACACTTCAATTAAGCACTGAAAGAAGAAGATCATGGAAACGATTGAACGCGACGTCGTCATTGTCGGAGCCGGCACGGCCGGCCTCAACGCAGCACGTGACTTGCGGGCCGCCGGCCTGTCCGTGGCTGTCCTGGAGGCACGCGACCGTGTGGGCGGGCGGACATGGACCAAAACCATTGACGGCGCCATGCTCGAAATTGGTGGCCAGTGGATTTCACCAGACCAGACGGCCCTGAAAGAACTCGTGGCGGAGCTGGGCCTGGAAATGTTCAGCCGCTACCGCGACGGGAAATCTGTTTACGTGGCCCCTGACGGCACACGCAGCGTCTACGACGGCGACATGTTCCCGGTGTCTGCAAGGACCGGGGCGGAAATGCAGCGCATGATCGGAATCCTGGACGGCCTCGCGGAGGAAATTGGTGCCAGCGAACCGTGGGCCCATCCGCGTGCCCGGGAGCTGGACACCATCTCGCTGCGGGAATGGATGAGCCAGACCAGCGACGACCAGGAGGCCTGCGCCAACATTGGGCACTTCCTGGCCGGCGGCATGCTGACCAAGCCTTCCCACGCATTTTCGGTGCTGCAGGCCGTTCTGATGGCGGCGTCGGCCGGATCGTTCTCCAATCTGGTGGACGAGGACCTGCTGTTGGACAAGAGGGTCGTTGGGGGGATGCAAAACGTCTCCCTGGCGATCGCCGCCCAACTGGGTGAGGACGTCGTACTTGACTCTCCCGTGCGGGCGCTCAATCGGACGGACGGCGGGGTGACGGCGGTGGCTGACCATGTCACCGTCAACGCCAGGTACGCGGTGATGGCCGTCCCTCCCAACCTGTATTCCCGGGTGAGCTTCAACCCGCCACTGCCGCGCCTACAGCACCAAATGCATCAGCATCAGTCACTGGGGCTGGTCATAAAGGTGCATGCCGTGTACGAAACGCCGTTCTGGCGCGAGGAGGGGCTCTCCGGCACCTGCTTCAGCCCCAACCTGCTGGTGCAGGAGATCTACGACAACACCAACCACGGGGACACACGCGGGACCCTGGTGGCGTTTGTGCCGGATGAGAAGGCGGACGCTGCCTTTGAGCTCGGCGCCGGGGAGCGCCGGCGGGTGGTCCTGGCGGACTTTGCAACATCGCTGGGGGCCAAGGCGTTGGAGCCGGTGGTCTACTACGAGTCCGATTGGGGCTCGGAGGAATGGACGCGGGGCGCCTACGCTGCGAGCTATGACCTGGGCGGGCTGCACCGCTATGGGGCCCACCAGCTCACGCCGGTCGGCCCCATCTACTGGGCGTCGTCCGACTTGGCGGCGGAGGGGTACCAGCACGTGGACGGCGCCGTGCGGATTGGGCGGGCGACCGCGGCGAAGATCGTGGCGAGGGACGCGGATCTGCGAGGGGTTTTAGGAGGCAACGAGAACTCTCCGGCGTTGGCTCGAGCGCAGTCCTAGGGCAGCGCTGTGTTGCCATGGCTGTAACGGCCGTTTCGAGTTTGTTGGTGGTAAGTGGTTGATGCGTCATGACGCGGCTGATCGTCATTGTTCGCTGGCGGGACAGCCTCACGTGTCCTTGTGCCGGATGGGCGTGAGTTTCGCCGTGCGGGCGCAGCCCCGGTTGCCAAGGGCGCCTGGGCCATGCCGGTTACCCGTACTTCACGCACGGCCGCCGCCCGGAAGGCCAGCGTTCAGGCGACCAGATTCGAAGACAACTTAGTGGTGGTGTCAGCCACGGCGGGGAATTCATCGAGGGAAAAGGTTCGGTTGGACGCGTTCCGGCCTCGGCGCCACTGGCACTGGGAGCTGAAAAGCCCCGACGTCCTGGAATTCCCGGATGCCGCGGCTGCCGAGGCACTTCTGCGCCCGTCCGTGTCGCTCCTTACCGGCTGGCCGACATGGTCCATGGCAAACTCAACGTCCCGGCCGGACCCGCGCCTTCCGGGAGCGGGGGCCCCAACGTGGACTCGTGGCAGGCGCTGCTGGGAAACCTGGCCGGGCTGCTGGGCGCATATGTGGTCCTGCTAGTGGCAACGTGGTCCCTGCCGGGCGCCACACGGACACCGTGGGCCTAAAGGGCCCCTTTCTATTGCTGCCGGATCCGTGGAGTGCGCTCCGCCGCTTGGCCGCGGGCGGAAGCATGACGCGGGCGTGCGGAATAGGGCCCGGATCAGGCTGTCCCTTCTTGCAACCCATGTGCTCTCGCCGTTCGACCTTGTCCCGGATTTCCTGTCCGTGATCGATCAGTGGATGACATGATGGTGGTCGACACGGTCCTGTGGTCGGTGGTCCGCTCCGCGGAGACCGAATCGCCAGGCTGGCACTGTCCTCAGTGGCGAACCCTCAACGTGCTGTCTGGTCTCTTGCCGGCCGCGGATTATTTTCGGGCGGGACCCCAGGGCTTCACCCTCGTGCGGTCACCCTTGGGCTGGAACATTTTGGCGTCGTCGTCCTGGCGGTTGCTTCGGTCATGGCCGGTTTGGTGACGCTGGCGGGGTTTGGACTGGACAGCCCGGCGGCCATGCAACCCAGCGCGGTGGTGGTCAGGAAACAGTCCGGCAGGGGCGAATACCGCGAACGGGGCGCGACATCGGTTACGGCGACTGAACATTGCAATTGACAGCGTGATCCCGCACTGGAACAGCAACCGAAATTGGTCCGGGAGTACTCAAATCGTTGCTGAAATATCCCGCAAGGGCGGCTGTCGGATCCATTGGCTCGCCCGCAGAAACCCCGCGACTGCTCTGCTAGTGCCCGTATGTGTACCAGCCGGCGCCGGACTTGCGGCCCAGCTTCCCTTCCCTAACAAGTGCGAGGACGGCTTCATTGGGGGCATCGGCCGGATCGCCGGTTTGGGCATGGGTGGCGCGGGCGATGTCGTCGATGACGTCCAGTCCCACGAGGTCCATGAGTTCGAAGGGTCCCATGGGGTGGCGAAGGGCCTGTTTGGCGGTGGCGTCGATGTCGTCCTTGCTGGCCACCCCGCCGGCCAGCAGTGCCAGTGCCTCCTTTTGCACGGCGCCCATGAGGCGGTTGGCGATGAAGCCGGGGACCTCCCTGTTGATCAATACCGGTGATTTGCCCATGCTGCGGGCCAATGACATGGTGGTGTCGACCGTGGCTTGGGAGGTTCCGGGGTGTTGGACCACTTCGACGCATTCCATGACCAGGGCGGGGTTGAAGAAGTGCATGTTGCACACCTGGGCCGGCCGGCCGCTGGCCTCGGCGACCTTGGACGAGCCCAGCGTGGAGGAGTTGGTGGCCAAAATGGCGTGCCGGGGCGTCAGATGCCCGAGTGTGGCAAAGATTTCCCTCTTGATGTCCAGCCGTTCCGTGGCTGCTTCGATCACGAAGTCGGCAGGGGGGGCCACGGCTTCAAGATCGGTGCTGAACTGGAGCCGTGCATGGGCAGCTTCTGCGTCGTCGGCCGCTAGTTTTCCGGACTGGACCATCTTGTCGGTTCGTTTGCGCAGTGCGGCGGCGGCGTCGTCGAGCTGCGTGCGGGAAAGGTCGTGGACGGTGGTGGCGTATCCGGCCAGGGCTGCCGTCATGGCAATCTGTGAGCCCATGGCACCGGCGCCGACGACAAGGATGTTGTTGTTGGTGGTGGTGGGGCGTACTTCCATGGTGGATCCTTCTGTCGGGGCGGGATACTGCTGGTGCGGCGCGGCGGACGTGTAGTGGCGTGAAATGTGTTCGCAAATCTGCGAGGTGGTGTGGCGCAGGCTGCCCGTGGGGCACTGGGCGCTTCCTGCCTTCGGGATGGCGGAAAGGACGACGGCGTCCACGGCGGTGAGGATGGCGTGCGCGCCGGCGTGCTCACCGAGAAACTCAAGCAGCATCGCGGCGGCCAGGATCTGGGCTGTGGGATTAGCGGAGTCGGTGCCGGCGAGGGAGGGTGCGCTGCCGTGGGCCGGCTCGAAATACGCAGCGGCGCATCCGATGTTGGCGGCCGGGCACAGGCCCAGCCCGCCAACGGTGGCGGCGGCGACGTCGGAGAGGATGTCGCCAATGAAGTTCTCAGTGACCAGCACGTCAAAGCGGCCCGGGCACGTGATGAGCTGGTAGGCGGCCGCGTCCGCATACAGGTAGTCGGCCTCAATATCGGGATACTCGGCGGCGATCTCGGTGAAGATCCGGCGGAAGAGGGCATAGCTGCGCAGCACGTTGCTTTTGTCGACGCACGTGACGCGGCGGACGCCGTCGGTCGGGGCCCCGCCACGGGCTCGGGCGAGCTCAAAGGCCCTGCGGACTATCCGCTCTGTGCCCGGGCGGGTGACCAGCAGCTGGTCCGTGTGCGCCCAATCGTTCCCGACGCCGGCGTCGCGGGAGGCGTAGAGGCCCTCGGTGTTCTCCCGCACCAGGACATAGTCGATGCCGGCGCCGGGGTGGCGGACCGGGCGGATGTTGGCATAGGCGTCCAGTCCCCGGCGCAGGACCCCGCCCAGCACGCCGGCCTCCGTGCCGTCCGGGCTGCGGACTTCGGGCAGTCCCGCCGGGCCCTTGAGCGTGGCGTGGTATACGGATTGGATACGTGTCAGGGCCTCCGCGCTGAGGTTGCTCCCGGTGCGCAGGTACGTTCCGGCACCGCCGTCCTCCCACCGGAAATCCAGCGTAAAACGGCCCGTGGCCGCGGCGTTGAGGACGGTGACGGCAGCATCGATGAGCTCGGGCCCGATCCCGTCGCCGGGGATGAGCCCGACAACATAGCTTTTCAAGGCGTGTTGCCTATGCCGGGGCTTGGCCGCCGCGCAGGTACACGGTGGTGGTGTGGGTGTAGAACTCCTTGGCGCTCTGGCCTTGTTCCTTGGGACCGTAGCCGCTCTTTTTGGCCCCACCGAAGGGGACGTGCGGGTCGGCGCCGGCGGATTCGGAGTTGATGTGCAGGATTCCCACGTCGAGTTCGTCCATGCCTTCCAGCGCCAGTGTCACGTCCTGGGTGAACAGTGCGGCGGAGAGTCCGAATTCGCTGTCGTTGGCGAGGTCAAAGGCGGCCTGGACGGAGCTGGCGCGCCGAATGCTGAGCACGGGGCCGAAGAGTTCCTCACGCCACACGTGCGCCCGTGAAGCCGCCGGAAGCTCGAGGATGGTCGGGGCCACGAAATAGCCCCCGTTGGCCTCCTCGTCAACGTAGGGCAGTCCGCCCGTGAGCAGGGACGCGCCCTGCGCCAGTGCACCGTCAATGCCGCGTTGGATGGCGGCCCGTGCCCCGTCGTTGATGACGGGACCCATCTCGGTGGCATGCTCGGTGGGGTCGCCCACCACCAGGGCCTCGGTCCTGGTCCGGAGTTCGTCCAGGAATTCATCGGCCACGGCGTCGGCCACGATCAGCCTTGAGGTGGCCGTGCATTTTTGGCCCGAGGAACGGAATGCTCCGAGCATGACTTGTTCGGCAGCCAGTGCCAGATCGGCGTCGGCCAGGACGATGGCGGCATTCTTGCCGCCCATCTCGGCCTGGATGGGCACGCCCCGGCTTGCCGCCGCGGCGGCAAGGCTTCGGCCTACCCCGGTGGATCCTGTGAAGGAGAGCCCGTCCAGGGCGGGGTGTTCGACCAGGGCGGTGCCCACGGCTCCCGGGCCGATCAGCAGGCCCAGCACCCCTGCGGGCAGCCCGGCCGTCTCCAGGGCCTGGGCCAGGCGCATGGCCAGCAGCGGAACGGTGCTGGCAGGCTTCCACACGACGGCGTTGCCGTAGGCCAGTGCGGGGGCGATCTTCCAGGCAGGGATGGCGATGGGGAAGTTGAATGGAGTCACCACGCCCACCACACCCAGCGGCTTGCGGGTGACCAGGATTTTCTCGCCGCGGCGTGGGGAGGAATAAATAGTGCCAGCCTCGCGGTCACCGTCGTTGCCGTAATAGCGGAAGATCTGCGCGGCGCGGAGCACCTCGCCCTGACCCTCGGCCAGGGTCTTGCCCTCTTCGCGGGCCAGCTCCCGCCCCCACGCGGAGGCGTTGTCCTCCAGAATGGCGGCGGTGCGCAGCAGCACGGCACCGCGTTCGTGGGCGGGGGTGCGGGCCCAGCCGTGTTTGGCGGCAACGGCGCTGGCCATGGCGTTCTCGACGTCGGCTGGGCCGGCTTGGAGCCCGTGGGCCACTGCTTCGTCCGGGCGTGCGGGGTTGCTTGAGGTGAAGGCGCTGCCGTTGCCCTGAAGCCACTGGCCGGCGATGAAGTGCTGGAGTTCAACTGCTGGGGACTCTGCTGTTGGAATTATTGTCATGGAGTGCTCCTTAGCGGAAGGCTGGGATGCCGGTGATGTGGTTGCCGAGGATCAGTGTGTGGACTTCGTCCGTGCCTTCATAGGTCCGCACGGATTCGAGGTTGTTGGCGTGGCGCAATGGGGAGTAGTCCAGTGTGATGCCGTTGCCGCCGAGCATGGCCCGGGCGTCGCGGCAGATGGTGATCGCTTCGCGGCAGTTGTTCAGCTTGCCGGCGGAGATGTGGTGCGGTTGGAGCTTCCCGGCTTCCTTGAGGCGGCCGATCTGCAGGGCGAGCAGCATGCCCTTGTTGATTTCCAGCGCCATGTTGACCAGCTTTTCCTGGGTGAGCTGGTAGCCGGCCAGCGGCTTGTCGAACTGCAGGCGTTCCTGCGAGTAGCTGACCACGGTTTCGTAGCTGTCCCGGGCGGCACCCATGGCCCCCCAAATGATGCCGTAGCGGGCTTCGTTGAGGCATTCAAAGGGGCCGCGCAGGCCCTTGGCGTTGGGCAGGAGCGCGGTGGCGGGCAGGCGTACGTCAGTGAGTTCCACGTCGCATTGGATCGAGGCGCGCATGGAGAGCTTGGCTTCGATGGGTGTGGCCTTGAATCCCGGGGTGCCGGTGGGCACGATAAAGCCACGGACGCCGTCCTCCGCCATGGCCCAGACGATGGCGATCTGGGCGATCGAGGCCAGGCCGATCCAGCGCTTGGAGCCGTTGATGACCCAGTCGTCGCCCTCCCGGCGGGCGAAGGTCTTCATGCTGCCGGGGTCCGAGCCGGCGGTGGGTTCGGTCAGGCCGAAGCAGCCGATCACCTCGCCGGCGGCCATGCGGGGGAGCCATTCGTTTTTTTGCTCCTCCGACCCATGCTTGTAAATGGCGCTCATGGCCAGGGACCCCTGGACGCTGACGAAGGTGCGAAGGCCTGAATCGCCAGCCTCCAGCTCCATGGCGGCGATGCCGTAGTCGACGGCGGAGCGGCCGGGACAGCCGTACCCCTGCAGGTGCATGCCCAACAGGCCAAGTCCTGCCATCTCCTTGACAATTTCCTGCGGGAAAATGGCCTTTTCAAACCAGTGGGCAATGTTGGGGCGGATGCGTTCGTCCACGAAGCCGCGGACCGTCTCCCGCAGTGCCAGCTCGTCGGCGGTGAAGAGGGAATCGATGTCGAGCAGGTCGGATGTTTCGGTCATGGTGTTCTCCAAGAGTGTGCGGGAGGGAGGGTTAGACAGCGGCGAGTGCGGCTGCGGTGTGAGGATCCTGCTGGGCATTATCTACCGCAATGATGGCGTCGCGGAGCACCTGCAGGCCGTCGCGAAGCAGCTCCTGGCCGATCACCAGGGGCGGCAGCAGCCGGATGACATTGCCGTCGGTGCCGCATACCAGGACCAGGACGCCCTGGCGGTGGCAGGCGGCGGCAACTTCGGCGGCCAGGCCGGGCAGCGGTGCCAAGGTGGTCTTGTCCGTAAATTCCAGGGCCAGCATGGCGCCCCGGCCGCGAAACTCCGCGATGATCGACGTTTCCGTCGCCAGGGGTTCCAGGACCTCGCGCGAGGTGGTCTCGATGGCTGAGGCGTTCTCCAGCAGGGTCCCGTCCTCGAAGGCCTCGAACACGCCCAGTGCCGCGGCGCAGGCCACCGGGTTTCCGGCATAGGTGCCGCCCAGGCCCCCCTTGTGCACGGCATTCATGATGTCCGCCCGGCCGGTGACGGCGCTCAGTGGCAGTCCGCCGGCCAGGGCCTTGGCGGTGAGCGTGATGTCCCCGGCTACGCCTTCGTGCTCACTGGCGAACAGTGTGCCGGTCCGGCCCAGGCCGGTCTGGATCTCATCCATGACCAAGGCAATTCCATGGCGGGTGGCAATTTCGCGCAGGCCGGCCAGGAACCCCGGTGCGGGGATGAGGAAGCCGCCCTCGCCCTGGATCGGCTCAATGACCATGGCGGCAAACGTCTCCGGGCCGTTGTCCGCCAGCAGTTGTTCGACGCCCGCCAGGGCGGCAGCCGCTGTGGCGTCTTCCCGGCGGGTCCAGAGGCGGGTGGCGGTGGGCGCGCGGAAGACTTCCCCTGGGAACGGGCCGAAGTTCAGCTTGTACGGGTTTACCTTGGCCGTCATCGCCATCGTCAGAAGGGACCGGCCGTGGTAGGCGTCGTCGAACACCAGAACCCGCTCCCGGCCAGTGGCGGCGCGGGCGATCTTGACGGCGTTTTCCACGGCCTCGGCCCCGGTGGAGAAGAGTGCGGTGCGTTTGTCAAAGTCTCCGGGGGTATGTGCGTTGAGCCAGGCGGCGACCTTCGTGAAGGAGTCGTACTCGGTGACCATGAAGCAGGTATGGGTGAACTTGCCCATCTGCCGGGCCACCTGGGCCTGGACGTGGGCGTTGCTGGCGCCCACGCTGGTCACCGCGATGCCGGCGGCCAAGTCAATGATGCGGTTGCCGTCCACATCCTCCAGGATGCCACCAGCGGCGCGGTTGATGAACACGGGCAGGGCGACGCCAAATCCGCTGGTGACCTGGGCTTCCCGCTCCCGGTGCAGTGCCGTGGAGGCGGGGCCGGGAATGGGCGTGGCGAGGTGGCGGGTCTGGGGGAGTGAGTCCTGGGTCAATGTCATGTCCTCCAAGATATTGCCTGCCAGAGGCGGACGCATTGGATGTTCCATCCAATTGTTCTCGTATTCTTGTCCAATCTGTCCCTATGATGGTAGTCACGTCCCCGAAAGGCATGTTTGTGATTAGTTTGGCGCAATTGCACAACCAGCTCGGCAATGACCTCCGCCCGGCGTCCGGGAATACGGTGGCACAGAGGAAGATTTCCGGGGTGCATATTTCGGAGCTGGAGGACCCCACTCCGTATCTTGAAGGCGGTGAATTGCTGCTCACCACGGGCATTCCCCTGGTGGGCCCGGCCACCAGGGTGCCGGCCTACGTCCAGCGCCTCGTGGATCGCGATGTCGCCGCGCTGGGGCTGGGACTGGGCGCCGGTGTGGACCATATCCCTCCCGCGTTGCTTGACGCCTGCCGGTCCGCGGGACTGGCGCTCATGCTGGTCCCAGACGGAACGCCCTTCATGAAGGTCTCGCGCGCGTATTGGGACCTGGTGGGCAGGGAAGGGCAGGCAGACCTGGCGGCCAGTCTGGGCACCCAGACCGCTCTTGCCCGGGCTGCCGCGCAGCCTGATGCGCTGGCCTCGGTGATCAAGGCGTTGGCACAGGCGTTGGGCGGCTGGGCCGCGTACGTGCCGGCCGACAACGGGGAGGAGACCTTGTGGCCAGAATCCAACCGCGCCATCCTGGGGCCGTTGCGCGTCGAGGCGTCCAGGCTGAACATGGCCGCCACGCATTCCGCCGCCACCTTCCAGATCCACGGCACCGACGTGGTGGAGTATCCCGTGTTGGTGGGGCGACGGGCGGCCGGGTTCCTCGCCATCGGCGCCGGGCGCAAGCTCACCCGTGCGGACCGGCAGGTCATCATGACCGTGTGCGTCCTGCTATCCCTCAAGGCTGCCCAAAGCCAGGAAAAGGACGCGATGGCCGTGGCCCTGGGATCCGCCGTGACCAAACTTTTCCTGTCCGGGTATGTGGAGGCCGGCCGTGCGCAGGCCGCCGATCTGGGCTTCACTGTACCTCCGGGTCCCGTGCGGGTACTGATGGTCCGAGGATCGGATGACCCAACGGCCGACGCCAGGGCACTTGAAGGCAGATTGTCCAGGGAGACCGGCTGGACAGCCGCCGGCGCGGCCCTGAAGGACAGCCGCCTCCTGCATGTCGAAGGCACCTTGGCGTGCTGGCTGCTGGATGCCGAGCACCATGGTGGCACCACCGACCCTGCTGAAACGTCTCCGTCGTTTAACCGCTGGGGCACGGAAGGTTCCGGGGCAGTCGCGCAAGGCGGGCGGTCGGAGTCCTATACGTCCGGGAAACAGGGGCACAGGCATCCTACCGAACGCCGTTCCCCAGCGACGGACGTTGCTGCTGTGATCAGCCGCCCCATGTCTCTGGTGCGGGTGCGCGAGGAGATCGGCGAACTAACCGCCCTCGCCCGGAGACTGGAACCGCACCAGATAGTTGAAGTGGCTGCCGGTGAGCTGGATCCGAGAGTTCAGGAATGGGTGTCCGCGCTTCGTGGATATACCCGCGCCGACCTTGTGTCCACGGTGCGTGCGTACTTGCAGCACCGAGGCCAGTGGGAAGGCGCCGCCCGGCAGTTGGGGGTACACCGCAATTCCCTGCGGCATCGGATGGGCATTGCCACGGCGTTACTTCATGCCGACCCCGACGATCCGGACGTAGCTGCCAACCTATGGTTGGCCCTGCGGTCGGAGTAGACCGGGGCAGCCGCTGCGTCTTGGCGGGGATCAGTTGGTGCTCGCTGCAGCTTTGCTGAAGTTGTTAGCAAGCCACGAGCGCACCACGGCGTCGTGCTCGCCGAGTTGGGGAGGAGCGTCCGTGCGCACTGGGATGGGAGGCGTCCAGGTGATGGGGTTGCGGATCTGCCGGCCCACGGGCTCGCCTGCGGCGTTGTGCACCTCGATGGTGGGTTCCAGCCCCAGCGACTCGGCGTACGCGATGCCTTCGTCGATGCCCGAGACATGGCCCGCCGGAACGCCGACGTCGGTTAGTCTTTCCTGCCAATCGAGGGCCGAACCGGCCGACAGTGCTGCTTCAAGGATTGGGATCAGCTCACTGCGGTGCTCCACTCGCGAGTTGTTTGTCGCAAAGCGGGCATCTGCGGCGAGTGCGTGAAGGCCAAGCACCCGGACGAGCTTGGTGAACTGGCCATCGTTGCCGCAGGCCACGGCCAGTGGCGCGTCGGCGCAGTCCAGCAGCTGGTAGGGGACGATTGAGGGGTGGTCGTTTCCCATCCTGGTCGGAACCTTCCCGGCACCCAAAAAAGCCTGCCCCTGGTTGGCCAGTGCGCCCTGGAGGCTGGAGAGAAGGTTGAGTTCAAGGTGCGAGCCCCGCCCGGAACCCCCACGGGCGGCCAGTGCGGCCAGGATGCCGATGGTGGCATCCTTAGCGGTCAAAACATCGACCAGCGCCACGCCGGCCTTGACCGGGCCACCCCTACTCTCTCCCGTGATGCTCATGAGTCCCCCCAGTGCCTGGACAATGAAGTCGTAACCCATCAGCCCGGCCCCGCCGCCACTGCCAAAGCCGGTGATCGAGGCATAAATCAGGGCGGGGTTGGCTGCAGAGAGTTCCTCGTATCCGAGTCCGAGCTTGGCCATGCCCCCGGGCTTGAAGTTCTCCACCAAGACATCGGCACGCAGTGCCAGTTCTCTGGCTGTGGCCAGGTCCGTGGGATCCGCCAGGTCAAGGCACACCGATTCCTTGTTCCGATTGACACTTTCGTAATACGTGGCACCGGTGAGGGAGTAGGGCGGCCCCCAGCCGCGGGTGTCGTCGCCGTTTCCCGGCCTTTCGACCTTAATGACCCGGGCACCCATGTCCGCCAGGGCCATGGTTGCCAGCGGTCCGGCCAGGACCCTCGAGAAATCGGCAACGACCAGCCCCGCAAGCGGGCCTTCGGCGGCGGGCGTGGTTGACTGTGTCATGTGGATCCATCCTTCACGTCGGAGTCATTTACTCCTGAGCCGAGGCTAGCAGCGGCCTGCTGTAGATTCATTGGATGGTTTGACCAATGTTTATACGAGCTGTCCAAAGAAGACAGGCCTGCTCATTAGACTGGCGAAGCGTGTCGTTAGCTGGCTTGACGCTTTTTCTTGACGCGCTTATAGGTACGCGGTGGCTGAACAGGCGATCCACAGCTCGGACAAGTCCCGCGTACTCTTGAGGCTTCTTCCGGTTTCTGTCTCGATGCGCTTGAGCCGGTACCCGAGGGTCTGCCTGTGGATGCCCAGGGCCTCCGAGGTCGTGGTCCAGTTCCTGTCATTTTCAAGGTAGCAGCGGAGCGTGGCCAGCAGGACTGAGTCGTCGTCATTTTCCATGTGAATCGAGCCCAGGACCCTCGTGACTATGTTGCGGGCCTCCGCGGCCGACCGCGGGAGAAGCGAGAGTTCTACGTCGGCGTGGTAGGCGACGCCCCGCTGACCTTCCCGAATTGAGCCAAGGGCCCACTGGGCGGACTTGCAGGCGGCCGCGATGCCGTGCAGGTCCCGGAAGGGGGCCGAAACGCCGATCCGTTGTGCACTTCCAAGTAGGAGACCGCAGGCTGCCTTGACATCATCGGCGTTGACAACAGCCAGCACGTTGCCGTCGGAAAGTGCCGACAGTTGGGCTATGCCGGCCTGTGCTAGTACCAACTGCAGGTTGTCGTCGCACGTGGGCATCGCCAGCGCCAGCCAGTCGGCCGTCTCCATCCCCAGTTCGATGGCGGTGGTGTTGTCCACCATCCGGATCGGCTGCCCCATCAGCACTGACGCCATGATCTGTGTCCCGCGGTTGATGCGTCCCAGTCGGGCAACTATGACGCGATCGACAGCGACGGCAATGGCATGGCGCAGGTGGAGCGCGGTGAAGGCGTCCAGCATGAACGCGCTGCCTTCACTGATGTGCAGCACTGCGGGGTGCGTGGAGGGGACCGACCACGCTCTGACGCCGTCACCGCCGTCGTGCTTCTCAGTGTCAAGGCTGCCGTGCAAGATGGGAGCGCCGGTGTGGGCGTCGGACACGGCCATGCGGACGTTGAACACGCCTTCAAGCCGCGACAGGAAGGTGGAAGCGTCGTCAGATTGTTCCACAAGAATGCGGTAGAGGCGGTTCAGGGTGAGGATCTGCTGGGTCTGGGTGGATGAGTTGGCGGCGGCCACAGTGCGCGAGACGGCTACAAAGGGGATGCGATGAGGAATCATGACGATGGGGAAGTCCAGCGCATCTGCTGCGTCGAGCATTTTCTGCGAGATGGGCGGACTCAGAAGGCCCTCGCCGATTGCCAACCCGGCCAGCCCGGCACTTGCGAGACTTTGGATGAAGCTGACCTGTTCGGCTGCGCGCTTGGGAATGCCCAAGCCCACCGTCATTAGTAGTTCATTGGGGCCCAGCCACGTCCAGGGATCGGACAACTCGCAGCTGTGGGCCCACAGCACCGGGCCATCCAGGCCTTTGCTGCCCGCGGCGACGGTCAGGCCGAGCGCCTCGATGGCCAGCAGGCTTTTGATTGTTGCACTTTCCGTCATGCTAGTGATCATACAGTTGTATGAAAAAATGGATGAATTCATACTGGAGGACAGTGGTGGTGGGTCTGACGCTGGAATACTGTCGTTGTGGAGATACTGTTGTGACTTGTTTCACGTCAACAGGGGTGTCCCATCCTCCAAAGGAGATAAACGTGGATTCCATGGCTGTTATTGACGATGCACCGTCGTCAAAATTTCATCGCAAGCTGCTGATTGCCTGTTGCGGCGGCCCGTTCCTTGACGGATACGTACTGAGCATCATCGGCATAGCACTGGTAGGCATCAGGACGGACCTGCATATTGGTAGTGTGGCGGCCGGCCTGATAGGGGCCGCATCGCTGGTCGGCATTTTGTTCGGTTCCACGATCTTCGGCAACCTCACGGACAGGATTGGCCGCGAGAAAATGTACGCCGTCGACCTGACAGTTCTCGTGGCCGCCTGTGCGCTCTCGGCGTTTGTCACCGACGCGTGGCAATTGATTGTCTTGCGCTTTATTCTCGGCTTGGCCATCGGCGCCGATTATCCCATCGCCACTTCTCTACTCACCGAATTTACGCCGACCAAGAGACGTGGTTTCATGATCGGCGTTTCGGCGTTGTCGTGGTCGGTTGGTGCGTCCTTCGCCTACATGATCGGCACTGCGGTGGTGACGTTGACCGGCGGTTACGAGTCTTGGCGGTACTTGCTCTTCAGTAGCGCAGTCCTAGGTATCCTGGTGGTGCTGATGCGCCGCGGCATTCCGGAATCACCTCGCTGGCTTGCTATGAAGGGCCGAACCGGGGAAGCGGAGGCGATCCTGACCAAGGTGTACGGCAAGGTGGTCAGTCTGCCCGGAGAAGTCAAGTCACCCACTGCAGTCACCGGTCTTGCTGCTTTCAAGGCCATCGTGTCCGGTGGCTATCTCAAGCGGACCATCATGTGTGGCACCCTTTACCTGGCCCAGATCACGCCCCAATATGCCCTCCTGACCTTCAGCCCGTTGATCCTGGCCGGGTTTGGTATGGTCGAGGGCCCCATGAGTCTCATTGGCGAGTTGGTAATCACAGTTCTCTTTGCCGTTGGTTGCCTCCCTGCGATCAAGATGGTGGAAACCCGTGGGCGCCGGGCCATGACGGTCATTCCATTCGCCCTAATGGCTGTGCCGCTCGTGGCCCTGTGGCTGTTCCCTGGGGGACCGCTCTGGTTCGTGCTCTTGGCGTTCTGCTTCTATGCCTTTATTTCTGGCGGTCCAAACATCACGGAGTGGATCTATCCCAACGAGCTTTTTCCCACGGAGATTCGCGCGACAGCCGTTGGGGCTGCCGTCGGCATCAGCCGGATCGGTGCCGCGACGGGTGTTTACCTGCTGCCCATCAGTCTCTCTGTGCTGGGCACTGGAGCAACCATGCTGATCGGCGCGCTTCTGACCTTGGCTGGTTTCGTTGTTTGCCTCCTTTGGGCGCCGGAAACCAAGGGGCGGAGCCTCGCTGACACCTCCATGATTCCCGTGGTTGCGAAAGTACCGGAACGGTCGCTGGCAAGAAGTTGACTATGAATATGGTGTCGGGCCACATGAGGAAGACCGTACATAATTGCGAGCTCCAGATGCAGTCGCTGCATTTATGAACGCGGGCGGCCGCGTCCTGGGAATGCTGCATGTCGTCCGGGGTCGCCGTCGACTTCGTTTTGCTGCCGTGCGTTCCACCTCCGCGGTAAACCGCATCATCACCAACCTGGCAACCCTCTACATCGCAACAACCAGCATAGGCCCGGACAATACCGGTAAAGCCACCGTGGAAGATATCCAAGCCTCTACGGAGACTACATTCACCGTTCACCTCGACATCAACACCAGCAGTTTCGAGCTTACATTTGAAGGAGTACCCGCATGAGCCTGCGCGAACAATTTGGCAAAGACATCCTGCTCACTGGATGGGGCCACAGCCGCTTTGGCAAGCTGTCCGAGGAGACCCTGGAATCCCTTATCGTCCAGGTCTCCACCGAAGCCATCACCAACGCCGGAATTGAACCTGGGCAGGTTGATGAAATCTACCTGGGCCAGTTCAACGCCGGTATGACGCCCCTCGCCTTTCCCTCCTCACTGGCTCTGCAGGTATCCGAGCAACTGGCCAATGTCCCGGCAACCCGTGTGGAGAACGCCTGCGCGTCGGGCTCCGCCGCCATGCAGCAAGGCGCCAAGGCACTGCTCGCCGGCACCGCGAAGACGGTGCTCGTAATTGGTGCAGAGAAGATGACACAGGCCGGGGCTGATGTCGTCGGGGCAGCCCTGCTGGGCGCGGACTACGACATGGCAGGCAAGCCCTCCACTACCGGCTTTACCGGACTCTTCGCCGAAGTCGCCAAGCACTACGAAAAACGCTACGGAAGCGTGGGAGATGTTCTGGGCTCCATAGCGGCCAAGAACCACCGCAACGGAGTCGACAACCCCTACGCCCAACTCCGGAAGGACCTCGGCGAGGACTTCTGCCGCACCGTCTCGGAGAAAAACCCGATGGTCGCCGATCCGCTTCGTCGTACCGACTGCTCCCCCATCTCCGACGGTGCCGCCGCCGTCATACTCTCCACCCACCGCACTGGCGGGTCCACCACACCAGTGCGGTTGGCCGGGTTCGGCCACGCGAATGACTTCCTCCCCACGGAACGCCGCGACCCGACAGCCTTTGTGGGTGTCCGTGCATCATTTGAGCGCGCCTTCGCCATGGCCGGTCTCGGGCTTGGTGACCTGGACTTCGCCGAAGTCCACGACTGTTTCACCATCGCCGAACTGCTGATGTACGAGGCGATGGCCCTAACCGAACCCGGCCAGGGCCACCGCGCCATCGAGGAAGGCTGGGTCTACAAGGATGGGAAACTTCCCATCAATGTCTCCGGCGGACTCAAGGCCAAGGGACACCCCGTCGGCGCCACCGGCGTCTCCCAACACGTCGTCGCCGCAATGCAACTTACCGGCACCGCCGGCGACATGCAGCTGCGCGGCCCGCGACGTGCAGCAGTGCAAAACATGGGCGGCGTCGGAATCGCAAACTACGTCAGCGTCCTCGAA
Source organism: Arthrobacter livingstonensis (assembly GCF_003219815.1). Classification (GTDB taxonomy): domain Bacteria; phylum Actinomycetota; class Actinomycetes; order Actinomycetales; family Micrococcaceae; genus Specibacter; species Specibacter livingstonensis. The sequence continues at coordinate 22,907 of NZ_QJVD01000038.1, forward strand.
GCCCTGTAGTCGGGAATGAGCATGGATTGTCTTTGGGGAACGGAAAATGACTGATGTACCGAAGCCACGTGAAGAAACATCCGCAGTGGGCCTTGCGATGTTGTAAGCCGTTCATTGGGGTTGGCCATGTAGAGCGCGCGTGGACAAGTGAGTGATTGGCCAGATTCTTGAGGTAGTGCCAGGGTCGCTGGATCCGCGAGTCCAGGATTGGGTGGCCGCGCTAAGGGGTTACGCGCGTGCGGACCTCGTGGCCACGGTGCGGGCTTACTTGCGGCACAGAGGATAGTGGGAAGGCGCGGCCCGGGAACTGGGGGGTGCACCGTGCACCGCAATTTCCTGCGGCACCGCATGGGCATTGCCACAAGGTTGCTTCGAGCCGATCCCGACGATCCGGGTGTGGCCGCCAACCTGTGGCTGGCACTGCGCGCGGAATAGTGCAGAACCAGCCTGCCGGGACGGGTCAGCCGCCGGACGCGGCGCTGCTGCTGGCCGCAGAAAGGCGAGAGTCTCCGAGCCACGACAGAACTGCGGCGTCGTGTTCGCCCAGTCGCGGAGGGGCTTCCGTGCGGACAGGGATGGGAGGCGTCCAGGTGATGGGGTTGCGGATCTGCCGGCCCACGGGAACGCCGGCGGCGTCGTGGACCTCAACGGTGGGTTCCAGTCCCAGGGATTGGGCGTACTCGAGGCCTTCATCGATTTCTGAGACATGTCCTGCCGGGACGCCGGCGTCCGTCAGCGTGTCCTGCCAGTGGACTGCGGTGCCTGTGGACAGGGCCGCCTCCAGGATCGGCACCAGCTCGTCGCGGTGGGCCACCCCGGCATTGTTCGTGGCAGAGCGCGGATCCACCGCAATGTCGGGTATCCCCAGGACCCGGGCCAGTTTGGTGAACTGGCCTTCGTTGCCGCAGGCCACGGCCAGTGGCGCGTCGGCGCAGTCCAGCAGCTGGTGGGGCACGATCGAGGGATGGTCGTTGCCCATGCGGCCCGGCGCCTTCCCTGAACCCAGAAAGGCCTGGCCCTGGTTGGCCAGTGCGCCCTGCAGGCTGGAGAGCAGGTTCAGCTCCAGATGGGCGCCCGCCCGGATGTGGTGCGGGACGCGTTTCGTTCATCCCAATACCGTGCGCTACCGACTTCGCAAGGCGAAGGAGCTGCTCCACGGCAAACTCACAACATCATCGATGATCGCCAATCTGCATCTGGCCTACCAAGATGAAATTCTCGCCCTTCAGGAAGGCCACAGGGAGTATCCCCACTTGTCGTAGACGTCGAATTAGACGCCGCAGCGGGGATGTTTTCAAAGGGGAAGAGTGGTCGAACGGGCGATCCAAAGATCGAACAAATCACGCGTTGTTTTGAGGTTTCACCTTGTTTCAAGCACGAGGTGTTCCAGCCCACGCCCTGGTGTCCCTGGGGCGGCCTTCGTCGAACTGTGGCGCGTGGGCGCCCGGCTGACCAAACGGCTGGATGCCCAAGCATCCGGACAGGACTGGATTAAAAGCACGGGAATCCAGTCATCATTCGGGACCGGATCTCGGTGGTACTAACGCGCCGTCTACGGCACAAACCTGGCAGGCCCGGCTCCCGGCGGCTTCACCACCGCGACTCTCACCTGAGGACCGCCGCACCATGGCGTCGCATGTGGCAGGCATTCTCCATACGGGACGATCTGGGGGTGTGGTTTGGTGGAGAAAGCCGCACTGGGCTGGACCGCCGCAGACATTTATCGGTCTGTGGGTTCAAGGGAATCCTGCGAATTACGTGATCAGGATGATCTAAGCTGCCACGCCGGGCTGTTTGCGGTATCAAGGGCAAGTTCCTGGCTGCCCGGCAGTGCCCAGGACCGTAATTACAGCGATCGGAGGGCCTATTGTTGCCCGTAACTGCCCGGCCGCGTTCGGAAAAGTGAGAACCGTGAAATCCCCTCTACGTCAAGCTGGTTGTGAGCCACGTGCTGAAAATGATGACCAGAAACTCAGGAAAAGTCTGGCTCTCCTGACATATCCGTGGGTTATCTCCGTCCCGGGAGTATTGGTTTGTGACCTCCGAGGCTGAGCGTGGCTAGGCTGATCAGGGCGTCGGGAGATTTGAAGCCGAAGGCTACCCGGGTCATGAGCCTGATCTTGGTGTTCATGGATTCGATGCGGCCGTTGGAGAGTCCGTGTTCGATCGATGCCAGGATGCTGGCCCGGTGTTTAGCGATACTTTTCTGCAGCTTCACGAACGCAGGAATCCTACAGCGCCTGGCCCACGAGACCCATCTGTCCAAGGCCACGATGGCATCCGCGTGGGGCAGCTTGAAGATGGTGCGTAGACCTTCCTTGAGGTAGTAGGCCGGCCAAGTCTCGGGTCGGTTTGCACGATCCAGGCGAGCTTGACCTGTTGCTTCTCGGTGAGGTCCTCGGGGTTCTTCCAGAGCGCGTAGCGGGAGTTCTTTAGCTTCGTGGCCTGCTCGCTGTCGGGCCGGGGCGGGGCGTCATTGGAGGGCCGTCCCCGGCCCCGGCCCGGTTCGTTTTCCCTGGCTGCTTTCCGGGCCCGGTTCCAGGCGCTGCGGCGCTCTTCATGCAGGGCGTCGGTAGCCCACATCACGACGTGGAAGGGGTCAGCGACCCGGACGACATCGGGGCAGCATTCGGCCACGACCGTGGCGATCCATGCGGCAGCATCGGCGGAAACATGCGTGATCTGGGCGGATCGTTCGTCGCCGAGGGCGTCAAAGAACTTCCGCAAGGTGGCCTTGTCCCGGCCAGGGAAGCCCACACCAGCCTGCCGGAGTCATGGTCCATGACGACGGTCAAATATTTGTGTCCTCGCTTGTAGGAGATCTCGTCAATGCCGATCCGTTTCAGGCCCGCAAACGGGTCAAGGGTCTTGGCGGTGTCCTTCCAGACCCGGTCGATGATCGCACCGACGGTGCGCCACGCGATGCGCATCAGCTCGGTGGCGGCACTCTTGGAACACTTGGTGGCCAGCCAGGCGACGTGCTGGTCAAAGAGCCGGGTGTGGTCGGCCTGGTGACGTGCCCATGGCACGGCGGCAACGACCACCTTGTGCTCACGATTAACCGCTTGGTAATCTCACTTTGACCATGAGGTTCTGCTGTGGAACCTCCACCGGGGCGGGCTCAGCTTCAGTGCGAGAAGTATCTACGGGGTCCGGTTCGAGGACCCCGGGGCAGACTCACAAGGCCAGCCTGTGGGAGGTTCAACGAGCCGTGTTGTTGTATGTTGCTTTGAGCCAGGTGAGGATTGTTTGCAGGCTTTCGGGGTCCAGGTGTGTGTCGGGTGCGTTGTAACCATTTCCGGGTGTGGCGGCGACTTCGGCCGGGGTGCGGGCGTCTTCCTTGAAGACGTGGTTCGCGTTCGGGGGGAAGGCGAAGGTGACGTTTGCCTTTCCGGCGGCGGCTTCCTGGAGCGGGCCGCCGTCGGCGTGGGCATCGATCTGCACGTCCCTGCCACCGATCAAGACCAGGGTGGGGATCTGCACCTGCCCCAGGGAGTCGCGGGTGGATTCCACCCAGAGCTCACGGGCAAGGGGCAGGTTCGCGGGGGCCTCGAAGCTGGCCAGGACCATCTTCACGCTTTCGGGCAGGGCCGGATCGGCGTTCATTGGTTCCCCGGCCGTGTAACGCTCGGCAGCTTCCTGGACCTTGGGCAGCAGCTGTGCCCCGCCGGGGATCTGGGCGGCCTGAAGGGCCAGCTGGGACAAGAGCACCTCCTGGATGGGCCGGCCCGGAGGTGCGGCGAGCACGATCCCGGCGAAGGGGACGTCCAGGGTGCTGGTGGCGTAGTGGAGGACGTGGAGGGCTCCTTCGCTGTTGCCGAGCCCGACAATCCGGCTGGGGTCAACGAAGTCCAGTTGCGAGAGCAGCTGGACGGCAGCGACCAGTTCGTCCAGGTGGGACTGCATGCTCAGCTTCCCGATGAGCTTTGGAACGTTCTGAATCGCATGCGGGCCCGAGACCCGCTTGTCATAGCGCAGGGAGGCGACGCCGGCATCGGCCAAGGCTTCCGCGAAGAGACGGCCGCTGCCATTGCTGCCGGGCAGCAACGGCGAACACCAGTTACGGTCGGTCGGGCCACTGCCGGCGACAAGGACCACCGCAGGGAAGGGCCCCTCGCCGTCGGGCCGGGCAACGGTGCCCTCCATGGTGATGCCCTCGAGCTGCCAGGACACGTCAGTGGATTTCGTCATGCGCACAGTCTCACAGCGAACTAGGACGGGGACAACCACCGGCACGCAGACAACATGGAAGCGCTTGGGAATATTGCTCCGTGGAAGGGAAGCCCTGGCGGGCAAGCCTCGCCTTGGAGATGGCGGGACCGCGGTAGGAATGTTCAGCTGCTGGCCGGTCTGGCAATGAGGTAGAGCGGGAACGCGAAAGCAAAAAGCACAAGGCACAGCGCAGCCCACACGCTTGAGGTCTCCACCGTAAGCCCCAAGAACGTAACTGTCACGGGCCGGCCCTCCTTTTCGTGGGGCCGCGCATGTCTAGTCGTCTCAAGGTCAGACCGGAGGTCCAGGCCAAGGCTGTTGAGTTCGTGGTTTCCTCGCGTCGTCCCATCATCCAGCTGGCGAAGGAAATTGGGCTCGCCCGACGTGAATGTGGATGGGGTTATTTTTGGTCTGAGAGTTTGATCTCGATGGGTCCGCAGGCGAGCATGATCAGGGCCGGTGCGGCTTCGGGTGTGTTGAATCCGTAGGATCAGCGGGTCATTGTGCGGATCTTGTTGTTCAGGCCTTCGTGGTGGACACCGGTTCCGGAACTAGAGATATCATCCGGGAACTTCGCGGCGAACTCGGCATGGCTGGTGACTGCGGTCATGGCCAACAATCTCACCCGGGCTGCCGGGGTCCTCGCCGCAGGGGACTTCGCCAAAGCCAGGACCGGGACGATCCGGCGCAAGCTCATCAACATTGCCGGCCGTGTCGCTTCCAGCGCCCCGCGCATCAAACTACACCTACCCGAGTCCCGGCCAAGGCAAACCGCCCGGGAGCAGCTCTTCGCCGCGACCCCCACGCCCCGCCACAAGCAGCATGGAAGCCATCCATCCAGCCGGTCATCGGCGCAACCCCGGAACAAAAAAGTGGAACATCAACGGCAGCGAGGCCGGGCGATCAACGTCATATCCGCCGATGCCGGCTTTGAACCCCGAATCCACATGGCAGGGCTCGTCGACGGCGGACTGTCAGATGCTGTGGTCGAAGACTTGATGGCGGTCGTCACGGAAGGACTGAGCAA
>NZ_QJVD01000039.1 GCF_003219815.1 Arthrobacter livingstonensis
AGTTCTGGGCCGCGGAAAACATCCAGCCGGAGTCCTACGAACCCGGCAGCTGGGGCCCCACCTCCGCTGATGAACTGCTCACTCGTGATGGAAGAACCTGGAGAAGGCCATGATCGTAGACCTGCCTGGCACCACGACCTCGAAAGTTTCCAAGAAGATCATTTCCCTGCGCGAGCAGGGCGGGGTGACCGCCCTGGGACGGGTGCTCACCCTCGTGGTGGTCACCAAGTTCGGCCTCGAGGAAGAAGCGATTGAGGCGGCCAACGACGCCAGCCGGGAACACCCGTGCCGGATCATCGTCCTCGTCGACGCCGGCGCAGGGGCCCCGAACCGACTCGACGCCCAGATCCGCGTCGGCGGTGACGCCGGCGCCTCGGAAGTGATCGTCCTATACGGTTATGGCGAACTCGCCAGGGAAAGCGAGTCCCTCGTTGCCGCGCTGCTGCTGCCCGATGCCCCGATCGTGGCCTGGTGGCCGCACGCCGCCCCGAAAAATGCCGGCGAGACCTCCATCGGACGCATCGCCCACCGCCGCATCACCGACTCAGCTAACGAGGCCGACCCCCAGCTCGCACTGAAGAACATCTGCCGCACCTACAAATCAGGGGACACCGACCTGGCCTGGACCCGGCTGACCAACTGGCGGATCCAGCTCGCCGCGGTCCTGGACCAGGCCGACGGCACTCCCATCACGGCCGTCACCGTAGAAGGTGCCTCCGACTCCCCAAGTACGATCCTGCTGGCGGCCTGGCTGCACCGGGCCTTGGACACGGCCGTCACCATCGTCTCGGACCCGGCCGGCACCGGGGTTCGGGGCGTCCAGCTGTCCAGGGCCTCCGGTGACATTCGGCTGTTCCGGCCCGGACGCATCGTCGCCGAGCTGACCCAGCCAGGCCAGCCGGCGCAGCGGATCTCCCTGCCGCGCCGTACCCTGTCGGACTGCGTTGCCGAGGAACTGCGCCGCCTCGACCCCGACGAGGTCTTCGGTGAAACGGTTCGTAGTCTTGGTACTTCCAAGGAGCATCAGGAAAGCCGCGTGACGGTGACTGGCAGTGCGAAGCCAGAACACGACCGTTTGTCACTGATCGCTGTTTGAAGGGTGCCGCGATGCAACACCGATTCCGTTGCGTGTGCTACCTCCAGGAACCGGATTCGAAGGCATGGATGCCGACCGAGTATGGGTGACCACGATCGTGGACCTGGACGCCGGACAGGTCCTTGTCTGTCGTCCCGGGTAATGTTTTTGGGTCCACTGGGCTGAACTGATGACATTCTGCGCAGCTGTGACGGTCATGGTCTTGGTTTCCTGCCTGCGACTGATGCCAAGGTGCGCGGCTGACCTCAGCAGACTCTTCAGCCTAGGGAGAAGGCCAACGGAGGGCAACCACCGTCAGCTGGTCGGCCATGGTTGGTAACGGTCCCATGGCCATCGCCCGGAACCGCCGGGTCGTTACACCGTCACCGGAGTCCGTGGCTGTGTGCCAGGGCGATGGCCTCAGTGCGTGAGCCGACGTCGAGCTTCTTGAACAGGTTCCGCACATGGAACTTGACCGTATTCTCGCTGATGCCCAGTGTTGAGGCGATGGTGCGGTTGCGTTGTCCGGTGGCAAGGTGCTGGAGTACCTCGAGTTCCCGGGGGGCAAGGTTCCATCCGGCGACGTCCCCGGTCGGGCGTGCCGGCGGGTCCAAGGGGAGTGTGACAAAGACGTCTGCACCCCAGCCTGGCATGACATCGACCTGCAGGTTTCCGGTGAGCGCCTGGACCCGGCGATCCAGGCGGATGATGCTCGGCGCGTCGGCGGCGAGTGCACCTCGGCCGTCGTCGCGTACGTTGATCAGCAGGTTCTCGCCGTCGCAGTCCCATTGCGTCCGGACCCTGCTGACGTCGGATTGTTCCATCATGGCCAGCAGAAGTCCGCGGACGATGGCCCGTGCCGCATGGGCAACTTCGCCAGGCAGGTCCCGTCCATTGAGCGGTGGTTCGATGAATTCGACTTCAATGCCGCTGAAGCGCGTGAGCGGTCGCAGGTCCTCCCGCAGGCGTTCGAAGGCTGTGGCGACGGGCTCTTTCACCAAGTCATTCGTGCGGTCACTGTGGGCGCGGAGCCTGACCAAGGCCTTGGCGGCGAGGTCAGTGACGGTTGTGCGTGCTGCGGCATTGTCCAAGGAGGATGAGCGCAGGGCTGCCAAGAGCGTCTCCAGGGTCGTGGAGTGAAGATCGGTCAGTTCCGCCGTCACTCGGACACGCTCAGCTGAGGCCGCCCGCGATTCCAGCAGGTATGACGGCGGCGCATCGGCCACTTTTTCCTGGATCCGCCGGGCAGCAATGCGCCACAGATATGTCACCAAGTCTAGTCCGGTGTTGTTCCCTGGGTCGGTCGGGTGGGGATCCGTGAGGACGAGGAGGGCTTGGCTGGAGGCGTGTTTCAGGGCGAGTACGGGGCGGGACCGGCCGGCAAGTTCGGCCTCCCCGAACCAGGGTGTCTCATCCGAAAGGGTGGAGCGAAGCGTGTCAAGCTCGGCGATGGAGACCCGGGAAGTGATTTCTTCCTCGCCTGCCTTCTTCTGTGGCCGCCCCGTGCAATCTTCGGTGAAGATAACCAGAGCGCTACTTCCCAGGTAGGGGAGTGTGGCATCGCGCAGTCGCTCCGCTATCTGGGTCAGAGGGGCATCGGCCAATGCTGCCACGGTCTGCAAAACCGGCCATGGCAGGACCGGAAGGGGTGTGGTGGTTTTCTGCAGGGGCTGGTCTGTGGTTGCGCTCATCTGGATAGTCTACCGGGGTCGGAATCGTTCACCCAACCCAAAAGTGTAGTAAGAACCGTCAGAAAACAGTGTTACCCCTGCCCGTTTGTTTGGCGATGATGAATATCAACCACAAAGTATCCGTGCGGCCGCTACAGGCCGATGGCCGAATCGAAGGGGATAAATCTTGAATCCGACAACAAACGCGGTGCGTACCTTGTTCAGCGCAACAGGTTCAGCGTCAAATCCTGAAGCATCAACATTTAGCTGGACCGCCGAGGACCAGCGTGCAGTGGACACTGCCCGAGTCTTGGCCGCTGACGCCGTAGAAAAGGTTGGCAACGGCCACCCGGGCACGGCCATGTCCTTGGCGCCTGCCGCCTACATTTTGTTCCAAAAAGTCATGCGCCACGACCCCAAGAACACCGACTGGATTGGTCGCGACCGTTTCATCCTGTCCCCCGGACACAGTTCGCTGACCCTGTACATCCAGTTGTTCCTTTCCGGCTGCGGCTTGGAGCTTTCCGACCTGGAGGCCTTGCGCACCTGGGGCTCGCTGACCCCCGGCCACCCCGAGTACAAGCACACCAAGGGCGTGGAAATCACCACCGGCCCGCTGGGCCAGGGCCTCGCCTCCTCGGTGGGCTTCGCGTACTCGCAGCGCCGCATGCGCGGACTCATGGATCCCGACGCCGCACCGGGCACCAGCCCGTTTGACCACACCATCTGGGTCATTGCCTCCGACGGCGACATCCAGGAAGGCGTCACGTCCGAGGCTTCCTCTCTGGCAGGCCACCAGGAACTGGGCAACCTCGTGGTGGTCTATGACGAGAACCACATCTCCATCGAGGACGACACCGACATCGCCTTCACCGAGGACGTTCTCAAGCGCTACGAGTCCTACGGCTGGCACACCCAGCGTGTGGACTGGACCGAGACGGGCGACTATGTCGAAGACGTCCAGGAGCTCTACTCTGCCCTGCTTGCCGCGAAGGCCGAGATCTCCAAGCCCTCGATCATCTCCCTGCGCACCATCATCGGCTACCCGTCGCCGAAGAAGCAGAACACCGGTGGCATCCACGGCTCCGCACTTGGTGCCGCCGAGGTTGCCGCGCTGAAAGAAGTTCTGGGATTTGACCCGGAGAAGCACTTCGACGTCGACCCGGCCATCCTGACCCACACCCGCAAGGTCATCGACCGCGGAGCGCAAGCCCGTGCCGAATGGACCACCGGCTTCAACGACTGGAAGTCCGCCAACGCGGAAAACGCGGCCCTGCTCGAACGCATCGTAAAGAAGGAACTCCCGGCCAACTGGGAGTCAAACCTGCCTTCCTTTGAGGCTGGCAAGGATGTCTCCACCCGCGCAGCTTCGGGCAAGGTCCTGAACGCCATTGGCGGCGTGCTGCCTGAACTTTGGGGCGGCTCCTGCGACCTCGCCGGGTCCAACAACACCACCATCGACGGATATGGCTCGTTCGTGCCGGCTTCCAAGCAGACGGATACCTGGTCTGGTGGCCCCTACGGCCGGGTACTGCACTTTGGCATCCGCGAGCACGCGGCAGCCTCGATCGTGAACGGCATCCACCTGGGCGGGCCCACCCGGGCGTTCTCCGGTACGTTCCTGATCTTCAGCGACTACCAGCGACCGGCCATCCGCCTCTCCGCGCTCATGGGCGTCCCGTCCATCTACGTGTGGTCGCATGACTCCATCGGCCTGGGCGAGGACGGCCCCACCCACCAGCCGGTGGAACAGCTCTCCACCCTGCGTGCGATCCCGGGCCTGGACGTCGTCCGCCCCGGCGACTCCAATGAGGTTGCCGCTTCTTGGAAGAAGATCCTGGAAACCACGGACAACCCGGCCGGCATTGTGCTGACCCGCCAGAATGTCCCCACCTATGCCCGCGGCACAGGTGTTGCGACGGCCACCGAGTTTGGTTCCACCGACGGTGTCGCAAAGGGCGGCTATGTGCTGGCTGAGGCGGTCTCCAACGGGGCCGTGGTCACCCCGGAGGTCATCCTGATCGCCACGGGGTCCGAGGTCCAGCTGGCTGTTGAGGCCCGCGAGACACTCGCTGCCGAAGGCATTGCCGCCCGCGTGGTCTCCATGCCGTGCGTCGAGTGGTTCAACGCACAGCCGGCCGAGTACCGCGAACAGGTGCTCCCCGCAGCCGTCAAGGCCCGCGTCTCCGTCGAGGCAGGCCTGGCACTGGGCTGGAAGGAATTCGTCGGCGATGCCGGCCGATCCATCAGCCTGGAGCACTTCGGCGCCTCAGCAAACTACGAGCGCCTCTTCCAGGAGTTTGGCATCACGGCTGAAGCAGTAGCTGCCGCTGCCAAGGACTCCCTGGCAGCCGCCAGCAACTAACCCCTCAACTGCGTTGCGGCCGGCGCCGCCGGACGTCCCACGGGCGTCACGCGGCGCCGGCCGCAAGCTGCCAAGTGTCCACTATTTTTGAAGGAAGAAGCAGAAGACATGACCAACGAAACACCCACCGCACAGCTTTCCGCCACCGGCGTCTCCATCTGGCTCGACGACCTCTCCCGCGAACGGCTCTCCAGCGGCAGCCTGCAGAAACTCATCGACGAAAAGAACGTCGTCGGCGTGACCACCAACCCGTCCATCTTCCAGGCCGCGATCACCTCCGGCACGGACTACGACGGAAAGATCGCCGAACTTGCCGCACGGGGCGCCAGCCTCGATGAGACGATCTTCGAGATCACCACCACCGACGTCGCCGACGCTTGCGACCTCTTCGCCCCGGTCGCCGCCGCCACCAAGGGCATCGATGGCCGTGTCTCGATCGAGGTCGACCCCCGCCTGGCGTGGGACACCGAAGGTACAATCGCTGAGGCCAAGCAGCTCTACGCCAAGGTCAACAGGGACAACGTCCACATCAAGATCCCGGCAACGCTCGAAGGCCTCGCGGCCATCACGGCAACCCTGGCCGAAGGCATCAGCGTCAACGTCACCCTGATCTTCTCCTTGGAGCGCTACCGCGCAGTCATCAACGCCTTCCAAGCGGGTCTGAAACTGGCCAAGGAAAACGGCCACGACCTCTCCACGATCCACTCGGTGGCATCATTCTTCGTCTCCCGCGTGGACACCGAGATCGACAAGCGCCTCGACGCCATTGGCACCAACGAAGCCAAGGTTCTCAAGGGCAAGGCCGGCGTTGCCAATGCCCGCCTCGCCTACCAGGTCTACGAAGAGCTCTTCTCCACCGAACGCTGGGCAGCCCTGGCCGAAGCAGGCGCATTGCCGCAGCGTCCCCTGTGGGCCTCCACCGGCGTCAAGGACCCCGCCTACCCCGACACCCTCTACGTCACCGGGCTGGCTGCCTCCGGCGTCGTAAACACCATGCCGGAAAAGACCCTCGACGCCACCTTTGACCACGGCGTAGTCACCGGTGACACCATCACCGGCACCTACACGGAAGCAAACGGCGTGCTCAACGCCCTCGAAGGACTCGGCGTCTCCTACAACGAGGTCGTCGCGCTCCTGGAATCCGAGGGCCTGGAGAAGTTCGTGGCCAGCTGGAAGGAACTCTTGGCCGACGTCGAAGGCGCCCTCGCCACCGCCCGGGCGGGCATCCTGACCCACTGAGCGCTCTCAGCTACGACGCCAGCGGTGCTGCGCAGCCGGCTATCGAACAGCACAACCCGGCACTTGCCGTAAACCGGAGTGCCACCAGGATTTTCGCGAAGGACCACACCCTGTGTTATCCCGATGCCGAATCCGCCACCAGCCCCGGCTGGGGGGACCTTGTTGATCTCCCCCAGCTGGGATCAACAAGCTGCGGGAGCCGTTCCGGGCCGAGGGGCTTACCGGCATTGTCCTGTGCGGCATGGGCGGTTCCCCGCTCGCTTCCGAGCACCATGTCCTTGGCCCTGATCCGCAAGTTTTGACCGCTACCGAAAGGCAGACACCATGTCCATGTCACCCCTGAAGTGCTGCATCAACCCCAGCATCCTCTCCGCCGACTTCGTCAACCTCGAGGCGGAGCTGGCCCGCATCGCCAACGCCGATGCCGTGCACGTGGATGTCATGGACAACCACTTTGTGCCCAATCTGACCATCGGTCTGCCCGTCGTGGAACGGCTGCAAAAGGTCAGTCCCGTGCCATTGGACGCGCACCTGATGATTGCCGATGCCGACCGCTGGGCCCCGCTCTATGCGGATGCCGGCCTGGACTCGGTGACCTTCCATGTGGAGGCCGCCAATGCGCCCATCAAACTGGCCCGTGAACTGCGTGCCCGGGGCGCCAAGGCGGGCATGGCACTGCGCCCTGGCACCCCGGTGGAACCGTACCTGGACTTGCTCACCGAGCTGGACATGCTGCTCATCATGACGGTGGAGCCCGGCTTCGGCGGGCAGTCCTTCCTGGACGTCATGTTGCCCAAGATCCGCCGAGCGCGCGCCGCAGTGGAGGGATCCGGGGCCAACGTCGCCATCCAGGTCGACGGCGGCATCACCGAAGAGACCATCACCCGAGCCGCGGAAGCCGGTGCCAACGTTTTTGTGGCCGGTTCTGCCGTGTACGGCAAGCCGTCCCCCGAGGAGGCCATCGAGTCGCTGCGCGCGAACGGCCAGCTCGCGTTCACCGGAACAACGCTTATTTCCAACAACGCGTAACCCCAAAAACACTGCACCCCAACAAGCCTGAAGGACCACTCATGCGCGTTCACATCGCAACCGACCACGCCGGCATGGAGCTCAGCTCCCACCTCATTACCGCACTGACCGCCAAGGGATACGAGATGGTGGACCACGGGCCCAAGGCCTACGACGCCGAGGACGACTACCCGTCCTTTTGCATCAATGCCGCGTCCGCCGTCGTGGCCGACCAGGCCGCGGGAGTGGACGCCCTCGGGATAGTGCTGGGCGGCTCGGGCAACGGCGAGCAGATCTCCGCGAACAAGGTCAAGGGCGTGCGCGCGGCCCTGGCCTGGAACCTCGATACCGCCAAACTGGCCCGCGAACACAATGACGCCAACGTGGTGGCCGTGGGCGGTCGCCAGCACACAGTCAAGGAGGCCACCGAACTGATCGAGGCATTCCTGACCGAACCGTTCAGCAACGCCGAGCGCCACGAGCGCCGCATCGGAAAGATCGCCACATACGAGGCCACCGGCGAGGTTGCCGGGTAACTTGGCGTTGCACTAAGTGGTTCGGCACGAGTGCGTTAAAAAGAGAGTGGAATGTTGGCATGCCGAGATCAGGGGCTCAACCCCACCGGCCATCTATGCACCCAGAGAAGTAAGGAATCAGATGAGGATTGGCATTCTCACCTCGGGCGGGGACTGTCCAGGGCTGAACGCGGTCATCCGGGGAGCAGTGCTCAAGAGCAGCCGCTTCCCAGGCAACGAGTTCGTGGGCTTCAAATACGGTTGGCGAGGAGTCGTCAACGCCGATCTCATGCACCTTGACCGGCAAACTGTTCGGGGTCTATCCAAGCAGGGAGGCACAATCCTTGGCTCATCTCGGACCAACCCATTCGAGGGACCGTGCGGAGGCCCGGAGAATATTTCGCGCGTGCTCAAAGAGAACCGTATCGACGCGATCCTCGCAGTCGGTGGAGAGGGCACCCTCACGGCAGCCCGGAGGCTCGCGGAGGCGGGTCTGCCTGTGGTGGGCGTGCCCAAAACAATTGACAATGACCTTGCCGCGACTGATTATTCTTTTGGATTCAATACCGCGGTGGAGATCGCCACGGAAGCGGTGGACCGCATTCGCACAACGGCGGAATCCCACCAGCGCTGCATTGTTGTGGAAGTCATGGGCCGCAACGCTGGCTGGATCGCGCTTCATGCCGGTATGGCGGCAGGCGCACACGCAATCCTCATTCCCGAGCAGCCCCGCTCGATCGCTCAGATATGCGAGTGGGTCAATTCCGTCCGGCACCGGGGGAGAGCCCCCGTTATTGTTGTTGCGGAAGGATTTGTGCTCGAAGGCATGACCGAAGCCCACTCCCACAAGGGACTCGATGCATTTGAGCGACCCCGGCTTGGCGGAATAGCAGACATCCTCGCTCCCATGATCGAGGCCCACACTGGCATCGAATCCCGCGCCACAACCCTTGGATTCGCGCAGCGCGGAGGTGTCCCCAGCGCCTACGACCGCGTATTGGCAACGCGCCTTGGTATGGCAGCCGTCGACCTTGTCGTCCAAGAGCAATGGGGCAGCATGGTCGCCCTGCGGGGAACCAAAATAGTTTCGGTGAGCATCGAAGAAGCCACCCACAAGCCAAAGCTCGTCCCCGTTCAACGCTATGAAGAAGCGGCCTTCCTGTTCGGCTGAAGATCTATCGGAAGTTTAACGATGCCCTGATCAGCAGGGAAGACCCATGAAGAAACTGAGCCCCAAGGAGCTTTTCATGCCCATTGCAACACCGGAGAAGTATGCCGAAATGATTGACCGTGCCAAGGCTGGCGGATTCGCCTACCCTGCGGTCAACGTGACGTCTTCGCAGACGCTCAATGCCACGCTCCAGGGCTTCGCCGATGCCGGAACGGACGGGATTATCCAGGTCTCCACCGGCGGCGCCGCGTACTGGTCCGGTGCCGGTGTGAAGGACATGGTGGCCGGGTCCCTGGGCTTCGCGGCGTTCGCCCGCGAAGTGGCCAAAAACTATCCCGTCAACGTTGCCCTGCACACCGACCACTGCCCCAAGGACAAGCTCGACGGCTTTGTGCTGCCGCTGCTGGCCGCGTCCGAGGCCGAGGTTGCGGCCGGGCGGAACCCGATCTTCAACTCGCACATGTGGGACGGTTCCGCGGAGACCCTGGAGGAGAACCTTCGGATCGGCCGGGAACTGCTGGCCCGCACCTCGGCAGCGCACATCATCCTTGAAGTTGAAATCGGTGCGGTGGGCGGTGAGGAGGACGGCGTGGAAAACGCCATCAACGACAAGCTGTATTCCACGGTGGCCGACGGCCTGGCCACGGTTGAGGCTCTCGGGGCCGGCGAACACGGCCGCTACATTACGGCCCTGACCTTCGGCAATGTCCACGGCGTGTACAAGCCGGGCAATGTGAAGCTGCGACCGGAGATCCTCAAGGACATCCAGGAGCAGGTCGGTGCGAAGCTGGGCAAGGCGAGCCCGTTCGACCTCGTGTTCCACGGCGGTTCCGGCTCCTCCGCGCAGGAAATTGCCGACGCCGTTTCCTATGGTGTCATCAAGATGAACATCGACACGGACACGCAGTACGCGTACACGCGTCCGGTGGCCGGGCACATGCTGTCCAACTACGACGGCGTGCTGAAGATTGACGGCGACGTCGGAAACAAGAAGGCCTACGACCCCCGCGTCTGGGGTGCCGCGGCAGAAAAGGGCCTGGCCGCCCGCGTGGTGGAAGCCGCGCAGCAGCTCGGCTCCGCCGGCAAGACGTTTGCGTAATGAGCGACGAATTCCGCCGGAACCTTCTGGGCCCCGAGCCCACACTGCTCCCGGCTGAGGGGGACGTCCAGGAGGAATGGTGCTGAGGCCTACACGGACTGATGTGGAAGTTACACACCGGCCTTGGTGAGAAGCGCATCAACCATCAGGAAGAACTGGGCGCGGTGATCAATTGCCTTCGGGGCGGTCATATATTGAATGGCCGCTCCGTCGAAGACCACAAGAAAGCACCTCACCAACGTATCGAATCCTATGAGGCACTTCTCATCGCTGCTTTTGGCCGCAGCAGAGAATATATTCCCCAGCTCCACTTCGTAGGCGGGGTAAATTCTCGCGGCTAACGGGCTGTCAACGGCATTGCGTGTGGCCCACAGAATAAGTTCGATCTCAGCAAGAATGCTTGCCGGTTCCTCCTCCAGGGCGCGCCAGTATCCTTCGGCCACCTGTTCCACAGCCTTACGAAGCCCTAGATGCTCAGGGGCGTCGCTGGAAAATCGCCGCAGGTTCTTAAACCAGGCCTCGGCTGCCGCCTCCATGAGTTCTTCTTTATTGCTAAAACAATAATGCGCTGTAGCCAAGGGGGCATTGGCCTCTTTAGCTATGGCCCGAATGGTCACCGACTGGACACCCTCACGACGCATGATTTCAACGGTGGCTGAAATCAACTGTTCTTTTCTATCTTCTGCGGATACCCGCATGGAACACGCTCCAGTCTTCCCGTTCAGCCCCATCCGGGCTATTTCCTGATGTCAAGACTATTGCTTGTGATGCGCTGCTTTGCACAGCATCCCGATCATGGTGTTGCTGGCCGGACTGACAGTTCGTGTGCCCACGGGTGCAATGCTCGTCAGCTTGGAAGCGTCGGTTGCCCAGCCGCACGGCTGGGCAACCGGTCATTCCTGCCGTGGATGCCTACAAATTGCTGAGCTGGGACACCACCACGGAGCACGCGTTCCGGGTGGCCCGTGTGCGCCGAAGTGGTCAGGCTGTTCCCGGGCCAATGTGGGTCAGGAAGCCCAGGTGGCCCTCGTAACGGCCCAGGACGTCGTCGATCACTTGTTGGTGGACAAGGCCCATGAGGTCATAGCCCTCGGATCCGGTTTGATCGAAGACTTCCGCGCGGTAATAGACGTCCATTTCGTGGAAAGTACGCCCACCGAACGTCGGCACCGGGGCCTCCACAGCCTCAACCCTATAAAGAAACTCGCGATGGTCGGGAATGGGAACAACCAGTGCGTAACTGGATATCCCGGTGGTTTCGTCCTGGGCAATGTTCAGGGTGGCCTGCTGACCCTGTTTGGTGAATTCCTCGAGTAGTTCGGCTAGAGCCGGCTGCACGGTGTTTTCCATGAACTGGACCAAATCCTCCTTCGAAGGATAGGACCGGATGCCCGACAGCCGTTGGCGCCACGTGCGCTCCGGCCTGTTGCCGCTGTGCACGGAGGATTGCTGGCGAAGCGCACGGCCCTCACGTTGTGCCCGCTCCATTCGGAGCGCCTTGGTGAAGGAAGCCATGACCAGCCAGGCGATGATCGTCACCGGCAGGGCAAAGATCAGTGTGGCGTGTTCCATGGTGGTCACCCCGCCGGCAACCAACATCGCGATGGTGAGCAGGGCGGTGAGTACGGCCCAGAAGATTCGTAGCCATTTGGCTCCGTCCTGGGTTGCGTTAGTGATCCGGGAGGAGAAATTAGACATCATCATGGCGCCGGAGTTGGCGCTGGTGAGATAGAACAGCAGGCCGGACAAGGTGCCCAAGCCGATCAGGAATGCTGCTCCGGGGAACATTCCCAGCAGCGAGTACCAGCCCCGTTCCGGGCTGTCGATGGCCAGTTCGGCGAACTTTGTGTTGCCGTGCAAAACCTGGAACATGGCGCTGTTGCCGAAAATGCTCACGACCAGGAAATCGCACAGCACGGGTGCAGTGATCGCCGCGATGACGAACTCGCGCAGCGTGCGGCCGCGGGAGATGCGTGCCAAGAACAGGCCCACGAACGGTCCCCAGGCAAGCCAGAAGGCCCAGAAGAACAGGGTCCAGCCAGCCATCCACGTTGAACCGCCCGGATCATATGCAAATGTCTGTAGTGTGCGGCCGGGCAGGGTGACGGCAAAACGGCCGATGTTCTCCACCAGGGCGTTGAGCAGGAACGCTGTTTGGCCGGTCACTAGAATGTACAGCAGCAGCGCTGCCGCGACCCAAATATTCAGCTCCGCGACCCAGCGTATTCCTTTGTCGACGCCGGAGGTGCACGAGGCGATTGTCAGCAGGACGGCGACCACCACCAGTGCGATCTGCAGGGCCAGGCCTGAGGGGAGATGAAAAATTAAGGAGAAGCCGATGTCCAGCAACACCACGCCGATTCCCAAGGCCGTGGCGACACCGAAAACAGTGCCCACCAGGGTGACGACGTCAATCGCGTCGCCGAGGCCGCCCCGGATACGCTTGCCCAGCAAGGGGTGCAGGACTGCCCTGATCGACAGCGGTGTGCCCCACCGGTAGGCGAAATACCCCATGGCCATGCCGAGTAGTGCATACATGGCCCAGCCGGCGATCCCGTAGTGGAACATGGTCCAGACTACGGCGTCCTGGGCCGCGGCCGCCGTTTGCCCGGCCCCTTCCGGGGGATGCATGTATTGGGTGATGGGTCCGGTCACGGAGTAGAAAAGCATGTCGATGCCCACACCGGCCGCGAACAGCTGCGCCACCCAGGTGAAGAGCTTGTACTGCGGACGGGAGTGGTCCGGGCCCATCCGGACCGAGCCGACCTTGGACAGCGCCACCCACAACACAAAACCGATCACCACGGTGACGGTGAGGACGTAGACCCAGCCGACGTTCGCTGCGACCCAGGACGTCACTACCGCCATGGTGCCGTCTGCGTTGGAGGGGAACACCATCGCCCAAAGAGTGAAAGCAAGAATGATGATGGAAGCAATGATGAAGACACGCCAATTAACCTTCGGCACATTCTCTTTACTAAGAGATGCGGGGGATTGGTTATGGTGTTCCGCTGTGTCACGGTCTTTGCCGATGATACTCAAGTGTCCAACTCCGATTTTTTGCTCCAGGCTGCGTGAAACACAGCACATCATTGTGGTGTTCGCGGCCGTTGCCTGGTCGGTCAGGGGGAGATTGTGGTGCTGGGCTATCGCCCGGCACCGCAACCTCCCATCCGACGCCGCTATGAGTCAGACTCACCGTGAACGGTTCTCCGTTGTCCAGCCGGCCTGCTGGGTGTGCAGCCCGTATGAGGCAAAGGGTTGAGGATCCAGCCAGCCTTCGGCCTGTCTGGATCTCCCGCCCCGGGCCCCGGTTGTATTCCTTAGGACATGGAGCCGTGTGCGGTGAAGAAACCCAGGCCGTAGTTAGGAGTTTCAAAGGTTATTTCGGATCCCTTGGGGAAAAACAGGACATCGCGTTCCTTTGCGTGCGTCACTTCCCCTGTCACCCGATCAGTGAGGATGAACTCACCCTTGATAACGACCTTCATCTCGTCGCAGGTGTACGTGTACACAAGGGGCTCAGAGGCCTTGAGCTCGAAGAATCCGGAGCTCATTACCGAACCTTCGGGGTGGGTGAGGGAGTCGGCGATTGCGGCGTCACATCCGGGGACATTCATTGACGGCAGTCCGAGGTAGCCGCCTTCTACCTTGTGGATGGATCCGGTCTTGCTGTGCGTGCCTACTGTGGTGGTTTCCATGGTGTCTCCTGTAAATGGTGTTGTGAACGTATGTTTTGTTTTCGTCGGCCCGGCTCAGCCTGGGTGCATCTGAGGCTGCGCTGCCCATCTGTCAAAACCCCTGTCGGGGGGTTCAGCGAAGTTCGGTCTTTGGCTCTGGTTAGAAGATTACGAAAACTTTGCGCAGTGTCTCGTGGATCTCCCAGTTACCGCTCCAACCTCGAGGGACGAAGACCGCGTCTCCGGGGCCGACGAACTCGGGTTCGCCGCCGTCGGCGGTGATGGTCATCGAGCCTGAAAGGACGTGGAGGAATTCGTGTGTTTCCAAAACCCAGCGGGAAGGGCCCGCGGTGCATTCCCAAATGCCGGATTCGGCACCGTTCTCGTCCTTCCACAGGTAGCTTCCGCGGGTATCCATCTGGGGTCCCGTCGCTTCAGGACAGGGGCCCCAATCCTCCAGCTCCGTCACGTTCTCCGCATTGCGGATAATGCTCGCGGGGATGGAGGCTGTCTTGTCAGTCATTGTTTTCCCTTTCGTGTGGGCTATCAGCCGCTTCTGCCGATAGCTGATAGAGGTTTTTGTTTTAGTCCATTGCGGAAGGGCTCAGAGTTCTTCGTATTTGAAGGAGTGCGACTCCAGACCTTCCGGGTTGGGGCCATACATGGTCACCATTCGTGCGTAGACGGGGGCCCAGTATCGGCCTATCCCTCCGGGATTCACACGCGCCGAATCGCCCGGCTTCAGGATTACGGTCTTGCCTTGGCTCTCGATATGGAGTTCGCCTTCCAATAGGAAAGCAGTTTCGCTGTGCGGGTGAAAGTCTTCCCAGGCACAGGCCTTCAGCTCCCACTCCGAGAGAATGAAGTCGTCCCAGCGCCCTACAGGATGAGCATTGATGAATCTGCAGCGCAACCGCCCCCAATCGCCTTCCAAAGCCGTCATCGGTTTCGCCGGCCAGTAGTCGATCGCTTCGCCCGTCGTCAGTGTCGGGGTCTGGGTGGTGGGTGTAGCCATGACCTTATCCGTTTCTCTAGTGCGGAATATGCTTTGCGCGGTGTTTTGGTTGAACTGGATGAGACCCCAGCTGCGTGATCTGGATCACCGCCCTTTCAACACTGTGACATGGACGCGTGTTCAAGTCAATCGTTCGAGTTGACTTTTTTAAATTACCTCCGTATGCGTCGATCTTTAAGACATTTCATCTATTCTGATATGTTTCCCTGTAACGTTCGCCAGCGGGGGTGGTGCTGCGACGGCTCAGTAGACAGGCGGGGTGCCCGGCGGTCGGCGGTGATACCTACCCAAACGGGTGGGGTGAACCATCCAGAATTAGCGTTCCTCCCACCCACACATAGCAGGATCATTGGTGACATAACCAACGCCGAAGGGGTGGCTGACATTGATTGTCGTGCAAGAACCAGCCTTGGACCTTGTAGGGCAACCGTCTGTGTTGGCCTACTGGAGATTGCGGAGACCGACGATGGTGTCGGCAACGAGCAAGTACCCGCGACCTCGCAGGAGCTGAAGTTCAAATCGATCCGACTTTTAGGAAAGGCAGCCCGATGCTACAAAACTCAGATTCTTGTCTTGAGACGTGGATGGGCCAGGAGGCCCTCGCCGAGGCCATGATTCCGGTGATCGGCCGGCTGTACCGCGAAAACAACGTCGTGACCAGCATTCATGGCCGGAGTTTGACCAACACTTCCACTATGAACATCCTCAAGGCCCATCGCTTCGCGCGCCGGGTCAGTAAGGAGGAATTGCTCCTGGAGGAGACCGCCCCGTTGCTGGACAATTTGGCGCGGTTGCAGCTGGGCTCGGCCGAGATCGACATCGGGCGCCTTAACCAAAGGTTCAAGGACGCGGGCAACGGTGCCAGCCTGGAGCAATTCCTTCGGGCCGAGCTTGCCGAGATCTTGGGCAAGCGTGGCGACGACCGCACCGCCACCGACGTCGTGCTTTACGGCTTCGGACGCATTGGCAGGCTGGTGGCCCGACTTCTGGTCGAAAAAGCCGGAAGTGGCCGTGGCCTGCGCTTGCGTGCCATTGTGGTCCGCCGCGGGTCCGAGAACGACCTGTCTAAGCGTGCCAGCCTTCTACGCAGAGACTCGGTTCATGGTTCCTTCGCGGGCACCATCCGGATCAACGAGGATACCAACACCATCACAGCAAACGGGGTCCGGGTGCAGGTCATCTACTCCAATAACCCGGCTACCGTTGACTACACCGCCTATGGCATCAACAATGCCCTCGTGGTGGACAACACCGGCCTTTGGCGTGACGCGGAAGGCCTGTCCCAGCACCTTAAAAGCAAGGGCGTTGCACGGGTGCTGCTGACCGCGCCGGGCAAGGGGGATGTGAAGAACATCGTCCACGGCATCAACCACGGTACCATCGCTGACACGGACCGGATCGTGTCGGCGGCATCGTGCACCACGAACGCCATCACTCCGGTGCTGAAGGCTATCAATGACAGGTTCGGCGTGATCCATGGCCATGTGGAAACAGTCCACTCGTTCACGAACGACCAGAACCTGATCGACAACTTCCACAAGGGTGATCGACGCGGGCGCTCCGCCGCGCTTAACATGGTCATTACCGAAACCGGTGCGGCTAAGGCCGTGTCCAAGGCACTGCCAGAATTGCTGGGCAAGCTTACGGGCAGCTCCATCCGGGTCCCCACCCCGGACGTTTCCCTGGCCATCCTGAACCTCAGCCTGGAAAACGGAACCACCAAGGACGAGGTGAACAAATACCTTCGTGAGATGTCGCTGCACTCTGAGGTGCGCAATCAGATCGACTTCATTGACTCACCCGAGGTGGTTTCCACCGACTTCGTTGGCTCTCGTCGTACCGGTATCATAGACGGCCTAGCCACCGTTTCCACTGATAAGAACCTAATTCTCTACGTCTGGTATGACAACGAGTTCGGTTACAGCTGCCAGGTGGTCCGCGTCATGGAAGAGATGGCCGGGGCAAACAGGCCGTCCTTCCCCGTAACGGATGTCGTTCAGGAGGCCATGTCGGTGCTGGCCGCCCTGGGAACGGCCTAGCATGGCCACATCAGCAGATTGCCTTGGCTTTTGCAGGGCCGGACATCCCTTCCGGCAATTGCCAATTATCACCAGTACCACGGGGGCTCAAGACGGGAGCGCACTGCAACTCGTGGCCTGCCGTGGCCAAGTCCTGAGCCGACAGATCCGTTCGTCTGCGGACGCCGGGCCAAAACGGTATCGTTCCCAGCCGGGATCGACCCTCTAAAATGGAGAGTTCAATGAGCGAAAAACTGCGTTGGGGCGTATTGGGCAGTGCCCGGATCGTCCGCAAGACCATTCCGGCTTTGCAGGAGACGAAAAACGGTGAGGTCGTAGGGATCGCTTCCCGCACCGAGGAAAAGGCCAAGGAGTACGCCGACAAACACGGCATTCCACAGGCATTTGGCTCATATGAGGCTCTACTCGCTTCCCCGGATATCCAAGCCGTCTATATTCCGCTGCCGAACGCCCTGCACCTGGAATGGATTCTAAAATCCTTGGACGCAGGCAAGCACGTCCTCTGTGAGAAACCTTTGGCCATGACCGCCGCGGAGTGCGAAGAGATTGCGCGCAAGGCCGACGAGACCGGGCTCAAGGTCTTGGAAGGCTTTATGTACCGTTTTCACCCGCGTTTCGAGAAGCTGCAAGAGCTACTCACGGCCCATGCGGTGGGGAAATTGACATTCATCCACGTCGGTCACTCTTTCGAGGCGGGCGGGGAAGAGAACATTCGCTGGTATACCGCACTTGGCGGCGGCGCACTTTTCGATGCGGGTTGCTACTGCGTCAATGTCAGCCGGATGGTCACCGCGCAGGAGCCGGCTCGGGTCGCCGCCTTTGGCAACTACCGCGATGCCAACGACGGCGGTCAGATTGACACCAGCATTGCGGGCATGTTGCGCTTTCCCGGTAGTGTAACCTCGCTTTTTGATAGCGGAGTGAACCTTGAGCGGCGCAACTTTTTAGAACTCACAGGCACCGAGGGGCGGCTCTACCTCGACAATCCTTTTGGGCTCCTGGATGAGGATTCGGTCCTGGAGGAGCATCACTTCGGGCAGGACACCATCTATCACCAGATCAAAGGCGAAAACCACTTCGTACGGATGGGCGAGCACTTCGCCGACAGCGTCCTAAACGGTACGCCGCTCCGCTACGATCTCAGGGACGCGGCAAACAACGCGCGCGTGTTGGAGGCTCTCGACCATGCAGCGCGGAAACAAGATGGTGACGTCTGAATCGAGACCACATTCTGGGGCTGGCCCAGGCTTTCGTTGATGAATGTGCCGCTCGAGTCGGAGAGGGCAGCTGGCGCAGGATTTTTCGGCGTCGTTCCAGCTGAGGAGCCCTCGTAGTATTTTGATAGGTTTTTGGGGCAGGCTTTTTAGTCGGACAGAGTCATCAGGCGGAGGATCTGTTAACTTCGGGTCACGAGGGATGGCCAGATCACTTCGTTGCGGGGCGAACTTGCAGCGCAAGCAATTCACGGCTTCCTCGATTTGGGTGGCGGAACCGGTGCGGTAGCGGATCGAGGAACTGGCCATCGGCACGATTGCCGGGAGGCGTGGGTCGTCGATGACACCGGGCTCGACAAGGAAGGCACGGTCTCCCCAGGGTTGGAGCGTCAGGATTCAGGCACTCCAGGCAAGATTGGGAACTTCCAGATTGCCGTGTCGCTGCAAGCGGCCACCGACGACGCCTCCTGCCCGCTGAACTTGCTCCTATACCGAACTGAAGCCTGGGACGACACCTGCGCGGGCAACAACGGGGACTCCGCCGTAACCACTGAGCGCAGGGTCTTGCGGGATTCCCGGAGATGGTGCGCCACCGCACCGAGTGGTCCCAAGCACTGGAAATAATCGACGAGCTCGCCGCCTGGGGATGCACGCCCCGCGGCCGCCGTTGCCGGCTGCGGGGAGGCCGCCGCCCGCCGCCAAGGACCGACCGTTAGGGGCATCAATTACTTGTTGGCCGTGGAATTCTCCGCCATCGTCCACTTGGCCGTCGTGGTTCCAGAACACCTTGCGTACTCCGGACGGGCCCGCGCGGGTGCTCCGGTACCGGGAAGCGAGCCCGTCCCTGAAGGTTCGAGGTTGTTGTCGATGGGTGCAGGGACTCCGGAGCAATTAACAACAACTCGCTGCGCCGCGATTGCCATCGCACATAGAGAGAAAGAGACGGGGCTTGAGGTCCAACCAATGCTTGGGAAAACCACGCTAAGCCGGTAGGGCCAGATATCAGGGGCTCTGGTGGGAACTGCTGTGGCCCCGGGTCACGCCGCCGGGGTGGGGCGTCGTCCCAATCAAAGTCGCAGCGATCTTCATGGACCACGACTTGAACGAGTTGGACACCCTCGACCCGATCGTCATCCACGCAACAGAAGACGACCTTTCCCGCAAGGGCGACTTCGCACGTGACATTCACACCAAAACGGGCCTGCTGCAACGCGTGAAGGTATCTTCTACGACCCGCAGAGTGGTCGAGGCGCAGCTTGCCAAATTTGACAGCCCCGCACTTTCAGGCATGAAGTCAGCCCCTGCAGACGGCTCCAGATACTGCAGCAGGATCATAGGGGAACATCGCTGTCACGCCGCGAACGGCCGCGATCACAAGGCCATGGCGGATGTCAGTGCGGGCACCCGGGCGCCGAAGTGCTACCGCTCCGTTGGCCTCGGCTCATAACCTTGGGAATCTCGATCGCGTTCTGGTGCAGGACAGCCTCGTATCGGACCGATTCTTCTTGGAAGCCCAGGGCTGATCCAGGTCAAGATCAGGTGGTAGCGGTTCTCGTTGACGAGAGCATCCAAGGCCTGCTTATGGCTTGTGCCCAGGTTTCGAAACCAACCTGCATCATGGACACCGGCGCGCCATTGCAGCACGAGCTGACCACCATCCCTCGAAAGCCGCTTGCTGCTGACCGGATGACTTGTCGGTCCCTATCCCGCTGTCGTGAACACGATTTCCGGCGCAGCGTCCTGTGTTTTGTCCGGGTGAGCAGCCCACCAGGCGGCACAGGCAGCGCGCCAGCTGTTAAGGTCGTCTTCATGTCCGCTGATGCGCACCGTCGATCCAGACACCCGGGCCACTGCGGCGCCACAGGAGTAGGCACCGTCGTCGGCCGTGATCGCCGGGTACTCCTCGTAGAGTTCGCCCAGGGAACGGATCAAATAGTTCGGACGCTCGTCCGATCGCGCACCCAGGGCCGTTTGGACCGAGTCCACGCCTGTAAGCACGAGGACTGTGGACATGCCTGCGCGATTTCCGCCCAGGATGTCGGTGTCCAGTCGGTCGCCGACGACGAGAGGGCGATCGACGCCCGAGTGGCGCGCCGCCGTCTCGAAGAGAGCTGCTTCTGGTTTTCCTGCTACTAGTGGAGACTTGCCAGTGGCAGCGGCAACCGCGGCCACCAGTGCCCCATTGCCGGGAGCGAACCCCCGCTCCTGAGGAAGGGTCATGTCCACGTTCGTCGCTACCCAGGTGGCGCCCGCTGCGATTGCGTAGGCGGCCTCTGCCAGGTCTTTCCAGCAGAGGGCGGGGGAAAACCCCTGAATGACAGCGTCTGGCCGATCATCCGAGGTGGGAACGACAACGAGTCCTTGCGCCCTGACGGAGTCTGCGAGGAACTGACTGCCAACGACGAGCACCTTCGCGCCTGTGGCAACCTCGCCAGCCAGCAGCACTGCACCGGCCAGCGCGGATCCGAAGACCTGCTCAGTGGTGGCAGGTGCTCCTAATTCCCGGAGATGGGTGGCAACATCCTCGGGTGAGCGCGACGCGTTGTTTGTCACGTATGCCAGGCTCTTACCCTCTCGTGCGAGCTGATCGAGTGCGTCGATGGCGCCGTCGATCACCTGCGGTCCGGTATACACGACGCCGTCGAGGTCCGCGAGCACTCCGTCGAAGCAGTCAATTAGCCGATTGGTCTTCGATACCTCACTCTCGCTTGTCTTGCTGTCGGGCTTGCTCTCGTGTAGGGCCGTGCCCTCATCGGAGCCAGCAGGTGACGGCTCAAATGCTGGCGTTACTTTTTGATGCTTCAGCGTGCCGGGCTCGACCTCGTCGGGTAGGAGGGTGGGCTTGAGGTTCAACAGGTTATTCCGGAGCTGGCGGGACATAGTTTAGAGCTTCTTTCCGGCTCAGCCGAGTGACACGGCAGCATCGACGAGGCGAGCAGCGAGGCCTGCTTCGGCTGAACCCCAGGCGCGGGGATCGTAGGACTTCTTGTTAATGAGCACCCCGTCGACCTTCAGGAAGCCATCGTAGTTCCTGAACATGTGGTCGACGATCGGACGCATACTTGGTGTCCTTGGCACACGGTTTCCGCATGCCCCAAGTCGGTGTGGACCTCTCGGGGCCCTTAGCCGGCATTTCGGTGAGGTTGTGTGACGAGGATGCCTGCATTGACCATCTGGATTATCTGAGGTGGCCTGACCATTCAGCCAGGGCCTCACCCGGTGGGAAATTGCCGAATGCTGGCGATGCACCGGGTGCCGGAAATGGATTTCAGCATTCAGTGAAACCCTGTTCCATTCATTGTGGGTGGTTGAAGTGGGCCCCTACCACTGCCGGTGGATACCGAATTTCCGGTATCCACCGGTGTACTGGGAGGCCCCGCATACGGCGGCAACGTGGCGGACCGCGGGGTTACCGCCGGGCCGAGTTATGGAGGTTTCTTGCGGTCAGCGCGTGAAGATCACAAAGAACTTCCTGATCCGTTCGTGGATCTCCCAAGTCCCCTGCCAGCCAATTGGGAAGATCGCGGAGGTTCCGGCTTCCACACTTACAGGCTCACCGCCGTCTTCAGTGACCACCATGCGGCCTTCAAGGACGTGAATCGCCTCTCCTCGCTCCAAAAACTCCCATCGTGAGAGGCCTGGATCGGCTTCCCAAACTCCAGAGAGGATACGTGAGTCGTCGCTGGTGAAGGGAATGGCCATCCTCGTAGGAATCTCTTTGCCTATCACATCGGCCAATGGGGGACCGAGTAGGGATTTGTCTAGCTCTCCCTCGAAGAGATCGCTGGGCTGGAAGGTTATGCTCATTTGGATTACCTTTCTGTTGCCGCTCGCCGGTAACGCCTCTGGCAGACTGGAGGTGATGGTCGCAGGTCGATTAAGCAGCGATTCGGTCATGTCGGTCAAATTCACCTTTCCTCTTCCAAGGATGGGCTTAGCATCCATCGTCCTGTCATTTTCGGGTAGGGGAAACGCTCATTCGGCATGGTTTAAACCATCCTTTCGATTAGGTCGCTGGAGGCTGGCAAAGCCCACGAATAAGCGGCTCTTCAGTATGCAGGGTGTAGTTTTGGTCTGAAGTCACCGTTGCCAGGGGTGTGTATTAGTTGGGTTGGGGTTGACAGAAGCGAACCTGGTTCGCTCGCTACCGCGCCGCAGTGTTGGTCCAGTGGTCTTCAGGATTACCCCACAGCACGCTGGCAGGTGCAACATGTCCCCTCTGGTTGTGTGCAGGGGTGCTTCCGCTCTTATCGGGGTGGTTTTTCAGGGCCGCAGCGAGAGTCTAGCTACGCTGAATCCCCCCGTCGGCCGCTCGTCCCGGTGGCACTGTACCGGACACCCCGGGTGTCCCTGCCGTTGAATTCGTTCCGGCAGGCATCACCAGCAATTCCTTAACACAGGCTCCTAGCACCTTGCCGAAGAGGATCGCGACGCCCTCTAGACCCCAGCATTCAGCGTCGATTCCAATGGTGGTCCAGCCGACATGGCCCCTGAATCCCTAAATTCCTTTTCGTCCCGAGCCAGTCTGGCCGTAGGGAGGCGAAGGGAAGCAACCATGTTGTTGGTGTCGATCTTTACGCTTCCCTACCGTTCCCGTGATGTTTCACAATGGGCATCGGGTAGGCCACGATTTCCACGATGCGATCGTCACTGTAGTTGTCGTCGATCCGGATATCGATTTCGAATACGGAGTTGAGGTGTGTCGGGTTGGTCTTGTTCATGAGTTTGCCTTTCGATTGCCCTCTTAGGGACAAAAAGGACCGTCCCTGGGTGGGACGGTCCTGTGGACTGTATGATTTTGAGCCTATTTTTTTCTGGGTTAGGCGGCTGGCTCTCTCGGATCGATGATGCCTTTTGCGTGCGAATCTATCAATCCCGATGGTCTGCACCGTTGAGAACCAATATCTGGTCGTGGCGTATCACTTACAACCGGGCCTGGCCGCGCCGCAGACCCCTGTTATTCGGGGTCCATGGTGAGGTAGCGGTAGACGGTGGCTCGGCAGACGCGCCGCTACGCGGGCACTACCAAATGATTCTTCGATAGCAGCTACGCGGGCATCTTTGATGAGTCAACGCGGCCCCCCCCCGGGGAATCATGTCAAGATGCCCGCGTGGTTTTCTTCGTGGAATCATTTGATAATGCCCGCAGGGATGGTTG
>NZ_QJVD01000003.1 GCF_003219815.1 Arthrobacter livingstonensis
AAAATGAGCGAGTCACACCTGGCCGGAGTAGCACCAGTCTGCCAGCCAGCCCCGGGCCAGCCAATATCCATTAGAGAAAATGACATCTACTCTGAATCGCAGCGCTATTTGGCGTCATTCTGAGATATTCGGCCTCAGGCAAGAGCGAACATGTCGTCTTCCAGAGTTGACTGCGCACGCCGCCGTGGCAGGGGGCCGAATGCGGATGGACTCCGCCAGGGAAGGTTGCGCCGAGGAGATGGCAGGGCAGTGCTGCCATTGCGCAGCATCTTCCGTGTCTTCGCCCGGACTGCGGCATATGATGACCAAAGAGTGGCGGGATTGGTTAGGCAGCGCGAAAGGATGCAGATGGCGGGCAGGCCGAGGCAGGACAATGGGCAGGTCCAGGGAGCTGCGGCCTCGCTGCTCAACGGTCTTGCGGTATTGGAAGCCTTTTCTGTTCAAAAGCCGGTTCTTGGTGTGACTGAGGTTGCTCAGCTGGTGGGCCTCCACAAGAGCACTGTGTCACGCATTCTTGGCGGTCTGGCGGAAGCTGGATATGTCCAGAGGGATGAGGAGACGGGCCGCTATCGGCTCGGACTGGGCCTCATTGCGCTGTCCGGCCCTTTACTGGCAGACCTGGATGTCCGCCGTGCTGCAGTTCCGTATTTGGAGCAGTTGACCGAAAGCACACAAGAGACCAGCGCAATCTCGGTCTGGAATGGTCATGAGGCCATAGTCGTGGAGCAGGTTGCCAGCCCGTATCAGGTCAAACACACGGCCACCATCGGAACCCGGTACAACAAATTCGAGAGTTCCTCGGTGCGGGTCTTCCTGGCGGAGCTCGCGCCGGCCCTGGCGACCGGACTGATCGAATCCGGGCGGATACTACGCACGGCCGGAGACGGGTTGCCGTTGGACCACACGGCCCACCTGCAGGAAATCGAACGTCTGGCATACGCCATCAATGACGGTTCGACTGCCGAGGAGGAGTTTGGGGTCTCCGCTCCGGTCCGGGATTACCGAGGCAAGGTGGTTGGGTGCATTACTGCATCCGCCCCGCGTTCCCGCGTGCTCAAGCAGGCCTCAAGGGAGACTCTGGTTCAAGCCGTACAACAAGCTGCGTCGGAAATATCCATTCGCTTGGGCTGGTCGGCCGCGACCTGAGTCATGGGAAGGAATCAACCCTGACAGTCCCCGGCTCGGCGGCCAATCCGACAGGGTAAAGCGTACGGAACTTCGCTGCCCGGCCGGTTTACCCAACGCTTTGCAGGCGAATAGTCGACCTTTTTGCCAGCCGAGCACTGCTGGAACTATCAGGTTCCAGGAACTGCGCAGTTCCGGAGAAGGGCGGCCTGCCGGAGCTAGCACCTCCGCGTCTTCGGTCCCGGTGAGGCATTGGCCATGACGATCGGGCTGGTGTCGGTCCTGCGCTGGCGGACCGCCGAGGAAAGCGGCTCACAGACCAGCCGGATGCTGCCCGGGCTTCTGTCGCGGCCTTCGCCTCGCCTTGGCTGCTGGAGGTAATGGTGGGTGTTGCTTCCCTGGGGGAGCCATAGTGGCAGTCAGTGCACTGGCGTTGCTTCCCCCGGCCGGCTGCCCAGCCGTACCGAGACGCGTTCGGCGGCCTGTAGCACGGCGTCGCGCAGGATGGACTGACTCTGTTGGTGCTGCACTCGGGAGCGGGGCGCGCTGGCTGTGATGCAGCCGACGACTGCGCCCCGATAGTCCCGAACGGGTGCGGAGACACCGTATTCCTCGTAAGTGGTCTCGCCATCATTGACGGCGAAGCCGTGGTCCCGTACGCCGGCCAGCTGTCGGTGGGCAGGGTCCTCGAGTCCTCGGTAGCCTTCTTGCAGCACAATCCGGCCGGCCAGAAGGCGGTCGGTCTCCTCGGGTGGCAGTTCGGCTAGGAACACGCGGACTGAGGAGCTTGCGAACTTGTTGTACCGGGTGCCGATCGCGGCGCTGTGCTTGACCTGGTGTGGGCTGGCTACCTGTTCCACGACGATCGCGTTGGTGCCGTTCCAGACGGCGATAGCGGCCGTCTCAGCGGTGGCTTCGGTGAGTTCTTCGAGGTGGGGTAGGGCGGCACGGCGGACGCCGAGTTCGGCGAGCAATGGTCCGGCCAGGCCGATCATCCCGAGTCCGAGTCGGTATCGTCCGGTGTCGTCGTCGCGCTGGACGTATCCGGCTTCGTCCAGACCGGTGAGCATCCGGGAGACGGTGCTCTTGTGCAGGCCGACGAGCTCGGAGATCTCCGTGACGCCCAGAAGGGATCGCTTGGCGACGGAGAAGGCTTCGAGGACCGTTAGACCGTTGAGCAGCGATGCTGCCGCCCCTTGCGGTTTGTCGGTGGTGGTTTGTGGGTCCAGCATCAGTTCTCCCTCTCCAGGCGCTAGCGCAGTCGCCCGTAACAATCATCGTACGGTGTGCCCATTCGACCTCTGGCCGGAGGCTGGACCGCCACCCGCTGCGGGCACGCCACGGAGCGGCCCAAGAGATCCAGAACCGCGCCGTGGTGTGAGGATCCGATCACGCCACGGGGACAGCCGACGCGACGCTTGAATCCGCGCTTGTGGTACTCCTTCGTGTCGGCCGCGAAGACCTTCTCCAGCAGGCTCTCGAGTTCGGCCTCAAGCTGTTCGTGGTTCTTCTCCGACATGATCGTGTCTCCTTTCTACCAATAGGGGCAACGTCTATGGGATGGATCAAGCAACGGGGACCGGGGATTCCCCGTCCACTAGATTGTTGCAATGCCATCACAGTCATTGGTGTTTGCGCAATGTGCAACCCCCTCTTGGCGATTTAGCAGAATTTCCTCCCCGCCCATGCGTGGGCCGCGGGTGCCCTGGAGGAGGTCTTTCGAAGGCCAGGAACTCCCCAACAGCGCCTGCAGGGGGTTGAGCGGCGAGGGTCCTTGTCTTAACCAATGAAATGTCCGACAACAGATCGGGGCTGCGCCCTTGCGTACCCGCCGCATTCGGTCTGGATGCAGAAGGGGCACTTCAAAAAAAGACCCGTCAGGTATTGCATGTTGCTCCCATGGGAACTAGATTGCTTAGTAAGCAACCGTGTGAGCCAAGACACATCGGATTGCGGGACCGGACCCCCGGCCCAGCGGACTCGAGTTCCAATCCCCGGTCAGAGCTGACCGGCCGAGCGGCCCCGTCCTTCCCTTCAACACAGTCCTGAACCCAACTTCCGAAAGGACCCCATTATGAAGCGCATCGGAGTAGACGTCGGCGGCACCTTCACCGACTTGTATTTTTCGGACGACGACCATCGCATCGCCGTTGTGGAAAAGGTTCCCTCCACCCCGCACGACCCGTCCGAAGGGGTTATCCACGGCATCAAGAAGCTCTGTGAGAAGGCCGGGGTCTCGCTCGCTGAGGTCGACCAGCTGGTGCACGGGACCACGGTCGCCACGAATACCGCGCTGACGCACACCGGTGCGGAGGTCGGGATGATCACCACCGAGGGTTTCCGCGACATCCTGCACATCGCCCGTCACAAGAAGCCGCACAACTTCTCCCTCCAGCAGGACCTGCCCTGGCAGACCAAGCCCCTGATCAAGCGCCGCCACCGGCTCACCGTCAAGGAGCGCATCACGGCACCGAACGGCGACGTCCTGGTTCCCCTGGACGAGGACGAGGTCCGTGAGCGCGTTCGCGAGCTGAAGGCGGCCGGCGTCGAGGCCATCGCCGTATGTCTGCTGCATTCCTACCTGAACCCCGCCCACGAGCAGCGGATCGGGGAGATCGTCAACGAGGAATTCCCCGAGGCTTACCTGTCCCTCTCCAGCGATATTGTGCCCCTGTACCGGGAGTATGAGCGGTTCTCCACCACCGCGCTGAATGCCTATGTTGGGCCCCGGGTCTCGCGTTACCTCCACCGCTTGCAGGAGCAGGCCGAAGGCCTGGGTTACAAGCGGGAGATCCTGCTGATGCAGTCCTCCGGCGGCATGGTCCCGATCAAGGAGGCCGCCAAACGGCCCGTCACACTGATGATGTCCGGACCGGTCGGTGGCCTGATCGGCGGCATGTGGGCCGGTCGTCAGTCCGGCTTCGAGAACGTTGTCACCTTGGACATCGGCGGTACGTCTGCGGACATCGGTGTGGCTTACCAGGGTGAACTGCGCATGCGTCACCTGCTGGACACCAAAATCGGCGACCACCAGGCCATGGTCCCCATGGTGGACATCGACACCATCGGTGCCGGTGGCGGCTCCATCGCCTACGTCGACGCCGGCGGGGTCTTCCGCGTCGGTCCCCAGTCGGCCGGCGCCGTCCCGGGCCCGGTCTGCTACGGCCGCGGCGGTACGGAGCCGACGTCGACCGACGCCCAGATGCTGCTGGGCCGCATGCGCCCTGACCGCGTCCTGGCAGGCTCAGGTATGGATCTGGATCTCGAGGGTGCCCGAAAGGCGATGGGAGGTCTCGCAGAAAAGCTGAACATGTCGGTGGACCAGGCCGCACTCGGCGCCCTGCAGATCCAGAAGTTCGGCATGACCCAGGCGATCGAGCAGAACTCCGTACGTCGCGGCTACGACCCGCGCGACTTCACCCTCGTCGCCGCCGGCGGCGCCGGCGCACTGTTCGCCTGCGAGATCGCCGCGGAACTGGAGGTTCCGAAGGTCCTGATCCCGGCCCACCCCGGCATCATGGCCGCGACCGGTCTGCTGGCCACTGACGAGAAGTACGAGTTCGTCGCCACCAACCGGTTCACGTTCGCCAGCGCGGACCCTGCCGCCATCCAAGCCTCCTACGAGCAGCTGGAGCGCGACGCCAACGCCCAGCTCGATGCCGAGGACGTGCCAGCCGAACGCCGCAAGCTTGAATGGCTCGCCGACGCCCGCTACGAGGGCCAAGGATACGAGATCCGCTTCACTGCCCCCGAGGGGCCAGTAAACCAGGCCTGGCTGGAAAAGGCCGAGGCAGCCTTCCACGACGCCCACTTCGAGGAGTACGGGCACCGCTTCAAGAACGGCACCGTGGAAGTCATCAACATCCGTGTGGACGCCAGCGCTGTCATGGATGACCTGCCCACGCCGGAAGCGACGAAATCCGGTCCCCTCCAGGACGCCTTGGTGGAAACCCGACCGGTGACCTTCGAACAGGATGGCAAGCCGGTCACCCTTGAAACCAGCTTCTATGACCGCGACAGGATGGGCGTGGGAATCACCTTCACCGGCCCGGCCATCATCGAGCAGTACGACTCCACGACAGTTATTCCTCCGGGATTCTCCGGAGCGGTGGATTCGGCCGGCAACCTCGTCATCGACTGCCCGGCCGTCACCCAGAGCGCTGAGAAACTGGCCACCCCGATCCTGATGCGCGTGATCGGCGGCGCCCTGAACTCCGCGGCCAAGGAAATGGCCTCGGTGCTGTTCCGCATGGCCTACTCCTCGATCATCCGCGAGTCCGAGGACCTCGGCGCAGGATTGTTCGACAAGGACGGCAACGTGCTGGCCGAGTCCGACTCCACGCCAATGTTCATGGGCTCCATGCCCAAGATCGTCAAGGGCGTGATCTCGGTCCTCGGCGACGACATCCACGAGGGTGACATCATCCTGCACAACGATCCGTATCTGGGCGCAACGCACTCTCCCGACGTGGCGATCATCGAACCGATCTTCCACGACGGGGAACTCGTCGGCTTCGCCGGCGCCTCGGGCCAGCTGATCGACAACGGTGGCGCATACTCCGGACTGATGGTGGACATCCAGGACATCCAGTCCGAAGGCACCATCTTCCGGGCCGTGAAGATCTCCGAGAAGGGCGTCCGCCAGGAATCACTGATCCGCCACATCCTCAACAACACCCGGACACCCACCTCCAACGAGGGCGACTTCCAGGCTATGATCGCCGCCTGCGAGCTGGCCAAGTCCCGCTACATCGCACTCATCGAGCGCTACGGCTTCGGCGCGGTCCGCGACGCCGGCCAAAGCTGGATCGACTACTCCGAGCGGATGCTGCGCCAGGAGATCGCCAAGATCCCGGACGGCGAGTACGGGCCCGAACTGGGCTACCTGGACGACGACGGCCGCAACTACGGCAAGAAGCTGCCCATCGCGGTGAAGGTGATCGTAAAGGGCGACGAGATCACCTACGACCTCACCGGGTCCTCCGAACAGGTGCCCACCGCCTACAATTGTGCCTTTGAGGGCACGACGGTCTCGGCATTCACCTTTATCACCCGCATGATATTCCTGGACGAGGTCGCCTTCCCGGTGTTTGTGCCGCAGAACGAGGGCATGCTCAAGCCCTTGAAGGTGATCGCCCCGGAGGGCACCATTTTCAACCCTACGTACCCGGCAGCGACCTTCTCTCGGTTCTCCCAGGTACAGCGTGCCGTCGACCTGGCCCTGCGCGCCCTCGCCCCCGTTATCCCCGAGCGCGTCACCGCCGGCAACTCCGCCCACATCCACTTCATCTCTTACTCCGGATGGGACCAGAAGCAGGGCGAGTACTGGGTCTACCTCGAGGTCAACGAGGGCTCCTACGGCGCCCGCGCCACCAGCGACGGGCCGGACTCCGTGGACAACCTCATCGCCAACACCCGCAACAACCCGATCGAGGAGCTCGAGTGGCGGTTCCCGATGCGCACCGACCGTTATGAACTGCGTTCCGAGCCGGCGGCGGCCGGCGAGTTCCGCGGCGGCATCGGCATCGTCCGGGAGAACACGTTCCTGACCGACACCGCGATCACCTGCGAGGGTGAACGCCACGAGTCGGATGTACCGTGGGGCGCCTTCGGCGGCCATGAGGGCCTCAACGGCTCGCTCGTGAAGAACGTCGGCCGGGCGGGCGAGGAGCACTGGCCGTCCAAGGTCACTGGTCGTCAGCTGCTGGCCGGCGACTCCCTCCAGATCACCGTGCCCAGCGGTGGCGGCTTCGGTGACCCGCACAAGCGGGACCCGCTGAAGGTCCTCGAGGACGTGCTGGACGGCTTCACGACCGCCGAGGCGGCCACCCGAGACTACGGCGTGGTCCTCAGGGAGGTCAACGGCCAGCTCACGGTCGACCTGAAGGCCACCGCCGAACGCCGCGAGGTTTTGGTCTCCGAACTCAGCTCCGCAACCTGAGCCTGGAGCAGCAGTGAGGGGCGGGCTGGGGGCCAGCTAGCAATGCTGGCCTCCAGGCCGCCCCTTCGTTTTGTACTCATCGCATCCTCATCACATCGCCCAACCATCCCCGTGAATTAGGAACCGTTATGTCCACTGCCCCAACCTTTCAATTTGTCGAGTCTGATGTCATGCCCAAAGACGTCCGGCTGGCCACCTGGATTTGCTTCTTCGCCTGGACCTTCGCCGTCTATGACTTCGTCCTGTTCGGCAACCTCCTGCCGAAGCTGGCCGCAGACCTCGGCATGAGCACTGCCCAGTCCACAGGGATCAATACCTGGGTGACCGCCGGCACTGCACTCGTGGCCTTCGCGATCGGCCCGATCGTCGACCGGATCGGGCGCCGCAAGGGCATCCTGATCGCCGTCGCCGGTGCCGCCGTCGCCTCACTGCTGACCGCCACTGTCGGCTGGGTTGTGGGCATCGCTGCCGGCCTGGGACTTGTCTTTCTGGTCCTCGTGCGTTCACTGGCCGGCCTCGGCTACGCCGAGCAGGCCATCAACGCGGCCTACCTCAGCGAGATGTTCGCCCACAGTCACAGCGATCCCGCCAGGGCCCGCCGCCGCGGCCTGATCTACTCGCTCGTCCAATCCGGCTGGCCGGTCGGCTCCGTGCTGGCTGCCGGCTCCGTCTACCTGCTGTTCCCCATCGGCGGGTGGGCGCTCTGCTTCGCCGTGGCCGCCGTACCCGCCGTCTTCATCGTCATCGCCGGACGTTGGCTCAAGGAGAGCCCCCAGTTCGGCCACCGCCACCAAATTGACAAGATGATGAAGGACGGCCGGGTGGAAGAGGCGCGGCAACTCGGAAACAAATACGGGATCGACGTCTCGGAGAAGGCCAGCCCACTCATCTCGGTCTTCCGCGGGGAATCATTGAGGTCCACCCTGACGATCGGCGGGGCCTTCCTCCTGAACTGGCTAGGCGTCCTTGCATTCTCAATCCTCGGCACGTCGCTGCTTTCGGCACCGGACGGCAAGAACGTCCCATTCAACAACGCGCTGCTGATCCTTATTATCTCCAACGCAACGGCCTTCGCCGGCTACCTGTTCCACGGCTGGTTGGGCGACCGGATCGGGCGACGCAATGCGATCGGGATCGGCTGGATCCTGTGTGCCGTCTCCTTCTTCAGTATGCTCCAGGCACCGAACGGGAACTTCCCGCTCATCATCGGCTTATACAGCGCCGGGCTGTTCTTCCTCATCGGTCCCTTCTCCGCCCTGCTGTTCTTCACCGGCGAGAGCTTCCCCGTCCACACCCGCGCCACCGGCAGCTCCATCATCAACGCCTCAGGCCAAGTCGGGGCGATCATCGGCGGACTTTTGATCACCGCCACCCTCGCCGCCGGCGGCAGCTGGATCAACGTCGGCCTCTGGTGGGGTGTCATCCCCATACTGGCCTCCGGACTGCTCATCTTCGCCGCCCGGAACGTCGACCCCAGTAAGGTCCGCAAGGACTGACAGACCAGAAATCCCGCACCACAAACACCATCCGCCCGGCGAGAACTCCTGACCCCCAGAGAGTTCTCGCCGGGCAGATGACATATAACCCATCCAAGCACTGGACTCTGATTCGCGGATACCCCGCCCCCACGAGGTACCGGGCGCCTATTGGCCTTCACCCTCATCAGTTGGTCTGCGTCCATGCCGAGATGTGGACGTGGTTGGTGGCGAAACCGTCCTTATTCGGCGCAGAAGGGACACCCCCAGTGGAACGTCAGCGATACGCAACCCCAAGCCAACGATTGAGTTTCGACAGTCCATCGACCGACCGACCGACCGACCGACAAGACACGGCCCTTCCGGATCCAAAGAATCTTACGGGTAACTTCACAAAATGGCAGCCCGCCTGAAGGAACAAACTGGTGAGGCATCATCCAATCCGCAGCCATCCAATGGGTAGTTTCGTGGCCTAAGGGGCACTTTGGTGGCCGCCTATGGGTAGTTTTGCGTGGCCGCTTACAGGCCGGATCCACGAAAACGCACTCTGCCAGCTTGGCTCATCGCCTAAGCCGTACAGGCCCCCATCGCGGAGGCGTCCGGTCAGGGTTCCCCCTGCGGGCACGTATCGTCGGTGCACCCGACTGCTGAAATTTGTTCTGTCGGGTTCAAAGCGATTACTCCTTGGCCCTCGGCCAGTCACCGTCAACGGTCTCATAACGTCCGTGTCGCAAAACTTATGGGTTCTGCGGCACCGGGGGACAACTCTGGCTGACGAACCGTCGCGGATGCGACAAGCCAGCGACGATCGCTTCACATCAGTTTGACGTCATCGTGCCTAGGCAGCTCGACAGTGTCGTGCTTGACGGCCCTTAACGTTTGCCGCTGTGAATGACAAAGCTTACTGACAACCGACGATGGCCGGCTTCCATCGGCAGGCTGAGAGGGCTGATGTTCCTCAGGGGAGGGCGGATGACTGGGAAGCCTGGTGGGATGCAACCTGTGATCTCTCAGGAGATCGGTGACAGATTTGCCTCAGGACTTCGGTGACACTTTGCCTGCGTGACCTTATTTGTGGAAGCGCGTAGGGCCTGGCTCATCCCGACGTATTTGGGCCTGCCGGTGGCCAGGAGTACTAGGCAATGACCTTGCCTGCGGTGCCGGCGAACACGACGCCGTTACGGCCCCAGACGGCAACGACGGTTCCTCCGGCCATCCGATTGGTTACAGAGCCACAATGTCTTCCCGAACTTGAAGACGCCGTTGGAATAGACCCATAGCTTTTGGCGACCGGTGTCTGCGGGGTCGCGAGACGGATACGGGCCTTGACAGGCTCATTCTTATTCACGCGCTATTCTTGGCCAGCCCGAAAGGATGGTCAAAATACCGGAAAACCCTGGGAAGTGTCACCACCAAAACCCGCCGAAGTGTCACCGAGGTGTTGAGGTAGAACTGTCACCGATGTCCTGCGACATAACAAGGTGGGATGCAACCGACTCATTAGAAACTCATTAGATTAGGCGACAAGTGCCGACTCTTCAGTACCATGTATTGTCATGCACCTGCCGCGGAAGCGATGGTCAGGAACGGCTTTTGACAGGTCGAAATTGGCCACTGAGTCGACAGTGGGGGTCGTCGCTTCGAATCCTATGGGGACTTCTTATTCTTTGCCAGCTTTTTCGAGGGCTTCGGCGATGACCTGCACGATGTGGCGGGAGCTACGACCGGCAAGGTCGGCCACCTGCGTCCGGCAAGAGAATCCATCGGCCAAGACGGATCGATCGGGATCGTTCGACATTTTGGTAAGGATTCCTTGTTCGGCTATCGCAACGGATACCTCGTAGTGACCCTTTTCCATGCCGAAGTTTCCCGCGAGCCCGCAACAGCCGTTGGAGACATCTACATCGCAGCCCATGGATTCCAAGAGGACCCGATCCTTGTCGTACCCCATGACGGCGTGTTGGTGGCAGTGCGGCTGTGCAACTATTCGTTCATCACTTGCCGGCGGTTGCCAGTTGATGGAGGTCAGGAACTCCGACACTGTCTTCGTTGCCTTGGAAACTTGCCGGGAGCGTTCATCGTCCGGCAACAGTTCCAACAAGTCCGAGCGCAATACGGCCGTGCAGGACGGTTCAAGGCCGATGATTGTTCTGCCGTTCGTGACGTGGGGGTACAGGACGTCAAGGGTTTTTCGCAGGGACGCTTTGGCGGCTGTTAATTGCCCGGTAGAGATGAGTGTCAATCCACAACAGGCGCCGGGACCGGCGATCTCGATGTCGCATCCCGCGGCCTGGAGGACCTTGAGAGCGGCCTTCGGAACGTCGGGACTAAGGGCGTCAGAGAAAGAATCCACCCATAGCAGGACGCGGGGTGGTTCTGCTGGTGCGTCGCCAGATGTGGGGTTAGTCATTGCGGAAGCCGAGCCGTGAGAGTGGACCTTCGACGGGCCGGAGGCTTCCTTTAGCGTATGAAAAGGTGCCTTGGGGAAAGTGGGCAGGCTTCGGCGGGGATCCGCTCCCGCCAGGCGGAGCATCGTCCGGCGAAGGATCTTAATCGAGGCAACCTTGTTGAGCAATGGTCCGAATGGTCCGATCAGGCCCAGCCATGTGGGTAACCGGCCGAGGGTGTAATGGCTGATGGGACGCAGGCGTCCCTTGTAGGTTTGGTGCAGTGATTCGGATTTGTACATGGCCATGTCGATGCCGGTGGGGCAGTCATTGGCGCAGGCCTTGCAGCTGAGGCACAGGTCAAGGGCATCGTGGACCTCGGGGGAATTCCATGACATGTCCACGCTGCCGCCGTTGAGCATCTCCTGGAGCACGCGTGCACGACCCCTGGTCGAGTCCTTTTCATCCCTGGTCGCCAGGTACGACGGACACATGAATCCACCTTCCCGGCGCAGGTCGGCCCGACACTTCCCGACGCCAACGCAACGGTGCAGCGCATTGGTGATGTTGCCGCTGTCGTGGGCAAAGGCAAAGCCATCGGAAGCCAGCAGGTTATTGGCCTGCGGACGGCGCAGGTTTGCGTCGAAGGGTTCCGGGTTGATGACGACACCTGGATTAAAGATGTCCTGCAGGTCAAAGAGTGCCTTGAAACCTGCCATGGCCGCCAATGCCTTGGCCGAGTACATGGTCTTTAGCAGTTCACCCCGGGCTCGGCCGTCGCCATGTTCCCCCGACAGCGATCCACCGTATTTGGCAACGAGGTCCGCGGCCGCGGTCAGGAAGCGACGCATCACGACGGCGTCCCCGTCCAGCGGGAAATCAATCCGCACGTGAACGCAGCCGTCGCCAAAGTGGCCGTAGGCCAATCCTGAAACGTCCTCGCGGGCCATGAGAAGTTCAAGGTCGCGCAGATAGGCTCCCAAATGCTCCGGCGGGACGGCTGAATCTTCCCAACCGGGCCACGCCTGTTTCCCTGCCGCGGTCCGTCCGGCCAACCCTGCACCGTCGGCGCGAATTTGCCACAATCGTTTTGCCTCGGGTCCGGCCGGCAGGATCAGCGAGTCAAGTGCTCCCGCGTCCAGGACCATCTTTTCTGCCGCAGCCATCGCTTCTTCGGAGGTTGCTCCGCCCACTTCGACCATCAGCCAGCCGTTGCCGGCAGGCATGTGCGGGACGGAGTGCTCACCCTTGGCTGTGCGGATGACGTTCACCAGTTGGGCGTCGAGGCCTTCAAGTGCAAGTGGGTGGTGCGGGAGCAACTGGGGAACTGCGTCCGCTGCTGTGGGCATGTCCGGGTAGCCGAGCACGGCGAGGGCGGGGGCGGGTGCCTGTCTCACCAGCCGAACCTCGGCCTCGAGGATGATGCCGCATGTTCCTTCCGTGCCGGTCAGGGCGGCGGCCACATTCCGTCCATTTTCAGGGAGGAGGTGTTCAAGGCTGTACCCTGAGATTTGCCGGCCGAACCTTCCGAATTCCAGCCGGAGGACTTCCAGATTCGAGAGGATAAATTCATCAAGTCCGGGGATCTGCGCCGTGGCGTCCTTCCCGGACCCCAACCCGACAACCTGGCCGGAGCCCGTCAGCCAGCGCAGGTTGCGCACATTGTCAGCTGTCCTCCCATATGAGAGTCCATGGGCGCCACATGCGTTGTTGCCGATCATGCCGCCGATGGTGCACCGGGTGGACGTTGAAGGATCGGGTCCGAATCGCAGCCCGTGGACTGCTGCGGCCTTCTGCAAGTCACTGAGAATAACGCCAGGCTGGATGACTGCAGTCTTGCTGTCCGGATCAATGCTGATGATCCGGTTCATGAACCTGCTGAAGTCCAACACCAGCCCGGGGCCCACCGCGTTGCCGGCGCAGGACGTGCCGCCGCCGCGGCCGGTGACGGCCAGCCCGTGTTTACGGGCAATCCTGACGGCCGTGACGACGTCGTCCTCGTCTTTGGGCATGACCACCACCTGGGGCAGCACACGGTAGTTCGAGGCATCCGTTGAATACTCTGCGCGCCGTCGCGTGCTGCTGTCCACAATGCCTGCAACGGCTGCGGACAATTCGTGGACAACCTGATCGATATTCATGCGCGGTGCTTTCCTTTTCCCTGCAGTGGTATGTGGCGGTTACTAGTACTGCAGGGGCTTGCCGCGGAGCTCCATGGCCCGGCGCACGCGGCTCTGTGCCAACGACCGGGCTGCCTCATGTGTGGTCGAGTTCAGTCTGTCAGCCTCGGCCAGAACGGTGACCGTGTTGGCTCGGAGCTTCGTGGAAACGGTTGTAAAGATTTGCTCCGTTTCGGGACGGAAAGGGGAATACCTGGCCTCCATCGCAAATGCTGCACTGACGACGCCGCCGGCGTTGGCAACGAAGTCCGGTACCACTGTGACTGATGCGGCGCGCAGAGCCTGCTGTGCGGCACCATTGGTGGGAAGGTTGGCACCTTCCACGACAAGCTTGGCGGAGATCGCGCCAACGTTTGTCTCGTTGATGACGTCTTGCAGCGCGGCAGGAATCGCGATTTCGGCATCCACGAACAACTCCGAGCCGATTGGGATGGCCAGTTCCGGGAACTCCTTCACGAACCCGTCGCCTAGCCGGGAACGCATGGCCAAAAGCTTCGGAATGTCCAGGCCTGCCGGGTCGTGCAGGGCACCCTCCGCCGTGGAAATGGACACAACACTGTAGTCGAGCGCGTGAAGCCGGGCGGCGGTGGCATGGCCTACTGCACCGAAGCCTTGAATGGCGACGCGCTGGCCTTGGAGCCCGATGGTTGCTGCTGCCACATCGGCTGCTTCGGCGACCCCGTAGCCGGTGATGCCGAGCTGGTCGTAGGGCACGCCTCCTAAGTCATAGGGTGTGCCCACCGCGGCGCCGCGGTCACCGAGTTCGTCAATGATGATGGCTGCATCGTTTTCAGTCAGCCCCATGTCAAGACCAAAGACATATTCGGAAGGGACCTCGTTGCTCAGGGCGCGCACAAAGGAACGGAGGATTGCTTCTTTGTGTGGTGAATGGGGATCGGCACGGATGCCGGCTTTGGCGCCTCCGAAGAAAAGGTCGACGCCGGCCCACTTCCACGTCATGACCCGAGCCAGCCGGGAAATTTCCTCGACAGTGACGCCCGGCTGCATGCGGGTGCCGCCCTTGCCCATGCCGCGGGCGGTGTTGTCGATGACAAGAACGCCCTTCATCCCCGTTTTGGAATCGCTGACCGAGACGATTTTTTCCGGGCCCCATTCATCCATCATGTCGAACAGACTGGCCATCGTTGGGTACTCCTTATGTGTTACTGCAAAGTTTTTGGGTAGGTGTAACGAGGGTGGTTGGAGTCGGTGCCGGCAGGATATGCCGGCACCGACTCCGTGCATGGCCTAGAGGAATTTCACGCCCTGGGCCAATGGCAGCTGACCGGAGAAGTTGACGGTGTTGGTTGCCTGGCGCATGTAGGTCTTCCAGGAGTCGGCTCCGGACTCGCGGCCACCGCCGGTTTCCTTTTCACCGCCAAAGGCTCCGCCGATTTCGGCCCCGGACGTGCCGATGTTGACGTTGGCAATGCCACAGTCCGAGCCACTTGCGGACATGAAGCGTTCGGCCTCGGCATGGTCGTTGGTGAACACGGCCGATGACAGGCCCTGGGGAACGTCATTTTGCAGGGCAACGGCGTCATCGAAATCGGTGTATGTCATGACGTAGAGCAGCGGTGCGAACGTTTCGTCCTTGACGACGTCGCTCTGTGAGGGCATGCGCACGATTGCCGGCTCGACGTAGTAGGCGCCGGGCTCGCCGTCGGCGTTTACACGGCCACCACCGCACAAGACGGTGCCGCCTTGGTCCTGGGCAGATTTGATGGCGTTCTGCATTCCCTCGAAGCTGGCCTTGTTGATCAGCGGTCCGATCAGGTTCTCGTCATCCAGCGGCGTGCCGATGCGAAGCGTCGCGTAGGCGCTGACCAGTTTGGCCGTCAGGTCCTCGGCAATCGACTCGTGGACAATCAGTCGGCGCATGGAGGTGCAGCGCTGACCGGCGGTTCCGACAGCGGAAAAAACGATCCCGCGCAGGGCCAAATCCAGATCGGCCGACGGAGTCACGATGGCCGCGTTGTTGCCGCCCAGTTCCAGGAGCGCACGGCCGAAACGTTGTGCCACGCGGGGGGCGATTTCCTGGCCCATCCGAACGGACCCGGTTGCCGAGAGCAGTGCAACACGGGGGTCATCGACGATCAGTTGCCCGCCGGTATGGTCGGCCAGGACGAGCTTGTGCAGGTTCTCTGGCGCGCCAACGTCTTTCGCAGCACGGCCCAGCAGGGCATCAGCAGCAAGTGCGCTGAGCATCGTCATCCCGGACGGCTTCCACACGATGGTGTCGCCGCAGACAAGGGCCAACGCCGTATTCCAGGAGTAGACGGCCACCGGGAAATTAAAGGCCGAGATAACGCCGACAACGCCCAGCGGGTGCCAGGTCTCCATCAGGCGGTGGCCGGGACGCTCCGACGGCATGGTCTTGCCATAGAGCTGGCGGGACAGGCCGACGGCAAAGTCGCAGATGTCGATCATTTCC
Source organism: Arthrobacter livingstonensis (assembly GCF_003219815.1). GTDB lineage: Bacteria > Actinomycetota > Actinomycetes > Actinomycetales > Micrococcaceae > Specibacter > Specibacter livingstonensis. Next base: position 15,543 of record NZ_QJVD01000003.1, read on the forward strand.
TGTACTTCGCCAAGGGCCTCGGACTGGATTTTGCCAGCCTCGGCTGTCACAATCCTCGCCAGGTCTTCCTTGTGCTCGGTCAGCAGCTCACCCCAGCGTTTGACCAAATTGCCGCGGACCGGTGCCGGCACATCGCGCCAGGTCTTGAACGCCTCGTGTGCCTGACCGATCATGGTGTGGATGTCCTCGGCCGAGTTGACCGGCAGGGTCATCAATACTTCACCGGTGAGAGGCGACGATGCTTCGTGGGCGCCGCCAAGGGCATCAATATTGACGCCGCAGGCTTCGAGCGAGGATCGAACCATCGTTGCAATTTCGGACGTCTGGGTCAGAGTTTCAGTCATCGTGATCTCCTGTGGTTGGTTGGTCTTGATGGTTTGTGGATGAGGGGTGGCTAATTGGTGATGGAGACATTTAGGCGTTGCGCGAGGGATGCAATCGAGTCCTCTTGTTGGCGCTGGTAAAGGTCATTGGGGTCGTGGACCTTCGTTCCGACAATGGTCGACATTCGGTGGATGTCGTAGTTGGTGCCGGCCTGCGCCTCGTCCTTTGAGCCTTCCTCGGTCAGATTCGACTGGAAGATTCCGGCGGCAGAGCGGGGGAGGAAGTCCTCGTAAACAATCGGTTCCGGCACAGCAATGCCGGCTTCGACAAGGTCGGCCAAAGTGACCGGGCCGGCCAAAGGCGTTTGACCAAGCTGCCCTTCGTCGAGCCCGTAGGTGAAGTACGCCAGGCCCTGCAGGGCCAGTTCCTTCTCCGTGCGGGGAAGATTTTCGGCCCACACCCCCGCCGCTGCCTCAACGCGCGTCGTTCCGAGCGGAGCTTCTGCGAGCCTGGCGTCAGATTCGGCAACCATGCGGTCGTAGAGGTCGCGCCCGCTCACGGTCAGGGCGATCCCCCGCGCCTCGACTTCGCCAAAGCGAACCCGTAGTTCACCTTCATTGGTGGACCCATCTGCGTAGCGGAACACCCGGTTTTCTCCCAGGGCTCTAAAGGACGTCTGGCGAAGCAGGACATCAGGTCCGTCCCAGCGCGGGGGACCCTGGATCTCGTCGATCATGGTAATTCCGCGGGCCTGCATGCGTTCGTAGAGATCATCGATGTCCAGGACACGTGGTGTGAGGTGGTTGATGTGAGTTGTCGAAACACCGCCGATGTCGGAGGCGACGGCTGAGATGGCCTCCAGCTTGTTGTACCACTCGTAGTCCACGGGGTCTCCCGAGAGTTCAAAGGCCGCCGTGGCAAGATCGAGGAGACGCTCGGCGTCGTCCTGGTCAAGCCCGGCATCGGCCGCGGCCTTGTCGGCCAGGTTCAGCAGGTCCTCACCAAACAGTTGGCGGGCTCCGATGAATTTGGCCAGCTCGGCACGTAGATCGCAGTCAAAGAACCTCGGATCTTCCGCTGCGAGCATGGACGTGAAGACGCGGAAGGGATTCCTTGCCAGCTCATTGCTGTCGATGGGACGGAACGCGGTCGAAACCACTGGCACCGAACTGGAGGATGCGTCTCGAAGGTCATAAAAGCCCACCGGGTACATGCCAAAAGCGGCAAAGATGCGGGCAACCTGGGCCATTTCTTTCGGCGATCCAACACGAATGGCACCGTGACGCTCAGCAGTGACGCGTGAAATGCTGCCCAGCCGTTCAGCCTCGGCACCCTGTTTGGCGACGTAGGCTTCATTCACTTCCGTGGAAACATCGACGAGCGTGTTGTAGGCGGGTACTTCCTGTCCGTACATGACGGAGAGCCGCCTTGCGAATTCGGCTCGAAGTTCCCACGTTTCAAGGGCGGTCATTGCATGGTTCCTTTCGATAAATGCGTTGATGATGTGAGATTGCCGGGTGCTACGGGTCCGTATCAAATGATGTGGACTTCTTGAATGCGATGCTCGGCCGTTTCGAATCGGTCCGCGGAGAACGAGGTGTGGTCCATGAAGGATTCCCGGCCCAGATAGAGGTCTCGAATGAGTTCACCGACGGCGGGTCCCTGGAGGAAGCCGTGTCCGGAGAATCCGGTGGCGTAATAGAACCCCTCGACGGAACGGGACGTGCCGATGAGCGCGTTGTGGTCGGGGGTGTTCTCATAGAGGCCGGCCCAGCCGCCTTCCAGGTCCGGGTCGGCCAATGCGGGCGCACACACCCGGGCTGCCGCCGTGAACTCAGGCAGCCATTCGTGTGTGAAGTCCCGGTCGAACCCGGGCTCCTGGTTGGAGTTGGAGATGCCGAGGAGCATGCCGTTGCCGTAGTTGTGGAAGTACATCGTGGTGGACAGATCCAACGTGAACGGTACGGTGGGCATTGGTGTGCTCATTTGGCGGGTAAGGCCAATCTGGCGCCGCACCGGTACAACCGGAAGACTGACGTCAACCATTCCGCCAATTCGCTTGGACCAGGCGCCGGCGCAACAAATGACGGCGTCCGCCTTGATGGTGCCGCGATTGGTGGTTACGGAACTTATGCGTCCGCCGGTCGTGCCGACATCCATGACTTCCGTGTGTTCAAGAATGCGCACGCCTAGGGCAGCCGCCGCATCGGCGTAGGCCCGGACGACCTTGCCGGGCTCGGCAAATCCGTCCTGGGGCGAGTAGGAAGCGCCCATGAGGGCGTCCTGGTTCAAGAAGGGGTTGATCCCGACTGCCTCGGCGGGTGAAACCATGCGGCTGTCCCCGCCCAAACTGTTTTGGATGACGGTGCTTCGCTCGCAGTCAAGCATTTCTGACTCACTGCGGCACAGGAAGAGGTATCCGACCTTGCGTAATCCAATGTCGGTGGAGAAACGCTGCTGGAAAGTGTCAAATGCGCCCAGGCTGCGCTGGCCCAGGACAATGTTTGCGGGGTCCGAAAATGTCGCCCTCACACCGCCAAGCGGCTTGGCGGATGACCCTGTGCCGAGCTCGGACCGGTCAACAAGAACGATGTTGCGAACGCCGGCTTCGGCAAGATGAAACGCGATGCTGGTCCCCATAATGCCTCCGCCGATGATGACGACATCTGCGTTCGAAGGTTGTTTGGTTCCGGGGGGAAGCTGCAGCGAGACCACATTTGACATTGATCGTCCTGTCTCAGATGCGGAAGTTGCACCCACCACTTTGTGGGTATCAACTATCGGTAACGGGTTATATATAACTATAATGGGTCAGAGTGTGACCTTCGTCAAGTTTTTCCGTCATCAATTTCAGAGCAGCTGGTTTCGGGTTGTGGAGATGCGGGATATTGTCGCAGCTGGCGGCCTCCACTTGGTGTCTCGGCCTCCGTGGCGGTCGGACGGACGTATGTGGGGCATCGTCTTTGCGCGCTTATCCGACACTGCAGGGCATGCCAAAGTCAGCCTTCACCGTGGCGGATTGGCTGGGAAGTTCGACTCTCTAAGTGGGATGGGGGTCCGGCTAAAGCTTGCCGGTTAGGGCAGCGAGTAGCTGAGGTGCTCTGTCATGAGAGACTCGACGAGGTTTCGATTGCCGCTGAGAAGGGCGGCCAGGATGGGTCCGTGTTCGGCTGCACTGGCGACGAGCAGCCCGCGCTCGGCAAGATGGTAAGAGCCGCTCACGCGACTTTGGTCCCTGAGGTTTTCAATGATTTTAGTCATTCGAGTGTTGCCCAGGAGTTGAACCATGGACAAATGGAATTCCTGGTCCCTCTCCAGATAGTCGATCATATTGTCAGGTCTGGCGGCTGCGAGGGTGGTGTCCACCATGGTCGCCAGTCGTTGGCCATCCTCAGTGGAGACGCCTTGATCCGCGACCCGGCCGACAGCTGTAACTTCAATCAGCATGCGAAGATCGTAAACCTCCCGCTGATCGTCCGGACTCAATTCCACAACGCGGAAACCCCTGTTGCGCACGACTTCGAGCAACCCTTTCTCGCTTAGCGCCATCATGGCTTCCCTGACGGGGCTGTTGGATACGCCCAGCTGGCTTGCCAAGGCATTGGCCGAGTAGATCTTGCCGGGTTGCATGTCTCCTGACATGAGGGCGCGTCGAACAATGGAGACGGCTTCGTCCTTGAGGGTCGGCCGGCTCTCTGCCAAGCCGGATATTCCCACAACCGGGTTTCGCTGTTCTGTCATTTTGTTCCTCTGTCAGTGGTCGTTATGGCTAACCCTAAGTCAAACGTGGGTGACAATCGGGTGGATTTCGCCAGCCGCTGGCCGATGTCGATTTTGTCCTCGCGGGTTCGCTACTTGACATCCGCGGGGAATCAATAGAGATTGGTTATCGACAATCGATTGTGTGTCATACATCACCATAGTAATCGTTGGATGTGTCCCGAATCGTCCGGCATCGACAAAATATCAGCACTGATCAAAGGGGATCACCATGAATGCTCGAAAGCTCCTGGTAGGCGGCACATCCATTGCGCTGCTGGCACTCTCACTGTCCGCGTGCGGCGGTGCGGCAACAAGTAGCGTTGCGAAGGGGTGCCAGCCGGAATCAACATTCAAGACAATAAGTGCCGGGTTTCTGACCGTCGCTGCCCCGGAATTTCCCCCGTTTTCTTCCAACAAGGATGGCAAGCTTACCGGCGTTGACGCCGACGTCATCAAGGAATTCGCGACCAAGAACTGTCTCGACATCAAGGTCGAGTCGACGGCCTATGCGGGAACCATCCCGGCCGTCCAGAGCGGGCGTGCAGATGTGGCGATTGGCTGCTACTACCGAACCGCGATCAGGGCGGACATCGTCAACTTGTCCGACCCCATCTACACGGACCAGATGGGGATCATTTCCGAATCCGGCGTCAAAAACATTAAGGACCTCGAGAGCCTCAAGGTAGGCACCGTTGACGGATACCTCTGGGTGCAGGACATGAAGAAGGTGATGGGATCGAATTTGACCATCTACCCCAGCGCCGTCGAAATGCAGGCTGACCTCAAGGCCGGGCGCATACAAGCCGGTCTCGACGGCTTCGGATCCGCCGTCGAAATGTACAAGACTGACTCCAAATACAAGGTCGAAGGTGCCGCGCCCGACGCTCGGGTCATTGCTTCCAAAGAACCTGCCCAAATCGGATTCCCCATCGGTAAAAACAACACTGACATGACCAAGGCCGTCGACTTGTCCATCGCCGCCATGAAGTCCAGCGGCAAGATTGCGGAGATCGTGAAGACCTATGGTCTGCCGCAGTCCGCAGCCGATACGGGTGCACCCCGCCTGGTGAAATAGATCCGGCTCCGCGCAGCGCCCTTCGGCAAAGTAACCAATAGGAGAGAATTCCATGGATTCAAGCCTCAGCTTCCTTGAGCGACAACGGTCGGGCCCCGTCTACCTCGATGACGCCGTGATTGCCGGTTCACTGACAGTGCGCGCGGCCGTCGGGTCCATGAAATCGGTTCTTGCTTCCGGATTCGATCCCGAATCCGGCGCACCCAGGACCCGTCTTGAGACTGAGGGCGGCACCTTCATGCAGATGCCTGCCGCCAGCGGCAAATTCGTCGGGACAAAACTCCTAACGATCACACCGGGCAATTCGGCAACGGCGTCACCTGTAATCCAGGGACTCTACGCGCTCTTCGGTGGAGGCGACCAGCGACCGCTGGCGGTATTTGATGGAGTTGCATTGACCAACTTGCGAACGTCTTCGGTTTCGGCGATGGGGGCGACTTTGCTGACGTCCCCAGGAGCCAAGCGACTTGTTGTTTTCGGCACCGGCGTCCAGGCCTGGGCTCACATCGTCGCATTTGCTGAACTTTTTGACCTGACCAGCGTGGAAATCGTTGGCCGCAATTCGGATACGGCGAATGACCTGGCGAGGGACGCCCAAGGGATCGGAGTGCACGCCACGGCGGCGGGCCCCGATGCCGTGAAGCATGCCGATCTCGTCGTCTGCGCCACAGCGTCGTCAACGCCACTCTTTGACGGCACCATGGTGAAACCAACCGCCGTCGTGGTGGCCATAGGATCACATGACGGTGACCACCGCGAGATTGATGACGCCCTTTTGTCAAGGGCCACAGTCTGTGTTGAGTCGCGTGACTCGGCAACCCGGGAGGCTGGTGACGTCATTCAGGCACTGGAGTCCGGCGCCATAGCGGACGAGGCCCAGCTGGTCACCCTGGCTGATTTGGTCATGGGGCGCACGGAAGTTCCCATCAACAGGCCGGCCGTCTTCAAGACCACAGGCATGCCGTGGGAAGACCTGGCGGTGGCAACGGCCGTCTATGAAGCATTCTCTTCAAAAGTTGCCTAGCACTGGATTGTTGCGAATCCGATTTACCCAGTGGGCATGGCTTGGGCCAGTCTGCCGCAGTGATCGACACGGAAGGACTACTAGAAATGGAACAACTGATGATTGAACTCAATCCCCAGACCACACAGCCGGTTGTTCAGGTAAAGAATCTTGCCAAGGCCTACGGTTCAAACGTAGTGCTTCGCGATGTATCACTGTCCGTGGCCGAGGGATCCGTGACGGCCATGATCGGGCCAAGCGGCGCCGGCAAGAGCACTGTTTTGCGCTGTATGAACCTGCTGGAGCAACCAGACAGCGGTGAAATTGTCATTGACGGGCACTGCATTAATGCTGGCAAAAAGACCAGTCCGAAGAGCCTGGCGGCTCTGAGACGCAGCGCGGGCATGGTTTTCCAACACTTCAATCTCTTCCCCCACATGACGGTTCTTCGCAATGTCAGTCTCCCCCAGGAGCGGGTCCTTGGATGCAGCCGTGAGCAGGCCAATGAGAAGTCCATGGAGTTGCTCAAGCGCATGGGGTTGGCAGATAAGGCCGACCAATACCCCTCGCGCTGCTCCGGCGGGCAGCAACAGCGCATTGCCATTGCGCGGGCACTGGCCCTTGGCCCCCGAGTCATGCTGTTTGACGAACCAACCTCTGCGTTGGATCCAGAAGTGGGGGTCGAAGTTCTGGAAGTTATGAAGGAGCTTGCCTCCACTGGCATGACGATGGTCGTGGTGACTCATGAGATGGCGTTCGCAGAAAACGTAGCAGACGAACTCGTTGTGATGGCTGATGGAGGAATCATCGAAAAGGGCCATCCCGGACAGATCCTGAAGGATCCCCAGCATGAACGTACCCGCCGCTTCCTCCGCGCTGTGCTGGAGCGCTGAGCCATGGAAATGCTCAAGGCCATTGCCATTGGCTTGCCGCTCACTGTTCTGGTGACAATCTTGGCCCTGATGATTGGCACGGTCGTGGCGTTGCCGATCGTAGCCGGACTGAGAAGCAGGAATCGGCTCATTTGGCTGATGTCCCGCGGACTCGTTGACCTGCTCCGCGGCATCCCGCCTGTGGTGTGGCTCTTCATCCTTTACTACGGCATTTCCATCGGGGCTGTGAGGCTCTCGGCATTGCAGGCTGGAGTCCTGGGGTTGGGGGTGGTTGCCGCCGCCTACCTGGCGGAAATCTTCCGGGGCGCCATTTCTGCGGTCCCCAAAGGGCAATGGGAAGCCAGCTCTGCCCTCGGCTTTCACCGGGCCACGGTCTGGACCAGAATCGTCGGTCCGCAAACCGCACGGGCAGCAATCCCTGCGTACACAACGTTTGCCATTGGGCTGCTCAAAGACTCATCGATTGCCTCCACGATCGGCGTTTCCGAGATCGTGTTCATGTCCAGTCAATATGCACGGCAATCAGGATCCGGGATCTTGGTGTTTTTCGTCGCGGCGGGTATTTACATACTTTTGAGCGTTCCGCTGGGGCTGCTCTCGAGGCATCTTGACATCAAGATGCGGAAGGCGGTCGCCCGATGAACAATCTCGTAGATGTCGCGATCGAATACGGTCCAACACTGCTTGGCGGGCTTAAAGTCAGCCTCACGCTAACGATCCTCAGCCTGGCCCTTGGTCTGCCGATTGGCCTTCTCTTCTCGTTCGGTGTCACGGCGAAAAACAAGGCATTCCGCTATATTTCAGTGTTCTTCGTCGAGGTTGGCCGTGGTGCGCCAGCACTGGTCCTCCTTCAACTCATGTACTACGGCTTGCCAAATGCCAACATCACGCTGAGCTCCATGGCGTCGGCATGCCTGGCACTAACGTGGACGACAGCTGCCTACAGCGCCGAACTAATCCGGGGCGGAATGCAGTCCGTACCTTCGGGCGAAATCGAAGGCTCCCACGCACTTGGCATGAGTTACCGAGACTGCCTTCGATTCGTTGTCATCCCGCAGGGGCTGCGCATCGCACTTCCATCACTGATGGGATTTGCGGTCCTCCTCTTCCAAGCCACGTCGCTTGCGTATTCGGTGGCGGTACCGGAACTTATGAGCCAGGCCTACTCCATCGGCTCGTCCACGTTCCAATATTTGCCCGTCTTCATCGTCGCCGGACTACTTTATGCCGCCATTTCGATCCCCGCAACGTGGCTGTCCGTCGGCGCGGAACGCCTGCTGAGCCGGCACCTCTAGGAGATGCTGAATTGATGACCAGCCAGCTGGAAACTCCACGCACCGCCCTGGTCGTGGGTGCAGGAATAATCGGGCTTTCCACTGCCTGGCATCTTCAGAAGCGTGGGGTATCGGTCACCGTCATCGACAAAGAGGGGCCGGCCGCGGGAGCAAGTTGGGGAAACGCAGGATGGGTGACACCGGGTCTGGTCATGCCGCTGGCTGAACCAGGCGCCTGGAAGTATGCCCTTCAAAGCATCACGGATCCGAATGCGCCCCTGCACGTCCCGCTCAGGTTCGATCCACAGCTTTGGAAGTTTTTGGTGCGCTTTGCGGCGAATATGAACGCGAAGCGGTGGCAAAAGACCATGGCTTCGCTGGGGCCCATCACCAGGATGGTCGACGAATCCTTTGCGTTCATGCAGGCCAACGGCATCGCCTCACCAGTCTTGGCCGCCCCCTATGTTGCCGGCTTCACCAACGCCAAAGCGGCGGAGGCATTTCTGGCCGAACTTGAACACCTGCAGGAGATGGGCCAAAACATCGGCGTGAGCCGGATCAATACCGAGCGCCGCCCGGCAATACTCTCGAGCACTGTGGTTCAAGGCGTGGAAATGACCGGGCAGAGCTACCTGGACCCTGGGGAATTTGTAGGCGACGTTGCCAGAGACTTTGAGTCGCGCGGGGGTCAAATCCTTGAAGGCATCTGCGCTTCCGCGATTGATGTCGGCTTGGCGTCGGCAGAAGTGACCACCGACGACGGACGAACCATTCAAGCCGATGTCGTTATCGTCGCCACCGGATCTTGGCTACACGGCCTCGCAAAAAAGTGGGGCCTGAAAATTGGAGTTCAGGCCGGCCGCGGCTATTCATTCACCGTCGACGGTGACCGCCTGCCGGCAGGGCCGCTCTACTTCCCGGAACAACGAGTCGTTTGCACCCCCTATCAAGGTGCTCTCCGAATTGCCGGCACGATGGAGTTTCTTCGCCCGGATGAGCCTATAAACACTTCCCGACTCGACTCTGTGGTGCGGGCCGTCCGTCCTCTCCTGCAAGGCATCGACTGGTCGTCACGACGAAATGAGTGGGTAGGCTCGCGGCCCGTTACACCCGACGGACTACCAGTCGTCGGGCGCCTGGCCTCGCCCAGAATCTATGCGGCTGGGGGACACGGCATGTGGGGAATCGTACTCGGACCGGCAACGGGAAAACTTCTGGCGGATCAGATTATGACCGGAACGATCCCACCCGAAATTAGGGATTTCGACCCCTTGCGTCCATAAGACCAAGGGAGCAATTCAATCATCTTGACAGCTGACAATGGAGGACATAATCATGCGAATACTCGTCATCGGTGCCACAGGCACCTTAGGGAAGAACGTCGTGAACGCACTGCAGGCGCACCATGCCAAGTACAGCGAGGGAACCCTTGAAATTCTAAGTGCCTCACGTTCATCTTCGGCGTACCCCGTTGATTGCCACGACGACCTGAGCGTCCGATCTCTCTTCGAAAAAGTCGGCATCGTGGATGCAGTGGTCAGCATCATTGGCGGTGCCAAATGGGCATCCGCTTCGGAGGCTGACCTTGATACGTACAAGTCGACGCTCGAGGGCAAATTGTTGTGCCAGCTTCGCCTTGCCCTGGCGGCTCGCAGCCACGTTACTACCGGCGGGTCGATAACGCTCACGAGTGGCATCGTGGGCCATCACGTCTTCCACGGAGGGTCACCCAGTGCCATCGTCAACATCGGACTAGACGCCTTCGTCAAGAGCGCATCCGCCGAACTACCGAAATTGCGGCTGAACACTGTCAGCGCCACAGTGCTGGAAGAGTCAGCCGACGCATATGCATCAGTCTTCCCAGGTTTTCCGCCCGTCCCCGGCGCCGTAGCAGCGGCGGCCTTTGTGCGCAGCGTCTATGGCGCTGAAACTGGTCAGACCATTATGGCTTGGACGTAGGAAGCACTTGCCGACGCTGGGCACTCGGCGTTTCACTCGGACCGAGTTCTCTGAAGTTGCCACGAAGTGGATGACAAAGGCGATTGGCTCTGTGCTTGTGGGTGCGTAAGCCTCGCCTAAAGTTCCACCCCACGTTTACCCCACGGATACGATCGAGTACGAACACACGGAAACCACACGCTTTGAAACAATTTGGACCAAAGGTGTCGAGTGCTTTTGGCGCCTTTGGGTGCATGCGCGCTAGACCGCAAGCGCCGCCATTGAGTTCCTGTTTCTGTAACAGTGGGCTTGATTAGCCCAGCTGGAGACCAATCAAAGGAAATTTGCCCCGTGAGTCGGTCCGCTCAATACTGGTGTGCCACTTCCGACCGAGTCACCTGAAACCTACCGGTTTGAAGGAAAAACAACAGCAACGTAGTAGCTATCATTGTTGCAGCTGTACCACTGGAACAAGGCCTAAAACCCACAGATGGCAAGTGTGAACCGACCCTAGAGCCTACAAGCGTGTGTTGTCGGTTCGAATCCGACAGGGCCTAGCAAGCCCGGAATGACGGGGATTTCGATAGTTTGAATGGCCCCGAAAGGGGCCATTCGTCCTTAACGCTCCACAAACTCTCCAGATTGACTCTCCATTTTCATTATTTACCGCTAGTTTCCGCTGTTTTTTTAAGGGTCCTCAGGCGGCTCGGTTCCTCCGAAAATGGAGACTCGTCAGTCTCCGGCGGTGCGATGGGTGCTACCGACTCTCCAGCTGTGGCTCCTTGTGTGGAGGCTCTCAATCCCTTGTTAGGGACTGTTCATCATGCTTGGCTCTGACCAAGGTTTGATTGACATCCGACTTGTGAGTCTTGGCGCCGAGTCGGCGTATAGACGGTGCGCTGATTTAGTTTTGGCTCGACGTACGACTATAGATCTCGTCGGTCAGGTGGTCGTGGCGGAATCGGCCATACATGGACGGATCCTTGTGCATGAGGTGCAGCGATAGCGTCTTGGCAGGAGCGCTCCGCACATGGATCTGCTGGATTTCACTCCATCGCAGGTGTTGCATTGATTTGTCGGGAGTATATGGCAGGTTGAAGGTATCAGATTGTTCACCAACTCTGTGCCAGCCACTATCGAACGTCTCTAGGCCGTGGTCCATCGCATTTTCGAAAGGAACAGGAACACCATGAACGCATCCTCCGCGACGCCCGACGCCCCCGTCACTGGCTCGCCCAGCGCAGGCCGTGCTGACACGGTCGGCGCGCTCTTACGCCGGACCGTCTCACGCAACGGTCCCATGAACGCCGTGCTGTTCGAAGACCGCCGCTGGACCTATGCCCAGCTCGAGAAAGGCGTCGATCGAATCGCACGCCGCCTCATGGGCCTTGGCCTTTCCCAAGGGACTCGGATCGCTGCGTATGGCGCAAATTCCGACGCCTATCTACTACTCTTCCTTGCCTGCGCCAAGACCGGACTGGTCCACGTACCTGTGAACTTTGCCTTGAAAGGCGGCGAACTCAGCTACCTGCTCAACGACTCGGGCGCCAGCCTGGTGGTGGCTGATCCCGAGCTGCTGCCGCTCGTGGACGAGTTGCGGTCTTCAGCTCAGGCCCCAGCGGTCGAGCAGTTGTGGTCCATGTTCCCCGGAAGTGACTCAAGCGAACCTTCACTCTTGGAAACCGCCCTGAACGACGACGACGACGCCGGCCCTGTCGAGATCGCCGTGGGCGAGCACGCTCTCCTCCAGCTTCTCTATACGTCTGGCACCACCTCGGCACCCAAGGGTGCGATGATGACCCACGCAGCATTGATTGCGGAATACATATCTTCCATCATCGCGCTGGATCTCACAGCCGATGACCGACCGCTCGTCGCCATGCCGCTGTACCACTCGGCCGGAATGCATGTCTTCATGCTGCCCTACCTTTCACTCGGCGCCACCGTTCGATTGATCGCCCGCCCCGACGTCGGAAAGATTCTGAGCCTGGTCGAAAAGGAACGCATCGGCTCACTTTTCTTGGCACCTACGGTCTGGGTGCCCTTGAGCAACCATCCGGATCTCGCCGCACGGGACTTGTCCTCGCTGACCAAAGCCCAATACGGCGCCTCCATCATGCCCGTCACGGTGCTGCAGCGGCTGCGTTCTCGATACCCCCAGATTGGCTTCTACAACTGCTTTGGCCAGTCCGAGCTGGGCCCACTGTGCACAGTACTTCGCCCCGAGGAACACGAAACCCGTCCAGCTTCCTGCGGCCGTCCGGTCTTCTTCGTTGAAGCACGCGTGGTGACCACGGAGGGCATAATAGCTTCCCCCGGGGAGTCCGGGGAGATTCAGTACCGATCCCCTCAGCTGCTGGCCGGATACTGGAACAAGCCCGAGGCCACCGCCGAGGCCTTTGCCGATGGATGGTTCCGCTCGGGAGATCAAGTCACCCAGGATTCGCAGGGCTACATCCAAGTCGTAGACCGGATCAAGGACGTGATCAATACCGGGGGAGTGAACGTTGCACCCCGAGAGGTCGAGGACTGCATTTACGAACTGTCCGAGGTCGCAGAAGTAGCCGTGGTCGGAATCGCTGACGATTTGTGGATCGAGGCCATCACCGCCGTTGTCGTCCTGAAGGAAGGCACCTCCTTGACCGCAGAAGCCGTGCGGGCCCATGTCAAGAGCCGGCTCGCAGACTACAAGGCGCCCAAACGCGTGGACTTCGTCGCGGAACTTCCCCGCAATCAGTCGGGCAAGCTCCTCAAGCGGCAACTACGCGCAGAACGCGCAGAGTAAACTCGCTCTTCGAAAAATAACAAGGACCTCACCATCGAGACGGCAACGCTGCAACAGCGTCCCTTGCAGCCCAGGAAAAGCCCCTCATTGCCCCGGTTCCGCCCATGGGCTGGAACAGCTGGAATTCCTTCCGGTGTTATGACATCAGCGAGCAAAAGCTCCTCGACGTCGCCGATGTCCTCGTTACCAGCGGCATGCAAGCGGCCGGTTACGACACGTTCGTCATCGACGACTGCTGGCAAGCACACAGCCGAGGCGCCGACGGGCGCCTGCGCTCCCATCCACAACGCTTTCCCTCCGGGATGGCAGCCTTGGGAGCCGAACTCAAAGCCCGAGGCTTTAAGTTCGGCTTGTACGCCTCACCGGGTCGCAAAACCTGTGCCATGCTCTACGACCGCTACCCCGGCCGTGGCCTGGGCTCTTTTGGCCGAGAAGAACTAGACACCCAAACGTTCGCCGACTGGGGTGTGGATTTCCTCACGTACGTCTGGTGCGAAGCCGACGAGGACAACGCCGGCCTGCGCTACCCTGAAGCCTTTGACCGCATGGCTTTGGCGTTGGAAAGTACCGGCTGGCCGATCGTCTATTCCATCTCTGAATATGGCCGCACACAGCCCTGGACGTGTGCAGGCGACTAGGGGCACATGTGGCGTACCACCGTGGACATTGAACGGAACTGGGCCTCGGTCATGGCGATCGCCGACACCCAGGCGCACCTTGCCCAATTCTCAAGACCACACAACTGGAATGACCCTGACATGCTCCAAGCCGGCAACCCCGGCCTGACTGCGGAAGAAGAAGCAACCCACTTCGCACTGTGGTGTTTCTTCGCTGCGCCGTTGATGGCCGGTCATGACCCCCGCACCATGACCGAATCTGTCCAGAAACTAATCACCAACGAGCCCCTGCTCGCCATTGACCAGGACGTCCTTGGCCAAGCCGCGGTCCGGACACAACCGATGCCCGAGGTAGATGTGTGGTCCAGGCCCTTGAATAACGGCGAAGCCTGGCTGATCGTGAATAAAACCGAGCAAGCGCTCCAGGTTATTCATCACAATGGCCAACGGCGCCTGAACAACACCGCCCTCGCCACAATCCCCACGGCGGCCCGTGTGCTTCCGCTGCGCGGTGGTGAGAAAATCGCACTGGCGCCAGAAAGCACGCGGGAAATCCCCGCCCATGGTTGCCTGCCGATCATCCATCAAATTCAGGAATAAGCCCAGGTACGTGACGAGCTGACGATGATCGGCCGCGGATGTCTCCTTTCTGTCCACTAAGGAGACATCCACTGCCGGGCAAGTCCGTGACCGCCGTCGTACGTCAACGCTCGCTCTGCGATCGAAGTGGCTCTACGTTCTAAGTGGCTCTGCGATCGAAGCGCCATGGCCCCCGCTCACGAGCCCATGGCGTCGAACGCCTCCTTGATCCTTGCCACCAGCAGGGAGCTTGAGGTGTCCGTGGCGTAGATCAAGCTAATCGTTGAAGTGGCGTTGGCGTCCTCGATGTTCAGATACACCAGTCCGGGGATGGCAAATGCACGCATCGACTCCGGGACCACCGCGATGCCCAGGTGGGCAGCGACCAGGCCGAGGATGGTGGGGAACTGGACAGCTTCCTGGGCGATGTCAAAGTCCACGCCCACCGCATGCAGGAGGGAGGAAATGTGGTCGAAAAGGGACGAAATGCGGCTTCGCGGGAAGGCAATGAAGGCCTCGCCGTGCAGATCCTTCAGCGAGACGGTGGCGCGCGCGGCCAGCCGGTGGTCTGCGGCGACCGCGACCACCAGGGGTTCGTGCATGATCACAGTGGCGCTGATGCCGTGGACTGTTCGCACTTCCCGGGCGATCCCTGCGTCGAGGGTGCCGGCTGCAATGAGCTCCAGCTGCACATCCGTGGTCTCCTCGCGCAGTTGAAGATCGATGCCTGGCCACGTTGAGTGCATGTGTCGGACCAGGCCTGGCACCAGGTGAATGGCTGCTGAGGAGACAAAGCCGAGCCGTAGGCGGCCCAGCTCGCCGTTCCTGGCATGTAACAGAGCAGACTCCATGACGGCGTATTGGGCCAGAACCTTGCGTGCGTGTTCCAGCAGCACCTCCCCCTCGGAGGTCAGTTCAACGTTGCGCGAATTGCGCACGAACAAGGCCACCTTGCACTCCTCCTCCAGCTTGCGGATCTGCTGGCTTAACGGCGGTTGGGCCATGTGGAGGCGCTGGGCGGCCCGGCTAAAGTGCAGTTCCTCGGCCACGGCCACAAAGAGTTCAAGGCGTCTCAGGTTCATACCATCAAGACTAAATGGATATTGAACCGCGTCCAATAGATATTTCCTTACACTGAGCAAAACATCTAGCGTTACAGGTGAGAGAAATCACAGCAGTGAACGTAACAGAGGATTGACAATGACCGTAATGACCAAGCCCGTAAGCAGCTACATCGATGGATCCTGGGTTGAGGGGTCGGGGGATTTTGTCTCCCGGTACAACCCCGCAGCGCCGGACCAGGTCGTGACCAGCTATCACCAGGCCAGCGCAGCGGAACTGGAGCAGGCGATTGGCGCTGCTTCCGCTGCCTCCGCAGCCTGGGACGGGCTGGGAATTCTTGCCCGCGGCCGGGTCCTGGTTGCCGCCGCGGCCGCCATCCGGGACCGCGCCGAGGACATCGCCGCCGTCATGACCGCCGAACACGGCAAGACGCTCGCAGAATCCCGGATGGAGGTGGACGCCTCCGCGGATACCTTCGACTACCACGGCGCCTCAGCCCGCAACCCCATCGGCACTGAATTCCCCTCCAGCCACCCGGAGGAGCGGATCCTGACCGTTCGCCGACCCCTTGGTGTGGTTGGGGTGATCACCCCGTGGAACTTCCCCTTGCAAATTCCGGCATGGAAGATCGCCCCGGCCATCCTGCACGGAAATACTGTGGTGTGGAAATCGGCAAGCAACACCCCCGGCGTTTCCGTCCTCCTCATGGAGGCCCTGGCGGCAGTCGGCGTTCCTGCAGGTGTGGTGAACTTGATCCTCGGCCCAGGCGCCCTCGGTTCCGAGCTGGTCGCCAACCCCCTGGTGGGCGGGGTGACTTTCACCGGTTCCGTCCCCGTTGGCCACCACATCCGCGGGATTGTTTGCGGCCGTGGCGCCAAGCTGCAGCTTGAACTTGGTGGACACAATGCCACGCTGGTCCTTCCCGACGCTGATCCCGAACTCGCCGCAACCGCCGTGGTCAACGCCGCCATGGGCTCAACCGGTCAGAAGTGCACCGCCACCCGCCGCGTGATCCTGGTCGGCGACGGCCACGAAGACTTCCTCGCACGAGTCAAGGACAAGGTGTCAGCGCTGATCGTGGGCCCAGGCATGGATGCCTCGGTCCAGATCGGCCCGGTCGTCTCGCCGTCGGCCCGTGCGGAAATCAACGCCGCCATCGATCAGGCACTGGCCGACGGCGGCGAAATCCTGGCCCAGGCTGTCCTGCCGGACGGCGAGGGCAGCTACGTAGCCCCCACCGTGCTGACCGGGCCCCGCTCCATGGCCATCTGCCAGGAAGAAGTCTTTGGACCGGTCACCACCGTCCTGTACGCAGACACCCTGGAAGAAGGCATCGAGCTGGCCAACAACACGGCGTTTGGACTCACCGCAGCGGTCTTCAGCAGCGACGAACGTTCCATCCGCCGCTGCGTGGCCCAGCTGCAGGCTGGCCTGGTCAAGGTCAACGCACCCACCACCGGCTCCGAACTCCACGCGCCGTTCGGTGGCATGAAGGACTCCACCTTCGCCGGCCCCCGCGAACAAAACAGCGCAGCCGCGGCCACCTTCTTCACTCACGAGAAGACCGCTTACCTGCGCCTGGCACCGAAGAAGGCATGATCATGAGCCTCATTGACGAAAAAACCCGTTTTGAGCTGCGCAGTCCCAGCGCAGTGCTTTGCGGCTCCGACATGAACGGCGCGTGGGGCACACGCCACAGCTTTGCCCGTACCTTGCTCCGCCGCGCGGCCTCCCACCACTGGACGGTGTCCAAGAACCGCTTGGAGCTGGATGAGCTGGGCCGTGGAACAGTGGTCTTCACCGTTGACGTGGAAGGCCACGAACTGAAGTTCATCGCTTTCTGCCAGGCGCTGGAAGAAAGCGAACGCACTGACCGGGTCATTGCGAGCGCCTGGGACGTCACCGCAGCCCTCCTCGAAGGTGAACTGACCCCTGAGCGGGAGACGGAACTGCGGCGCAACGTCACCGTCCAGGAGCAAGGCCGCACGGACCCGGAAACGGTCATCATGACCCGGGCCAACCGCAGCGCCCGCTTTTTTGACTACGTCAGTGACTGCCTGGCTGCCGGCACCCAGCCTGACGTTGCCACGATCGGCCCCAGCCCCTACCTGATTCGCAGCACCGCGTTTTACGGCAATGGCAAGTTTGGACTCAAGGAACTCTCCGCCTTCCCGGCCGGCCACCCCTTGGCCGTTCCCTACCGTTCACAAATGCTGACCGCCTGGCTGATGCGCGAACTCAGCATGGACCTGGTGGAGCACGTGGCCCGGGCCAAAGCCCACGCCGCCGGAACCGTGGCAGTTCCGCTGGACGCCGCTTGGGGCCGCTACTTTGGGTTGGGCAACGCGACCGGGCTGGGCATGGTCCCGTTCCTGGTCAACCACCCCGGCTACCTGGACGCATGGTGCAGGCTCCGCGAACTCCCGCTGGCAGCAGGGCTCGCCGCCGATTACGCGCCGGAGCACCCCGACTTGGCCCGCATTGCCGAGCTGCTGGAACGGGCGGACCAGCACCTGGCCGAGAAGGCTGATCTCAAGACGGTGCCATTCCTGTCTACCAGCTCCATCCGGCCCCAACTTGGCCAACTACTGCGCGAACTGCAGGACTTCCGCACCTCCGGCGGAACAGCCGAACCCGTGCTGGCCCGCCTACACGAACACGCGGCCGGACTGAGCCCGGAAGCCCGGGGTCTTTTCGCTTCCATCGTCATTGAACTGCGGAGCGATTTCGACGCCGAAGCTGACGCCCTGCTCACCGTCGCAGCCCCGACGGCGTTCAACCCCGCCATGCGCTGTGACGAATTGAGCGCCCTGCTGACGCAAAACTATGCCTGGACGCAAAGTTACGATTTCACTGCTGCTGACTGCTCCAGCTACTACTGGTACACCTCAGCGGACAGCGAGGAACCACGCCGCGAACAACGCTCCAAGCTGGCCCAGGGCACGGTGGAACACTGCACTGACGTGGCACGCCGGGTCAACGCACTGGCCGGGGATTTGGGCGGTTTCAGTGCCGAGGCAAGCGTGGCTGAATTCCTGTTGGCCCATCCCAACCACCGATTCGCTGCCGAAAGGATCCAGCAAACCCGGGGTTACCAGTACGGGGATCTGCAGGACAACCTGGTGGACGGAAAATTCCTGCCGCTGAGCACCCAGCGTTTCCAATTGGCCACCTACGGGATGAACAATTTCAGTCCGCAGTCCACAGACTGGGTGCGCGTCACCTTGTTCAGCGGAGCCCCACGGGTTGCCGAGGTCATGAGCGGACAAGACGATGACGACTGGCTGTTTCCGCTGGCGCCTGAAGGAGAGAGCAAATGAACGTGCACAATGAAGCCACGTTGGTTGACGGGCTGCAGATCAGCAACTGGAGCCGTCCGGTCCTTGAAGAACTGCGCACCGGCGGCGTGAGCGCCGTCAACGCCACCTGTGCGGTGTGGGAGAACGCAGCGGAAACCATCCGTTCCATCGCCCAATGGCTTGAACTGGCCAACCGCAACCAGGACCTCTTCTTCCTAGCCAGCAGCGGCGACGACATTGCCCGGGCGAAGGCGGAAAACAAGATCGCCGTTTTCCTCGGCTTCCAAAACACCAGCCCCTTCGAGGACGACTACCGCTACGTGGAACTCTTTCACCGCCTGGGCGTGCGGATCGCCCAACTGACCTACAACAACCAGAACCTGCTCGGCGGGGGCTGCTTTGAAGCCGAGGACTCCGGACTTACCCGGTACGGGCGAGTGGTGGTCTCGGAAATGAACCGCGTGGGGATGTTGATCGACCTTTCCCATGTTGGCTACCGGACCAGCCGCGATGCCATCGAAGCCTCCACGGTCCCGGTGTCAATCACGCATTCAAACCCGCTGTGGTTCTTTGACACACCCCGCAACAAGCCGCACGACGTCATCCAACCCCTCGTGGACCGCGGGGGAGTGATTGGCTGCTGCCTCTACCCCACCGTCAGCGGCGGTGAACACGTCACGGTGGAGAGCTTCGCCGCCATGGTATTACGCATGGTGGACCTCTACGGCCCCTCCCATGTGGGGCTGGGCAGCGACTGCACCCGCGGGTGGGACCACGAGTTTGTCGGCTGGCTTCGCAACGGACGGTGGCAGCCCACCGCCCCGGAAGATTCCCCACGCTGGCCCGCCTGGCCGAACTGGTTCACCGGGCCCGAAGATTTCCCCCAGCTTACCGACGGGCTGGTCTCTGCCGGCCTCCCCGATGACACCATCGCCGCGGTGCTGGGCGGCAATTTCAGCCGCCTGTTCGCCGAGGTCATGGATAACAGCGTCATGGACAACACCAAGGAGAACGCGCATGTCTGAGAACATCACCACCGCCACCGGTGCCTCTGACAGCGGCACGACGATCGCCGTCGTCGACGTCCAGCCGCGGGAAATAACCGAATCAGCCTTCCGTGCCTTGTGCGCGGCGGGGGCCGACCCGGCCGAGGCACGCGAGGGCGGACTGGCCGTACTGCGCGCAGAAGTCGAAGCGCACAAGGGCCTGGAGCTCTTGGAACAGCTCCTCGCGGCGGACTGGGCGCAGCCCGCGCGGGCCGCCGCCACCCGATCCACAACGTGGGAAGGCGTCACCGTCCACGAACTCGACTGTCCGGACCAGCCGGCTCTGCGTTCGGCACTGGAACTGATCGATCTCGCTGTGAGCGGGGGAGTCGACGACGTCCGACTCAGCCGCACCACCGTTGCCGGCATTCCCCGGGAACTGTGGAATGACCTCATCCTCCGGCGCAGTGCAAACCTGCACCGCACCATCATCGTCGCCGTGACCACCGCAGCCGGAACGGACTACCTCAGCATCCACAACGGTGCCGTCACCGCATCGAACCAGCCTCCCAGCGCGGCCATGGCTGCCTCGCTGCTCCCGCACTCCAAGGGCGAGAACACGGTGGTTGTGGTCCTTCCAGGCACCGCCGTACTGGAGCAGCTGAATCCGAACATCGCCCAAAATCCCCTGAAAGTAAGTGGACCAGAGTGGCTTCGCATGTACCAACTCTCCCGGAACTACCTGATGGCGGACCAGTGAACCAGATCCAGCGCACCCAGTTCATGGACGGAAAACCCCGCCCCTACTCTGCCACGGCCACCGTCAACAACATCATCTTTCTCTGCGGCCAGGTGCCCACCCGTGCTGACGGTTCAACCCCGACAGATATTGCCGGACAGGTGGACCAGGCCTTCGATAACCTGGAAAAAGCCCTGCTGGCAGCACGTTCAGACCTTTCCAGCCTCCTCAAACTCACCGTCTTCCTCGCAGACCTGGACGAGTTCGAGGACTACAACGCCGCCTATCTCACAAGGCTCAGCGGCCATCCATTGCCTCCCAGGACCACGGTGCAGGTTGCCCGCTTCCGCGGAGAAAAGCGCATCGAAATCGATGCCGTCGCAGCCTCAACAGCCTAACCGACCTACGGTCGCGGATCTGTTGGGCAACCACCGTCGCTTTCCCTTAGCCCAGATCGGAGCCACCATGATCTCCCATGCCCATGCCCATGCCCATGCCCATGCCCCTACCCCTACCCCTGTTCCAGCGCCTACCGCCCAACTCACCATCGATACGGCACCGCTGAACTCCTTCCACAAGCGCCTGACACTCTTCAGCTCAGGCGGGCCGTTCCTGGACGGCTACATCCTGGCCATTATCGGCATCGCCTTGGTCCAGATCATTCCCCAATGGCAAATGAATGAGTGGTGGAACGGGCTCATTGGCGCCTCGGCTCTGATCGGTGTCTTCATCGGCGGTCTGGTCTTTGGCAACATCACCGACAAAATCGGTCGCAAGCTCATGTACACGATCGACCTGATCGCGATCATCGTGTTCTCGGTTGCCCAGTTCTGGGTCAACGAGCCCTGGCAGTTGTTCACCCTGCGCCTGCTCATCGGCATCGCCGTCGGGGCCGATTACCCGATCGCCACCGCCCTGGTTGCCGAATTCGTGCCGGCAAATTGGCGGGCCCGCCTGCTCGGCGGCTTGAACGCCATGTGGTTCGTCGGGGCCACCGTGGCCGCCTTTGTCGGCTACTGGCTGCTGTCACTGCCCGATGGCTGGCGCTGGATGCTCCTCTCCTCCGCCGTACCGGCCGTCCTGATCCTCATCGCCAGGGCCACGATCCCGGAATCCCCGCACTGGCTCGTCGGGAAAGGCCGCCACGAGGAGGCCCTTGTCATCTTGAAGAAGACCATCGGTGAAGGGGCAACCCTGGAAGGGATCACCGCCCACGACCCCAACGCCGTGAAGCTCAGCACTAAACAGGCATTCAAGATGGTCCTCACCGGCGGCTACCTCAACCGTGTCATCTTCATCTCCATCTTTTGGACCTGCACCATCGTGACCCTGTTCTCGATCTACGCCTTCGGCCCCCAAATCCTGGCACTGTTCCATCTAGAGTCCGGCGACGCAGCCAACATTGGCTACGGATTGATCAACTTGTTCTTCCTGGTCGGCAACGTTGCCGCGCTCCTTGTCGTCGACAAGCTTGGGCGCCGCCCCGTCCTCATCTGGGGGTTCGTCCTCTCCGGCGTGGGGCTGCTCTTCCTGGCCCTCTTCCCCACCGCGCCGTTAGGCTTGATTGCCCTGGCCTTCGCTTTCTACGCCATCTTCAACGGCGGCCCGTCGATCCTGGAATGGATCTACCCCAACGAATTGTTCCCCACGAAGGTCCGGGCCACCGCCGTCGGGCTCTGCACCGGAACCAGCCGCATCGGTGCAGCCATCGGCACCTTCGCCACCCCTTTGGCGCTCACCCATCTGGGGCTCTCCGGAACCATGTGGATCGCCGCAGGCATCGCCCTGATCGGTGCAGGTGCCAGCTACTTCATGGCACCGGAAACCAAGGGCAAAAATCTCGAAGACGCAGCCGCGCTCTAGGCCCGAAAACGCCGAATGCATCCACGCGTCCGATAACTCGTAGAAATGGAAACACCATGGCGTCACTGAGCGTCGCCGCCACCGCCGCGGGCGCAAAAAAGGAAATCGCTGAAAAGAGCCGCCCGCGACACGCCTTCCGCCAACACCAGTGCGCCCGCCGTACCCTCCGCCGGCCACGTCATCGTGGATTCACTCGTAGCCCCGGAGAACAACGGGTCCACGTGGTCCCCGGGGAAAGCTAGCTGGAGGTGCTGGAGGTGCTGGACGGCCTGCACGGTTCATCGAGTGAAACCACCTTCTGCCGTCAGGAAGGCGGTGCCAGCCACGTGGCCGGGGCGGACGGGAAGATGAACCAGCTCCCGCGCATTGCGATAGTGACCCGGGGCCCCGGGGCGGCAAACGCGCACGATGGCCTGCCCATGGCCTGGCAGGATTCCACACCCATGTTCCTCTTCGTCGGGTTATTCAAGCGATGTCGCAGTGATCTGGTGGCCCAGAATCAGGTGGGCGAATTCGTGGAGGACGATTTGTTGCAGGTGCCATGTTGAGCGGACAGGGGCATGCAGGACAACGTTGATTCCTTCATGGAGAACCCACCATCCGCAGAGGTCGTCTCCGCGCAGAGTAGCCTGTTCGATGATGACGATGGGGCGGCCATGTTTGGCTTCGATCCAGGACTGGATGGCGTGCAGGTCCGGGTGTGCGCCGAGAACCAGCTGGCGATTTGCAGCCCGGGCGTCGTGGCGGATCTTCCGGTTATTCACTGCAGGGGCCGTAACCCGAGCTATGGCACGGCTGCTTTCTTGCTCATGGGGGCACTTAGCTGGTGGGCCGCCGGCATTGGGGCATGCGCCAGTGAGTTCTGCGTGGTGGCCGCCAGGGTGCTTGCTTTGGCGACGGACTTCACTTTGTGGTGCTGGCAGAGATTCATACGTGAGAACCATCGACTTGCCTTCAGCGGTTGTCGAGAACCGCTGTGTAATTCATGCTAAGTCGACTCGATGCGGCTGACCAGAGTTTTTGGGCAACTCTACTGGTTTTTGCTTGCGTTCCGCCGGGCCAAGGCGTCGCGGAGTCCTGACTCTCCGCGGCGCATCGGGGCGGCGTGGGCATAGGTGAATGCTGGTGCCGCCACCGGGCTGAGGAAGTTTATCCAACGACTGGTCGGCCGAACGCGCCACTCAATATCCATCCGGGTGTGGCCGTTGTCGATGGATGTGAGGACCACGCGGCCCTCGCCGGCCAGGTCGCCACCGGCGTCAAAGATGACTTCTCGCGGGTTTTCAACGTGGGTCGGGTGGTGGGAAACCGCAAGGGTGTAGCCCAGCGATGCCTTGAATTTGAGGTTGGCGGTCGTTGCCAGAAGCAGTTCGTCCTTTGACGTGCCGGCCTGTGGCGATCGCTCCAGCGGCTTGGCATAGGTGCACCCCGGCCACCAAACCGGCCACGCCATGTCCGGATCGGCAATCACGCCCCCAAACTTCTTGCCGGCGGCTGCGAAATGTCCATGAAGAGGAGAGATTGTAGAGGCGCGCTGTCATGCAGAAATTGTTGCATGGGCCTTTGGAAGGTGACCAGCTTTGCACGAGAGTGAAGCAGTTTACCTTGGTGCTCGCTGACGTTTGTGGCGGGGTGCCACGCGGCCGTTGCCGGAGGGTGCACGTAGATTTGAAGTATCGAAAGCAAGTCCGACTTACGATTCCAGTGAGATGGAATCTGCGGGTTTTTCGTCAGAGTCAATTTGCAGCCTGAGTTGGGGTGCCGGGACCAGAGGCTGTTTTAGGTGCTCCCGTCTTCACGGCTCTGGTGGTCAGAGATTTCACGGTAGCTAATCTTCGGGTGACCATTGTGTTGGATGACGTGTGTGCGGATGGCGGTTGCGTAAAACGGTGGGTGCTGCGGCTCTATGACTGGGTCGAGCTGCGCAGTGCCGTCATGGTTGCTTGCGCGGAGGTACTCATCGTTCTGCTCGCCCGTCCGCACCGGTGCGATCCACCTGCAGGACGGGAGCCGAAAAGGCGCACTACCCGACCGGTGGTAGGCGTTCCGGCGTGACCAGGATGAGAAGGGGCCGCTAGATCGCACCCAGAACGAGTGGCACGGGTGAAGCGATGGGCGAGCACATCCGCACGGTAAGCGATGTGGCGCACCTGAGCAACGGGAGGCTAGGCCGGGAAGTGGTTCGGGGAGCCGATGAGTGAAGTCGTTTCGCTGTTTGTCGGCCGTCTCGAAGCCGGTTGTCAAGCAGCATAGACAGACTGGTTTCCTTGTTGAGCTACTGGGGTCTTCTTAGTGTGGGGCCGAATCGCGTCGCTGCGAACGTGAACAACCCCTTGGCTCTGCTCGGCAATATAGGTGGGTGCCATCTTATGGGTCAAGGTCAGGGTCTGGCGCGAGCCGTGCAAGCGAAGGTCGCCTGTTTTGGCGGCTCGAATCCTTGAAAATCACGGGTGGGCACGCGAGCGTGGCACTGTCCCCGGTGTTGCCCGGTCGCTACCTACTTTGAACGGAATCGCTGGCATCAGCCTTGCAATGCTGCTCGGATTCGACGAGTAGACCTGATCAGCACCCCAACGCATCGGCCAGCTCGAGTAGACTGGCCACCTCCTGCGACGGTTTCGGTCCGTTGGGATCCAGGTGATGCCCGGGGCGCAGCAGGCGCACGACTTCGATCCCCGCCTCTAAGGCGCCGCGTACATCGCGTGCCGACGTCGCGACGTGTAGGAGGTCGCCGCCACACGCCTCCTTGGCACGTTCGTAGATTTTTGGATCGGGTTTATAGGCTCCAAGTCGCTGTGACGTGAGCATGAGATCAGGGGAAAACAGCGCGGCAGCGCGCGTACGGACCGCGAGAGTGTCATCGACGTTCGATAGGATTCCGACTCGCTTCCGCGCAGAGATCCTCTTTATCCCACTTTCAGTGTCGGGCCACAGCGGCCAATTGGCCTGCGAATCCAGTAACGTACTGGTATCCGTCGCCACGTTTCCACAAAGGTCGAGCTTGAGGTAGGTGCTTTTCAGTGCTTGTTGGGCAAGGGTGGCGTATGAGACCCAGCCGACGACCTCGGCTTGGGCCGACTTGTTGAACTGGTCCCAAGCGTCGTAGACCTGCCTTCCGGTGACTGGCCAAGAGCGTTGTCGCGCCCAAATACCGAACATTTCGGCTCCGCCCGTACGAGCATCCGTTAGCGCACTGAACAGATCGAACGTGATGGCTTGCACGGCAAAAGCCTCCAGGGCGACGAATTTGTTGATCTAGTACAACAGGCTGGGCAGTCACGTGATGATCTCTGGGAAGATCGAGACGAGCACAAAGACAGGATACTGCACCCGTCAGGACATCCACGAGCGGGAGGTGGCCCCTGACGGACTCGACGCAGTCTTGTTCCACGGGCTCAGCGAACGAGGGGGCCCGTCGACCGACTGAGTCGAGCCGACGCGGCCATCGCGGCAGTTCGCAAGCCAACTGTCGCCTTGGTCTGGGGTATCTGCATGGAGGGGGTGGCAGATTGCGGCAGCCTGCGACTTGGTGTTGGCCGCGGGTGATGCGCAATCGAGAAAACGCCCTCGAAGTTAGGGAATATCTATCCTCGGATAGGGCTAGAAAGGCTGGTCCGCAGGGTTGGTGAAGACCGAGCCAAGTACTTGATCGTTACTGCTGCTGAAGTCACCCCGTCTCAAGCTCTCTCGTGGAGGTTGGTCACGGATTTGGTGGCGGCGGGAGCTGCGTGAGAGCCAGTCCGTGCTGCTTGCTGGAGACGGGCGCCCCCATGAATGGTCGAGGGCAGGCAGGAACGGGGCACGCTGAACTGGTTTCAGCGCGGCCAGCGCCGGCGGTGAGGAGCCTCAATCAAAGGAATTTCGTGGGCCTCCAGTGGACGTTGAGGAACGGGGCGGATGTTGTATGCGGTGACACGCTCTTCCTCGTGCTCATTCTCAATGTCTGCAGCCGCGCACTCGTTGAACAGGCGGAGATTGTCCACCGACCGGGTCAGCAGGACGCCCAAGCGATTGACTTCGGCCGCTGCGGCGAGCAGCCGCTCATGAGTGGTTACAGGGCGATACCCGCACTACTGGAGGAGAAGTTCGTGTACGGGCTCATCAAGGCAGAGGTAGCAAGTGTATTCGAACTGGGGCGAAGTATCTACGGTTTTCCTGGATTGCCAGTCCGAAATAGGTTCAATGTCGACCCTCACCTTGGGCGCCGTTTTGCAGCCCCGTAAGGCTGGTGAATTGTCGGCTGTTTCGGTGCTGTTTCGGTGCTGTTTGACCTGGAGCGCCTGCAGTGACAATCTCTATGTCCCGACTCGGTGGGCCACTTCGGGGGACAGCGCCATCCACTCTGGCTTGCAGTCTTGATCCCACTCGGTGGATGGCACCGGGTCACGACGCCGCATTCGGATACTGCCTTCACCCGAACGCACGTCCTGTACAAGTATCTGGTCAGTTAGCGGCCGATCTTGTCTAGTTCGGCGACGTCCCCTGTCGAGAGCGAGAGCCCGGCCCCTGCAGCGTTCTCGCGCAGGTGCGCGGCCGACGATGTGCCGGGAATCAGCAAGATGTTGGGCGAGCGCTGCAACAGCCATGCCAGGGCGACCGACATCGGCGTCGCGTCCAAACGCGAGGCAATGGCGGAGAGCGCATCGGACTGCAGCGGGCTGAAGCCGCCGAGCGGGAAGAAGGGTACGTAGGCGATCCCCTCCCGCGCGAGCATGTCGATCAGTTCGTCGTCATGACGGAAGGCGAGGTTGTACATGTTCTGCACGCACACGATCGGTGCAATTGTGATGGCCTCCGCGACCTGTTCCGCCGTCGCGTTGCTCACGCCGAGGTGCTGGACCAGGCCCTCCTTCTGGAGTTCGACGAGGGCCTCGAACGACTCGGTGATCGGGCCGGGCACGGGCCCGTCGGCGTTGCCGAGCCGAAGGTTGACCAGGTCAAGCCTCTCGAGGCCGAGGGCTTGGAGGTTCTCCTGGACTTGGCGGCGCAGGTCTTCAGGCCGGCGGGCCGTGGGCCAGCCGCCCTGCGCGTCACGGTTCGCCCCAACCTTGGTGACGATGTGCAGAGATTTGGGATACGGGTGCAGCGCTTCGCGGATGATGCTGTTGGTGATGCGCGGCCCGTAGGCGTCGCTCGTGTCGATGTGCGTGATTCCGAGTTCGACGGCTTCGCGGAGCACTGCAATTGCAGCGTCCCGGTCCGCCGGTGGGCCCATGACCCAGGGGCCGGCAAGTTGCATGGCGCCGTAGCCGAAACGTGAGACGGCGAGGTCGCCGAGTTTCCCGGTCCCGCCGGGAAGCGGGGTGGTGATTGTCGTCAAGAGTCTGCCTTTCATACGGAATTGAGGGTGGTGCCTACCGGCTCCTTGCTTTACTCTAAGGAGGTAACTTCCCGCTGGGAAGTATGCACCTTCAGGTGCGTTAGTCACCCACGGGTGGGAGGAGCCATCGATGGCAACCATGACGGCAGCTCAGAAGAAGGCCGAGAGCAAGGCGAAATACGATGCCTTCCTGGCGGTGTGCCCCAGCCAAAAACTGCTCGATCGAATCTCCGATAAATGGGTGACGCTGATACTGGCCGCGCTCGGGAGCGGCCCTGCATGCGTGGCTGAGCCAGGGGCGATGCGCTATTCAGAGCTTGCCCGCACCTTGGCCGGCATCAGCCCGAAAATGCTCACCCAGACTCTGCGTGCCTTGGAACACGACGGACTCGTCACCCGCACCGCAACTCCGACGGTCCCCGTCACGGTCACCTATGAACTGACCAACCTCGGCCTCTCGCTGCAGCAAATGATCCGCGGCCTTAAGTCATGGG
Organism: Arthrobacter livingstonensis; assembly: GCF_003219815.1. Classification (GTDB taxonomy): domain Bacteria; phylum Actinomycetota; class Actinomycetes; order Actinomycetales; family Micrococcaceae; genus Specibacter; species Specibacter livingstonensis. Next base: position 43,556 of record NZ_QJVD01000003.1, read on the forward strand.
CGGAGACCCACATGGATGAGGTACTCGCCAACCGCGAGAACCACGACAGCCAGGTCGCCTGAACTACAACGCCAAGGTCAGTCGCCCACACGGGGCATCGTTAACGGCGGCGGTGGATTTCACCCATTCAGGGGCAATGCTCCTGGCAGCACTGAGGCGATCTTCGGGTCATGGCTAGGCAGCTTGTCAGGCATTCGCCTAGGGTGGGCATTGGACGAAAGGAGCATTTCATGAAGAAAATCCTCATGGTATTGACCAGCGTTTCCGAGATCGGCGATACGGGCGAGAAGACCGGCTACAACGTGGCCGAGGCCGCACATCCCTGGAAGGTTTTCAAGGATTCCGGACATTTCGTCGATTTCGCTTCCATCCAGGGCGGCCAACCCCCGCGCGACGACGTGGACTCGGAAGATCCCATCCAGGTTGCCTTCACGCAGGACGAGGCCACGCGCGCCGGCCTCTACAACACGGCCCGGGTTGACGTCGTTGATCCCGAACAGTACGACGCCGTCTACCTCGTGGGAGGCCACGGCGCCATGTGGGACTTCCCGGACAGCGAAGGCCTGCAGAAACTGGTGGCCAGCGTCTACAACGCCGGCGGCGTGGTGGGCGCAGTCTGCCACGGACCGGCCGGCTTGGTGAACGTCGAATTGGCCAATGGCATCCACCTCGTCAATGGCCGGACGGTGGCGGCCTTCACCAACGACGAGGAGGTTGCCGCGGGGAAGGACAAAGTCATCCCGTTCTTCCTGGCGGACCGGCTTGAGGAACAGGGCGCCACCCACGTGTCCGCTGACGTCTTCGAGGAGAAAGTCGTCGTTGACGAACGACTGGTGACGGGCCAAAACCCCGCCTCCGCGGCCGGCGTGGCCAAGGAAATGGAGAAGCTCCTGGCGGAGGTCATCCACCACGAGAAGGCCGAGGAACAACACGAGGCCGAGGCCCTGCGTGCCCAAAAGGACGCCGAAAAGGCCGCCAAGAAGGCCGACAACGACGCCCAGCACTAACGTCAAGCGCACGAAAACTGCCGGCCTCCCCCGACGACGGGACGGCCGGCAGTCGTCGTTTCCAGCAGGCCGGGGTTGTTTCCCACCGGCGAGAAGATTCGCTCAGTTTGGGGCTCAGGCCCAGTCACTGACAAACGGGTGTACATTGCAGAAAACTCCCCTGCCCTCCGCCGGGCGGAGGTTCCGTGAAGGAGCGCCCCCAGGCCTCAAGATGGGCTTGGCATCGATTCGTGGCCGCACGCGGTCCCGGCACGCCTCTTGGATCTGAGCGCCGATCTTGCCTGTGTGGCCGGAATCGGCGGCCTTTTCCGGGAGATTTCCGGCGACTGGGCGGCGCTGCTCGGCTGGACCGAGACGGAATTGCTCTCGCGGACGTTCATCGAGTTGGTCCACGCAGAGGACGCCGACGCAACCCAAGCGCAACTTGACGCCGCCCGCGAAGGGGGTGCCGCGTCGTCCGTTTCCAGAACAGGTTCCTGGCCGCGGACGGGTCAATCAGGTGGCTGCAGTGGACGGCGGTCGGAGTGCCTGAGGAACGGGCCTTCCGCGCCGTCGCGAGCGACCTGACGCCCCGGCACGAAGCCGAGGCCCATGTGCGTGAGAGCGAGCAGCGCTACCTGGACCTCATCGAATCCGCCCACGACATTGTGCAGAGCATTCTCCCTGACGGTCACTTCGAGTTCGTCAACCGCGCCTGGCACGAACTCCTCGGCTACACGCCCGAGGAGTTGCCCGCGCTGACCCTTTTCGACATCGTCGACGACGTTGACCACGACCATTGCACACTTCTCATCGCCCAGATCATGAGCGGGAAGTCTTTCGACCGCGTCGAGGTTACCTTCGTCGCCAAGGACGGTCACACGTTCCCGGTTGACGGGAACGCGACGGGCAGGTTCAGTGAAGGACGCTACGTTGCCACCCACACGTTCTTCCGGACGTGAGCGACCGCAAGCAGGCGGAAGCGCTGCAGGCCGCCTACCATAGGCAGCTCGAGGATGAGGTGGCAGAGCGCTCTGCTGCCCTCATCCAGAGTGAGAAGCTGGCCACGCTCGGGCGTCTGAGCGCCGGCATGGCGCACGAGTTGAACAATTCCGCCGCGGCTGCGCGGCGCGGTGCGGCACTCCTTGAGGACACTTTTCCAAGACCTGCACGGCCCTGCTCACCCTGGCCCGCACAGCACAGAGCTCCGCCGAGGCTGACCGGCTGGCCGAGCTCATCGACCGCGCCGCGACGCAGGCGAAGGACGCCGACCGGCTCGACCCCCTCAGCCGTGGCGACCGCGAGGAGGATGTCGAAGCCTGGCTCGCCGCGCACGGGCTCGGCGACTCATGGGAGGCCGCGGGCTCCCTCGTCGACCTGGGCATGGAGGCGGTGGACCTGGACGCGCTCGCCGGGACCTTCGAGCCGGGCCATCTCGGCACCGCGATCACGGCGTTGTCCCAGGCGCGCACCGCGTACGGGCTCATTGCGCAGATCGGGCACGGTTCGGCGCGGATCTCGCAGATCGTGGCTGCGCTCAAGGACTACAGCTACATGGACCGGGCAGCCGTCCAGGACGTGGACATCCACGAGGGCCTCAACGGCACCCTTGTCATGCTTCAATCCAAGCTCAAGCTCGGCATTGAGGTGCTCCGCGACTACGGCCCCGGCGTGCCGCACATCGAGACCCTGGGCAGCGAACTGAACCAGGTCTGGACCAGCCTCATCGACAACGCGGCCGATGCAATGAACGGATCGGGCCACCTGAGAATCCGGACACGGGCAGCAGAGGGCGGGGTCGCCGTCGAGATAGAGGATGACGGCAACGGAATCCCACCGGAGGTGCTGGGCAAGGTGTTCGACCCGTTCTTCACGACCAAGCCTCCCGGGCAGGGGACGGGGCTGGGTCTGAACATCGTCTTCAACATGATCCGCGGCACAGGCGGACGCATCGACGTGCAGTCGGCCCCCGGGCGCACCGTGTTCCGGGTATGGCTGCCGCCGAGACGGCCGGATGCCGGCCGCGCCCAGGATGAAGCGCAGGGTGAAGTGCAGGGTGAAGCGCAGGATGAGGCGCAGGACCGCGCGCAGGATGAGGCGCAGCCCGGGAGCCACCCGTGATCGAGAACGCACCCACCGCGCCACGCCCGGTCATCCTCGCCGCCGACGCCGACCCTGCCGTGCTCAGCGCCGTGCGGGGGGACCTGCGCAGCCGGTATGGGCGCCACTACCGCGTGCTGACGGCCTCCGGCGGTGCCGAGGCGGTCGAGACGCTGAACCAGTTGAAGCTGCGCGGTGACCCGGTCGCCGTCGTCGTTTCCGACCAGCGGATGCCCGAGGTCACCGGCACCGAGGTGCTCGCCACGGCCCTGGAGCTGTTCCCGGACGCACGCACCGTGCTGCTGACGGCATACGCAGACACGGAGGTCGCCATCGGCGCGATCAACGAGCTGCACCTGGACTACTACATCCTCAAACCGTGGGATCGGTCGGAGGAACGACTGTTCCCGGTCATCGACGACCTCCTCGGGGACTGGCACGCCCACAACCAGCCGGGCTACGCCGTGACCCGGGTGGTCGGCAGCCGGTGGTCGGCGGGCACCCACGAGATCCGCGACTTCCTGCAGCGCAACCAGATCCCCATGCAGTGGTTCGACGTCGACGCCAGCGAGGAGGGCCGGCAGCTGTTGGCGGCGGCCGGCGACGAAGGCCTTCCACTCGTCATCACCCCGAACGGCAGCGCCCTGCACGCCACTGGCGTCGCCACCCTGGCTGCCGCGCTGGGCCACAAGACCCATGCCGACGCCGAGCCATTCGACCTGGCGATCGTCGGGGCCGGTCCCGCCGGCCTTGCGGCCGCCGTCTACGGGGCCAGCGCGGGGCTGCGAACCGTCTGTGTTGAACAGCTCGTCCCCGGCGGCCAGGCCGGCCAGTCCTCACGCATTGAGAACTACCTGGGCTTCCCGGCCGGCATCTCCGGGTCCGATTTGGCCCGCCGGGCCGTGACCCAGGCGCGGCGGTTTCAGGTCGACGTGCTGGCGCCGACCGCCACGGTGGGCCGTGACCTGAGTGGTCCCTACCCCCGCATGGAACTGGCGGACGGTTCCGCGATCAGCTGCGGCGCCATCATCCTTGGCCTGCGGCGTCGCCTACCGCAGCCTCGACGTGCCCGGCAGTGCCCCTGGAGGGCCGGGGCGTTTTCTACGGCGCCTCGCTAAGTGAACGTGACACGGTCAGCGGTGAGGACATCGTCGTCGTGGGTGGGGCGAACCCGGCCGGCCAGGCGGCCGTGTACTTCTCCGAGTACGCCCGCTCCGTGACGATCCTGTGCCGTGACGATCCTGTGCCGTGCCGGGGAACTCGGTGCGAAGATGTCCGCCTACCTCGTGGACCAGATCGCCGCGCGCCCCAACATCACTGTGCGCACCGGCGTGTCCATCCGTTCGGTCGGCGGTGCGAACGGGCTCGAGACCGTGACGGTCCAGGACGCCGGAACCGGCAGCGCCGAGGAACTCGCCGCGTCTGCGTTGTTCGTGTTCATCGGCGCATCCCCGCGCACCGACTGGCTGCCGCCGCAAATCGCCCGCGACGCCCGGGGATTCATCCTCACAGGCCCCGCGCTCGGCGGCCAGCGCCACCGCACGGCAGACGGCGACAGGGACCCGTTTCTGTATGAGACGAGCGCACCAGGCGTGTTCGCCGTCGGCGACGTGCGGGCGGGCTCGATGAAACGGGTTGCCTCGGCTGTCGGAGAGGGCTCGGTCGCGGTCCAGTTTGTGCATCAGGTCCTGCGCAGCTGAGGGGACGACGGCGGGGCCCGCAGACCGCACTGACGGTACCCAGCTGTGGGTCGCGAACGATTTTTGGGCGTGGCGTGTGCTCGAGGCTGGGTGGTTTCACTGCGCAGCCGTCAAACGTCCGAGGACGAATTGCGGGGCTGGCGAACAGAAACGGCAACGTGAGCGGATGTGCCGGGCGGAGCCGCATTGGCCACGGCGCGTACGCCTGCCGGTGGGTTTTTCGCAGCCACATCACCGGCGTGGGGAAATTACAGATCCTCGGACCGGGCGCATTCAGCCGCCGCTACTCTAGGCTTTGGGCATGAGCATTGATATCGAAGCCCTCTATCGAGACCTGCATGCACACCCTGAACTTTCGTTTCAGGAACACCGAACCGCTAAAATCGTGACCGATCACCTCCAGGCACTTGGCCTGACCGTGCACGAAGGAATCGGCCGCACGGGTGTGGTGGGTGTCCTGTCAAATGGTGATGGCCCCACCGTCCTTCTCCGGGCGGACATGGATGGCCTGCCGGTGGAAGAAGCCACCGGCCTGGAGTATTCAAGCCACGTTCGAGTCCTGGACGATGAGGGCAATGACGTCCCCGTCATGCATGCGTGCGGTCACGACGTCCATGTCACGTGCCTGATCGGTGCCTTGGAATTGCTTGCAGGGGAACAGTCCAGTTGGTCCGGGACGGTTGTTGCCGTTTTTCAGCCGGCGGAGGAATGGGGCGGCGGGGCGGCCGCCATGATCGAGGACGGAATCTTTGAACGCGTCCCTGCCCCCATTGTGGTTCTGGGCCAACATGTGGCACCGTTTCCTGCCGGCTGGATCGGGCTTCACGCCGGGGTCGCCATGGCGTCGGCGGACTCAATCAACATCACCCTTCACGGCACCGGCGGCCACGGCTCAAGACCGGAGACCACCATTGATCCCGTGCTCATGGCGGCGGCAGCCACGCTGCGGTTGAACACGATTGTTTCGCGAGAAATTGCGGCAACCGACTCAGCCGTGCTCACCGTCGGCCAACTGCACGCAGGATCCAAGAACAACATCATTCCCGCGGAAGCAACGCTGGGCCTCAGCCTTCGCACCTTCGACAACCAGGTCCGCGAAAAGCTCCTGGCAGCCATGGAGCGCGTCGTCCGGGGAGAGTCGTCCGCTTCCGGAGCCGCCAAGGAACCAACCATCACCTATGCCGAACATTTTCCGCTCACGGTCAACGACGAGAGCGCCACACACCGGACAGCCGAGGCGTTTCGAGTGGCCTTTGGCGCCAATAAAGTGATTGACCCCGGTCCCGTCTCAGGGAGCGAGGATGTCGGCCTGCTGGCCACGGCCGCCGGCGTGCCGCTGGTTTTTTGGTTCCTTGGCGGCACAGACCCGGCTGCCTTCCAAAGCTGGGAGTCGACGGGCCGCATGCCCGAAAACATCCCCTCCAACCACTCACCGCATTTCGCCCCCCTCATTCAACCGACGCTGGACGTTGGCATTAACGCACTTGTCACGGCGGCGCGTGAGTGGCTGGCTTCTGCGTAGCGGAGGGCGGATTCCCTGCATTGCTTGGGCAGCCGGCCGCCCGTTGGATGCCGGCCACGGTCGCCCGCGACGCGGAGCTGACGTTTGCCAGCGCCGCGGACCGGGCGGCCTTCACCGGTGAGCTGGCCTCGAATATGGCCCAGCTCGGGAAAAAAATACCACAGCGCCAACGCGAGCGGCGGGCGCAACCGCCGCCACGTCGTCGTACTTCATCCCAGCGCCAAATCTGATTCCAGCGTCACGCCGGGACCCGGTGCCACGGCGCCGGAAACCCACAAATTGCCGGAATCCCCGGCCGGATCGAGGAGTGAAAGATGCCCAAGGAATTCAAGATTGTCCATGATTCGGAGATTGACGGCACGCCGCAGCAGGTGTTTGACGCGGCAACGCTGGGCAATTCGGGCTGGCTGTGGCCCATGGAGATTGAGCCGAAGCTTGGCGGTGCCGGCCCGTTCGGCAGCACCGTCACTGCCTGGGAGCCGCCGCACCGCTTCGGCAACCACATGGAGGGCGAGGGCGGCTTCTTCAACACGCTCGAATACGATATTTCCGAGCGCCCCGGTGGCAAATCGTGGCTGCGGTACGTGCACAGCGGCGTCTTCTTTGAGGACTGGGACAACCAGTACGACGGCGCCGCCAAGCACACAGCGTTCTACCAGCACACGCTGGGCCAGTACGTGAAGTACTTCGCTGGCCGGCAGGCAGCGTTTGCCGACGTCCAGGGCCCGGAGGCATCCAAGTCGCCCGATGCCTTTGAGGCCGTCAAGGCCGCGCTGGGAATTCACGACGCCGGAGCCGGCGGACACGTCAGTGTCACCATTGCCGGGGTTGGCACGGTGGATGCCGTGGTGGACTACCAGGACGCGAATTTCGTGGGGCTGCGCACGCACGATGCCATGTACCGCTTCTTCGGCCGCAACGCCTTTGGCGCCGTGGTGGGCATGACCATCCACCTCTTTGCCGAGGGCGCCGACGCCGAAAGCGCAGGGGCTGCCTGGGGCGCGTGGCTGAACGGGCTGTACGCGTAGCCTGGCGCTCGAAACCCCCACCGCTCGCACCAAGAACGGGTCCAGCCGACGAACGCGCCGACAGGATACGCCGTCCTCGCGAGTCGGCCCCGTTCACGCGGATTTTCCGGCAAGACGCGGGGCTGCGGCCTACCGGAAGTGCGATTCCCAGGGCGATAGGCTCTGGACATGGCTGAAAATTCCGCAAACCCCGCCCGTGTTGAGACCACCCCTGCCGACGCTCCGGAGCCCGACACGAAGCCCGAGGCCACGGACGACTTTGCCACCCGATCCCACATGCTGGCCTCGGGGCGGACCTACAGCAGCACGGCCGGGCGCCTGGTGTTGCGCCAGGAAGCCAACGAGGACGGGACGGCGAAGGGCTTCAAACCCAAGGCGGAGATCTTTGTGGTCAGCTACGTGCTGGATATGGACGCTGAATCCCCGGAGCGCCCCGTCGTGTTTGCATTCAATGGCGGCCCCGGGTCATCCAGCGTCTGGCTGCACATGGGCCTGCTGGGGCCGCGCCGCGTGGACAGCGGCGATGTCGGCGCGCTGACCCCGGCGCCATTCGCGCTGGTGGATAACCCGAACACAATCCTGGAGCACGCCGACCTGGTGCTGATTGACCCCGTCAACACAGGATTCTCCCGGGTGGTGGACGGTGGCAAAGCCGACGAATTCCATGCGTTCATCGAGGACCGCGACCTCGTGGCCGAGGTCATCCGCCTCTGGACCACCCGCAACAACCGCTGGCTCAGCCCGAAGTACCTGGTGGGGGAGTCGTACGGCACGCTGCGCGCCGTGGCCGTTGCCGCCCGCCTCTTTGACGCGTACGGCATGGCCATCAACGGCCTGGGCTTGATCTCCACGGTGCTAAACCTCTCCACCCTGGATTTTCAGCCCGGCAACGACACCCCGTACGCCCTGCACCTGCCCACCTACGCCGCCATCGCCCATTTTCACGGGCGCCACCCGGGCCGTGAACTGGCGGACGTGGTGGCCGAGGCCGAAGACTTTGCCGGGCACGAGTATGGCCATGCCCTCACCCAAGGTGCGCGGTTGGGCGGGACCGAGCTGGCCGGCGTTGTGCACCGTCTCAGCGAGCTGACCACACTCAGCGAGGACTTCATCCGCCAGGCGAACCTGCGCTGGGACTACTCGGAGTTTTCCGCCGAATTGCTCCGGGCGCAGGGGCTGACGGTGGGCCGGATCGACGGGCGGTTCACGCAGCGGCACCTGCGCGGGCATGCCTCGGTGAATTGGGACGACCCGTCCATGGCAGCCATCACCGGACCGTTCGCGGCCGCCATCAACCACTATGTTCGCGCCGAATTGGGCTATGAGAACGATCTGCCCTACGAAGTGCTCACCGGCCGCGTCCATCCCTGGAGCTACAAGACGTTTGAGGGTGCGCCGGTGGACGTGACCGGGGATTTGGAGCGGCTGCTGAACTACAACCCGGCCCTGCGCGTGCACGTGGACTACGGCTACCACGACGGCGCCACGCCCCACTTCGCCGCCGAATATGTGTGGGCGCACCTGAATATTTCAGACGATGCCCGGGCCCGCTTCACCCACCACTACCACCACGCCGGACACATGATGTACCTCAAGGACGAGTGCCGCGAGGACCAGCTGGCGGCGCTTGCCGAATTCGTGACGCCACGGGCCTCCTGACGGCATGTCGGGCAGGCTGCCTGCCGGGCACGACGCCGGACGGCCGGGCTGGGTGCCGTGTCAGCCGGCGTCGCCGGGGGTGGTGTTGCGTGGGGTGCAGACTGTCGCGGCTCAGCTGCCCAGCAGCAGCGGGGCCCAGCCGCCGGAGCCAATTTGTGACCGGGCGCCCCAGCGGCCCTTGAGGATCGGGTAGTGCAGGAGGTTGCCGGCGCCGTCGCGGGCCAGAACGCCCCAGGCGTTGGTCCCGAGATGGTTGGAAATGCCGGAGAGGTGGGTCATGGAACCCCAGCCTGTGCCGATGACCCTGCGTGTCTCGTAGATGAACCCTCCGCCGCCATTGCCCCGGTAGAGCAGGAGCTGGCCGGTGCGGTTGCGCGCGGCGATGTCGGGGCGGCCGTCGCCGTCGAAGTCGACGCCCAGGATGGTCAGTGGCCCCCATCCGGTGCCGATCTTGGTGCGTGCGGAGAAGCCTGTGCCGTTGGGGGAGGGGTAGTAGAAGAGTTCGCCGGTGACCCGCTGCTTGGCCACCAGCCCCGGGAACTTGTCGGCGCTGCGCCATTTGGTGGCGATGATGTCATAGGCGCCCCATCCGGTGCCGATGCGCAGTGCCGCCTTGAGGGTCCCGTTGGCCTGCCCATAACTGACGGTGAGGAGGCCGTCCTTCCATTTGGCGATGATGTCCTGGCGGCCGTCCGAGTTGAAGTCCACAATTTCCAGCTGCTGCGTCCCGGCCCACCCGGCGGAAACAAACTTGCGCTGCCACAGGTCCCCACCGCGGGCCGAGCCGTAAATGAACAGATTTCCTGCCGGGTCGACGGCGGCCACGTCGCCATTGTTGGCCACGGGGACGGGCGGCGGCTGTGGCTGCTTGGCGCGCGACGCGGCGTAGCCGGCCAAATTGGCCACCACCACGGTCATCCCGTTCCAGCCCGCCTTGGTGGTCTTGACCTGACCGAAGCCGATGTCGGTTGCTTGCTTGTCCAGCAAGGCGGCACGGTGGCCGGGGGAGCCCATCCACCAGTCAACGATTTGCTGGGCGTTGTTGTTGATGCCAATGATCTCCGAGGACATGTCGGCACCCTTGGGCAGGATGGAGCGCCCGTAGTCCGTGCGGTGCAGCTTGTTCATGTCCACGGTGCCGTTGTTGATCCGTCCGTTCACCGTGGCGGCCCACTGCTGGGAACCGGTGGAAATGGCAGCATTCCAGACCACGGGGCCGGCACCGTTGGCGGCACGGTAGCTGTTCGCCACTGCCAAGACCTTGGCCAGGAACGGATCGCTCACGGTGGGCGCCGCCGGGACTGCGGCCCGGGATGCGGCTTCCGGGGCTGGTGCCGCCCACGACGGAGCCACCCCGGAAGTCATGATGGCGGCCGTGAGTGCCAGGGCACTGAGGACCCCGAAGAATTTTCGCATGTACTATGTCTCGCCTTGAACGCTGAGCCGTTGGTGTCAGGTGGAACACACCCATACTAGCTGCCGGTGGGCCCGGCAGCAGCGCGTGTGCATTCCTGCGCACTGCCTCTGCGCTAATGGTCATTGTTGAACGGATGTGGACGCTGCCATACTCAGGGGATGCCGGACCGTGGGCTGTGTCACACTGCGTGGGTGTTCGGATCGGGCTACATTTCAACGACGGCACGCGCCAACGGCGGCGCGGAGGAGAAACGAATGAGTGAACAAACTGGTCCCGACCGCTCGGTCAAGGAATCGGGACTGCGCAAGGTGGTGGCGGCCTCGATGGCCGGCACCGTGGTGGAGTGGTACGAATTCTTCCTGTACGCCACGGCGGTGAGCCTGGTGTTCGGCCACATGTTCTTCCCGAATGCCGGCTCCGTGCTGGACGGGATCATGGCAGGGTTCCTGACCTACGCCGTCGGCTTCGTGGCACGGCCCATCGGCGGCATTGTCTTTGGCCACTTTGGCGACAAGTTTGGCCGCAAGAAGCTGCTGCAGCTGAGCATCATCCTGGTCGGGATCTCCACCTTCCTCATGGGCTGCCTGCCCGGCTTTGACCAGGTGGGCTACTGGGCCCCGGCGCTGCTGGTGGGCCTGCGCTTCATCCAGGGCTTTGCCGTCGGCGGCGAATGGGGAGGCGCCGTCCTCCTGGTGGCAGAGCACAGCCCGGACAAATCCCGCGGCTTCTGGGCGTCGTGGCCGCAGTCGGCCGTGCCGATGGGCAACCTGCTGGCCACCGGTGTCCTGCTGTTCCTGTCCTCCACGCTCAGTGAGGCCGCGTTCCTTGGCTGGGGCTGGCGTGTGGCCTTCTGGCTCTCCGCGGTGATCGTGCTGATCGGCTACTACATCCGCACCAAGGTCAGCGACGCCCCCATCTTCCTGAAGGCGCATGAGGAAATCCAGAACAACCCAAACGCCGGCTACGGCGTGGTGGAGGTCTTCCGCCGCTATCCGCGGGGCGTCTTTACGGCCATGGGCCTGCGCTTCGCCGAGAACATCCTGTACTACCTGGTGGTGACGTTCTCGATCACCTACCTGAAGGTCATCGTGGACATCAACACCGCCCGCATCCTGCTGCTGCTCCTGGTGGCCCACGGCATCCATTTCTGCGTGGTCCCGCTGGTCGGCAAGCTCTCCGACAGGATTGGCCGCAAGCCAACGTACATGCTCGGTGCCCTGACCGGCGCCACCTGGGGCTTTTTTGCCTTCCCCATGATGGACACGAAGGACGACTTCATGATCCTGGCCTCCGTCACCATCGGCCTGGTCTTCCACGCCCTCATGTACGCGGGGCAGCCATCCATCATGGCGGAGATGTTCCCCACCCGCATGCGCTACTCCGGTGTTTCCCTGGGCTACCAGGTCACCTCCATCGTGGCCGGATCCATTGCACCCTTCATTGCCACCGGCCTGGTGGAGCACTACCATTCCTCCGTCCCCGTGGCCATCTACCTGCTCGGCGCCTGCATGGTGACCGCCGTGGCCGTGCTGTTCCTGAAGGAAACCAAGGGCGTCTCGCTGCAGGACATCGACGACGCCGATGCCGCCGGCACGCTGGCCCTGGGCCGTGCCGCGGCGGCCAAGTCGGCAGCAAGGGTGGGCTAGGACATGAACGCGAATGAAACAGTGCCGCCGGCCGGACCGGGCGCCGCGCGTGTGACGGGCATCGGGAGTGTGACGGGCGAGGTGCGTGGGGCTGGCGGGCGGCCGGCCGACGGCGGACTGGCAGGGAAGCGTGCGCTCGTCACCGGCGGTGCCGGCGGCCTGGGTGCCGCTACCGCGCGCGCGCTCGCGGCCCAGGGCGCCTACGTGATTGTGGCCGACCGGGACGGGGCCGGGGCCGCTGCGGTGGCCGCGGAGGTGGGTGGCGAGGCCTGGGAGGTTGACCTGCTGGACACCGCCGCGCTGGAAACGCTCAAGCTCGACGTGGACATCCTGGTCAACAACGCCGGCATCCAGTCCATCAGCCCGATCGAGGACTTTGACCCGGCCGCGTTCCGCCGCATCCTCACCATCATGCTGGAGGCGCCCTTCCTGCTGATCCGGGCCGCGCTGCCGCACATGTACGAACAGAACTACGGGCGCATCATCAACATGTCTTCCATCCACGGCCTGCGCGCATCCTCCTTCAAGTCCGCCTACGTGGCCGCCAAGCACGGGCTCGAGGGACTGTCCAAGGTCACTGCCCGAGAAGGCGGCGGGCACGGCGTGACGAGCAACTGCGTCAACCCCGGCTATGTGCGCACACCCCTGGTGGAGGGGCAGGTGGCCGACCAGGCGAGGACCCACGGCATCCCCGAGGAGCAGGTGGTGGCCGAGGTCATGCTCGCCAACAGCGCCATCAAGCGGCTGATCGAGCCGGAGGAAATTGCCGCCCTGGTGGCCTGGCTGGCCTCCGACCAGGCCGCCATGGTGACGGGAAGTTCCTACGTCATGGACGGCGGCTGGACAGCCTAGCCCTTCCCTCGCAAAGCACGACGACGGGAGGCCACCTTCACAGCGAAGGCGGCCTCCCGTCGTCGTGCTTGAACCGACCCTCCCTGACGTCCCTTTGGCAATGAAAAGGGAGGGAGTGTTGGGGAAAAGGCCGCCAAGGGTGATCGGGCGTTGGTCAGGCGGGGACGAGCTGTCGGCGGCGGCGGTGGGTTTCCTGCAGGAAGGCCGCCACCACTGCCTGGACGGCCGGGGACCGCAGCGACTCCGGCCTCGCGGCGGCCCAAAACTGCACCTTTTGGGCAATCCCGCCGGGCAGGACGCGGACCAGGCCGTCCTGTCCGTCCGCCATGAACGCGGGCAGCATGGCGATCCCGGCGTTCGCCCGGACTGCCTCGATCTGGGCAAACACGCTGGTGCACTGGAACTCGGCCGGTTCGCTGGTCAGCCGGTGGTGCTGTTCGGACAGCTCCGCCACCTGCAGCGTCGACTCCACATAGGAGATGAAGCGGTGGCCCTTCAGGGCCGCCTCGGTCTCCGGAAGTCCGTGGGCCTGCGCATATCCGGTCCCCGCATACAGCCGCAGCGTGTAGTCGGAAAGGAAAATGACCTCCGCCCGGCCTGCGTCGACACTGCCGGGCACCACTTCCAGGTCCACGCCGGAACGGTTCCTGCTCAGCCGCCGCGTGGCGCTGAGCAGTTCCACCCGCAGCATCGGATGCCTGCGCTGCAGCCGGACCAGCGCCGGTGTGGCGATGAGCGCGCCAAAGCCGTCGGAGGTGCTGACCCGCACCACGCCGGAGACAACGTCCACGCCGCCTTCGATTCCCGTGGCCAGCGAGTTCAGGCTCGTTTCAATTCCCTCGGCCGCGGCAACCGCCGCGCGCCCCAGCTCCGTCAACTCCCATCCCTGCGGCGTGCGCTCCAGCGTCCGCCCGCCCAACTGCCGCTCCAGCGCCAATATTCGCCGCGATACGGTGGTGTGCGTGGTCCCCAGGGCGTCGGCGACGGCGGTGAAACGCCCCAGCCGGGCCACAGTTAGCAGGACCAGCAGGTCATCCGGACTGGGAAACCTCTTGAAATCCATAAAATGACCCTCCTTCACCCTTCATCAAGTGCAAATGTGCACATGCACTCTGCCTTTTTCGGTCTTGTTTGCACTCTAACAGGCTGTGATGCTGGTCATGTCCGGGAATTAAATCCAGTCCGGGGCATAATGGGTTGAGTAGGCAAAGGGGCTTTCATCATGGCAGTTGTGGCATGGATAGGTTTGGGCAACATGGGCGGGCCCATGACGGCGAACATGGTCAAGGCGGGGCACACCGTCAAGGGATTTGACCTCAGCCCCAACGCGCTCGCCGCCGCCGGCGCCCACGGGGTGGAAGCCGCGGCCTCGATCGCGGCGGCAGTACAGGGGGCCGACGTCGTCTTCACCATGCTCCCCAAGGGCGACCACGTCCGCAGCGTGTACTTTGGCGAAGCCGGCATCCTCGCCAACGCCGCCACGGCAACCCTGCTCATCGACTCCTCCACCATTGACATTGACTCCGCACAGGCCGTGCACGACGCCGCCGCTGCCGCCGGCTTCCGCTTTGTGGACGCCCCGGTTTCGGGCGGCATGAGCGGCGCCACTGCCGGAACGCTCACTTTCATGATCGGCGGCGAAAGCGGCGCCGTGGCGGACGCCTCCGGGTTCATCGAGCCGATGTCCGCGAACATTATCCCCACGGGCGGCGCCACCACCGGCCAGGCCGCGAAGATCTGCAACAACCTGATGCTGTTCATCAACCTGGCCTCCACCTCTGAAGGCGCGGTGCTGGCCGACCGACTGGGCCTGGACAAGCAGGTCTTTTGGGATATCGCCTCCGTATCCTCCGGCGACAGCTGGGCGCTGCGCACCTGGTACCCGGTGGCCGGCGTCGTGCCCACCTCGGCAGCCAACAACGACTTTGCCCCCACTTTTACTGCCGAACTGGCCAACAAGGACATCGGCCTGGCCATCGCCGCGGCCCGCAGCACGGACACCCCGCTGGAAATTGGCGAGCACGTCCAGCAGTTGTTCCAGCGCCTCATTGACGGCGGGCAGGGCGCCAAGGACTGCTCCATGATTGTGTCCCTGGTGGACGGCTCACTCCAGACGGGCGAGGCTGCACCCGGCCCCAACGCGGCCGCATCCAATCAGGCCACACCCGGCCCCGCCGCATCCAACGCATAGGAAGGCACCTGCCATGACTGAGGTTTCAACGAATGCCGCCGTCCGGGACTGGCCCATGTGGATCGGGGGAGAGGAACAGCCCTCTTCCGGTGCACAGTGGCGCGAGGTGTTCAATCCCGCCCGCCGCGAAGCGGTTATCGCCCGTGTCCCAGCCGGCACGGTGGAGGACGTGGACCGCGCCGTGGCCGCAGCCCGTGCGGCCTACCCGGCCTGGCGCGCCCAGCACTTCACCGGCCGGGCCAAGGCGCTGCTCGCCATCGCCGACGAACTGGAGCAGCGGACCGAGGAATTTGCCCGCCTGACCGCACTGGACACCGGCAATGCCCTGCGCACCCAGGCCCGCCCCGAATCCACCACCATGGTGGCGATGTTCCGGTACTTCGCCGGGATCGCCGGGGAAGTCAAGGGCACCACGCTGCCGGCCGGCGAGAACCAACTGCAGTACACGCGGCTGGAACCCCTGGGCGTGGTGGCCGCCATCCTGCCCTGGAACTCGCCGCTGATGATCGCAGCGTTCAAGATTCCGGCCGCGCTCGCGGCCGGCAACACCGTCATCATGAAGGCGGCCGACGACGCCCCGCTCACCATCCTGCTGCTGGCGGAGGTGTGCAACAAGCACCTGCCCGCCGGCGTCGTCAACGCCCTGACCGGGCGTGGCGCCGTCATTGGGGACGCCCTGGCCACCCACCCCGGCGTCGACAAGGTCTCCTTCACCGGCTCCACCGAGGTGGGCCGGATGGTGGCCGGCCAGGCCGGCACCCGGTTGGCGCACATGTCGCTTGAACTGGGCGGGAAGAACCCCTCCATCGTTTTCCCCGACGCGGCCGACGACGACGAACTCATCGACGGCCTGCTCCTGGCCTCCCGCTTCACCCGCCAGGGCCAAAGCTGCACGGCCGGCTCCCGCCTCTTCCTCCACGAGGACATTTACGACGACGTCCTGGGCCGGCTCAGCGCCAAGCTTGGCGCCCTGAAAGTGGGCGATCCCATGGACGAGGCATCGGACATGGGCGCCATCATCAATGCCAAGCAGCACAGCTCCATCACCGGCTTCCTTGACGAAGGCCGCGCCACCCCCGGCATGAAGGCCGTGCTGGGCGGCAGCGCCCCCACCGAAGGCGCCCTGACCGAGGGCTACTACCACCTGCCCACCATTTTTGGCGGGGCCAGCAACGAATTCCGGTTGGCACAGGAGGAAATCTTCGGCCCCGTCCTGGTAGCCATCCCGTGGAAGGACACGGCGGAGGTGATCGGCATGGCCAACGACACCAACTACGGGCTGGCCGCCTACGTCTGGAGCCACGACCTGGACAACGCCCTGAACACCGCGCACCGGATCGACGCCGGCTGGGTGCAGGTCAACCAGGGCGGAGGCCAGGTGGTGGGCCAGTCCTACGGCGGGTACAAGCAAAGCGGCATTGGCCGGGAAGTGTCATTGGAGGGCATGCTGGCCGGGTTCACCCAGACCAAGCAGATCAACGTGAAGCTGCGCGGGGTGCCCAATGCCTGACACCACGGGGCTGCCGCTGGAGGGCGTGCGCATCCTGGACCTGAGCCGCGCGCTCGCCGGCCCCTACGCCACCGCCCTGCTGGCCGATCTCGGCGCGGACATCATCAAGACCGAAAGCATCAAGGGCGGGGATTCCAGCAGGTCCTGGCCGCCGTTTGAAAACGACCACAGCCTGTACTTCGACTCCGCCAACCGCGGCAAGTCCTCCATCGCCATCGATTTCTACACGCCCGAAGGCAGGGAACTGCTGTGGCAGCTGGCGGTGGGCTCCGACGTCGTGGTGGAAAACTTCCGCCCCGGAGTGCTGGCCACCATGGGCCTGGACCCGGAGGCACTGCGGGCCGCGAAACCGGGGCTCATTGTGGCCTCCGTCAGCGGCTTCGGCGCCACCGGCCCGCTGAGCCAGGCACCGGGCCTGGACCAGGTGGCCCAGGGCATGACCGGGCTGATGTCAGTCACCGGCGCCGACGCCGACACCATGTACCGGGTGGGCGTGCCGATCATTGACATGGTCTCCGGCATTAACACGGCCCTGGCCATCGCCGCCGCCCTGGTGGGCCGGAACCGGACGGGCCAGGGGATGGAGGTCTCGACGTCGCTTCTGGAAACGGGACTGGCGCTCGGTGCCTTCCAGGGCCAGAAATACCTGAGCACCGGCGAGGTTCCCGTGCCGCAGGGCAACAACCACCCGGTCCTGTCCCCGTATGGGGTGTTCGCCACGGCGGACATTCCCGTCATCATCGCCGTGGGCAACCAAAAGCAGTGGCGGGACGTGTGCGTGCTGCTGGGGGACCCGAAGCTGGCCGACAACCCGGACTACGCCACCGGAAAATTGCGCAACGTGAACCGGGAGGCGCTGAAGGTGGTGCTCGAGGGCCTGCTGAAACACCGCGCCGCCGGCGAATGGCTGCCGCTGCTGCGCGGTGCCGCCATTCCGGCCGGGCCCATCTACAACTACGAACAGGCCTTTGCCGATCCGCAGGTCCGGGCGCTGGACATGGTGGACACCGTGCACCGCGCCGACGGTTCGGCGCTGCCGCTGGTCCGCGGCCCCATCTCCGTCAACCGGCAGGCGCCGCGGATCCGCAAGGCCCCGCCGTCGCTGGGCGAGGACACCCTGGCCGTGCTCGCCGGCCTTGGCCTGAGCCCGGAGCAGGTCGCCGGGCTGGTGGATGCCGGGATAGTGCTGGCGGCACCGGCCGGTGCGGCACCCGCAGTGCCGTCGGGTGCGGCGTCGGCTGCGTCCGGAGCACCGTCGGGCGCGGCGGCATGAGCGCGCCGCCGGCAAAACCGGCCGGGCCCATGAAGGCAAGGAGACGGACTGGCATGCTGCGCACTGAACAGCACGGGCCGGTGGCAACCCTGGTCATGGACAATCCCGGCATGCGCAACGCCATCACGGCGGACATGTGGCAGCAGTTCGCCGACCTCCTGGCGCAGCTGGAGGCAGACGACACCGTGAAGGTGGTGGTGGTGCGCGGGGCCGGGGGGCACTTCTCCGCCGGCGCCGACATCGCCTCGCTGCAGCAGATCCTGCACGATCCCGCCACCGGTCAGCGGGACGGCGGCGACATCACCGTCGCCGAGGATGCCCTGGCCCGCTTCCGCAAGCCCACCGTCGGCGCCGTCGACGGCTACTGCGTGGGCGGCGGCTGGCAGATCGCCGGCGCCTGCGACATCAGGCTGGCATCGGAAAACGCGATCTTTGGCATTACGCCCGCCAAGATCGGCATTGTCTACCCGCTTTCCGGGATCCGGCGGCTGGTGCAGCTGGTGGGCCCGGCGGCCGCCAAGTACCTGCTGTTCAGCGGCGACTTTGTCAACGCCGTGGAAGCCCAGCGGCTCGGCCTGGCCATGCAGGTGCTGCCCGCGGACAGCTTCTGGGATGACGTCCACGCCTTTGCCCTGCACCTGGCCGGGCGCTCGCAGTTCTCCCTCCAGTCCCAAAAGGACCTGGTCAACGCCATCAGCGACCGCGTCCCGGAGGCGGACCTGGCCGAACGCAACGCTTATTGGCAGCGCGAGATGGCCGCCAGCGCGGACCCCCGGATCGGGATTGCAGCCTTCCTGGCCAAGGAGACGCCGCAGTTCACCTGGCTCCGCCCCTCCGAGTGACGCGGCGGCGCCGTCGGCTGCATGCCCACCTACTTTCCGATGGACACCGGCTGCTCGTGCGCCGTTGTGGCGCAGTTGCTGAATTTTCAGCCGCTGCGCCACGGTGGTTTAAGCGTGTTTAGGCGGCCAGGTCTTAATGGTCTTCGGTGATCTTGCCGCGGGCCAGGCGGAACTGCCTGTCCGTCTGCGATGCCAGGGCCTGGTCGTGGGTAACCACCAGGATCGTGGTTTTCTTTTCGTGGGCCAGCTGGCGCAGCAGCGCAATGATGAGCTCGCCTGTTTCATCGTCCAGGTTGCCCGTGGGCTCGTCCGCCAGAATCAGCTTCGGGTTGTTGGCCAGCGCCCGGGCAATGGCCACGCGCTGCTGCATGCCGCCGGAGAGCCGGTTGGCCAGCCGGCCGTGCATCTCCTCCGTCAGCTCCACCTGGTTCAGCAGCTCGGCGGCACGCTTGGTTCGCTCGGAGCGGGAGACGCCCGCGAACTCCATGGGCAGCATGACGTTTTCCCGCGCGGACAGGTTTGGGATGAGGTTGTACTGCTGGAACACGAACCCGATGTCGTCGCGCCGGTACGCCGTCAGCTTCCTGTCCGGCAGCGTGGAAAGGTTCACGTCGTCCACGACGACGTCCCCCGAGGTTGCCTTGTCCAGTGCGCCCAGGAGCGATAGCAGCGTGCTTTTGCCGCTGCCGCTCTTGCCCAGGATGGCGGCGAAGGTGCCCTGTTCCAGGCTGAAGCTCACCCCGTTCACGGGCTTGATGGTGCGGTCCCCGGAATTGAACGACTTGACAACGTCTTTGACACTGAGCATGGCTTACTCTCCTCGCAGGACTTCGATGGGGCGGACCTTGGCGGTCAGCAGGGCCGGGATCAAGGCCCCGATGGCGGCGATCACCAGGATGCCGACGACGCCCAGCACCAGGGTCTGCCAGCCGATGGACGTGCTGATGGTGCCAATGAGCTGGTCGGCGCCGGCGAACGCGCCGCGGGTCCGGGTGAACCCGCCGCCGCCGCCGCCTCCGCCGAAGCCGCCGCCCGCACCGCGCACCGGGCCGGCCGCCGAACTGGTGGAGGCGGTGTTCCCGGCCACCAGGGCGCTGACAATCGGATTGCTGCTGAAGGCGGCCACCACGCCGCCCACCACGGTACCCAGGACCACCAGCACCATGGCCTCCAGGACGAACTGCACGCCGATGGTGCGGTTGGAGGCGCCGATCGCCTTCAACACGCCAATCTCCCGGCGCCGTTCACGCACCACCATGATCATGATCAGCAGGACGATCAGCCCGGCCGTGACCAGTGAGGCGATGAAGGCGATCAAGGAAATGCTCTGCACGCTGCCCAGCGAGGTGATGGCCGATTCCAGGTTGGTGGATCCGGCGGTGACATCAACCTTGTCCGCGCCCAGGGCCGTGGTGAGCGATGCCTGCGTGGCGGAGACGTTCTCGATGGTGTCCACCACCACGTTCAGGCTGCTCAGCTGGCCCGCCTGGGACGTCAAGGTCTGGGTGGCGGCGAGGGGCAGGTAGATGCCGTTGTTGTCGAACGCGTCGCCGGCGTCGAAAATGCCGGTGACCTTCATGGTCCGGTCCTGGATGGTAAAGGTGGAGCCGACCTTCAGGGAGTTCTTCGTGGCGAGCGTGGAGCCCACCAGCGCCTGGGTTGACGAGGCGGCAAAGTCGGTCAGCTGTGCACCGCCGGTCACGTTGATGGCCGTCCCGGTGGCGGTGGTGGAGGTGGAAACGCCCGTTGCCTGGATCGGGATGGTGAACGCCGGCCGGGTGGTGGTGCTGCCCGTTGTCCCTCCGGTGGCGTCCGAGGAACTGCCGTTGCTGTTGTTGCGCTGCCCGAGGACCCCCGGATCCACGGCCGACTTCAGGCTGGTGGTGCCGCTGGAGCCGAAGCCGCCGCCGGGGCCGCCCCGGTCACCGCTGGAGGAACCGGTGCCCGTACCCGTACTGCCTGACGTGGCGGCCGCGTTGGACAGCCGCACAGACAATGTCCCATTGACGCTCACCAAATGGGCAACGGTGGCCGCCTTGGTGGCGTCCGCCGTCGTCAGCGGGTTGCCGCCGCCCAGGCCGCCCCGGGAGCCGGCCGGGTTGACAGTGAGGTTGTTGCCCACCGACGCCTTGAGGGAGTCGACCTTGGCGCCCACCGCCTGGTTGGCCACCAGCATGGCCAGCGCCAAACCAATGGCCACCGCCAAAATGACCACCACGGCGCCGCTGCGCACCTTGTTGCGGAACGCATTGCCCACGCTCCGGGAAACCACACCCATGTCTTGCTCCCTGCACCTGTGGCTGCCCGAGCGGCAGCCGTCCTGTTTATATGTTGTGGCGGCATGCAGGGTGTTTCGTATGGACAGGCTGTGCGTGGGATGTGAGAAGCCCGGCCGCTAGACTTGAAGCAGCGAACACATGCCGACGTGATTGAGGGTCTCTTGCTGGAATTTACCGCCCGATTTGCCACCGCCGCCGAGATCGACCAGTGGGACACACTGGTCACCGCGAACCCCAACGGTGGCAACCTGCTCCAGTCCGCCTCCTTTGCGGCCGTGAAGAAAAACTACGGCTGGGCACCCCAGTTCCTGGCGTTTGAGAGCGCGGACTACACGAGCTACAACTTGGCGCTGGAGAAGAAATTCCCCGGTTTGGGCCGCCTGTGGTACCTGATCAAGGGTCCGGACACCAGGGACGTGGCGCACATTCCGGCCATGATGGAGGCGCTGCACGATTTCACCAGGCGCGCCCGGCTGAATGTGTTTGCCGCCAAGATCGAGCCGGACGTCATTGCCTCCGCCCAGGCACGCGCTGTCCTTGCGGGCGCCGGATTCATCAAGGTGCCGGACCTGCAGCCCAACGACAGCACGGCCCTGCTGGACATCTCCCCGGAACCGAACCAGCTCCTGCGCAACCTGCACTCGCGGGGTCGCAATGCGGTGCGCCGTGCCCTGCGCGAAGAGGTCGAGGTGGTCCGTCCCGAAGCCACCGAGGCCACACAGCGGGCCCTGTACGAGCTCATGGTGGGCACCTTTGAGGCCAAGAATGCCGGGGCGGCCCGCGAGTTTGCCTACTTCCGGCAGTTCTGGAGCGAGTTCGCAAGCCGCGGCCAGGGCCGGTTTTATTTTGTCCACGAGAACGGGGTCCCTTCGGTGGGCGCGTTCGTCATCAACTACGGCACCAAGGCCACGTACAAGGACGGCGGCTCGCTGCAAAAGCGCTCGCAGTACGGCGATTCGCACCTGATCCAGTGGGAGGCCATCCTGGACATGAAGGAGCTCGGAGCCGTCCAGTACGACTTCTGCGGCACACCGCCGTCGGACAAGCTCAAGGACCCCACGCACCCCCACCACGGACTGGGTCTGTTCAAGACCAGCTTTACGAAGACGGTCACCGACTTTGTCGGCTGTTGGGACGTGGCGTTCAGTCCCGTGCGGTATAAATTGTGGACGGCCGTGGGCGAACGGGTGCTCCGCCAGCTTTACACCCGTCGCACCGGACAAAAGTTTTACTAGCATTCGACAACGACAACGACAACGACAACGACAACGACAACGACGACGGCGGCCCGTCCGGCCGCTGTTGGATTCGGCGGGGCGTGGCCCCAGGGAGAGTGGATGAGCAGCAGCCCCAGTGATCGGGAACGGCAGGAACGGGAACGGCTAAACACGGGTTCCGCCGGTGACGGCGTCGCGCCCGCGGGCAGCCACGACGGCACGATGGCCGCCCGCGGGGCTGCGAAACCCGCGCGCAACGGTGCGAATGCTGCCCTCGGGGCCGTGAAGCCTGGTGGTGGCGGTGCGAAGGCTCCCCTCGGGGCCGTGAAGCCTGGTGGTGGCGGTGCGAAGGCTCCCCTCGGGGCCGTGAAGCCTGGTGGTGGCGGTGCGAAGGCTCCCCTCGGGGCCGTGAAGCCTGGTGGTGGCGGTGCGAAGGCTCCCCTCGGGGCCGTGAAGCCTGGTGGTGGCGGTGCGAAGGCTCCCCTCGGGGCCGTGAAGCCTGGTGGTGGCGGTGCGAAGGCTGCCCTCGGGGCTGTGAAGGCTGCCGGTGGCCCCACGAAGGCTGCCCGGGATGGCGCGGCGCCGGCGGCCGGGATGATCCCCCGCGTTCCGATACCGGTCGTATCGCCCTTGTTGCCGCCGTCGCGCCCCAACCGGGCCGCCCGCAATGTGCTGCGCCGCCTGGTGCAGGGCGAGACGCCGCCCACGGCACCCATGAACATTGTGGAGCGGTTGGCTGGCAGCCCGTACGCCAACCCCATGATCCAGGTGGGGAAGGCGGACGAATCCGCCCGCAAGACCATCGACTTCGCGCTGCGCCTGGCCGAGACCATGTTCCGGTACGGGGCCGGCGCCCTGGAAGTGGAGACGTCCATCATTGCCGTGACGGCCGCCTTTGGCCTGCGCAACATTGAAGTGGACATCACCAACCAGTCGGTCATCATCAACTACGCCCACCGCGACGGCGTGCCCATCACGCTGCTGCGCGTTGTCCGGTCCTGGACCAACAACTATGCCGGACTTGTACAGGTGCACGAGCTCGTGACGGACATTGTCACCGGCGGCGTGGCCCGGGCCGAGGCTTATCGCCGGCTGGACACCATCATCAAGCGGCCCAAGCCCTTCCCTCGATGGATGGTGTCACTGGCCGAGGCCGTGTTCGCCGCTGCCGTGGTCGGTGTCATCGGCGGCAGCCCGTTTGGCATGGGCGTGGCGTTGCTGACCATCCTGCTGGCCGGGCAGGTTGCCAGGGTGCTTGGCAAGTGGCGGGTGCCTGACTTCTTTGTCACTGCCTTCACCTCCTTCATCGTCACGATGGTGGCCGTGGTGTGTTTCATGGTGCACGTTCCCCTGAGTCCGTCGATGGTGGTGGCCGGCGGAATCCTGCTTCTGCTGCCATCGGGACGGCTGGTCTCGGCCGTGCAGGATGCCATCAACGGCTTCCCGGTCACGGCCTCCGGGCGGTTCCTCTCCGCGTTCCTGACGTTTGGCGCCATCGTTGCGGGCATCGCCGTCGCACTCGTCGCGGCCGCGATGCTGGGCGGGGACCGGATCACCGTGGCCGAGCCGATTGTCGGCGCACTGCCCCTCTATGTGATTTTGCCGCTGGTGGCGCTCGCCACGGTGGCCATCTGCATCGCCGAACAAACGTCGGTCAGGCTGCTGGTGCCGACCATGGCCGTGGCCCTGGTCGGCTACATGGCCTACTATTTCGGCATGCAGCTGGGCCTGGGCGGACGGTTTGCGCCGGCACTGGCTGCCGTGGTGATCGGCATCCTGGCCCGCGTCATTGCGCTGCGGCTGGGAGCGCCGCAATTGGTGGTGGCCGTGCCGTCGATCATCTTTCTGCTGGTGGGGCTGTCCATCTTCCGCGCCATGTTCGTCATGACGCTCACGCCGGGGGACTCGGTGACTGGCGCCGTGGGCATCTTCAACGCACTCGTGGTCATCCTGGCCGTGGCCGCCGGCGTGGTCCTGGGCGACAACATGGCCCGCCCGCTCACCCGCACCAACGGGCACAAGGACCGGCGCCGGAACCGGCGGCGGTAAGCGGGAGGCCGGGATCCGGCGTGTCGGCCTGGGGGCCTGCAGGTATCGCGTCAAAGCCATCACGTGGGCTGGTCCCAGCCGCCGATTGTTCACGTGGGCTGGTGTTAGCGACGAAAACGGCGTTGTAACTACCGGTCCAACGGCCAACCCCCGACCCAACGTATGGGCGCCTGGGAGTCGGCCACACTTCCCCGTCCAGGTTCGAGATAACCACCGATTGTGACAACAGCGGGGTGTCGTTTTCTCGAACGTCACGAGCCGGGGCGTTGTTTTCTCGAACGGGGGGGGTACCGGCTACAGGATCTTGCCGATCGGCTGTTTCTTCTCCGCCTGGAAGTAGTCCTCGGTGCGGCCGTAGGCCCAGTAGCCGGAGAGTGAAACCTGGCTGCGGGGCAGCCCGCGCTGTTTGAACAGGACGTCGCGCAGGGCCTTCATGTATTCGCGTTCACCATGGACGAAGGCGTCGACGTCGCCTGCGGGCCACGGGCCGTTGGCGACGGCGTCCGCCAACAAGGTCCTTTCGGCCGGGGTGGCGCCCTCGCGGAACAGCCACGTCACCTCGACGGCGGCCGGTGCGGCAAGGGGCTGGATGTCCGCGGCGGTATCCACCTCAAGGTAGGCATGGCCCGAGGCATCCGCAGGAAGCGACTCCACGGCCGCAGCGATGGCCGGCAGCGCCGCCTCGTCGCCGGCAAACAGGTACCAGTCCGCCTCCGGGTTGGGCCGGTACGCGCCGCCGGGACCGGAAAAGATGATGCGGTCCCCGGGCGCCGCAGCCTCGGCCCACGGCCCGGCGAGACCGGAGTCGCCGTGAACCACGAAGTCGATCGCAATCTCCGCCGCGGCCAAATCCACCCAGCGGACGGTGTACGTGCGGGTCGCCGGCCACTGCTCCCGCGGCATGGATTCGCGCAGCGCAAAAACGTCCACGGGCTCGGCATAGTCCACTCCGGGCTGCAGAAAATGGATCTTCACATACATGTCCGTGGCGTCCTTGGCCACAAACTCGGCCAGGCCCGGTCCGCCCGCCACCACGCGCACCATGTGCGGGCTGAGCCGCTCCTTGCGCACCACGTTCAGGACGAATTGGGTTCGGCGCTTCACGGCCGGCGCAACGAACGCTTCCGTGCTGGTCTGGGCGGGGTTCACAAATCACTCCTGGAAGGGGGGCCGGCAGCACCATCGGCCGCCCGCTTAGCTTGCCCTTACACTATCAGGGGTGGCTGTGCCGTTAGGCGGGCAAATCCCAATCGATGGCTCGGCTGCCCTGTGCCTCCAAGGATGCATTGATCCGGCTGAACGGCCGCGAGCCAAAGAATCCCCGCGACGCCGACAGCGGACTGGGGTGGGCGGACTCAATGACGGCAGTCCCGGCCAGCAGCGGCCCGAGTTTTTGTGCGTCCCGTCCCCAGAGCACGCTGACCAGTGGCTGCCCCCGGACCGCCAGCGTCCTGATGACGGCCTCGGTCACCCCTTCCCAACCACGACGCCGGTGTGAACCTGCCGCGCCCGGTGCCACCGTGAGCACCCTGTTGAGCAGGAGAACGCCCTGGTCGGCCCACGCGCTGAGGTCGCCATGCGCTGCCGGAGCAATGCCCAGGTCCTGCTGCCGTTCCTTGTAGATGTTGTTCAGGCTGCGCGGCAGGGGTCGGGTGGCGCGGTCCACGGCAAAGGCCAGGCCCACGGAGTGTCCCGGCGTGGGGTAGGGGTCCTGCCCCACAATCAGGACCCTGACCCCGGACAGGGGCGCGGCCAAGGCACGCAGCACCCGGGTGGGCGGAGGCAGGAAGGAGGTCCCGGCGTCGTACTCCCGGCGCAGCATGCGGCCAAGCCTCCGCAGGGTGGGCGCCTGGACTGCCAGCGCATCGGCCCAGTCGGCGGCCAGCAGCGACAGCGGATCCTCACCCAGCACATCAAGGGCATGCAGCTGGGCGGCGTCCCAGGCGGCAGGGGAGGGAAGATCGAAGAGGCCGCGGGAGGAGTCCATGGTTCCATTCTCGGTCATTCGGGCCGGGATGGGCCCTCGCCCGAGGCGCCCCGGCTGAGGCAAAAGGCTGGGAGAAAAAGGGGAATGCTCCCTCCACAGGCGGGGCTGGAGGCGGTGCTGTCCACCATGCCGGGAATGACACGCGTGTGATTCGCCTTTATCATGGAGGAATGGAGCTGCCAGTTGGGCGCCCCGTATCCAAAGCGAAGATGTGCAAAGCAAGGGAGTGTGCCGTGGCGCAAGCAGCCGAACCGCCGCAGCACACACCGGCACCCGCGGTGGACGACGCCGCCGGGCTGAGTGGGCGGGATGCCCAAATGCTGGCCCTGGAGCGGCAGTGGTGGAAATACGCCGGGGCGAAGGAACAGGCCATCCGCGAGATGTTCGATCTCTCCGCCACGCACTACTACCAAATCCTCAATGCGCTGATCGACACGGAAGCCGCACTTGAGCACGACCCCATGCTGGTCAAGCGGTTGCGTAGACTACGTACGTCGCGCCAAAAGGCCCGGACCGCACGGCGGCTCGGAAACTGACGCACGCTTCCACGGCCCCACCCACAAGGACTGCACTGCACCATGACTAATTACCCGCGCGACGAATTTGACCGTGTACCGGAGAACTCTGCCCGCCATGGCGTTCACCGCGCCTCGCTGGAAGTCGCCACGCGCAGCCTGATGCCGTTGATGATCTTTGGTGTCGCGGCGCTGTGCATCGGCCTGCTGGCGTTCCTGATAGTGCCCAAGATCAGCGGACACGACACGGCCACCAAGCCTCTGGCCGGGCAGAGCAGCTCCGCTCCTGCCACTCCGACCGGCGGGCAGCCGGCAAAATCAGCCACCCCGAGCGTGGCACCGAGCACCGCGCCGGCGCGCACGCCGTCGGCCACTCCGACACCCGGCGCCGTGGTGGACAAGGGCATTCCCGTCGCCATCTTCAACGCCACCGGAATCGGCGGGCTCGCGGCCAAATACACCGGCACGGTCACGGCCAACGGCTGGACGGTCTCCCAGGCCGCCAACTGGGCCGGGGCACCCCAGTCCGTCTCATCCATCATCTACAGCGGCCCGACGGAGAAGGCCAACGCACAGGCGTTGGGTGCGCTGTTGAATATCACCACGCTGCTCGACTCCGCGGAGCTCGGGATCCCGCTGACGGTGGTCCTGGGACCCGGGGCGCAGTAGGCGCCTCGGCTTTCCAAGCCCCCGGTTGCGGACGCACCATCGAGAGCGCAGATAGGGCGGGCAACTCGTGAAGTTGCCCGCCCTATCTGCGCTCTCGGCGCGTATTTTGCGTGTCAGTCCTTAAGCGGGATGCCCCTGGCATCGGTGCGGAAACCTTCGTTGCCCACCAGGATCAGGATGCCTTCGACGAGGCCCCAAATGGCCATGGCCCAAGCGAGGAAGCCCACGCTTAGGACAGAGACGAGCAGCTGGATCAGCGCCTTCTTCGTGTAGCCCAGGTAGAAGTTGTGGATGCCGAGGCCGCCGAGGAGGATGCCCAGGATGCCGGCCGCGACCTTGGACTTCTGCTCGCTGTAGGGCTGGCCGTAGGCGGGTTGCCGGTATTGCTGCTGGTACGGCGGCTGCGCGGACGGCTGCTGATACGGCTGGCCTTGGTAGGCGGGCGGAGCCTGTTCCATGGGCTGCTGGTAGGCGGGCTGGCCGTAATCCGGGGCGGCGGGCTGGGCCGGCTGGTCGTATCCCGCCGGGGCGCCGGAGGGCGGCGAGGGGTGGCCGTGGGGGTCGGCGGGCTTGTCGAGGCTTGGATTCTCACTCACGGTGACTCCTTCAGTGGTGCCGTTTCGGCAGTGCCCTTGATTTTGAAATCGGTACACTGGGTTCATATGCGCTGTTTGGAATATTCTTCGGTCAACGCTAGCCGCATATTCCAAGCAGCGGAAGCGTTCCGGCCGAACCTGATGGGAGTCACGACGCCGGCAGGGGCGCTTGCGCGTTCGCCCGCAGCACACAGGGGGACGCTGCGCTTGCACTCTCGGGTGCCGAGTGCTAATTATTGAGTTAGCACTCTGAGGTGGTGACTGCTAGATCCTAGCCAGCCAGCCGCCGTCGGAGGTCAAGAACTTTCCTCATGTGGTGAGGATTCCGTGGCCGGCGTGAAAGAGATCGCCGGCACCGGGTCCGTCCGTCGCGGGCACCGCACGGGGAAGCTGAGTCCATAATGACTGTCCCGAAAGGACTGAAGCCTACATGGCCAAGATCATTGCATTCGATGAAGAGGCACGCCGCGGCCTTGAGCGTGGGTTGAACATCCTCGCCGACGCCGTCAAGGTCACCTTGGGCCCGCGCGGCCGCAACGTTGTCCTGGAAAAGAAGTGGGGCGCCCCCACGATCACCAACGATGGTGTTTCCATCGCCAAGGAGATCGAGCTGGACGACCCTTACGAAAAGATCGGCGCCGAGCTGGTCAAGGAAGTTGCCAAGAAGACCGACGACATCGCCGGTGACGGCACGACGACGGCCACCGTTCTGGCCCAGGCACTGGTCAAGGAAGGCCTGCGCAACGTCGCAGCCGGCGCTGATCCGCTGTCCCTCAAGCGCGGAATCGAGAAGGCTGTCGCAGCCGTCATCGAGCAGCTGCTTGCCTCCGCCAAGGAAATCGAGACGAAGGAAGAGATCGCGGCCACGGCCTCCATCTCCGCCGGCGATCCCGAGATCGGTGCACTCATTGCCGAAGCCCTGGACAAGGTTGGCAAGGAAGGCGTCATCACGGTCGAGGAGTCCAACACCTTCGGCCTGGAGCTCGAACTGACCGAAGGCATGCGCTTCGACAAGGGTTACATCTCCGCTTACTTCGTCACCGACACCGAGCGCCAGGAAACGGTTCTTGAAGACCCGTACATCCTGATCGTGAACTCCAAGATCTCCAACGTAAAGGACCTCGTTGCCGTTCTGGAAAAGGTCATGGCGTCCAACAAGCCGTTGCTGATCATTGCAGAGGACGTTGAAGGCGAGGCACTGGCCACGTTGATCGTCAACAAGATCCGCGGCCTGTTCAAGTCCGTTGCCGTCAAGGCCCCGGGCTTCGGCGACCGCCGGAAGGCACAGCTTGCCGATATCGCCGTCCTCACCGGTGGCCAGGTCATCGCCGAGGAAGTCGGCCTCAAGCTGGAAAACACCACCCTTGACCTGTTGGGCAAGGCCCGCAAGGTGGTTGTCACCAAGGACGAGACCACCATTGTTGAAGGTGCCGGCGAAGCCGACGCCATCGCAGGCCGTGTGGCCCAGATCCGCGCCGAGATCGAAAACTCCGATTCCGACTATGACCGCGAGAAGCTGCAGGAACGCCTGGCCAAGCTGGCCGGCGGCGTTGCAGTCATCAAGGCCGGTGCCGCAACCGAAGTGGAGCTCAAGGAGCGTAAGCACCGCATCGAAGATGCCGTGCGCAACGCCAAGGCTGCTGTTGAGGAAGGCATCGTCCCCGGCGGCGGCGTCGCACTTATCCAGGCTGGCGTCAAGGCTTTCGAAGGCTTGAACCTGACCGGCGACGAGGCCACTGGCGCCAACATCGTCAAGGTTGCCATCGATGCCCCGCTGAAGCAGATTGCCTTCAACGCGGGCATGGAGCCCGGCGTAGTGGTGGACAAGGTTCGCGGGCTGCCTGTTGGCCACGGCCTCAACGCGGCAACCGGCGTCTATGAGGACCTGCTGGCTGCCGGCGTCAACGACCCGGTAAAGGTAACCCGTTCCGCACTGCAGAACGCGGCTTCCATCGCCGGACTGTTCCTCACCACCGAAGCCGTTGTGGCCGACAAGCCCGAAAAGGCTGCACCTGCCGGCGGCGGCGGGGACGACATGGGCGGCATGGGCGGCTTCTAGTCCCCAGCCTCTCCCCAATCGCGGTTCGCTAGCGAACCGCGATTGGGGGCCCTCGAGGCTGAGGGCCCAGGCGCGTGGGCCCATATGTGGGTTGACGCCTTGGGCGGGTATGTCACCAGGGTCTTGTCACAAAGGCGTCCTTTCCATCACGGAAGGGGCGCCTTTGGCATTTAAGTGTCGGTGGAATCTGAAAGTATGGACCCATGACAATTGTTGCGGCAGCCGACGGCTCGGCTTTGGGTAATCCCGGTCCCTCGGGCTGGGCCTGGTATGTGGACGACTCTCGCTGGCGTGCCGGAGGCTGGCCGCACGGCACGAACAATATGGGTGAGCTCATGGCCGTCCTTGACCTCTTCAAGTCCACGGCGCACCTGCCCCAGGAGCCGCTGCACATTTTGTGTGACAGCCAATATGTCATCAATTGCATCACCAAGTGGATGCCGGGATGGAAACGTAAGGGCTGGCGCAAGGCTGACGGCAAGCCCGTACTGAATGTGGACCTCCTGAAGGAGATCGACGCCGCCATTGTGGGCCGGAGCTACAAATTTGAGTGGGTCAAGGGTCATGCCGGCCACGACCTCAACGAGGCAGCGGACGACCGTGCCCGCGCGGCTGCCACGGCCTACCAGGCCAACCGGGCACCCATTCAAGGGCCCGGCTATCCGGGTGCCAGGCCTACCGCGGCGGCTGCGACGCCCGCGCTGGCCCCCGCAGCTGTCCCTGCACCGGTGGACGAGACCGCGCAGGCTGACCTGTTTTCCATGCTCGACGACGAACCCGACCCCGCCTTTCCGGCCTCCCGTGACGCTTCGCTCGAGACAGTCGTGGAGCTGGAACGCGAGCTCCTGGACCCGGCGGTGCGGGCAGACCCGCTCCGTGCCGGAGAGCTGCTCCACCCGGACTTTGAGGAGATTGGCGCCTCCGGCCGACGCTGGTCGCGGCAGGAGATCCTGGCCATGTTCAGCGACGGGGAAGCCGCGGAGGCCAGCCTGGAGGTCCTTGCGCTCAACCGCCTGGACGCTGCCACCGCCCTCCTGACCTACCGCAGCGTGGCCCCGCGGGGGAGTGCGCTGCGCAGTTCCATCTGGCAGCACGAAAACGGCCGCTGGCAGGTGCGCTTCCATCAGGGCACGCTCGAGGCGTAGCCCGCCCCCAACGCCCCCGAGGGGCCCGCTGCGGAGGCTCACGCTCCCGAGGGACCCTGTGCGAGCTTGCGAGCGCTGGGAGCGGTTGGGGATTGCGAGCAGTGGCGCGGAGTATGGACCCACGCTCCCGAGGTTCTCGCTGCGGGGGCCCGGGGCCGCGAGGGACCCTGTGCGAGCTTGGGAGCGCTGGGAGCGGTTGGGGATTGCGAGCAGTGGCGCGAAGTATGGGCCCACGCTCCCGAGGTTCCCGCTGCGGGGGCGCGAGGGACCCTGTGCGAGCTTGCGAGCGCTGGGAGCGGTTGGGGATTGCGAGCAGTGGGAGGGAGTGGGGACTAGCGAGCAGTAAACATACGGGTGTTCGCATCCTCTGCCTGCGCGTATTGGGTTGCGGCCATGGACAGGGCTGAATTGATGCTCTCCAGGGAGGCCTCAACCTTGACCTGGGTTGCATGCCACTCCTGAAGCAGGGCCTGGAAGTTGGTGGCCGCCGATCCCGTCCAGGTGGACTGCAGGTCCATCAGGTTGCGCTTCATGCCGTCCACCTCGATTCGGATGCGGTCCACGGAGCCCTTGACGGCAGTGCTTTTGAGGGCGAGGTCGTCGCTGTTGACGTTGAACTGTGCCATGGGATGACTCCTGGCTGTTGGTTCCACCGGGTGGAAGGCTGGCTGGTGCCTTCCACGTTAGGACGCCAACGCGCGGGCCAACAGGGCCGCGCTGGCATTTGTGGGACTGCCAGTCCGCAGGCCAGGCTGTGGAGGGAGCAGCGTCGTGATATGCCGGGTGGCCAGCCGTGCTACGCCGGCCGGCCGGTCGAGCGCGGCGCCCGCGAGGGCACGGGCGGGACATACCCGTCGGTCGACGACGTGTCCTGGCTGCCGGCGTCGTCGGGGTCCTCAAAGGGGAGTTCAATGGCCATGGTGGCGCCTCCTTCGGGAGTCTGCTCCAGGCGCACGGTGCCGTGATGCGATGCCACAATGGCTGCGACAATCGCCAGCCCCAGGCCACTGCCGCCGGTGTTGCGGTCGCGGGAGGAGTCGGCGCGGTAGAACCGCTCAAAAATGCGCGGTGCCTGCTCGTCGGAGATGCCAGGGCCGTGGTCGCGGATCTTGATGACAGATGTTTTTTGTCCACCAACCTGGTGCGTTCCAACCATGATTTCCACGGGCGAACCCTCCGGGGTGTACCGCAGCGCATTGCCCATGAGGTTGGCCACCACCTGGCGCAGCTTGGCTTCGTCCCCCATGGTGGGTGCGGGCATCCCCGGGCCGCCGTCCAGCCCGACCACGGAGAATGCCCGGTCGCGTGCCGAGGCGCGTGCGTCCAGAACAGTGTCGTGGCCAATGATCAACAGGTCCACGGGTTTGAGCACCAGCGGGCGTTGTTCGTCAATGCGGGCCAGCATGAGCAGGTCCTCCACGAGCTCGCCCATGCGCTTGGCTTCACTTTCAATGCGGCTCATGGCCGTCCCGACGTCGTCGGGCGTCTGCAGTGCACCGTGGCGGTACAGTTCCGAAAAGCCGCGGATGGTGACCAAGGGGGTGCGCAGTTCATGGGACGCGTCGGCTACGAAGCGGCGCATTCTTTTCTCGGACGCGGTGCGTGCGGCAAAGGCATGCTCAATGTGGGCCAGCATGGTGTTCAGCGAGCCCGAGAGCCGGCCGACCTCCGTGGACGGGTTTTCAATATCCACACGGCGGGAGAGGTCCCCGGCAGCAATGGCGGCGGCGGTCTTTTCCACCCGGCTGAGCG
Organism: Arthrobacter livingstonensis; assembly: GCF_003219815.1. GTDB lineage: Bacteria > Actinomycetota > Actinomycetes > Actinomycetales > Micrococcaceae > Specibacter > Specibacter livingstonensis. Next base: position 76,550 of record NZ_QJVD01000003.1, read on the forward strand.
GCCGGAAGGACCGGCTGACGGTCCAGTAGGCGATCATGGTGCCCAGGGTGATGGCCAGGAGGGCCACGCCGGTGATGACCACCGCCAGCCGTTCCATGGTGGTGTTGAGGCTTTCATAGGGCAGGCCCACCACCGCATAGCCGGTGAACAGCTGTGTCGCGACAACTGAATTCGCGGGGCCGCGGCTGAAGCTCACAGGCGCGACGACGGTGACCCGCCACGGTGCCCCGCCGTCGGTGCTGGGAACGGTGAATTTCTTTCCGCTCAGCGCCATGGCCTGCGCCAGCGTGTAGTTGGGATAGACGGGCTTGTCCTCGCCCGAGCGGTTTTGTTTGGCCAGGCTGGAGTCGCCGTAGTGGATGCCCACGTAGTAGTCGAAGCCAAACGGGGTCTGGTCGGTGTTTTCCGAGTCCACGGGACCGTATTCGACAATTGACCTTTGGAAGGTGGTCAGCTGCGTGTCCATCTGGTCTTCCAGAAAGGTGTGCAGCAAAAGGAACGTTGTGGCGCCGAGAGCCAGGAGGGAAAGCGTCAGCAGGGCGCTGATAATCGCCACCAGCTGCGAACGCAGTGATGCGTTCTTCCACAACGTAATCAATGTCTTCGCAGGGTGCTAGCGCTTGTCGGCTGTCCGCAGCACGTAGCCCACGCCGCGCTTGGTCTGGATCAGTGCGGGCAGCGTGGAGTCGGTGTCAACCTTGCGCCGCAGATAGGAGATGTAGGACTCCACAATTGAGGCGTCCCCGTTGAAGTCGTACTCCCAGACATGGTCGAGGATCTGCGCCTTGGACAGCACCCGGTTCGGGTTCAGCATCAGGTAACGCAGCAGCTTGAACTCGGTGGGGGAGAGCTCCACGGTCCTGCCGGCGCGGCGGACCTCGTGGGCGTCGTCGTCGAGCTCCAGATCGGCGACACGCAGCACGGCGTCGTCGTCGTCCATGGGCTGGGTGCGCCGCAGCACGGCGCGGATGCGCGCCACCACCTCGTCCAGGCTGAACGGCTTGGTCACGTAGTCGTCGCCGCCGACGGTGAGGCCGGTGACTTTGTCCTCGGTGTCGTCGCGGGCCGTCAGGAACAGCACGGGGAAGTGCCGTCCGGCCGCACGCAGGCGGCGAGTGACGGTGAACCCGTCCATATCCGGGAGCATGACGTCCAGCACCGCAAGGTCTGGGTTGTGCTCTTCAGCCGCGGCCAGGGCCTCGCGGCCGTTGGCGGCGGCCACCACTTCAAATCCGGCGAACCGGAGGGAAGTGGAGAGCAGTTCGCGAATGTTGGGCTCGTCGTCAACAACGAGCAGCTTTGCTTCAGGTCCGGTCTTCTTCACCATTTAAGTCTCCGACCATTGGCTGGGAATAAGCTGGCTATTCCATGGGTAATATCTGTCAGCCTACGCTCAGGCAGTTCCCAGCGCCTAGTGGGGAGCCGTGGGAATCCGTCCGGGCGCCTCACCGGAAGTGCTTCCCGGCGGCTGGCGGAGGCTCCTGCGGAATCCGCCTTGTGCGCCCTCGACGCGTCCTTGTCCCGGCGGGAACGACGGCGGTTGTGGGGCCGGGCTGCATTGTGCGGGACACTGGGGGCATGGAATATTTGCCCGGTGAATCTGCGCCGCCCGTGCCCGGCGCTGGCGGGGGAACAACCCGCGCCCGGGACCTGGGACTGCGGCTCGCTGCGATTCCCGGCGGCATCGTTGAACTTCGCGACGCCCGTACGGGAACCGTCAATGAGGTGGAGCTGGTGCCCTTCGAGCTGGGCCGTACCCAGCTCACCTGGGGTGAATGGGGAGCGGTGGACGGTGTTCCCGCTGGTGCCGGGTTGACTGGTCCCGCTGCTGCCGGTTCGACGCCGGACGTGCCTGCCCATCCGGTGACCTGGCTGGGTGCCGTGCTGTGGTGCAATGCGGCGTCGAACGCCGCGGGCCTGGTGCCGGCCTACCGCATCAACGGCCGGAATGTCGCCTGGGATGTGGCTGCGAGCGGTTTCCGGCTGCCCACCGAGGCAGAATGGGAATGGGCCTGCCGGGCCGGCGCGCGCGGAGCGCAGACAGGGTCGCCGGCCGTGGCGCTGGCAGGCTCGGCCTGGACGGCCTTGGACCGCGTTGCCGGCCCGCAGCCCGTGGCCGGCAGGGAAGCCAATGCTTTCGGCGTTTTCGACATGCTCGGCAATGTGTGGGAATGGTGCTGGAACTATGCCGACACCGCCCGCTATGGGGACTACAGAAGCCTCCGGGGCGGGGGGGCGGACCGGGAGTGGAGCGTCCGGCCGTCCGTGCGACGTGGCAGTGCGCCGGATGCCGTCCTCGAGGATGTCGGATTCCGGGTGGCCCGCGGCGCCGTCGGCAGCAAAGCCGGGCAGTCCGCCCAGGGCTGGTCCGCAGCGGCCGATCGGGAGCGGGCCGCCATCCGCGGCCCGCTTCCCATGGGCTGGACGCCGCTGTGCAGCCTTCTGAAGGGCTGATGGCTCGGCCCAGCGAACCGTGGAAGCAGCATTCTTGGAAAGCGTTTACCAATCACACCGTGCGGCGGTAGGGTGTGAAAACCGACGTGCAATGAAAGGACCGCCATGCCTCTGGCTTTTTCCACCCTCGGCTGCCCCGGGGAATCCCTTGACCAAGTGATTGAACTGGCACATTCATCCGGGGCCACGGGGCTGGAACTGCGCGCGGCCGACGGGGAGTTTGTGTATCCGCGCATGCCCGCCGCCGAACGCGGCGCGGTGGCCAAGGCCGTGGCCGACGCCGGGCTGGCGGTCCTTGCGCTGGCCAGCTACGTCCGGGTCTGTGCGCCCGGCGACGGGGGCAGTGAAGGCGGGATCGACGCCGAACTTGGCGCCGCCGTCGACCTCGCCGCAGACCTTGGCGCCCCCAATGTGCGCGTCTTCCCGGGGGCGGGCCTGCCTCCGGCGCTGGGCAACGGCGTGCCGGCGGACATGGCGGCAGCCGATGAGCGCGGCGCCCGCCGGCTCAACCGCGCTGCCGGGCACGCCCGCGACCGCGGGGTGGCCCTCCTGCTCGAGACCCATGATTCGCACCCGCGCGGCGAAGACCTCGCCCGGATCCTGGCCCGGGTCGATGCCGATGCACCGGTGCGGGTCATTTGGGATCTCATGCACCCGTGGCGCCACGACGAAACTCCCGAACGCACGGCGGAATTGCTGGCCGGCGCCGTGGCCTACGCCCAGTACAAGGACGGGGTGCGGATCCCCGGCGGCAACAACGTCACGCTGACCCTCCCCGGCGACGGCGAACTGCCGCTGCGCCGGATGCAGTCGCTGCTGGCCGGCATCGCCGCAGCTCAGGGCGCTGCGGATCCGTGGGCCTCGCTGGAGTGGGAGCGCACCTGGCACCCCGAACTCCCGCCGCTGGCCGAGGCGCTCGCGGCATTGCGGGCCGTCCTCGGCTGAGGCCTTCGAGGCGCGGTCAACTCACCCTCACGCCCCCTTGTTTTCCTAATACCGTTAGGCGGATAATGTGGTATGGAAACAGTCCAGGACCGCCGCAAGGTGCGCAGGGACGCCACCATCGCTGAGATCCTCGGCGCCGCCGTCGAACTGATGGCCAGGGACGGGGTGGCGGGCATGTCGCTGTCGGCCGTGGCGCGCCGGGTGGGAATGCGCCCACCGTCGCTGTATGGGTACTTTTCGTCCAAGAACGCCCTGTACGATGCCCTCTTTGAACGGGGTGCCGCGGGCCTGCGGGATGCCGTGTTGGCGGCCGGCGCCAAACACCCGGATGACGCCCTGGCCGCCCTGCGTGCCGGGGCCAGGGCCTTCGTGGAGTGGTCGGTGGGGAACCCGGTGGCGGCGCAGCTGCTGAACTGGCGGCCCGTGCCCGGCTTTGAACCGTCGCCCCAGGCCTTCAAGCCCAGCCTGGAGGTGGTGTCGCTGCTTCGCGAGCGAATCCAGCTGGCCGTTTCGCGCAAGCAGTTGCGCGCTGCCGCCGCCACGGAGGACGGCATGCTGCTGTTCACCACGGTGGTGGCCGGAGTGGTCTCACAACAATTGGCCAACGATCCGACGGGCAGGGGAGACGGGCGCTACGCACGCCTGGCCGAGCCCGCGGTGACACTGTGGCTGGAACATTACGTAACCTAAGAAGGAACCATGCCCATTTCCGCCACGGCCATTCCGGCCGCCAAACGCGCCGACTCAGCCGCCCTCTACCTCACCGTCATGGCCGGCACCGCCGACTTCCTGGCCGCGTTGCCGGCCGGGCTGTGGGACGCCGCCACCGACTGTGCCGGATGGACCGTCCGGGACGTCGTCGGCCACCTGGTCGGGGCTCAGGAAGACATCCTCAGCGTCCGCTCCACGCTCCGCCACCGCCAAACCGGACGACGCCGGTACCCCAGCCTTTCGCCGTTGGACGCCGCAAACCAGGCGCAGGTCGACGACCATGCGGGGCAAACCACCACTGACCTCGTCGCCCTCTACCGGGCCAACGCGCCCAAGGTGGCGGCAAGGGTGGCGTCGTTTTCGCGGCTGATGGGCCGGATCTCTGTACAGGCGGACATGGCGCCGGGCGGGGCGGCGCTGCGGCTCGGATACCTCTACAACGTGATCTACCTGCGGGATGCGTGGATGCACGGCATCGACCTGGCCCGGGCGACCGGACTGCCCCGGCCGGCCACGGATGCCGACGGGCCGATTCTCGAGCAGATCATGCGCGACGCCTCCGTGGAATGGGTTTCCCGGCGCGGCGCGTCCCGGGACGCGCCGCGCGGCACATCGCCCGTTTCGGCACACAGTCTCACGGTGGAACTGAGCGGCGAGATTTCCGGCGCGTGGCACCTGGGCGGGGAGGGCCCGCAGGCCCGGGTGTCCGGCGTCGGGCTTGAAACAGTCAGGGGACTCTCCGGGCGTACCCCCGATTCGGGCCTCATCTGCCTCGAGGGCGACCCCGACCAGGTGGGGCGGCTTGCTGCGCTCAGGATCCTGTTCTAACAAGCGGGTCAGGGGCGGTGGGCATAGATTTCCACGGGGGCCAGGAGGCCGGCGCGGAAGGCGTCCAACAGGTTGGCCAGGGCCGGCCCGGCCAGCCCCAGGGGGCCGCCGGAGTCGAGGGCGCGTTCGAGGAACTCGATGCCCTCGGCCAGGGTCTTGGCTTCCGAATCCACCTCGAGGCCGGCCTGGCCGAGCGCGTCGCTGTAAGCCAGTGGCGGCTGCGGGAAGGACGTCTCTGCGGAGGCAGCCCACGGCAGCGGATAGGTCTCCGTCCCGCCGCCCAGGAGCATGATGTCGTACACGGCCAGGATGCCTCCTGGCCGCAGGACGCGGCCGGCCTCGGCAAACATCCGGTCCTTGTCGCGAATGTTCATGCCCACATGGACCACGACGGCCGCGTCGAAGGAGGCGTCCGCCAAGGGGAGCTCCAGCGCACTGCCCTGGGTGAATTCCACGGATCCGGCCAGCCCGGTGCGCTGCGTGAGTTCCTTGGCGACGGCCACAAACTCCGGTGTCAGGTCCACCCCGTGGACCGTGGCACCGAATTCGCCAGCCAGATGCCGGGCCACGCCGCCCATGCCCGAACCAATGTCCAGGACCCGGGTTCCGGCGCCAATTCCGGCCCGCGCGGCAACCCGTGAGGTGGCGGCGGGGCCGCCAATGTGGAGCTGGTCGGCGCCGCGGAGGTCCGCCGAAGCAAAGTGATCCGGATCGCCTCCGGCGTTGCGCACCGCGGCCAGCAGCCGCTCCAGGACATCGCCACTGCCGTAATGTTCGGCCACCGACTCTTCGTAATCCATGACGCCTCCATACAAATCGCAGGAACCCCGTGGTGACTGATCCTACTCCGGCCCGATACTGCCGGTAAGCGCCTCAACGCTCCCTCTCTTCGGGTGGCTTTTCCCCGACGCTCCTTCACCCATGTGAGAGCGTCGGGGGGAAGTGCCACTGACGTGAGCGTCGGTCAGGGGGCGTCGATGATGCGGTAGGCGTACCCCTGCTCGGCGAGGAACCGCTGGCGCTTGGCCGCGAAGTCCGCGTCGACGGTGTCCCGGGCCACCAGCGTGTAAAAGCGAGCGGTCCTGCCGTCGGCCTTGGGGCGCATGAGCCGCCCCAGCCGCTGTGCTTCCTCCTGCCGGGAGCCAAAGGACCCCGACACCTGGATCGCCACGGACGCCTCCGGCAGGTCGATGGAAAAGTTCGCCACCTTCGACACCACCAGCGTGTGGATGACTCCGCGCCGGAACTCGTCGAAGAGCCGCTCACGTTCCTTCACGGACGTTTCGCCTTTGATCAGCGGGGCGCCCAGGCGTTCGGCGATCTCGTCCAGCTGGTCGATGTACTGGCCAATAACCAGGAGCTGTTCGCCGGCGTGGGTGGCCACGAGCCGTTCCACCACCTCGGACTTGCTCTCGCTCGAGGCACACAGGCGGTACTTGTCGGCGTCGTCCGCCATGGCGTAGGCCATGCGCTCGTCCCGCGGTAGGTCGATGCGCACCTCGACGCAATCGGCCGGGGCGATGTAGCCCTGGGCCTCAATGTCCTTCCACGGGGCGTCGTACCGCTTGGGCCCGATCAGGGAGAACACCTCGCCCTCGCGGCCGTCCTCGCGCACCAACGTGGCTGTCAGCCCCAGCCGGCGACGCGCCTGCAGGTCCGCCGTCATGCGGAAGATGGGGGCCGGCAGGAGATGGACCTCGTCGTAGATGATCAACCCCCAGTCGTTGCCATCCAGGAGCTCGAGGTGCGGATACAGCCCGCCGCGGCGCATGGTCAACACCTGGTACGTGGCGATCGTGACGGGCCGGACCTCCTTGACGGCGCCGGAATATTCGCCAATTTCCGCCTCCGTCAAGGAGGTGCGCTTGAGCAGCTCGGCCTTCCACTGCCGGGCCGAGAGGGTGTTGGTCACCAGGATCAGCGTGGTGGTGCCCGAGACGGCCATGGCCGCCGCGCCAACAATGGTTTTCCCGGCACCGCACGGCAAAACCACCACGCCGGAGCCGCCGGCCCAAAAGTTCTCCACGGCCAGGTTTTGATAGGGGCGCAACGACCACGCTCCGCTCTTGGGGGCCACCGCATCAGCATCCCCTGCCGTCAGCGCAATGGGGTGCGGCGTGCCGTCAACGTACCCGGCGAGGTCCTCCGCGGGCCAGCCGGCCTTGAGCAGCAGCTGCTTGAGCGCCCCGCGTTGCGAGGAGTGCACCACCACGGTCAGCGGGTCGATCCGCGGCCCCAGCAGAGGCCCGATCTTTTTGGCGTGGATCACCTCCTCCAGCACGGGGAAGTCGTTGGTGCGCATGACCAGCCCGTGGATCGGGTCCTTCTCCAGCCGCAGCCGCCCGTACCGGGCCATGACCTCCTCGATGTCGATCAGCAGCGGGTGCGGCACCGGAAACCGTGAGTACATCAGCAGCGTGTCCAGCACCTGCTCGGCGTCGAGCCCTGCCGCCCGGGCATTCCAGAGCCCCAGCGGCGTGATCCGGTAGCTGTGCATGTGCTCGGGGGCTCGTTCCAGCTCGGCAAACGCCGCAATCGCGTGGCGCGCCTCAGTGGCCTGCGGGTGGCCGGTCTCCAGCAGGATGGTCTTGTCGCTTTGGACAATCAACGGCCCGTCGTTCATGGTGTGCCTTTCTTGCCGGAACCATCAATCAATTCCACCTCCATGACCCGGTGGATGCTGAAAATCCGTTCGCTGGCACGGTCGGGGTCAAACGCGCGCACGCGCCCCTCCATCACGGTCACCGGGTGCAGCCGGAGCCGTTCGGGGCCGCCGTCGCTGCGCACGGTGGTCAGCCAGACGTCCGTCCCGGCCCGGATGGCCCGCTGCAACTGCTCTCGGACCAGCGCCGGGGCCGATTCCCCCAGGCCCGGACTCCATGCCGGGCGGCTGCGCAGCAGGTTAAGCTGCGCCGCGGCCAGACCAAGGGGAAGCCCGACGGCGTTGCCCCGCCGGGTCTCATCGGTCCCCGTCTCTTCGGGCCCCGTCTCTTCGGCTGCCAGCAGCCGGGCTGTCTCATACGGTGCCACGGCCTCGTGCTTTGCCGGGAGCGCGGCCCGCCGGGTGCCCCCGACAACCTCGTTGGGCTCCGGGGTCGAATCCGAGTCGGCAAGGGCGGGGGAGTGGCCGGCGTCGAGCATGCCCCGGGCAAGTTCTGCCGAAGTCAGCGTTGAGACGGCCACGGTGGGCGAGATGGCGGTCAGCCCCAGGTGGGCATCCATGTCACCGGCCAGCAGTTCCGCCAGGAGTTCGGGATTCTCCGTGCTGATGAACGCGGAGGCTGCTCCCACCGTGAACCGGCCGTGGCGTGCCGCTGCGTCCTGCACCAGGTATTCCAGCGGCTGCGGGACGGGCGTGACCGAATGCGTGGCGAGGAAGTTTAAGATGCCGGATGCCGTGCGGCCTGCGGCAAGGGCCCGCTGGATCGACGCGGGCGTGAAACGGAATACCCCGGCCGTGCCACTGCCTTCCGGCTCCGCGAGCAGCGACAGCTCCGCGGACAACGCGGGGGAGAGGAATCCTGGAGCCACGGCGGTGAGGTCGCCCTGGAGCAGGACATGCTCCACCGGTTCCGGCAGGGCTCCGGTGAGGAGGGCAAGTGCCGCATCCCAGTCCCTGTCGATCACGGCCAGGCCAAGGTCCGTCAGAGCGGCGGCGCCGGTCAGGCCCAGGATTTCCGCTTCGGCGAGAAACCCGGCCAGTGCGTTGGCAACCCTCCGGGCGGGGCGCGGGTGGTGCCACGCGTAGTGCTCCAGAACCTGGCCGATGGTGGGTGCCGGGACCATGGACGCGAGGATTGCGGCTGCCTGGTCTGCCCCTGATACGCCCGCTCCATCCTGCCCCGCGATTGCCTGGCCCGTCCCCTCCTGGGAGGACCCTGCGGCAACGGTTGCCGGCACTGCTCCCTGGGTCAGGCTCAGGTGCAAAGCCGCCAGCACCTGCAGGGACGTGTTGCGCAGTGCGGGTGCATCCGCGCGGTTCGCCTCGCCGGCCAACACATTGACCGCCGGGGAGCCGGAGCCCACCAGCGACGGCATCCTCCCTGCGTCAAGCCAGGCGGATGTGAGCCACAGCCATTGTTCGGCGCGGTCGCGCGATCGCCAGGCCGACGCCGTGGCCCTCCACTGCGAGGTGTCTGGATCCAAGCTGATGAGCTTTGCCATGGCCGCGAGCTCAAGGTAAAAGTACGACTGTGCCATTTCAACGTCGAGGTCGCGTGCCAGGGTGCGTACGGAACGAACGCCGACCCCGCCGGCCCGCAGCGTGGCCAGTGGGGCATCTTCCACGGAGTCCAGCAGCCGGGCCATGGTGCGCAGCACCGAGGCGACGGCGCCCATGGACGCGTTGTCCCGCAGCGTTGCGCGGATGTGGGCGGCCGGCCGGGACGGCGACTCCGGAGCGAAGCTGGTGATCACGCTGCCGTGACGCAGCAGGAGCCCCACTTCGCGGGGAAGCTCAACGTGGTCGTCGTCCAGCGGAATGAGCAGTCCCCGGCGCAACAGCCATTCGACGGCGCCGCCGGGATTGTGCCGGGCAGCGTTTTGGGACGCTGCCGCCGAGCTGACGCCCTCCCCACCTCCGGGGGCGGAGGCTGGGCTGAGGTCGCGGAGGGCGTGTCCCACCCGACCCATGGGGCCGGATTCAAACTTCGCCAGGAGCTCCGAGGTGCCTTCGGGGGCACCCTCGAGCAACAGCTCCGGGCCGGTGAACGACGCAAGAAAGCGCTGCATTTCCGCAGCAGGATCGGTCCTCTGGCCGGGCACCGAGGGAGCGGGACCGGCCTGCTGGCCGGGCACCTCGGGAGCGGGACCGGCCTGCTGGCCGGTGGCGTCGGGACCCCCGTCGGTCCGCTGGCGGGCCAGTTCCCCGTCCGGCGGATTGCCGGCCGGTGGGGCCGCCCTTCCGGGCACTGATCCGTGACCATGCCCCATTCTGGCGACAATCCCGGCCAGCCTGTCCCGGCAGCCCGGCAGGGCTTCGGCCAGTTCCACATAGTTGCGGCCCAGGCCGGCAGGATGTGCTCCCAACACTTCGCGCAGGGAGGTGACGGCAAGGAAGAGGCGGGGTCCGGCGTCGTCCGTGTCCGGAGGGTCCAGGGGCGCATGGAGCACCAGGGCCAGCTCATGCAGCTGGTCGAGAAGTGGCGCCACCTGCTCAACGGTGGCGCCGGCAACGGCGGACGCAATCCGGGCCGCGGTGGCGCCGGAATCGGGATCCGCCATGACAATCAGCGAGGTCAGGACCTGGAGCTGGGGCTGGTTCAGCAGGTCCAGGGCACGAGCCAAACCGGCCCGGCTGGACGCGCGGGTGGCGAGCGCGGCAAAGTCGGCCGCCGCGGGATCCATCAGCTCCGGACGCAGCGAAAGCAGCCGCAGCAGCGAGGAATCGGGCCGGGCAGCAAGGTCGGAGATCAAAAGCCGCAGGGTGGACATCAGCTCAACGCTACCGCCAAAAGCTGCCCGCTGCCCTACAATCGTCGGCGTCGGGAAACCGCGTGCAACACGCTGCCGCCCATCATCAGGAATGCAGCGGGCAGGCAGAGCATGGCAATCCAGTCGAAGCCAGTCCAGGGATCGCCCCCGGCCCACTTGGTCAGCAGCACAATGATCAGGGAGGCCAATGCGGCCAGTGCCAGCACAACGGCAGCCATGTTGAATGCCTGCCAGCCCCGGCCGGCCGCTGCTGGTGCTAAGTTGTGGATGCCCATGGTCATAACGCTAACAGCGGACAGGTGTGGCACAAAGCGCACCGGGTGTTCGCCGACGCGGTAACCTTGAGATAAATAGGCCAGCACATCATGCGCCTGTTGGTACCGGCTGCACATTTCACAGCCACCGGGTACGGCGGCCAACCCCCGCGCAGGCGTCAGGCGTGATTCCAACCAATGAAATATACGAGGTAAAGCAAGTGCCGATCGGCAAAGTGAAGTGGTACGACAACGAAAAGGGCTTCGGCATCCTGACGGCCGACGACGGCAAGGAAGTCTTTCTGCGCGCCAATGCCCTCGCGCCCGACGCCGGTGAGATCAAGCCCGGAATGCGCATGGAATTCGGAGTGGCCGACGGCCGCAAGGGTGCCCAGGCCATGGCCGCAAAGATCATGGACCGGGGCCCGTCCGTGGCCAAGGCCAAGCGCATGCCCGCCCGCGACCTCGCCCCGATCGTGCAGGACCTGGTGTCCTTGCTGGAGCGCTCCGTAGGATCCCTGACCAACGGCAAGTACCCGGAAGGCGACGCGAGCAAGATTGCCGCCGCGTTGCGCAAGGTTGCCGACAACTTCGACGCATAGTGGTGCCCGTCATGACCGAACTTCCCACCGAATCCGCCGACTCTCCGGTGCCCGCTGAAACGGGGGCTGTTGCCTCGCGCCCGGGCGTGCCCGTTTGGCGGGTGGGCAAGCCGGATGCGTTTCTGGCCGAGTCCACCGACGTGGCCCGTTCAGCAGTGCGGGAGATTACGGCCGATGACAACATTGGTCCGCACGTGGCAGCGCGCAGCGAGGGTGTCCGGACGGTCACGCACCTCTTTGAATGCACCATGCCCGGTTACGTTGGCTGGCAGTGGTTCGCCACGCTGGCCCGCGTCTCCCGCTCCAAGGACGCAACGGTCAATGAGGTGGGGCTGCTGCCCACCAACGACTCTGTGCTGGCCCCGCCGTGGGTGCCGTGGGCCGAGCGTGTCCGCCCCGAGGATGCCAAGGCGGACGAGCAGGCCGACGCCGAGGTCGATCCCGCGGACGGCGATACCGCGGACGACGACACGATGGTCGAGCTTGTAGAGACCGGGGACGACGCCGGGCACCCGGCGGACGCTGACGAAGCCGAAGACTGAGCCGACCCGGACCTGCCGCCTTTCACTGGACAGTTGTGGCTGCTTTGACGCGTCAAAGCAGCCACAACTGTCCAGTGGGCGCATTCGTCGGGAGCCCTTGACGCCGGTGCCACCGCAAGACCATGCTTTGTCCATGAACGAGTCGGCAGTGGATGTGGTGCGGCGTTTTTACGAGTCCGTCGCGGAGCAGGACCTGGCCAAGGCTGAGGCGTGCTTTGCCCCCGATGCCCTGTGGCATCTCCCCGGCAAGGGGCCGATTGCCGGCGACCACGTGGGATGGTCCGCCATCCGGGACGGGTTTCTGGCTAAGCTGGCGCCCCTGTCCGGTGGCACCTTCAGGGCGGAGCTGCTGGACGTCGCAGTGGGCGATCGTTACGTCGTGGCCATCCAGCATGCCACCGGGGATTTTGGCGGGCGGGTCCTGGACATCACCGGCTGCCAGTTGATGCGCGTGCAGGACGGGCTGATCCACGAGGTCCGCGGGCACTATTCGGACCAGGAACAGCTTGACGGGTTCTGGGCGGAACCTGCCTGACGCCTTCCGACGGCCGCAACTGCTCCGAGCCGGCAGGCAGAATATACGGCGTTGGCCCCCTGGTGAGGTCTTGGTGCAGGTGCGGTTGCCTGGCAAAACCGCAGGTACAGCAAAGGTGGCTTCCGATGTCCGGGAGCCGCCTTAGCTGTCACCTCGACGGGTGGGTTAGAGGTTCTCAATCACGTAGTCAATGCACTTGGTTAGTGCCGTGATGTCGTCCGGTTCGATGGCCACAAAGGTGGCAATGCGCAGCTGGTTGCGGCCGAGCTTGCGGTACGGCTCGGTGTCCACGATCCCGTTGGCGCGCAACACTTTGGCGACGGCGGCGGCATCCACTGACTCGTCAAAGTCGATGGTGACGATCACGTTGGAGCGGTCCTGCGCCCTGGCCACGAACGGGGTGGCGGCGCTGGAGGACTCGGCCCAGGAGTACAGGCGGCCTGCGGAGTCGGCCGTGCGCCGGGAGGCAAAGTCCAGGCCGCCGTTGCCGTTGAGCCACCTGACCTGCTCGTTGAGGGTGACCAGTGTGGAGAGGGCGGGCGTGTTGTACGTCTGGTTCTTCAGCGAGTTGTCGATGGCCGTGGTGAGGCTCAGGAAGTCCGGCACCCAGCGCTCCGTGGCACCGATGCGCGCGGCCCGCTCCAGCGCGGCGGGGGAGAACAGCCCAAGCCAGAGTCCGCCGTCGGACGCAAAATTCTTCTGCGGCGCAAAGTAGTACACATCGGCCTCGGTGACGTCCACGTGCAGGCCGCCGGCGGCGGAGGTGGCATCCACCAGGACCAGTGCGCCGTCGTCAGCCCCGGCAACACGCTCGACGGGAGCGGCCACGCCGGTGGAGGTTTCGTTTTGGGGCCAGGCATAAACGTCGACTCCGGACTCGGCCACCGCATCGGGGCGCGTGCCCGGCGCGGAGCTGATGATGGAGGAAGACTCCAGGAACGGTGCCTTGTTGGTGGCGGAGGCAAACTTGGAGCCGAACTCGCCAAAGGAGAGGTGTTGGGCCTTCTTCTCGACCAGGCCAAACGATGCCACGTCCCAGAATGCGGTGGAACCGCCCACGCCCAGGATGACCTCGTAGCCGTCCGGCGCCCGGAAGAAGGTCTTCAGGCCGCTGCGGATCTCGCCCACGAGATTCTTTACTGGGGCCTGGCGGTGGGAGGTGCCCAGCAGGGCCGCTCCGGCGGCGGACAAGGCAGCCACCTGTTCGGGACGGACTTTGGATGGGCCTGCACCAAAGCGGCCGTCGGCCGGGCGCAGGTTGGCGGGGATGGTGAGAGGCATGGATTCGCTCACGGGTCTGCTCCAAAATTTAAGCGATGGAAGTAAAGGCGCCAAGGGCCTGCTGCCAATTCTGCCGGAAGGGGTACCTCATCCTCAAATGTGGGCCGCATGGTGAAACTATTCTCGGCGCCGGCCGGGCAGGAGGGCAGTGAACGGGAACAAGCGGACGTTTTCACCCCTTGTATTAAGCAGGATATCGTAGAGGCAAAAGGCCGCCGCCCGGAATCTCGCCAAAACTCAGGAGGAATCTGACGTGACAGATTTGATTGACACGACGGAAATGTATCTGCGCACCATCCTGGAGTTGGAAGAAGAGAACATTGTGGCGCTGCGTGCCCGGATTGCCGAGCGCCTGCACCATTCTGGCCCCACCGTTTCCCAGACCGTGGGGCGCATGGAACGCGACGGGCTGGTCATCGTCTCCGGCGACCGGCACCTGGAGCTGACCCCTGCCGGCCGGGACAAGGCCACCCGCGTCATGCGCAAGCACCGCCTGGCCGAGCGCCTGCTCTCCGACGTCATTGGCTTGGACTGGGCCTACGTCCACGAAGAGGCCTGCCGCTGGGAACACGTCATGAGCGAGCGGGTGGAACAGCGGTTGTTTGAACTGCTGGGCAAGCCCGAGGAATCGCCGTACGGCAACCCGATCCCCGGACTGGAGGAACTCGGCGGAAAGGTGTCGCCCGTCTTTGCCGCCGGCCTGGTGACGTTGGTGGAGGCCATGAACACCTATTCCCCTGAACAGTCGGTCACCATCCACCGGCTGTCCGAGCGGATCCAGGTGGAGCCGGAGTTGTTGACCCAGCTCGACGAGGGCGGCCTGCGCCCCGGTGCCACCATTTCGCTGGCCCAGGTGGGCGAATACATTTCGGTGCGCGTGCCCGGAATTGACGGGGCGCTGGAGCTTCCTCCCGAGGTGGCGGCGCACGTTTTTGTCTCCATGAACTAGGCCGTCCGCCCAGCCGCCGTTAGGCGCTTGACATTGAAATTGTCAAATATAACGGAATTATCACGGTGGCAATTTGTACCGTATAGTAACAACTTGGCGCTGTAACCGAAGCGTTACCGTCCTCTGACACCGAGCCTTGCCTTCAGAGTGCGGAATTAAGCAATTTCTGGCAAGGACGGGGGAACCACAACCGGCGGACCGACCAGTCCGCCTTGGGGTGAAGCCAGGTCTGGAACCACTCGCAACTCATTGACGTACCCTCCATGGCGGGGCTGTGCGTTGGGTATGGCGCGTGCCAAGGGCCGGCCGGATCAAAAGTTACACTCTCTGATCCGAATCCGACAGCTAACTCCGCAGGTGCTTTCAGAGAGGTAATTAGTGTCAGAGGTCAAGCAGCACGGACGCCGCAGGGCGATTTCGCCCTCCACCTTCGTTGAAGAGTCCTTCGCGCCAACCCGCCGCGAAGTACTTGCGGCCGAGCGTTCCACCGCCACGCCGCACGGTTCGCTGGGTGCCCTGATTCGCACCGGCCTGGCCAACGGCGCCAGCCAGAAGGTGGGGATTGCGCTGGCTGCCACGGGCCTGGCCCTTGCCGTCACCATGCCGTCCGCCACCGGCGTTTCACTGGCTAGCGTTGACACCACCCCCGCCACTGTCGCCGAGTCAGTGGTGACCGCAGCCTCCGACGTTGCCATCAACTTCGATTCACCCGTTGTTGCCAGTGCGTTGAACCCCGACGGACAGCTGAAGGAAACGCTGAAGGTCAAGGCCTCCAACGTCACGCCCCAGGCCTCGAAGGGAACGCTGTCCACACCCCTTAAGGTCCTTACGCCGTCGTCGCCGTTTGGCGGACGCATCAACCCGCTCACCGGCGCGCCGGGTGAAGTGCACACCGGCCAGGACTATGCCGTGCAGTGCTCCACAGACGTCTTTGCCGCCGCAGGCGGGACCGTGACGTTTGCCGGCTGGCACCAGTTTGGCGGAGGCAACCGTGTGGTGATTGACCACGGCAACGGCCTGTCGACGTCGTACAACCACCTGAGCTCCATTGGCGTCAAGGTCGGCCAAAAGGTTGAGCGCGGGGACAAGGTGGCCCTTAGCGGCACCACGGGCGCCTCCACTGGCTGCCACCTGCACTTTGAGGTCATCATCGATGACGAGACCGTAGACCCCCTGGGATGGCTTTAGTCCCTGCACAAGGGGGTCTAGGTCACGACTTAGAGACACTACCGTGACCTGAACGTGACATTGGCAAAAAACTGTTGTACCGTCATAACCGCGCCAACTTCGAATCAAGCTGGCGCCTGTGAGTGGATTGCCTAGCTCTGCCACCGCTCACGGTCCGTTCGTATCAATCGTCTGGCAGGGGCGGGGGAACCAATATCGGGCTTCTTTTATTAGAAGAAGTCCTAGGGGTGAAGTCGCAAAGCATTCGCCAGGGAAAACAATTCCTTGACAGGGTGCGGAGCGGCCGGGTGACTCCCATCCGAATCCGACAGCTTACCTCGCAGGCTTTGGGAGAGGATCCTTCTTGTCTTCAAACACTGCCCTCGGGCGCCACCGCGCCGAGGTTGTTAAGACCAGCCCGATCTCCGTCATCACGAAAGCCGTCAGCTCCAATGTCGGCGGTGTCGGACGCCAGGCCGCTGTAATCGCAGCAGCCTCCGGACTAGTCCTTACTTCCGGCATTGCAGCCAATGCAGCCACCCCCACCGTGGAGCGCGCCTCCGACGGTGGAACCACGCTTAGCCAAAACTCGGAGCTGGCCTCCGCAGTCACGGCGGCTTCCACGGTGAAGATCTCCTTCGCCAGCCCTGTCATCAAGTCCACGCCGGCGCCTGTTGTTGAAGCACCCGTCGTGGCAGTCCAGAGCAATGAAGTTGTTGCAGCGCCGGCCGCTCAGGCGGCTCCGGCACCGGCAGCAGCGCCGGCAGCAACCATCACCACCACTGAAGCTCCCGCAGCACCGGCTCCCAAGCCCGCTGCAAAGAGCGGCATTGGCGCCACCATCGCAGCTGCGGCCCTGGCCCAGCTGGGCGTGGCACAGGATTGCACCATGCTGGTCACCCACGCCATTGCCGCAGCCGGCATCAACTTCCACGGCTGGCCGGCAGGCTACCTCGCCCTGGGCCGTACGGTTTCCCAGGGTGAAGCACAGCCCGGAGACCTCATTTACTACGCAGACGGTGGCGTGGGCATGGCCCACATCGCCGTTTACATTGGTAACGGCCAGGCCGTCCATGGCGGCTTCCAGGGCAGCACCGTTGTCTACTCGGTCAACGTCGGCGGCTCCGCCCCCGTCTTCATCGCGATGGGCCACTAAGCAACAAGCAACAAAACAGCACCGAAAAGGGACCCGCCCACAAGACGGGTTCCTTTTCGTTAACATGCTCGTCCAACATGCAGAGCTTCACTTCCGGGCACCCGCAACTGCGGGTACCCGGAAGTGGTCATTCAGCCTGCGTCGACCGATGGCGGCCGGTGGCTGGATTGCCGCCGGCTGCCAGTGGGGTGGCGGGCGCCATCGGGGTGCCGGCTGCCAGTGGGGTGGCGGGCGCCAGCGGGGTGGCGGCAGCATCGCCTTCGGACGGCCCGCCAACTATTCCTGCCTCGGCAGCCACCGCCGGCTCCCTGTCAATGGTGGTGGCCAGTGGGATCTCCTTGACGAAGCACAGGAGGATCCCGGCCAGCAGCAGCAGGGGAACCATGTAAACAAAGATCGGGGTCAGCGCGTCGCTGTACGCGCCAATGATGACGCTGCGCACCTGCTCCGGGAGCTGGCGCACAATGGCTGGGGTCAGGGAATTGATGCTGCCCTGGGTGCCGGTGCCGCCGGCAGACATGCGCTCGGTGAGTATCTGGGCCAGCCGGTGTGCAAAGAGGCTGCCTACGACGGCGGAGCCCAGGGACGCCCCGATCTGCCGGAAGTAGTTGTTGGAGGCAGTGGCCATGCCCACCTGCGAATTGGGGAACTGGTTTTGGACGATCAGCACCAGGATCTGCATGCAGGTTCCCAACCCGATCCCCATGATGGCCAGGTAGACGCAAATCAGGTAGACGGGCATGGTGGCGGTCATGGTGGAGAGCAGCACCAGGGCGCCTGCCACGATGAACATGCCCGTGATGGGCAGCCACTTGTACCGGCCGGTCTTGCTGACCAGCTGGCCTGAGACGATGGACGTCACCAGCAGTCCGGCCATCATGGGGATCATGAGGAACCCGGCCTGCGTGGCGTTGGCGCCGGTGACCATCTGCAGGAATGTGGGCAGGTAGGCCAGCGTGCCGAACATGGCGATGCCGGTGATGAGGCCGGCCGCCGTCGTCAGGTTGAAGTTGCGGTCCTTGAACAGGTGCAGGGACATGATGGGGTGCTCCGCCTTGTGCTCAACCCAGATGAAAGCGGCGGCCGCAATCAGTGTGCCGGCGCCCATGCCGATGATCTGGGGGGAACCCCAGTCGTACTTGGTGCCGCCCCAGGTGCTGACCAGCACCAGCAGGGTTGAGGTGATGCCCAGCAGTGCCATGCCGGCCACGTCCACCCGGGCCTTCTGGCGCGGGTGTGCCGGCAGCCGCAGGAAGAAGATGGCTGAAATGATCGCCAGGATACCCAGCGGAATGTTCATCCACAGGCCCCAACGCCACCCGATGCCGTCCGTGAACCAGCCGCCCAGCAGGGGGCCGGCCACGGAGGACAGGGCAAAGACGCCGCCCATGATTCCCATGTAGCGCCCGCGCTCCCGGGCGGGCACCACATCGGCGATGATGGCCTGCGAAAGCAGCATCAAGCCGCCTCCGCCCAGACCCTGCACGCCGCGGCCAATGATCAGCCACGTCATGTCCTGGGCGAATCCGCCAACGATGGAACCGAGGATGAACACTGAAATGGCACCGATGAACAGGCCCTTGCGGCCCATCAGGTCGCCCAGCTTGCCATAGATGGGCAGCATGATGGTGGACGCCAGGATGTAGATGGTGATGACCCACAGCATCTCGCTCACGCCGTTAAGTTCGCCCACGATGGTGGGCAGTGCCGTGCTGAAGATGGTCTGGTCAAGCGAAGCGAGCAGCATGGTCAGCATCAGGCCGGCAAAAACGAGCAGGATGCTGCGGTGGTCGGAGACGGTGGGCGGCTGCGCCGATTGGGTGGTTGTTGCCATGGTGTGTTCCTTGCGAGGGGGAGTGTGAAACCGGTGCTTTGAAAGTGTGTGAAGGTCCGACGGCGCCGCTGCCGCCGGCTTTGCGCGAAGCGGGCTTACGGCCAGTGCTCGTTAACGGTGATGCGTTGGATCAGTTCAGAGGCTCCACGCACCAGGTCCTCGCGCGTCTGCGTGAAATTTCCCGCCACCCACTTTTGCATGGCGTAGCGCATGGCACCGGAGACCAGGGACACCACCATCCGGGCCTCGTCTTCGAGGTCCGGGGTGGCCGCCACGCTGCGTCCCTGAAACAGGTAGCGCGCCATGACATAGCCGACGAACGATTCCTCGGCCTCGCTGATGCGGACCTTTTCCTGGTTTAACAATTCCGGCGTTTGGTGGATCAGCTGGTGGCGGGCGCGGAACAGTTCCAGGTTTGCATCGCTGTCCACCACGGTTCCGGCGATCATGTTGAACAGGTCGCCAAAAACGCTGGAACCGGTGCCTTCGACAAAGCCGGCCACCAGTTCCGCCGATGGAAGCGCCTTTTCGGCGGAGAGATAGACCCCTTCCCTGGAGCCGAAATAGTTGAAGAAGGTGCGCTGGGAGACCATGCTGGCCTCGCAGATCATCTCCACCGTGACGTTTTCATAGCCGTGGTCCAGGGCCAGGGCGATGGCTGCGCGCCGGATGGCCAGGCTCGTTGCGGCGCGCTTCCTAGACCGGAGCGTGCCAGCGGGGCCGGAGCTAGCCGGCAAGGACATGGTCACGGTTTTCTCCTTCGTTATGCGAACCGTCGGGTGCGGATCGGGTGGCCACTGTGCGGCGGTTAATCGGAACATCAACCACTATAAGTGCAGACCCTGAATAAATGCAGTGAATGCAAGTTTGGAATCCCAGTCCCTTGCACCCCCGTCTGGGCGCCAGATCTGTGTTCTCGGGCAGGGCCGAGTCCACGGCCAAGGCCTGGGCTTCTCCCGGCTAGCATGGGATCCATGGTCATTGGAACAAGGTGCCCGTGCAGGCCGTGATCCTGGCCGGCGGGCTGTCGCGGCGCCTGGGCGGCGTGCCCAAGGCCGGGCTGCTGGTCGGCGGAGAAACGCTGTTGTCCCGGACCGTCCGCGCTGCCAAATCCGCGATGGACACGGAGGGTGGTGCGGGCGCCCGGGGGAGGGTCTCCATCGTCGGTCCCGTGGATGGCGTGGCGGGATGGCTGGGGATCCGGCCGCGGTCCGCCCAAGTGTTACTGGTCCAGGAGGAACCGCCATTTTCCGGACCGGCGTCGGGCATCGCCGCTGGGCTGGCAGCGCTCGAAGGCACAGAGGGGTGCGTGCTGGTCCTGGCGTGTGACATGCCGCAGGCGGGCCAAATCGCCGCACTGCTGGTTGTGGCATTGGCAGAATGCGCGGAGGGGGAGGGCGTCATGGCCGTCGACGGCGGCCGCAGGCAGCCGCTGGCCGCAATCTACCCGCTGGGGCCCCTTCGTGACGCGGTCGAGGCGGCGCGGGCGGCGCACCGGTTGGACAATGCCTCGGTTTTCTCCCTGGTTGCTAGTGTGAACACCAAGGAATGTGCCGTGCCGGCGGGACTGGCGTCGGACATTGACACGTGGGACGACGCGCGCTTGCACGGAATCGCCGCTCCGCTTTGAGCTGGCCCGGGGGACCGGGACGGGAAGGTCACAGGGATGGACAACAACGACGAGGTTTTGGACGCGTGGCTGGCAAAACTGCTCGCGGCCTTTGAGATTGCCGATATTGATGTCGACGTCCATGCCGTGCTGAACTTGGCCGGGGTGGCGGCACACTCGGTGGTGCGCCCGGCAGCGCCGCTGACCACCTTCGTGGCCGGGCTGGCGGCCGGGCTTGCGGCAGGGTCCGGCCAGGCAGGCGAGGGCCCGGCGATGGCTGCGGCACTGGACCTTGCCAAGCAGCTGGCCGCGGCACAGGCCCCCGCAGCGTCCCCCGCGTCCGAATAGGTGCCGCACGTGCCATCCAACTCCGAGGCGGCGGCGCCTGGATCACCGGCAACGCAGGTATCACCGGCGCCTGGATCACCGGCCCCGCAGGAAACACCGGCGCCTGGATCACCGGCAACGCAGGAAACACCGGCAACGCAGGAAACACCGGCGCCTGGATCACCGGCAACGCAGGAGACACCGGCAACGCAGGAAACACCGGCGCCGCAGGAAACCCCGGCAACGCGCGGAGCCGAAGCAGGGCAGCAAGCACCGCGGACGGAAGGGGCGCAAGTGCCGGCCGCACCGCAGGAACCGGCGGCGCGCGTCCTGCCGCACACCTGGGACGAGGCCCGGGCCGCGGCGTATGGCGCGGCCGAGCCGCTGCCGGCCCATGCGGTGCCGCTGGCCCAGGCGGTCGGGCGAAAACTGGCTATCGACGTCCTGGCACTCCACGACATGCCGCACTACGCCTCCTCCGCCATGGACGGCTGGGCCATTGCGGGCAGCCCGCCGTGGATCCTGGCCGAACGCGGCCGCCGCCTGTCGTCCGGCCAGGCCGCGCCCATCGTCACCGGTGGACTGCTCCCCGCCGGCGCCAAGGCGGTCCTGCGCAGCGAGTCCGGCATGCTTTCCACGGACGACGACGGCCTGCCCGTTTTGGTGCGCGGCGGTGCCTCCCGCCCGGGAGAGCCGAAAAACGGCCAGCACATCCGGCCCGCCGCCCAGGAGGCGAAGCTGGGGGAACTTCTGGTCAAGGCAGGCACAACGCTGAACCCGGCCCATGTTGCCCTGGCCGCGCTGGGCGGCCTGGACGAACTTTCCGTGCTGGGGCGGCCGGCTGTGCAGCTCGTCCTGACGGGCGACGAGGTGGTGGCGGCCGGCATCCCCGCCCCCGGCCACGTGCGCGACGCCTTTTCCCCGCAGCTGGGCAGTGTCGTGGAGCTGCTGGGCGGCACCGTCACCGGACTGCGGCGTGCCGCGGACAGCCTGGCGTCCACCTTGGAAGCCTTGGCCGACAGCGAGGACAACCCTGCCGACGTCGTCATCACCACGGGTGCCACTGGGCACTCCACCGTTGATTTCCTCCGCGACGCCATCGCCGCGATGGGCGGAACCCTTCACATCGACGGCATCGCCATGCGCCCGGGACACCCGACACTGCTGGCCGAATTCCCCGACGGCCGCTTTCTGGTGGGTCTGCCGGGCAACCCGCTGGCCGCCATGATTGCGCTGCTGACCGTCGGTGCGCCGCTGCTGGCCAGGCTCGGCAGCCGGCCGCTGCCGGGCACATTTGAGGTGGCCTGCGGCTCGCCGCTCAAGGAGTACCACGGCCCCACCCGGCTCATGCCCTACCGGCTTGTCTACGGGCTCGCGTCGCCGTGCTCCCACACCGACTCCGCCATGATGCGCGGATTTGCCGCCGCCGACGGCGTCATGGTGGTGCCGCCGCACGGGGCCAAAATGGGCGAGGCCCTCACCGCATTCTCACTGCCGTGGAAGTAACTTTCACGTGTGCGGACGGGCGTGTTCTGGCCGGAGACGAATTCCCCGTGCCCGAGGGTGTGGAAAGGCTGGGGACCGTGGTCGTTGCCAGCGCCACGGCGGTAAAGGCCGGCTACTATCACCGGTATGCCGCGTTCCTGGCTGCCAACGGCTTTGACGCCGTTACTTTTGACTACCGGGGGATCGGCCAATCCCGCGGAGGTTCGCTGCGGGGGCAGCGTATCCGCTGGCATGAATGGGGATCCCTGGACATCGACGCCGTGCTTGCGTGGGCACTGGCGCGGGCCGACGGGCTGCCGGTGCACCTGGTGGGCCACAGCTTTGGCGGCTTTGGCTCGGGGCTTGCGGGGCGTGCAGCCGCCCTGTCCCGAATCCTGACGGTGGGGGCGCAACACGCGTATTGGCGCGACCTCCGCATTCCGGGCCAGGCGGCGCACTGGGGCCGTTCCCTTGTGACACTGCTGTTGGTGGGAGTCTTCGGCTACTTTCCGGCGAAGCGGCTTGGCCTGATGGAGGACCTTCCTGCCGGGGTGGCGCTCGACTGGGCGCGCAGCCGCAGGGACTTTACGACGGCAGTGAAGGGGCCGGACCGGGAGGCGCTGCTGGCCCACCTGGCGGCTGTCACGGCGCCCCTACTGGCCTTGGCGCCCGACGACGACTCCTTCGCCACCATCCCCGCCATGGAACGGGCCGTGGCCTATACGCCCAACAGCCCGGCCCGGATCATCCACCTGCGCCCCGAAGACTACGGCGAAGCGTCCCTGGGGCACTTTGCCTTGTTCCACAGTCGCTACCGGGACACGTTCTGGGAACAGACCCTTGGGTGGCTCAAGGACGGCAGCTGGACTGGCTGACACCGCTGCGCACATCTCGAACCTCAACGGACGGGGCGGAGATCAACCCCAGGTGATGTGCATGTCGAAGCCCCGGCCTGGTCAGGCGTTGGCGGGAGAGGGCAGCGCCACTGGGGTGCCGGCGTCGTGCAGGTCATCAGCGACCGCGGCAGCGAGTTCCCGGGCCTGGTTCCGCGAGGGCAGCCACAGGGCCGCGACTGTTGCGATGACCAGGACGGCCGCCCCAACGTAGACGGCGGGGATGGCGGCACCGACGAATCCGGTGGGCGTCAGCTGCCCGCCCGCGCCGGTGAATACGGCTGTCAGGACGGCGACGCCCAGGGCCACGCCGACTTCGCGCAGGGTGGCGTTGGCACCGGACGCCTTGGCGTGGTCGTCCTGGTGCATGTTGGCGAGCACGGCCGTCGACATCGGGGCGAAGACCAGCCCCATGCCGATGCCGGCCGCCAGGAAGCCGGGAACCATCATGGGGTACGTGACATCCGCGTTGAGGGTGGCGGCGAGCCAGAACATGCCGCCGGCCAACAGGGCCAGGCCCGTAATCATGAGGGTGCGGGTGCCCAGGCGTGGCGCCAGCAGGCCGGCCAGCGGCGCCACGACCATGGGCGCCAGGGTCCACGGCATGGTGAGCACGCCGGCCTCCAGCGGGCTGTAGCCCTGAACCACCTGCAGGAACTGGATCAAGATGAACACCGCGCCGAAGATGCCGAAGCTGAACGTAAGCCCCACGATGTTGGCAACGGTGAAGCTGCGGTCCCGGAACAGTCGCAGGGGCAGCAGCGGTGCCGCCGTGCGGGACTCCCTCAGGACGAACGCCAGGAGCAGGACGCTGCCGCCAATCAGGGGGACCAGCACCTGGGCGCTGGACCAGCCGGCCGCGTTGCCCCGCACGATGCCAAACACCAGGCCCAGCAGGCCAAGGCCGGAGAGCACCAGGCCGATGACGTCGGCACGGACCCGGGCGCCGAAGCTGTTGGGCAGGCCCAGCAGTACCAGGGGGACTGCGATGATGCCCAGCGGGACGTTGAGCCAGAAGATGGCCTGCCAGTTCCAGCCTTCCACCACGGCCCCGCCAACCAGCGGGCCGACGGCGACACCGAGGCCGGATACGCCGCCCCAAATGCCGATGGCCAGCGGACGGCCTGCCCTGCTGACCGAGCCGGCGAGCAAGGTCAGGGACAACGGCATGATGGCTGCCGCGCCGAGGCCCTGGACGGCCCGGGCAGCGATGAGCGCCATGGGGTCGGTGCTCAGGGCAGCTGCCGCCGAGGCCAGGGTGAAAATGGCAAGTCCGGCCAAAAAGACGCGGCGGCGCCCGAGCCTGTCGCCGAGGCCCACGGCGAGCAGCATGAAGGTGGCGAAACTGAGCGCGTAGGCGTTGACCACCCACTGCAGTTCCTCGACGCCGGCGCCGAGTTTCTCGTGGATCACCGGCAGGGCGTTGGTGACCACGAGGTTGTCCAGGGTGGCCATGAAGACAGGCAGTGAGGCTGCGGTGATCGCCAGCCAAACGGGGATTCGGCGTTTCATGATGAGGCTTCCTTGGGATTGAGGTAATCGAATGATTACTTAAAAACCAAATGTAGTAATCAACTGATAACATGTCAAGCATGGTGAAGAAATTAGTTCAGGAAGCTGCGGGGAGGGCCGTGCGCATGCCAGCGGAGGAGCGACGCGAACTGATCCTCCAGGCGGCGACGGCCGTTTTTTCCGAGCGCGGCTACGCCGGATCGACCACCGACCAAGTGGCGCGGGCGGCCGGGATCAGCCAGCCGTACGTGGTGCGGATGTTCGGCACCAAGGAAAATCTGTTCCTTGAGGCGCTGGACCGCGCACTGGGGAAACTGCAGGACAATTTCCGTTACGTCATCGCCGACTTCGACGCCGGCCGCCTTTCCGAGCAGGCGGCGGCGCTGGATCCGAGCGGTGGTGCCAGCCGCCAGGAACGACTTAGGCCCATCTTGGGGGCGGCCTATGCCGATCTCATCCAGGACCGGGGCATTCTCCTGATCCTGATGCAGTCATTCCTCGCCGGCCACGAACCCGTCATTGGAGCGCGTGCACGGGAAGGCTTCCTGGCCATATACCGGCTGCTCCGCGAGGAAGCAGGGATGGACGAAGACTCGGCCCAAGACTTTTTGGCCCACGGCATGCTCATGAACACCCTTATCAGCATGCGCCTGCCCGAACTTTACGGTCAGGATGCCACGGCCGATGAGCTGTTGGAATGCACCCTGCGCACCAAGCTGGACGTGGTCCTGGCTGCCAGCAAACGGGACGGGGTCCGCCCGTAAAAACACCGGCCCGCAGCTATCCATGCTCAGCGCAGCACTGAGCTGAGCAGCAGGCTGGTCTCGCTGTTGACGATGCCTTCGATGGAGCGGATCCGGCCCAGTACCTTGTCAAATTCGGCCAGATTTTCCATGCCGAGCTCGGCCACCAGGTCCCATGCTCCGTTGGTGGTGTGGAGGGCCCTGATTTCCGGCAGGCCCCTGAGTGCGCGGATCACCTTGTCCGTGGCGCGGCCCTCAACTTCCAGCAGCGAGACTGCCCGGATGGTCAGCGGGTCGCTCTCATCGCGCACCCGAACGGAAAATCCCACCACGGTACCCGACGCCAGGAGCCGATCCAGCCGGCTGTTGATGGTGGCGCGCGAGACGTCGAGCTTGCGGGCCAGGCTGGCCACGGGCTCCCGGCCGTTCTCACGCAATGCCGATAGCAGCCGCCGGTCCAAGTCATCCAAGGAAGCCATGTACACATTGTAGGAACGAATTGTTCATTCTGTGCCATTTTTGTGCTGAATATCGGTGATTTGTCCATTGAACATGCGAATCGACCAGATTTAGAGTGTAAGCAACAATAACTATGGAAGGGTCGCAATGACGCGCTTTGTGGATGTACGGAACATGGTCCGGTGGGCTGCCGCCCGCGGGCCCGAACGCATTCTCTCCGAAATGGTGGGCTACGTCGAAGCCGACTTCGGGCGCTGGGAAGAATTCGACAAGACGCCACGCGTTGCCAGCCACACTCCCTATGGGGTCATCGAACTGATGCCTGCCAGCGACAGTGAAACTTACGGCTTTAAATACGTGAACGGCCACCCGTCCAACCCCGCACACGGCTTCCAGACCGTCACTGCGTTTGGCGTGCTTGCAGACGTCAGCAACGGCTACCCAACGTTCATGTCGGAGATGACACTCCTGACGGCCTTCCGGACGGCGGCGACGTCGGCCATGGTTGCCAGGAAGCTGGCCCGGCCCGATGCCAAACGGGTGGCCCTCATCGGCACGGGCAGCCAGTCGGAATTCCAGGCCCTGGCATTTCGGAGCGTACTGGGGATCGCCAAACTCTCCGTTTGGGACACCGATCCGGCCGCCGTCGAAAAGTTTGTGCGCAACATGGCCCCGCTCGGCTTTGACATTGCCGTGGCGCCGTCTGCCGCCGAAGCCGTGCGCGGCGCCGACATCGTCACCACCTGCACCGCGGATAAGGCAAAGGCTGTCATTCTCTCGGCTGACATGGTTGAACCCGGCATGCACATCAACGCCATGGGCGGGGACTGCCCCGGCAAGACGGAACTGGATCCCGCCATCCTGGACCGCGGCGACGTCTTTGTGGAATTCGACCCCCAGACCCGCGTTGAAGGGGAGATCCAACAGATGCCGGCGGACTTTCCAGTCACCGAATTCTGGCAGGTTCTCAACGGCCAGGCCGCCGGACGCACCTCCGCGGACCAGGTGACCATCTTCGACTCTGTGGGCTTCGCCATCGAGGACTTTTCAGCACTGCGTTACGTCCGCGACGCTGTCGCCACCACGGACTTCTTCGACGAGATCGACCTCGTGGCAAACCCCGACGACCCCAAAGACCTGTTTGGCCTCATCGGAGCGCTCGTTCCCACCGGCTGAGCCTGTGGGCGGCAGATGCGGCATTTTTTGTAGGCGACGTAAAGGAGACGCCAAAGGCCGTCCGCGGCCGACGCGTCGGATAGTCGCCGGAAAAATGGCGGGCCCGCCGCGCCGGCTACGCGACCGGTTCCAACCGGATGACCACCGACTTGGAGGTTGGCGTGCCGCTGACGTCGGCCTTGGAATCCAGCGGCACCAGGACGTTGGTTTCCGGGTAGTAGGCGGCGGCGCAACCCACGGGGGTTGAGTAGGCAACCACACGGAACTCGGGGGCACGGCGGTCCACGCCGTCCTTCCACTCCGAGACCAGGTCCACCATGGCGCCGTCGGCGAGGCCCAGCGAATCCAGGTCCGCCTGGTTCACAAACACCACGCGGCGCCCGCCCTTGATGCCGCGGTAGCGATCGTCCTTGCCGTAAATGGTGGTGTTGTACTGGTCATGGGAGCGCAGGGTCTGCAGCAGGAGCCGGCCCTCGGGCACCCTGGGATATTGAAGTTCGTTGGCCGTGAAGTGGGCCTTGCCGGAGTCCGTGGAAAACGAACGCGAATCACGGGGGCCGTGCGGCAGGATGAACCCGCCCGGCCGGTCGATCTTCGCCTCGAAGTCCTCAAAGCCGGGGACCACGCGGGCAATGTGTGTGCGGATGCCCGAGTAGTCCGCAGCCAGTCCCCGCCAGTCCGCCACGGGCGCACCCACCCGGGTGCCGCCGTCGTCCGTGGAAAAAAGCAGCTCGGCGAGCCGGGCGACGATGGCAACCTCTGAGAGCAGATTGCCGGAGGCCGGTGTCAGGCGCCCGCGGGAGGCGTGGACGGCGCTCATGGAGTCCTCAACGGTGACGCGCTGGTCGCCCCCGGCCTGGGTGTCGCGCTCGGTGCGGCCCAGGGTGGGCAGGATGAGGGCCTGGCGGCCCACATGCAGGTGCGATTTGTTCAGCTTGGTGGAGATCTGCACCGTCAGCTCCAGCTTGGCCAGCGCAGCTTCGGTGACGTCGGAGTCGGGAGTGGCGCGCACAAAATTGCCGCCCATGCCCACGAACACGCGCGCCTTGCCGTCGCGCATGGCCTCGATCGCGGCGACGGTGTCGAAGCCGTGGGCCCGGGGCGAGGTGAAGGAAAACTCCCGGTCCAGGGCGTCGTGGAACCCGGCCGGCATGCGCTCAAAGATGCCCATGGTGCGGTCGCCCTGGACATTGGAGTGGCCGCGCACGGGGCAGACGCCGGCGCCGGGCTTGCCGATGTTGCCCTGCAGGAGCAGCACGTTGACCACGTCGCGCAGCATCGCCACGGAGTGCTTGTGCTGCGTCAGGCCCATGGCCCAGCACACCACGGTGGCCTTGGATGCCAGCAGCCGCTCGCCGGTGGCCCGGATTTGCGCCTCGCTGAGCCCCGTGGCCGTGACGATCTCGTCCCAGGTGACGGCCTCCAGCTGGGCCAGGTACCCGCCCAGGCCGGCGGTGTGTGCTTCGATGAACGCGGTGTCGAACACACGGCCCTCCCGGGCGGAACCGGGCCGCCGCTGTGCCTCCAGCAGGAACTTTCCCAATCCCTGGAACAGCGCCTGGTCCCCGCCGAGCTTGATTTGCAGGAAGTCGTCAGCCAGCGCGGTGCCGCCGCCCACCAGGCCGCGCACCGTTTGGGGGTTCTCAAAGCGCATGAGGCCGGCTTCCGGCAGCGGGTTGACGGCCACAATCACGGCGCCGTTCTTCTTGGCCTTTTCCAGGGCGCTGAGCATGCGCGGGTGGTTGGTGCCCGGATTCTGGCCGGCGATGATGATCAGCTCGGCCTTGTACATGTCCTCCAGGGACACCGAACCCTTGCCGATGCCAATGGTTTCCGTCAGGGCCGAACCGCTGGACTCGTGGCACATGTTGGAGCAGTCGGGCAGGTTGTTGGTCCCCAGCCCGCGGACCATGAGCTGGTACAGGAACGCGGCCTCGTTGGAGGTGCGCCCGGACGTGTAGAAAATCCCCTGGTTGGGGTCATCGAGCCCGCGCAGCTCATCGGCCAGCAGCCCCAGCGCCCGCTCCCACGACACCGGCACGTAGTGGTCGCTGCCCTCGGCCAGGAACATCGGATCGGTCAGGCGGCCCTGCTGGCCGAGCCGGAAGTCGTCCCATTCGCGCAGCTCGCTGATGGAATGCTGGGCAAAGAACGACGGCGGCACCCGCCTTTTGGTGCCTTCCTCCGCCACTGCCTTGGCCCCGTTCTCACAAAATTCCGCGGCGTGGCGCTTGTCGCCCTCGGGCCAGGCGCAGCCGGGGCAGTCGAAGCCGTCCTTTTGATTGATTTTCAGCAGCGTCTGCGCGCTGCGCAGTGCCCCCATCTGGTTCAGGGAGACCTCCATGGAATGGAGGATGCCAGGGATGCCGACGGCCTTCTTTTGGGCCTGGCCAACGGTGAGCTTGCGCTCGTCGATGTTTTCCCGGGGTGCCTTGCTGGCCATGAAAATCCCTTCAACGGTGAAGTGTGCCCGCCGGGCAACCGGTCCCGCGGTTGACGGTCCAGGGCTGTGAAATGGTAGCGAACGATCTACTCTGATCTTAGGGGCTAATTCAACCGGAGGGACCAATGGGACGTCTTATTCACCGAGTCAAGGCAACACGGCTGGATCTTGCCACGCAACGCCGCGTGGTGCGTGAGGAGGCGCTGGCGGCGGAAGAGCCCCTGGAAATCCGGCTCGGCCACGAGCCGTTCACCGTCACCATGCGCACGCCGGGCGACGACTTCGACCTGGTGGCCGGCTTCCTGGTTTCCGAGGCCATCATTTTTGAGCCCGAACAGCTGATCTCCCTGCGTTTCTGCGCGGGGGAGGACGAGAACGGGCAGCAGACGTTCAACGTGGTGGAGGCCCAGCTGCGCCCGGACGTTGCCTTGCCGGGGGCGTCGGCCCAGCGCCATGTCACCACCACAAGTGCGTGCGGCATCTGCGGCACGGCCTCCATCGACGCCGTGCGGAAGTCGTCGCATTACCCCATCACGGCGCCCCCGGACCAGCCGCTGATCAAGGCCGAGGTCCTGGCCGGACTGCCGGACGAGCTGCGCGAGCGGCAGAAGCTCTTTGAGAAAACTGGCGGCGTCCATGCGGCGGCCTTGTTCGCCCCGGACGGCGAGTTGCTCAGGTTGCGCGAGGATGTGGGCCGGCACAACGCCGTGGACAAGGTCGTCGGCGCAGCGTTCCGCGACAGGGAGCTGCCGCTGCGCGACACCATTCTTCAGGTTTCCGGGCGTGCCTCGTTTGAGCTCGTCCAAAAGGCCGCGATGGCGGGGATCCCGGTCCTCGCGGCCGTGAGTGCGCCGTCGTCCCTGGCCGTGGAGCTCGCCCGGGAGTCCGGGCTGACGCTGGTGGGCTTTAGCCGGGGGAGGACCCTGAACGTGTACACACACGATGGCCGGATCGGCGACTGACGCTATTTCCCGGAGCTGGCGAATTCCCGGATTTCATCCACACTGGGGGAGACGCTCATTCCATATGCTTCGGGTCCAATGCCGTTCTTCTCCGCCCCATCGGTGAAGACGTAGAAGGCCACGGAGATGGTCCCCTTGGCGGAACCGGATGACTTGGCAAAGGCACGCAACGTTCCGTCCAGGACGGTTTTCAGGTCGGCATCGGGGGCGGCAGTGACCCGCACCCCCATGGAGGTGCTCATGCCTGCGCTGTTTTTGTACGTGGTCGCAGTCGTGACCACGCCGGGCACCTGGCGCATGGCCGAATCCACGTCCTTGACCACACCGGAGCCGCTGCTGCAGGCGGCGAGGATTGAGGCAAGGAGTCCCATAAGTAAAACGATACTAAGCCTGCGGGTCATGATGTCCATTCTCGATTATTGCCGGCCCACGGGGATGTCCACTGCGCTGACCTTCGTGGGATCATTGCTTAGGAAAACCCGCATGGAAGGATCCTGCCCATAGGCACCCACCGACGGGTACTCGGACGTGTTTGCCAAGTCTGACTTGTAGCTGCCGGTCGCGTGGTTATTGGCGATGTCCCGGACATCCTGCACCAGGTTGCCAACGGGCGAAGGCGCATAGTGGAGGACATTACCCAGCACATCGCGCGGCGGATCCGCCATGGTGACGGTGGCGATGTTTGGTGGGGAACCGGGCATCTGCAGCTGCGTGTTCATGCCGCCCAGGTCAAACTTGGGAACAATATCGTGCTGGTGTTGGGCACCGAGGACTTTGATGTTCGGATCCATGGAGTCGATGTCGATGGGGGAGCCGGCCGTCAAAACATTGGTCACATGGAACTGGGATTTGAAACCGGGATCGGAGGCCAGCTGTCCGGCAATCATGCCGCCTTGGCTGTGCCCGGCAAGCATGACGGGCGCATCCGCAGGGATTCCCGCCTTTTGCATGGCGAGGACGACATCCTGGGAAGCAGTGGTTGACTGCCCTGCGACGAGCAGGAGGTTGCTCGTGAGGTCGCGGGCCGCGCCGCTGCCGGTGATGCCCCAATTTTCGGTTCCTGGAATGTTGACGATATAGGCGGATGTACCGTCGGGTTGTTCGACCCGGAGGATGCGAATGTCCCCGTCAGGGGTCGCCGGCTCGCCATTCATGGCATAGGCATCCTCGACACTGCCGAAGATTTCACTGACAGAGCTCGGCAGCCGGACGCGTCTGGCTGTAGCGCCGTCGACCGGTACTGGATCGCCTGCCTTGGGGGATCCGTCATCGAACATATGGGGATTCGCCAGGCCCAGATGGCTGGCAGTCACGGACAGGTTGAAACCGGTCCCCGCGGTGAGGACAAGCTGGGACACCAGACCGGCCAGGGACGGCGGCTTGCCGGTCAGGCCGTCCAGCCCCATCTCCCCCAAGTGGCCCAATTGGTTGAGGAAATTTCCGCCTGCGTCCGTGAAATTGCCCGAAATGCGGTCCGCAACCCAGCCGAGCCCGTCCCGTAGGGTGTCAACCGCGTCGCCAGCGGCGTCTCCCACGCCGCCGGTGACGTCGTCCCAGAGGTCCTTGGCGCCATCGATCGCCCCGTCCAACAGACCGCCGCCGGCCACGGCGCTGGCACGCTCCTGCTCCGCAATGTTGCGCAGCACCACCTCCGCCTGCGCCTCGAAGGCGCGGGCGGAACGCTTAAGTTCCGCGTGCTGGCCCGGCCACTGCGACCGGAAGCGCTGGCTGTCCGGCCCCTGCCAGCTGGTGCGTGCCACCGTCTGGCTCAACTGCCAGCCGGCCTGCTCGAGCTGCCGTGCGGACTGCTTGAGCAGCTTGACCAGGTCGAGGCAGTCCTGCGGGTCGAGGCCCTGCATGGTTCCGGTCACGGTCCTGCCACCGCCCCCGCGCCAGCCAGTGCGTCGTGCGCGCCCACCACGGCGAAAACCAGCTCATGGGCAATATGCCCGGCCGGCACTTCGGTCACAGTGACTTCCGGCATGTCCCCGGCCTGCGCAGCCGGTGCCTGCGTGTTCCTTGTCCGCACGGAATACAAGTGCCCGCCCGCCACCGACCACATGGCTGTCCAGAGGCGCGCGGGTTGACCCTCGGGGGCGGCTGTGACGCTCAAGGTGACGTTGGCGTCCTCGCCGGCCACCAGGCTTGCCGCAGGCTCCGGCAGGGCGCCCAAGTCCGTCGCGGCACCAAGCACGGCGGCCGGCGTCGCACTTAAGGGTGCGGCCTTCGCCGGGGCGCGGACCGCTTCCAGCGGCGGGAGCAGGCGCTCCAGGGCGGGCCAAAGCTTTTCCTCGTCAAAAAGCGTCACCTCCACGCTGTCCTCGCTGCCGGTCACCACGGTGCCGGAGCCGGTGGACTCGGAGAGGTGGCGCTGGTGAACGGCAATGCCGCGCGCACCGCGCAGTCCCAGCGCGCTGGTGGTGCTGACGCCGTTATAGGTGGCGCGGGCAGTGACGGTGAGGGGTGCGGCCAGAAGAAGTGCGACGGCGCCGAGCCACTGCCACCGCACCTCGCCGGCAGCGGGGGACAGGCCCAGTTCGTGGAGCTCGGTCCAGGCGGCTGCCGCGGAATCTTCGGTCCAGGGCGTTTCGACATGCTCCGGAGCCTGCGGAAGTTGGAGTGCCGCCGCTGCCGTTTCACTGAGCAGCTGCCACGCCGCAGTGCTGAGCTGGAGCCGGCGCAAAATAATGGGGCGCGGCGTGGCTGGTTCGGTCATCTATTCCCCCGGTGCAAGGTCCGTCGGCCCCATCCGCGGGGCCGCGCGATCAACTGTGTATCAAGCTATGTGAGTATGCCGCACGTTGCGATGGGCTGTACTGCCCATGGGTCTGGTCTGCGCGGGCAAACCCTCCCTCAGCTTCGGGGCGAAAACGGCAAACCCTCCGTCAGCGGCTGAGGGAGGGTCGTGGGGAAGTGGCCGTTATGTGAGGGAGGGTCGTGGGCTAGATTTCGTGCAGGAGCCTGCGGACGAACTGCTGCGTGCGCTCTTCGCGCGGGTTGCGCAGCACCTGGCTGGCCGGGCCGCGCTCCACGACAACGCCGCCGTCCATGAACACCACTTCGTCGGCCGTCTGCCGGGCAAAGGCGAGCTCGTGCGTCACAATCACCATGGTCCAGCCTTCGTCGGCGAGTTCCTTGATGACAGCCAGGACGTCGTCCACCAGCTCGGGATCCAGGGCCGAAGTGGGCTCGTCAAAGAGCAGCAGCTGCGGCTTGAGTGCCAGCGCCCGCACTATGCCCACGCGCTGCGCCTGCCCGCCGGACAGCTCAAAGGGGTAGGCATCCTTCTTTTCCAGCAGCCCCACACGGTCCAGCAGCTTGTCCGCCTCCGCAACGGCCTCGGTGCGCGGCCGTTTCTGCACATGGACCGGCCCCTCAATGACGTTTTGCAGCACCGTCATGTGCGGGAAAAGGTTGTAGTGCTGGAACACCATGGCGCTGCGGTCGCGCAGCGCGGCAATCTCCTTGGGCGTGACCTTGGCGTCAAAGTCCAGCGACAGCGCCGGCAGTTGGGGCACGACGCCGGAGCCCCCTGCGCCGGCTGGCTCACTGCCCGCGGTGGCACCGCGGGCACCCACGGTGACGGATCCGGCGTCGGGCATCTCCAGGCCGTTCAGGGACCGCAGGATGGTGGTCTTGCCGGAGCCGGACGGGCCGATCAGGGCCACGACCTTGCCGCGGGGCACGTCCAGGTCAATGCCGCGGAGCACGGCATTGGCCCCGAAGGACTTGTTCAGGCCGCGGACCTGCAGGACCGCCGGTCCAACGGTGGCATCAGTGGGCGACATAGCGGTCCAACCTCTTTTCCAGCTGTGTTTGTGCCGTGGACAGGACAAGGCAGATCACCCAGTAAATGAGCGCCGCCTCCAGGTAGAGCAGCATGAATTCCTGGCTGAACGCCGCCACCTGCTGCGCCACCCGGAACATCTCCGTGACCAGGATCAGCGACGCCAGGGACGTGTCCTTCACGAGCGAGATGAAGGTGTTGGACAGCGGCGGCACGGACACCCGGGCGGCCTGCGGCAGGATGATGCGCAGAAGCGTCTGGCCGCGCGACATGCCGATCATGTGCCCGGCCTCCCACTGGCCCTGCGGCACCGACAGGATGGCCGCGCGGATCACCTCAGCCGCGTAGCCGCCCACGTTCAGGGAGAACGCGATGATGGCGCTGGGCCAGGGGTCGAGCTTCACGCCCACTGCCGGGAGCCCGTAAAAGATCACGAAAAGCTGCACCAGCAGTGGCGTGCCGCGGATGACCGAGACGTAGAACCTGCCCACAGCGCCGGCGATCCGGTTGCGGCTGATCCGCAGCATGGCAACCAACAGCGCCAGGACCAGGCCGATGGCGAAGGAGGCCAATGCCAGCGGGATGGTGCCCTTGGCGGCGCCCAGGAGCATTGGCCCGAGCGAACTCCAAAATAAGTCCATGGCTGTACCCTAGCGCCCGGGTGCTACTTGGACACGTCAGCACCGAAGTACTTTTGGCTCAGCTTTGACAAGGTGCCGTCGGCGGCCAGATCCTTCAATGCCGTGTTGACGGCCTCATCCAAGGCCTTGGAACCCTTGTGGAAGGCAAATACGGAATCGGAGGAATCCTTGGTGGTCGCGGCGATCTTCAAGCCGGAGTTCGGGTTGGTGAGCTGGTAGTCCAGGAAAGTCAGCTTGTCGTTGACAATGGCGTCGACCCGGCCGTCCTTGAGCAGCGACACGGACTGGGCCCAGCCTTCCACCGGCTCCACGTTGGCGCCGCTGTCCTTGGCGAGCGTGTACCAGTTGCTCGTCAGCGACTGCGCCGTGGTCTTGCCCTTGAGATCGGCGAAGGAGGTGACGGAGGTGTTGTCGGACTTCGTCACAATCACGCCCTGCGAGACGGTGTAGGGCGTGGAGAGCTCGTATTTGGCCTTGCGTTCCGGGGTGGCCGTAACCTGGTTGGCGATGGCGTCAAAGCGCTTGGCCTCCAGCCCGGCAAAGATGGAATCCCACTGGGTTTCCTCAAATTTGGCCTTTACCCCCAGCTTGTCCGCCACAGCCTTGGCGACCTCGACATCGTAGCCGGTCAGCTCGCCCGCGCCGCCCTGATGAAAACTGAACGGCTTGTAGGTGCCTTCGGTGGCGAAGATGATCTCACCGGCGTTCTTGACGTTGCTCAGGGAGGCGTCCCCGCCCGCGGCAGGGGTGGCTGAAGCGCCAGTGCCGGAGGTGCCGCCGCAGGCTGCAAGGGCGATCGAGGCCGCTGCGAGCATGCCGACAAGTCCAAAAGTACGACGATTCATGTCCTGTGTTCCTTCAAGGTCAAAGCGGGAAGCGCCCGCAACATCTGTGCCCGCGCACTGTGTGGGCTGCGGGCCGTCCATGTTTGGAGATTACCACTGGTCACGCGGATGGGAAGAGGGAATATGACATTGTGTTACGCTCTTTTTGCGCTCGTGATTTGACGCACATTGCGGGACTGTACTAAGGCTCCAAAATAAGGCATCCCGCCCGGACCGCGCTGGACCAGTCCCCTGACGGGGGGTGGAATGGGAACCGAAGCCGGAAGCCGGAGCACGGGTGGCGGAGCCCCGGCGTCGGGCGGGGAGTTACCCGGCAGCACGCAGCACGCGGGAATTCCCAGCAGCCCGCGGGTCGCTTAAGCTGGTAGCTTGCCCAACCCTCTATTAAGGAACACCGCATGAGTATGGAAGGCGCCGCCTGGAGCTCCCTGTGGAGCACCATGCGATCCAGCAAGAGCAACGCCGGCATCTCCAAGGACACGCTGCGCCGGACGGTGGCGTTTGCCAAGCCGTACAGCCGCAAACTGCTGGTGTTTGTGGTGCTGTCCGTGATCTCCGCCGCGCTCGCCGTGGCCACCCCGGTGCTGGCCGGACGCGTGGTGAACGCGATCGTGGCGAAGGCCGCCGTGGACGTGGTGGTCAACCTGGCGCTGCTGATAGCCCTGGTGGCCGTGCTCGACGCCGGGCTGTCGCTGGTGATCCGCTGGATTTCGGCAAACCTGGGCGAGGGCGTCATCCTGGACCTGAGAACCGCCGTGTTCAACCACGTGCAGCGCATGCCGATCGCCTTTTTCACGCGGACCCGCACAGGCGCGTTGGTCAGCCGGCTCAACAACGACGTCATCGGCGCCCAGCAGGCCTTCTCCGGCACGCTGTCCGGCATTGTTTCCAACTCCGTTCAGCTGGTGCTGACCCTCATCGTCATGCTGAACACTTCCTGGCTGGTGACACTGCTCGCCCTGGTGCTGCTGCCGATCTTCCTGATGCCTGCCCGCCGCTTCGGCAGCCGGCTGGCCGGGCTGCGGCGCGAGGCCGCCGACCTGAACGCGGACATGAGCACCCAAATGACGGAGCGCTTCTCCGCCCCGGGTGCCACGCTCGTGAAGCTCTTTGGCCGCCCGGCCGAGGAATCACGCGAATTCTCCTCGCGCGCCAACCGCGTCCGCGACATCGGCGTGCGCACGGCCGTCATGCAGTTTGTGTTCTTTTCCGCCCTGATGCTGGTCTCCTCGCTGGCCCTGGCCCTGGTGTACGGCCTGGGCGGCGCGCTGGCCATCGGCGGCACGCTCAACGCGGGCGACGTCGTCGTGCTGGCCCTGTTGCTGACGCGCCTCTACGCCCCGCTCACCGCCCTGGCGAACGCCCGCGTGGACATTATGAGCGCGCTGGTCAGCTTTGACCGCGTGTTTGAGATCCTGGACCTGAAGCCGCTCATCAAGGAGAAGGAGCTGACGGTGGCTTTGCCGGCAGGGCCGCTGGGCGTTGAATTTTCCGGCGTCCGCTTCGCCTACCCCTCGGCCGACAAGGTATCGCTCGCCTCGCTGGAGGACGTGGCCGTGCTGGACACCCGCGGCGGCGAGGAGGTGCTCCACGGCATCTCCTTCCGCGCCGAGCCGGGGCAGACCATCGCCCTGGTGGGTTCCTCCGGCGCCGGCAAGTCCACCATTGCGCAGCTGCTCTCCCGCCTGTACGACGTCGACTCCGGCGCCGTGCGCATTGGCGGCGTCGACGTGCGTGACCTGTCCTTCGACGGGCTTCGCGCCGGCATTGGCATGGTCACCCAGGACGGGCACCTGTTCCACGAATCGATCCGCTCCAACCTGCGCCTGGCCAAGCCGACGGCCACCGACGGCGAGATCTGGGACGTGTTGGGCAGGGCGCGTCTTGAGGACTTTGCCCGCGCGCTGCCGGACGGCCTGGACACCGTGGTGGGGGAGCGCGGCTACCGGCTCTCCGGCGGCGAACGCCAGCGCCTGACCATCGCCCGGCTGCTGCTGGTCCAGCCCGCCGTCGTCATTTTGGATGAGGCGACGGCGGCACTTGACTCCACGAATGAGGCCGCCGTGCAGTCTGCTCTGGGCGAGGCGCTGGAGGGCCGCACCGCGGTGGTCATTGCGCACCGGCTCTCCACCATCCGCTCCGCCGATTCCATCCTGGTCATTGAGGCCGGGCAGATTGTGGAACACGGCACGCACGACGAGCTGATTGTCAGGGGCGGGCGCTACGCCGAGCTCCACGACACCCAGTTCGCCCAGGCCGTCGCCGCCGTCGCGGACGCCGCCATTCCCGAGGAGGGCTGACACTTCTTGGATCTGTGTTGCGCTTGTTGGACGAAATCAGGCTGGAAACCGCTTTCTTCGTATAACAACTGCAACACAGATATTTAGGCGCTAAGCCGGGGCAGGACGTAGTCGGTCAGCAGCGGGGCGAGGTCGTCGAAGTCTGCCGCCCGGGCGGGGTCCATCCAACGCAGTTCGGCAATCTCGGCCGCGGCCTCAATGCCGGCTGGCGCCCAGCTCCCGGGTGCGGTAAAGACGGTGGCCTCAATGTCGGTGTTGGATTCGTTGGCGGCCGTCCCGGTCCATACGCCCATCAGCACAAGGTCCGAGGCAGCCACCTGGATGCCCACTTCTTCCGCCAGTTCGCGGGACCCGGCCTCCGCGGCGCTCTCCCCGGGCTCCGGCTTGCCGCCGGGGTGCATGAACTTGGCGGTGCCGGACTTGCGCACCGTCAGCAGGCGCCCGTCCCGGTCGTAGACACAAACGGCCGATACCCGCAAACAGTTCTTCACGGCTTCGATCCTAACTTCTCCGTTTCAGGCCGGACGCGGGGCGAACATGATGACGGATACGCCAAAGAGGCACACCATGGCGCCGATAACGTCCCAGCGGTCCGGCATGAACTTGTCGAAAACCATGCCCCACACCAGCGACCCGGCAATGAATACGCCGCCGTAGGCGGCCATCACCCGGCCGAAATTGGCGTCGGGTTGCATGGCGGCGATGAAGCCGTACGCGCCGAGGGCGATGACGCCGAGCCCGGCCCACCACCACGCACGGTCCTCGCGCACCGCCTGCCACACCAGCCAGGCCCCGCCAATTTCAGCGACGGCGGCTAGGGCAAACAGGACAATGGTTTTGGCGATGGTCATGGTTCAGTCTCCCAGCGCAAGTCAGGCAGACGCACACCGGCCCGGTTCCCGGGGACGTCAACATCTGAAGGTGCTGTCCATCCCGCTGCCTTGGTTGCACGGCCAGTACAGGACTCTTTCGCGTGGCATGCAAGGCGCCGCCCTGCTTCAGGCCGCTTCTTGGCCCGTTTTGAGGTCCGAGCCGGCGCCGCGGGGGCACTGTTCGTCCAGCTGGCGCGGAACGTTCGCGGCGACCGCGTGCGGACACGCCTGGGTCCGGTGCCGGTGCCGGTGCGCCAGCCCTGGACGAGGCGGGTTGGCCCGTCATCACCTCGTCATGACGGATGGCCGATTGTCGCGAACCACAACGGGCCAATGCGGCGACCTCCGGGGTGAGGTAACGGTTGGGCTGGTGTTAGACGTTGGATCGGTGGTTACAACGCGGTTTTGATAGCTAACACCAGCCGAATCGTATCTGGCACTGCTAACACCAGCACAACTGAAGTCCGGGCGGCCAGGGCGGCCGGTCCCCGGTGACCAGTGCTTGTTGAGAGCCGTGCCCCGAGGCGAGACAGGGACGGCCACTTCTCTTTCATCTCAACCCAAGGGGGTGTGCGGAACGGCGGCCGTCGACGGCCAGGAACACCAGTGCCAGCAGGATGGGGCCGTACGTCAGCAGCGCCGACCAGCCCAGCACCTCGCCCAACAGCAGCGACACCCCCACCAGCAGCACCGGCTCCACATAGCTGAGCAGCCCAAACAAGGACAGCGGCAGCCATTTGCTGGCCAGCAGGTAAAACAGCATGGCCAGCGCGCCCAGGATTCCGATGGCGCCGGCACCCCAGTAGCTGGTGTGCGGTGCCATGCCTGAAGCGCCGGCACCCAACAGGCCGTGGCCGGCCACCCCATGCGGGCCGGTAAGAATGAAGAAAATGCCCAGGGGCAGCATGGCCAGCAGCTCGGCGGCAAATGCGGCGAGGTTGTCAGTGCCGAGCTTGCGGCGCAGCACAAAGTACACGGGATAGGCCAGGCACACCACCAGGGTGGGCCAGGCCAGGCCGCCAGCGGAGAACGCCTGGTGCGCCACCCCGGCCGCCGCGGCCGCCACCGCCAGTTTCCGCAGCACGCTGAGCCTGTCGCCGAAAAACAGGCGCCCGGCGACCACCATGGTCAGCGGCAGCAGGAAGTAGCCAAAGGAGACGGACAGGGCCATGCCGTTCAGCGGAGCCCACATGAACAACCACAGCTGTACGCCCACCACTACGGCGGCCAGGGCCCCGGGCAGGAGCATGACCGGCCTGTTCCGGACCAGGGCAGCCAAGGCGGAAATTTCGGCCCGGCCCCGTGCCATCAACGGCAGGACCACCGCCAAGGTGGCCAGGGTGAGCACCACGCGCCACCCGAAAATTTCCTCCGCGCCCCAGCCCGGAAGGGAGCCGGCGATGAAGAAGATGACGGCGAACAGGGCCGACGCCGCGACGGAAACCGTCACGCCGCGTGCGGCAGTGTGAGTGCTCATGAATGGACCCTGCCACAAGTAGGAAACCGGCTCAAAACGCGTCCTTCGCGGCCGCTGCGGACAGACCCAAATTGCACATCTGAAGGAATGCCGCGCCGGGGATCGAACCCGGACAAAAAAAGTGCCCCCGCCGGGGATCGAACCCGGATTTGCCCTTTAGGAGAGGGCCGTCTTATCCATTGGACTACAGAGGCGCGTCAACCAGCCTAGCGGAACAGGTTAACAAGTAAAAAAACCGCGGGACGGCTGGGAAAAATCAGGCCGGGGCGGGGCCTTCCGTGACCGGGCCGGCTTTCTTTCGGCGGCCCGCGTACAGAGCCACGCCCAGCCCGGCCAGGGAAACCACCAGCAGGAACCACGACGAAACCACCAGCCACGAGGCCACGGTGACCGATCCGGCGTCGAGCGTTTTCGCCGAAAGCGTGTTGTCGATGGCCACATTGGCCCACAGCTGGGCCCCGGCAAAGAGGATCGGGAAAACCCACAGCAGGCGCCGGAGCCACTTTTTGGCCACGTTGATGGCAATGAGCGTCATGGCCGTGAGCCCAAACACCAGCGGGAACAAGGTGCCGGCCGTCTTGTGCACAAACTGCAGCTGCCCCATCGCATCGGCATTCATGGCCGAGCGGAGCGCCTCGATGTGCCCGCCGCCGAAGCCGAACACCATGGAGTCGGGCATGGCCAGGCCGCCGGAAAGGTCG
Organism: Arthrobacter livingstonensis; assembly: GCF_003219815.1. Taxonomy (GTDB): domain Bacteria; phylum Actinomycetota; class Actinomycetes; order Actinomycetales; family Micrococcaceae; genus Specibacter; species Specibacter livingstonensis. Next base: position 117,473 of record NZ_QJVD01000003.1, read on the forward strand.
GTCATCTGGTTCAGCGTCAGCAGGTGGAAGTACCAAAACAGGAACAGGCTGGCCACGGCGCCGGCAATCAGGATGAGGTTCGCGTTGCCCTGGGCCTTCGCCGGGGTGCGCTGCGTGCTGGCATTGACGACGGCGGCACTCGGGGGAGTGGCATGGTCGCCATGCTTGGCGGCGCGCTGGGCGGGAGTTTTAGCCATGGAACCATTATTGCCCAGTTCCCACCGGCGGAGTTTTCGCAGCCGGATTAGGGTGGGTACATGCCCGAACATCTGGACCCCGGCCTGGCCGACAGTGACCTCGCGGCCGCCCTGGTGCGCAACGCCGGCCGGCTCGCCCTTCGAATGCGTGACCGCGGGCTGGAGGCGCTGCGCAGCACGGCCACGGAGAAGGCCAATGCGGCCGACGTCGTCACCGCCGCCGATATGGCTGCTGAGAGCTATGTGGTGGAGCAACTCCTGCGCTGCCGCCCGCACGATTCCATTGTCGGCGAGGAGGGCGCCGCGCACAGCGGGTCGACCGGCCGCACCTGGGTGATCGACCCCGTGGACGGCACCTGGAACTTTTACAGCGGATCGACGTACTGGTGCTCGGCGCTGGCCCTGACGGAGGCCGGGCACGACGCCGGGACCTCCGTGGGTGCCGACCTCGCCGCCGCGCCGAGTGTGGACACGGCCGGCGCTTCCGCGGCCGATCCCGCAGATACGTCGTCTGGCTCGTCACCGGCTGGCCCGCCGGGTGCCGCTACGGCCGGAGCCGGCGCATCACCGTCCAGCCCATCGGGTGCCGATGCGCTTGCCGACGCGGACGTGCTGCTCGGCGCCATTTACCAACCGCAGGAGGACAAGCTGTGGTTGGGCGGACTGCTGCAGCCCGCAACCCTGAACGGCGTGCCGATTGGCGTGGATCCACGCCAGGATGTGGGCGCGCTGGCGGCCGTGACCTACCTCCACCCGGGCTGGCTGGCCGAACCCCGCGCGGCCGTTCCGTGGCAGCGGGCAGCCAGACTTCCCGCCACGCTGCGCATGCTCGGCTCCGGCTCCTGCGACCTCGGGCGCGTGGCCCAGGGCGAGCTGGGCGTCTGGTTCCAGCACAGCTGCCCGGCCTGGGACTGGCTCCCCGGAAAGGCCATTGTGCGCGCGGCGGGCGGGGGCACCGCCGTCGTGCGGGTCAACGGCCTGGACTGGTTTGTGGCCGGACCGGCGGGGGCCGTGCAGGCAATCCAGGCCGCCTTGGAATCCGCTGATCCGGCCGTGAGTGGTCAGTAGTGGCTGCTTTGGGGCGTTAAAGCAGCCACTACTGACCACTCACGGCGGCTGTGGGGGCTGCGGGAGGAATGTCAGTGAGTCCAACTAGACTGGACACCACCATGGACATGTTGTTTGACCCTTACGCCAAAAAGCCCAAACCCGCCGCGGAACGGGCCGCCGCGTTCCAGGACAGCCTCCCGTCGGTACCCCCTGTGTGGCAGCCCGCAGACCGGGACGATCCCGGGATGGACGAGCCCGAATTTCGTGAGCCCGAATTCGACGGTGGCGCCGGCCCGGGCACCGACGGGCACCCTGACCGGGACGCAGCGGCACCGGCGGGCCGCTGGCCGGACGCAGCCAGCCTGTTGGAGGGCATGAACCCGCAACAGGAAGCGGCGGTGCTCCATGCCGGTTCCCCGCTGCTGATCGTGGCCGGTGCCGGTTCGGGCAAGACCCGGGTGCTCAGCCACAGGATCGCCTACCTGCTGGCCACCGGGCGAGCGCACCCGGGGCAGATCCTGGCCATCACCTTCACCAACAAGGCCGCCGCGGAAATGCGCGAACGCGTCAGCAGCCTCATTGGCGACGCCGCGAAGACCATGTGGATTTCCACCTTCCACTCATCGTGCGTGCGGATTTTGCGCCGCGAGGCCAAGACCATTGGGCTGAACTCCAACTTCTCCATCTATGACTCCGCCGATTCCCTGCGCTTGATCACGCTGGTTTCCAAGGGACTGGAACTGGATCCGAAGAAGTTTGCGCCCAAGGCCATCATGCACAAGATCTCCGCGCTGAAGAACGAGCTCATCGACGACGATGAAAACTCCCTGAACACCAACTTCAACGAACCCTTTGCCGCCGCCGTGGCCGAGGTCTACAAGGGATACACCCGGCGCCTGCGCCAGGCCAACGCCATGGACTTTGACGACCTCATCGCCCAGACCGTTTACATGTTCCGTGCGTTCCCCGGCGTGGCCGATTCCTACCGCCGCCGCTTCCGCCACGTACTGGTGGATGAGTACCAGGACACCAACCACGCGCAGTACGCGCTGGTGCGGGAGATTGTCGGGGCCGACGGCGGGCCGGAGGCCCCTGGCGCCGGAGGCACCGGCCAGGCGCCCGGGATTGAGCCGGCGGAGCTGACGGTGGTGGGCGATTCCGACCAGTCCATCTACGCCTTCCGCGGGGCGGACATCCGCAACATCGTGGAGTTTGAAAAGGACTACCCGAGTGCGGCCACCATCAAGCTGGAGCAAAACTACCGCTCCACGCAGAACATCCTCAGCGCCGCCAACGCCGTCATTTCCCGCAACCCCAACCGGCGCGAGAAGCGGCTGTGGACGGCCGAGGGCGACGGCGAGAAGATCATCGGCTATGTGGCCGAATCCGAGCATGAGGAAGCCCGCTTCATTGCCGAGGAAATCGACCGGCTCCAGGACGAAACGGAGCTGCGCCCCGGCGACGTCGCCATCTTCTACCGCACGAACGCCCAGTCGCGGGCCATCGAGGACATCCTGGTCCGCACCGGCCTGCCCTACCGGGTGGTGGGCGGCACCCGCTTCTACGAGCGCAAGGAGATCAAGGACGCGCTGGCCTACCTGCGCGCCCTGGTCAACCCGGACGACGACGTGAACATGCGCAGGATTCTCAACGAGCCCAAGCGCGGGATCGGCGACCGCGCCGAGGGCGCCCTCGCGTCGCTGGCCGAACGCGAGAGGATCTCCTTTTCCGCCGCCCTGGCCCGGGCGGATGAGGCCCCCGGCATGGCTACCCGCTCGCTCAATGCCGTCAATATCTTTGCCAAAATGATGGGCGATCTCGGCGAGGTGGCCGCCAGCTCCGGCCCGGCCACGTCGCTGGAGGCGGTGCTGGAACAGTCGGGTTACCTGGAGACGCTGCGGAACTCCACGGACCCGCAGGATGAGTCGCGCGTGGAAAACCTGGCGGAATTGGTCGCCGTCGTGCGTGAATTTGAAAAGGACAACCCCGAGGGGACGCTCGGGGAGTTTCTGGAGCAGGTGTCGCTGGTGGCGGATGCTGACCAGATCCCGGATGCGCCGGGCGGCTCCGAGGCGGAGGCCGCGGCGGCCGTGGCCGAGGCCAAGCGGCTGGGCGTGGTGACGCTCATGACCCTGCACACGGCCAAGGGGCTGGAATTCCCGGTCGTGTTCCTGACCGGCATGGAGCACGGGATCTTCCCGCACTCGCGTTCGGCCACCGACCCGAAGGAGCTGGCCGAGGAACGCCGCCTTGCCTACGTGGGGCTGACCCGTGCCCGCAAGCGCCTGTACCTGACCCGGTCCGAGGTCCGCAGCCTCTGGGGACAGAGCCAGTACAACCCGGCCAGCCAGTTCATCGAAGAGGTGCCGGCCGAGCTGATCGAATGGAAGCGCGAGGGAATGGCCCGCATGACCCCGCCCATCGGCGGCGGCTTTGGTACCAGCCGGTACTCCGGGTCCTCCTGGGGGGCCGGCTCGGCCGTGGGCGGTCGCGACTCCGGCCAGCTGCCGCCGAGCATCTCCGCCCGGGCCGCCGCCGGCAGGGTGCAGCCGCAAAAGGAAGTCATCTCCGTCGGTGTCGGGGACACTGTCAACCACACGGCGTTTGGCGACGGGACAGTCTCGGCCGTGCAGGGTGCCGGGGATAAAACCGTGGCCACGGTGCAGTTCAGCATTGGCGAGAAGCGGCTGCTGCTGCGATACGCACCCCTGACGAAGGTGGAAAACTGAACCGGGGCGGGCGGCCGGCAGCCCTGCTGACGCTGGTCTGCGCCTTGGTGTGCCTGGCGCTTTCGGGCTGCATCACCGTCCCCACCGAGGAGCCGGCGCCCGCCAGCACCCCGGCCGCCGGTCAGCCCAGCTACGTTGACCGGCTCAAGGCCACGCCGGTGGACAAGCCCACGGACGGTGCCGCGTCCGGCACGCTGCCGCAATTTGTCACGGACTCCCGCAACATTGCCTGCGTCTTCACCACCTCACGGGCCGGCAACCTGAACCAGCCGTGGGAACCGAATAACTACGGCGACGCGGCCAACGCCAAGGCCCCCACCATCCCCGTGGTGAACTGCGAACTGGCAAGCTACCCGGATCCGTCCGCGAAGGACGTGACGGACGATTGCGCCGGCACCTCCATCGGCTACCTCGGCGGCACGGCGCTGCTGTCCCCGGACAAGGTGGGCTACGGCGGCTGCCGGGCAGGCGCCACGGCGGTGGAGGCTTCCTTCGGCACCGATGGAACAGCCAGCGAAGTGATGTCCCAGATCCCGGTCCTGGAACAGGGCAGGGCCATGGAGGCCGAGGGCTACCGCTGCGCACCCATGGACGACGGCGTGGCGTGCGCCAATCTGGCCACCGGGCTTGGGTTCTTTGCCGCCGCCGAGAAGTACGAGCTCTTTGGCCCCGGGCACAAGGCGGCCAGTCCCGCATCGGCAGCGACGCCCAAGGTGACCACCGCCAAAGCCGGCTGAGGCGGCTGGGGCCGGGACACGGCGTCGTGCGGGGAGGCTGTGCGGGGCGGCACTTTTGTGACTGGAATAACCCCCAACGCTGTGGTGCCAAGTGAAAATATGTGCTTGTCTGGCAAGGCGGTAGTGTGTGAAAAGGGGTTTTGCACCCCATGATTACTACTTCGACGTAGAAGGACACAAATCCGTGGACCTGTTTGAATACCAGGCGCGCGACATGTTTGAGGCTCACGGAGTTCCCGTGTTGGCCGGCATCGTGGCGCACACCCCTGAAGAAGCAAAGGCAGCAGCCGAGAAGATTGGCGGCGTCACCGTCGTCAAGGCACAGGTGAAGGTCGGTGGCCGCGGCAAGGCCGGCGGCGTCAAGGTCGCCAAGACTGCCGATGAGGCGTTCGAGCACGCCACCGCGATTCTTGGCATGGACATCAAGGGCCACACCGTTAACACGGTCATGATCGCCCAAGGTGCAGACATCGCCGAGGAGTTCTACTTCTCCGTCCTGCTGGATCGGTCCAACCGCAACTACCTGGCCATGTGCTCGGTGGAAGGTGGCGTGGAGATCGAGGTCCTGGCCGTGGAGCGCCCCGAGGCGCTGGCACGCGTGGCCGTTGATCCGGCCGTCGGCATCGATGCGGCGAAGGCTGACGAAATTGTCGCCACCGCAGGTTTCAGTGCCGAGCTGGCCCCCAAGGTGGCCGCGACCATCATGAAGCTGTGGGACGTCTTCGAAAAGGAAGATGCCACGCTCGTTGAGGTCAACCCGCTGGTACGCACCGGCGCCGGGGACATCCTGGCCCTGGACGGCAAGGTCACCATCGATGAGAACGCCGACTTCCGCCACCCGCACCACGCCGAGCTCGAAGACGCCGCTGCAGCTGACCCGCTGGAAGCCAAGGCCAAGGAAGCCGGCCTGAACTACGTCAAGCTCGACGGCGAAGTTGGCGTCATCGGAAACGGTGCCGGCCTGGTCATGTCGACGCTGGATGTTGTTGCCTACGCTGGCGAAAACCATGGCGGCGTCAAGCCCGCCAACTTCCTGGACATTGGCGGTGGAGCGTCCGCCGAGGTCATGGCCAACGGCCTGGACGTCATCCTCAACGACCCCCAGGTCAAGAGCGTGTTTGTCAACGTCTTCGGCGGCATCACCGCCTGTGACGCCGTCGCTAAGGGCATTGTCGGCGCACTGGCCGAGCTGGGGTCCGCTGCCAACAAGCCCCTGGTTGTCCGTCTCGACGGCAACAATGTTGAGGAAGGCCGCCGCATCCTCAACGAGGCCAACCACCCGCTGGTCACCCTGGCCGCCACGATGGACGAGGGCGCCGACAAGGCCGCCGAACTCGCCAACGCTTCGAAGTAGAGGTCTGGAAAACTATGTCTATCTTCTTGAACAAAGACTCCAAGGTCATCGTCCAGGGCATCACCGGCGGCGAAGGCACCAAGCACACCGCACTCATGCTCAAGGCCGGCACCCAGGTTGTTGGCGGCGTGAACGCACGCAAGGCCGGCACCAAGGTTGTCCACGGCAATGTTGAACTGCCCGTTTACGGCACCGTGGCAGAGGCCGTCGCCGAGACCGGCGCCGACGTCTCCATCGTGTTCGTTCCCCCGGCCTTCACCAAGGACGCCGTCGTTGAGGCCATCGAAGCCGGCGTGCCGCTGGTGGTTGTCATTACCGAAGGCGTGCCCGTGCAGGACTCGGCCGAGTTCTGGGCCCTGGCCCAGTCCAAGGTTGACGCCTCCGGCAAGCAGGTCACCCGCATCATCGGCCCGAACTGCCCCGGCATCATCACCCCCGGCGAGGCGCTGGTCGGCATCACGCCGAACAACATCACCGTCAAGGGCCCCATCGGCCTGGTGTCCAAGTCCGGCACCCTGACCTACCAGATGATGTACGAGCTGCGCGACCTGGGCTTCTCCACAGCGATCGGCATCGGTGGCGACCCCGTCATCGGCACCACGCACATCGACGCCCTGGCTGCGTTCGAGGCGGACCCCGAGACCAAGGCCATCGTCATGATCGGCGAGATCGGTGGCGACGCCGAAGAGCGCGCGGCCGAGTACATCAAGGCGCACGTCACGAAGCCCGTAGTTGGCTACGTTGCCGGCTTCACCGCGCCCGAGGGCAAGACCATGGGCCACGCAGGCGCCATCGTCTCCGGCTCCGCGGGTACGGCCCAGGCCAAGAAGGAAGCACTTGAGGCTGCCGGGGTCAAGGTTGGCAAGACGCCGTCCGAGACCGCCACGCTGCTGCGCGAAGTCTACGCAGCACTGTAATTCTGCCGCTGAGCGCGGCCGCCGCACCGGACAACCGGTGCAGCGGCCGCGCTTTTTTGTGGGTCCAGGGGCTCCGGATGCCGAAACGGACTATTGAGGCCGATATATCGGGCTCGAATCTCCGTTTCGACATCCGGACTGCCTCCGGGGCCGGCGTCGAGCTTGGCCTAACGGCTGGTGACGCCCGCGTGGAGTTGGGGGAGGGCCTGGACCAGCTGCGCCAGTTCGGGGAGCTGTTCCGCCTCGGCCAGGGCGCATTCAAGCGCTTCATCGTGGACCGGCCGGGCCCGGTGCAGCAGAGCGGAGCCGGACTCCGTCAGCTCGGTGTAGATGCCGCGTCGGTCGTCCTGGCACAGGATGCGCGTGAGCAGCCCGCGGTCCTCCAGGCGGTTGACCAGGCGGGTGGTGGCGCTGGGGCTCAGCGCGGTTGCGCGGCCCAGCTGCTGCATGCGCATGTGCCAGCCGTCCTGCCGGTTCAAGGCGTCCAAGACCGTGAATTCCACCACTGACAGTTGCGCCCCGGCCTGCAGCGCCTTTTCCAGCCCCGCCTCGATCATGCCGTGCAGGGCGGCAAGCGTCCGCCAGCCCTGGGTCCTGATTTCCAAGGCGTCGTCCCTGATGCCCATTTGATTTCCTTCCTGAGGAGCCGCCCATCGGCACACAGCAAAAGTAGTTGCTTGCGCGTCATAGTTGCTTGTGCAACAATATATACAGCGCCTGCAATTACGAGCTTACGCCGCATATATCCCACAACCAAGTTTTCTAAGGAGAATCATGCCTCTTGGCCTGATAGCCCTGGCCGTTGGCGGCTTTGGCATAGGACTGACAGAGTTCGTCATCATGGGGCTGCTTCCGGAAGTGGCGGCCGACTTCCATGTCAGCGAAGCCACGGCGGGCTGGCTCATCTCCGGCTATGCCCTCACGGTGGTGGTGGGCGCGCTGCTGGTCACCGCGGCCGTCACCAGGCTGCCCCGCAAGCCGGTGCTCGCCAGCCTTTTGCTGCTGTTCATCGCCGGCAATCTGATCTCCGCAATTGCGCCGGATTACGCGGTGATGATGGCCGGGCGCATCATCGCCGCACTGTGTCACGGCGCTTTCTTTGGAATCGGTGCCGTGGTTGCATCCGACATGGTGGCCCCGAACAAGAAGGCCGGAGCGATTGCCATCATGTTCACCGGGCTGACCGTGGCGAACGTGCTCGGCGTCCCCTTTGGCACCCTGCTGGGCCAGCACGCCGGCTGGCGCGCCACCTTCTGGGCCATCACGGTCATTGGCGTCATCGCGCTGATCGGCATTCTGGCACTCGTCCCGAACATCGCCCGGACTGAGGAACCTGCCGGACTGCGCGGGGAACTGCGTGCGTTCAAGTCACGCCAGGTTTGGCTCTCGATCGCTGTCACCATTCTGGGCTACGGCGGCATGTTCGGAGCCTTCACCTACATCGCCTTTACGTTGACGGAGGTCAGCGGATTCGCGGCCACCACCGTGCCATGGCTGCTGGTCCTGTTCGGGGTTGGCCTGTTCATTGGCAACACGGTCGGAGGCAAGGCTGCGGACCGCAACGTGGACAAGACGCTCCTGGTGGTGATCTCGGTCCTGGCCGTCATCCTGGTCCTGTTTGCCCTGACCGCCACCAGCCAGGTCATGACAGTTGCGGCGCTGTTCCTCATGGGCGGCTTCGGCTTTGCCACCGTCCCGGGCCTGCAGATGCGCGTCATGAAACACGCCTCCTCCGCACCCACCCTGGCCTCGGGCGCCAACATTGGCGCCTTCAACATGGGCAACGCCCTAGGCGCCTGGCTGGGCGGCGTCGCGATCACGGCGGGACTTGGCTACACCTCACCCATCTGGGCCGGCGCGGGCCTGACGGTGCTGGGGCTGGTCGTGATGGCCGTGGCCGCCGCGGACAACCGCCGTCAGGAGCGCACCTTTGCCGCCGTGAACGCCAAGTCTGCCGCCCTTCCGGCCAACGCCTGACCAGCCAATTCCCGGCCAGCCACTTTCCAAACGTCCATTCAAGGAGAAATTATGAGCACCGCGGCAACACAAAACACCATCACCCTGAACAACGGCGTGGAAATGCCCCAAATCGGCTACGGCGTCTTCCAGGTGCCCGACGCCGAGACCGAGACCGCGGTATCACTCGCCCTGGCCGCCGGATACCGCAGCATCGACACCGCCGCGATTTATGGCAACGAGGCCGGCGTGGGCCGCGCCCTGGCCGCCTCCGGAATTGCTCGGGAGGAACTGTTTGTCACGTCCAAGCTGTGGATCGAGGATCTCGGCTTCGACTCGGCCTTGGCCGCGTATGACTCCAGCCTGCAAAAACTGGGCCTGGACTACCTGGACCTGTTCCTGATCCATTGGCCGGCCCCGGCAACGGATGCTTTCCTGGAATCCTGGAGGGCCCTGGAAGAGTTGCTGGCCGAGGGCCGCGTGAGGGCTGTCGGCGTTTCCAACTTCCTGCCCGAGCACCTGCAGCGCATCCTGGACGCGGGCCGAATCGTCCCGGCCGTCAACCAGATAGAGCTCCACCCGGCGTTGCAGCAGCGCACCATCGCGGACTTCAACGCCGCGCACGGCATCGCCACCGAGGCGTGGAGCCCGCTGGCCCAGGGCGGCGTGCTCAGCGAGACCGCCATCACCGACATCGCCGCGGCCCACGGCCGTACGCCGGCGCAGGTCATCCTGCGCTGGCACCTGCAGCAGGGCCGGGTCATCATCCCCAAGTCCGTTACGCCGTCGCGCATAGCGGAAAACCTGGACATCCTCGACTTCGCGCTGACGGATGCCGAGCTTGCCGCGGTCGACGCCCTGGAGCGCGACGGGCGCACTGGCCCGCACCCCGCCGGGTTCAACGGGTAGCTCCCAAGCCCCATCCAAGTACGACGCCGGGCCGTCACCTTTCGCACGAAGGGTGACGGCCCGGCGTCGTACTGCCACGTGGTGCGGGGTGAGGTATAGCCTCGATGGTGTTGCGCAGGCGTTGTGGACCGTAACAATCACGAAAAGGCCACAAATCCACGTTAAAACATCCTAATGTCAGGACAAACTATTGACTTTAGTGATTCTCGTCACGATGATCTAGGTAGCGGAATTTACTGGCCGGGCAACGATGCTCCGGCATGAGTCCCAAGAAGGAGACTGCAAGTGAAAAGGATTTCCTGGCAAAGGCTGGCCGTAGTTGCCGCCATCGTGCCGATGCTCGCATTGAGCGCTTGTTCAAGTTCAGGCGGGCGCCCCGCCGAAACCGCAGCCGGCGGCGGCAGTGGCGGACAGGTGGCCACCACGCCGAGCATTAAGATCGCGCTCATCACCCACGCCGGCCCGGGCGACACGTTCTGGGACATCGTCCGCAAGGGCGCCCAGGAGGCGGCCACGAAGGACAATGTTGACCTGCTGTACACCTCCGACCCCGACGGCGGCCGGCAGGCTCAGCTCGTCCAGCAGGCCATCGACCAAAAGGTGGCCGGCATCGCCGTGACCCTGGCCAAGCCCGATGCGCTCAGGGATGTGCTAAAAAAGGCCGAAGCCGCTGGCATCCCGGTGGTCAGCCTGAACTCCGGTGGGGACGTGTTCCAAAGCGTCGGCGCCTTCACGCACTTTGGCTCGGATGAAAGCGTCGCCGGTGCCGCCGTGGGAACGAAGCTTGCGGAGGAGGGCATAAAACACCCGATCTGCGTGATCCACGAGCAGGGCAACGTGTCCCTGGAAGCCCGGTGCGCCGGCGTCAAGACCAAGGTGCCGGGAACTGAGATCCTCTATGTGCAGGGCACGGACATGACCCAGGTGTCCTCGACGGTCACCGCCAAGCTGCAGTCGACCCCAAGCGCAGACGCCATCGTAGGACTGGGTGCGCCGTTCACGGCCACCATTGTCAAGGCAGTGACGTCCCTGAACCTGGCCGGCAAGGTCAAGGTCGTCTCCTTCGACCTCAACGCCGAGCTGATCCAGTCGATCATCGACGGCAAGGTTGAGTTCACGGTTGACCAGCAGCCGTGGCTGCAGGGTTACGACTCCGTGGACGCATTGTGGCAGAACTACCGTGGCGGTTTCAAGGTTGGCGGCGGGCGGCCCGTGCTGACGGGGCCGGCCATCGTCGACAAGACCAACGCCCCGGCGATTCTCAAGTTCGCCAAGGAAGGCATCCGCTAAGGATGGCTTGCCTCCGGGTCCGCGGGGTGCACCCGCGGACCCGGGCAAGACAGGAGAAACTCATGACAACGCTCATAAAGCCCCCGCCGGCCCTTGATGAACGCGTCGGCAGGCGCAGTATGGTGGCGAACCTGCTGGGCCGGCCCGAGATCGGCGCCCTGGTGGGCGCCATCGTCCTCTTTATCTTTTTTTCCATCGTGGCGCCGGTGTTTTTGCAGGCGAACTCCTTCGCCACCGTGCTCTACGGTTCCTCGACCATCGGCATCATGGCCGTGGGTGTGGCCCTGCTGATGATTGGCGGGGAGTTCGACCTCTCCGCCGGCGTGGCCGTGATCAGCTCGGCCCTGACGGCATCCCTGTTCAGCTGGTACTTCTCCACGAACGTGTGGATCGGGGTGGGCCTGGCCCTGGTGGTCTCGCTGACCATTGGATTCGTCAACGGCTGGATCCTGATGAAGACCAAGCTGCCCAGCTTCATCGTCACCCTGGCCACCTTCTTGATGCTAACCGGGTTGAACCTGGCGCTGACCCGTCTGATTGGCGGCAGCGTCGCCACCCCGTCCATCGCCACCATGGACGGCTTCGCCTCGGCCCAGGCCGTTTTCTCCAATGACTTCATCATTGCCGGCGTGGATATCAAGTCCCCGGTGTTCATCTGGATCATCCTGGTGGCCATTACCTCCTGGCTGCTGCTGCGCACGCGAGTCGGGAACTGGATCTTCGCCGTCGGCGGCGACGCCAACGCCGCCCGCGCCGTCGGCGTGCCGGTCAGGTGGACGAAGATCGGCCTGTTCATGGGCGTCGGCTTCTGCGGCTGGGTCCTGGGCATGCACAACCTGTTCGCATTCGACGCCGTACAGTCCGGTGAGGGGATCGGCAACGAATTCCTGTACATCATCGCCGCGGTGATTGGCGGCTGCCTGCTCACCGGCGGCTACGGCTCCGCCATTGGCGGCGCCATCGGCGCGTTCATCTTCGGCATGGCCAACAAGGGCATCGTCTACGCGCAGTGGAACCCGGACTGGTTCAAGTTCTTCCTGGGCCTGATGCTGCTGCTGGCCACCATCGTGAACCTGATCGTCAAACGCCGCGCGGACAGCAAGTAGGGACGAAGAGACAATGGCTTCCAACGACATGACTTCCAACGAAACTGCCAAGCACGGCCCCGGGGGCGCTGGGACCGGAGCCCACGGCGCAGGACCCGACATTGACCAGGAGACCCTTTTGCAGCACGAGAAGGACACACTGACCCACACGCCCGTGCACCTGATGGAGCTGGAGGCGGTGGGCAAGCACTACGGGAACATCATCGCCCTGACGGAGGTGACCATGGCCGTGGACATGGGCCGGGTCACCTGCGTCCTGGGCGACAACGGGGCGGGCAAGTCGACGCTGATCAAGATCATCGCCGGCCTGCACCAGCACGACGAGGGGACCTTCAAGATCATGGGGGAGGAGCGCAGGCTGGGCAGCCCCCGCGAGGCGCTGGACGCCGGCATTGCGGCCGTTTACCAGGATCTGGCCGTGGTGGGGCTGATGCCGATCTGGCGCAACTTCTTCCTCGGCTCGGAAATCACCATCGGGCGGGGGCCGTTCAGGCGCCTGGACGTCAAGCGGATGAAGGAGGTCACCAAGAGCGAACTGGCCCAAATGGGGATCGACCTGCGCGACGTCGAACAGCCCGTTGGCCAGCTCTCCGGCGGGGAGCGGCAGTGTGTGGCCATTGCCCGTGCCGTCCACTTCGGGGCGAAGGCGCTGATCCTCGACGAGCCCACGGCCGCACTTGGCGTGAAGCAGTCCGGGGTGGTGCTGCGCTACATCCTCCAGGCCCGCGACCGCGGACTCGGCGTCATCTTCATCACCCACAACCCACACCACGCCTACCCCGTCGGGGACAGGTTCCTGCTGCTCAAGCGTGGCAAGTCGATCGGCTACTACGACAAGAAGGACATCACGCTGGAGGAACTGACCGCCCAGATGGCAGGCGGCGCCGAACTCGCGGAACTGGCCCACGAACTCGAGGCCATGGGCGGCCACGGCGAACTCGTGGATCAGGTCCAGGCTGAGGTCGCCGAAACCACCGGGCAGACGCCCCGCTAAAAACCGCTGCACTCGGCGACCGGCCCGGCGGCGGTCGTCGGCGGGGCCTCGGCTGCGGAGCGGACCCTGGCCGGACCGGCCCTTACCATGGAGGTGACGGATGAAATCCGGCGCCATCCCGGGGGAGCGGGCCGGCCGAAGCGCCGCCACGGAGCACGTGCCCGGCGCCTGGCAAGAGGGCGAATCCAGCTGGTGCTTCCCAACACAAACCATGTGGCCAACACGCCGGCCAGCAAGTCAACTGGAACGGAGACCTCCAATGGCATATCTGCAAGAATCATCCATCCCGCGTGCCCCGGCAGTGCGCCTGGGTCTTATTGGCGCGGGCTGGATGGGCGCCTTCCACGCCGAGACCATCGCTCGCCGGCTGCCCGGCGTCGTGCTCGAGGCAATCGCGGACCCAGCGACCGCGGCGGCACAGGAGCTGGGCTCCCGGCTCGGAGTGGCCAAGGTGGGCGCCGATCCGGCGGACCTGTTTGACGACCCCGCCATTGACGGCGTTGTCATCGCCAGCCCGGCCAGGTTCCATTCCCCACTCATTTCCCAGTCTGCCAAGGCCGGGAAGCACGTCTTCTGCGAGAAGCCAGCAGGCCTGTCCCTGGCCGAGCTGGATGCGGCGCTGGCCGACGTGGCCGCAGCGGGCGTGCACTTCCAGGTAGGCTTCAACCGGCGCTTTGCCGACGATTTCCTGGCCGCCAAGGCGGACATTGCCGGCGGCATCGTGGGCCGGCCGCAGCTGCTGCGCTCCCTGACGCGGGACCCCGGCACCGGCAGCATCCCCGGCGCGGCCAAGACCCCGCCGTGGACCATCTTCATGGAGACCCTGATCCACGACTTCGACACCCTGAACTGGTTCAATGCCGGTGCCGAGCCCGTGGAGGTCTACGCCGTGGCCGACGCCCTGGTGGAGCCTGGAATCAAGGAACAAGGCCTCCTGGACACCGCCGTGGTGACCATCCGGTACAGCAATGGCGCCATTGCCGTGGCCGAGGCGAATTTCAGTGCGCTCTACGGCTACGACGTCCGCGGTGAGGTGTTCGGCTCCAAGGGCATGGTTCAGGCGGGCCGGAGCACGGAAACCGCTGCCCGGCGCTACACGGCTGAGGGCCTCTCCGCCGCTACCCCTCGGCTGAACGTGGAACTGTTCAAGCAGGCCTATACGGACGAACTCGCCGATTTCGCCGCCACCATCGCTGGGACCCCGGCGCCGGACGGCGCCACGCCGGTCGGCACGGACGCGCGGCGCGCCCTGGCCATGGCGCTGGCCTGCATTGAGTCCGTGCAGTCGGGGCTGCCTGCTGTCGTCGCGCCGGCACCGAAGATCTCGGCCGCCGCCGGTGCTGCGTCGGGCATCGCCGCTTCGAGGAACGCGGCAGGTGCCTGATGCGCCTGGCCGTCTGCGCGGAAATGGTCTTCACGTCGCTGCCGTTGGGGAGCGGGTGCGCAAAATCCATGCCGCCGGCTTCGACGTCGAACTGTGGGACTCACGGAGCAAGGACGTCGCGGCGCTCAAGGCCACGGGTGCCGTGTTTTCCTCCATGACGGGATATTCAGCCGGCAGCGTGGTGGACCCGGACAGCTGCGACGACGTGGTCCGGACCGCCGCCGGGCTCATCCCCACAGCATTGGAGCTGGGCATTCCGCGCATGGTGGTCCATTCGGCCGAGCTGATGGACGGCCACGCCGCCCGCCCTGTTTTCCGTGCCACGGGGCAGATGTGGCTGACCGGCGTGCGCACCCTGGAACGCCTCGGCGCGTTCGGAGCCCGGCACGGCGTGACGTTCTGCCTGGAAAATCTCAACACCATCCTGGACCACCCGGGCATTCCGCTGGCGCGCGCCAAGGACACCCGGACCCTCGTGGAGGCGGCCGGGCACCCCAATGTGAAGATGATGCTTGACCTTTACCATGCCCAAATGGGGGAGGGGGACCTCGTCGAACTGGTCCGTTCATCGCTGCCGCACCTTGGCGAGGTCCAGGTGGCGGACGTGCCCGGGCGGTGCGAGCCAGGCACCGGTGAGATCAACTACGCCGCCGTATACCGCGCGCTCGCCGACGCCGGCTATGACGGCACGGTCGGCATGGAGGCGTGGGCCCAAGGCGACAGCGACACCGCGCTGGCCGCGTTCCGCAACGCGTTCAGCCCGGCCTGACTCCGGGGCCCAACCAGCGGAACCCTACTCCGGCGCCACCATCGGCAGGCCTTCGGCCGCCCAGTTGCTCATGCCGCCCACCAGGGTGTCGGCGTCGTAGCCCAGTTCGGTGAGGGCGGCGGCCACGCGGCCGCTGCGCCCGCCGCCGTGGCAGACGGCAATGACGCGGCGCGAACTGTCCAGTTCGCCGGCGCGTTCCAGCACGGATCCGGACGGCAGGTGCACAGCGCCGGCGATCATGCCGGTGGCGAGCTCGTCGCCCTCGCGGACGTCGATGATCTGCACGCCCGGATCGGCGGCAAGTACGTCGGCGGTGGTGATTTCGTTCATGGGGGCTCCTGGAGGTCGGGACGGCAGCGCGGGTTTGGCACCCAAGCCGGCTGCCGGCGTCGGGCATGGAAAACGTATGGGAAAAACAGTCTCTACCACCGTACCGGTTCCAGTGTGCCCGGCAGGCACGACGGCGTGGCTAAGCTAAAGGCGTGAAAGCACCACGCGCCCCGCGCAACCGGACCGTGGACGTCGACGGCCTGGACGGCTTCGACGCCCTGCTGGCGCGCGGCGCCACCTCCATGCACGGCTGGCACTTCCAATCCGTGGACCTGCGGCTCCGCTCCGTAGAGCTGGCGGGAATGCGGGCGTCGGGCGCCATTTTCATGGGCTGCCGCTTTGCAGAGGGGATCGAGGAAGCGCTGAGGGCGCGCGGGGCGCTGATCTTCCCCACGCTTCCCAACATCCCGTTCAGCACCTACCGCGGGCGCCTTTACACGGCCGCCGAGCTGTATGCCGGCATTGCCGGGACCGAGTACGAGGCCGTCCCGGACGCGCAAATCTACCAGTGGACGCTGCAGGACGGACACGGCCGGGCACTGGATGCGACGCTCGCCACCGCCATGCACGACCATGCCATCTCCGCTGTCCTGGACGGATTCCTGGACGACTGCGCCTCGGCCGGTAAGCCCGTGGCGGGCGTCATGGGCGGGCACGCCGCGGCGCGCGGCAGTGCCGGCTACGCTCAGGCGGCACAACTGGGCAGGACGCTGGCGGCCCGGGGTTTCATGGTGGCCACGGGCGGCGGCCCCGGCGCCATGGAGGCCGCCAACCTGGGTGCATATCTCTCCGCGTACGACGCCGGCGCGCTGAGGAGCGCGCTGCGCACCCTGGCCGCCGTCCCCGGCTTCCGGCCGTCCATCACCGCCTGGGCGCGGGCCGCGGGCCGGGTGCTCGACGACTTCCCAGGCGGGGCGGACAGCCTGGGCATCCCCACCTGGTTTTACGGCCACGAACCTCCCAACCTGTTCGCCACCCGCATTGCCAAATATTTCGCCAACTCGATCCGGGAGGCCATGCTGCTGGCCCGCTCCGGCGGCGGCATCATCTTCCTGCCGGGTGCGGCCGGCACCGTCCAGGAAATCTTCCAGGACGCGTGCGAGAACTATTATGCGGCGGAGGAAGCCGTGGCGCCCATGGTCCTCGTGGGGCGCCGGCACTGGGAAGAGGAACTGCCCGTCCGGGCGCTGCTGTCGGCGCTGGCCAACGGCCGGGCCATGGCCGAGAAGGTGCACGTGGTGGATACCGTCGACGAGGCGTGCGAGCTGCTTGGTCCCTGACAATGGCTGCCCCGTTCCGTGGAACGGGGCAGCCATTGTCGTCTAGTGTCTAGACCGCCGGGGCCATGGAGGCGAGCTGAAGCCACGTCTCCACGACCGTGTCCGGATTGAGCGAGATGGAATCGATGCCCTCAGCTACAAGCCATTCGGCCAGATCGAGGTGGTCGCTTGGCCCCTGCCCGCAGATGCCCACGTACTTTCCCTTGGCCTTGCACGCCCGGATGGCCATGCTGAGCAGTTTCTTGACGGCCGCGTTCCGCTCGTCAAAGCTGGCCGCCACAATCGCGGAGTCCCGGTCCAAGCCGAGGGTCAGCTGCGTCAAGTCATTGGAGCCGATGGAGAAGCCATCAAAGATCTCCAGGAACTCGTCGGCCAACAGGGCGTTGGAGGGCAGCTCGCACATCATGACCACTTCCAGGTCATTTTCCCCGCGGCGGAGCCCGTTTTGTGCCAGCAGCTCGATGACGCCCCGGCCTTCCTCCAACGTCCGGACGAAGGGGATCATCAGCTTGACGTTTGTCAGGCCCATCTCGTTGCGCACATAGGCCAGGGCCTGGCACTCCAGGTCGAAGCAGTCCCTAAATGACGGTTCAAGGTAGCGCGAGGCGCCCCTGAAACCGAGCATCGGGTTCTCCTCGTTCGGTTCATAGGCGGGGCCACCCACAAGGTTTGCGTACTCGTTGGATTTGAAGTCGGACATGCGCACAATGACGGGCTCCGGGGCGAATGCCGCAGCAATCGTGGCGACACCTTCGGACAGGCGCTTGACGTAGTAGTCCAGCGGGCCGTCATAGGCGGCGATCCGCTCCTGGATGACCTCCGCGACGTCGGCGGGCTGGTCCGCCGGATTCAGCAGCGCCTTCGGATGGATGCCGATCTGCCTGTTGATGATGAATTCCAGCCTGGCGAGCCCCACGCCATGGTTGGGCAACTGGGCGAAGGTGAAAGCCTGCTCGGGGGTTCCGACGTTCATCATGACCTTGACCGGCGCTTCAGGCAGGCTGTCCAGTTCGGTCACCTCCACCCGGAACGCCAAGAGCCCCGCATAGATGAAGCCGGCTTCCCCCTCGGCGCAGGAAACCGTCACATTGGTTCCCTCGGCCAGCGCCACACTGGCATCGCCGGTGCCCACCACCGCCGGGATGCCCAGTTCACGGGCAATGATCGCCGCGTGGCAGGTCCGCCCGCCGCGGTTGGTGACGATGGCCGAGGCGCGCTTCATGATCGGTTCCCAGTCAGGATCCGTCATATCCGCCACCAGCACGTCGCCAGTCTCAAATTCCGCCATCTGGTCAATGGAGGACAGGATGCGCACAGGTCCCGCACCGATCCGCTGGCCGATCGCACGGCCCTCCGTGAGCACCTTCCCGGTCCCCTCCAGCCGATAACGCGAAAGCTCGCCCGCCGACTGGCGTGACACCACCGTTTCGGGCCGGGCCTGCAGGATGTACAGCTCGCCGTCCAGGCCGTCCTTGCCCCACTCGATGTCCATGGGACGGCCGTAGTGCTCCTCAATCGCCAAGGCATGGCGCGCGAGCTGCTGGACGTCGTCGTCCGTAATGCTGAAGCGGCGCCGCAGCTTCGGATCGGTGGCAACCAGTTCAATGGTGTGGCCGACTTCCTCGCTGTCCGTGTAGGCCATGGTCAGCGCCTTGTCCCCCAAGCCTCGTTTGAGGATGGCCGGACGGCCGGCTTTGAGCGCCTCCTTGTAAACGTAGAACTCGTCCGGGTTTACGGCCCCCTGGACCACTGCCTCGCCCAATCCGTACGAGGAGGTCACAAAAATCGCATCCTGGAAACCCGACTCGGTGTCCATGGTGAACATGACCCCTGCTGCCCCCACGTCGGAACGGACCATCCGTTGGATGCCCGCCGACAGGGCCACGTCCAGATGTTCAAACTTGTGGTGCACACGGTAGGCGATGGCGCGGTCGTTGTAGAGCGAGGCAAAAACGTCCTTGACCGCCGCTAGGATGTTCTCGATGCCGCGGACATTGAGGAAGGTCTCCTGCTGCCCGGCAAAGGATGCGTCCGGGAGGTCTTCGGCGGTCGCACTGGACCGAACCGCCCAGGAAAGCTCGGTGGAACCGCCGTGTTTTGCCACAAGCTGGTCGTAGGCGGCGCGCAGCTGCGCCTCAAGATCCACCGGAAAGGGCGTGTCCACAATGGCGTTGCGGATGGCGGACCCGGCCTCGGCCAGCGCCCGGACGTCCTCGGTGTCCAGATCAGCCAAGATTCCAGCAATCTTCGCCTCAACGCCGGTTTCACGCAAAAACCGCCGGTAGGCATCCGCCGTCGTGGCAAATCCGTCCGGAACCTTCACCCCGGCGCCGGTCAGGTTCCCTACCATCTCTCCCAGGGACGCGTTCTTGCCGCCAACCCGGTCCAGATCTTTTAGGCCAAGTTCGGAAAACCAGAGGATGTCTGTCGTCATTGTCAGTGCTCCTTGAATATAAATCGTGGTTGTCTGTTGGGCAACCACTTCGGTCCATCTTCGCAGCGAAGGGGACGGGCTGGCCATGTACTGCATCACACTTTCCGGTCGTCGCTCCAGTTGCGGCAGCCGGGGCCGGGCAACAGCTAATGCCGTAATCCCATCCTTTCCAGAATCACCGCCGAGATTTCCTCCACGGACATGCTGGCGGAATTCAGATGCGGGATGTCGTGCGTCGCGTACATGCGTTCTGCGCTGCGCAGTTCGATTCCGCATTGCCGCAGGGACGCGTAGTCCGAGCCGGGCCGACGTTCGGTCCGGACCTGGCTCAAGCGCATGGGGTTGGACGTCAGGCCGAAACACTTGGTTTTGTAGGGCCGCAGGGGTTCCGGCAGGGTGTTCCCGGGAAAATCCTCGTCCACGAGCGGGAAGTTGGCCGCATAGACCCCGTGCTGCAGGGCCAGGAACATGGTGCTGGGAGTCTTGCCGCAACGCGATGGTGCGATGAGGATGACCTCCGCCTTTTCCAGTGCACGCAGGCTTTGGCCGTCGTCATGCTCCATCGCGTACTCAACGGCCAACATCCGCGACTGGTATCTCAACGCGTTTCCCAAGCCATGTGCCTGGCCGGCCTGATGGCTGGCTTTGGTGTGAAGTGCCTTCTCCAATACCGGTACATGCGCGCCGATCAGGTCCACCAGGACCCCCTTGCACTTGGCCAATTCGTTGCGAATATTTTCATCAACCGCTGTGGAGAACACCAATGGCGCTTCGTCCCGCAGCGCCATCTGGTCGATCTCGTTGACGATCGATCTGGCCTTGGCGATGGTCGATATGAACGGTACAGTAGTGCGGTAAAAGCGGCCGTGGGGAAACTGTGTCAGCAGCGTGCTGCCTAGGGTTTCGGCGGTGATGCCGGTTCCATCGGAGAGAAAATATACGTGGCGGAGTGCCTCTGGCATGGTCATGCTCCTATGTGGAAACTTCTTGTCATATCCTAGCCGTCCGCTAGAGACGAGCCGGCGTCCGGACGACGGGCAACTGCGGGAGTTGTGCCGGGCAATACACCGGTTGGGACGGCACGCCGCCGGGCGCGGGCCGCCCTGGCGGAACCGAACCCGGAGAAATCCGCACGTCCCGGTTCACCCCATATGACGAGCACCCGCAGGATCCCGTCGCCGGTGTTGGCCAGGTCGTGGTCCACCCCGGACGGTGCGTACACGGAGTCGCCCGGGCCCAGATGGTGCACCTGGTCGCCGAGCTGCATGCGGGCGGTCCCGTCCAATACCTGGTAAAACTCCTCCAACGGGGCATCATCCGGGGAGTGGGAATGCATGCCCTCGGTGCCTCCGGGCGGCAGCTCCCACGTCTGGACGGCCACCGGGAGCCGGAGCTCGTCCAGGAAGTGCCACTGCATGGTGATGGGGGCGGTGCCACCGTGAAGGCTGTGGTCGAAGGCGTTTTCGCCCCTCGGTTCGAACATGCTTGCTCCTTGGAATTTGTGGATGTGCGCGCAGCCCGGGCCCGTCAGCCGCCGAGGCGGCTGGTGACCAGGCCCGCCGTCCGCGCACAGGCCTCGCCGAGGGTCTGCAGCCGCTCCTGCGACACCCGGAATTTGGGTGCGGGGATCAGGACGGCGGCCACGGGGTCGCCTCGGTGGTCGTAGACCGGGGCCGCTACGCCCACCTCGTCCAGCGAGGACTCGCCGTAGTTGGTGGCGTAGCCGAGCGGGGCGACTCCGGCGAGCCGGAGGAGATAGGCCTGGAGCCCGGCGTCGTCCAGGCCGGGGTGGGAGATGGTGCCGTCGAGGAGCAGGGCGCGCACCCGCTCTTCCGGTTCCTGCGAAAGAAACACCTGCACCGAGGCGCTGAGGGCATCGTGGTAGCGGGCGCCCAGGGGGGCCGTGTGCTTGACCTGCTGGGGGCTGGCGATTTGCTCCACGCACATGGATTCGCGGCCGTTCCACACCATCAGGGCGCTGGTTTCGCCCGTCTGTTCCGTCAGCCGGCGCAGCAGCGGATAGGCGGCGCGCCGTTCCTCCAGCTCGGCCAGGAGCGGGCCGGCCACGGCGATCAGCCCCAGGCCCAGCTTAAAGCGGCGTGAATCCGGATCCCGCTCCACCAGCTCTTCCTGCTCCAGGGTGGCCAGGATCCGGGACACGCTGCTCTTGTGCATGCCCACCCTCTGGGCGATTTCTGTCACGCCCAGGAGCGGCTCCTGCGCTGAAAAACAGCGCAGCACGGCAATGGCGTTGACAATCACGGACGTCCCGCGGGGATCGGAGGTGCCGTTGCCGGCGCCGGCCGTGGCTGCGGAAGTAGTCATGGACACCATCTTTCCTTACTGGCCCGTGGTTTAAACACAGCTGCGGCGGGTGGGTTGGCCGCCGCAGCTGTGGTTGTGGGGTGGGGGTTAGGGGTTGATGATGTTGTTGTTGGGGCCGTAGCCGAATTTGGTGATGTTTTCGGCGCCGTTTTCGTCGATGACGAGGATGTCGTGTTCGCGGTAGCCGCCAGCGCCGGGTTGGCCGTCGGGGACGGTGATCATGGGTTCCATGGAGACGACCATGCCGGGTTCCAGGACGGTGTCGATGTCTTCGCGCAGTTCCAGTCCGGCTTCGCGGCCGTAGTAGTGGGAGAGGACGCCGAAGGAGTGGCCGTAGCCGAAGGTGCGGTTGGCGAGGAGGCCGTGGCTGATGTAGATCTCGTTGAGTTCGGCGGCGATGTCCTTGCAGACGGCGCCGGGCTTGATCAGTTCCAGGCCGCGTTCGTGGACTTCGACGTTGACGTTCCACAGTTCCAGGGAGCGGGCGTCGGGTTCGCCGAGGAAGAGGGTGCGTTCCAGGGCGGTGTAGTAGCCGCTGGTCATGGGGAAGCAGTTCAGGGACAGGATGTCCCCTTGCTGGAGTTTGCGGGTGGTGGCCCAGTTGTGGGCGCCGTCGGTGTTGATGCCGGACTGGAACCAGACCCAGGTGTCGCGGACTTCCTGGTCGGGGAAGGTGCGGGCGATTTCGTGGACCATGGCTTCGGTGCCGATGAGGGCGACTTCGTATTCGGTGATGCCTTCGGTGATGGCGGCCTTGATGGCTTCGCCGCCGAGGTCGCCGATGCGGGCGCCGTGTTTGATGACTTCGATTTCCTCGGCGGACTTGATCATGCGTTGGCGCATGGCGGCTTGGGAGACGTCGGTGAGGGTGGCGTCGGGGAAGGCGGCTTGGAGTTTGTCGCGGAGCAGGACCGGGAGGGTGTCGTCTTCGACGCCGAGGCGGGTGGCTTTGATGCCGCGGCGGTTGAGGGCTTCCTGGATGCCGAAGTAGAAGTTGTCGCGGCGCCAGTCGGTGTAGACGATGTTGTCGCCGTAGCTGGTGCGCCAGGGCATGCCGGCGTCGATGTTGGCGGTGATGGAGACGGAATCGTCGGCGGTGACGACGAGTGCGTAGGAGCGGCCGAAGTAGGTGAAGAGGTAGTCGGAGTAGTACTTGATGTTGTGGTAGCTGGTCAGGACGACGGCGTCGAGGTTCTTTTCGGCCATGATCCGGCGCAGGCCATTGAGGCGGCGTTCGAACTCCGCGTCGGAGAACGTCAGCTTTTGCTTGCTGCCGTTGTGCAGGGTCTTCAGGCGCTCCAGCTCGGAAACGTTGGTGGCGGCGGAGGAAGTTGAGATGGTCATGGTGACTCCTTGTCAGGGGTGGGGTTGTTGGAATGCGGAGGGAAAGGGGGCTCAGCTTTGGAGCGGGGCCTTGGAGGTTTCCCTGGCGAGGGACACCGCGATCAGGGAGACGACGGCAGCTCCCATGAGGTACCAGCCGGGGGCCAGGTCGGAGCCGCTGAGCTTGATGAGCAGTGTCGAGGCGAACAGTGCGGTACCGCCAAAGAGTGCGTTGGTGAGGTTGAAGCTCACGGCGAATCCGCTGTAGCGGATCTTCGTGGGGAACAGTTCGGCCAGGAAGCTCGGCAGGGTTCCATCGTTGAGGGTCAGCATGGCCCCGAGCAGGATCTGAACCAGCAGGATGACCAGGAAGTTCCCGGTTGCCAAAAGCATGAACGCCGGAACGGTCAGCAGCACGAAGAGGATCGACGCGGTGATCAGGACCCGTTTCCGGCCAAACCGGTCTGAAGCCAGGCCGGTGAGGAAGATGAAGCCAATGTATGTGGCCAGGGCCACGGTGGTGGCCAGGAACGACGCCGAGGAGCTCAGCCCCACCACCTCGCTGAGGTAGGTGGGCATGTAGCTGAGGACCACATAGAAGCCGACGGCATTCAACACCACCGCACCAACGGCGATCAGGAGCGGACGCCAGTGTTCCCGGAACAGGGCCGTCACGGGGGCCTTGACGGCCTCGTCTTCCTTTTCCAGGGCCAGGAAGGCCGGGGTGTCCTCCAGCCTGGTGCGGATGTACCGGCCAATCAAGCCCATCGGTGCCGCCAGCAGGAACGGCAGGCGCCAGCCCCAGGAGTTCATCTGGTCCGGTGACAGGGAAACGGACAGCAGCAACGCGATCAGTGAGCCAAGCAGCAGCCCGGTGGCCGTGCTGGCCGGGACCACGGCGGCGTAGATGCCGCGGCGGTTCGCCGGGGCGTACTCCACCAGGAACGCTGAGGCGCCGGCGTATTCGCCGGCGGCCGAGAAGCCCTGAACCACACGCACCAGCAGCAGCAGGATCGGCGCCCAAATGCCAATGACTGTGTAGCCCGGGATAAGCGCGATGGCGAATGTCGCGGCGGACATGATCAAAATTGACAGCGACAGGGCATTCTTGCGTCCGACCCGGTCGCCGATGTGCCCCCAGACAAACCCGCCGAGCGGGCGGACAAAGAAGGAGACAGCGAACAGGCCGAAGGTCAGCAGCAGGCCGGTCTGCTTGTCCGCCTCGGGAAAGAACGCATGGGCGATGGTGACTGCCAAATAGCCGTAGACGGCGTAGTCAAACCATTCAACAAAGTTGCCGATGAAGCTGGCGCCAACAACGCGGCGCAGGGTGCCCTTGGAAACTCCGGCACCGTCATTGGGGTATTGCTGGCCACTCAGGGTCAGGGCAGCGGGCGTGGCCGGCATCGTTGCCGTCTTGCCGGTGCCTGCGGATTTGCGATTTGTCATTGGTCCACCAAAAAAGTTTGGAGTTGCGATGTCTATGAGTTGCAATCAGTGCAACACTGTTGCACCAGACTATGTGTGGCACGAGTCACTGTCAAGGGGTTGCCTGCGCCTTAATTTGCCACGAGATGCAATAAATGCGCCGCAGCGGGAATTGTTCCGCTGCGGCGCATTTGTTGCACTCAAGGCAATTGAGTTGGATAGGCCAAGAGTTTGTCCCGCTAGGCTGGCACGCCTGCGGGGACGGTAAGCAGCTCGCCGGCCAGATCCAGGGACAGGTCCTCAACAACCTGGCCATGGAGCAGTTCACCCTTGGCTGCGCTGGACCCGGCTGCCGAGGACAGGCAGCCGGTGGCCGGCGTCCGCTCCGGCACCACGGGGAGCCGGTCGAAGCGCGGCAACACCGCGGCCGGACCGTCCACCAGACGGTCCATGTCAACCCTGGCCGGCTCAAGGTGAAGCATGAGCGAGGTCTCCAGCACCCCGCCATGCTCGATTTCCCAGCCGGGGAAGCCGTCGGGGTAGACCTGGGCCAGTGTTTCCTGGCTGACAAAGTCCCAATAGGACAGCAGCAATACGCTCTGCCCCGCCCCCGGCCCGATCCCGAGTTCCTCCAGGGCCAGATCGATCCCTTCGTAGAGGAACTGGTAGTTCTCGAAGTGCCCGTTGACAAAGACCACGTGCCGGACGCCCTGGTTGAGGAAGGACTTGACCAGGTTGCGCGCTATGCCGATGAGCGCGGCGCCGTCCAGGCTGGTGGTTCCGGAGAGATGGTTGCCGCCGCCGGACTTCTGCTGTGACTTGTAGCCGTAGGCGATGGGCTGGGCAACAAGTGCCCCCAGCCGCCTGGCCACCGCCTCCGCGAAATGCGTGGACAGGATGGTGTCCGTCCCCAGAGGCAGGTGTGGCCCGTGCTGTTCCAGCGACCCGACGGGGATGAGGACAATCGTCTCCCCGGACGCCAAGGCTTCGCGGTAGGCGAAGGCGTCCAGGTCTTCGAGAAATACTGATGTGTCCATGGTGGTGCTCCTCGGTGGGTGCGGTGTACAAATGGTGAATGCTGCGGCGGGTGGGTTGGCCGCCGCAGCTGTGGTTGTGGGGTGGGGGTTAGGGGTTGATGATGTTGTTGTTGGGGCCGTAGCCGAATTTGGTGATGTTTTCGGCGCCGTTTTCGTCGATGACGAGGATGTCGTGTTCGCGGTAGCCGCCAGCGCCGGGTTGGCCGTCGGGGACGGTGATCATGGGTTCCATGGAGACGACCATGCCGGGTTCCAGGACGGTGTCGATGTCTTCGCGCAGTTCCAGTCCGGCTTCGCGGCCGTAGTAGTGGGAGAGGACGCCGAAGGAGTGGCCGTAGCCGAAGGTGCGGTTGGCGAGGAGGCCGTGGCTGATGTAGATCTCGTTGAGTTCGGCGGCGATGTCCTTGCAGACGGCGCCGGGCTTGATCAGTTCCAGGCCGCGTTCGTGGACTTCGACGTTGACGTTCCACAGTTCCAGGGAGCGGGCGTCGGGTTCGCCGAGGAAGAGGGTGCGTTCCAGGGCGGTGTAGTAGCCGCTGGTCATGGGGAAGCAGTTCAGGGACAGGATGTCCCCTTGCTGGAGTTTGCGGGTGGTGGCCCAGTTGTGGGCGCCGTCGGTGTTGATGCCGGACTGGAACCAGACCCAGGTGTCGCGGACTTCCTGGTCGGGGAAGGTGCGGGCGATTTCGTGGACCATGGCTTCGGTGCCGATGAGGGCGACTTCGTATTCGGTGATGCCTTCGGTGATGGCGGCCTTGATGGCTTCGCCGCCGAGGTCGCCGATGCGGGCGCCGTGTTTGATGACTTCGATTTCCTCGGCGGACTTGATCATGCGTTGGCGCATGGCGGCTTGGGAGACGTCGGTGAGGGTGGCGTCGGGGAAGGCGGCTTGGAGTTTGTCGCGGAGCAGGACCGGGAGGGTGTCGTCTTCGACGCCGAGGCGGGTGGCTTTGATGCCGCGGCGGTTGAGGGCTTCCTGGATGCCGAAGTAGAAGTTGTCGCGGCGCCAGTCGGTGTAGACGATGTTGTCGCCGTAGCTGGTGCGCCAGGGCATGCCGGCGTCGATGTTGGCGGTGATGGAGACGGAATCGTCGGCGGTGACGACGAGTGCGTAGGAGCGGCCGAAGTAGGTGAAGAGGTAGTCGGAGTAGTACTTGATGTTGTGGTAGCTGGTCAGGACGACGGCGTCGAGGTTCTTTTCGGCCATGATCCGGCGCAGGCCATTGAGGCGGCGTTCGAACTCCGCGTCGGAGAACGTCAGCTTTTGCTTGCTGCCGTTGTGCAGGGTCTTCAGGCGCTCCAGCTCGGAAACGTTGGTGGCGGCGGAGGAAGTTGAGATGGTCATGGGATATTCCTTTGCATTGATGGTGAAATTTGGGTGGCGGCCCGGTCTCAGGCCACGGGCTCCGGTGTCGGGGTACTGTCCACGCAGGCATCGCCGTGCACCGCGAGGACGGATTCTTCGAGCAGGTTGGCGCGAATGCCGAGGGGCACGCCGGCCCGGATGCGCTTACGGAAGCGCGGGTAACCGAGGCCGAAGTAGATGGCGGAGGATGTGAGCGTGCCGGCCAGCCAGGAGATGTCGATGCCGCCCATGGCCTTGGCGATGGGACCCTGAAGTGCGGGGATGCCGCCGTACATGAACAGCCACGTCATGATGAGGCCGGCGAAGAACGCAATGAACGCCGGGGGGTTGATCGACTTCAGCGCCGTGGACTTCGGATCCAGGAACAGGTACGAATAATCCTTGTGGCGCCGTTCAAAGATGAAGTAGTGCACGGCCATGATGCCGCCCCAGGTGGCCACCCAGGCCACAATGGCGCCGAGCCAGGTGTCGAGGATCGTCGCAAAGTCCTGCGCGAACATGAAGGCGATGACGGCGCCCATGGATAGAATGCCGACTAGGATCGAGAGCTTGCGGCGGGAGATCTTCACATCCAGAGCCTGGAAGGCGACGCCGAAGGTGTACAGGTTGATGATGTTGGTGGCGATGGGGCCGTGGATGACCAGCAGGATGACCGGTATGGCCATGGTGCCGAAACTGGAGACGATCAATTCCCCGGGGTCGGCCGAGCCGTTCCTGGTGGCGAGGCTGGCGCCGAGGATGCCGAGCCAGACGACGGGCAGGAACTGGCCCAGGACGCTGACCAGAAACAGCTTGGCAGGCTTGACCTTGCGGCTGACGAAGCGGGAGTAATCGGGGGCATAGGTGAACCAGCCGATGCCCCAGCCAATGCCGATGACGGTCATGATGGAGGACATCGCGGCGATGCGCGGGAGGCCTTCCAGGACGGCGCCGGCCGGTCCCGCGTAGCCCCAGTTGATGTCAAGGTGCGTCCAGGCGATGATCGACATCGCGACCAGGACGATAATGGTGGGCGGCATGGTGATGCGTTCGAACTTGGCGATGGCGCGGTAGCCGCGGTAGCAGATGGCCACCTGCACGCTCATGATGACGGCGGCAACGGCGATGCGCACCAGGAGGTTGCGCTGGCCCGGATCCACCCAGCCGATCATGCCGAACAGGGCCATGACGAGGTCCAGGATGACCCAGGTGTTTACGGCGGACCAGCCGATGGCAATCGTCGCCTGGATGGCCGCCGGCAGATAGGCGCCCCGGCGGCCAAAGGCGCCGCGGGCCAGCAGCATGCCGGTGGCGCCGGTCCGCTGGCCCAGGATCACAAAGAACCCGAAGCCCATCATGCCGATGATGTTGCCGGCGATGAGGACCGTGATCGTGTCCCTCAGGCCCAGGCCAAGCGAGATGCCGAGAGCACCGAGGATCCAGTTGATGGGGGCGACGTTGGCGCCCGCCCAGATCCAGAACTGGCCGGACAGCTTGGTGGTGCGTGCCGATTCGGGGATGGGCTGCAGGACGTCTTCGACCTCAAGGGTCGCAGCTTCGTGCGACCGTACTCTAGTTCGGCTCATGCAGGTCTCGATTCACTACGTTGTGCTGGGGATGCAATGTTGCTCCAGCTTATGGGTGATCCACGGCACAGAATAGAGACATTTCGACTACACTAATTCATTATTAGACGACAAAATGTCGTATATTGCTGAGGGAGCTCCATGATTACGCTCGCAGAAGTCCTTGCTTCGGCGTCGATGTCCGCCGCCGACCCGCTGCTGTGCAGCAATGTGCCCGGCACCTTGGACCGCGTGGTCCGGTGGGTGCATTCCAGCGAGGTCCTCGAGATCGCACCCCTCCTGCGCGGGGGCGAGTTGCTGCTCTCCGGGGGCGAGGCCTTATTGGCCCTGCCCCCGCAGGAACAGGAAGAATATATCCGCAGCCTCGCAGCCCGGAACGTCGCGGCGCTGGCCTTGCAGACGGCGGGCCATTCCGCACCCTTGCCGCCACGGCTGATTGCCGTGGCCAACGAGGGGGGTTTGCCCTTGATCGACCTCCGCGCGGTGGCGCCTTTTGTCGATATTGCCGAGGCGGTCAACCGCCTGGTGGTCAACGAGCAGGCCGACGCCCACCTGATCGTCGACGACGTCTCACGGCGCATTGCCCGCCAGATTACCGACAAGGGCCCCCACCTGCCCACCATTCTCGACCTGATCGCCGATGCGTTCGCGGCAGAGGTGTCCCTGGCAGCTGCCGACGGCACGTCCCTGGGCCATGCAGGCAGCGCCGTCACGGGGGATGGGTCAACGGCGGTGGCCGGCATCGTGGTTGGCGGTCAGCTCGCAGCCCAGCTGACCCTCAGTTCACTGTCGCCGGACCCGTTCCTGCTGAAACTGGCGGCCGACCGGCTTTCCGGCATCCTGGCCCTGGCCCTGGCGCAGGCCTTTCGACCGACGCCGGCCCAGGTCGCCGATGCGCGCCTGCTGGAATCGCTGATTGAGGGCGCCGGGGCCGCAACGGTCCAGCGGCAGTGGCTGCAGGCCGGGCTGCAGCCGGGCCAGGCCGCGGTCATGGCCGTCTTTCGTTCCTCAGGCAGGGAAGTGAATTTCTCTGCCGTCGAACGTGCCCTGCGTGTGCGGGGAGTGAATGGCAGGTCGCACCTGTGGGACGGGGAGCTGGCCGTGCTGTTTGCCCTGCCACGCGACAATGCGCGGAAGGCCCGCGAAGCCCTGCTCCGCGCAGCGCGGGACGCCGTGCGGGGCACAGACGCCTGTGCGGCATTCGGGCCGAACGTGGGCGACGGTGTCCGCGCGCACGAGTCCTACGTGGAGGCGCAGGCAACCCTGGGGCTTGGGCTGACTGAAACGGGCGAGGTGTTCGATGCCATGGACTTCCTGGCCCGGAGGGTCCTGGGGATGGTGCCCGGGCCGGGTTTTTGGGACTTGTATGTGCGCTCGAGTGTCGGGGAGCTGCTGGACTGGGACCGAAAGCACGGCACCGTCCTGCTGGCGAGCCTGCTGTGCTGGCTGGACTCGGGGTGCAACACGACGGCCTCGGCGTTGACCTTGAACGTTGAACGGCAGACGATGCACAAGAGACTGAACAAGATCCAGGAACTGTTGGGCGGGGACCCGCGCGCGTCCGGCCACCTGCTGGACCTTCACCTCGCCGCCAAGGTTGCTGCCGCGACCGCGGGTCCCGCCCCGCACGCACCCGGGCGCAAGTCCTAGAGCACGCTGCGGACCGTCTTCTCAAAGCTGGTCACGTGGCCCAGGGCCAGGCTGCCGGCCAGCTCGGCATCGCCGTCGGCAATGGCCTCGAGCAGCTCAACGTGTTCAATGATGTGCCCGGCCACCGACGGGATCTTGTCCAGCACCAGGCACCAGATACGCGTGGCCAGGTTGTCGTACCGGATGAGCGCGTCCTCCAGGTGCGGGTTGGCCGCGGCAGCATAGATCTGCCGGTGCACCATAATGTCATAGCGCATGAGCGCCTGCTGGTCTGCGCCGCCGGGGCCCGAACCGGCGATGTCGGCCGCCAGTTCCCGCAGCCTGGCCCGCATGTCCGCGGTGGCGGTCCGGGCCGCCCGCCGCGCCGCCAGGGGCTCCAGGAGCTCACGGATCTCGGAGATGTCGGCCAGCTCCGTGATGTCGACCCGGGTGGCGAAGGTGCCCCTTCGCGGGTAGGAGATCACCAGGTGGTCGATTTCCAGCCGCTTGAGCGCCTCGCGCACCGGGGTGCGCCCAATTCCGAGCTTCGCCGCCACGGCTGAGTCATTGATGGCTTCGCCCGGGCGGATTTCCAGCATGATCAACTGGTCGCGCAGGTTTCGGTAAGCCTGTTCCGACAGCGAAAGCTCCGCTGGGGCCGCTGCCTCGTCTTCCACTGCAAGGCTCATCAGGCCTCCTCCTCGTGTCCTTGAAAAGTGCCGGCGCAACCGGCCGGCGGCACCTTGTCCCAACGACGCCCTTGACGTCGAGTGATCTACAACATATTGTTGCACTCAATCTAATATATCAGTCATGTATTAGTTGACCAGTAGTCGTGGACTACTTACGAATTGCAAAGGAGCAACCCATGGTGGACGTGCTGACAGGCACCCTTTCCAGCGTAGACCCCGAGGTCGACGCGGCCATAGCCAGGGAGCTGGACCGCCAGCAGTCAACGCTGGAAATGATCGCCTCTGAAAACTTCGCACCGACTGCCGTCATGACGGCCCAGGGATCGGTGCTGACCAACAAGTATGCCGAAGGGCTCCCGGGCAAGCGGTACTATGGCGGCTGCGAGCACGTCGACGTGATCGAACAGCTGGCCATTGACAGGGTGAAGGCCCTTTTCGGCGCCGAAGCAGCCAATGTCCAGCCGCACTCCGGCGCCCAGGCAAACGCCGCGGCAATGTTTGCGCTCCTGGATCCGGGCGACACCATCATGGGCCTGGACCTGGCCCACGGCGGCCACCTCACCCACGGCATGCGCATCAACTTCTCCGGCAAGCTGTACAACGTGGTTCCGTACCACGTCCGCGAAACTGACATGGTCGTTGACATGGCCGAGGTGGAGGCGCTGGCGCTCGAACACCAGCCGAAGCTGATTGTGGCCGGCTGGTCCGCCTACACGCGCCAGCTCGACTTTGCCGAGTTCCGACGCATCGCAGACCTGGTGGGCGCCTACCTCATGGTCGACATGGCGCACTTTGCCGGCCTTGTGGCCGCCGGGCTGCACCCGAACCCGGTGCCCTACGCCGACGTCGTCACCACAACCACGCACAAGACCTTGGGCGGCCCGCGCGGCGGCGTCATCCTCAGCCGCGAATCGCTGGCCCGCAAAATCAACTCTGCCGTCTTCCCCGGCCAGCAGGGCGGCCCGCTGGAACACGTGATCGCCGCGAAGGCCGTATCCTTCAAGATCGCCGCCACGGACGGCTTCAAGGATCGCCAGGAGCGCACCCTGGAGGGTGCCAGGATACTGGCCGAGCGCCTGCTGGCCCCGGACGTGGCTGAGTACGGGATCTCCGTGGTGGGCGGCGGCACCGACGTCCACCTGGTTCTGGTGGACCTGCGCAACTCCGAACTGGACGGGCAGCAGGGCGAGGACCGCCTGCACCGGATCGGGATCACCGTCAACCGAAACGCCGTCCCCTTTGACCCCCGCCCCCCGATGGTTTCCTCCGGGCTGCGCATCGGCACCCCGGCGCTGGCCACCCGCGGCTTTGGACCGGCCGAGTTCACCGAGGTTGCCGACATCATCGCCGAGGCCATCAAGGGTGAGCTCAGCGAAGAGACGGCAGTGCTGCTCCGCGACAGGGTCACCGTCCTGGCCGAGAAATTCCCGCTTTACCCGAACCTGTCCGGCGCCAACCTTTCCAACGCTGCCGGATCAACTCCGAACGGAGCCGCACAGTGACCACCGAACACCTGCCCGAACACCCCGACTTCCTGTGGCGCAACCCGGACCCCAAGAAGTCCTACGACGCCGTCATCGTCGGCGGCGGCGGCCACGGACTGGCCACCGCCTACTTCCTGGCCAAGAACCACGGCATGACGAACATCGCCATCCTGGAAAAGGGTTGGCTGGCAGGCGGCAACATGGCCCGCAACACCACCATCATCCGTTCCAACTATCTCTGGGATGAAAGCGCGGCCATTTACGAGCACTCGCTCAAGCTCTGGGAGATCCTGCCCGAGGAGCTCGAATACGACTTCCTGTTCAGCCAGCGCGGGGTCATGAACCTGGCCCACACCCTGGGCGATGTGCGCGAAAGCGTGCGCCGCGTGGGCGCCAACCAGCTCAACGGCGTCGACGCCGAATGGCTGGACCCGAAGCAGGTCAAGGAACTGTGCCCCATTCTGAACATCAACGACAACATCCGCTACCCCGTGATGGGCGCCACCTACCAGCCGCGGGCCGGCATCGCCAAGCACGACCACGTGGCCTGGGCGTTTGCCCGCAAATGCGACGAGCTCGGCGTGGACATCATCCAAAACTGTGAGGTCACCGGCTTCATCAAGGACGGCAACAAGGTCACCGGGGTGCAGACCAGCCGCGGGACGATCAACACCGAAAAGGTGGGCCTGTGCGCCGCCGGGCACAGCTCGGTCCTGGCCGAGATGGCCGGGTTCCGGCTTCCCATCCAGTCGCACCCGCTGCAGGCACTCGTCTCCGAGCTGCACGAACCCGTCCACCCCACCGTGGTCATGTCGAACCACGTGCACGTCTATGTTTCCCAGGCCCACAAGGGCGAACTGGTGATGGGGGCCGGTGTGGATTCCTACAACGGCTACGGACAGCGCGGTTCCTTCCACGTGATCGAGGAGCAGATGGCGGCCGCCGTCGAGCTTTTCCCCATCTTCGCCAGGGCACACGTGCTGCGCACCTGGGGCGGGATCGTGGACACCACCATGGACGCCTCGCCCATTGTCAGCCTCTCACCGGTGGAGAACATGTTCGTGAACTGTGGCTGGGGAACCGGCGGGTTCAAGGGCACTCCAGCGGCCGGGCTCACCTTCGCGCACACCATTGCCACGGGCTCGCCGCACGAGCTGAACAAGCCCTTCGGGCTGGAGCGCTTTGAAACCGGCGCCCTCATCGACGAACACGGCGCCGCCGCCGTGGCCCACTAAACCGGCCCCAAGACAAGGAGCACACCATGTTGTTGTTTTCATGCCCCAACTGCGGGCCGCGCAACGAAACCGAATTCCACTACGGGGGACAGGCCCATGTGGCCTACCCCGACCAGCCCGGGGAGCTCTCCGACCGCGAATGGGCGGAGTACCTCTTCTATCGCCAGAACACGAAGGGGCTGTTTGCCGAGCGCTGGGTGCACAGCACCGGCTGCCGCAAATGGTTCAACATGATCCGGGACACCGTGAGCTATGACATCCAGGCCGTCTACCGGATGGGTGAACAGCCCCCGGAAGGCCTGACCGCGCCACCGGCCGCACAGGCCAAGTCCCAGCCCTTGGCACCCGCCGAGGCGAACCCCACCAACACATCGGAAGGAGTGTAGTCATGACCGCGCAGAACAACCAGCCCAACCGGCTCACCAGCGGTGGCCGGATCGACCGCAGCACCACCTGGAGCTTTACCGTCGACGGCGTTGGCTACAGCGGCCACCCGGGCGACACAGTGGCTTCGGCGCTGATCGCCAACGGCCGCCTGGCCGCCGGAAACTCCCTCTACGAGGACCGCCCCCGCGGCATCCTTTCCGCCGGTGTGGAGGAGTCCAACGCCCTGATCAAGGTCGCAGGCCGCTTCCCCGGCCACGCCGCCGAATCCATGCTGCCGGCCACGGCCGTGTCGGTCGTTGAGGGGCTCGACGTCGAGTTCCTCTCCGGCCTGGGCAGGCTCGACCCGTCCGAGGATGAGGCCGTCTACGACAAAAAGTACGTCCACAGCGACGTAGTTGTGGTCGGTGGCGGCCCCGCCGGCCTGGCCGCGGCCAGGGAAGCGGCCCGCACCGGCGCCCGCGTTATCCTCATCGACGACCAGCCGGAACTTGGCGGCGCGCTGCTTTCCGGCCGCGGAGAAGACGTCGGGGGCAAGCCGG
The DNA here is from genome assembly GCF_003219815.1 of Arthrobacter livingstonensis. Lineage (GTDB taxonomy): Bacteria > Actinomycetota > Actinomycetes > Actinomycetales > Micrococcaceae > Specibacter > Specibacter livingstonensis. Next base: position 151,919 of record NZ_QJVD01000003.1, read on the forward strand.
CACTGGACTGGGTGTCCGACGTCGAGGCCGAGCTGTTGACCAGCGAGGAATGCACGGTGTTGCACCGCACCACCGTGTTTGGCTCCTACGACAGCAACTTCCTGATCGCTGTGGAGAACCGCACGGACCATCTGGCGCAGGAGCCCGGCGACGGCGTCTCCCGCCAACGCATCTGGCATATCCGCGCCAAGCAGGTGGTCCTGGCCACGGGCGCCCACGAACGACCGATCGTCTTTGAAAACAACGACCGGCCCGGCATCATGCTCGCCTCCGCTGCCCGCAGCTACCTTAACCGGTATGGCGTCGCAGCCGGCTCCCGCGTGGTCATCGGCACCACCAATGACAGTGCCTACCAGCTCGCCGCGGACCTGACAGCCGCGGGAGTGGCTGTGGCCGCAGTCGTCGACGCCCGCCCGGAGCTCTCCGCGCTGGCCGCTGCCGCGGCCGACGGCGTGCGCGTGATCCACGGCAGTGCCGTGGTCAACACGGCAGCAGCGGCGGACGGCCGCGTCCACAAGGTCATGGTCGCCGCGATCGATGCCGACGGCGCCCCCGTCGGTGCCGTCGAGGAAATCGACGCGGACCTGCTCGCCGTCTCCGGCGGCTGGAGCCCCGTGGTGCACCTGCACAGCCAGGCGCAGGGCAAGGTCCGCTGGGACCTGGAGCTGGCCGGCTTTGTCCCGTCCACCACTGTGAAGAACCAGCAGAACGCCGGCGCCTGCCGCGGCAGCTACGCCCTGGCGGACTGCGTGGCCGAAGGCGCCACGGCCGGTTCGGTTGCCGCCGTCAACGCAGGGTTTGCCACGGCCGACGCCGTTGCTGCCGCCACCGCGGCCGCGTCCCGCCCCGCCCGCGCGGCCCAGCCCACCGGGCCCACCCGCCCGCTGTGGCTGGTCGGCGGGACGGAAGGAACGGCGTCGGACTGGCACCACCACTTCGTCGACTTCCAGCGCGACCAGTCCGTGGCCGACGTCTGGCGGTCCACCGGCGCTGGCATGCGCAGCGTCGAGCACATCAAGCGCTACACCTCCATCAGCACCGCCAACGACCAGGGCAAGACCTCCGGTGTGAACGCGATTGGCGTCATTGCCGCCGCGTTCCGCCAGCAGGGCACTGCGGTGGACCCGGACATCGGCGCAATCGGAACCACCACCTACCGGGCTCCGTTCACCCCCGTCCCGTTCGTGGCATTGGCCGGGCGCCAGCGCGGGGAGCTGTTCGACGCCGCCCGCCGCACATCCATCCACTCCTGGCACGAGGACCGCGGCGCTCTGTTCGAGGACGTTGGCCAGTGGAAGCGCCCCTGGTACTACCCGCTGCCGGGGGAGGACATGGACGCCGCCGTGCTGCGTGAATGCGCCGCCGTCCGCGACTCCGTGGGCTACATGGATGCCACCACGCTGGGCAAGATCGAGATCCGCGGCAAGGACGCCGGTGAGTTCCTGAACCGGATCTACACCAACGCGTTCAAGAAGCTCGCCCCCGGCTTGGCACGCTACGGCGTCATGTGCACCCCGGACGGCATGATCTTCGACGACGGCGTGACGCTGCGCCTGGATCAGGACCGCTACTTCATGACCACCACCACCGGCGGTGCCGCCAAGGTGCTGGACTGGCTGGAGGAATGGCAGCAGACCGAATGGCCGGAACTGGACGCCACCTTCACCTCGGTGACCGAACAGTGGACGACCATCGCCGTCGTCGGGCCCAAGTCCCGCGCCGTGCTGGCCAAGGTGGCCCCGGGGTTGGACCTCTCCAACGAGGCGTTCAAGTTCATGGCCTTCCAGGAAACAGTGCTGGCCTCCGGCGTTGCCGCCAGGGTGTGCCGGATCTCCTTCTCCGGCGAGCTTGCCTACGAGATCAACGTCCCGGCCTGGTACGGCATGTCCACCTGGGACGACGTGACGGCGGCGGGGGCGGAATTCAACATCACCCCGTACGGCACCGAAACGATGCACGTGCTCCGCGCTGAAAAGGGCTACCCGATCGTCGGCCAGGACACCGACGGCACGGTCACCCCGCAGGACGCGGGCATGGACTGGGTGGTCTCCAAGGTCAAGGACTTCATCGGCAAGCGTTCCTACCAGCGCACCGATGCCGTCCGCGAGGGCCGCAAGCACCTGGTCAGCGTCCTGCCGGTGGATGGTTCCATCCGCCTTCCGGAGGGAACCCAGCTCGTGGACGCCGGCGTGAGCGTCAACCCCGCGTACGGTCCAGTCCCGATGCAGGGATTCGTCACCTCCAGCTACCACAGCGCCGCCCTGGGACGGTCCTTCGGGCTGGCCCTGATCAAGAACGGACGCAACCGGATCGGCGAACGCCTCGTCGCCGCCGTCGGGACCGAACTGGTCGATGTAGTTGTCGGGGAAACAGTACTTTTTGATGCCGAAGGGAAGCGCCGAGATGGTTAAAACAGCATTCAACACAGAGGTTGCGGCACTGCGCCAGAGCCCCGCCCAGCACCTCTGGGCAGACTTCTCTGCCGGTTCGGTGGAGGGTGAGCGAGGGGTCGGCCTGCGGGAAGTCCCGTTCCAGGGCATGGTCGGCATCCGCGTCGACCCACTGTCCGAAGCCGGGGAACGGATCGGCGCGCTGACGGGCGGCCTGCCCGCGAGTTGCGGGACTGTCGCCTCCGGCCCTGCCGGGGTGTCCACCCTGTGGCTGGGACCGGACGAGTTCCTCACAGTGACCCCCGACGCCGGCGGCCAGGACGGCTTCGTCGCCGGACTCGTGGCGGCCCTGGGTGACGGCGCCGGTCAGGTCATTGACCTTTCCAGCAACCGGACCACCTTTGAGCTGGCCGGACCCAGCGCCCGCGAGGTGCTGGAGAAGAGTTGCGCGGCGGATCTCCACCCGCGCGCCTTCGCCTCCGGCACGGCCATCACCACCGAGGTGGGCAAGATCCCGGTGCTCCTGTGGAAGACCGGGCCGGAGACCTTCCGGCTCCTGCCGCGGGCATCGTTCGCTGACTACCTGGGCCGCTGGCTCCTGGACGGCATGCGGGAATTCGCCACGGCAGGCAGCCCGGCATGGCACTGAGCGTCCTTGACCTGTTTTCCGTCGGCATCGGGCCCTCCTCCTCCCACACGGTGGGCCCGATGCGGGCGGCGAAACGCTTCGCCGACGGACTTGAGCGCGACGGCGAGCTGGCCGGCGTCGTGCGCGTGAAGTCCGAACTGTTCGGCTCGCTGGGCGCCACAGGCCGCGGCCACGGCTCCGACAAGGCAGTGGTGTTGGGGCTGCAGGGGCGGGACCCCGAAACCGTGGACACGGCCCGTGCGGACGACCTCGTGGCAGAGGCCGCCCTGGACGCCGAGCTGATGCTGGCCGGCACCCACCGGGTCGACTTCAACTTCGACGAGGACGTGGTCCTGCACCGGCGCAAGTCGCTGCCGGCCCACCCCAACGGCATGACGTTCCGGGCACTTGACCACCGCGGCGAGGTGGTGCGCGAGCGGACCTACTACTCCGTGGGCGGAGGCTTTGTGGTGGACGAGGAGGCCGTTGGTGCGGACCGGGTGATCATGGATGAAACCGTGTTGCCCCACCCGTTCACCACCGCGGACGAGCTGCTGGCCATCTGCAAGCGGGAAGGGCTGTCCATTTCCGAGGTCATGCTCGCCAACGAGCTGGTGTGGCACACGGAGGAGGAACTGCGCGCCAAGCTGCTGAACATCTGGTCCGTCATGCAGGCGTGCGTGTCCAATGGCTGCGCCGCCGAGGGCATCCTGCCAGGCGGGCTGAAAGTGACACGGCGGGCGCCGGGGCTGCTGCGCGACCTCCAGACGCCGGACGATGCCGCGGATCCGCTGCTGGCCATGGAATGGGTCAACCTCTTTGCCCTGGCCGTCAACGAGGAAAATGCCGCCGGCGGGCGCATCGTCACCGCCCCCACCAACGGGGCGGCCGGCATCATCCCGGCCGTGCTGCACTACTACATGAAGTTTGTGCCCGGCGCCAATGACGACGGCGTGGTGCGGTTCCTGCTCACGGCCGCCGCCATCGGCATCCTCTTCAAGCTCAACGCCTCCATCTCCGGCGCCGAGGTTGGCTGCCAGGGCGAGGTGGGCTCGGCGTGCTCCATGGCCGCCGGCGCCTTGTGCGAGGTGCTCGGCGGGAGCCCGGTCCAGGCCGAGAATGCCGCCGAGATTGGCATTGAGCACAACCTCGGCCTGACCTGCGACCCGGTGGGCGGGCTGGTGCAGATCCCGTGCATCGAACGCAACGCCATCGCCAGCGTCAAGGCCATCAACGCGGCACGGCTGGCCCGGCACGGGGACGGCAGCCAAAAGGTGTCATTGGACAAGGCAATCGAGACTATGCGCCAGACAGGAGCGGACATGATGAGCAAGTACAAGGAAACCTCACGCGGAGGCCTCGCCGTGAACGTGATTGAGTGCTGAGATGAGTGAAGCTGCAACGTGGCCCGAGACGGCCCAATACGTCCTGACCCTTGACTGCCCGGACAGCCCGGGGATTGTCAACCAGCTCTCCGGCGCCCTGTTCAACCATGGCGCGGACATCATTGACAACCGCCAGTTCAGCGACCGCCAGCACCTGCGGCCGGTCCCCGGGACACCCGAGCCCGACGGTCACTTCTTCATGCGGCTGCACTTTTCCGCACCAGCGGGGGAGTCGACGCTGGCGGCGCTGCGGGCGGATCTGGCTCCGCTCGCGGCACGGCATGGCATGCGCTGGGAGCTGCGCCCGCACGGCGCACGGCGCCGCGTGTTGATCATGGTCTCGAAGTTTGAGCACTGCCTCAACGACCTGCTGTTCCGGACCCGCACCGGGGAACTGCCGGTGGAAGTCGTCGCCGTCGTTTCCAACCACCCGGACCACCAGCGCCTGGCCGAGTGGCACGGCATCCCGTTCCACCACGTGCCCGTCACGGCCGCGACGAAGCCGGATGCGGAAGCCAGGCTGCTGGAGCTCGTGGACGAACTTGACGTGGAACTGGTGGTGTTGGCCCGCTACATGCAGGTGCTCAGCGACGGTCTGACGCGCAGGCTGGAGGGGCGGGCCATCAATATCCACCACTCGTTCCTGCCGTCATTCAAGGGAGCCAAGCCGTACCACCAGGCGTATGCGCGCGGTGTGAAGACGGTGGGTGCCACGGCGCACTATGTCAACAGCGAGCTGGACGAAGGGCCGATCATCTCCCAGCAGGTGATTGAGGTGGACCACACCTTCGGCCCGGAGGACCTGGTGGCCGCGGGCCGGGACACCGAATGCAAGGCGCTCAGCAATGCGGTGCGCTGGCATTGCGAGGGGCGCGTGATCGTCCAAGGGAACCGGACCATAGTGCTCCGCTGACGTTGTGCAGGCAGGCCATCCGCGCGGAGGCCTGCAGGCCCCCCAGGGTGCCGGTTCCGCGCGGGCCGCCGCCTGGCAATGAGAATATCCGGTGCGGCCAGTCGTGCGGCGACTGCCGTTCCGGAGGGAACACACGCGCCGTTTCCGCCGTGGGGCAGCCGAACTTCAGCCAGGTGTCCAGGGTTCCCAGAAGCTGGCTGCCGCGCTTGGCATCGTGGTCGAGCAATCCGCCAACGAGCTCGGTGACAAAACCCCGCACCAGCTCCGGCCCGGCCGCGCGCCGCGAACCGTTCCACGGCGGGCCCCACGGCAGACACTGTGGGGCCCGCCGCCACCAACCCGACAAGCCCGGCAACCAGGGCGGTGCGCGAGGCCCGCACTTCCTTTGGATCCAGCATTGCCACGGCCACCAGTTCCCGCGCGTCCGCATGGACCATCACCCGCCAGGATGTGCGTGCCAGCAGCTTCTCAACGGCAGCCGGCCGGTAGCCGCCATCGTGGGACTGCCCGACGACGACGCACAGCGGACCGCGGGTGTCGACACGGCCGCCTCGGCGAACTGGACCAGCCGGGCCGGCGCAGTTCGAAGGCATGGCCCGCACCAGGTGCGCCCCGCCCACCTCCTAAAGTGACGGCGGGCTCGCAGCCCGATCCGGCGTTCACGGCCACCTAGGGGTGGCGCCCACCACGCTCCTGACCGGAATCCCAAACTCCAGGGTCACCGGGGAACCGGCGTCGTCCCCCAGCGCAGCCCGGGTCCCGGCCAGGCACGAAGATTCCGCCGCGACCTGCCCGGAATCGTCCGGCAGGGTCAGGTCTGCCTTGAACCCGCGAGCCAGGATGCCCACGAGTGCGGTGATGCCCGCGAACGGCACCACCTTGGGCGGTTCGATGAGTGGCAGCCCGGCCTCGGCCGCGGCGGCAGCGAGCCGTACGGACACGGCGGCCGGGGCGCAATGTTCAGGACATCCGGGAACTGTACCCACTGAACGGGTGGCGGAAACCTGCTCGCAATGGCCGTGGAACAGCGGATCGCCAGCCATCACGGAAGGCTGCAACAGCACGTCACCCAAAGTTAGGGTCATGACTAATCGTCCATTTTTTGCCCGATGTCTTTGACATAATGTATCTTGTCGACTGTGATATACCACACATAGGCTTGGAACGTCCCCTCAACACTGGAGGTTTTCCATGCGAGACACCAAAGCTTCGTCGCCGGGCAATGACGCCCAAGGCGGGCACACGTCACCCGGTGGCGACGTCGAACAAAACTTGCAGGCGATCCCTGAATCGTCCCGCACCCGGAGCGTTTCCGGACAATTTTGGATCTGGGCCGGGGCAAACCTGGCCCCGATCAACTGGGTTCTGGGGGCCTTGGGCATTCAATTGGGACTTGGATTCGCCGACACCGTCACGGTACTCGTGGCCGGGAACCTGGTCGGCATGTCCCTATTCGGTATATTCGTCCTGCTCGGCCAGCGCACCGGCGCCACCGGCATGGTGCTGGCCCGGGCCGCCTTTGGCCGGCGCGGCAATTACCTGCCCAGCGCCATCCAGGCCGTCCTGGTTATCGGCTGGTGCGCCGTCAACACCTGGATCATCCTTGACCTCGTGATGGCCCTGATGGGCAAGCTCGGCTTCGTGGATGCGGACGCGGCCAACGTGGGACCCAAGGTGGTCGTCGCCGCCCTCATCATGGCCATCCAGGTCACCATCGCCTGGTTCGGCTATAAGGCCATCGCCGCCTTTGAACGTTGGACCGTGCCGCCCACCATTGTGGTGTTGATCGCCATGTCCGCCGTGGCGTGGTTCGGTATGCACATCGACTGGTCCTACGCCGGGCCGGCTGGCCACATCCTGCACGGCGGCCCTCGGATTGCCGCGATGACCACCGTCATGACCGTCATCGGCATCGGCTGGGGCATCACCTGGTTTACCTACGCTGCCGACTACTCGCGCTTCGTCAGCCGTGGCGTGCCCCGACACAAGGTCTACCTGGCCTCCGTCTTTGGCCAGTTCCTGCCCGTCGTCTGGCTCGGGATCCTCGGTGCCAGTCTGGCCACCAAGAGTGGCTCGGCCGACCCCGGCAAGCTGATCGTGGACAACTTCGGGCTGCTGGCGATTCCGGTATTGTTCCTGGTGCTCCACGGCCCGGTCGCCACGAACATCCTGAACATCTACACCTTCTCCGTGGCCGCCCAGGCGCTCGACATCAAGATCAAGCGCCGCGCCCTCAACGTCGGCGTCGGAGTCCTTGCCCTGGGCGGCGTCGTCTTCTTCGTGATGCAGGAATCCTTCGCCAACACGCTGAGCACCTGGCTCGGTGCGCTCGTGGCCTGGGTGGCCGCCTGGGGCGGGATCATGCTGGTCCACTACTTGTGGGTGGACAAGCGGAAGCCCGTCGGCATTGACCGGCTCTTCGACCCGATCGGCACCAGGCGCCTCCCGGTCGTCAACTGGGCCGGCATCACCGCCCTGCTGATCGGCATCTTCTCAACCTGGCTGTTCATGTACGGCGTCGAGCCGATCATGCAGGGACCGATCGCCACGGCCATGGGCGGCATCGACCTCTCCTGGCTGGCCGGCGGGCTTGTCGCCGCCGGCGTCTACGCCATCCTCGGGCCACGGGTCCACGCACGGTACGCCACCGACGCCGTGCAGGGCGTGGCGGCACCGGCCGGTTCGGACGTTGTCTCCGGGGACCCCGTCGACCATGTCGCAGCCGCAGTGGATGCGGCGATCCCCGGCGAGGATCTCCCCGACGTGGCCGTCATGGATGTGGCTGCCGTGGATGCGACGGCCCCGATGGTGGCTGCGGTGGATGCTGCGGCCACACCGGCCTCGGAACGCAACTCCGCACTGATCGCAGAGTAAGGCCAGGAGGCGTCATGTTGCACGCTGCGATGGCCCGGCGCACAGTCGCCGGGCCGGTGGGCCTCATGGTCGAAGCACCACCGACGCCGGCTGGCGGGAGATTCTAATGCCGGTCATCGTCGGCTACGTGCCCACACCCGTCGGCGAGGCGGCACTGGAGAGGGGAATCCATGAGGCCAGCCTGCGGGGGGAGCGGCTGATCATCGTCAACGCCTCCGCCGGCGACGCCGTCGAAGGGGATTCCGCCCTCGCCACCGCAGCGGCGGTGGCGAGGGTGGCAGGCCAGTTGGAAAATGCGGGGATCGAGCACGAGATCCGCCAGCCCCAACGCACCCATTCCCCGGCCGAGGAGCTGCTCAGCATTGCTGCGGCTGACGAGGCGTCGATGATCGTGATCGGCCTGCGGCGCCGCTCGCCCGTGGGCAAGATGCTGTTTGGCAGCACGGCCCAGGAGGTCCTGCTCAACGCGGACTGCCCCGTGGTGGCGGTCAAGCCGGACCGGCGGCCACGGGGCCGCGGACACTAGCCGAGGATGGAGCCGAAAGCCAGGCCCAGCAGGTAGGTGGCGGCCGCGGCGCCCATCCCGATGGCCAGCTGGCGCAGCCCCCGCCATAGCGGCGACGCCCCGGACAGCAGGCCCACCACGCCGCCGGTCCCCAGCAGCACCATGCCCACCAAGGCGCAGGACAGGGCCAGGGCGCCGATGCCGGTCATCCCAAACAAAAACGGGATGATCGGCACAATGGCGCCGGAAGCAAAGAAGCAGAAGCTCGACGATGCCGCGCCCCAGGCGGTGCCCAGGGTCTCGTGCTCGTCGGCCTTTTCGAGGCTGTCCGGCCGCAGGGACAGGCTGGGGTCGCAGTCGCAGTTGGACTGGCCCAGGCGTTCGGCAGCACGGTGTTCCGCTGTTTCCCGGGACATGCCGCGCGCAAGATAGACCAGGACCAGCTCGTTGTTTTCCAGATCCAGGGACGGTGCGGCGGTCAGCGTGACCTGGGTGGGCGTGGACGCGTCCAGGAGTTCGCGCTGGGACCGGACGGACACAAATTCGCCGGCACCCATGGACAGTGCCCCGGCGAGCAGGCCGGCGACGCCGCTGAACAGCACCACATGGCTGCCAACTCCGGTGGCGGCCATGCCCATGACCAGGGAGAGGTTGGAGACCAGGCCGTCGTTGGCGCCAAACACGGCGGCCCTGAAGGATCCGGCCAGCCGGTTACGGCCCCGGGTGGCCAGCCCACGGACCACTTCCTCGTGGATGGACTCGTCGGCTGCCATTGCCTTGGTCGCGTCCGCGTCGGTGGCGTAAGGGGAGCGGGATTCGGAGCGCTGGGCCAGGGCCAGGACAAATACCGAGCCAAAGCGGCGGGCCAGCAGGCCCAGCACGCGGTTGCGGGCGGAGGCGCGCCTGGCCGGTCCGTCGTGGCCTCCCAGCAGTTGAAGCCAATGCTGCTCATGCCGGCCTTCGGCCTCGGCCAGTGCCAGCAGGATGGCCTTTTCCTCGCCGTCCCGGCGCCTGGCCAGGTCGCGGTAGACGGCGGCCTCGGCCCGTTCATCGGCCAGATACTGACGCCAGCGCTTGATTTCGGCCGGGGTGGGAATGCGGTCGGGCATGGTGCGGAACTCCTCAAGTCAGCCATCACTGTAGCGCGGATCCGCGCCGATTTCCGGCCGGTGGACCTAGGGAAAAGGTTTCGGCCCGCCGCAACCGGCCCCTGTCAGCCGGCGCCGTCAGCTAGTGGCAGCGCGTCGAGACCTGCCTGGATTCGGGCGGGTTTCGACGCTTTTGCGCTACCTCGGCGCGAGGGCGGAACCGGGTTAAGTTGCTATCCATGCCGCTGCCGCAATGACGGTAAAAGTTGGTGTCATCTGTCCTGGCGCAATGCGTCTTCCGTGGATTGAAAATACAGCAGATGCGGGTGTTGTGGCTCTTCCGTGGAATGAAAAGACAGCACATGCGGGTCAGCCTGCCTGCGACCCGCATCTGCTGTCTTTTGAATGGGCGGACGGCGCCAACACCCGCATCTGCTGTCTTTTGCTTCGTTCGAACAACCCGAGGCGCGGCGAAGGCACCCAGGCCCGGGGAAACTTCCCGTGATCCGTAAATTCACAGCAGCAACATGGATAGCCGCTCTGCGGTAATCTGGCCATATAAGGAGCGGTGATGCAGCCCACATTTGGCCGTGACGAGAATACGCCGACGTTGATTGCCTCGGTGAGCCGCGCGCTGGCCGTCCTGGACTGCATTGGTTCGGCATCACGGCCGCTGCCGGCAAAATCCATTGCCCGGTCCACGGCCCTGAGCCTGGGCACCACCTACAACGTGCTGCGCACCCTGGCCCACTCCAGCTACGTGGTGGCGGACCACGACGGCTTTGTCCTCGGCCCGGCCCATCCCGCGCTGGTAGCGGACAGCGGCGCCATCGCCCTGGCCCAGGGGCGCGGGGTCCTCAATGGCATCCGGGATGAACTGCGGGCCGCGAGCTACCTGAGCCGGTTTAATGACGGGGAAATTGAGATTGTGGACATTGTGGACGGGCCGCTGACCCCGCGGGTGGACCTGTGGGTGGGTGTCCACGACAGTGCCCACGCCACCGCCTTCGGCAAGCAGATCCTGGCCGGCCTGGAAACGGCCGCCCGGATGGACTACATTTCCCGCCATCCGCTGGTGGAATTGACCCCCTATACCCTGTCCTCCCCGCGTAAATTCATGCGACTGCTCGCCAGCAGCCCCGCGTCCATGGTGGATGACCAGGAATACGCCTTGGGATTCTCCTGCGTGGCCGTCCCTGTTGCCACGTCGTCGTGGGTAGGGGCCCTGGCGGTGTCGTTCCCGGCCGGCGAGAAGCGCGAAGACGCACATGACACCCGGACCCTCCGCGCGGCGGCGTCCCGGCTGTCCCTCCTGCTCGGGGCCGGCGGCTACATCCCTCAGCGGCGTCAAGGGTGATTTTTTCACGCCTTGAAATGGCTGCCATGTTGACCCCCCTTGTTCCGGCCTAGGCTCGAAACACAGCTGAGGCAACGACCATGCCCACCATCGCGCCATGGATTTGCCGCTGAGGGATGGAGCAATGATGACCATGGAATCGACCGAGACCGCTGCCGGGCTCGATACAAAACAGCGGCAGGACCTGTTCCGCCAAATGGTCCTGATCAGGACGTTTGAGGAAGCAATCCTGCGGGAATACCACGCGGACAAGAGCCCGGGCTTTGACATTGGAAAGGGCTTGATTCCCGGCGAGATGCACCTCTCCGCCGGACAGGAGCCGGTGGCCGCCGGTCTGTGCGCACACCTGACCCGGGACGACGCCCTGACGGCAACGCACCGCCCGCACCACCTGGCCATCGCCAAGGGCATGGACCTGCGCTCGCTGGCCGGGGAGATCTTCGGCCGGGAATCCGGTCTGGGCCACGGCCGCGGCGGCCACATGCACCTGTTTGACCCCGCCACGCACTTTTCCTGTTCCGGCATTGTGGCCGAGGGGTTTCCGGCGGCACTGGGCCAGGCATTTGCGTTTCAGCGTGCGGGCACCGGGAACGTCGCCGCCGCGGTGGCCGGCGAAGGCGCGGCCAACGCCGGCCCGTTCCACGAATCGCTTAACCTCGCGGCCTTGTGGAAACTGCCGGTCATCTTTGTCATCGAGGACAACGACTGGGGCATTTCCGTGGCCCGGGCCGCGTCCACGTCCGTGCCTTCCAATGCCGTCCGCGCTGCGGGCTACGGCATGCCGGGGATCCGGGTGGAGGGCAACGACGTCGAGGCCGTCCACGCCGCCGCCGGGGAAGCGGTTTCTCTGGCCCGGGCCGGTGGCGGGCCGAGCCTGATCGAGATCCACACCCTGCGCCTGTGGGGCCACTTTGAGGGGGACGCCCAGGGCTACCGGACCGAGCTCGCGGACGTTCCGGGCCGCGACCCCATTCCAGCGTACGAGCGCAGGTTGCGCGACGCCGGCGTGCTCACCGACGCGGACGTGAGCGACGCGGAGGCCGCGGCACGCACCCGGGTCGAGGACGCCGTCGACCATGCCAAGGCCGCGCCGGTACCCAACCCGGACGAGGCACTCAAGTATGTCTTTGTGGAAGGAGCACAGTCATGAGCATCTCAACAGGCACGACGGCGGCACGGCGGTCCCTGCCCATCGAACCGGACGCGGGCACCCGCCGGCTGAACACGGCCAAGGCCCTGCAGGAGGCCATCGCCTCGCAGATGGAGCAGGACGATTCCGTGTTTGTGATGGGCGAGGACGTGGCTGCCTATGGCGGCATCTTCTCCTCCACCACAGGGCTGCTGGAGACGTTCGGCCCGCAGCGCGTCATTGACACGCCCATCTCCGAGTCCGCGTTCATCGGGCTCGGGATCGGTGCGGCCGTGGAAGGCATGCGGCCCATCGTGGAGCTCATGTTCGCGGACTTCTTCGGCGTCTGCATGGACCAGATCTACAACCACATGGCCAAGATCCACTACGAATCCGGCGGCAACGTCCGCGTTCCCATGGTGCTCATGACGGCGGTGGGAGGCGGATATTCCGACGGCGCGCAGCACTCCCAGACGCTGTGGGGGACGTTCGCGCACCTGCCCGGCATGAAGGTGGTGGTCCCGTCCAACCCGTACGACGCGAAGGGGCTCATGACGGCGGCCATCCAGTCCGATGACCCCGTGGTGTACATGTTCCACAAGGGCGTCATGGGCCTGGCCTGGATGGCGAAAAACAAGCGCTCCATCGGCGCCGTTCCCGAAGAGGACTATGTGGTGCCGATCGGCAAGGCCAAGGTGGTCCGCGAAGGCACCGACGTGAGCATTGTGACCCTGTCACTGTCCGTGCACCACAGCCTGGACGTGGCGGAGAAGCTGGCGGGAGAGGGCATCAGCGTTGAGGTGCTGGACCTGCGCTCGCTGGTGCCGCTGGACCGGGAGGCCGTCATCGCCACGGCCGCCAAGACCGGAAGGGTCATTGTGGTGGATGAGGACTACCAGTCATTTGGCCTGTCCGGGGAGATCGCGGCGACCATCACCGAACACGACCCGGCACCGCTGTTGCACTTCAGCCGCGTGTGCGTGCCGGACGTGCCCATTCCGTACGCCCGGGAACTGGAATATGCTGTGTTGCCAACGGCCGCACGCATCGAGGCCGCAGTCCGGACGGCGGTTACTGCATGAGCGAAGTCCTGTTCCCGATGATGACGGGTGACGCGTCCGAGCCCGGCGTGCTCGCCACCTGGTACGTGGCCGACGGTGATGTGGTGGCCGAAAAGCACCTGCTGGCCGAGGTGGCCATCGACAAGGTCGACGCCGAAATCTACGCGCCCGTGGCTGGGACGGTCCGGCTTCGGGTGGTGGAGGGCGACGAGGTGGCGCAGGGGGCCGTGATCGCCGTCATCGAATAGTCCCTGACTCCTCCCGAAGCGGAGCCGCTGGCGCGTCTCCGCTTCGGGTCCCGCGGAGTCAGGGGCCCAGTCAACTGCTCCCCAAAGGGAGCCGCTGGCGCGACTCCGCTTCGGGTCCCCTCGCAGTTGTGGGCCCACCACGCCTCCCGCTGGCGCGTCTCGCCTTGGGACCCCTCGCAGTTGTGGGCCCACCAGGCCCTCGAGTGCTCGCGACTCCGCTTCGGGTCCCGCGCAGTTGTGGGCCCGCCACGCCCTCCCAAGAAATTCGCGCCGCCCTCAGTGGGCGGCGAGGCGGAAACCAAGCCGGCGGCCGGCCCGCAGTCCGGTCTGTGCCACCGTCACCACCAGGGTGCCGATTTCCGGGATCCACTGGGCGGGGCGGACGGCCTGCGCAAGGGAGTTCACCAGTTCGGCCGGTTCGGCGGACCAGTACAGGTGGTGGCCGCTGGGGGTGAAAAAAGTGACGGAACCGAGGTTGACATCCACGGCCGGGAGTACCGGAATGCCTTCGGGACGCTGCGCCTGCTGCTGGGCCCGGATGGGGCGGCGGATGCGGTTAACTGACGTAGCGGTCATGGTCATTGCCCTTTGAGAGTGCTCTTGCCCGCACCGGTCGGCGGCGGGCCGCTTCCTCATCCGAGCCACCCTGTGAACATGGGGTTGGCGTGCGACCAGTCGGAGCTTGGCATCGCATCTCTTGAAGCTGGCACCACACTACCGCCAAAAAGTACGACGGCGGGAGCCGGCGTAATAAATTACGCCACCTCCCGCCGTCGTCCGCTCCCACTGCTCGCAAGCTCGCAGCGGGGCCCGTGCGGCTGTGGGCCTCGGGCGCGGGACCCTCGCGGGCGTGGGCCCAGTCGTCCGTCCCCGGCCATCCGCAAGGGCGGCTACTTTTTGGCGGTCACCGTATCAAGGTCGTCAACGTTGGAGTCCGTGGCGGCCGCGGCGAGGCGGTCGTCCCAGGCCTGGCGGATGTGTGCCGGCGTGCGCGGGGTGGCCAGCGAGACGGCCACATAGACCACCAGCGAGGCGGCGAGGCCATAGTAGATGGGCTCGTTGGCGTAAATGCCGTCGGCGCTGGCGATCACGCCGGTGGCGTACAGGATCAGCAGCGCCACCGTCAGCGCGCAGCCAACGCACATGGACCAGGCCGCGCCCAAGCCGGTGCCGCGCTTCCAAGCCAGGCCGCCGATGATGGCGACGAGCAGGCCGCCCACGAGGATGTCATAGGCGATGGTCAGGGCAAAGACCACGTCGTTGACCACAATGGAGATCAGCACCACCAGCAGGCCCAGGCCCAGGACGTACCAGCGGTTGGCGTTGACGTCGTGCTCGGGGTTGGAGGTATCCGAGGTGTCAATGGTCTTGCCGAACCAGCTGGCCACAAACGGAACCACGTCCTTGCGGGCCACCGTGGCGGCGGCGATCAGCGCCCCGGAAGCGGTGGACATCATGGCGGCGACGGCGGCCGCCATGACGATCCCGCCCAGGCCAATGGGCAGCAGGTTCGTGGCAACCTCGGCATACACCACGTCCTTGCCCAGGTTCGCGACGTCAATGGCGGGCAGGGCCACGCTGGCGGCCATGCCGATCAGCGCGCCGGCCACACCGTAAAGGATGCAGTAAATGCCGGCGGTGGCCCCGCCCAGACGGGCAACCTGGGGATCGCGGGCCGTGAACACGCGCTGCCAGATGTCCTGGCCGATCAGGATGCCAAGGGTGTAAATGACAAAGTAGGTGATGATGGTCTGCACGCCGATGCCGTTCCACTGGAAGAAGCTGGAGGCAACGCGGTCCTGGATGCCGGAAAGGCCGCCGGCGGCATTCCAGGCAAACGGGAGCATGAGCAGGAACACTCCCACGGTCTTGATCACGAACTGGACCTGGTCGGCCAGCGTGATGGACCACATGCCGCCGATGGTGGAGTACACCAGCACAATGGCGCCGCCCACGGCGATGGCCAGCCAGCGGTCCCAGCCGAACAGGACCACAAAGATGGTGGCGTAGGCGCCGGTGGAGGTCGCGGAGATCATGATGGTGTAAGCGAGCATGACAATGCCGGACATCTTGGTGGTTTCCTGGCCGTAGCGCAGGCTGAGCATTTGCGAGACTGTGTAGATCTTCAGCCTTTGGATGGTGGGCGCAAACAGCAGGCTTAGCAGCAGCACGCCAACGCCGATTGCCACCACCAGCCACATGCCGGAGATGCCGAACTTGTAGCCGAGCCCCACCCCGCCGACGGTGGAGGCGCCACCCAGTACGACTGCGGCCATGGTGCCGGTGTAGAGGAACGGGCCAAGGCGGCGGCCTGCGACCAGGAAGTCGCTGTTGCTCTTGGTGCGCGACTTTCCCCACCAGCCAAAGGCCAGCATGGCCACCAGGTAGAGGACGACTATGGCAATGTTCAAGGTCATGTGATGCTCCAGAGTGCGGTGATGGTGAATCCCCCAAGAGAAATTGCCTGAGAGGCAACATTCGTTGTCCATTAGGCTAAACTGTGATTGACGTAACAGTCAATATGAGAACCTGCGGGCGGGCCGTATAGAGTCGCGGTGGGTGCCAGTGGCCCGGATATCCTAGGAGCAAATATGAAGGCATTGCCTGTTGAACCCAGCTCGGCGCCGGTTGCCATCGGGTCGCGGATCCGCGCCGCCCGGCAGTCCCAGCGTCTCACGATAGAACACGTCGCCGGCGCGACCGGGCTGACGAAGGGATTCCTGAGCCGCGTTGAGCGCGACCTGACCTCACCCAGTGTGGCGTCCCTGGTGACCCTGTGCCAAGTCCTGTCCGTCTCCATCGGCGACCTGTTCGCCGTGCCGGAGACGCACCTGACCCGCCGCGGAGAGGGGCCCCGCATTTCACTGGGAGGCGAAGGCATCGTGGAACGGCTGCTCACGGCCCGTTCCGAACGGCGCCTGCAGATCCTTGGCACCACCATTGCGCCGTTTGGCCGCGGCGAATCCGAGCTCTATGCCGTGGACTGCGACGTGGACGTGCTGCACATTGTCAGCGGCGAGCTGACCTTGATCATGACCCAGGAATCGTATGACCTGAAGGCCGGCGACACGCTCTCCTTCCCCGGGCGCGAGCCGCACTCCTGGGAAAACCGCTCAGCGGCGCCGGTGGAGGCACTGTTCATCCTGGTTCCCGCAGCGTCGGGAACGGGTTCGTAGCCGGACGTCCCGCTTGGACGAATAGTTCGACCAATTCCGGTCCCGCCGGGCCGACCGACCAATTCCTAAGGTCCCGCCGGGTGCCTCACGGCTAACTCAAAGCCAACGCGTGGAATGTTGGAGTCAACAATCGGCGTGAAGTACTTGATTTTGAGAGCGAGGCACCGTCATGGCAGCAGCTGCGAACGGCAAGACGATCGCCAAGGCCGTCACCTCAGTGGTGGCCGCGGGCGCCTTGGGAGCGGCGGGCCTGGGCAGCGTTGCCCTGTACGGAACCATCACGGCCGCGAATGCGGCCAAGGCGGCCACCACCCAAAGCGCACCCTCCACCACGACGCCGGACACCTCCGGCGGTTCCGGTTCCCAGTCCAATTCCGGCACGCAGCTGCTCCCCGGCAGTGGCGGCGCCAGCCAGTCGCGTTCGTCGGGTTCCTGAGATGGCCGTGGTAAGCCCGACGGCGCAGCGGGCCTGGCAGGTCTGGGGCCTGGCGGCATCGGTGGTGGTGTCCGACCCCGCGCAAGGCGACGCCGCGGCGGCACTGGCGCAAGGGGTGCTGGCCGCCGTCGACCTGGCCTGCAGCCGCTTCCGCAGTGATTCGGAGCTGATTACGCGCCGGCAGGACCTGGCCCGCGGCGCCACGGTCACCCCGCTGCTGGCCACCTTGATGGAATCCGCGCTGGCAGCCGCCCGCTGGACCGGCGGGGCCGTGGATCCCACGCTGGGCGGGGACCTCATGTCCCTGGGCTACGACAGGGACTTCGCCGCGCTTTTGCCCGGCGAAGGGCTTTTGCCAGGCGCCCACCAGCCCGGAATGGGCACGGCCAGGCTCCCCGGCTGGCAGCGCATCAGCCTGGACGGCCGGTTCCTGACGGTGCCGGCGGATGTCACGGTGGACCTGGGGGCCAGCGCCAAGGCCGTGGCGGCGGACATGGCGGCGGCGCGCATCGCCGTCGAACTGGGATGTGGCGTGCTGGTGAACCTGGGCGGCGACATCGCCACCGCCGGCCCTGCCCCTGACGGTCCGGCCGGGCACTGGCAGGTTCTGGTCCAGGACCTGCCGGGGGACCCCGCCCAGCAGGTTGCCCTGCCGGCGGGGCATGCGCTGGCCACCTCCAGCACGGCCAAGCGCCGCTGGCAACAGGCAGGGGCGCTGCGGCACCACATTCTGGACCCGCGCTTTGGCATGCCGGCCGACGCCGTCTGGCGCACTGCCAGTGTGGCGGCCCCGAGCGCCTTGGAGGCGAATGCGTTCAGCACGGCCGCCATTGTCAAGGGACATGCGGCCGTGGCCTGGCTGCGCGGGTCGGGTGTCAGCTCCCGTTTGGTGGACGGGCGCGGGCGAGTCATCACGACGGCGGGTTGGCCGGCGGTAGCACTTGCGGGGGCCGGTTCGCATGGATGAAGCCATGTGGGCCTTTGGCCGGGTGAGCGGGCTGGTGTCCATGGTGCTGCTGACGGCGTCCGTGCTGCTGGGCATCCTGGCCCGTTCCGGCCGGCCCCTGCTGGTTATTCCGCGGTTTTCCGTGACCCTGTTGCACCGCAACATCTCCCTGCTGGCCGTGGTCTTCCTGGTGCTGCACGTGGCGCCGCTGCTGCTGGACTCGTACGCGCGGGTGAACGTGGTGGATGTGGTGGTCCCATTCCTGGGCAGCTACAAGCCGTTTTGGCAGGGCTTGGGCACGGTGGCACTGGACCTGGTGGCTGCCGTGGTGCTGACCGGGGTGTTCCGGCACCGGCTGGGGCCACGGACGTTCCGGACCGTGCACTGGCTCAGTTACGCCATGTGGCCGCTGGCGCTGGCGCATTCAGTGGGGAACGGCACGGACGGGACCAGCGCGCCGGTGGTGGCTGCCGCCGTCGTCCTTTGTGTGGCAGTCCTGGCCGCGGCGGCGTGGCGGATGTCCGCCGGGTTCCTGGAGACGGCGGCCGTGCGGCGCAGCGGCGGGAACGCCCGGAAGGGCTGGGGGCGGCCATGAGCGCGGACACGGCGGTGGCCGTGGGCAGCGGCGGGAACGCCCGGACCGCGGCGTCCCGGCTCTTTGCTGCCGGCGCGAACGCCGGGCACGCAGCCCACCTGGCAGCCTACGGTGCGATGCCGCACCGCGGGCGGGGCTGGTCGCTGGTGCAGGAGTTGGAGGCGTCCGGGCTGACGGGGCGCGGCGGTGCCGGGTTCCCGGCCTGGCGAAAGTTTGCCGCCGCCGACCTTGCCCGCAGGCCCAACAGGTATGCGCGGAGGTCGGGCGGGCCGGTGCTCATCGCGAACGGCGCGGAGGGCGAGCCGCTCAGCTTCAAGGACGCCACACTGCTGCGCAACGCCCCGCACCTGGTCATCGACGGCCTGCTCGCGGCCGCACAGGCGCTCGGAGCGGGCAGCCTGTTCATTTACGCGGGCGCAGATGAACAGGCAGCTGTGGGCGCCGCGCTCGCCGAACGCGGGGATGCCGGGCACATCGCGCTGGTCGAAGCGCCGGACGCCTTCGTTGCGGGCCAGGCCAGCGCCGTCGTCAACTTCCTGGAAACCGGCAGGGCCCTGCCCAGGGACCTGGCCGGCAGGCTCGCGGAAAGCGGTCTCAAGGGCCGACCCACCCTGATTCACAATGTTGAAACGTGGGCGCACATCGCCCTGGTGGCCTGCTACGGGGCCGGCTGGTACCGGTCGGCGGGCACGGCGGAGGACCCCGGCACCCGGCTGGTGTCCGTCACAGGAGATGTCCCTTCCGAACTGGTGCTCGAGGTGCCCGGCGGTTCCGTGCTGGAGGATGTGCTGTCGTCGGCGGGGGTCCGGGTGGGCGGTGTGGGGTCCGACGCCGTTTCCGCAGTTTTGGTGGGCGGTTACCATGGGCGCTGGGTCAGGCCGGCGGGAATGGTGCTTTCCGCCGGGGTGGGGGCCGTTGGCAGCGTCAGGTCCGGGGTGATTGTCAGGCCCGGGGCCGGGGTGCTCCACGTGCTCGGAGCGGGCAGGTGCGGGCTCGCGGCAACCGCTGGCATGGTGCAGTATTTGGCGGGGGAATCGGCCCGGCAGTGCGGCCCCTGCATGTTTGGGCTGCCCGCGCTCGCGGACGTCATGACCAGACTTGCGGCCGGAACGGGCGGGACAGGACTGGTCCGTGAGGTGGAGCGTCTGGCGGCTCTGGTGTCCGGCCGCGGCGCCTGCCACCACCCGGACGGCACGGTGCAGCTCATCCACAGCGCCCTGGAAACGTTCGCCGACGACGTCCGCTGGCACCTGGCCGGGCAGTGCAATGCGGACCAGGATCCGGCCGTGCAGGGGGTGTCCGGTCAGGGCCCGGCGGATCCGGCTGGGCAGGGCGTGGCCGGGCAGTATCCGGCTGGAGTCGCGCAGTGAGTCCCATCGGGCCGGCGGCGCGGCTGCACATCGACTGGACCAGGTGCGACGGCCGCGGGCTTTGTGCCGAACTGTTGCCGGAAGCGCTGACCCGCGACGACTGGGGCTACCCGCTCGCCGCCCCCGGCCGCGTCCGGTCCGGGGCGGACAAGTCGAACGTCCCCGTCACGGGCGCGGAACTGGCTGCCGCCATGGACGCCGTGAAGCTCTGCCCGCTCCTGGCCCTGCGCATCACCCGTCCTTGAGTGACGCTACCTGACATTCCCTCCTGCCAGCCGTCGTTGAGGGAGGGTCGGTTCAGCCGACGTGGACCCAGGGGCGCTGGGTGAGATCGGGCTCTGCCTCGCGGAGAACCTCGCGGGTGACAGGGGCAATCTCGCCCTCGCCAAAGAACAGGAACTTGAGCAGGTTGGTGATGGGGTTGCCCTCGTTCCAGCGGAAATAGATGTGCGGGATGACCCCGGTGGCGTCGCGGACATGGAGGAGGACGGCCGCCACGGTGTTGGGGACGGTGGAGCCGTGGACCTCCAGGATCTTGAAGCCGTGCCGGATGACACCACGGATTTCCAGGGCGGTCTCGAAGTCCGAGGAGTCGTCGACGATCACCTCAAGGAACAATGCCTCCTTGGGGTCGCCGATCTCGTTGACGGTGGCGGCGTGGCCGAGCTTGCGGCGGTAGGCGGCGGCGCTGCGGGTCTTGGGGTCGTGGGAGATGAAGCGGATGGTGCCTTCGTCCACGGCGGCGACAAATTTCATGGCCTGCTCGTCCATGCGGATGTACGTGGCCCGGAGCTCGAAGGCGCGGCGCATCCGGGAGAGAAGGCTGACCCCCACAATGCCCACGATGAACAGTGCGGCAATCTTCAGCCCGTCGGGCCGCTCGATCGAGTTCGCCACGGTGGTGTACAGGAAGACGACGGACACGGCACCAAAGCCGATGGTCTGCGCGCGTTGTTTCTTACGCCTGGCCGAAAGCGTGACGGCGACGGAGGCGGAGGTGATGAGGACCAGGACGCCCGTGGCATAGGCCCCGCCCTGGGCGT
Organism: Arthrobacter livingstonensis; assembly: GCF_003219815.1. Lineage (GTDB taxonomy): Bacteria > Actinomycetota > Actinomycetes > Actinomycetales > Micrococcaceae > Specibacter > Specibacter livingstonensis. The sequence goes on from NZ_QJVD01000003.1 coordinate 173,063, forward strand.
CGACACTGGCCTTGAACGCGAGTGTGATGATGACGGCGATCGCGGAGAACACCAGCACCAGCGGACGCACCGCGCCGGCCCATTCCGGGGCCATGCCGAAGCGGGGCAGGTAGCGCGGAACCAGGTTCAGCAGGCCGGCCATGGCGGAGGCGCCGGCAAACCACAGGATGGCGATGGTGCTGACGTCGTACACGGTGCCGAAGCCCTCGCCGAGCAGCTGGTGGGCCAGGTAGGCCAGGGCGCGTCCGTTGGCGGCGCCGCCGGGCTGGAACGCGGCGGCGGGGATGAGGATGGTGGTGGCGAGCGAGGACGTGATGAGGAAGGTGCTCATGATGACGGCCGCCGTCGTCAGCAGCTTGTGCGCCCCGGCGATGCGGCCAGCAGGATTTTCCTCCGTGTCGCCGGGGCGGCCCTTGATCTGTGGCATGACGGCTACGCCGGTTTCAAAGCCGGACAGGCCCAGGGCCAGGCGCGGGAAGACAAGCAGCGCTATGGCCACGACCATGACGGGGTTGCCGTGTTGGGTGGTCAGTGCCGTCCACCAGTCGGCGGTGAGCAGCGGGCTGCCCGCGGCGTGCACCAGGGCGACGACGATTACCACCAGATTCAGCGTCAGGAACACGACCACCAGGACCACCGCGATGCCGATGGCCTCCTTGAAGCCGCGCAGGAACACGGCCCCCAGCGCAGCGACCAGCACCAGGGTGATGATGATGTTTTGCCCGTGCAGGAAGCTCGGCGCAAACGGGTTTTCAATGAGGTGTGCCGAGGCATCCGCGGCGGACAGCGTAATGGTGATCATGAAGTCCGTGGCGGCAAAGCCCAACAGCGCCAGCACAAACAGCTTGCCCCACCAGCGGGGGAGCAGGCGTTCCAACATGGCGATCGAGCCGGCGCCGTGGGGGCTTTCGCGGGCAACACGCTTGTAGACGGGCAGCGCGCCAAAAAGGGTCACCAGGACCAGGACAATGGTGGCCAGCGGGGCGAGTACGCCGGCGGCCAGCGCGGCGATGGCCGGCTGGTAACCCAGGGTGGAAAAGTAGTCCAGGCCGGTCAGGCACATGACCCGCCACCACGCATGTGGCTTGTGGCCGGGGTCGGGACGGCCGTGGGGACCCTGGCGCTTGCCCGAGCTTTCCGGCAGGCCCTCCATGAGCCATTGGCGCAGGGCATGCGTGCCCGCGGGCTTGAGACGATCGCCGGGTTCCGCGGGTGGATGGGAGAGGGAAGTCACGGGAAGATCCTTTCGCCCCTGGACGCATGGCAGCAAGCACCGCTTAGTGTCGGCTAAGTGAGACTAACACCGGAATTTGGCGGCGGGCCCGGTCTTGACGGAATCTTGACGCACGGGTTTCCGGTGGCGGCATTCCAGGGTCGCGAGGGCGGTGTTTCCGGCTCTCCGGCGGGGAGCCGGGAACACCGCCGTCGTGCTTGTTCCCGGCGCACGCTCCAACACCGGTATTTATCTGAGGAAAACTTTTGGTTCACATTGGGAAACTTCGGCTGTACGATGGTTTCACAGACCGCATGTGACGCAGGTCTACTGCTTCAAGAAACGAGGACGTCCATGAAAGAGATCCGCATCGAGGCCAACGGGAACCTTGGCCCCATCGATTCTGCCCAGATTCCGCGCTACGCGGGCGCCGCCACGTACGCGCGCCTGCCGCGCCTGGACCAGGTCGCCAAGGCCGACGTGTCCGTCGTCGGCGTGCCCTTTGACAGCGGTGTTTCCTACCGTCCCGGTGCGCGTTTTGGCGCCAACCACGTCCGCGAAGCGAGCAGGCTGCTGCGCCCCTACAACCCGGCCTGGGACGTTTCCCCCTTTGAAAACTGCCAGGTGGCCGACGCCGGCGACATGGCTGTGAATCCGTTCAACATCAACGAGGCCATCGAGACCATCCAGCACAATGCCCTGGACTTGACCGCGGGCGGCTCCAAGCTGCTGACCATCGGCGGGGACCACACCATCTCGCTGCCGCTGCTGCGCGCCGCCGCGGAGCGCGCCGGCGAGCCCGTCGCCATGCTGCACTTTGACGCGCACCTGGACACCTGGGACACCTACTTCGGCGCCGAATACACCCACGGCACCCCGTTCCGCCGTGCCGTGGAGGAAGGCCTCCTGGACACCGAGGCCATCTCCCATGTGGGCACCCGCGGGCCGCTGTACGGCAAGAAGGACCTCGACGACGACCACCGCTTCGGTTTCGGCATCGTCACCGCCGCCGACGTCTACTACCAGGGCGTGCTGGAAACCGTGGCGAAAATCCGCGACCGCATTGGCAAGCGCCCCCTCTACATCTCCGTGGACATCGACGTCCTGGACCCCGCGCACGCCCCCGGCACCGGCACCCCCGAAGCCGGCGGACTCACCAGCCGCGAACTGATCGAAATCATCCGAGGCTTCCGCGGCATGAACCTCGTTGGCGCCGACATCGTCGAGGTCGCCCCCGCCTACGACCATGCCGAAATCACCGGCGTCGCCGCCAGCCACGTGGGCTTTGAGCTCATCTCCCTGATGGCTGACAACTTTGTCCCCGGCGACCGCTTTGGCACACCGAACGGCTATGCCGCGCAGGCCCTGGATGCGGAAGCACGACGCCGGCCGGCCGGGTTTTCGCCCACGGCTCCCGTTGCGCCCGGTGAGACCCGGGACGGCGCCAAGTGACGCCCCCGGCAGATCAGACGACGACGGCAGGCGTGGAAGTCGTCGGGGCCACGCAGGGTGTGGCAGTGGAAACCGGGCACGCCCAGCGCAACGGCGGGGACCTCGTGGTCGAAACCCTGGCCGCCCTCGGTGCCAAGACCGTTTTCGGCATCCCCGGCCAACACGCGCTGGGCCTGTTCGACGCCCTCAGCCGCTCGCCGCTCCACTTTGTCTCCTCCCGCGTGGAAAACAACTCCGCCTTCGCAGCGGACGGCTACTCGCGCGCCACCGGCGAGGTGGGCGTGCTGTTCCTGTCCACCGGCCCCGGCGCACTGACCGCGCTGGCTGGCTTGCAGGAGGCCTATGCCACCGGCGTGCCGATGATCGTGGTTGCCAGCCAGATCCCGTTGGAAGGCCTGGGCGCCCGGCGCAAGGGAATGTTGCACCAGCTCGACGACCAAAAGGCCTCGGCGGCCAACGTCACCAAGAGCCAGCGGCTCATCCAGCACGCCTCCGGCATCCCGTCCGCCATCCAGGACGCCTGGACGGAGGCCGTTTCCTCGCCGCAGGGGCCGGTGTGGATTGAGGTGCCGCAAAACGTGCTGCTGGATCCGATTTTTGTGCCCGCCGTCGAGGACGCCCTGGCCGACCCCTTCGACAACCCACCGCGCGTGGAACTGGTCCGCGAGGCCGTCAAGTGGCTGACGGATGCTGTGCGCCCGGCCATTGTGGCGGGCGGCGGGGTGCGCCGCGGCAACGCATCCGCGCAGCTGCTCTCCATCGCCGAAAAGCTGAACGCCCCCGTGGTTTGCACTCCGGGCGGCAACGGCGCGTTCCCCTGGCACCATGAGCTGTCGCTGCAGTCGTGGGTCGAGGACCGCTACGTCACCGAGGTGCTCGAGGATGCCGACGTCCTGGTGGTCATCGGCTCCTCCCTGGGCGAGGTCTCCAGCAACTACTTCACCATGGAGCCACGCGGGCGCATCATCCAGATCGACGCCGAACCCCGGGTCCTGGAGTCCAACCGTCCCGCGCTTGGCATCCGTGCGGACGCCGGCCAGGCGCTGACCGCGCTCGACGACGCCCTGGACGCTTCACTGAGCGCCGACGCCAACTGGCACGGGGCAACGCCGCAGGCTGTGGTCGCTGAGACGCTCGCCCAGGTCAATGCGCGGCTCGACGAGCAGGACCTGGCCCTGGAACGGAAGTTCATGGCGGACATCCGCGAGGCCGTTCCGTCGGATATGCAGACGTTCTGGGACATGACCATTTCCGCCTACTGGGGCTGGAGTTGCTGGGATTCCCGCGACGGCGAATTCCACTCCGCCCAGGGCGCCGGCGGCCTCGGCTACGGATTCCCGGCAGCCATTGGCGGGTCCCTCGGGCTGCAAAGTTTGGGCTTGCCCGCACGGGTGCTGGCCGTGGCCGGCGATGGTTCGTCCATGTACTCCATCTCCGAACTGGCTACTGCCAAGCAGCACAACGCCCCGGTCACATGGCTTATTGTGGACGACGGCGGCTACGGCATCCTGCGCGAATACATGGTCGGCGCCTTCGGCAAGGCCACGCACACCGAACTGGCCCGGCCGGACTTCGTGAAGTTGGCAGAAGCGTTCGGCGTCCCGGCCAAGCGTGTGAAGCCAGAGGACGTCGGGGACGCGCTGAGGGAGGGCTTCGCCGCGGGCGGTCCCAACGTCGTCGTGGTTGACGTGCTGTTGAAGATGTTCGGGCCCACGCACCTGGACATCTAGGGCTGACGGCGTCGGCACACTTGGCATTTTGCCTTGAGCCGGTGCTTTTCCGGGCTTGCCGCGATAAGATGTCAGACAAGCGTCAGACATAGGAGATCATGATGGCCACCATCACCGTCCGCGAGCTTGCACGGAATGCCAAGGAAGTTTTCGATGAGCTGGAGGAGAGCGGGGCTCCGTTGGTCATCACCAGAAATGGGCTGCCGGTCGCGGCGCTGGTGTCCATCGACCAGCACGAGGCCGAAGCGTACCTGATCGCCTCCGCGCCTGAGCTCATCGAGAATCGGAAGCATGCGGAAGCGGCCATCCTGGAGGGCCGCACCATTCCGCTGGCCGAGGCACTGCTCGAGTTTGGGAATGAACCGGCGGAGAGCGAACCGGAGGAGATCACTGCCGGGGAACCGGAGCTGGTCGACGCCACGGATGGACGCCAGGCAGTGGAACCGGGTTGGGCCTTGGAATGGACCGAACTGGCACCGCTCATTGGCTCGAGTTTGGTGGGCGAGGTGGAAAAAGAGGCTGTCCAATTCACCGAGGAGGTCACGAAGAAAACGCTCCAGGCCGTTGGGGCGGCTCAGGGCGCCGTTGCGGGCGAGGGTGGAAAGTGGCAGGCGGAACTGCAACAACTGAATGAGCGCCTGTTCGGGCTGAAATTTCGGGACGAGATACTTCGCGTCACGCAGGAGCGCCTGTCCGCCATCAGCGGTGGAGTTCTGACAGGCGTGGACATTGGTTCGGACAGGCTGGTGGGGCGCCACCAAACCGACGCCGCATTCAAGGTGGTCGCGGTGAGCGTGGGCAAAATGAACAGTACTTTGATCGCTCACAGTGCGAAGCAGCGTGACCCGCTTGTTGCCTACCAGCTCCTTGAATCCGGGTTGCAGGGCGGCATTGCGTCCTTTGCGTAGCCGGTGCGGGTGTCAGTGCGATGGGTCAAGATGCCGCGCCATGTAGGCGTCATCTTCGCGTTGTTGGGCCGAAAGATTGACGATGCCGATGTAGACAACCGTGGTCACGGCAGTCGCCGCGCCAGCCAGTGTTGCTGCAAAGAAGTATCGATACGGCTCGAACGGCCAGGTGGGTATCATGCCGAGTATCCCGCCCGCTTCCCCAACCCCAAACCAAAGAAACGTCGCCGGGCTCAATGCCTTCCGGATGCTGTGGCCCATCCGTGCGGGAAAGGCCGAGAGCAAGGCAAGCGCAACAAGCAGTGTTGCGATGATGACTGCCATGGTGGAGAAGAACACGGCCATGTCGGACACCGTGGGTTTGGTGGGACCCACCGCCGGGGCGAGAAACGCCGAAATTATGCCCACGGCCAGAGGTGCTCCGATGTGAACAAGAAGAGACTTCATTTTTGACTTGCCGGCTGCCATGGCAGGCCCCCTTGCCTGCGTATCGCCCGGTATCGCTCTTCGCTGACAATGCGGACAACTGTCAAGGTGCCGAATCCGCGGCCGGACTCCCAGAAATCTGGTTCCCCCTTGTCCCATAGGCAAATGGCCATGCGGGTACCGAGCGGGAAGCCGATCCATGACCCGTGTGGATCGGACGCCCATTTCATGGGACTTGCCTGATACAAAAAATCGTTCGTGAGATTGTCCAGCAGCTTCAAGTACTTTATGCGGTCGGACCGCAGGCCGAGGTCGTCCGTCATGAGGGAAGGCGCGCGGCCGTCTGGATCTGCGGGCACCAGTTTAATGGTGAAATTCGTGGCCATCCCTCACCATCCCGGGTGTTGCCGCCAAGCCAACTCCTTGTACACACGATACCCTCACCTGAACCCGCCTGGCCCGGTCACGCGGATAATGGGCACATGGAGTCGGTGGAGCGCTTTGAGGCGGTGGTGAACCGGTTTGCCGGTGTGCCGGGGGTGGAGCCGCCCGATGTCCGACGCGGCTTTGGGCGCTCGGCGCTGCGGATTGACGGCCGGATTTTCGCCATGCTGGTGCGTGGCAGCTTTGTGGTAAAACTTCCCAAGTCCCGCGTGGACTCCTTGGTCGTGGCGGGGCAGGGCGGCCGCTTTGACGCCAACAAGGGAACGCCCATGAGGGAATGGTTCGCCGCCGGCTTGGACTCGAGCCTGGATTGGGGCGGCTTGGCGGGGGAGGCGCTGGAATTCGTGCGCGGCCCGGCGCAGGCGGGCACCTAGACTGGTCCGCATGGCGATTGTGTATGCGGCCCAACTGCGGCCCACGAAAATGGAACTTTTGGCTCAATGGCTGCCCCAACATCCGTGGTTCGGCGGCGACGCCACGGCGCTGCTGCGGCTGGGCTCCTTCCGCTTTGACGACCCCGACGGCGAGGTGGGCGTCGAAACCATCCTGGTGGGCGCCGGGGACAACGCGTACCAGGTGCCGCTGAGCTACCGCGGAGCGCCGCTGGACGGGGCCGAAGCGTTCCTGATCGGCACCATGGAGCATTCGGTGCTCGGGCGCCGCTGGGTGTATGACGCCACGGCGGATCCCGTCTACGTTGGTGAACTTGCCGCCGCGGTGCTCACCGGCAAGGTGCAGGCCGTGGAATACCGCGAGGTGGACGGGCGCCATGAAACCCTTCCGACGACGGCCCAGCTCGCCAGTACGGGAACCGCTGCGTCAGTGCCTGTCCTGTCGCCCAGCCAGCCGACGACGGCGGACACGGTCACCACCGTTCCTGCCGGGGCACTCACGCTGCGCATTGCCCGTGTACTGGACCTGCCCGGCGTCGTGCACGGGGATCCCGCGCTTACGGTGACGTGGGCGGGACATGAAACGCCCGTTCAGCTGGCCTCGGCGGGATCCGCCTGAGCGGCCAGGAAATCCGCCAGCGACTGCGGCGCGCGGCCGGTGATGTCCTCCACTGACGTGCTCACCCTGGACATGGCCCCGGAGGCGATGGCCATGTAGGTCGAAACCCAGGCGTCGTACTGCCACTGCGGCGCATCCCAGACCCTGCGGGATTCGTAGGCCTCGGGGATCGTTTCGTCGTGAAAGGTGATGTCCAGCCCAAGCCCGGTGCTGAGGGTCGACGCCACCTCGGCCATGCACAGCGCCTCGGGGCCCGTGAGGTCGTAGCTGCGCCCCGCGTGCGAAGAGGGATTCCGCAGGATGGCGGCAGCCGCCGCCGCGACGTCGCGGCGCGAGACCAGCGCCGCCCGGCCGCTGCCCGCGGGACCCCGGATGACGCCGTCGTCCCCGACCATCACGGGCATGAAATCCAGGTAGAAGTTATCGCGCAGGAACGTCCACGCCATGCCCGACGCCCGAAGGTGTTCCTCCGTGGCGAAGTGGTCCCGGGCAAGCGTGAAGACGGCGTCCGGCGCCGCGGCCATTAACGAGGTGTACACAACGTGCCGGACCCCGGCCGCCGCGGCCACGTCAATGAACGCCTTGTGCCCGGCCAGCCGCGTGGCGCTTTCCGCCGCGGACACCATCAGCATCGTGTGTATGCCGTTCAGGGCATGTTCGACGGCGGACCGGTCGCCGAACGCCGCCACCGCAACTTCCGCCCGGGGCAGCGTCGGGGCCTTGTCCCTGTTGCGCACGACCAGGTGCAGGGGCAGGCCGGCGCCGGCCAAAGCCCGGGCCACACGGCCGCCGATGAATCCTGTGGCGCCCGTGATGGCGATGGCTGGCTGGCTCATGGGTTCATCCTTCGATTCGGAGTTTTGGGTCCGTCAGGGGTTGGCAGCTTCTGATGCGGGCGCTTTCTGTGCCTGGTCCTCACCACGGCAACGAATGCGACAGCCAGGAGGGCGGCCAGAATGGCCAGGCCTGCCCAGATGGCGGACGCCGACGTCGCTGTCAGGTTGGCGGTGTCCTTGCACTCTGTCGTGGCAACGGCGCACGATGCCTGGAGGCTGAGCGGGGGCATGGCTCCAGTCAATTCCCGGATGCGGTCCTTGTACAGCACAGGCTGGCAACGGTCCGGAGGTTGGCGGGAGTGGCTTGCCCGCTGCCCCGCCCGGTGTTTTGACGATGCACGAACAGGGGCGGTGAGGATATGCACCGCGCCTCCCCTTGCTGGCGGAAGCGCTCGGCCAGTGTCCAGGCGCGCCGGCCGAAGAAGACGACTCCCGCGGCCAGCGGTGTCCGACTTCAAACCGGCAAACGTGAACGTGATGCCACAAGTGACTGCGTAGGCATGGAACGGCGTGGTGACCGGCGGAGGATGACTTTTTTCGTATTTTGCGTAGGCATAGTTCCGGAAGCTCTCCCTTCATCGAGAAAGCGTTCGAACTTTCGAGAGGCTGTCGAAGGCGATCAAGGATTGGCGTCAATTGAGGTGAGGACGACGGCGCTTGCTCCCGCAGCGGTCCGATGTTCGATGCCGCGCAGCACCTGGCTGAGACCCTCGGCTGTGGCGAAGCGATGGGTCTGGATACCCAGCGCTTCGGCTGCGCGAAGATTCTCGTCTCGATCATCGATAAACAGTGTTTCTTGTGGCGATCTCCCGGCTCGCGATAGGGCAATATCGAAGATCTCCGCTGCTGGTTTAGCTAACACCTGTCGATACCATCGACCAGTCAACTCATTTGATCGCGCGATGAATCAGACTCCCGGGACAAATGAGCTTCACTGGTGGAGCGCGGTTGCTGCCGCAAACGAAGCGGCCAATGCAAGACTGAACAAGTTGACTCGTCCGGGCTCCTGCCTCGTTCCTTTCATAGGAGCGGCAACGTGCAGGACCAACGAGGCCGTTCATCAACAGCTTGCCCCGTATACCATTCCCCTTGCGGTCCGCATCTGTTCAATCCGACGATAGCCAGACTTGCCTGGTTGCCACACGCTGTGGCAGTTGGAACGGAGGTCTCTGGAATTGAGAATGTGGAGCGAATCAGACGCAGGGAGTCTTCTCCACGCTGCCGAAAGTGACGATCCAAGAAGCCAGTTCGGTGCTGCCAACTTGACGACCATCGCGGCGAGAGCGTTGGCCTCGGCGTCGGACTCGGCCCTTACCGAAATCGGACCCCACCGTCTCAAACTTGGCCATCGCATGAATAATGCGACCTCGGCCGCGTCGCAGAGAAGGCAGGCTTCAAAGCCGAGGGGGTCGAACGCCAGAAGCTTCGCTATGGTCAGGAGCGGTTCGACGTCGAAACACCCGCCCTGACAGACCCCTTGCCGCCGCTTGAACTCTTGCCAGTCCCCTGACCGTTCCGCCTTCCGACGCCGCAGCTGTCATCTAACGCTGCGAATAGGCAGCCATGTGGATTGTGGTGACGTCCGGTAGCTGGTGGATCATTCTCGTCCGCTTCCATTGTCAGGGGCACGGGCCGGAGCCGCTTTTTGATAAAACCTCCTCCCGTGCTTCCGATCACGCAGGGCGACAACGACGTAGAAGATCCCGAGCGCGAGCCAGAATGCCCCCAGCAGAAGGCGCGTCACAGTGGGTCCCTCAAGTGCCGCTAGGAGAAGCCAAACCAGTCCGATGCAACACCAGAGCGCACCGACCAAGATACGCGGCCTCCCGATCAACCAACGCGCGGTCCCGGAACTTGCACTGTCGGCGTTACTCATGTGGCAACGGTACCTCCTGCCGTTGATGTGTGGCGAGCAAGAGAGAGGATCCCCTTTAGAAACTCCGTACGGAGAAGCCTCGTCCTGAGATCGTCTCCCGGGGGAGCTTCCCGCTATGGCCAGCGTCGTGGGCATACTGGAGCAGTGCTGTTTCGAGCTTTGCGCAGATGCCAGGAGGATACCCCTACCCCGAACATATTTCGAATACTCCCGGCAAGCCACTTCGGATCTTCATCCAAGCTGGCCAGGGTGCTCTGCATTGGGACGAACCGGAGCGGAACTGGCTTTCAAACATCCTCAGGGTCGCTGTGGCACTTGCAGAAGCCGGCTACGACTTCCGCTTCGTTCTCGGCGACGGTGGACATAGTCCCAATCACGGCGGCGTTCTACGTCCCGATGCCCTCCGTTGGCAGTGGCGATAGCGGCTTGTCTGATAGGCGGAGCAGTGAATCGCAGCGGTAACGGGCGTGATGCCTGCTTGCCGCTAATGAGGTTCCCGTGACGGCACTGGCCAAAGTGGTAGTTCCAACGGTGCGGCTTCGATTCCGGGCCCTCTGGTCCTTGGCGAAGGACCACGCACTGTTCAGCGATATATCCTGCTCCGAACGAAAAGCTCGGTGCAGTCCCACAGGGCGTTCCCTAGGACGCGGGAGGGCTTTGCAGGCGAATAGATAAATTGGCGCAGAACGCCTCCGAGATATTATTTGAACACGTTCAAAAAGCGTGCTTTACTCAGTATTGAACACGTTCGAAAATAATGGAGGCATCTCATGGACCACGCCAAGAGCGCGCAAACCAAGGCCCTGGTGCTCGAAACAGCCCTGGCCATGTTCCGCAGCAAGGGCTTTGCGAAGACCACTATGCGCGCCATTGCCACGGAGGCCGGTGTCTCGCTTGGCAGCGCCTATTACTATTTTGCGTCCAAGGACGAGCTGGTGCTGGAGCTGTACAGGGAGTCCGTGGCTGAGCAGCGCGTCCGCGCCACCACGGCATTGGTGGGAACCACAGGGCTGTCCGACCGGCTCAAGGCGGCCGTTCACAGCGGGCTCGACGCCCTTGGGCCTTATCACCACTTTGGGGGAGCATTCATTGCCAGCGCGCTGCCGCCGCAGTCCGCAGTGAACCCCTTCGGGGAGGCATCGCGGCAGGCCCGGGGGGACGCCGTCGCGATCTTTGAAGAGGTCATTGACGGGACCAAGGTTCCGGCGTTCCTGCGCCCACAACTGCCCGAACTGCTGTGGCTGGCCTACATGGGCGTGGTGCTGTTTTGGGTGTACGACCGCTCCGGGGACCAGCGCCGAACCCGCATGCTCATCGATGGGGCCGCACCCCTCATCGCCAAGCTGGTTTCCATCTCCCGGCTGCCCGTGGTGAGGCCCCTGGTCGAGGAAGCACTGGCACTCAAGGCCCGGGTGCAGGCATGAAAACGGCAGTGATTGCCGGGGCCACGGGCTTCATTGGCGGCCACTTTCGGCACGAATTGGAAGCTGCGGGGTGGCGGGTGCGCACCATTGGCAGGACGGGATCCGCAACTGACGCAGCCTGGGGCGACACCGCCGCCATCACTGAGGTGCTCGAAAGTGCGGATTTTCTGCTGAACCTGGCGGGCAAATCTGTGTCGTGCCGCTACAACGCCCGCAACAAGGCGGAGATCCTCCAGTCCCGGCTCGAGACCACCGCCGAGCTGGGCCGCGCCGTGGCCGGGTGCCAGGTTCCGCCGCGGGACTGGTTCAACGCCAGCACCGGCACCATATACCGGGATGCGCGGGACCGTCCCCAAACCGAGTACGACGGCGAACTTGGCTCCGGCTTCTCCGTGGACGTGGCGCGGGGCTGGGAAGAGACGCTGGCGGCGGCATCCACTCCCTTGACGCGGAAGATCCCGCTGCGGATCACCATCGTGATGGGCCCGGGCGGTGGAGTGATGAGGCCATTCGTGAACCTCGCGCGCGTGGGCTTGGGCGGGCCCATGGGCAGCGGGCGGCAGAAGTACAGCTGGATTCACGTGCAGGACTTGTTCCGCGCCGTCATGCTTGTGCACGAACACCCGCAAATTACAGGGCCCGTCAACATCGGCTCGCCCAATGTGGTGGATAACCGGGAACTGATGGCGGAAGTGCGCCGGGCCGTCAAGGCGCCGTTGGGGCTGCCCACGCCCACCCGGCTGCTGAAAGCGGGTGCGGTGCTGATCCGCACGGAGTCCGAGCTGGTGCTCAAGAGCCGGTGGGTGCAGCCGGCGAAGCTGCAGGATGCCGGGTTCACCTGGCAGCACCCGGACTTGGGCGAAGCGCTCGCCGACATCTTGGCGGCTGACCGTGGCTGACCATGCGACGGGAGGAAGCGCAGGGCATGCAGAGGTGGCCGCCGCGTTAAGAGCTGAACAGTTGGCCCGACATGCCCGCGAGGACCGTTTTAGCATGCGCTACGGGGTACCGGCGCTGCTGCTCGGCTGGCTCCTCACGTTCGTCCTGTTTTGTCTGGGCCTGACGGTGGGCACAATATCCTTCACGGGAGGCGGCAGCGGCCTCGGCTGGTACTTCCTGCCAATTTCGCTGGTGTATGGGTTCCCCGTGGCAGCGGTCATCGGCCTGCCGTTTGCAATCCTTGTTGCCTGGCCGCTGCGCCGCTTGCGCAAGCAATGGATGCACGTCGCGGCCCACGCACTGGCAACCGGCATTGCCTTCTGGGTCGTGGTCACGGCATTGGGCGGGTGGACCGATGCGATCTCAAGCGCCTGCATTGGACTCTTCGCCGCCGCTTGCGCCGCAATTGGCCGGGCCGTCGTCATTCCCTTGGTGGCCCGCCGAAACGCAAGGCCGTCCCAGCCGCCCACCGGGCCGCCCACCGCTATTCCTGCTCCCTGACCACCCGTGACCATGCAATGAAAAGACAGAAGATGCGGGTTGCGGCCCACACGAAGAATTGAAAAGACAGCAGATGCGGGTATTCGGGCCCCACACCCGCATCTGCTGTCTTTTGAAAGTCGGATCGGGCCCCGCACCCGCATCTGCTGTCTTCTGAATAGGAGCGATCAAGAAGCCAAGCGCATGGGCCGGTTCGATATGCTCGAATATGCGTGTTAGTTGCCTGCATCACAGCCCAAGCCCCACTGGCTGCAATTCCTTGACGATTGGACCCCATGAGCCACGCCGCCACCGTAAAAATCACCACCCGCACCATCGAGTTGGCCGAGCTTGGTCCGGCGTCGCCGCTGCCCCCGGTGCAGCCGCTGCTGGAGCCGCCGTACACCGTCGGCAACGGCATCCCCGAGGAAATCGCGGACGGTTCGCGGTGGGGCCATGCAAAAAACATTTTCCCGTACCAGCTGCAGGATGCCTACTCGCGCGAGACAAGCCCAACGGAGCTGACCGCCGTCGTGCTTGAAAACGAGCACCTGAAGGCGACGTTCCTGCCGCAGCTGGGCGGGCGGCTCTGGCAGCTCAGGGACAAGAACGCCGGCAAGGAACTGCTGCACACCGGCAATCGCATCCAGTTCGCAAACCTGGCGCTGCGCAATGCGTGGTTCGCCGGCGGGATTGAGTGGAACATTGGCACGCGCGGGCACTCGCCCACCACGTGCTCCCCGCTCCACACCGCCATTGTGCACGCGCCGGACGGGCAGGAGGTGCTGCGCATGTGGGAGTTCGACCGCCTGCGCGAGGTGGTGTTCCAGATCGATGCCTGGCTGCCCGCCGATTCCAAGGTGCTGTTCACCGCCGTGCGCATCCGCAACCCCAATGACCGCGCGGTGCCCATGTACTGGTGGAGCAATGCGGCCATCCCGCTAACCCCGGAAACGCGCGTCATTGCCCCGGCCGCGCGAGCCTACGCCACCGGTTACGACGGCTCCATGACCGTGGTGGCGCCCACCGACTTCCACGGGACCGACGCCACCTGGCCCGCACGGAACCCGCACGCCGCGGACTTCTTCTTCGACCTGGCCCCGAACCAGCGGCGCTGGGAAGTTGCCATGGACGACGCCGGGGACGGGCTTGCGCTCGTATCCTCACCCCGGCTGCGGGGCAGGAAGCTGTTCGTTTGGGGCGAGAATCCGGGCGGCCACCGGTGGCAGGACTGGCTGACGCCATCCGGCGGCGGACCGTCCGCAAGCGGCCAGGGGTCCGACAACAGCCCGGGTTCCGAAAGCACGGTCCCGCGGCAGTATGCGGAGATCCAGTCAGGGCTGGCGCAGACCCAGTTTGAGCACGTGTCCATGCCGGCGGGGGAGTCCTGGCAGTGGGTTGAGGCGTACGGCAACGCCGCCCTGGATCCCGCGATTGGCGGCGGGGACTGGGACTCCGCAGTGTCGCATGGGGCGGAGCGGGTGGAGGCGCTCGTTTCCGCTGGCGGGGTGGATGCTGCGCTCGACGACGCCGCACGCTGGGCGGACCTGCCGCCGTCGGAGTTTGTGGTGGCCGGGAACGGCTGGGGCGCGCTGGAGCGTTCCCGGCGCCGCGCCGCGAAGCTGGACTGGATTGACGAGGCGGGCACGCCGTTTGCGCAGGAAACGCTCACCGCCGCGCAGGCTCCGTGGCTGGAACTGCTGCAGGCGAACGAAGGCATTGTGGAGAAGCCGTTTGAGCCTTCCGCCTCCGAGGCGGCCAGCCAGCCGTTCGGCGGTGCGGCGTCGTTTGTGCGCGGCCTGGATTGGGAAGACCTGCTCACCGCCGGCCGCAATGAAAGCGCTGAGGCCGCGTTTCACCACGCGGTCATGGTCCACGCACGAGCCGATTCCACCAAGTCGAAGGACATGGAAACTGTGGCCGGGCTGTACCGCAGGACGCTCGCGAAAGTTGGACTCAGTCCCGCCAGCCGGGCGCTGGCACATCGCGGGCTCGGCGTGGCGCTGCTGTCGGCAGCCGGCACCGGCGGCACCGCCGGCAAAGCAGATTTTGCCGCCGGCACCGAAGGTGGCGCTGCCGGGGGAGTGGCCGAGCTCGTTGCCGGCTGCGCCGCGCAGCCGGACAATCGCTGGCTGCTCGTGGAGGCGATGACGCTTGCCATCGCCCATGGTGCGCCCGGGGAGGCACTCGCCCTGGTGGGCCGGGCGCCGGAGTCCCTGGCCGGCGTCGGACGCGTGAAGTTCCTGGGGGCGCTGGCACACGCCCGCAGGGGGAACCCGGGGGAGGCTGCCCGCATGCTTCGCGCCGGGCTCGAAGTGGCGGACCTTCGCGAGGGTGAAAACTCCATCACGGCGCTGTGGCAGGAGGTCTGCCCCGGCGAAGACGTGCCTGAACGCTACCAATTCGGCATGCACTGACACGCAAATGCAATTCGCGGGAACCACTGGCGCTGCGAAGCAGCCATCCAGGCATGCCGGCAATGGCGGGTCGGCGGTGCCGGCCGGGGCGGGTGATGCCCAGCTCGAAGTCCAAGGCAAGACCGATGGTGCAGCTCCCACGACGGAAGGGGGCCGGTTCCGTGGCCCAAACAGCCAATGTTTTTGTTGCCGGCCGGCCATGGCGCCCAACGTGAATCATTTGATCTGCTTCGGAAGTCGCACTCAGGGCCTTGCGCCGGACAAGCTGTCCACTGGCCGCTAGCATTGCCGTATACAAGGATCTTCGCTCCGGGGAGTGCATAATGAATGTCACGAGAAGCGTTTCAACCAACGTCCGGTTGCGGCTGAACCCTGGAGGGGACGGGCCCCGTTGGGCCGCTCCCGGGCCGTCGCCAGACGGCAGCAGTGTCCAATAAAGCGTGTCCTCGGTGGTCTGGCATGGGTGTTGTTCTACTTGCTGTATTGCTTGGCGCCACTGTTGCTGGCCCTTGGCGAGCCGGCCTCGGAAGGCCGTTCATTCCGGATTGATTTTTCCGTTGCCCTGGGATTTGTCGGCTTGTCGATGCTGGCGCTGCAGTTTGTCTTGGTGGCCCGTTTCAAGTTCGTGGCAGCGCCATTTTGCATTGATGTCCTGCTCAAATTTCACATCCAAATCACTTTCGTGGCGCTCGCCTTCGTGGTGGCTCACCCGATCCTGTTATTTGTGGCTGACACCCGGTATTTGGCGCTGCTTAATCCGGTGACGGCGCCGTGGCGTGCACGGTTCGCCGTGCTCAGTGTCATCGCACTCCTGGTCCTGATCTGGTTGCCGATGTGGCGGAAACGCCTTCGCCTCCGCTACGAGGCGTGGAAGCTCACGCACGGGCTTATTGCCGTTGCGGTGGTCCTCTTTGGCCTGCTGCACGCAAGCCTGGTTGGCTACTTCGTTACCGGGACGTTTCGCCATCTCCTTTTCGAGGGATACATCGGCGTCCTGATCTTCCTCCTGGTGTGGGTGCGCCTCATCAGCCCGCTCATGCGGCTGCGCCGCCCCTGGCAGGTGGTGGAGGTTGTTGCCGAGCACGGGGAGGCGACCACATGGGTCGTTGCCCCAGTGGGACATGAAGGATTCCGGTTCAATCCAGGGCAGTTCGAGTGGATCGCGATCGGGCGCTCTCCGTTCAGCATCAAACAGCATCCATTTTCCTTTTCCTCCGCAGCGGACACGCGGCCCGGCGGGACCGTCAGCATGACGATCAAGGCCGCGGGGGATTTCACCCAGACTGTTTCACAAGTTACGCCGGGAACCCGCGTCTACGTGGAAGGCCCCCACGGCGTCTTCTCCATGGAACACCGGCAGGCGCCGGGGTACGTGTTCATTGCCGGCGGCGTTGGCGTCACGCCGATGTACAGCATGTTGCTGACCAAGTTTGAACGGGACGATGTGTGGCCCGTGACCCTCTTTTAGGCGAGCGGCACTTGGGATGGGGTGGTTCTTCGGGACGCGTTGGTCCAGCTGAGCGAGAAGATGCCCAACCTTGAACTGGTCCAAGTCCTCGGCACCCCGCCACCAGACTGGACTGGCGAGTCCGGCCGCATTACCCCTGACATGCTCCGACGCCGCCTGCCGGCACATTTTCGACGCCATGAGTTTCTCATTTGCGGCTCAACGCCGATGATGGACGCAATGGAGGCTGCCTTGGCAGAGGTGGGCTTGCCGTACAGCCAAGTCAGTTCCGAACGCTTTGACATGATCTGAGGAGGTCGCCTTGCGTCAAGCCTGGACTACCCGAGTGGTGCTCATCATTGGGGGCGGACTTCTTCTGGCCGGCGTATTTTTCGCCCTGTCCCGTTCGTCAAACCGTGAGCCCTCCACGCGGATGCACGACGCCGGCAATGCCGCCCAGCCCAGGGGGACACCGTTATTGACACCATCCTGTGAGCCGTGTCATAGTCACTGTATGAACTTGTCAGACAGCTGGACAGCCGGACAGCAACAAATTGTCCGGGTAAGTGCCGCAGAGGCCGTTTTCAAGGCGATCCGCGACGCCATCGAGGGGGGCCAGCTCGCCGTCGGGGCCAAGCTGGGCTCCGAAACGGCGCTGGCCCAGCGGTACGGCGTCAGCCGCTCCGTGGTCCGGGAGGCCCTTCGTACCTGCACAGCACTTGGCCTGACCGCCACGCAGACCGGCAAGGGAACGTTCGTCATTGCCGAACGCCCCACCGGCGACCTGGTCCTGGGCAAGTTTTCCGCCCGCAGCCTCATGGAGGCGCGCCCGCACATCGAGGTGCCGGCCGCCGAACTGGCCGCAACCCGCCGCAGCGAGGAGCAGCTGGAACAAATGCGCGGCATCATCGAGGCCATGGCCGGCGAGGACGACCCCGAAATCTGGGTCAGCCTGGATGGCAGCTTCCATGCGGCCATCGCCACCGCCAGCGGCAACGGCGTCTTCGAGCGGGTGGTCCACGACATCGGAGAGGCCCTGGCCAAGCAGTCGGAAACCATCAACCTGATCACCGGCCGCCGCCTGACGTCCGACCACGAACACCGCCTTATCCTGGACGCCATCGCCCGCGGCAACACCGGGGAGGCCGGCCGCGCCATGGCCGTCCACCTCAACGCCGTCGACGCCGCCCTGACCTTGATTATGGGAGACAGCAAGGCATGAATATTACGCAATTCCCGGCCCACGCGCCCCTCGCCGTGCAGACCCGCGGGGCCATCGTGGAGAGCGTCCACTACGGTTCGCTGGCGGCCGTGAAGCCCGACGGCGGGATCCTCCTTTCGCGCGGGGAGCCCACCGCCCGCATCTACCCCCGGTCGGCGTTGAAGCCGCTGATGGCCGTGGCGATGCTCCGCGCCGGCCTGGAACTGCCCGACCAGCAGCTGGCCCTGGCCGCCGCCAGCCACTCTGGCGCGGCTGTGCACCAGGAGACGGCTGCCACAATCCTGGCCGGTGCCGGGCTCACTCCGGCAAGCCTCGGCAACTCCGCCGACCTCCCCTACGGCACCGCCGAACGCAGCGCCTGGCTGGCCGCTGGCCTCGGACCCACGCAGCTGGCGCAAAACTGCTCCGGCAAGCACGCCGCCCTGCTGGCCACCTGCGTGGCGAACGGCTGGCCACTGGAAAGCTACCTGGATCACGGCCATGCGCTGCCCGCCCTGATCCGTGAGGTGGCGGCCGAGCTGACGGGGGAGGAACTGACCGAGATCAGCACCGACGGCTGCGGCACCGAGGTTTTCGCGCTCTCCCTCACCGGCATGGCGCGCGCGTTCAGCCGGCTGGCCACTTCGGCGCCGGGCACCGCTGAGCACCGTGTGGCTGCCGCCATGCGGGCCCATCCGGACATGGTGGCGGGCGAGGGCCGCGACGTCACGGCGTTGATGCGGGCCGTTCCGGGCCTGCTGGCCAAGGACGGCTTTGAGGGCATCCAGCTCATCGCGCTGGAGGATGGCCGGGCCCTGGCCCTGAAGATATCCGACGGCGGCGACCGGGCCCGCATGCCGTCCGCGGTTCCGGCGCTGATCACCCTCGGCGTGGATCCTGCCCTGCTGGAACCGTTCAACGAGCTGCCTGTGCTGGGCGGCGGCCGTCCCGTCGGCACCCTCCACGGACTGCCCTACTGACCCTCCCTCAGTTACAGGGCGCTGTGCCGTGACGCTCAATCACGGCCCCTTCTGTCTGCCCATCCAGTGAACGTCCAGCTTTTTGACCACCGCCCCGCACGTTTTCGTAAATCACCCATACTTCCTCCAAGGAGCATCATGACTGACCTGACAGCCATCCCGCTGGACCCCCTCGCCACCATCGCAACTGCCGTCCGCAGCGAACACGACCTGATCGGCGACCGCGACGTGCCGGCGGACGCCTACTGGGGCGTGCACACTCTGCGCGCCGTGGAAAACTTCCCCATCACCGGCCAACCGCTGTCCACCAACACCCACCTGGTGAACGGGCTGGCCATGGTGAAACAGGCCGCCGCCCAGGCCAACCACGAACTGGGCCTGCTCGACGACGACCGCGCCGCCGCGATCATCCAGGCGTGCCAGGAAATCATCGCCGGCGAACTGCACGAACAGTTCGTGGTGGACGTCATCCAGGGAGGTGCGGGGACGTCGTCGAACATGAACGCCAACGAGGTCATCGCCAACCGGGCACTGGAAATCCTGGGCCACGCCAAGGGCGAATACCAGTTCCTGCACCCGAACGACCACGTCAACCTCAGCCAGTCCACGAACGACGTCTACCCGACCGCCGTGAACGTGGCCACCATCTTCGCCGCAACGTCGCTGGTGGCGGCCATGGAATACCTGGGCACGGCGTTCAGTGAGAAGGCCGTGGAATTCCGCACGGTGGTGAAGATGGGGCGCACGCAGCTGCAGGACGCCGTGCCCATGACGCTCGGCCAGGAGTTCAACACTTACGCGGTGACCATGGGGGAGGACCGGGCGCGGCTTGCCGAATCAACCCTGCTGGTGCACGAAATCAACCTCGGCGCCACAGCCATCGGCACCGGACTCAACGCCCCGAAGGGGTACTCCGAGCTGGCCTGCAGGCACCTGGTGGAGATCTCCGGGCTGCCGCTGGTCACCTCCGCGGACCTGATCGAGGCGACGCAGGACGTCGGGGCGTTTGTGCACCTTTCCGGCGTGCTTAAGCGGGTGGCCGTCAAGCTGTCCAAGATCTGCAACGACCTGCGGCTGCTCTCCTCCGGCCCGCGCGCAGGATTTGGCGAGATCACACTGCCCGCCGTTCAGGCAGGTTCCTCGATCATGCCCGGCAAGATCAACCCGGTGATCCCGGAAGTAGTGAACCAGGTGGCCTACGAGGTCATCGGCAACGACGTCACCATCACGATGGCGGCGGAGGGCGGGCAGCTGCAGCTCAACGCCTTTGAACCGATCATTGTGCACAGCCTGACCAAGAGCATGCGCCACCTCGAAGCTGCCTGCCTGACCCTGGCGGACAAGTGCGTCCGCGGCATCACCGCCCATGAGGACAAGCTGCGGGCGCAGGTGGAGCACTCCATCGGCCTCGTCACGGCGCTGAACCCGCGCCTGGGCTACGCGGCGTCGACCATGATCGCGCTCGAGGCGCTGTCCTCCGACCGCGGCGTGGCGGAACTGGTACTGGAGCACAAGCTCCTCACGGCCGAACAACTGGAAGAGCTGCTGCGCCCGGAACACCTGGCCAACCTCAGCGATTAAGCGAGCGGCCCGCAACGGTGCGGGCCGCCTTCACCGATAGGCAAGCGTATGCACCATGAAACAAATGTAGACACCTCCGATCTGGTCCAGGACGTACCGAATGCGGCACTGACGGCGGAGGATGCAGGACTCCACAAGGGGCTGAAATCCCGCCAAATCCAGATGATCGCCATCGGCGGGGCCATCGGCACGGGGCTCTTCATGGGCGCCGGCGGCCGCCTGGCCGGGGCCGGGCCCGCCCTGATGTTCAGCTACGCGATCTGCGGCTTTTTCGCTTTTCTGATCCTGCGGGCGCTGGGCGAGCTGGTCATCCACCGGCCGTCGTCGGGCTCGTTTGTCTCCTACGCCCGCGAGTTCTTTGGCGAGAAGGCCGCGTTTGTGTCCGGCTGGCTGTACTGGCTCAACTGGGCCATGACCGCCATTGTGGACATCACCGCAATCGCCCTGTACATGCACTTCTTTGCCAGGTACGTGCCCTGGATTGGCGCGGTCCCGCAGTGGGTCTGGGCATTGGCCGCGCTGTTGCTGGTGCTGGGCTTGAACCTGGTCTCGGTGAAGGTGTTTGGCGAGATGGAGTTCTGGTTCGCGCTGATCAAGGTGGTGGCCCTGGTGGGCTTCCTGTTGGTTGGCAGCTACTTTGTCATCTTCGGTACCCCCGTGGCCGGCCAGCAGGTGGGCTTCAACCTGATTGCGGACCACGGCGGATTCTTCCCCAACGGACTCCTTCCCGTGGTGGTGGTCATGCAGGGCGTGGTGTTTGCCTACGCCTCCATTGAGCTGATTGGCACGGCGGCCGGCGAAACGCAGAACCCTGAAAAGGTGATGCCGAAGGCCATCAATACCGTGATCATCCGTATTGCCGTTTTCTATGTGGGCTCCCTGGTGCTGCTTTCCCTGCTGATGCCGTACACCGCTTACAAGGCGGGGGAGAGCCCGTTCGTGACGTTCTTTGGTTCCATCGGCGTCCAGGGCATGGACTCCATCATGAACCTGGTGGTGCTCACCGCGGCCATGTCTTCATTGAACGCCGGGCTGTACTCCACCGGACGCATCCTGCGCTCCATGGCCCTGTCTGGATCCGCGCCAAAATTTGCCGCCAAACTGAACAAGCGCGGCGTCCCGTATGGCGGCATCGCGCTGACGGCGATTGTTGCCGGCCTCGGTGTCATCCTCAACGCCGTTGTTCCGGCAGCGGCGTTTGAAATTGTCCTGAACATGGCCGCGCTGGGCATCATTGCGTCCTGGGGCATGATTGTCCTGTGCCAGCTGGCGTTGTTCCGGCTGTCGAAAAGGGGCCTGGCCATCCGGCCGTCCTTCCGCATGATCGGGGCGCCGTACACCGGCTACCTGACACTGGCATTCCTGCTGGCCGTCATCGTCCTCATGGCGTTCGACAGCCCCGTGGGCACCTGGACCGTGGCCTCCATTGTGGTCATTGTTCCTGCACTCATGATTGGCTGGTACGCCTCCCGGGGCCGCATCAAGGAGATCGCCGCCGGCCGCGACGGATCCACCGGCGCCCACCCGGTCATCGCCCACCACAGCCACGCGACCGCCGCCGACACAGCTGATGCGGGCGGAAACCACTAGCGGCAGCACCGAGTGAGCGCGCCTTGCGCCCACCGCACCCGGCAGACCCTTTGCGTCTCCTGCAGGGTGCGTTGCCACCTGGGGCCATACGGCCCTAGCCAGCCGCCACTGCCGCGCGGTAGCGTCGAGAACAATCGGTTCCGGCGAGGCAGGCAGGCCTACTTTCGCCAGGAGCCGTGCGGGCGCGAGATCTCGCGTTCGGTGTTTCGAGGAAGGACCTGCCGTGAAGGCTGCACGTTTCTACGCACAAAAAGACATCCGGATTGAAGAGATCCCGGAACCGGAGCTGCGCGCCGGGTCCGTGGCCATCGACGTAGCGTGGTGCGGCATCTGCGGCACCGACCTGCATGAGTACCTCGAAGGCCCGATCTTCACCCCGGCACCGGGCCATCCACACCCGCTGTCCCATGAGGAAGCGCCGGTGACCCTGGGACATGAATTCTCCGGAACCATCACGGCCCTGGGCGAGGACGTCATGGATCTGGCAGTGGGACAAAACGTCGTCGTCGAGCCCTATTTCGTGTGCGGTCAGTGTGCCTCCTGCCGGGCCGGAAATTACCACCTCTGCGAAAAGATGGGCTTCATCGGCCTGGCCGGAGGAGGTGGCGGACTGGGTGAAAAGATTGTTGTGGACAAGCGCTGGGTCCACCCCATCGGGGACATCCCGCTGGACGAGGCCGCGCTGATCGAGCCGCTGTCGGTGGCGCATCACGCGGTGGTGCGAAGCGGCGTCGTGCAGGGGCAGTTCGCGCTCGTCGGTGGAGCCGGACCGATCGGCCTGCTGACGGCTGCGGTGCTCAAGGGCATGGGCGTGACCACCATTGTCAGCGAGCTTTCGGCGGCCCGCAAGGACAAAGCCCGTGAAAGCGGGGTCGCCGACCACGTGCTGGATCCCAGCCAGGAGGACGTCAAGGCCCGCGTCCTTGAGATCACCAACGGCATCGGCGTGGATGTGGCCTTCGAATGTGCCGGGGTCAACGCGGTGCTCGACACGCTGCTCGATGCGCTCAAGCCCGCCGGCGTGCTGGTCAACGTCTCCATCTGGGGGCGACCCGCCACCGTGGACATGCAAAAGGTCGTGCTCAAGGAAATCGATCTGCGCGGCACCATTGCCTATGTCCGCGACCATGCCGAGGTCATTGAACTGGTCGGAAGCGGCAAGATCGACCTCAAGCCGTTCATCACCGGACGCATCGCCTTGGAGGACCTGATTGACAAGGGCTTCGATACGCTCATCAACCACAATGAGACGGCTGTGAAAATCATCGTCTCGCCCAGCGGCAGGGGCCTCTAGCCATACTGCATGTTCCGATGCCTTCGCGGTGGAGTTCGCCACGGCTTGAAGCTAAACCAACGCTGCTTGGTATCGCATGCACCCAGTGTTCACGGCGCCAGCGGCTCCATGGCGGCAGGGCTCATGCCGTGCCGTCCGGCCCCGCTGTCAGCATGGCAACGCACCCTGCGGCCCGTTTGGCGTGGCCCGCAGGGTGCGTTGCCGGCCGCGGCAACCCGGGCTTAAGATGGCGGCATGAGGCGCGGAAATGATCCAATTCTCGTCATCGGCGCCGGTGTCAGCGGGCTGACTACAGCCGTGTGCCTGGCCGAGGCGGGCTGCGACGTGCTGGTCTGGACCGCCGAACCCCCTCAACGGACCACCTCGGCAGTGGCCGGCGCCATGTGGGGGCCGTCGTTCCAGGAACCCGCCGCCAAAACACTGGAATGGACAGCACAATCCCTGGTCGACTTCCGCCAACTGGCGCTGGAGCCGGAGTCCGGCGTCCACGTGGCGACTGTCCTGACCGCCGGCGACATGCCGGAACCGGGAGAGCTGCCGCCGCAGGTCCGACTGATCCCCGACCTTCGCCCGTGCGCCTCCGCCGAGCTGCCCGTGGGTTTCAGCACCGGATCCAGTGCCACCATGCCGCTGATCGACATGCCGCGCTACTTGGACTATCTGCTTCTGCGCCTGGAACGGGCCGGCGGCATGATCGAGCTTCGCACGGTTGACACCCTTGACGAGGCAACGCAGGGTGCGCCGGTGGTCGTCAACTGCTCGGGACTCGGAGCCCGGGTGCTGGCCGCGGACCAGAGTCTCATTCCTGTGTTCGGCCAACACGTGGTGTTGACAAATCCCGGGCTTGACGTGGCCTTCATGGAACTGTCCGACAGCCCCGAGTGGACCTGCTATTTCCCGCATCGAGAGCGCGTGGTGTGCGGAGGCATTCGCGTCCCGGACCGGTGGGACAGCAGTCCCGACAGCGACGCCGCACAACGGATACTCGAGCGGTGCCGGCTCGCGGAACCACTTCTCAATGACGCCGAGGTGGTGGCCGTCATCGCAGCCCTTCGCCCGGACCGCCCCGTAGTGCGCGTCGAGGCGGAGTCCCTCGGGAATTCCCGGGTGGTGCACAACTACGGCCACGGTGGAAGCGGTGTCAGCCTGTCGTGGGGTTGTGCCCGCGAGGCGGCTGAACTCGCCGTGGCCTGACAGGCCCGAAACTTTGGCGCAGAGGTGGGAACGGGCCCCGGGAATAACATCACTCCACCACAAGTTGACCCCAGTAGATGCAAACGCATGTACAGCGCGTCAGTAAAGGGAGTCACAGTGCAGCGCACCATAGTTGTTATCTCGGCAGGCCTCGGCGTCCCGTCGTCCACCCGCATGCTCGCGGACCAGATGGCCGCCGCAGTCCAGGAGCGCCTGGGTGAGGCGGGTGCCGAAGCCGTGCTCGACGTCGTCGACCTCCGCGACTACGCCGCAGACATCGCCAACAACATGCTCGCCGGCTATGCGGGCCCGGCGCTGGCGGACGTCATCAGCCGCGTGGCCGGCGCCGACGCCATGATCGCCGTCACCCCCACGTTCAGCGCGTCGTACAGTGGTTTGTTCAAGTCCTTTTTCGACGTCCTTGACCCGAAATTCCTCGATGGCATGCCCGTGCTGTTTGGTGCCACCGGCGGGTCCTCGCGGCATTCGCTGGTGCTGGACATGGCCATCCGCCCGCTGTTCAGCTACCTGCGTGCCCGCACGATGCCCACCGCCGTCTACGCCTCGCCCGAGGACTGGGGGCAGGCAGGCACCGATGCCCTGGACCGCCGCATCGGCCTGGCAGCCGCGGAACTTGCCGCCGTCCTGGCACCAATCCCAACCACGACGCCGGCCCCAGGGGACACGTCCAGCGCCCGTCCCGCCGTGGACCACAAGGCCAAGCGCCGCGAACGTGAAACGGTTGAAATGACGTCCCTGCCGTTCGAGCAGCTGCTGGCCCAGACCCAGGCGCGGTAGCGGGGCCGCCCTAGAAGATCGGCTGGATCGGCCGGGTGGTCAGCGGCGGCGGATCCAGCTGGTCCAGGATGACGGTGAGCGCCACCCGGTAGATGTCGGGGTGGATTTCCGGGCTGGCGTGGCCGGTGTCCGGGATGTCGTATTCAAAGTGCGGGTTCTTGGGGAACAAAGCCTCCCAGCCCACAATGGCCATGCGGGCGTTGACAATGAAGTCCTTGGGGTCGTACAGCAGGCCGATCCCGGTGCTGCGCGGGATGCCGCCGTCGTACTGGGCGGGGAACGCCTGCAGGAAGGTGGCCTGGGTGGTCTTGAGGATCAGCGAGTTGTTGGCCTGGTTGAGGGAGCCGCCAACGCCGGAGCGGGCCGCCTGGTACATCCCCTGGCCGTTCGGGTTGGCCAGCCCGCTCCACACGCCGGCGGCCAGGCGCCCCACCAGTCCCAGGTAGGGGACAACGCTGCCGGCCAGGGAAATGTATTCCTTGCCCGGGTCCAGGACGTCGCTGACACTGCTGGGGCTTGAGCCCATGACGATGACTCGGACGTGGATGCCGATCTCCTCCAGCAGGCCCGCCAGCACCGTGGCCGCCATCCCGCCAAAGCTGTCGCCGTAAAAGTAGACGGTGTCGATCCTGCGTTCATAGGTGTCGCGCTGGATGGCGATGAACAGCTGGGCTATGTCGATCCCGCCGTTGGAGTAGCCAATGTAGGACGCCGGCGCCCGCTCGTTCATGGCCGGCTGCAGGGCAGCGAGCTTGCGGCCGGCGTCGCGGTAGCTGACCCCAAACCCGCCCAGCAGGTACCAGGCCTTGCCGGGAAACCTGTTGGCGGCCGTCTTGTTTTCGTCATTGTCCGGGGTCGTGACGCGGAACTGGGACCGCTCGGTCAGCAGATAGTCGGCAGCAATGTTGGCGTTGAACGCCGTGGTGGCCGCCGCGCCGGCCATGATGCCCAGGAACCAGCGCCGGGGCGTATTCGGGGGCTGGCGGGTGTGGCCATGGTGCTCCGGGGACTTGTGCGCCGGATGGTGTCCGGCGCCGCTGTCGGGGAGCGGTTCTTCGGGGCGGTGTTTTTTGGCTGACATGGTCGATCACCCTCATTCTTCCACGGTCCGCTACTTTGGCGGCGACGGGAGGTACGTTTAAGGTGTCTGCCAGCCCCCGCAAATCCTATAGGATTTAAAAATGATAACGCCTTCCCGTGGAGCACGCCCAGTCAGTCGGCAGGTCCTCGCTGATCACGTCTATGAAGAAATTCTGGAATCACTGATGGACGGGCGGCTTGAGCCGGGGTCTCCCGTGAGCATTGACGGCACGGCACGGGACCTTGATGTTTCCCCAACGCCGGTGCGCGAGGCGCTGGCGAGGCTGGAGCACACGGGCCTGGTGGTCAGGGTTGCCTTGAAGGGTTACCGGGTCGCTCCGGTTTTTTCACGTGATGATTTTGCCAACTTGATGGACGCGCGGCTGGTCATTGAGCCTGTCACCACGCAGTTGGCCTGCCGGCGCATGTCCCCGGAGGTGCTGAGTGGGCTGCGGCAGGCGATCGCCGACCTCAAGGAGGCGCCGCGGGGGCCGTCGTTTGCTGAATTCCGCGATTACCTGGACGCCGACGAACGCTTCCACCGCCTCATCGCCGAAAATTCCGGCAATCCGTTCATGCTCGCCGCCTATGAGGCCCTGGGCGGCCAGGTCCAGAGGTTCAGGTTGTTTGGCGGTGTGGGCATCACCGATGCCGACCATGCCATCGCAGAGCACCAGGCGGTTTTCCGGGCCATCGAACTGGGCGACCCGGAGGCCGCCGCGGCCGCCATGACGGAGCATGTGGGGAAAGTGCGCCAGCGTGCCATGCAGGACGCGCCACAGGCCTGACCCGCCCCTGACGTGCCGGCGCCTGGCCCGCCACGTCTGACCCGCCCCTGACGTGCCGCCGCGCGGGGCTGACGCACGGCTGCACGCTGGTTCGCGGGGCTTCCCAAAATGTGATTCTTGACATAGTCTGTAGCGATAGTAGATCCTATAGGAAACAGGATCACAACCAAGGAGCTACACCCATGGCCTACACAGCCGCCAACTGGCCCATCAGCGCAGCACTGCTGCAATTCCCGGGCACCAACGCCACCGGCCGGCACATCAATGATGCAGTCCCCGCCGAATGGGTGCAGGTGTTCCAGGAGGTCAAGAATGCCGGCTTCGCCCATGCGGACCTGACCGACAGCTGGGTTCGCCCGGGGGACCTGGGCACCGCGCGGCTCGCCGAATTCAAGCAGGCCGCCGCACAGGCGGAGATTGGCATCCCGGTCATCTCGGCCATCCGCAGCAGCGTGATTGATGCGAAGAACTGGGAAGACAACCTGGCCTACAGCCACCGCACCATCGACGCCGCCGCGGGACTCGGATGCGAGGTGGTCTCCTTCGGCCTCCACCAGGCACTGACTGCGGAGCAGCAAAAGCAGCTGTGGTTTTGGACCGTCCAGGGGCACACGGATCCGGCGGGGAACACGGAAACGTGGAATGACGCCGTCGTCCGTCTCCGCGAACTGGGCCGGCATGCAGCCGAGGTCGGCGTCCTGCTGTCCCTGGAGATGTATGAGGACACCTACCTGGGCACGGCCGACTCATCGGTGAAGCTGGTCCAGGACATCGGGCTGGCCAATGTGGGCCTCAACCCGGACGTGGGAAACCTGGTCCGGCTGCACCGCCCCATCGAGGACTGGCGCGAGGTGCTGGAAAAGACCCTGCCGTACTCCAATTACTGGCACGTGAAGAACTACATCCGCGACGAGGACGTGGCCCGCGACAGCTATGTTGCCATGCCGGCGCCCATGGAAAGCGGCATCATCAACTATCGGGACGCGTTCCGCACGGCCATCTCCGTCGGCTTCCAGGGGATCATCTGCACCGAGCACTACGGAGGCGACGGGCTGAGTGTGACCGCCACCAACCAGGCGTACCTGCGCAACCAGGTCCTGCCCAAGCACGAGGGCTATGCACTGGGCACCAGCCAGGTGGCCCAAGGCCGGCAACAGCCCGCCACATCAGTTTCCGTCTAACCGGCGACGGCCCAGCCCGACAGCACGGCCACAGCTCACTAGCAAGCAACTGGCTCAACCCAGCAGAGTGCAAGCCTGCGGATTCAAAGAGGAACCATGACCCAGATTTTCGATGATCCCGCCAACTTCGCGGACGAGGCCCTTGACGGCTTCGTGGCCGCAAACCGGCAATACGTTTCCCGCGTGGACGGCGGCGTGGTCCGCTCCACGGCCAGCCCGGACGGCCAGGTGGCAGTCGTCATTGGCGGCGGCTCCGGGCACTATCCGGCCTTCGCGGGCCTGGTCGGCGCCGGGCTGGCCGCGGGTTCGGCCTGCGGCAACATGTTCGCCTCGCCGGCGGCCGGACAGGTTTACCGCGTGGCCAAGACTGCCAGCAACGGTGGAGGCGTCCTGCTCAGCTACGGCAACTACGCCGGCGACGTCCTGCATTTCGGCCAGGCCCAGGTGCGCCTGAACGCCGAGGGCATCGACACGCGCACCGTGCTGGTCACCGATGACATTGCGAGCGCTCCGGCGGACCAGATGGGCAAGCGCCGCGGGATTGCCGGTGACCTGACCGTGTTCAAGATTGCCGGCGCCGCCGCCGAAGAGGGCCTGAACATGGACGAGGTGGAGCGGCTGGCCATTCTGGCCAACGCCCGGACCCGCTCCCTCGGCGTCGCTTTCGACGGCTGCACGCTGCCCGGGGCGCCGGAACCCCTCTTCCACGTCCCCGCCGGCCTCATGGCACTCGGCTTGGGCATCCACGGCGAACCCGGAATTTCCGAACACCCGCTTCCGACGGCGTCCGAGCTCGCCGAGATCCTCGTTTCCCGGCTGCTTGCGGACAAGCCGGAGAACTCCGGGACCCGCGTGGTGCCGATTATCAACGGCCTGGGCACCGTGAAGTACGAGGAATTGTTCCTGCTCTTCGGCAAGGTTGAAAAGCTGCTTACCGCTGCGGGGTTGACCGTGGTTGAACCGGAGTGCGGGGAGTTGGTCACCAGCTTGGACATGTCCGGGCTTTCCCTGACGCTGTTCTGGCTGGACGACGAACTCGAACGCCTGTGGGGCGCACCCGCGGACACTCCTGCCTTCCGCAAGGGCACGATGGCCCGGCGCGCCCACCGCGACGTCGACGTCCTCGCTGCCGCAACTGACGTGGAGACCGAGCGGCCCACGGCAGCCGCGGCGGCACTGGGCCTGCACGCCGTCTCAGCCATCGCGGCGGTCCGTGACGTCGTCGTCGAGCACGAACAGGAACTGGGGAACCTTGATGCCATCGCCGGCGACGGCGACCATGGCATCGGCATGCGCCGGGGAGTGGATGCTGCGGTTGCCGCGGCCCGGTCCACGGCGTCGAACGACGTCGGTGCCTCCGTGCACAGCATCCTCGCCGCGGCGGGGGAGGCTTGGAGCGAAAAGGCCGGCGGGACCTCGGGCGCCCTATGGGGCACAGCGGTCATCGCGGCCGGTGCGGCGCTGGGCAATAAGGACAGCTACACCAGCCGGGACGCCGCGGCCGCCGTGGAGGCCTTCTCCTCAGCCATCACTGAACTGGGCAAGGCTGAGCTCGGAGACAAGACCATGGTGGATGCGCTGCTGCCGTTCCGGGACGCGTTCACGGCCGCAATTTCAGGTGGCGCACCGGTGGGCCGGGCCCTTGCCGTGGCCGCCGCCGCGGCCAGGAGCGCCGCCGAACAAACCGCCAAACTGCGCCCGCTGAAGGGGCGCGCACGGCCGCTGGCCGAGAAGAGCGTTGGGCACCCGGACCCGGGTGCGGTGTCTTTTGGCCTCATCGTCGAACGGTTGGGCCGGCACATTGATGCAGAACTCATAGGACAAGGAGCAAAGGCATGACGCAGGAAAAGGCAGGATTCCGGATAGTGGTGGGCAACGATTCCGCCGGGGTGGAATACAAAAATGCGCTCAAGGAACTTCTTGAAAATGACCCCCGGGTTGCCTCCGTCACGGACATTGGGGTGGGACCGGACGATTCCCGTGCCTACCCGCACGTCGCGGTGGACGGGGCCCGCATGGTGGCCAACGGCGACGCCGACCGCGCGCTGCTGATCTGCGGCACGGGACTCGGGGTGGCCATCGCGGCCAACAAGGTGCCAGGCATTCGTGCGGTCACCGCCCACGACAGCTACTCTGTGGAACGCTCGGTGCTCAGCAACAACGCCCAAGTGCTCACCATGGGACAGCGCGTCATCGGCCTGGAACTTGCCAAGAAGCTGGTCACCGAGTGGCTCGCTTACACCTTTGACGAAAACTCCGCCTCGGCTGAAAAAGTCGATGCGATCTGCTCCTACGAACCCGACTACACGAAGGCCTCCTGAACCATGACTGAATCAACCTCCACCACCGGAACCCAGAAGAAGTACGCCGTTGTTGGCTCCGGCTACATGGGCGGCGGCATTGCCCAGGTACTGGCCTTGGGCGGCGCCCGGGTGGCCCTGGCCGACGTCTCGGCCGAAGTGGCGGCGAAGAATTACGACCGCCTGCTCGTGGAATCGGACCAGTTCGTAGCCGACGGGCTGTTCCCGGCCGGGTCCACCGAGATCCTGCGAAAGAACCTGTGGGCCGCGGAAAACATCGAAGAAGCGGTGTCCGACGCCGAGTTCATCGAGGAAGCTGTGCCCGAAGTACTTGCCATCAAGCACCAAACCCTGGCCCGGATCAGCGCAGCCGCCCGTCCCGACGCCGTGATCGGATCCAACACCTCCACGATCTCCATCGCGGACCTGGCCGGCCCCGTCGAGCACCCGGAACGCTTCCTAGGCGTGCACTTCTCCAACCCGTCACCGTTCATCCCTGGTGTCGAGGTCATCCCGCACGCCGGCACCTCGGCCGCCACGGTGGGCACCATCCGCGAGCTGGTGCGCTCCTCCGGGAAGCAGAGCGCCGTAGTCAAGGACGTCACCGGATTTGTGCTCAACCGCCTGCAGTACGCCCTGTTCCACGAGGCCGCGCAGCTCGTGGAGCAGGAAATCGCAACCGCCGAGGACATCGACACCCTGGTCCGCACCACCTTCGGCTTCCGGCTTCCCTTCTTCGGCCCGTTTGCCATCGCGGACATGGCCGGGCTGGACGTCTACAACTTCTGCTACCAGTCCCTCCAGACCGAATTCCCGGAACGTTTTGCCACGCCCAAGGCCCTGCGCGACCTGGTCGACGCCGGCAAGCTGGGCACCAAGACCGGTGCCGGATTCCTCAATGTTCCGGCAGAACGGACCCCGGAGTTGATCGCCTACCGCAACAAGGCCTATGTGGCGATGCAGCAGCTCCTGGACGACCTCGGCCCCGCACCCATCAACTAATTCTTCCCCCCCCAACGAACCTCCTGGAGTCACCCATGTCTGAAATCACCGCGGCCTTCCCGGCCGAACGCACCGCCATCCTCACCGGAGCCGTCTCCGAGCGCGGCATTGGCCGCGCCACGGCCATCTATCTTGCCGAGCGGGGCTGGAGCATCGGCATCATCGACCTCGACGACGCCGCCTGCAAATCCGTCGCTGCCGAGCTGACCGCCACCTACGGGGTCAAGGCCCACGGCGTTGGGGCGAACATCGGTGACGAATCCTCAGTCCGGGCCGCCATCGACGAACTGGAGGCAGCCCTGCCGCAGATCATTGCGCTGGCCAACATCGCCGGCGTCAGCTCGCCCGTCGGCTACCTGGAACTGGAGCCGGAGGAGTGGAACAGGGTCCTGAACATCAACCTCAACGGAGTCCACTACGCGACGCGCCGGGTTGCCGAGTCCATGGTGAAGAACCGGCTGGGCCGCATCGTGAACATCTCCTCCGTCTCCGCCCAGCGCGGCGGCGGCACGTTCTCCAAGACCCCGTACTCCGTGGCGAAGGCCGGAGTCATCGGCCTGACCCGCGCCACAGCCCGGGAGCTGGGCCCGTACGACATCACCGTCAACTGCGTCTCGCCCGGTCCCATCGACACGGACATCATGGGCGGCACGCTGAGCGAAGAACGCAAGGACGAGCTGGCCAAGGACCTGGTCGTCAACCGGGTGGGAAG
Organism: Arthrobacter livingstonensis; assembly: GCF_003219815.1. GTDB lineage: Bacteria > Actinomycetota > Actinomycetes > Actinomycetales > Micrococcaceae > Specibacter > Specibacter livingstonensis. Next base: position 205,367 of record NZ_QJVD01000003.1, read on the forward strand.
CACCCGCGACATCGCCGCAGCCATCCACTACTTCATCGGCGAGGACTCCGGGTATGTCTCGGGCCAGACGTTGAACGTGGATGGCGGACTCTACATGCACTAAAAGGACCGTTTTCCCAGTGCCAATATTTGTCGGCACGTTAAGTGCAATGCCGGTGGCCTGGCCGCCGGGTAGTTCCTTTTAGCACCACCGACGGTGCAATCGATTTTGAAGCCATACACAAGGAAGTGTCATGAGTCAGTCAACGGAAAGCGTCAGGGACAGCCAGCGCAGCAGGGACCGCAAGAAGGTGAAGAACCTCCGATATTTTGTTCTGGGATGGCTGTTGGTCGCGGGGCTGCTGAACTATCTGGACCGGTCTGCGGTTTCGATCGCGGCGCCGGAAATGATCAAGGAACTGGGCCTGACCAAGACGGACATCGGCCTGCTGGGGACTGTGTTCTCCTGGACCTACGCTTTTTTCCAGCTCCCGGCCGGCTACCTGATTGACAAGTTCGGTCCGAAGAAGATGTACTTCATCGCGGTGGCGCTCTGGAGCGTAGCCAGCTCATTGATGGCCTTCGGGCACTCGATGGTGCACTTCTTGGCGTTCCGGGTCCTCTTGGGCATCGGGGAGTCTCCGAATTCGCCTAACAGCTCGAAGATCACCACCCAGTGGTTTCCTCGCGAAGAACGCGGCCAGGCCAGTGGAATCTGGGACAGCGGCTCCAAATGGGGCTCGGCCGTTGCCCCGCCAGTCCTGACGCTGTTGATGCTCGCTTTTGGTTGGCGGGGAATGTTTATAGTCATTGGCATTTTGGGCCTCATCGTGGCCATCGCGTTCTATATGTTCTACAAGGCGCCGGAAGAAGCCAAGAACCTTTCCGAGGAGGAATACCGGCACATCCTGGCCGGGCGCGACAAAACTGATGTTCCGGCAGCCAACATTCCATGGCTGTCATTCTTCAAGTACCGCCAGACGTGGGGCATGATGCTGGGATTCTTCACCTCGATCTGGATCTGGAACATCTTCATCACCTTCCTCCCGCTCTTCCTTCAGGACACTCTCGGAGTTTCGATCGGCAAGACCGGCTGGGTCGCGGCAATCCCCTACCTTGCTGCGGCAATTGCAGGAATCTACGGCGGACGCATCACTCTTATGCTGGTTCGCCGCGGCGGAAAGTCCGCGATGGGATCCAAGAGGCTGGTACTGGTCGCCGCTGCCATCCTGACCGGAATCCTGCTGGTCATTGTTCCGTTCATGCACTCGCTCACAGGGGCCATCGTTGTCTTGTGCCTGGCGCTCGGGTTCATCGCCATCATCCAGTCCCAGTCATGGGCAATGACCAGCGACATCGTCCCGGACACGCACGCCGCGCGGTTTGGTTCAATCATGAACTTCGGCGGCTACTTCGGTGGCGCACTCGCTCCGGTCATCACCGGAATCGTCGTCGACAGGACCGGCTCTTACACGCCGTCGTTCATCCTGGCCGGCATTATCGCGGCTCTCGGCGCCCTGTTCTTCGGGCTGATGGTCTCCAAGCCCATCGATGTGAAGGAGCGGGCAACCGCATGAGAGTCACCCTGGCTCCGGCCCTGACACGCAAGGAGAACCAACGTTGAGTTCCAAAGACCGCTACGTCGTCGGACTGACCCGCGATGGGGCACGTGCGGATGGGTCCACCATATTCGGGGATGTGGGGCTGGAAAGATTGGACCAGGCTGGCATCTCCTGGCGGCTGATGCCGGAGGGGTCCCAGGGATCCGTCAATGCTGAAGTACTGGCCGGACTGGACGCGGTACTTTCCTTTGGCCACATGCCGTTCAGTGCTGAGCTGGCCCGCCAGGCACCGCGGCTCAAGCATGTGGCGCGCTTCGGCGCAGGCTTCGACGGTATTGATCCGGCGGGATTGGCAGCCGAGGGCGTGCTGGTGACTACCACCCCGGCCGCAGTGCGCAAGCCGCTGGCACTGAGCGGCTTGACGCTCATCCTGGCCGCCGCCCACCGATTGGTCGAGAACCACCGGGTGGCGGCCAACGGCCTGTGGGAAACCCAACGCGGCCACTACCGCGGACCAGGCATTGACGGCAGGACGGTCGGCATTATCGGGTTTGGAAGTGTTGGCACCCAGCTTGCGGAATATCTGCAGCCGCTGGGAGTCAAGGTCATCACCACTGACCGTAATGCAAGCCGGGCCGCCCAGCACGGGATCGAAAGTTATCCGCTCCTGGAACTCGCCATGCGCTCTGACTTTGTTGTGGTCACGGCAGCGCTGACCGGCGAGACACGGGGACTGGTGGACGGGAAGTTCTTCGCCGCCATGAAGCCCAGCGCCCACTTCGTCAACATTGCCCGGGGCGGACTTGTGAACCAGGCGGATCTGACCCACGCGTTGGTGGACGGCACGATAGCAGGCGCCGCGCTGGATGTTTTTGACCCGGAGCCGCCGTCGACGGCCGATCCGCTCTTTGCACTGGACAACGTCATCCTTTCCCCACATTCCCTGTGCTGGACGGCCGATTTCACCCGGGAGGTCTCCGCCAGCGTCATGACAGCGGTGATTCAGGCGTCCCAAGGGGAGATCCCGGAGACGGCGCTCAGCCGTGAGCTCCTTAACGTTTCCACCTGGCGCGGCACGCCACGAAGACTGCCCGTCGCCCAGCACGCATGACCGTGGCCCCAATCATCATTGTTCCAGCGATCACAAATACCCCATTAAGGAGAGACCCATGGAACCCCAAACCCCCGGAGCTTGGAGCACCGCCCGAAAGCTGTACCTGTTCGTCGGCATCATTGCCTGCGTTGGTGCCGTCATTCTGATGGCCTACCCGCGCTGACCAGCACCACAAACAACACCCTTTCCAAACACCATCAACACTCGATGAGGAGTCTGCATGACCAACCTGACTAACACCGGCAAGGAGTTGTTGGAGTCGCCTGCCTTGAAGTCGGCCGTCCACAAGGCCACCTTCCGCCTGATGCCAATGCTCGTGATTCTCTATGTGGTGGCCTTCCTGGACCGCACCAACGTTGGCTTTGCCGAAGCTGCCCTCGAAGCCGACAAAGGCATCTCCGCCGGCGCCTACGCCCTTGGCGCCGGCATCTTCTTCATCGGCTACGCGATCTTTGAGATCCCCAGCAACCTGATGCTGAAGAAGGTGGGCGCCAAAATTTGGCTGGCCCGCATTGCCATCACCTGGGGCATCGTTTCGGCATGCTTCGCGTTTGTGCAGGGGGAGCAGTCCTTCATCGCCCTGCGTTTCCTGCTCGGGGTCACCGAGGCCGGACTCTTCCCCGGCATCATCATGTACCTGGCCGAATGGTTCCCCAACAAGCACCGCGTAAAGATGTTCGCCATCTTCTACCTGGCCCAGCCCTTCTCCCAGCTCATCGGCTCCCCGATGTCGGGCGGACTGATCAACATCGGTGACAAGATTCCCGGTGTGCACGGCTGGCAGGTCATGTTCTTCATTGAGGGCCTGCTCGCCGTCATTGCAGGCATTGCGGCGTTCTTCCTGCTCATCAACGGCCCGGCGAAGGCCAAGTTCCTCTCCCAGGAGGAAAAGGAAGCATTGACGGCGGCCATGGCGCAGGAGGACACCCTCCGCAAGGAATCCGGGCCGTCCGGTGTGTGGGCCGCCATGTCCAGCGGCAAGGTTTGGTACTTCACCGTGATTTACTTCTGCCTGCAGATCGCCGTCTACGGCGTCACCTTCTACCTTCCCCAGCAGGTGGCCCAGCTGACCGGCCAAAAGGTCGGGTTCACCGTCGGGCTGCTCGCGGCCGTGCCGTGGTTCTTCGGCATCTTTGCCTGCTATTTCATTGGCAAGTATGCCTCGACCGTCATCCGCCGCCGCGTCCTGGGCACCTGGCTGTTCGTCTCCACGGGGCTGTGCATCTTCGGTTCCGCGTGGGCCGGCGCCAACGGGCTTCCGGTCCTGGGCATCATCTTCATCACCCTGGCCGTGTGCAGCTTCCTGTCCATCGGCCCCATCGCCTGGTCCTACCCGACGGCGTTCCTCACCGGAACGGCGGCCGCGGCCGGCATTGGCCTGATCAACTCCCTCGGCAACCTGGGTGGATTTGTTGCCCCGATCCTGCGCACCAGCATCAATGAGACGTTCTCCTCCGCATCCGGTGCCATGGGCATCTACGCGCTGGGCGTGTTGCCCTTCCTGGCGGCCCTCATGATGTGGGGCACCCGCCGGTTCAAGAACAAAGCCGACGAGCTCCTCGACGACTGACACTAAGGAAAGTTGCACCCATGACGCACACACCACCCACTCTGCCGCCCCTCTACATCGGTGTCAGCACCAAGATGTACCTGGGCTTTCAAGCCAGCCTGCGGTGGTTGGAACAAGTGCGCGCCGAACTGGACGCCCGCCCGGCACTTGCTGCCGGGCGGGTGGTCCCGTTTGTCATCCCGTCCTTTCCGGTGCTGCCCTCGGCAGCGGGGATTCTTGCCGGCTCTCCGGCGATTCTTGGGGCCCAAAATTGCAGCCCCGCGGACGGCCCCTGGACGGGCGAGGTGTCCGCGGCCATGCTTGCCGAGCTGGGCGTCGGCATCGTGGAGATCGGGCATGCCGAACGGCGCCGGCACTTTGGCGAGAACGACGGAGTCGTGGCCGCCAAGGTGCGCCAGGCCCGGGCCGCGGGGATCGCACCCTTGGTGTGTGTGGGGGAGGAACGCCGCGGCACCCCCGAGGATGCGGCCGGCTTCGTCGTCGGCCAGCTGGAAGCTGCATTTTCCGGTTCCTGGGACGACGCGGGAAGTGCCATTGTGGCCTACGAGCCGGTTTGGGCCATCGGCGCCGCCGAACCCGCCGACGCCGGTTACGTCTCCGCCGTGGTCCGTGGCATCAGGCGACGGCCGGAACCGCACGGCGCGGGGGAACTGGCGATCATCTACGGGGGCTCGGCGAAGCCGGGCCTGCTGCCGCAGCTGAACGGGGTCTCGGGCCTGTTCCTGGGGCGGTTTGCCCATGACGCGGCCAATTTTGGGCGCGTCATGGACGAGGCCCTGGAGGCCGTACAGCCTGCGTAACGATGGCGCCATGCGCGCACCATAAAACGGTTTGTGTCCGCGACTTCACCATCGAGGAGAGCGCGGCTTCCTTCAGACTGAGGTGCCACCCATCGGCTTGCCGGCGGCTGCCGTGGACGTTGCGGGCGCCGTCCCGATCACTGCGGACGGGTCTGCCGCCGGGTGGGGGCGACGACCTTGATCACGGCGGAGTCGTCGGAGGCGGCCAGGCCCTGTGCCTGGCCCAGCAGGAACAGCTGTTCGGCGGCGGCGGCAACCGGGGCAGCCAGGCCGGCGGCGCGGGCGGCCTTGCCAACAATGCCCATGTCCTTGACGAAGATGTCCAGGCGGCTGAGCACCTCGGCGCCACCTTCCGTGTAGGCCTCGAGAATACGCGGGCCGCGGTTGGACAGCATGAAGGACCCGGCCGCCCCCGCCTCGAGTGCCCCAAGGGTCTTGGCCTGGTCAAGTCCCAGGGCGTCGGCCAGGGCCAATGCCTCGGCGGCGGCGGCGATGTGGATGCCGCACAGCAGCTGGTTGACGGTCTTCAGGGCCTGTCCGTCGCCGGGCTTCTCGCCCACGATCGACAGCGTGGAGGCGAGCAGTTCAAGGACCGGGGCGGCCTGGCTCCGCGCGGAAGGGGTGGCGCCGACCACGATCAGCAGGTCACCCTGGCCGGCACGGACGGGTCCGCCGGAGAGCGGCGCGTCCACCAGTTCCACGCCGTATTCGGCCAGGCGCTCCACCGTGGCCGGGATGGCCTCGGTGCCCACCGTGCTGGTGAGGATGACGACCGATCCCCGGGCCAATACGGGGGCGACGCCGTTCTCACCGAAGAGCACGTCGTTGAGCTGTTCGCCGTTGCGGACGGCCAGCAGGAGGGCGTCGGTGCCCCGGGCCGCGTCCCGGGCGGAGTCGAAGGTGGCGATCCCGGCCGCTGTGGCCAGTTTCAGGCGCGGCCCGGCGATGTCAAAGCCGTGGACGGTCAGCTGTGACGCCAGGCGCGTCGCCATCGGCAGGCCCATGGCGCCCAGGCCAAGGACGGTGACGGTGTAGTTGGTGTTCATGGTGGTCTCCTTCAAAAATGGGGTTTAGAACGTGTTGCTGAGCTTGCGGGTGACGTCGACCAGGGACTGGTCGTCGCCCACATTGCCGGCGAAGACGATGTACGGGATGCCTGCGGCCGGGCCATCAACGGGTTCCCACAGCGAAACGATGCCCGGAAGCATGGGTCCGCGCACAATGGCGTGCCGGATTTCCAGGCCGTGTGTGGCCACGTCGGAGGAGGTGATGCCGCCCTTGGCGATGACGAACCGCGGGGGAGCGGCCTTCAACGTCCGGTTGACCACCTCGACGACGGCGGCCGAGACGGTGCGCGCGATCTTCAGGCTCGCTATGGGGTCCTCGGACTTGATGAGCAGGCGGCTGGTGTGGACGATGACGTCGCCCGCCGCCAACGCGGCCGCGATGTCGGCGACGACGGCTGACACGTGGGTGGCGCCGTCGTCGGGCAGCAGCTTTTCCACGTCAATCTCGACGATGTAGGCCGAGCTGTGGGCATCGGTGAGCGCCTTGAGCTGGCGGGTGGTGACGCCGACGTGGGAGCCAACGACGATCAGCCCGCCGCGGGCGGAACCGGCGGGAACGGTACGGCCGGCGTGGAAGATCTCCGCGGCGGACAGCGGCTCGCGGATCTCCTGGCCAATGCGGGCGCGCACAAAAGGCGGCCCCACCCGGTAGATGAGGGATTTTCCGCGGCGCTCGGATTCCGCCAGGCCCAGGGCGAGGATCCGCAGGTCGTTTTCCGTGACGGCGTCCACCACGATGGGTGTGGAATTGGCGGCCGAATCGATGGCGTCGGCAATGGCGGTGGCGCCGGCCCCAGGCGTGCCGCGGCGGATCAGGGAAAGGTCGATCGAGATGACGCGGGAGGCGGGAATCCGGCCATCGGATTTTTCCTCCACGTAGGCGGCCAGGGAGGAGTTGGTGAAGCCGAAGCTGGCATCCCTGGCGAATTCGGTCTCGGCCACCGGGATGAGCGTTCCCTGGCCGCCGCGTGTGTAGTGGACGCCGCCCACGGTGATGCGGCCGGCGTCGGGGAAGGCCGGGACGATGACCACGCCGTCCACGGTGCCGCCGTTTTCGGAGGCCAGGGTTGCGGCAATGGTGTCCGGTTCCAGGGGGAAGTGCCCGCGCAGGGTTGAATCGCTGCGGCTCACGAAGCCCACCGCGATGCCTGCCGTGCGGGCCGCGGCCAGGGCGTTGACCACGATATCCCGGTTTCGGGCCCGGGCCTCGGCGGAATCCAGGCTGCGGGTGTTGGTCAGCACGTACACGGCCTTCGCGGCGGCGCCGTCGATCCGGTGGCCGAACACCCAGTCGAAGTCCGCAACGTCCCAGCGCGTCAGCACGGGCAGCCCGGCCACCGACTGGGTTCCCGTGGGGTCGTCGTCGAGCACAATAAGCACCCGGTTTGAGGCGGACACCTGGGCGGCCACCGTGCCGGCCGGCACGCTGACCTCGGCGGGGTACCCGGCCAGGAGTTCGGATTCAAGGGTCATTTCTTCACACCTCGTTGTGGGGTTTCTTTTGTAAGATGTCTGACATCTAGCATTTGAATGTTATTGTGGCACAAGACACACGGGCTGTGCAAACGGATGCCGGAGGCGCGGCCGGATAGCGCAGCCCCGGGCGCGGCGGAAGCCCCTAAACTGGAGCTTTACGGGCGGGACGAAAGGGAGACATGGCGCGCAAGTCGTTGACCGACATGGTGGCTGATGATTTGCTGGACCGGATCGTAGCCGGCGAGTTCCCGCCCGACTCTATTGTCCCTGGTGAGCTCGAGCTGAGTTCCCAGCATGAAGTGAGCCGGATGACCGTCCGCGAGGCCATGAAGACCCTGGCGGCCCGGCGCATCCTGCGGGTCGAGCGGGGCCGGGGGACGTTCGTCAATCCGTTCAGCAGCTGGGGTTCACTGCACGCGGTGCTCCGGGCGGTGTCCGAGGGCGAGGACGACGCCGCCGTGGCCATCCAGCTCATTGAACTACGGCGCATGTTGGAGACGGGCGCCTGCGAACTGGCGGCAAGCCGCATCTCCGACGGGGACCTCGAACGCCTGTCCGGCCAGGTGGAACGGATGAGGGAGGCCCACGCAGCCAATGACGTGACCGCCTTCGTGGAGTCCGATCTGGCCTTTCACGACATCATCCTGCATGCGTCCGGCAACATCTTTGTGGCTGTCCTGTTTGAGCCGCTGCACCGCATCCTTCAGGACCGCCGTGCCGAAACGTCCCGCGTCCCGGAGATCCAGGCCAATGCCATCGCCATGCACGCGGCGATTCTGGCGGCCCTCACCGCGCGCCGGCCCGAGCTGGCCCGGGTTGCCATGGACAAGCACATGACTCAGACCCTGGAGGACCTGAAGAGCTACGTGCTGCGGGCCCCGTGATCACCGCTGGGGTGCCGCGGTGCGGCACCCCAGCGGTGTACCGTCCCTGGCGAGCGCTACGGCATGATGCCCTGCGAGCCAACCACCTTGGCGATGAAAATGTGGAATGCCTTCAGCCAGTCGCGCAGGAATTCCTCCGTGGCGGGCACCGAGACGTTCCCGTGGATGTCCATCAGCCCCTTGGTGAAATGGATGTAGGCCTCCGGGCTCGCCAGTTCCGGGGAGTTCACGAACGACAGGATGCTGCGCAGGTGCTGCTGGGCCACGGCCGTGCTGATCAGGCCCGGGGACGCCCGGTCACGGCGGACGGCTTCTTAGCGAAGGAGTTGCTGCCCCAGGGCCGTAGGAATGTGCTGGGCGATTTGCCCGTCCACTGGCGCCCGTGCCGTAGTGGTGGTGGACTGGGCACATGGCTGGCGGCACGCACTCAGGCAAGTCGGAGGACACTTCCCGGAACACCGGTTCCCGGCTCCCGGACGCCCGCCGCGCGGAACATGCGCGTGGTCCGACGCCGGCCCCTGCCACGCTGTCCGCATCCGGCGCGGAGCCCTCGCTGTGGCTATCGACGCCCTGGTTGGCGATCCTGTTCATCACCGGCGTATTTCACGTTTACCGCGGCGTGCCCGTTGACGCGTTCGTTTTCCTGTCCGTCGGGGTGGCGCTGGCCGTGGACACTGCCGTGCGGCACAGCAGGCACAGCAGGCCGAGGGGGCGCAGGGGGCGCAGACCTGACGGGCATGCGGCAATTGCCGGCCATGTGCGGTACCTCAGCGTGCGGCACCCCACGGTGCCGCACGCTGGGGTACAGCCCGGGCAACCCGTTTTCGGTGAACTCCGAGGTGAACACCGCGGCGCACGGGTGGTGCCCCGGTGGCTGTGGATCGGCATAGCCGTGGGAACGGGGGCCATTTCACTGGCCGTGGTAGTCCTTGCCCCGGAGGGCAGCAGCGGGATTCCGGCAGTGGTGTGCCTGGTGGGCGCTGCGATGCTGCTTGTAGCATGGCCCGACCCTCCCCGGCCGCCGGGACCCCCGGCACCCAGGGTGCGCCGGGCCGCTTACTGGTGGGCCGGCGTCGTGCTCTTCCTGTGCATTTGGGAACTGGGCACCTACTTCATCGACAGGTTCGCCCCCGACGAGACGGCCGTGTTTCCCCCATTGACGGACCTATTGCAGCCGTTGTTCGACGGCGATTCCAGCCGCTGGTTCATGACCGGGCTGTGGCTGGTGGCGTGCGGGGCGCTGCTGAGGGTGGTGCGCAGTCCGTGATGTATGTGCTGGTGGTGGCCGGGTACGCGCTGATTCCGGCGGCGGGTGTTGCGCTGGTGGTCGTCTCCCATGTGAAGCCGGCGGCGCTGGCCGGTTTGGGCGAGCTGCTGTCCCGCGTGTTTGCGACGCGGCCCGCCCGCATCACGCTGCTGTTGTTCGTGTGGTGGCTGGGCTGGCACTTCCTGGTGGGGTGAACCCATATGGAGCGGGATTGGTCAGCGGCTGTGACCGGTGGCACCATTGAGCCATGCAGGATTTTTGGCAGTTCATCGGGCACTTCTGGTGGCTGGCCTTTCCTATGGCGGGAATCGTCGGCGGTTGGGGCCGGGCCATGTCCAAGGCCTCCGAGCGGCGGCATGAGCAAAAGATTGAGATGTACAAGCTCAAGCACCCGGAGGCCGCCGGACTTCCCCCGGTGCAGCAGCTGACGCTGGCCAAGGACCCGGACGCCTTCACCGAAAGCGACGTCGCCAGGGTCATGGAGGCGCACGATTCCGTTAACCGCCGCTGGCTCGACTACGAACTCGACGTGGGCAAGCTGATCGACTTCCCGATGATGACCGACGTCCGCCAGCCACTCACCGTGGCCTTCCTGCGGGCCAAGCGCGACGCCGATGCGCTCCGCCCCGTGGCCGCAGCCGAGGTTGCGTCCAAGGCGAGGTGGGACGACTACCGCAACGCCGTCAACGCCTATGATGTCGCTTTCGACGTCGCGGAAAAGGAGGCACGGCGCCTCAAGGACACGGCGTTCAGCGAGCCCGACCGCCAGCGCCTAAGCACTGCCCGCAAACTGGTTAACATTGCCGAGAACGAGGCCGCCAGCCCGGCCGAGCGCCAATCGGCCTTCAAACGGGCCCGCAAGGAACTGGACGGCATCATCGTGCTGCCGGACGTGACGCTCGCGGCCCTGGAACAAAAAGTGGCCCGGATGATCAACCGCTCAAACTAGCCGCGTGCACCACGCATCGAAAACGCAGACGTTGGACCAAAAGATCGCCTTTGCGCCCATTTCCGTCCACTTTCTGAGTTCTCGATTTTCAGGACTCCGTTTAACCCGGAATTCGTGCCGCGGCCCATGCCCGAAACAGTCACACTGCCGAAGCCTCGATCGCGGCAAGCTCCGGCAGCAGGCTGGGGTTCACGCGGTTGAGGATCAGCCGTATTTCGCTGGCTGGCACCGCTGTGTACAACGCACGGCGGGCCTCCCGGTAGCGCGGCGACGGAACCGTATTCCCCTCCGCCAATTTTGCGACGCGTTCCGGATCTGAGTTGTGGGCATTGTCAGCAATCTTCACGAGGGTGGCGTCGTGGTCTTTGGCAACGTACCGGATGCCAGCTTGGTAGTCAGCCATCTGCGGATGAAGGTTCCGGGATACCCGGGAAATGATTTCGATGGCCCTTGGGGAAACGCCCAAAGCCGCCAAGTCTTCTGCACTGGTTCCGGTGTCTTCGATGACGTCGTGCAGGTAGCCCGCAATCCGGATGTCATCGGGGAAATCCGCCAGTGCGTCGCCCACTGCGGTGACGTGGAGGATGTAGGGCTTCCCGAGCTTGTCGACGTCGAGGGCATGCTTTTACGTGGCCAACGCCAGGGCGTCGTCGACGGTGAATGGTGTTTTGGCGATGTCCTGCGTCATGGCTGAAATGTCCTCACGGTGGTCATCGGCCCCCAATGGTGCCGATGGGTTCAGACTAGCGCCGTGAAGCGACAGTGAAGCCCGAGAGGAGGAACACGGCGGGCCTGTAAGCGACCACCGCTTCCGGCACTATGTTTAAGGCACAGCACCAGCCGGCCGCAGACTAAGGAAGCAAACATGGCACGCACAATCGTTATTACCGGGGCCAGTGATGGCATTGGCGCCGCCGCCGCGAAGATGCTGGCATATCCCGGCGATCGGCTGGTGGTCGTGGGGCGCTCGCCGGCGAAGACAAAGGCAATTGCGGACGAGCTGGAGGCGGACAGCTTCATCACAGACTTCACCGAGCTGGCCCAGGTGCGGGAACTGGCCGCCGCCCTGGCCGAAAAGTATCCGCGCATTGACGTGCTGGCCAACAACGCCGGGGGCATCATGGCCGGGCGCGAATTAACCGTGGACGGCCACGAGAAAACGTTCCAGGTCAACCACCTGGCCCCGTTCCTGCTGACTACGCTGCTCATCGACAGCCTGGTGGCCAGCCGGGCCACGGTCATTAACACCTCCAGCCAGGCCAACAGGATCATGGCCAAGTTCGACATTGACGACCTCGACGCCGGGAAGAAGTACTCCGCCAACGCCGCCTACGGCAATGCCAAGCTGGAGAACATCATGTTCACCCGGGAACTGCAGCGACGGTACGGTGATCACGGCATTTCCGCGGCGGCCTTCCACCCGGGCGTGGTGGCGAGCGGTTTTTCCGCCGAGTCAAACTGGATCACGAAGCTGATGTACGGCAGCTTTGCCCAGCGGTTCATGCTCTCCCCGGCGCAGGGTGCGGACACGCTGGTCTGGCTGGCCACTTCGGTGCCTGGCGATGACTGGACGCCCGGCGAGTTCTATGCCAAGCGCAAGGTGGCCAAGGCGAATCGGCTGGCCTACGACCCCGCGCTGGCCCTGAGCCTGTGGGAGCAAAGCGCCGCCATGGTGGCCGGCGCGGCTTGACGACCCGCGCCGCAGGCAGCCTGCCGCCCACGAAACCGCTCAGCCAAACACTTCGCCGGTGTAGACTCCTTCGGCGAACTGGCGGACCAGCCAGGGGCTAAACGCAAATGGCGTGGCTTCCACGGACACCTCCAGGTCCCCCATGTCCGCCCACGCCCAGTCGCAGACCTCGTCGGGGTTCGGGGAGATAACGCCGTCGCCCGTGTAGACCGCGGTGAAAACGGGGCAGATCTCGTTCTCCACGATGCCTGACGCGTCCACGGCCCGGTAGCGGAAGTCCGGCAGCGCGGGGCGGATGTCGGTGACCTCAAGGTTAAGTTCGACGCCGGCCCGCCGCCTCACAGCGTCCTCAAGAGTTTCGCCGGGCGCCGGGTGCCCGCAAAACGAGTTGGTCCAGACCCCGGGCCAGGTCAGTTTTGAGAGGGCACGGCGCGTGACGAGGGTGCGTCCGGCGCCGTCGAGCAGGTGGCAGGAAAAGGCCAGGTGCAGCGGGGTGTTGTCGCCGTGCACCAGTGATTTGTCCGCGGTGCCGATCTCGGTGCCGTCGTCGTCCAGCAGCCGGACCAGTTCGATGGGTGAAGACATGGCGGGACGCCTTTCGCAGGGGGTGTGGCCGGACTATCCAACCAGCCTATGGCTTCACGGCGTCGTGCGGCACAACCTCGTGGAGCTCGAAGCCGCCGGACTTGAGCTTCCAGTAGTGCAGGCGCAGGGCAGCGGCCGTGCCCTGCTCCACATACAGCCGCCAGCATGCATCGTCGCCGCGCATGCGGGCAGGTGCGTGGGCGCCCTCATTTTCGCGCAGGACGTGCGGCTTGCGGTTGCGAAGCGGGCCGGAGCGGTCGGCCACCAGGTCGACGACGGCGCGCATCGCCTTGGCGCGTTGGGGTGCTGGCAGCTGTGCCAGGGATGCCAGGAAGTGCGGGCCCACCATGTACACGCCCAGCGGCTCGGCGGCCTTGTCCACGGCGGGAACCATGCGGGCCCACTCGTTGCGCAGCTCAAGATCGAACTGTTCCATGGGGTCGGTGAACAGCACGGCCGGGGCAGACTCCGACCTGGAAGCCGCGGACCTCCGGCGCTGCCGCGCATCCACCAGCTTCGCGTTGGTCCTGGCCAGTTCCGCCTTCAACGCCTCGAGCTGCCGGACGGCATCGAGGTGCCGACGGGCCTCCAGATCGGCCTTCCCGCGCTCGGCATCATACCTGTCCTGCCAGATCCGCGCGATCTTGTCCGTGGCCCCGCGCCGGGTAGCATCGGCCAGCAGCTCGGCGATGGTGTGTCGTGCCGCCTCCAATTCCATCTGCGTGGACTTCAGCGCCGTCCTGCGCTCTGACGCCGTCAGCGCAGGCCCTTCCGCCGCCAGTACGACGCCGGCCTCCTCACCCGAGGTGCCGTCTTCCGGTCCGCCTGTCCCACCGAGCGGCCAGCCGGAAGCGGTTCCCCCGGCGGCAGCGGGCGCCGCGGGCGGTGCGAAGATGCTGGTGTAGGGCCGGTCCGGGGCCAGCCACGGCGGTCCGCCTGCAACGAGGGACGGGGCTGGGACGTGGGGATCGTCGTCGTCCACGTCCAGCATGGAGAGCACCACGGCGCCGTTTTCGTACAGCACCCGCACGCGCACCACCTCGCCCTCGGTGAGCAGGTCCTCGGCCGCGTCGAGCTCGTTGGAGGAGATGTGCCCGATCCCGATCCGGAAGTCGGCGTCGGGCCACAGGGTCACCACGGCATGGGTGGCACGGGCCGCCTTGACCCGGGCCAGGGCCACGTCGCCGGACCCGTACACGGTGACGGGCGATCCCGGCCGCTGCAGCAGGGCGCGGATGTCCAGGGTGTGCGTTTCCTCGTCGAGCAGGCCGGTGACCTGCTGGCCGCGCGTGAGCAGCCAGTCCAGCGGCACGCCGGGCAGCAGGTCCTCCGCGCGGATGTAGGCCAGCTGGCCGGTGGTTGCGAGCCTGACGAGCGCACGGCTGTTGTCATCGGCGGCAAAGCTGCCCACCGTCCCGGTGGCCGTGGTGCCGGCTGCCTTAGGGGGTGCGGGCGCTGCGGGTTCCATACGTAGAGGGGCGGCTCGGACATCGGCGGCCAGGTCCTCGATGAGCCGGGCCACGTTCGTGCCGGGATACACCAGCCGGGGCTCGGGGGTGGACGCCGCCCAACCCGGTCCCGCGGGGTAGGCCCGTCCGCCGGTGCCGTAAATCTCCAGGCCCTCCGGCAGCCCGTCCTGTAAATTCCGTGTTTCTTCGCCATTTTGCAGCTCGAAGACATCGGCTTCGCCGTCGAGCAGCCGCGCAAGCGTTCCGGCGTCAATACGCTGCGTGGCGGCGTCGGCCTTGTAACTGACGACGATGGCCGGCAGGGTTCGCTCCCCGTCCGCCAACCGCTGGGCAACCGTGGCGCCGGGCAGGTGCAGGACAGGGGCGTCGTTGACGGCGGATTCCGGGGCAGCGGCGGTCCGCGGCTTGCGCCATTTTCTCTGAGCAGGCACGCCGTCTCCTCTCGCCGCAGGCCGGCCGGCAGCTACAGTGCCGTGTCAGTCACACTACAACGAGCGCGGCCGTGGGGCGGTTGCACCCCGCGGAAACGTTGCGGCGAAATGGAGATTTTTCCTGAGCCGAAGCCGGTTCCCTGTATGGCCGGTGCTAGACGACCCTTCCCGGTGTCCCAAACGGCGGCGCGGGCGGCATGGGCGGCAGCGGCGCGTCGGGCTCCGGAGGGTCCAGCGGGTCCGGCGGAAGCGGCGTGGGAGTCGGTTCCGTGGGATCCGTCGGCCGGTTGGGGTCGGTCGGCTGCGTGGGGTCGGGCGGAACCGGCGGCTGCCCCGGGGCTGGTTGGCCCGGGATTGGCTGGCTGGGGTCGGGAATCGATGCTTTGCCGTGATCGGTCATGATTTCGCGTCCTTCCTAAGGGGTTGGTGGCCGCTTCAGTCACCGGTGATGCGGGGTTTGTTGCCGGGTTGCCTTTCCTCTTCAGGCACATCCGCTTCCGGGACGATGAGCTTGAAGAGATCGTCCACTGCGGCTGCGGGGGCCGTTGGTGGTTCGGCGCCTTCCGTGGTTTCCTGTTCCTGCCCTGGATTGCTGGTCATTTCTTCACCCTACGCGGATGGCCGGAAACACGATACCCCGGTTCGGAGGCCCGTTGGGGATGGGGAGTTGTGCATGGGCAGGACGCCCCATCGACTCGGTTGCCGTACCCGGGATAGGTTTTTACCAAGAGCTTCACCGGATCACGGGGAAGCTGAACTGAGGAACACTGAACAATAAGGATGTGCATCATGGCTGGTTTGATTGGAAACAACCCCGAGGACATGGCAGATTTGGCCAGCAAGATCGGCCACGCCGTGGACCAGATCCAGCAGCTGACCTCCACCTTGGACGGCAAGGCCACCTCCGTGCAGTGGCAGGGCCCGGACGCGGACCGCTTCAAGCACACCGACTGGCCCACGTACAAGACCCAGCTGAACAAGGTCGCCCAGAGCCTGGCGCAGGTCCAGCAGAACGTGAACAAGCAAAAGCAGGAACAGATCTCCACCTCCGCACACTAAGACACGGCATCACCGCAACACGGCAACAAGGCAGGCCCGGCGCGAAGGAATCGCACCGGGCCTGCCTTGTGCCCCCTGCCGCTGAGGATGTCGATTTTGTGATTTGAGGCTGATTTATCAGCCTCAAATCACCAAATCCACATCCCGGGCCGTTTCTGGTCTCAGCGACCATGGCGAGGGCTACAGGCGGTCGGGCTCAGTATCTGTTTCCTGGTCCAAATGTTCGGCGTGCTCGTTGATTTCCTCAATGTCCGGCGTCACCATCTCGGAATAGATCTCGCCCAGCGGGTCAAGGTCTGGTTGATTGTGGGTGAATTCTTCGTCGCCACGCCCTGGATGTGTGCTCATGGACTCAGGATAGCCCCGGATCCCGGACCGGGACAGGGCGCAACTGCGCGAGGCTGTTGACCTGAGGGGCTTGGTCAAGTCCCGTGGAGTGGTGTGGCAGCGCCCAAGCCGGCATCCAGCGGCGATGAACCTTCACTTCTGCGTGGCGGCGCGTCGGCGTTGGCGGCCTTTTCCTCTTTGGTGAGGCACTCGTCATTTTCAATCGGGGCGTCGTGAAACGCGCGCAGCTGAAGCGACCGCGTCGGGTGCCGGAGCTTGGTGAGTGTCCTACTTTCAATCTGCCGGATGCGCTCACGGGTGACGCCGTAGACCAGGCCGATCTCCTCAAGCGTTTTCGCCTGGCCGTCCGCCAGGCCAAAGCGCATGGAGACCACGCCGGCCTCGCGCTCGGACAGCGTGTCCAGGACTGACTGAATGGCGGAGGCCCGGGCGCGAAATTCCAGGGCGTCGCAGGGGGAGGGCTCGTCCGGATCAGATAGCTGCTCGCCGAGCGGTTCCGTGCCGCCGCGGCCGTCCGGCACCTCCAGATCCAGGGAGAACACCGGGCGGGAGACCCGCTTGAGCTTGGCAACCATGGCCACGTCCACGCCAAGCGTCGTGGCCAGCTCTTCGGCGGTGGGACCCCGGTCCAGCGCGGCAGCCAGCTTGGTCTCCACGCCATGGAGCTTGTTCACCTGCTCCGCAAGATGCACGGGAAGGCGGATGCTCCGTCCCTGGTCCGCAAGTGCCCTGGCGACTGCCTGCCGGATCCACCACGTGGCGTAGGTTGAAAACTTGAAGCCTTTGGTGAAGTCAAACTTCTGAACGGCCCGCAGCAGCCCTTGGTTACCCTCGGCAATGAGGTCGATGAACTCCATCCCGCGGCCGCAATGCCGCTTGGCGATCGACACCACCAGCCGCAGATTGGAATTCATGAACGTTTCCATCGCGGCACTGCCCGCCCGTGCCACGGCCTCATGGTCGTGCAGCTCGCGCCGGGACTCCATCAGCCTGCCGGCAATTTTGTGTTCGGCCAGCAGCCCGGCCTCGATGGCCTGTGCCAGGTCAACCTCTTCCGAGGCTGTCAGTAGGGGGAAGCTGCCGATGCGCTTGAGGTAGTCCGCGACAATGTCGTCGCTGAGCCCGTCGAATGGCGACAGGACCTCCACAGCCTCGCCGTCGTCGTCGAACTCGGGATGTTCAAGCGGAACCGGCTTTTCGTCCGGGGCGTTCGACGCCGGGGCCGCCGGCGTGCGCTGTTGGCCCGCCGGCGCCTTGCCGGGCTTCGGGCGCCTGCGGAACTTCTCCAGCGTTTCCGGCTGCCACGGGTAGCCGAATGAGCGGTCGTTCGTGGCAGGGATGCCGGGAGGGGCGGCGGTGCCGGCTGTGTGAAGTGCGGTGGCCCCGCCGTTCTGGGTGAGTCCGTTAGCTGAGTCATGGTGTCCCCTTTTCCCGCTGTGTTCCGCCATCATGTGATGGTGGTCTCAGGGTAGGGGGAGGGTCTGACACTCAGAGGCGGCAGGTCTGGAGGGCAAATTCGCTAGAACGTCGTATCGACCGCTGCGGAGATCACCCGTGAAAGGCGTTGTATCCCCACTTCGATCATGCCGGCCGGGACCGCGCTAAAGGCCAGGCGCAGCTGGTTCGATCGCCCGGCTCGTGGCAGAAATGCCGCGCCGTGGAAGAAGGCAACATTGGCATCGAAGGCTCGGTGGACCAGGGCCTGGGTGTCGATCGACGGCGGAAGTGTCAGCCAAATAAAGAAGCCGCCGTCGGGCCTGGTCCAGGTGACTCCTGGGGGCATGCATGCAGCGAGAGCCGTGAGCATGGCATCGCGGCGTTGCCGGTACGAGCCGACGGCCACTGACAGGTGGGCTTGCCAGTCATAATCGCGAAGGTAGGCCGAGACGAGCATTTGGCTGAGCGCGGGAGGGCAGAGTGTGCTTGAGCCTCCGAGGATCAGGAATTTCTGTACCAGGTGCGGCGGCAACAGCGCCCAGCCGATTCTGAGCCCGGGGGCAAAGATCTTTGAGAACGATCCCAGATAGATCACGTCCAGCGGATAGCACGCACGGAGCGCTGGCAGATTTTCTCCGCCAAAGCGCAGCAGGCCGTAGGGATTGTCTTCCACCACGAAGATGTTGGCTTCCCTGCAAATCTCCACCACCCGGTTGCGCCTGTTGCCTGCCAGTGTAATTCCGGACGGGTTGTTGAAGTTGGGGATGATGTAGAGGAATTTGATGTGCTTTCCGGCATTCCGGAGACTGACAATGCGGAGCTGGAGCTCTTCCGGTATCAGTCCGTCGTCATCGGTCCTGACGGGTTGCACATCAGCCTGATACCCGGCAAACGTACCGAGCGCGCCCATGTATGTCGCATCGTCGGTCAGAATGGTGTCGCCTGGGTTGCAAAGAATTTTGGTGACAGTGTCCAGGGCTGATTGGGAACCGATGGTGACTGCGACGTTGCCGGGGGAGGCACCGATGATTCCTTCCAAGGCCATGAGCTCGCAGATTTGGATCCGAAGCTCCTCCGTACCCTGCCCCGCGCCGTATTGCAGCGCCTGCTGGCCCTGGTTGGCAACAATGGCATCCGTTGATTTGCCCAGCTCCGGCATGGGCAGAAAGCTGAGATCCGGATTGCCCCCGGCCAGCGAGATCATTCCGGGCCGCGCTGCTGCCGCAAAGATTTCGGCAACGGCAGTGGAGACAGGCCCGGCGGCGCAATCGGCCAGCAGGCTTTCGTGCCGGATCGCGGGTTCGGAATTCTCCAGTACGCTGATGGCCTCGGGGAGCATCAGGGACCTTCGGGGTGCGTGGTGTTCGGGTCAAGGGCGCCGGTGCAGAGCTGCGAAAGCACTCCTGTCAGCATGGCCAGTCCGGCCACAATGTCCTCGTCGGTGGTGTATTCGTGCTCGTTGTGCGAAATCCCCTCAACGCTTGGCACGAAGAGCATCACGGTCGGCACAATGTCCTTCATGTTCGTTGAGTCGTGGCCGGCAAGAGTCATGACGGCCTTGTTGGACAGGCCGAGGTCCGCGGCCACCTTTGCCGCGAGCTCCACGCCCTCGGGCTGGTAGGGGGTCACGGGCCAGGAATGCGCGTGGTGCTGCTCAACGGAAACACTGGCCAGCACCTCAATCTCCGCAATGCGGCTGTGCAGCAGCGAATCGGCCTCGGCCAGAACTGCCTCGTCGGCACTGCGCAGGTCCAGCAGCAGGTTCACACGGGACGGCACAACAACCGGCGAGTTCGGGTACACGTTCAGCTGCCCCACCGAAGTGTGCAGCACGCCAGGAAAGAGGTTGGCCAGCTCGCGGGCAGCCACCACCAGCATGGAAGCGCCCAGCAGCGCGTCCTTGCGGTCCTCGATCACGGTCGACCCGGTGTGCGCCTGCTCGCCGTGGACAACGAATTCGTACTTATTTGCCGCCCAATTCGAGGACACCAGGCCAATTGTGACACCGTCACGTTCCATGCTGCGCCCCTGCTCGATGTGGATCTCGGCACAGCAGGCAGCCTCCGGACCGGCGTAGTCGCCGCGGCAGCCAATCGCATCCAGGGCGTCGCGGACTGAAATGCCTGCGGCGTCCGTCGTCGCGAGCGCCGTTTCCAACTCAAGTTTGCCCGTGTATACGGAGGAGCCCATCATGGAAGGCTTGAAGCGGGAGCCTTCCTCGTTGAACCAATTGACGACGGCGATGTTGTACTTGGGTGCCTCGGCACCGGCTTCGCCCCAAGCGGCTCTTAGGCGAAGGGCTGCGTGTGCGGCTGCGAGGACCCCATAGGCGCCGTCGTAGCGTCCGGCGGTCGGCTGGGAATCCATGTGCGATCCGGCCACGACGAACGGTGCTCCCGGCACGGCCTCGTACAGCCCCCACTGGTTGCCGGCGCGGTCGAATTTTACCGTGAAACCGCGTTCTTCCAGCAGGCCCTTAAGCCAGTGCCGCTGCTCGCCGTCCGGGGCGCTGGCCGCCTGGCGGTCAACACCGCCGTTGCCAGTGGCACCAAAGGTGCCCATGGTGCGGAAGTCCTCGACGAAGGCAAGGTCCTGATCGGTGAAGCTGGCAGTTGAAGTCATGGTTCTCCCCTTCGGGTGGTGAGTGAAGCGTTAGGACGCGTGGGCTGGCACCGGCACGGGACGCTGGCTGAGCGGTTTGTTGAGGAAAAACAGGGTGTTGTAGCTGAAGGTGCCGCCCACAGCGGTGGCCAGCACCTGCAGTTCACCGATGTCGTTGGCTGTGAGTGGCGAGCCGGACAGCACCGTGAAGTCGGCGAATTTCCCGGTGGTCAGCGATCCCTTGACGGATTCCGTCCCGGTGGCCCTGGCGGCGCCGGTGGTGTACGCGGCGAGGGCCTGGCGGGGGGTGAGCCGTTCGTCGGGATTGCCGAATACCGCTCCGGAGGAGGTCGTGCGGTCCACGAAGGCCTGCATGCCGCGCAGGACATTCCCGTTGGCCACGGGCCTGTCCGAGCTGCCGGCAAGGGTAACCCCGGCGGCCAGGAAGGAGGAGGCGCGGTAGGCCCAGGGCAGGCGGTCGGGCCCGAGGGAGACGGCCATGCCGTCCCCGCCGTCGAGGAAGAAGCTGGCCTGGGGCGTGACCGCGATGCCTGCCGCAGCCATCCGTCCCAGCTGGTCGGGCCGTGTCAGGGAAGCATGCTCAATTCTGTTCGGCATGGCATGCCGGCCGTATTTACGGTCGCAGGTGCCGATGATCTCAAGCGCCAGGTCCACGGCCCGGTCGCCAATGGCGTGGGCCGCGATCGACCATCCGGCCGCGTAGACGGACTCAATTTTCGCCTGCAGCTGCTCCGGGCTGGCCTGGAAATATCCGACGTTGCCCGCATTGTCCCTGTGCCCGTGGCTGCAGTACTCAGCACTGACTGCGGCCGTTTCACCCATCAGGGAACCATCAAGGAATACCTTGGCGGGACCAAGGGAAAGCATGTTGTCGCCAAAACCGCTGGCGATGCCCAGGTCGAGCCCCATCGGCTTGGATTGCCCGCCGTCGTCGGGGTGCCCGTCCAGGGCGTGGAGCACGTCGAGGACCGGCATGACCTGTGCGCGCGCATGCAGCCGCCCCGTGGCGGCGGCCCGCTGGTAGGCCGCGAGTTCGACGGGGCTGTGCCCGATCCAGCCGCCACCGGCACCGGCTTCCGTGAAACTGGTGATCCCTTCGGACGCGTAATGTTGTGTCGCCCGGTCAAGTGCCGTTTCGATGTTCTCGATGGAGTACGGCAGGATCAGTGCCTGGATGAGGGTCTGGGCGGTTTCCTGGACCAGGCCCGTGGGCTGGCCGGAAGCGTCGCGAACAATGACGCCGCCGTCGGGGTCGCGGTATGAGGGGGCATGCGCGCCGGCCAGGCGCAGCGCGGCGGTATTCACCACGGCCATGTGGCCGGAGTTGTGCCGCATGAACAACGGCCGGTCGCCGGTGATGCGGTCCAGTTCGCGGATGTCCGGGAACGTCCCGGAGTGCTGCTGGTGGCTAAAGCCGGTGGCCAGGAGCCAGCCGGCCGGGGCAGCCGGATCCGCGTCCATGGGTCCGGAAGTGGCGCCTTCCAGCAGCGCATATAGTTCCTCAAGGCCGTGGGCGCCGGACACGTCGAGTTCGGCCAGCCCCAGGCCGAACCAGACGGTGTGGCAGTGGGCGTCAATGAACCCGGGAGTGACGGTGGCGCCGTCGAGGTCCAGGACCGTGGCGGCGTCCATGCCGGCGACGTCATCGTCCAGGCCCACGACCATGCCCTGCCAGATGCCGAGGGAGCTGGCGTGCGGGCGTTCGCCGTCCATGGTGATGATGTTGGCGTTGCGCAACAAAAGATCGAGTTTCACTGGGGCGCCTAGCGGTGGGAGGTGGTGACGGACTTAATGCGCGTGTAATCCTCGAGCCCGTAGACGGAGAGGACCTTGCCGGTGCCGGAGTGCTTGAAGCCGCCGTGCGGGGCCTCGGCAGGGATCACCTGGTGGCAGTTGATCCACACGGAGCCGAAGTCGAGCTCGTTGGAGACCCGGGTGACCACGCCGTGGTTATCGGACCAGACGCTGGAGGCCAGCGCGTACTTGGTGCCGTTGGCCAGCACGACCGCCTCCGCCTCCGTGCTGAAGGGCTGCACGGTGACCACCGGGCCAAAGATCTCCTCACACACCACCTCGTCGCTTTGGACGACGCCGTCAATCACCGTGGGTGCGAAGTGGTAGCCGGTGCCTGTGCGCTTGCCGCCGGCGAGCACCCTTGCATGCTCCGGCAGGCGGGCGATGAAGCCCTCCACGCGTTCCAGCTGGGCGGCGCTGTTGAGCGGGCCGAGGTCCGCTTTGTCCCCGCCCACGGTCAGGGCGTCCGCCGCGGCGGCCAGTGCTGCGGCGAACTCGGCGTGGATGGACTGCTCCACCAGCACGCGGGTGACGGCCGTGCAGTCCTGACCCGCATTGAAGAACGCCGCCAGGGCGATCTCGGCGGCGGTGCGCGCAATGTCGACGTCGGCGAAAACGATGGCCGGGGCCTTGCCGCCGAGCTCCAGGTGGACGTCCTTGAGCGTCTTGGACGCGGAGGACATGACCTCCGCGCCGGCGCGGGTGGAGCCGGTGATGGAGACCATCTCGGGGATCTCGTGGTCCACCATGGCGGCACCGGCGTCGCGCCCGCCGCAAATGATGTTCACGACGCCGGCCGGGAACACGTCCTGGGCCAGCTCGCCCAGGATGACGGTGGACCACGGTGTGGTGTCGGCCGGCTTGAGGACCAGGGTGTTGCCGGCGGCCAGGGCCGGAGCGATCTTCCAGATGGCCATCATGAACGGGTAGTTCCAGGGCGTGATTTGGGCGATGACGCCCAGCGGTTCGCGCCGGATGGTGGAGGTGAATCCCTGGACGTATTCGGCGGAGGCGGTGCCGGAGACCACGCGGCAGGCGCCTGCGAAGAAGCGCAGCTGGTCGGCGCCGCGCAGGATCTCCAGCTCGCGGGTGGCGGCGCGCGGCTTGCCCGTGCAGGCCACCTCGGCGTCCACGAGGCGGTCGGCGTTGGCCTCGATGGCGTCTGCGAACCGCAACAGCAGAGCCTGCCGCTCGGCCGGCGTCGTGCGCCTGTAACTGGTGAAGGCGCGGGCCGCCGCCTGAAACGCGAGGTCGACGGCGGCCGCATCGCTGTCAGGGGCCGTCCCAATTTGCTCGCCCGTGGCGGGGTCGAAGAACGGCAGGGTTCTTGCGGCGTCCACGGACTGGCCATTGATGATGTTGCTGAGCATGATCATGAGGGGCTCCAGTCAGTTGCTTTTGGGGGAACGGGTGGTGGGGTCCTGCGGCAGGTGCAGCACGGCCGGCAGGCCGGACTCCACCGCGCGGCGGAATGCTGCGGCAAAGCCGTCGGCAGTTTCCACGCGCTCGCCGTAGCCTCCGTAGGAGCGGGCCAGTGCGGCGAAGTCGGGGTTGGTCATGTGTGTTCCGGAGGGCCGGCCGGGGTAATGGTTTTCCTGGTGTTCGCGGATGGTGGCGAAGATGCCGTTGTCCACCACCAGGGCGATGAACGGGGCGCCGTAGGCCATTGCCGTGGCCATTTCCTGCCCGTTCATCATGAAGCAGCCGTCCCCGGCCACGGAGATGACCTGCCGGCCGGGATACGCGAGCGAGGCGGCCACGGCGGCCGGGATGCCCATGCCCATGGCTCCGTTGCGCGGGGCGGCCAGCGAGTTGGCACTGTTGTGGGGCAGGTAGCGGGCCGGCCAGAGGGCGTGGTTCCCGGCACCAAAGGTGACGATAGCGTCGTCGTCCATCTCCTGCTTGAGGATTTCCATGACGACGCCAAGATCCACGCCGGCACCGCCGTCGGGGTGGGCCGTGGAAAATTTCAGCTGGTCGGCGCGGGCGCCGGAGAACCAGCCGGCCGCACTTTCAAGCTGTGGCTGCGTGGCTGCCAAGGCCAGTGAGAATGCGCTCACGTCCGCAAGGATTTGCTGGTCCAGGCGGCCAAAGTGGCCCAACAGGTCCGCATCGGCATTGGCCACGATGGTTTCAGGGCTGAGCCCCAGCGTGTAGCCGTCGGAGAGGACGTCGCTGCGGACGCAGCCGATGAACAGGATCAGGTCCGCCGCGTCGAGCCGGGCGGCGTTGGCGTCGCTGCGGCCATAGCCGAGGAAGCCGGCGTAGGCATCGGAGCTGTGGGGAACAGCGTCGTAGGCGCGGAAATCGGAAAGGATGGGGATGCCGTGGCCCGCAGCCCAGTTGGCCAGCGCATCACCGGATTCCTGGGTCCAGCCTTCGCCGCCCACCACGATCAAGGGCTTGGCAGCCGTGGCGAGCCGCGCCTCCAGTTCCTCCAGTGCGGGAACCGCCGGTGCCGGGCGCGAGACCGGGCGGGGCTCCACGGTGGCGGCCTCGATGGCATGGACCAGCACGTCCTCGGGCAGGCCCACCACTACGGGGCCGGGCCGCCCGCTGAGTGCGGTGAAGATGGCGTCGTCCACCACTCGCGCCGCGGAGGCGGCGTCGTCGAGCGTGAGAACCTTCTTTGCGGTGCTGCCGAACCAGGCGTTAATGTCGAACTCCTGGAAGGATTCGCGCCCCCGGTCCGCGACCGGGATCAGCCCCACAAACAGTACAAGGGGAGTGGCGTCCTGGTACGCCGTGTGGATGGCGATGAAGGCGTTGGCGGCGCCTGGCCCGCGGGTCACCATGGCGACGCCGGGGAGCTCGGTCAGCCGGCCTTCGGTCAGCGCCATGAAGCCGGCACCGCCCTCCTGGCGCGTCACCACGGTTTCAATGGAGGAGTCGTGGAGCCCGTCCAGGACGTCCAGGTAGCTTTCGCCCGGGACGCCGTAGACGCGCTTGACGCCGGCGCGCTCCAGCTGGGCAACGATCAGGTGGCCTGCAGTAGTGGTGCTCAAAGCTTCATTCCTTCTTCCTTGATGCTCAACGCGGGCAAGAAGATGCCAGACAGAGCTGTGAGTACAGAGATAACGACGAGGATGGCGGCGCCGGGCCAAAATGAGTGGCTGGCGGCTACCAGTGCCGTGGCGATCAGAGGCACGAAACCGGAGATGACCCCTGCCGTGTTTGAGGTGATTGCGACGCCCGTGTAGCGGACCTTCGTGGCGAACAGGGACGTCAACGCCGCGCCGGAGACGGCATACGGCACGGAGAGGACGGCAACCCCGACCATCATGCCGGCGACGACCAGGACGGGGTTGCGGCTGTCGATGGCCAGGAAGACGGGGATTGCGACTAATGCCGAGGCGATGCCGCCCCAGAGGATGACCTTGCTGGGGCCAAATTTCTCCCCCATGCGCCCGGCCCAGACGAGCGCCCCGATCTCCAGGACAGCGGCTAGGAGCGTGCCCATGAGTAGCAAGCCATACGAGAGGTGAAGTACTTTCGTGCCGTAAAACACCACGAAGCTGGTGATGAGGTAGAAGCCGCCAATGCCGAGCAGTGCCGAGCACATGCCGACCAGAATCTGGCGCCAGCTGTTCGTGAGCACGCCGCGGATGGGGGCATGCTCCGTTTCCCCGGATTCCATCAGCGCCGCGAATTCGGGTGATTCGCTGAGTCGGCCGCGGATCCACAAGGAAATTGCCAACAGGGGAATGGCGGCGATGAACGGAATGCGCCAGCCCCAGGCATCGAAGTTGGTCTGCCCCACCAGGTACAGCATGCCGAAGAAGCCGCCGGAGGAGAGGATGGTGCCGATCGGGGAACCAATCTGTGGCAGGGCTGCATAGCGGGCGCGCTTCTCGACCGGTGCATTTTCGACGGCGATGATCACCGCGCCACTCCACTCCCCGCCAACTGCCAGACCCTGGACAATGCGCAGGACCACCAGCAGTATGGGTGCGGCCACGCCAATGGTCATGTAGTTCGGCAGCAGCCCGATCAGGCCCGTGACCACGCCGATGCCAATGATCGTGATCATGAGGATCTTCTTGCGGCCCACCTTGTCACCCATGGCGCCGAAGATGAAGCCGCCGATGGGGCGTGCAACGAAGCCGACGGCCAGCGTTGCGAAGGATCCCATGGCCGCAATGAACGGATCATGCGAGATGAAGAACTGCGCGTTGAACACGAGGGCCGCTGCGGTGGTGAAAAGGAAGAAGTCGTACCACTCCAGCGCAGTCCCCACGAGGGCCGCAAGGGCCACCTTGCGGGTGACGCTTTCGCTGACGGCGGTTGGTGCAGCAGGCTGGTGCGTGCTGGCATTTGTTGCCATGATCAATTGCTCCAATGGAATCTAAACGTGCTCACAAGCCAAGCGGGAGAGGCGAACGTGTGATTGGGGTCACCGCATCCTTCGTTCTATTTTGTCAGGAGATATACCTAAATGGACTGGGGGAGTGCCGCGTAAATGCGGGAGAAAATTGTGTAATCACACAACCTTCCGGGTTGGCGTTGGGAGTGGGATCCCCAAGGTCATCCTGCAGGAGCCCTGCAACGAAGGACTTGCCCTGTAGTTTTCAACGGATAAGGTGGGCGGATGCACAACTTTATGGATGCCGGCAACAGCGAGCGGTGGAGTTCGATCGTCAGGGAGTTGGGCGAACGGATTGACGAGCTGGTGGAACGGTTCCTGGCGCGCGTGTCCAGCGTCCCGAGCTATTCCACTGAAATGGTTGACATGGCGGACGTGCGAAAGACGGCCATGGAGTCCCTGCGCCTGTTGGCCCAGAGCCTGGCAGAGGGAACGGCCGGCGGTGAGCTACTTCGCTACGCGGCGTCACTGGGCGAAAAGAGGGCACGGCAGGGAATTCCCCCAGAATCGCTGATCACGGCGATACGGCTGGATTTCAGCGTCGTGTGGACGGACCTGTTGGAGCACTGCAGCACCGATGACGCGGTGCTGCTGGCTGGCCAGGTGGAACATGTGTGGCGGGTGGTTGACGAATATGCCACCCAAACCCATATGAGCTACCTTGCGGAAAGGGTCCGCATGGCACAAGAGGAATCAAACTACCGGCAGGAGTTCATTGCCAAGCTGTTCGGGCCGGCTGGCCAGACAATCGAAGTGATTGGCAGGGCGGCCTCCGCCTTGGAAGTCGATCCTGACGGGGACTTTGACATAGCAGCAGCCAGTGGTGCGGCGGCGCGTGCACTTCAGAAGGAAGTGTCTGCGTTCCGTGTGAAGGGTCCCTTCATGTACCAGAGCGGCAATGTCACTTTCATGTTCTGGCAGCCGGTGCGCCGAACCCACTCCCGTGGCAGGCAGCCGGACGCGGCGTTGACGGTCCCGACGACAGCCTGCGGATTGGTGCAAGGCGTGCCCGGACTGCGATCCCTTGTGGCAGCCGCAGCGACGGCCGCGGCGTTGGCGCAATTGTCGACCGACAATGACGCCGGGCCCCTGACCATCGAGTCTGGCTGGCGCCGTTTGGCGCGTGAAGAGCTTCGCGATGCCGGGTTGGACCTGGAGCGCGAGCTTGACTTGAAGTTGGCGCAATGCCGGGAAGGAGAGCGGCAGCGGATGGAGGAGACGGTGAGGGTGTTCATGCGCTCGGGCAGTGTTACGAAAACCGCCGCGGAGCTGTTTTGCCACCGCAACACCATCCTGAACCGCCTGGCAAGGTTCAAGGAAGTCAGTGGTTTTGACCTGGTGGTTCCGGAGGACGCTGCCAGGATTGCCATTGCGTGGCCGAATTAGCGAAAAATCCAAGGGCTGTGGCGGCTTGAGAGCAAAAATTGGGCAAAGGCCCAGTCTCGGCCGGTAAAGCGGGTGGGAAATGACATTGAAATGTGACTGGCCGCACACCAGAGTTTAAGCCAAGCGGTGGGTCCACCGCAGAGTTCATCCCCTAGCCCCTTTGTTGGAGACCTCCCATGCCTAATATTCCAGATGCCGGCGGTACGGCGTCGTCCGGTCCGGTCATTAAGATGCGCAAAATCGCCGTGGCCAGCGTCATTGGCACCACGGTCGAATGGTACGACCTGTTCCTTTTTGCCACAGCGTCAGCCCTCGTGTTCAACAAGATCTTCTTCCCAAGCTTCGACCCCCTCGTCGGGACGATGTTGGCCTTCGGCACCTTTGCCGCGGCCTACGTCGCGCGGATCATCGGCGCTGCGCTCTTCGGCCACTTTGGAGACCGTCTGGGCCGCAAGTCCATGCTCCTTATTTCGCTGCTGACGATGGGGGCCGCCACCTTCGCCATTGGCCTGCTTCCCGACTACGGGACCATCGGCGTGGCGGCTCCCATTTTGTTGCTGACCTTGCGGATCATTCAGGGCCTGGCTCTCGGCGGAGAGTGGGGAGGCGCGGTGTTGATGGTTGTTGAACACTCGCCCAAGGAAAAGCGGGGGTTCTATGGATCCCTTGTCCAGATTGGTGTCCCGGGCGGTACCTTGATCGCCAACCTGGTATTTCTGCTGGTTGCCGGGATCATGCCCGAGCAGGCCCTGCTGTCATGGGGCTGGCGCATCCCCTTCCTGGTCAGCTGCCTGCTGGTAGCCGTGGGGCTCTACATTCGCCTCGCGCTTGAAGAGACCCCCGCTTTCCAGGCAGTCAAGGACGCCGGGGCAAAAGCCAAGATTCCCCTCTTCTATTTGCTGCGCAAATACTGGAAGCAGGTCATCCTCGGCGCGTTGGCCACGGTCTCGACGGGAACGGCGTTCAATGTCCTGGTGGCATTTGGCCTGACCTACGGCAAGACCGAGCTGAAATTCTCCACGGACACGATGCTGCTGGCTGTGTTGTGTGCGTGTGTGGTTGGCCTGGTGATGCTTCCCGTCTTTGGCAAAATGTCGGACAGGTTTGGCCGGAAGCCGGTCATCATCGGCGGGTTGATTGCCGAAATTGTCTTGTCATTCCCCCTGTTTTGGCTCATGGACACCCGCACTGTGGCCGGCCTGATCCTCGGTTATGTCTTGATGATGACGGCCTTCTGTGCCAACTACGGCCCCATTGCCACCTTCCTCGCAGAGCTGTTCGGCCCGAGGGTCCGGTATTCAGGGCTTTCCGTCGCCTACATGCTCGCAGGACTGCTGGGCAGTGCCATCACCCCCGTCGTCACCACCGCCCTGCTCAAGGCCACCGGGCAGGGATCGTCGGTTGCATGGTTCCTCATTGGATCGGCTGTCGTATCGCTTATTGCACTGCTCCTGCTCACGGAAACACTGCGCTCAAACATCAATGTGGTTGACCACGAAGCCGCTGTTGCGAATACCGGCGCTCCGGTCGATGAAGAGGGTGTCACCGTATGATTCGGCGATTGGACAGCAACGGCGGCGCATTGCTGACGGCGGGCGCATCCCCTGAAGCCGTCATCACCCATGGATTCGTGTTTGTTTCCGGGCAAGTGCCGGACGTGGCAAACCACCCGGAGGGGCCAACCGACTTTGCGGGTGAGGTGCGGCAGGCCCTGGCGAACCTTGCCCGGACGTTGTCGGATGCAGGCTCGGGCATGGACCGCGTGGTCAAGGTGACCACCTTTCTCACGGACCGCCGGCTTGCCGAGTACAACGAGATCTATGCTGACGCGTTTGGCTCCAATCTGCCGGCGAGGACCACCGTGATGGTTGCGGACAGCGAGCACGCCATTGAAATCCAATGCATCGCCATAGCAGGGGACTCGGAGGGCATACAGCGGATTGCCAACGTACCCGGCATGGCGCCCGTGTTGGGTCCCTACTCGCAGGCCGTCGTAGCCAACGGTTTCGTGTTCACGTCCGGCCAGACGCCGGCGGTCACCAGCATGGCCGACCAGCCGGAAAGCTTCGGCGGAAAAGTCCGGCAGGTCATGGCCAATCTGGACACGGTGCTGACCGCAGCGGGTTCAAGCATGGACCACCTGGCCAAGGTGACCACGTATCTAACGGACCCGGACCAACTCGTTGAATACAACGGCATTTACGCCGGTGCCATCAGATCCGGGTTGCCGGCCCGCACGTCATGTTGCGTTGATATTTGGGACATTGCACTGGAAATCGAGTGCATTGCGGCCGTGGCCGGCCCATCGCCGGAGGACGGAGCCATCAAGCGCTTCGCAACGTTCCCGGGACTGGCTGATTCCGTGGGCCCCTTCTCCCAAGCTGTCCAGGCCAACGGCTTGATCTTCACGACCGGCCAAATCCCGCTGATTACCAGCGTGGACCACCGGCCGCAAGACTTCGCCGGCAGTGTGCGGCAGGTGCTGTTGAATGTGAAAACGGTCCTGGAGGGGGCCGGGTCCAGCCTGGATTCGGTTGTCAATGTCACGACGTACCTGACCAGCCTTGACCAGCGCGAAGAGTATGAGCGCATTTACGCCGAGGTGTTTGGCTCAAACCTTCCGGCAACGACGTCGGTGTGCGTGGGCATCTGGGACTTCACCTTCGAAATCCAGTGCATTGCGGTTGCGGAAGGGGCTGGTGAAGCGTGAGCGGCACAGTTGCCTTGGATGCTGACCTTCTCCAGCGTCTCCAGTCCGTCAGCTTTCCGACCATCGGGCACTTTCTGGAGGACGGCTTCCTTGATTCAGGGATCCGCTCCCTGCTGGAGAATGTTCATGTGGTGGGGCGTGCCGTCACCGTGCGGGTAGGTGGTGCCGACGCATTCGCAACAAACCAGGGCCTGGCATTGGTGGGTCCCGGAGACGTTTTGGTCATCGAAACCGGCGGCGACGTCAGGCATGCGCCCGTTGGGGCTGTGACAGCGTGCGCCGCCCAAACAGCCGGTGCCGCCGGCATTGTGGTGGACGGTGTTGTCACGGACATTGTTGAGTTGCGCGACGCCGGCCTGCCCGTCTTTGCGCGTGGCACCAGCGTGCTGACAGCGAAAAGAGTGGCAGACGCGGGCAGTGCCGTCAACGTGCCCGTGGTCTGCGGTGGGGTGACGGTGAATCCGGGCGATGTGGTCATGGCAGATGACAACGGGGTCCTTGTCCTGACGCCAGCAGAGGCCGCTGCCATTGTGGACAAGGCACTCGCGTCCGACCTTGCCGAGCCAGAAATCCTGGCGCGCATCCGTTCCGGTGAATCGATCGCCAGCGTGCTTCCCCAAGGCTGATTTGGGTTGGCCGGGGGTCGTTGCCGATCCCTTCGGCCATGGCATTGCCGCGCTCTTCAGGGTGGCCGCCGGCTGGGGCCACCCTGGCTGCCTTACGCCTTCGCGATGGCCTCCTTCAGCGCCCCCAGCACCAGCACCACGGAGCCCGGGTTCGCGTTGGGGCCCATCATGCCGATGCGCCACACGGTGGAGGCGAACTCGCCGGCCCCGGATCCGATTTCCAGACTGAAGTTCTCCAGCAGGTAGGAACGGACGGCCGCCGAGTCCACCCCGGACGGGACGCGGACCGTGGTCAGGCTGGGCAGCCGGCAGCCTTCGGCCGCGAACAGTTCCAGCCCCATCTCCTGCAGGCCGTTTTGAAGCGCAAGGCCGGCGGCGGCGTGACGTGCCTGGACGGCGTCGAGCCCTTCATTGAGGATGTGGCCGAGGCCGGCCTGCAGGCTGGCAATCATGGCGACGGGGGCCGTGTGGTGGTAGGTGCGCTTGCTGCCGCTGGCCGCGCCGACGTAGCCGCCGAGCAGGCCGATGTCCAGGTACCAGGACTGCGGGTCCTTGATGCGGCGCTCAAACGCGGCGTCGGAAATGGTGAAGGGGGCCAGCCCCGGCGCCACGCCGAGGCACTTCTGCGTGCCGGCGTAGCCGACGTCGATGCCCCAGTCGTCGGCGAGCAGTTCCAGGCCGCCGATGGAGGTGACGGCGTCGGTGACGAGCAGCGCGTCGCCCTTGAGCTTGCCGAGGGCGGCAATGTCGGAGAGCACGCCGGTGGACGTTTCGGCGTGCACGGCGGCGATCACCTTCGGCGCCGGATGGGCGGAGGCGACGCGCTCGGGGTCGATCGGCTGGCCCCACTCGTGGTCCACCCGCACCACCTCGGCGCCGGCGCGGCGTGCCACCTCGCACATGCGCTCGCCAAAGAGCCCGTTGACGGCGACGACGGCGACGTCACCCCTGCCCACCGTGTTCACAAACGCGGCCTCCATGCCGGCTGAGCCGGTGCCGCTCAGCGGCAGTGTCCGCGCGTTCCTGGTGCCCCAGACCTCGCGGAGGCCGTCGCACGCGCGGTCCAGGATCTCGATGAAGAGCGGGTCAAGGTGTCCCAGGATCGGGTGGCCCAGCGCGGCAATGGCCTCCGGATAGCAGTTGCTGGGGCCGGGCCCGAAGAGGTGGCGGTATGTGAGGGTCTCGGTCATGGGAAGCTCCTATTCATGCGCGGACGGTTCCCTAACAGCATATGTGTCCCGTGGTTCCAATGGTCGAGCTGCCTGAAGGACGACGCCGGCCGGCCGGTTTGGTTTTTGCGCCACCATGGCGCTGCGCACCAATCCGAAGTAGAACTGTCTGTAAGTAAGGAGCGCTACATGAAGACAATGAGCTTTGCAGAGTTTGCGGCCAACTGCGCCGAGACGCTTACTGCTGTCGTGGATGACTGTGAAGAAGTGGTCATCACCCGGTCCGGCAAGGAACCAGTGGTCATCGTGTCCTTGGCTGAGTACCAGTCGCTGAAGGAAACGGCATATCTATTGCGTAGTCCTGCGAATGCACGCCGTCTCTTGGGTGCCATCGATCGCTTGGAGAATGGCGCCGGCGTCGAGCATGACCTTCTTCCATGAAGCTCGTGTGGGACGAGCAGGCTTGGGATGAGTCTGTCGGCTGGCAGCGCGACGACAAGCGGATTCTGAAAAGAATCAATGATTTGACCAAGGACATCACCCGGAACGGCAATGAAGGCATCGGAAAACCAGAGCCGCTAAAGCACGGTTTTAGTGGCTACTGGTCCCGGCGCATTACTGATGAGCACCGCCTGGTCTACCGGATTGTCGGCGATGAAGTCCGCATTGCCCAGTGCCGCTATCACTACGAATGATCCGAATGGTCTACGGTGGCGGTGTCTACGATTCTGGACCGGCCTTGCGCCGGGCGCCGCTGAATAAGCTGAGCATGGAAAATGACAGTGTTCCAGGGCCCTCCCCGAACAGGGGAGGTTCTGGTTAAGAATGCGCCTACGGTGCTCGGCGACCGTCTGCCCCGGATTGGTTGTCAAGAAGACGTGCGGGGTCGCGCCGACAACGCAGACTGCATTCCGGCTTCGCCCGCTGAGCGGGAAACAGGAATCCCTGTCGAGCCTATGGAACTTGAGGCGCTTGCCGGCAGAGGCGCTTGTGGCGCAAGCAGTCCGATACATGACAACCATTCAACCCGGTGTGTTGGCCGCGGATGAATTCAGGATTCGGGAATCTCGGTCAGGCCGCCGCCGTCGAGGATCTTACCGGCCTTGTAAGCCATCGGCGCCACATCGTTGACCTCCGCATGGCGGACGCGGCAGATGAACACCGTGTGCGTCTTGGCCTGGAAGCGTTCCCGAATCTCTGCTTCAAGCATGGCCGCCGAGCCGTCGATCAGCGGTGAGCCGTGGGGCCCGCCATGCCAACCGAATTCGGCAAACTTATCGTCGGACTTGGAAGAAAAGACGTTCACCACGTCGCGCTGGCCTACGCGAGTTGGCCGGTTCGGCGGCAACCCAGGAGTGGCAGGAATCCCTGTCTGCAATGGTCGACTATGCCGCGTCCAAAGGGTGGGCCAACCAGGCCGGCGAAGTGCAGGCGCACCTCGAATTCAACGCCGGTGCTGGCAGGTAATCCTCCAGTTTCGATTCAAGCTGGCTCCCTCGCGGTGGCGGGATGCGCCGAACCGGGACGTTGGCTACGGTGCCCGAAGGGGGCGCACCAACGCCAGCATGCCGCTGGGTGGGCAACCGCCGTCCACCACCTGCCAGCCGATGGCGTGGGGCCGCGGACCGAACAAGACGAACACTTCTCCGTCGGCGTCCGTTCCTCTCTGCAGTCCATGATCGACCCGCCACCCTCTCGCCGCCCCCCTGAGGAGTGCGGCAGACCGGACGCGGAGAGCTTCCGCCCCCGCAGTGCGAAGCCGCACGGCCTCATCTTGGCACACAGAATATGTGTCCGATCCGCCTAATAGGTCCTGTTCGGGCAGGTCTGGGGAAGCGAAATTTGTGTCATCAACCTTGATTGCCCAGATGGCACGCCGGACGCCCTCAAGATCGATTTCTTCGATGATCTCTTCGTGCCGCAGGAATTCGGCCCAAGCCCCGCTGGGCGTGTCTGAAACGTATTGGACGGGACCATCGCCGTCTCGATGCCAGCGGGCGGGAGGCTGGGTGCTGTCTTCCCACAAGAAGGGGAATCGGCTGTCGTTGTGGCGGAAAGCAATCATGTTGCCGAGGGGGCCAATAGTGTTGCGGCCAGTGACTTCACCTCACCCGGGCCATCATCATCGGGATCCCAGTCTCCCGCCAGGATTTCTTGCGGAGAACGGCCCGACAACGCCGTACGCTTCCTCCCGAACCAACGGCGTATGCCGAAATCGTTGTAGCTTCCAAGGAGGTCGGCAACGATGAGTGTCACGAAGTGAAGCCGCGCGGCAACGTTATCCGGCGTGGTGCGTTCGCCGGTCCGGTACCGATGGACTGACGATGTCGATGTCGCCACCAGCTTCTCCAGAAGGTCATCACCGAGAAGTCCATGGATTGGCTCCCACTCCTGCATGGGCAGTGGGGACTGTTCAATTGCCTTCATAACGTCCGACAACAGGGTTGAAACTTCGTCTTCCGGCAAGTCACCGGTCTGGAGCTGGTCACCGTTGGCTGCGACTTGGCGGCCAATGCCGTGGTTTGCAAAAGCATCCAAGGTGGCCTTTATCGTTGGGAAGTCGAGGCCGGGATGGTACGTCGTCGGCAGCAAGTTCAGGAGCCTCGCGAGTGATATCAGTTGGACGGCTTGAACAGCGATACGAGCACCGGCAGGTTGTCTCAGGATGGAACTGGACGGAACCATTTGGATGTCCTTTGGCTAAGACGTGGAGTGCAAACGGAAAACTTGACCAGTCCGAAAGCCTTCCTGTATTTCCATGCTGCGCGCTTCCCGGGGATGTGTCAATGGTCCAGGCATTTGGTCCAGGCAGCGCAACAAGCCACGTTCAGCTCCCGAGCAGTTCCTTCGCGACGCCGTCGATGTACTCGATGTCCACGGCGTTGTCGCCGCTGCCGGCGAAGTGTCCCCAGACGCCGGGAATGACACGGACTTCACCATTGGGGATGTATTGGGAGGCATATTCCTTATCCTACGGACAGAAATAGAGGTCCTTTTTTGCGGGCAGCGCGAGCAGCTTTGCCTTGATGGACTGCAGGGCCTTGACGGTGTCGCCGACGTCGCAGGGCGTTGTGCTGACGTCGCCGGGCCGCCAGGTCCAGAGCTGGGTGAGGAGATCGTTGGCGTCGCGCTGGCCCAAGAAGTGGCCTTCCCAGCAGCCGACCAAAAAGTCCTCCAGGGACGAGTAGTTCAGGTCGACGCCGAGACGGGCCGAGTGGCCCATGGTCTCGTAGCAACGGTCCGAGTAGAACGCCTGGGAGAAGCCCAACCCGGCGTACACCCGCCCCACTGCGCGCAGCCCGCGCGTCGGCTGTTCCGTGTAGTAGTCGATCTTGAAGGCGGCGTCGGCCTGCAGGGCAGCATTCACTCCTTCGAGGAACACGAAGTTGTGTCCGCTGGTTTTGGACGAGCCGCAGAACGGCAGGGCGCGCTGGACCATGTCCGGGTAGCTGACGGCCCACTGTTAGATCTGGCCGGCGCCCATGGACCATCCGGTCACGAGGGTCAGGGTCTCGATGCCAAACTGCTCGGTGACGAGCTGGTGCTGCGCCTCCACCTGAGCGTAAAAGGTGATGTGGGGGAAGCTGGGGGCGTTGTAAGGTGCCGGGGTGTTGCTGGGGAGCTGGAGAGGCCGTTGCCCAGCATGTTCGGGACGATAATGAAGTACTTGGCGGGATCGAGCGCCTTGCCTTCGCCGATCAGCCACTCGTTGTCCTAATGGCGTCCGGAGTACCAGGTTGGGTACACGATGGCGTTGCTCTTGTCCGCGTTGAGCGTCCCCTACGTTTTGTAACGTTTTGTACGCGAGGCAGGCGCTGCGAAGTGTTGCACCCTCTTGAAGCTTGAAATCGCCCAAGTCTAATAGTTCGTAATCCATCGGGAACCCGTCCATGGGAAACACCTTTCACGGTTCGAGACAAGGAAAGGCGATCTGCCCCTCACGCTACCCTTCCCCGCGGCAATGATCGAGGGGTTGGTGCGGATGGCTCCAACGATGCTTGCACTGCAAACTGAAAACGTTTACAGTTGTTCAAACAGGGCGTGACAGCACTCACTTAAGAGTTCTGAAACCCTCCGAATCCGCACTGGCATTACCACCCCAAAAGACTCAAAGGAGAAGGCGCGGCATGGCAAACATCCACGATGTTGCGCAAGCGGCCGGCGTATCCATCGCCACCGTCTCGAGAATGCTGGCGGGGGAGAACATCCGAAACCGCACGGCTGTCGAAAATGCCATATCCGCGCTGGGATACCGCCCCAACGCAAGTGCCCGGGGCCTGCGTTCGGGGCGCCACCACACCATCGCCGTGATCGTCCCCGACATCGCCAACCCCTACTTCGCAACGTTGGTGCGGGGAATCGAGGAACGCGTCATCGCCAGGGGCTACCGGATCATCGTCGCCAGCAGTGACGAGCAGTTTACTGCCGAAACCGAAGTTCTCGGCGGTCTCATGGATGCTGTTGATGCAGTGGCGATCGTGCCGGCGGAAGCCTCTGAACGGACCAACCTAATGCTCGCCGAACTGGGCAAGCCGGTGGTGCTCATCGACCGGACCGTCAGCGATTCCCCGGATTTTGATTTGGTCCACGTCGACAACGCCAAAGGTGCACGCATGGCTGCAGAGCATTTGCTGTCGCTTGGCCACCGAAAAATCGCAATCATCAGCGGCCGGCAGGAGTCACTTCCAGGCCAGGTCCGTCACACGGCATTTATTGAAGCTTTGGCCGCCGCCGGTGTGGAAATTGATCCCGGGAACATCAAGATTGGCGAGTTCACCAGGGCGTTTGGCCAAAGTGCCGCCAGCGAACTCATCGACGGGGGATTGGACTTCACGGCTGTTTTCGTCGGGAACAACACCATGGCCCAGGGTGCGCTGTTGTCCTTTCATGAGGCCGGGATAACGATCCCCGAACGGCTTTCGTTTATCTGCTTCGACGATTTTGACCTGGCTGAATTGTTGCCCGCACCGGTAACCGTCATCTCCCGTCCGGCCATTGCCGAAGGCCATGCGGCGGCAGACCTCCTGCTGGCACGGATCCAGGCACTTGACGCCGCCGAGCAACCGGCGTTCCGGCACCTGATATTGCCTGTCCAGCTGACCGTCCGGCAGTCATGCGCTGCTCCGGCCGGCCCGTAACCAAAACTTCTCCCACCCCAATTTCCACTATTGAAGGACCCCCATGACGCCTTTTGCGCCCAAAAACGGCAGTGTTCTGGTAATCGGAAGCATTACCTGCGACCTCACGAGCTTCAGCGACCGGCTCCCTGACCCGGGTGAAACCGTGCTGGGCAACGCCTTCACGATGGTCCTCGGCGGCAAGGGAGCCAACCAAGCCCTGGCCGCAGCACGCGCCGGCAGTTCCGTCTCATTGATCGGCAGCGTGGGCGACGATTCGTTCAGCGAGCTGGTCCTTGGGACGCTGGCCGAGGAGCAGGTCAACACCGACTACGTGCTGCGCAGCCACGGCCCCACGGGCATTGCACACATCAGGGTGGACGCGTCGGCAGAAAATGACATTGTCATGATCCCGCTGGCGAACTCGCTCCTGAGCCCCGGACACATCACGGAGTCGCTGAACTCGCCGGAACTGGACGCAAGCGTTGCCCTGATCCAACTTGAAATCCCGCACAAATCGGCACTGGAGGGTGCAAAAGCGTGCAAAGACCGCGGTGTCACGGTCATCCTGGACCCGGCTCCGGCCCCCGAAGCTCCGCTGGACGAGGAATTCTGGCAGCACGTTGACATTGTCACGCCCAACGAGACCGAGGCCCGGCTCATTACCGGGATCGACGTCACGGACCAGGAATCGGCGGCAGCGGCCGGCCGCTGGTTCACGGCACGAGGGGTAGCCCGGGCGGTCGTGACGCTGGCAGGTGCGGGCGCCGTCGTCGTCGAACGTGTTTCCGCCGGTACGGACAACGCAACGCGTGTCAGCGTCCACGCCCCGTTCCCTGTGACTGCCGTGGACACCACCGCGGCCGGTGATGCCTTCGCGGGCACCCTCGGCAGCGCACTTGCTGAAGGGCTCGACTGGGAGCCTGCGCTGCGCCGCGCCATGGCCGGCGGCGCCCTGGCCGTCACAGTCGCCGGCGCCAGCCCCAGCCTCCCGAAGCGTGAGTCCGTTGACGCCTTTCTGGCCAACCACTAGCCCCCTCCCGCTCTCCGGGCCGTTCATTCAGGTCCCCCACCCTCTACAAAACAGTGGAGCAACAATGCGAAAAAACAGCGGTACCCTCAACCCGGCACTCTCCCGGATCCTGTCCGAACTCGGGCACACCGACGAACTCTTGGTGACCGATGCT
The DNA here is from genome assembly GCF_003219815.1 of Arthrobacter livingstonensis. GTDB lineage: Bacteria > Actinomycetota > Actinomycetes > Actinomycetales > Micrococcaceae > Specibacter > Specibacter livingstonensis. The sequence goes on from NZ_QJVD01000003.1 coordinate 244,028, forward strand.
GGCCTGCCCATCCCGGCCGGCGTCGAACGCATCGACCTGGCCCTTACCCCAAACGTGCCGGAATTCCTCCAGTGCCTGGACGTGGTCCTGGCCGAAGTGGAGGTGGAGGCGGCCATCGCCGCAAGTGAAATCGCCACCCACAGCCCCGAACTCCACGCGGCCCTGCGCGAACGCCTTGATGCACTGAACATCCGTCTGGAACTCGTTCCGCACACCGCATTCAAGGAACGCACCAAGTGTTCCAAGGCAGCGGTGCGCTCCGGTGAATTCACGTCCTACGCGAACGTGATCCTGATTGCCGGGGTGGTGTACTGACATGACCATCTCATTCACAGGCATCACCAAGGCGTTTGGATCCAACAAGGTGCTGCGCGGCATCGACCTGAGCATTGAACCGGGCGAAATCGTCTCGCTCGTGGGCGAGAACGGTGCCGGCAAGTCAACGCTCACACGCATCATCGCGGGCGCCTACCAGCCGGATTCAGGACAGATCACCATCGACGGCGATCCACGCAAATATAACGTCCCGCAGGACGCCATGGCTGACGGCATCCAGGTGATCTACCAGGAACTGAAGAACAACCTCTTCCCCCAGCTGGACGTCGCCTCCAACCTCTTCGCCCATGACGGCACCGGCGAATTCGGCAAATTCTTCGTCAACAAGGCCAAGATGCACCGCCGTGCCGCGGAGCTGCTGGCCCAGGTGGGGATTGACGTGGACACGCGGCTGCCGGTGGGGAAACTGTCATTCGGCGAGCAGCAGATGGTGCAGATTGCCCGCTGCCTGAACCACTCGGTCCGCCTGCTCATCCTCGATGAGCCGACGGCGGCCCTTGACGACCGGGAGTCGGAGATGCTCTTCCGTCAGGTCCGCAAGCTTCAGGAGGCGGGCGTGGCCATCATCTACATCAGCCACCGGCTGCCTGAAGTGTTCGCGCTCGCCGACAGGATCGTGGTGATGCGCGACGGCCTTGTCTCGCTCAGCGGAACCCCCGCTGAACTGAGCGAAAAGCAGGTGGTGGCCGCCATGGTGGGCAGCGAGGTGGAGAACTTCTACCCGAAGGAACACCACGCCACGGACCGCGTGCGCCTGGACGTCAGGAATCTCGGCGGCACCGGCTTCAACGGCGTCTCCTTTCAGGTCCGTGCCGGTGAAGTGCTCGGCATCGGCGGGGTCATGGGAAGCGGCAAGGGCGAAGTCCTGCGGGCGCTGTTCGGTCTGGACAATGCGAGCGGGGTGGTATCCCTCGATGGAAAGGATGTAAGCCTGGCCTCACCGCGCCACGCCATTGGAGCGGGCATCGCCTACCTCACCCCCGACCGCCAGGCCGAAGGCCTGACACTGGCCCAGCCCATTGCGCACAACGAATCCCTGGCCACGCTGGGCGCCATCACCCGCAACGGCGTCGTCTCCCGCAAGCAGGAACGGCAGCGGTGCCAGGAAATATCAACCCGCCTGAATGTCAAGTGCAACAGTATTCACGACGCGGTGGGAACCCTTTCTGGAGGCAACCAGCAGAAAGTCCTGCTTGCCCGATGCCTGTTGAGCAACCCGGCCATCCTGCTCATGGAGGAGCCGACGCGCGGCGTGGATGTCGGGGCAAAAGCCGAAATCTATTCGATTATCAATGACGTTGCCGCCCAAGGGGTGGCAGTGGTCCTTGTTTCCTCCGATCTGCCCGAACTCGTCGAAATGTCAGACCGCGTCCTGGTCATGCGGGAGGGCAGCATCAACGCTGAACTGTCCGTCGGCGCATTGACGCAGCAAGCCGTCCTTGAACACGCAATGGAGACCATAGCCTGATGAAAAAAATATCGCTCTTCAACGACCAGCTGCGTGCTGTGTGGATGCTGGCCCTCGTGGCCATCGCCCTCGTCTTCGCCACGCCCCTGTTCCTGCAATCCTCCAACATGCTCAACATTCTGCTCACCGCAGCCGTGGTGGCACTGATCGCCGCCGGCCAGACCTACGTCATCATCCTGGCCGAAATTGACCTGTCCGTCGGTGCCGTCCTGGGGTTCAGCGCCATCATTGCCGCGTCCGTGATGAGCAGCCACGGTCCCGTGCTTGGCCTGTTGGCCGGGCTGGCGGTTGGTGCCGGGGCTGGGGTCATCAACGGCCTGCTGGTCACCAAGACAAGGATGCCGTCGTTCATCGCCACGCTGGCCACCATGTCCATCTTCGCCGGGCTGACCCTGCAGTTTTCCCAGGGCAACCCCATCAAGGTCACCAGCGGGGCATTTCTGGCACTGGGACAGGGAAGCTTCCTGGGCATTGCCACCCCCATCTGGATCATGGTGGCGGCCACCGTGCTGTTTGGCTACATCCTGGCCCGCTCCCGTTACGGCCGTGAACTGTATGCCACGGGCGACAACGAGGATGCCGCCCGCCTGGCCGGCGTCAACACTGCCCGCGTGAAGATCATGGCGTTCATGATCTCCGGTGTGCTGGCAGCCATTGCAGGCTTCATCCTGACCGCACGGCTTGGCACCGCCCAGCCCACCGCCGGCACCGGCCTTGAACTGTCCGCCATTGCCGCCGTCATCATCGGTGGGACCAGCCTGGCCGGTGGCCGTGGAGCGCTCCTCGGCACGGTGGTTGGCGCGGTCCTGCTGTCAATGATCGACAACGGGCTGAACCTGCTCAACGTTTCCCCGTTCCTGCAGGGCGTGGTGAAGGGTGCCGTGATCCTGTTCGCTGTGTACATCGACCGGAACTCCGGGGTGCTGATGCGCGTCTTCCGCCATCAATCTCCGTCCGGCAGCAAACCTGGGGGACGTTCGACGGCGACTGCCGGGTTTGGCTTTGGCGCGCGGGCGCGCACACCCCAGGTTGCGGCCGTTACTGTACTGGCCCTGCTGGTGATGGGTGCCGGCGTGACCACGGTGGTCCGGGGCAATGGCCAGGATGGTGCCGCCGCGGCGCAGAAATCCTCAACCCTGGTGATCTCCACGCTCAACAATCCGTTCTTCGTCTCCGTTGCCGACGGCGCCAAGAATGAGGCTTCGAAGGTGGGCATGTCACTGGACGTCCAAAATGCCAACAACAATGACACCCAGTCCCTGGACCAGGCCACCACCGCGTTGGTGAAAAAGCCCAGCGTGCTAGTGCTGGACCCCACCTCGAGCGAGGCCGGGGGATCCATTACAGTTCAGGCCAACCGGGCCAAGGTTCCCGTCGTTGCCTTTGACAGGGTCCCGGACCAGGGCGAACTGGCGGCATTCATCGGCTACGACGCGATTCAGGCCGGCAAGAACGGTGCGAAGGCACTGTGCCAGGCCATGGGCGGGACCGGCAAGGCAGCCGAACTGCAGGGAATTCTCGGCACCAGTGTTGCCCGGGACCGCTCCTCGGGCTTCCAGACCGGTATGAAGGATTGCCCCGGTGTCCAGGTGGTTGCCGTCCAGTCGGCAGACTTTGACCGTGGCAAGGCGCTGGACGTGACTACCAACATGCTTCAGGCAAACCCCGGCATCACCGGCATCTACGGAGCCAATGATGAAATGGCCCTGGGCGCGGTTGCCGCCGTAAAGTCCCGCGGGCTCCTGGGCAAGGTCAAGATCGTCGGAAATGACGGCATCGCCGATGCACTCACCGCAGTCAAGAACGGTGAGATGTACGCGACGAACGCCGAATCGCCGTTCGCCCTGGGCCAGGAAGTCATTAAAATCAGCCAGTCGGTGGCGTCCGGCGACAAGGTCGAAAAGTCCCGTGTGCTGGAAGGCAAAGTCGTCACCGGGAAGGGTGTGGCGGCCTTCTGTGACTATCTCAAGGGGCTGGGGGACAAGGACACATGCAAGTAATCCCCACCGGTAGTCCCATTTCAACTCGAACCGCGAACAAAGGATGACCATGACGAAACTGACCCCGGAACTGCTGGCGAAAATGGTGGACCACACCTTCCTGCAGTCCACCGGCACGCAGGCCGACGCCGAGGCTGCCGCCGCCGACGCTGCAAGGCTGGGCACGTATTCGGTGTGCGTCTCGCCGTCGATGCTGCCACTGGCCACGACCACTGCCAGGATCGCCGCCGTGTGCGGGTTCCCGTCAGGCAAGCACCACAGCAGCATCAAGGCAGCTGAAGCAGAGGCGGCGGTGCAGGACGGGGCCGACGAGATCGACATGGTGATTGACGTCGGCGCCGCATTGTCCGGAGACTTTGAGGATGTGCGGCTCGACATTGCAGCTGTCCGTGAAGCAGTGCCGGGCCCGATTGTCTTGAAGGTGATTCTGGAGACGGCAGCACTGACCGACGAACAAATTGTGCGCTGCTGCGAGATCGCGGAGAGCTGCGGGGCCGACTTCGTGAAGACCTCAACGGGGTTCCACCCGGCGGGTGGCGCCACCGTTCACGCGGTCGAGCTGATGGCGAGGACGGTTGGTCCGCGTGTCGGCGTCAAGGCATCGGGCGGCATCCGTGACTGGGCAGCCGCCCAGGCCATGATCGACGCCGGCGCCACGCGGCTGGGCCTGTCAGGCACGGAAGCCGTCCTGGAGGGCGGCACCGCTACCGGATACTGAACCGACGTACCGGCGAGAGACCCTGGAATCCCCACCCTGCGCGGGGATTCCAGGGTTAAGGCAAGTTCGTGTCCCTTAGTGGTGCAGGCCGTCGTAGAGGCTTTTGAACCCCGAGTTGGGCACTGACGGGTTTGACTGGGACCAGATGAATGCCTTGGTCAGCCAGTCCTGCGGCAGCCACGTTCGCGTCACGAATTGCGGGCTGGTTGGATTGCGAACACTCGCCCAGAAGACAAAGATGAGCTCCGCCCAGTCTGATTCGAGAATCCAGTTGATCGGCCCGCGTTCGGACTGCCCCTGAATTCTCAGTTGCCCGGGGCCGGTCAGCTCGGCGAGGTTGATGTGCTGCCACTGCCAGGCCATGACCGTGGCGGGTGTGTGCATGTAAAAGCCGTAGTTGCTCACTGCCACTGTGCCGCGGTCAATGGGTTGCCAGCGTTGTTGGGCCAGGTTGGCCGCTCGGCTGCGCCTGGAGGCATTCCCGATGGCCTGGGTCGCGGCAAAACCCAGCATGAAGGGGACGGCCCCCCGGCCCGTGGCGGCAACCACCGAGGTGTTGTGCACGTAGCTGCCGTCCCCGTTGGCGCGGAATTCAAGCAGTTGGAAGGGCCCGTGCGCGTAGATTCCTTCATCATTGCCGCCAAAGCGGAGCGCAAACGGCACTGCCACGGTGGGATGGCTGGCGAGGCCGCTCTTGAGTACTGCGGCCGCGAGCTCTGCGGTCTTCCACATGGCCGCGTCTCGAATTGTCCATTCATCCGGGTCCGGACTGTTCCTTTTCTTCCCCATTTTCCCACCGTACCGGATCGCTGCCAGGGGTCGGTTAGTACTCGCAAAAATGACTGTCGCCGGTTTCAAGGGTTGTCCGTCCTGCCACAGTCCTCCACCGTTGGCCCGGAGGGACGAGTCTGAGCGCCTGTGCCCGGGTGCATGTGATCCATAGCATTGCCGTGGTAGATTCGGCAGCGCCTGCAGACCCGTTGACGACCACCGTCCCACCCTTGAAAGGGCGGATTGCCCTCATGACTATCCCTGATTTCATTTCCGGCGCCCACCCGGGGGGCGCACCCGTGGTCATTCCATCACTCCAGCGGTGGAGCCCGGGGGAGGGCGGCACGCGCCTGGGCGAGGGTTTCGCCGTCGAGCATTCACCGGAGCTGGCCGATATTGCCGCCACCCTTCTGGCGGACATCGCGGAGCTGACCGGGCTCTCCGGCAGCGCCGCCGTGGCCGAATCAGCTGCCGGAAAGATTGTGCTGGCCCTGGACCCGGAACTGGACTTCCCCACGGGCAATGCCACGGCCTTGACCGAGGGATACGTGCTGGAGGTCGACGGCGGGGTGCGCGTCGGTTCCCGGACGGCGACCGGCGTCTACTGGGGAACGCGGACCCTTCTGCAAATGCTTGCTTCGCACGGGGAGCTCCCGCGTGGGACTGCCGTGGACTGGCCCAACTATCCGGTGCGCGGCTTCATGCTGGATGTGGGGCGGCGCTTTGCCAGCCCGGGTGCATTGCGGGACTGGATCCGTTTTCTCAGCTGGAACAAGTTGAACACCTTCATGATCCACCTCAACGACAACGAGATCACGAAGGACACCAAACGGCCGTGGGACATGGCCCAGCAGGCGTTCCGGCTCGCCTCGGATTCTCCGTGGCTGGCCGGATTGGCCGCAGAGGACGGTTCGTACAGCCGCGCTGACTGGGATTCCTTCGAGGACGTGGCCGAGCAGAGACACGTGCGGCTGGTGCCGGAAATTGATGTGCCGGCGCACTCGCGTTCGTTCATCCGCTGGCGTCCCGAGGTGGGGCTCAACGGGGGTGACTCGGACATGCTGGACCTGGGAAACCCGGAAAGCACCGCGCTGGTCAGGGCCTTGTTCGACGAGTTTGTCCCGTGGTTCCGCGGGCCGGCCGTGCACTTTGGCGCCGATGAATATGCCAAGGGCCATTCCGATGAATACAGGGACTTCTTCAACGCCATCGGCTCCCATCTCCGGTCACTGGACAAGGACCCCGTGGCGTGGGGTAGCCTGACGGTGATGTCCGGAGGCGCCGGCGCGCCTGGTCCGGAAGGCTACAACCGGGACGTGGCGATCTGCGCCTGGAACAAGGACTGGTACAGCGGCCAGGCCGCGGTGGCGGACGGCTACAGCGTCATCAATACCGACGACGAACTGCTGTACATTGTGCCCTTTGCCGACTACTACCACGGCAAGGGGCTGGACGCCCGGGCGTTGTTTGAGTCCTGGGAGCCGCACATCTTTGGCGAAGGGCAGGACCTGGCGCCCGGGCATCCGCAACTGCTGGGCGCGGCGTCCGCGGTGTGGAATGACCTGGTATTGCTGGCCTACAACGAACTTGCCGTCCACGATCTGGTGAAGCCGGCTTTTGGGGTGCTCGCCCAAAAGATGTGGGCCGGCGCCGTGCCAGGCCTGGACTACGGCGACTTCATGTCGGGCGCCAAGCTGGTGGCCCGGTGGCCGGGACGGGAATTTCTGGCGTAACCGGCGTGGCCTCATCGAGCCGGCGTCCTGGACGTGCAGGCGGGGCGCAACAACGGAAACAACGCCGGTGGCAGCAGGCAGCAGGCAGCCGCCTGCCCGGCCGGCCGGGCGGCACACAATCGAGGAAGCGCGGGAAACCATGGCCAAGCTTGAGATCGCCGTCCAGGACGTGGCGGGGACCCGTGCCGCGCTGGCCGGCGGGGCGGACCGGATTGAACTGTGCAGCGCCCTGGCGGTGGGCGGGCTGACGCCGTCGGCGGGCACCGCGGAGGCGTCGGTGGAGGCCGCGGCCCGGCGGGACGGGTTTGTCCACGCGTTGGTTCGTTCCCGGCCGGGAGGCTACGTGTACGACGCCGACGAGGTGGACACCATGTGCCGGGACATCCGGGTGCTGAAGGCCGCGGGCGTCCACGGTGTGGTGGTGGGTGCCCTGACCGCTGGCGGCGAGATTGACCTGGCCACGCTGGCACGCTGGGTGGAGGCGGCCGGCGGCCTGCCGGTGACCTTCCACCGTGCACTGGATGCCAGCCGCGACCCCATGGGGCAGCTAATGCGCCTGGCGGGGACGGGTGTGGGCCGCGTGCTGAGCTCCGGTGGCCGAGCGAGGGCCATTGAGGGCTTGGACATGTTGGGCGCCATGCGCCGGGGCGGCCCGGAGGGGATCGAGGTCATGGCCGGCGGCGGCGTGCGGGCTGAGGACATCCGGGCGCTGGTAGGCACGGGTGTCGACGCCGTGCACCTGTCCGCACGCGAGTCCTACCTGGACCCGCACCCGGCCGGCCCCGGCGGGGGAGCGCAGGAACTCGATGCCACCAGCGTCGATCTGGTAACCCGGGCCCAGGCGGAGTGTGCCGCGCAGGCGCATTGACGGCGGCATCCCGGCTGGGCGGGGCAGGTGTATTGACGGCTCGGAGGCTCCAGCCTGAAAACGAGTAGCATGGTTGCCCACGGCTCATGTAAAGCCGAACGCAGTCACGAAGTGGCTGGGGGACTTTTGGGAAGGGGAACCGTAGACATGTCGAACGATCCAATGGAGCCCGAAGACCTTGCGACGCCCGAACCTGAAAGGGATCCGCAGCCGGAACCGGCCCCGGCCCGTATGGAGGAATCCGAACCCGCGAGCGTTGTTACCCGTGCCGGAGTTGTCTGGGTGGCGACCATCGCGGCGTTGCTGCTGTTGATCCTGCTCATTGTGTTCATTATCCAAAACCAAGGTGCGGCAGAGGTCCACTATTTCGGCCTGTCAGGGACCATTCCGCTGGGAATTGCCCTGCTGATTGCCGCTGTGGGTGGCGGACTTCTGGTGGCCGTTTCCGGTGCCATTCGGATCATCCAGCTGCGGATCATTGCCCGCCGAAAGGCATCGGCACGCCGCGTTTCCGGTAAGTAGAGCCGCTGACCGTACCCCGGGACCATGCCATGTACGGCACCCTCAGCGCTCCAGCAACTCCTTGGCGACGCTGTCGATGTACGCGGCATCCACGGGGTTGTCACCGCTGCCGGCAAAGTGTCCCCACACCCCGGGGATGACCCGGACCTCGCCGTTGGGGATGTATTGGGACGCGTACTCCTCGTCCTCGGGACAGAAGTACAGGTCCTTCCTGGCTGGCAGTGCAATCAGCTTTGCCTTGATCGACTGCAGCGCCTTGATGTGGTCCCCGTCGAAGCCCGGGGTGGCCCCGACGTCGCCGTGCTGCCAGGTCCACAGTTGGGTGAGAAGGTCGTTGGCATCGCGTTGGCCCAGGAAGTGGCCCTCCCAGTAGCCGACCAGGAAGTCTTCAAGCGAGGAGTAGGCAAGGTCGACGCCAAGGCGTGCAGAGAAGCCCATCTTTTCGTAGACGCGGTCCCAGTAAAACGCCTGGGAGAAGCCCCACCCGGCGTAAACGCGCCCCACTGCGCGCAGCCCGCGCGTCGGCTGTTCCGTGTAGCAGCCGTTTTTGAAGGCGGCATCGGCCTGGAGTGCCGCCTTGACGCCCTCGAGGAACACGAAGTTGTGCTCGCTCGTCTTGGCGGATCCGCAGAACGGCAGGGCACGCTGGACCATGTCCGGATAGCTGACGGCCCATTGGTAGGTCTGGCCGGCACCCATTGACCAGCCGGTGACCAGGGCCAGGGTCTCAATGCCAAATTTCCCGCTCACGAGCTGGTGCTGCGCCTCTACCTGGTCGTAGAACGTGATGTTGGGGAAGCTGCCGGCGTTGTAGGGGGCAGGAGTGTTGCTGGCGGAACTTGAGAGTCCGTTGCCAATCATGTTTGGAACAATGATGAAGTACTTGCTGGGGTCCAGGGCCTTGCCTTCCCCGATCAGCCACTCGTTGTCCCAGTGGCGCCCGGAGTACCACGTGGGGTACACGATGGCGTTGCTCTTCTCGGCGTTGAGCTCGCCATAGGTCTTGTAGGCCAGGCGCGCCCCACGAATCGTTGCACCTCCCTGGAGCCTGAAATTACCGAGATCGAACATTTCGTAATCCATCGGAAATCCGTCCATGGCAAGCACCTTTCATGGTTCAATCCAAAGAAGTGTGGCGTGCCTCTCACGCTATCAACGCCGGTGCGGATAATCGAGGGTGGTGAGTGGATGTACGACGGCGGACGAGTGACTTCCATTTGCCCCTCACCAATTCGCCGCTGGTTGAGTACCGGTCGCTGCAGGAAACGCCCCACTTGGTGCGCAACCGGCCAAATGCCCGACGGCTCCCGGATCCCCCTACAACCCCTCCATCCGCCAGGCATACCAGTCCACCTGCCGGCAGCCGCGCCCCAGCCACAGTCCGGCGGCGGCAAGGCGTGATGCGTTTTTCGAACCGGTGCACGGCTGGCGCCAGGACCTGGTCCCGCCAGAGGCGACTATTGGACCTACTCTCGTGACGGCCTGTCGGAGGGACTATATCGGCATAGGTGCCGGTGGCGCCGTGAGCGGTTTGGCTTGGGCAGGGTCAGCAGTCCAGCAGGTGCTGATGTTCAATTCGGCGCAGATCGCTTCTGCAAGTTCGCCTGCGAGCAATGCCGTCTTTTCCAAATTCTTGGCTGTAACGCGGAAGGGTAGCTGATTAAGTCGATACCTCAGGAAATAAGTTTTGTCAGCATCTTCAACATCAGGCTTCCAAGGTAGATCGTGCCACTGTATTGGCCGCACGTGAGCGAGGTTGGTGGGGATGCCTGCGACAAAGTCCGCGAAGAAACCGTTGATGTCGAGTTTATGGCCACTGTTTCCATCCTTGCGCAGAACATCCGTTAGCCGTTCGAGATCCGTACCCATGTATGTGTCGAACCAGAATCCGGGATAAACCGATTTCGTGAAAACGCTGCCGCCTCCAACGATTCCGAACATCAACAAACCAGCCGGTTCTGGTCGCTCTTTTGGCGTGGCCGGCGCTGGAAGGTGCTTCAGGAACGGTCCCGGGTCGATGATGAATACCACGCTGAATTTTGCGGCACCTGTGGTCCAAGTAAAACGGACACGGCGTTCACCGGCCTTCTCCATGGCGTGATGGAGGAAGCCGAGTCTTGGAGCTCTCATTGTCGATTCTCCTGAAATTGTGCTTGAACGTTACAGCATCCTTCTCGGAATGAAATTAGCAATGCGGCGATTCAACGCAATATTGGCCATGAGTCCACTATGCACATCCGCACTGACATTCTCCGGGTTGGGCCAACGGTCATGTGGCCTTGAACCTGTTCAAGCAGAGGATCATTATCGTCTGCTCCGGACCTTTGTGCGGCGTCAACCGCAACCCGCAGCGGATCGCGGACTAAGTGTCGATGGTTCGTCTTTGTCCCACCCACCACATACCCTGGCCTGGTGAACACATATGAGGGGGATGAAGCGCCGGAACTATTGGCCGAAGGGCTCTACGAGCTGCTGCATACTACGGACTTGGGCCGACGACTCGCCGCGGTGCCGGACCTGCAGGCCAGCGTCGAAGGTGTGGGCCGGGATGAATCGCCCGAAGCTCTGGCGCGCCACGTCGCCGACGCTGTTCAGCAACTGCTCTTGGATACCCGGGAAGAAGATCGGGTGGCCAAGACGAACCAGATCCTGGCGGTCATCAACCCCGGCAATGAGGTAACCCCTGGCCCCACGCAGCTTCGGTCCCTGCACCGCCCCGATGCGCTGAAGCGCCGGCAACTGCGACGCCCCACCACGAACCTCAGCGACAGCGCCCTTCTAACCAATGGCAAGGACGATCCAAACCTGGCGGCCGAGATTCGCGCCGAGATTGAGTCTGCCGACTCGGTGGACCTGCTCTGTGCATTCATCCGGTGGACAGGCATCCGGCTCCTCGAGCCCGCTCTGGAGGGGCTCAAGGAACGCGGGGGGAAATTTCGTGTCATCACCAGCACCTACATGGGAGCCACTGAACGCCGCGCCATCGACCACTTGGTCAATAAATATGGCGCCGAGGTGAAGATCAGCTATGAGACGCAGTCGACCAGGCTTCATGCCAAGGCGTGGCTCTTCCACCGCAAGACCGGCTTCAGCACCGCCTACGTGGGCAGCTCAAACCTTAGCCGGGCGGCCATGCTGGACGGCCTGGAATGGAACGTTCGCTTGTCCAATATCGGAACGCCCGCACTTCTTCAGAAGTTCGCCATCACCTTTGACAGCTATTGGGAGCAGCGCGCGTTCCAGCGCTACGATCCCGCCACGGATGCAGACAAACTCGATGCGGCATTGCGACGCAATGGCGGCAAGCTGACCTCCGCGCCCACGGGCTACACCGGCCTGGAAGTCGAGCCGTTTCTGCACCAGGTGGAGATGCTGGAAGACCTCGAGGCCGAACGGGCCAAGGGCTTCCACCGGAACCTCATTGTCGCAGCCACGGGGACCGGCAAGACTGTCATCGCGGCGCTTGACTATAAGCAGCTCTGCGACGGCGCCGGCCGGGACCTGACCCTGCTTTTCGTCGCGCACCGCAAAGAAATCCTGCAGCAGTCGCTGACCACGTACCGCAACGTCATGCAGGATGGAGCCTTCGGCGAATTGTTCGTTGGCGAGCACAAACCGGCACAGTGGAAGCATGTGTTCGCCAGCGTCCAATCACTCTCGGCCAAAGGCATCGGCGAGCTGCCTGCGGACCGGTTCGACGTCGTCGTCATTGACGAATTCCACCACTCAGCGGCCCCCACCTACCTCAAGCTGATTGAGCACTTGCAGCCCCTGGAACTGCTTGGATTGACCGCCACTCCTGAGCGAGGCGACGGCATCCATGTCGCAGATTTGTACTTCGATGGCCGGACGGCAAGCGAGCTGCGGCTCTGGGATGCCCTCGCCGCCGATCTGCTGGTTCCCTTCCACTACTTCGGCGTCTCCGACGACGTCGACCTGAGCCACTTGGAATGGAAGCGTGGATCGTACGACCTGCAGCAGCTCAGCGCGCTGTACACAGGCAACGATGCGCGCGCCGCCAAGGTGATCAGGGAGCTCCAGGACAAGGTTACGAGCACCCAGGGCATGCGCGCCATTGGCTTCTGTGTCTCGGTGCAGCATGCGAAGTACATGGCGCAGGTGTTCAACCAGGCCGGCATTGCGTCGGTTGCGGTGTCGGGCCAGACGGACGACGGCGAACGTGCCCTTGCGCTTCGACAGCTGCACGACCGCGAAATCAACTGTATTTTCGCCGTCGACCTTTCTAACGAGGGACTCGACCTGCCGCAGGTGGACACGATTCTTCTGTTGCGGCCTACGCAGAGTGCCACGATTTTCATCCAGCAGCTGGGCCGCGGGCTCCGGCGGGCTCCCGACAAGGCCGTGGTCACGGTGCTGGACTTTATTGGGCAGCAGCACCGCGAGTTCCGCTTTGATGTTCGGTTGCGCGCCATGACGGGCTACGGGCGAAAGCAACTGGAGAAGGCCGTAATTAATGATTTTCCGTTCCTGCCGTCCGGCTCGCAAATAATTCTGGACCGAGTTGCCAAGGACGTTGTGCTGGCAAATATCAGGGCCCAATTGAAGTTGAACAAGCCGAAACTTGTTGCCGACATCAAGTCGTACGCCGAGCTGCTGCTGGCGGACTACTTGGAGAAGTCGGGCAACGACGTCAAGACCGTCTACAAGACGACCAAGAACTCCTGGACCGAGTATCTGCGCCTTGCCGGGCTCCTCGAAGGGTTGTCTCCGTTGGAGGCACTGGCTACCGACAAGTTCGAGCAGGTGACCTATGCTGAGGAGAAGAAGCTTCTTGGCCGAATGGCGGCCCTGATCCATGTGGACGACCAGGAACGCACAGATGCGTATTCGATGCTCGTTTCCGCGGACGCGCCTTCGTATGCGGACCTGGGGCCGCGTGAGCAAGTATTCGCGCGGATGCTTTTCTTCACGCTGTGGGACGATGCCGGTGGCTTCGCATCATACGATGAAGGTTTCGCTCACCTCCGCAGCTATCCGTATGTTTGCAGCGAGATCCAGCAGCTCGTTGCGCTGGGAGCCGCTGCGTCCAAACGGGCCGGCAGAAGCCTCGGCATGGAATATGCGAGTATTCCATTGCTATCGCATGCGACATATCGCCGTGAGGAGATATTGGCGGCACTGGAGTACGGGTCCCTTGAAGCGGGGAAGAACGTCAAACATCGCGAGGGCGTGGCGTGGTGCGCCAAAACGAACACTGACGCGTTCTTCGTGACGCTCAACAAGGATGAAGCAAACCATTCTGCGACCACAATGTACAAGGACTATGCGATCAGCCCTGAGCTGTTCCACTGGGAGTCGCAGAACAACACCTCGCCGACAAGCTCAGTTGGCCGACGGTACCTTGGGCACAAGGCGCAGGGGTCGCAAGTTCTCCTTTTCAGTCGCGACATGGCCGAGGATGAAACAGGACTGACGATGCCTTACACGTGTCTCGGCCAGGTTGATTATGTACAGCACAAGGGCGAGAAGCCGATCGCCATTACGTGGAAGTTGGCCGGCCGATGCCGGCGGACTTATTTGCCGATGCGGCGGCGGTGGCGCAGTAGCCAAAATGGCAGAAATTGCCTTGAACTGCCGTTGTTTGCCTGACAAGCACGGGTGCCCGGAGTCGCGGTCAGTTTCGCGGTTCCAAAAAGATGGTGCAATTGCTTCATCCACCATATTTTTCACCATCCCGACGAGGTAGCAAGGCAAACATGGACACGCGCACCATCATCATCACCGGTGCCAGCAGCGGAATCGGCGAGGCCGCCGCACGCACGCTGGCGCAGACGGGGGACCGGATCATCGTCGTCGGCAGGTCGGCGAAGCGCACCCAGGCCGTCGCGGAGGACATCGGCGCTGACATTTTCACAGCCGACTTCGCGCGGCTGGACCAGGTGCAAGAGCTGGCCGCGGCGCTGAGGGCGTTCTATCCACGCATTGATGTGCTGGCGAACAATGCCGGCGGCATCATGGGCCGGCGGGAATTGACCGCGGACGGGAACGAGAAGACCTTCCAGGTCAACCATCTGGCGCCCTTCCTGCTCACTCGGTTGCTGCAGGATGTGCTGGTGGCCAGCCAGGCACGCGTCATAAATACCTCCAGCGTGGCCCACAAACTCTTCGGCAGGCTGGACATCAAGGACCTCGACGCGGCGAAAAGGTACTCCGCCAACAGGGCCTACGGCAACGCGAAACTGGCCAACATCCTCTTCACCAGGGAACTCCACCACCGCCTCAACGGCCAAGGGCTGACTACGGCCGCCTTTCATCCGGGCGGCGTAGCGACTAATTTCTCCGCCGGCTCCTCGAGCTACATGAGGTTCCTCTACGGCAGCGGAATGCGCTCCTACATGCTGACCCCCGCACAAGGTGCCCAGACGCTGGTGTGGCTGGCCATCGGGCAACCCGGTCTCGACTGGGAATCCGGCGGCTACTACGCCAAACGCAAACCAGCACGTGTCAGCGGCCAGGGCCGCGACGCCGCCTTGGCCACGCAGCTGTGGGACTGGAGCGAGGAACGGGTGGGGAAGTGGGTGACATGAAAGCGCATCGCTGTCATCCAGCCACCTTCCCTGCATCATGCGGGCGCCAAAACACCCAGGTCATGTACTGGTTAGTAGCCAACTTGCCTGTCAAAGTGATCGTGTACCCGCTGCTACAGGAGGACCATCGTGACCGTTCGCGACAACACCAACCGCCGGCTCAAGGAAGTTCTTGACATCATGGCTGCAGGGTCGTGGGAGGACCAGAAACCCAACGGGGGAGAGGTCCTGGCTCAGGCCGTGGCCCGCATCCCGTTCACGAAGGAAGAATCCGAACTGCTCAGCGGCGGCATTCCCCGCGGACACAAGAACCTGACCAAGGCCACGGCCGATCTCGTCAAAGCCGGCTGGATGGCCAAGGGCCGCAGCGGCTGGGAAATCACCGAGGACGGGCTGAAGGCTACGGTTGCTTTCAAAACCGTCGACGCGCTATCGGCTGCTCTGGCTGAAGGCACGCCGGTGCCTGCGGACACGCCGCTGCCCACGAAGCCCGTGGCCAAGAAGCCCGCAGCGCGGAAGCCCGCAGCGACGAAGTCAGCAGCCAAGACAGCGGCAACCACCAAGAAAACGCCTATCAAGGCAGCCCCCAGGAAAACCGCAGCCAAGGCACCTGCCAAGGCAGCCGCCGTCGAGCATAAGGACCAGCCGGCGTCAGTGGCATTGGCCGGCGACTTCGGCACCATCCTGGGCTCCCTGGTGAACTGGGACCCCAACCACGACAGAGTGCAAATGAAGCTGGACGCCAAGCGCGGCACATGGAAGCTCACGGCGGACCTGCCGGCTGGTAAATACAGCTACAAGGCCGTGGCGAACGGTTCCTGGGATGAGAACTACGGCGCGTTTGGCCTGCTGGACGGCGCCAACCACGAGTTCGAGCACGTCGGCGGCGAGGTCACGTTCCACTACGACCACGCCACGAATGACGTGCTGCGCGAATAGGCCAAGGGATTTCGACAAGCTCAAATGCCGGGCGCCTCTAGCCGTGCAACTCCCGGTACGCATCGGCGGCGGCGGGGTGCAGCGGAAGGCCCGCCGTGCTGATAAGTGTCTCGGGGCTCAGGAACTGGATGCCGAGGCTGGACTTGGGGATGAGTTCCCGTGCGTGGTCAACCAGCAGCAGCACAGTCTGCCTGACCATCTCCGCGTTGAGGTCCGCGCCGCAGAGCAACAGGTTGGCCACGCCGATGGTGTTGACGGACGGGGTGCCGGCGTAGCTGCCTTCCGGTATCACCGCGTGCTCGTAGAAGTCCCCGTACTTCGACGTCAGCCGCGGAAGCAGGCCGGCCAGGTCGAGAAACCGCAGGCCAACGTCCCGGTTGGCCTTGGTGATGGCCGCCGTGGGCAGGCCTCCAGACCACAGCAGCGCGTCGATGGAGCCGAGCCGGAGCGCTGCCAGTCCGTCGTTCAGGCCCAGCTGGTGTTGCTGTACCGGATCCTTTGAATCCGGCCCCACACCTGCAGCGATGATGATCCGGCCGGCAGCCAGCGTGGTTCCGGAGCCGACGGCGCCCGTTCCGACGGACTTGCCGCCCAAGTCCGCGAAAGTACGGAAGGGGCTGTCGCGCCGCACGATGCAGTGGACGTAGTTCTCGTAGACCTTGCCAACGGCCACGACGCGTCCGGGATTCGCGTTCATGAGTTCCGCGGCGCTGTCGACCAGAACCGGGCCGAGTGCGGCCGCTCCGGACAGGATTCGTTGGAAATTGTCCGCGCTGCCGCCCGTGGAAATGGCGGCGGCAGTTCTGGCAACGCCGTTTCGCTGCAGGGCCGAGGCGAGCAGGCTCGCAAATTCCAGGTAAAAACCGCCGGGCTCCCCGCCGGCAACCACTGCATGGTCCAACGGCGGGCGGGGAGCGCAGGCCGTAACGGCTGGAAGGAGTGCCGCGCCCAGGCCAAGTCCTCCGGCGAGTTTAAGGAACTGCCGCCGGGTTGAAGGAAACCGGTCCAGGCGGCAGGCCGGGGTTGAATGCGCGCTAGGCATCGGCTGGCCCGCCGACGCTTCGGGGGAACACCAGGCTGGCCCGCAGCCCGTGCGGTTTCCGGGTTCCGAGGACCAGCTTGCCGCTATTGGCCTCGGCCAGCCGGTCCACGATGGTCATGCCCAGGCCGGTGCCCCGAATGTTCCGATGGTCGGGGGACCTCCAAAACCGGGTGGTGCATGCGGTGAGTTCGTCGGCGGACATGCCGGGGCCGTCGTCGGACACTTCAATTTCGACCGTTTCGGCATGAGCCCTTAGGGTGATGTGAACGTTGCCGCCGCCAGCGTACTTGATGGCGTTCTCCAGCAGCTCGCCCACCATTTGGGAGAGTTCGAAGGGGCTGCAGGCAACGTAAGCGTCGGCATCGCGGGTCGTTTCAAGCGTCAGTCTTGTACCGTTGCGGCTGGCCGACGCCGCCGCCCGTTCCAGTTCTTCCTGGACCGCCAGGTACGGGCTCGAACGGTGTTGGGCTGAGGCAGGGGCCGGCCCAACGGCCCGCCGGGCCACGCCCTCAAAGGCCCGGTTTTCGGCCGTTGCCAGCAACAGCACCCCGTCAAGGAGTTCCTCTACCCGGTCCAGCTCGGCCGTGACAGCGTTGATGGTCTCGGGGTCCGTGCTGTCCTTGAGTTGGAGCTGCATCAAGTCGACGCGCAGCCTCAAGGCCGCCACGGGATTCCGCAACTGGTGGGAGGTGTCCGCAATCAGCTGGCGCTGCTGCTCCAGGCTGCCCAGAACCGCCGTGGCCATCGCGGTCAAGGACCGGCTGAGCTCACGCAACTCTGGCGGGCCGTCCTGAGGCAGGCGACGCATGGACCCCGTTGCCTCGAGTTCCACCACGGCGGAATTGAGCCGGTGGATGGGACGCAGCACCCACCTGGTCACGCGTGCCGCCCCGAGCAACAGTGCCACTTCAAGAATGAGGGCGGCTGCAACGACCACCAGCCACAGCGTCCTCAGCTTTGCCTGAGCGGTTCCGGCGTCGACTTCAAGGACTACCTCGCCCATGACCTGGTTGGCGCTGCCGAACGACCGGGACACCAGCATGGAGCTTGGACCGAAGGGACGAAGCGGGGCCAGCTTGGTGAGGCTCAGGTTGAGGCTCGCATTGAACAGGGCGTCCTTGACGTCCGCCCGGTGGGGGTCCAGCCCGCCGGAAAGAAGTGTGCGGTCCTGGGTGCGGATCAGAACGCCTTCACCGTAGAGCGTGGAGTAGGTGTCCATCTTCGTCTGCAGCCCGGCCCACTCGTTGGTCGAGGCGGCGTCCGCGGCAACTTCGGAAAATCGGTTGAGCGAGAAAACGCGGTTGATCTCCAGGTCCTGGGTGAGCCCGCGGCTGCCGGCACTCAGGATGGAATACGCCAGGCCGATGACCAGGAGCACGGACAGCAGCCCAAGCACCCCCAGCACACGAACCCTCACTCCGGGTTCGCCTCGAAACGGTAGCCGACGCCGCGGACGTTGACGATGTAGCCGGGCCTGCCCAGCTTGGCCCGCAACCCGGTCAAGTGGACATCCAGCGAACGGGAGGCTGCCGCAAATGCGTCTCCCCAGAGGGCGTCCATGATTTGTTCGCGGGTGGCGACGGAGCCGCCGCGCTGGACCAGCAGGGCCAGCAGGTCAAACTCCGTCGGGGTCAGGCCGAGGCGTTCGCCGTCCAGTTCCGCGGTGCGGTGGTCCAGGTCGATGGCGAGGCCACCTGCCGTGAGTTGGCTGCTTTTGGGTGCTGCGCGGCCAATCCGACGGGCGATTGCCTCGATCCGGGCCAGCAGTTCGGCGAGCTTGACCGGCTTGACCAGGTAGTCGTCGGCACCTGACCGCAGGCCGCGGACCACGCTCCGCTCATCGTCCCGAGCGGTCAGAATAATGACCGGGGCCAGGGTCACCTGGCGCAGCTTTCTCAACACGTCCAGTCCGTCCATGTCCGGCAGGCCCAAATCCAGCAGCACCATGTCCGCCTCGCGGTGCTGGAGCAGGGCGTCGCTGCCCCGGAAAACCCTCGTGGCCCGGTGCCCGGCGGAACTGACGGCCGCAAGCAGGGCGGAAGCAACGGCGTCGTCGTCTTCAACGATGAGCAAGTCCACGCTTGGATCCCTTATCGGCAGTGCCGGGCAGCCTGTCTGCGGCAACAGGCTGCCCGGGTTCTTTTGCCTCTAGGCTACCGGGCGACGGTTTCGTCGAGGGCCGGGGCGCCGCCGTCGAGCTTGGAATCAAGCAGTTCAGACTCGATGTGCGAGGTCTTGGAAGACTCGCCCATCCGCCAGTAAACAATGAAGCTGACGGCGATGCAGGCAGCCACATAGTAGTAGAAGACCTGCTCAAGGCCGATGTTCTTCAGTCCCAGGGCAATGAATTCGGCGGTGCCGCCAAACACTGCCACGGTGAGTGAGTACGGCAGGCCAACGCCCAGTGCCCGGATTTCCGTCGGGAAGAGCTCGGCCTTCACGATGGCATTGATGGAGGTGTAGCCGGTAACAATGATCAGCCCCACCATCATGAGCAGGAATGCGCCCACAGGATTCTTGGTGCCCTGCATGATCATGAAAAGCGGCACTGTCACGATGGCGCCCAGAATGCCGAAGCCCAGCAGCAGCGGACGGCGGCCGATCCTGTCCG
The DNA here is from genome assembly GCF_003219815.1 of Arthrobacter livingstonensis. Classification (GTDB taxonomy): domain Bacteria; phylum Actinomycetota; class Actinomycetes; order Actinomycetales; family Micrococcaceae; genus Specibacter; species Specibacter livingstonensis. The sequence continues at coordinate 263,584 of NZ_QJVD01000003.1, forward strand.
AGAGTGCGCCCGCCAAGGGCTGGAGGACCACAAAGGCGAGCAGCGCGAAGAAGTTGATCCAGCTGACGGTGGACTTGTCGATGCCCACGGTGTTGACCATGAACTTCTGCATGTAGGTGGTGTACGTGTAGAACGCCACCGTGCCGCCCATTGTTAGTCCGACGACGGTCATGACGGCTTTGGGGTGCTGCATCAGGATGCGCAGGGTGCCGGCCTTTGCGCTCGATTCCTTGCTCATCGTGGTGAACTGATCGGATTCGTCCATGGTGCGGCGCAGCCACAGCACGGTCAGGGCGAAGATGGCGCCCAACACGAACGGGATCCGCCAGCCCCAGGACTTCATGTCCGCCTCGTCGAGGAGCTGTTGCAGGATGATCTGCACGCCCAGCGCAATCAACTGCCCGGCAATGAGTGTGACGTACTGGAAGCTGGAGTAGAAGCCGCGGCGGCCGCTGCTGGCCATTTCCGAGAGGTAGGTGGCCGAGGTGCCATACTCGCCACCCAGGGACAGCCCCTGGATGAGGCGGGCCACCACCAAGATGATGGGCGCCCACACGCCGATGGTTTCAAAGCCGGGCGTGCAGGCAATGATCAGTGATCCGGTGGCCATCACCGTGATGGAGAGGGTCAGGGCGGCCCGGCGGCCGTGACGGTCGGCGTAACGGCCCAGAATCAGGCTGCCGAGCGGGCGCATCAGGAAGCCGACGGCGAAGATGGCCGCCGTGTTCAGCAGCCTCGAGGTGGGATCGCCCGAGGGGAAGAATTCCGCCGAGAAGTACACGGCAAAGGCCGCGTAAACGTACCAGTCGTACCACTCAATGAGGTTCCCCACCGAGCCCTTAAAAATGTTGCTGGTGATGCGTCGCGTCGTTGCGCGCTCACTTGCCTTGTCTTTGTCCACGGTTGGTGCGCCCATGGCTCCTCCTCGACGTTGAGATTCAGCCCCGAAGAAGTGCAGGGGCACATGTCAAGGTATGCGTGATGCGGGGCACATCAAAGCCAATCCGGGCTTTCCTAACACTTCCTTAGGTATTCTGGGGCTTGACGCCCATTCGGCATGGAAGATTTTTAGCATATATCTTCGAATATCTGTAGAGAAATAATAACAGAACACGTATAATTTGTGTTATGAGCAAGCCGGTTCTTGACCCCGGCGACGGGGACGGTCCCGCCACACAGGATGTGGCGGCACTCATCGGTGCGGTTGTTCTTCCCTCCATTGAACCCTTTGGC
>NZ_QJVD01000040.1 GCF_003219815.1 Arthrobacter livingstonensis
CATGGGCAACGCCGTCAATGGCCAGGGAGCACATGCCGCAGATGCCCTCCCGGCAATCGTGATCGAAGGCGACGGGCTCTTCCCCGGTGACGGTGAGCCGCTCGTTGAGGACGTCCAGCATCTCCAAAAACGACATGTCGCCACTGATGCCTTCGACGTCGTAACTGATCATCCGGCCGGGGGAGTCAACGTCGTGCTGACGCCAAATGCGCAGGGTGATTTTCATTTGTAGCTCCTCTGCGTCAATTCCACAAAGTCGTACTCAAGGTTTTCCTTGTGCAGCCGGGGCGGGGCGTCGTCGCCGTCGAACTCCCACGCCGCGACGTAGGCGAACCCGTCGTCGTCACGCAACGCCTCGCCGTCGCCGGTCTGGCTCTCCGTACGGAAGTGGCTGCCGCAGGATTCCCCGCGATGCAGCGCGTCGATGCACATGAGTTCGGCCAGGCCAAAGAAATCGGCCACGCGGCCTGCACGCTCAAGGGTCTGGTTCAACTCCTCGTTGCTGCCGGTGACCTTGAGGTTGCTCCAAAACTCTGCGCGCAGGGTCCGGATGAGCTCGACGGCGTGGGCGAGCCCCTCGGCGTTGCGTTCCATCCCGCAGTATTCCCAGAGGATGGCGCCCAGTTCCTTGTGGAATGAATCAACGGTGCGTTCGCCGTTGATCGACAGGAACGCGTTAATGCGTTCCCGGACCGCTTCCACTGCCGCAACGACGTCGGGATGGGATTCATCCACGTCACCGGGGGTCGGGTTCTTGGCCAGATAGTCTCCGATGGTGTTGGGCAGGATGAAGTAGCCGTCAGCGAGGCCCTGCATCAGGGCGCTGGCGCCGAGCCGGTTGGCGCCGTGGTCGGAAAAGTTTGCTTCCCCGATGACGAACAGCCCGGGGATGGAGCTTTCCAGATCGTAGTCAACCCACAGCCCGCCCATGGTGTAGTGCACGGCCGGGTAGATGCGCATGGGCACCTGGTAGGGGTCTTCGTCGGTGATTTTTTGGTAGATGTCCAGCAGGTTGCCGTATTTCTCCTCGATCGAGGCACGGCCCAGGCGGGCGATGGCGTCGGCCAGGTCCAGGTAGACGCCGCGCCCGCCGGGACCCACGCCCCGTCCGGCGTCGCACTGGTTTTTGGCTGCCCGGGAGGCAACGTCGCGCGGCACGAGATTGCCGAAGGCCGGATACGCGCGCTCCAAATAGTAGTCGCGTTCCGTCTCGGGGATGTCCCTGGGGTTGCGGGGGTCCCCGGCCGTGACCGGCACCCAGATCCGGCCGTCGTTGCGAAGGGATTCACTCATGAGCGTCAATTTCGACTGGTGGTCGCCGCTGACGGGGATGCATGTCGGGTGGATTTGGGTGAAGCACGGATTCGCGAAGAGGGCGCCCTTGCGGTGGGCCCGCCAGATCGCCGTCGTGTTGCACCCCATCGCGTTGGTGGAGAGGTAGTAGGCGTTGCCGTAGCCGCCGGAGGCCAGCACGACGGCGTCGGCCAGGTGCGTCTCCAGCTCCCCGGTCACCAGGTCCCGGACAACAACTCCGCGGGCTTTGCCGTCGATGACGATAAGGTCGAGCATTTCGTGCCGGGTGTTGACCTCCACCGTGCCGGCGGCGGCTTGGCGCTCCAACGCCTGGTAGGCGCCCAGCAGCAGCTGTTGGCCGGTTTGGCCCCGGGCGTAGAACGTGCGGGAGACCTGGACGCCGCCGAAGGAGCGCGTATCCAGCAGTCCGCCGTAGTCGCGGGCGAAGGGTACGCCCTGGGCCACGCACTGATCGATGATGGCGGAGCTGACCTCGGCCAGGCGGTAGACGTTCGATTCCCGCGAACGGTAGTCACCGCCCTTGACGGTGTCGTAAAAGAGGCGGCGGACGCTGTCACCGTCATTGCGGTAGTCCTTGGCGGCATTGATGCCGCCCTGAGCTGCAATGCTGTGGGCGCGCCGGGCGCTGTCCTGGTAACAGAAACTCTTGACCTGGTAGCCGGCTTCGCCGAGCGTTGCCGCCGCTGAGGCGCCGGCCAATCCTGTTCCGACGACGATGATGGAGAGCTTGCGGCGGTTCGCCGGGTTGATCAGCTTGGCGCCGAAGCGGCGCGCCTCCCAGCGTTCCTGGATCGGTCCGTCCGCTGCCTTGGTGTCCCGGATGGGATCCCCCACCGTAAACAGTCCTGTCGTCACTGAACCCACCCCAGAAAAATCACCAGCGGCGGAATGAGGAATCCCACCAGGATTATAACGGCGACGACGGTTGCCGTGCCGTTGAGAACACGTCTGCGCGCAACAGAGGTGTTGGCGCCGAGGGAAGCGAAGGCGCTCCACACCCCGTGGCGCAAATGGAAGCCGAGCGCGATCAAAGCCACCGCATAGGAGATAACCACCCACCAGATGGAAAATCCATTGATCATGCGCTGGTATGGGCTCGCCGACGCCCCGCCGGGCGCGATGTAGTCGGCCGTCAGGTGCAGAATGTGGTAAATAACGAACAGGCCGATGATAATGCCGCCCCACCGCATGGTGAATGAGGAATAGCTGCGCTGGACGCCGCGCCGGTTCTTAGTACTTTCATATCGCCACGCGCCCTTGCCGCGTGTTGCCGCCCGTGACCGGTGCCACAGCGTGAACGCCGCATATATATGGACAAAGACGCTCAGGAGCAGCACCACGCGCACAATCCACAGCGCCCCGGAACGTGGCAGCAGTGGCTCGCCAATTTCACGCAAATACTCCGAATAGCCGTCGAACGCCTGCTGGCCTTCAAAGATTTTCAAATTGCCGTACATGTGGGCCAGCAGGAAAAGGATCATGATCAGTCCGGAAACTGCCATGCCCGCGTGCAGCACCACGGATGAACGCAGTGCCGCCGGCCGTGCCCCAACACCATTGATGGACATGAGCCCCACTCTAGACATTATTGGCCGAATGCACCATGAAACGATGTGACGTGAACGGAGTGCGTTTAGTTTCGTCACCTACGATGAAGCCATGGCCACCTTCGAACAGTCATTGCAGGAACAGCGGGTAACAGTCGTCGTCGGCGTCCCGGTGGATTCGCAGGTTGTCGGTGCCATCAAGAACGTGGATGGCAGGATTGACGTGCTCTGCCATGACCCCAGCTTGGAGCCGGCGGCGCGTCAGCGGGCGTTGGCGCAAGCGGAAATCGTGTTTGGAATTCCCGGCGATACGCCGGCTGGCCTGACGGAGCTGTTGCGCAGCAATGCCGCGCTGCGATGGGTCCATGCGACGAACCAGGGGGCGCTTGAACGGCTGCGCAGCGCCAACACCACTGGCGAAGGGCACGGGCGGATCCAGTTCACGGGCCCGGGTGGGAGCCATGCGGGGGCGCTGGCGGAATTTGCGATGTTCGGTCTGCTGGCATTTGCAAAGCAGCTTCCCGAAAGGCACACGGCCCGGCAGGATGCCGGTCATCCCATGTCAGAACTTGCCGGGCAGACGCTGCTCATCCTGGGGCTGGGGAGCGTCGGCGCCGAGGTCGCACGGCTGGGCAAGGCATTTGGCATGCGGGTCCTGGCCATGACCCGGACAGGCAACGGACATGCGCCGAATGTGGACGAGCTCCGGCCCGCGCGGTTCTTGGGGGATATGCTCCCGGTCTCGCACGCCGTGGTGCTTGCCCTGCCGCTGACCGAGCAAACCGCGGGACTGGTGGGTACCCGGGCGATCAGCAAAATACGATCCGACGCCGTGCTGGTGAACGTGGGGCACGGCGGCGTTCTTGACAGTCAGGCGCTCGTCAAAGGCCTTGAGCAAGGTCAGCCGACAGCCGTTGTGCTGGATGCGTTTTCCGCCGCGCAGCTGCCGGACTACAGTGTGCTCCGGTCGATGCCCAACGTGCTCATCAGCCCCCACACAGCCGCGGACACGCGCCAGGAAAACGCCCGCAACACCGAGTTGTTTATTGCAAACCTGCGTCGATACCTGCGTGGCGAGGAATTGGTGGGTCGGCTGTAGCCTGCTGCCTAGTGCTGGCCGTTGTTGCCCGCGGCGTCGGCGAAGACATCCGACAGCGGGAATTCGGCGTCGGCGAGCTTGGCGCCGTCGACCTTCAGGCCTGAGCGCACCAGGTCCTTGATGATTTCTGTGACGTCCCAAACATTGACGTTCATCCCGGCGAGCACCTTGTGGTCCCGGAGCCAGAAAACAACGAACTCAAGTGCGTTCCTGTCCCCGCGGAAGACGACCTGATCGTAACTGCCTGGTTCCACATGACCGGAGTACTCCATGCCCAGCTCATATTGGTCGCTGTAAAAGTACGGCACCTCGTCATATGCCGCAGCCAGGCCCACCATGGATTTGGCCGCGATGGCCGGTTGGCTGAACGCGTTGAACCAGTGCTCGATGCGGATGTGCCGGCCCAGCATGGGATGGAAGGCATTGGCGACATCCCCGGCCGCGAAAATGTCCGGGTCCGACGTGCGTAAGTGCTCATCGACCTTGATGCCGTTGTCCACGAGCAGCCCTGCCTCCTCGGCAAGGGACGTGTTCGGCAGGGCTCCAACGCCGACCACCACCAGGTCCGCATCCACCCGCGAGCCATCGTCCAGCTGCACACCCGTCGCCCTGCCATCGGCATTGGTGATGATGTGCACGGGGTGGGCGCCCGTCCGCAGGTCCACCCCATGGGACCGGTGGAGACGGGCGAAAACGCCGGCGGTTTCCCTGCCGAGAATACGGAGCAGGGGGACGTCACCGCGCTCCAAGAGGACCACCTCGACGTCGGCCGCGCGGGCCGCGGCGGCAACCTCCAATCCAATCCACCCGCCACCGATGATGACCACCCGCTTGGCCGTGGTGAAAGCGAACCTGAGCTGCAGGCTGTCTTCGACCCGGCGCAGGTAGTACACGCTGTGGGGTCCGGCATCGGGCAGCTCACGGGGGGAGGCGCCTGTGGCCAGCAACAGCTTGTCGTAAGCGGCTCGTTTTCCGCCAGCCAACTCAATTTTCCGCTGCGGGCGATCGATCGCCGTGACCGTGGTGCCGGTGTGAAGTTCGATGCCATGATCGGCGTACCACTGCTTCGGATGGACGTAGAGCTTCGCCCTTTCCGAGGTGCCCTGCAGAAAGCTTTTGGACAGCGCAGGCCTCTCGTAGGGCCGCTCGGGTTCCGCCCCGAATAGCAGGATGCGCCCGTTGAAGCCTTCGGTCCGCAATGATTCCGCGGCTTTTGCACCGGCCAAGCCGGCCCCAACGATCACGAAAGTTGGCTGTACACCCATGGGTTCGCTCCTAGTTCGGTTCCGGCGATTCTTCCTGGAGTCCATTGTTTTGCCGCCGCGGAACGCCCGGCCAGTCCCACTCCTCAAGGTAGCCCTCGCGTTGTGAACTCTCCCCGCCCGCGGCTCGGCTCAGTGGTGGATGAACTGTTCCATGGCTTTACCCACACTGGCGCCCCAGCTGCGGGCCCGGGCCAGCTCACCGTCATCAAGAGTGTAGTCCTTGGATACCAGGAAGCTCTCTGGCGAAATGACTGCGCGCGAACCTCGTTTCGTGAGCGCGTGCCCGATGTGCCCTGATGCTGCTCCTGAAAGGATCTGCACCATGTCCATTCGGGTGTCGAACGCTGCGCACAGGGCCGGAACCAGCGCGAGGTCCTTGATCCATTCACGCACCCCCGTTCCTGGCGCCGAGGGTTCGAGCGTCAGGTTCCTTGAATTGTCGTTGGCCCAAGCTGTTGCCTCTTCGCGTGACGAGGGCCTGGTCATGCCGTGCACGTGCGTGGGGCCACCGAGGACGAGCAGGTCGGCGGAGCGCGTGGCTTCCCTGGCGAGCTTGTCGTTGACGTTTGCTGTGACCACCGGGCCGAAGGGCGCGAGTCCTTCTGCGATCGCCAAGGCAATTCTGCGCGTGTTGCCAAACATGGATTCATAGACGACGGCGGTGCTCAAGTTAGTTGCCTTTTCTCAAGATGGATGGGTGGCAGGGTTCTGCTTCAAGACTTCCCGCCCCCGTCCCATTCCAGTAGGGTCGAACGTCCCGCCCTGGTCATCGCCTATGCCGTCATGGTCCCCTCGTACTTGACCTTATCTTCCGTACCTCGAGCTCGGCCTCAACCAGATCCGGGGCGGGGATCTGGCGGCCCTGGTTGTCGTCGCGCCTGCATGCCTCGTGGTTGGCGCAATGGCATGGCGGAACCATCCTGCCGCACCGGTGCTGGCCCTCGCACCGGCGCTCTTTGCGATGTACACCTATTTCCACCTGATTCCTGGCAATGAATACCTGCAGCTGCCCGGAAATGTTGGACGCTTCTTCCCCTTGCTCCTGGCCATGTTCTTGGTCGCGGCGGCTGTGGCGCTACTTGGTTGGACCCAGATCATCCCGGGGAATCTGCCCCCGATGTCCGGACGGCTCGGGCGGGGCAGTGGCATCCTGCAGGGTGCGGCCTGCCTCTCCCTCTCGGTGTTCTTTTGTCACATCTCACCAGCGAAAGTATGTTCCAGGGCTGATCGGGGATGGGACGGCAGCCATCAGGTCATGCGTCATGGGCTCCTGCATCGGATGCATGCACGACCAGGACCGGACAATGGGCATGGGCGGTGCAGGCCGAGCTGACGGATCCCATCAACAGTCCCCTAAATCCACCAAATCCACGCCGGCCCAGAACCAGTAGTGCGGCGTCTCGGCTGGCCTCAATCAGTGCCGGTCGTGCTGATCCTTGGAGCAGATGGGTCGTGAGGTTCCCGGGCCAGTCCAGTCCGAACGCACTTTCAATGGCAGCATCGAGAATCTTTTGGGCCGCCCCTTCAAAATCGAATGTGCCCAAGGCGTAGGGCGCTTCGTACACGCTGGGAAAGTTCCAGCACGTCAAGGCCTCCACTTGTGCGCCCAGGGGTTTCGCCAACCATACGGCCTGGCGCAGGGCCTCAATGGACGAAACAGAGCCGTCAACGCCAACGACAAACGTGTCAGCTTTATGGTTTGCACTCATTATTACTTCCTTGTATTCCCGCAATTTCACCGAACGGTCTTCACGGTTCCGGCGGTGTCCAGACCCAATCGCGGATCTCCGGCAGGTCCTCCAAATGTTCGTGGATGTAGCTTTCGTGTTTCGCGAGCATTGTCCGGCAGTGGTCGGCCAACTCTTGGGCTCCATCGAAGCGGCCCCTTACCCGGTACAGGGCCTCCAGGGCGACGTGATATCGGCTCATGCGGTTGAGCACCACCATGTCGAACGGCGTCGTTGTGGTGCCCTGCTCGCTGTAGCCGCGGACATGGAAGCGGCCCGGGCTCCTGCGCCCATGCAGCAGTTGGTGGAAGGCGCGGGCGTATCCGTGCCAGGCCACAATCACCTCGCCGTCAGGGGTGAAGAGGTTTTCAAAGTCGACGTCGGAGAGGCCGTGTGGGTGGGCGTCGCGCGGAGGCAGCACCAGCGCGTCCATCACATTGACCACGCGGACCCTCATTTCGGGGACGTGGTGCTGGAGCAGCCAGGCCGCAGCGAGCGTTTCCTCGGTCGGGACGTCGCCGGCGCAGGCCAGGACAATGTCCGGCCCGGTCGACGCCACTGACTCGTCAGGAGTGGTGATGGAGGACTGGGTGCCAGACAACGCTCCGGGGTGGGTGATCTTTCCGCTGGGCACGTCATCGTTTCCGGCCCAGTGCCAGATCGACGCGCCCGCGGCGGCATGGCGTCGGGCGTCTTCCAAGTTCAAATACTGTGGGTGGGCCTGCTTGTCCACCACCACCAGGTTCACGTAGTCCCTGCTGAGCAGGACATGTTCGGCTGCGGCCAACAAGGTGTTGGAATCCGGTGGGAGGTAGACCCGGATTACGGAGCCGGACAGGGACAGGACGGTATCGATCAGGCCCGGCCCTTGGTGGCTGAAGCCATTGTGGTCATTGCGCCAGCAGGTGGAGGTGAGAAGGATGTTCAGGCTCGGCACGGGGTTGCGCCACGGTAGTTCGCGCGCGTGCTGGAGCCATTTGGCATGTTGGACGGTCATGGAGGCGCTCACCATGGCAAACGCTTCATAGGTGGCAAAGAGACCATGCCGTCCTGTGAGGGCGTAGCCTTCCAACCAGCCCTGGCAAAGATGCTCGGAGAGGACTTCCATGACCCGTCCGTCCGGTGACAGGTGGTCATCACCGTCCAGGACCGGCTCCATTTGGCACCTGTCGGTGACTTCGAAGACGGCTCCCAGCCGGTTGCTGTTGGTTTCGTCCGGGCTGAACAGCCGGAAGCGCCGATCCTGCTCTGTGTCCGTGTAGATGTCCCGGAGCATTTCACCCAGCGGCCGGGTGGTTTCGTGCTTGGTGGACCCGGGGGTGCCCACCTCCAGGGCGTAGTTTTCCAACGGACGCAACGGCAGCGAAGCCAAGTCTGAGCCGCCGTTGGCCGAGGGCGTGGCTCCCATGCGCAACCGTCCCTGCGGGGCGATTGCCGCCAGTTCCGGCACCAGCCGGCCGTCCGCGTCAAAGAGTGTCTCGGGCTCGTAGGAGCGCAGCCAGGCCTCCAGCTGTGCCAAGTGGGCCGGATTTTCACGGACACCGGCCAACGGGACCTGATGGGCGCGGAACGTGCCTTCCACGGGAACGCCGTCAACAACGGCCGGGCCGGTCCACCCTTTGGGCGTGCGCAGGATGACGGCCGGCCAGCGTGCAGGACCGGTCGCCCCGTGACGGCGCGCCTGCTCCTGAATCTGGACAATCTGGGCGTGGGCGTTCTCCAGCGCCCGGGCAAGGTGGACGTGCACCAGTGCGGGATCGCTGCCGGAGACGACGACGGGGTCCCAGCCGTGAGCGCGCAGCAGCGCCACGACCTGCTCGTCGGACTGGCGGCCCAAGACTGTGGGGCCGGAGATCTTGTAGCCGTTGAGGTGAAGTATCGGCAGCACGGCCCCGTCCCGGCTCGGGTTCAGGAATGCCGGAGCCTTCCACGAACCTTCCAGTGGACCGGTCTCTGCTTCCCCGTCGCCAACAACGCAGGCAACAATGAGCCCGGGGTTGTCCATGGCGGCTCCAGTGGCATGGGCCAGCGAATAGCCCAGCTCCCCGCCCTCGTGGATGGAACCGGGTGTGGGAGGGCCGACGTGGCTCGGTATTCCTCCAGGGGTGGAGAACTGCCGGATCAACCGGCGGAGCCCCTCGGCATCCTGGCTGACGTGGGGATAGATTTCGGAGTAAGTCCCCTCCAAATACAGGTTTACAACCACGGCCGGACCGCCATGGCCCGGGCCGGCGACAAAGAGAATCTCGGCCCCGGTTTTTTGAATGAGCCGGTTTAGGTGGACATATATCAGGGACAGTCCCGGACTGGTGCCCCAGTGGCCGAGCAACCGCGGCTTGATGTGTTCCGCCGTGAGCGCGGTGCGGAGCAGGGCATTCTCCTGCAGGTAAATTTGCGCCACCGTCAGGTAGTTGGCGGCATCCCAATACCGGTTGAGGAGTCTAAACCCGTCCGGATCCCGTGTTGATGCGGCATCGTTCTGCGGCCTGGGGCTGGCTTGATCGAGTTGGCTGTTCAAGGTTGACTCCGTGTCCTTAGTAGTTGGATCCGAGCCCGGTTGACCGACTCATTGACGCAGGGACTGCACCTGCGCCATGTCCAGCGTGACAGCATCCAACTTGGAAGTTTAGGGACCTTGGACCCTGTGCCCGGAGGTGCGCCGACGTCGAACATGGAAGTGGCGGGACGGCAGTGGCGCACAGACGGTCCCGGTGGCGTGCAGCCCGTGCTGCGGGGTTCATAAGTGAAAGAGACGAAAGATGGTAAGAGCCATGGAGAACGAAACGGTCGGCGAGGGTACACGCGTTGTCGTCGGAGTTGACGGATCGCCTGAGTCGGTGCTGGCCCTGAAATGGGCGGAAACATTGGCGCCCGCACTTAAGGCAACCATCACCGCAGTCGCCGCTTGGCACGTGGAGGTCGTTTTCGGTTCATATGTGGTCCCTGACTGGGACCCGGACGCGAGTGCACGGCAGATTCTTGCGGACGCCGTGCGTGAGGCGTTTGGAGACAGCCCGCCCGAGGGATTTAGCGGGGTATGCGTACGTGGCGGGGCTGCCCAAGTCTTGATCGAGTACGGCAAGTCTGCGCAGATGCTCATTGTCGGCTCCCGCGGGCATGGCGGGTTTGTGGGCATGTTGTTGGGTTCCGTCAGCTCTGCCTGCGCTGAACACGCGAGCTGTCCGGTGCTGGTTGTTCATGGCCCGGCCGATGCCGCGGAGGTGCCGCTGGCTGCGGGCGCCCGCCACGAGGACACCGATGAGCCTGCCCGCAACGGCTGAGGCGGCAAGCACGGCAGAGCGCCCGATTGCCAGCACTGCCCAGCTCACCGCTGAGCAGGTTCTTCTCGACCTTCAGTCAACGGACAGCGGCCTGGGTGGCGACGAGGCAGCCCGGCGCTTGGCAGCCGTGGGCCCGAACGCCCTGCGGACCCACAAGGCAAGCCCGTGGCTGGTGCTGGGGCGGCAACTTCGCAGTCCCATCCTGATCCTCTTGATTCTCACGGCCGGGCTGTCCCTGTTCCTCGGGGACGCAACGAATTCGATTGTCATTGGTGTCATCCTGGTGGTCAGTGTCGGTTTGGGGTTCAGCAATGAATTCCGGGCCGAACGCGCCGCCGAGGCACTTCATTCACGCGTCACGCACACGGTCGTGGTCCTTCGGGACGGTACCGCATGCCAAATCGACGTGGTGGATCTAGTGCCCGGCGACGTGGTCCGGTTGTCCTTGGGTGCGATCATCCCGGCGGACATCCGGCTGCTGACCAGCAAGGACCTGGTCTGTGACGAAAGCATCCTCACGGGGGAGTCCCTGCCCGTCGACAAAACGCCGGTCCCCATCGCCGGCAATGCGTCCCTGGGGGACCTGGCCTGCATCTTGTTCATGGGGACCATCATCCAAACCGGCAGCGGCACCGGCGTCGTCGTCGCCACCGGCGGCCGCGCCGAGTTTGGCAAGATCGCCTTGGGCCTGGGGGAGCGCCAGCCGGAAACCGAGTTCCAGCTGGGCCTGAAGCGATTCTCCTTCCTGCTCCTGCAGGTAGCGGTCGGCCTGACCACGCTGATCTTCGTTGCGAACCTGCTGCTGGGCCGCCCGCTGCTCGTATCGCTGCTGTTCTCCCTCGCGATCGCCGTCGGCATCACGCCCCAGCTGCTGCCCGCCGTCGTCAGCACCTGCCTTGCGGCAGGCACCAGGGCCCTGGCCAAGCGGAAGGTGCTCGTCAAGCGGCTGGTCTGCATCGAGGACCTGGGTGACATGGACGTGCTGGTGACTGACAAGACCGGCACCCTGACCGAGGGGCACATCAGCTTCACGGCCGCCCTGCCCGCCCGTCCGGACGTCTCCGAGGCAGGGCTCTTTGTCCTGGGATTGGTTTCCACGGAGGCCGACTACTCCCACGGCACGGTCTCCACCGTGGGACAGAACCCCCTGGACTCCGCGCTCTGGGAGGCCCCGGCTGCCCGTGTTTTTGAACCGGGCAGCCACCGGCGGATGGATATCATCCCCTTCGACCACCGCCGCCGGATGACCAGTGTCCTGGTGGCCGATGTGGCCGGAAACCAGCAGATTGTCACCAAGGGATCGCCCGAGGATGTCATGGTGCTGTGCGCCGACGTTCCGCCGCAGGCCCAGGCCCAGCTGAATGAACAGTACGACGCCGGAGCTCGGGTCGTCGCCGTCGCAACCCGTTCCGCCCAGGGCATGAGCGCGATAGAGCCCGCCGATGAGCAGGGTATGCTCCTGGCCGGGTTCCTGGTCTTTCTGGACAGGCCCAAGGCCAACGCCAAGGAATCGTTGGTGGAGCTCGCATCCTTGGGCATCAGAGTCAAAATTGCGACAGGCGACAACGCCAAGGTTGCCGAAAAAGTATGCAGGGACCTGGGCCTGGTTTCCGGCGGGACACTCACAGGGGTTCAGATCGATGCCTTGACGGATCCCGAACTCGGGGAGGCAGCCAGGGAAACGACGATCTTTGCGCGCGTGTCACCGGAACAGAAAGCGCGGATCATCAGGCTGCTGCGCCAACAGGGCCGCGCCGTCGCGTTCCTGGGTGACGGCGTCAACGACGCCCTGGCCCTGCACCATGCCGACGTCGGCATCTCCGTGGAGAGCGCCACGGACGTCGCCAAGGACGCGGCGGACATTGTCCTGATGGACAAGGACCTGGGTGTCTTGGCCGAAGGGGTCAGGGAAGGGCGGCGGATCTTTGCCAACACCATCAAGTACGTCCTGATGGGGACCTCCAGTAATTTCGGCAATATGTTCAGTGCCGCCACGGCCTCGGTGGTGCTGAGCTTTCTGCCCATGCTGCCGGGACAAATTCTCCTCAACAACCTGCTCTATGACACCGGCCAGCTGGCCATTCCCGGGGACCGTGTTGATAAGGAACAGCTGCAAACCCCCTCGCACTGGGACATCGCGTTCATTCGGCGCTTCATGCTCGTGTTTGGTCCCATTAGTTCATTGTTCGACTTTGCCACGTTCGGGTTGATGCTGTTCGTCTTCAATGCTGCACCCGGGGAATTCCGGGCAGGCTGGTTCATTGAATCCATCGCCACCCAAACATTGATCATCTTTGCGATCAGGACCCGCCGGGTGCCGTTCCTGCGCAGCCGGCCCTCGGCCGGCCTGCTTTGGGCATCCCTGGCCGTGGTGGCCGTTGGCATTTACCTGCCGCTTTCTCCCGTTGGTGCGGTGCTGGGCTTTGATCCGCTGCCCGTCCCGTTCTTCCTGGCCCTGCTGGCCATGACAGTGGTGTATTTGGTGCTCGTTGAGTTGGCCAAGCAGTGGTTCTTCTCCCGGCCAGTCCAACAGCGGCCGGCCGTTCGGCGGCGGGGTCCCTTCCACCACGTTCACCGCCGTGCCGCCCGGTTCAGCGTTCCAGAACCCCTCCGCTCACCATGACCGCCCGACCACGTGCCGCCGCTTGGCAGGCGCGCCCGGACCGCGTCCGCCCTGAAAACGCGGGCGACCCGTGGGTGTTGGCCTACACCGACTTCGATCCAGTTGATGAAGGGCGCAGGGAGGCCCTCTGTACGCTGGGCAACGGTTACTGGGCCACCCGCGGCTCCCTCCCGGGCAGCGTGGCGGACGGAACCCACTATCCGGGAACGTATTTCGCGGGCGTCTACAACCGGGTCGTCAATGATCTGGCGGGGCGCCGCGACGAGTCTGAGCACATGGTCAACGCCCCTGACTGGACATTCCTGACCATCCAGCCCGAGGGTGGACCTGTCTTCCATCCCGGGATGGCGGAAATGCTCAGCCACCGGCAGGACTTGGATCTGCGCCACGGGATCTTGACACGCAGCAACCGCTATCGGGACGCCGCGGGCCGCACCAGCCGCGTCACCTCCCGGCAGTTCCTGTCCTTGGCACACCCGCACCTGGCGTCCCTGCAAACCACTGTTGAAGCCGAAGACTGGTCCGGTGACGTCGTCGTTGTCTCCGCCGTCAACGGCACCGTGGCGAACCGGAATTCCGCTGCCGACAGCCACCTCCCCGCTGATCACTTGGTGGCGGTAGGCGGGAGCGGGCTCGACGACGAAACGGTCTTGTGGGAGTCGAGGACCAACCAGTCCGGCATCAGCATCGCCGTGGCCATGCGCACCCGCCTGCGCAATGAAAACGGCGGCCAAATTCCGGGCAGGTACCGGCCGCTGCTTGAGGACGGCCGTGCCGGATGCACAGTAACCTTTGCCATTGAGCCCGGCCGGCCGGTCGTCATTGAAAAGACCGCGGCGGTCGCAACCTCGCGCGATCGTGCGCTGTCGACGGCGGTGCTGGGCGCCGGCCAGGGAATCCGCCGGGCGCCGGAGGCGGCGGAACTCTTGGCCGCACATGTACATGCCTGGGACACCATGTGGGAGGGATTTGCAGTCATACCGCGGGCAGGGCGGCCGGAATGTCAGGCTCTTAACCTGAACATCTTCCATGTGCTGCAGACCGTTGCGGCGGCGGGACCGGATTTGGACGCAGGCGTTCCTGCGCGCGGCTTGCACGGCGAGGGATACAGGGGGCACATCTTCTGGGATGAACTGTTCATCTACCCCATGCTCACCCTTCGCCGGCCGGACATCACACGCTCACTGCTGCTTTACAGATACCGCCGGTTGGATGAAGCACGCGCTGGCGCCCAATCCGCGGGGCTCGGAGGGGCAATGTTCCCGTGGCAAAGCGGCAGCGACGGCCGGGACGAGACCCCCGCGGCACTTTTCAATGCGCGGGACCAGCAGTGGATGCCGGACAACTCCCACCGCCAGCGCCACGTTGGCCTGGCCGTGGCCTACAGCGTGTGGCAGTACTACCAAGCCAGCGGAGACATCGAATTCCTAGCCAGGTACGGCACGGAGCTTCTCGTCGAGGTGTCTCGATTCTTCGCCGGCATGGCGATCCACAATCCTGCGGATGACCGGTTTGACATCGTCGCGGTGATGGGCCCCGACGAGTTCCACGACGGCTATCCCGACCACCCCGGCGGGGGATTGCGCAACAACGCCTATACGAATGTTCTGGCGTCCTGGGTTCTGGCGAAGGCTGGTGAAGCGGTTGCGCTGGTGTCCGCCGGCGACGGCGGCGAACTGTGCCGCCGCTTGTCGTTGCGTGCCGGGGAACTTAGCGACTGGGACCGGGTCAGCCGAAGACTCCGGGTTCCGTTCCACACGGATGGCATTATCAGCCAATTCGAGGGTTACGAAGCGTTGAAGGAATTCGATTGGGCCACGTACCGTGCCCGCTACGGTGACATCGGACGGCTGGATTTAATCCTCCAGGCCGAAGGGGACACCACCAACGGCTACAAGTTGTCCAAGCAGGCCGATGTCTTGATGTTGTTCTACCTGCTGTCCGCGGAAGAGCTGAGGGAGGCGTTCGACAGGCTGGGATATCCCCTCCCACCGGATCTCGTTCCCCGGACCGTCCGCTACTACCTGGCCCGGACAAGTCACGGTTCCACGCTGAGCCGGCTGGCGCACAGTTGGGTGCTGGCGCGCAGCGACCGGGAACAGTCGTGGTCGCTCTTCACCCAGGCACTGGAATGCGACATCGCATACACGCCGGGCGGGACGACCCAGGAGGGCGTCCATCTCGGGGCCATGGCCGGAACATCCGACATGGTGCTTCGTTGCTATGGCGGGGTGGAAACCCGCCAGGACACTTTGTGGCTGCATCCACTGTTGCCGCTGGAGCTGCCACAGGTTGACTTTCGGCTCTTCTTCCGTGGCCAGGCAATCAAAGTTCATGTGACCACTGACAGCATCGCCTTGCATCTGTCCGCAGGGCGGGCCAAACACATCAAGGTCCGTGTTGAAAATGTGCAGCGAACCCTTGGCCCCGGGGACAGCCTGTACGCATCGCTGTCATCGGGGGAATGCACCGTTACACGCCACTGAATCTGCAGGGTCCGGCTCAACGGAGCTGCCGGAACGTACCCAATCGCAGCGATGCATAGGCCAGGGCGCCGAGC
Organism: Arthrobacter livingstonensis; assembly: GCF_003219815.1. GTDB lineage: Bacteria > Actinomycetota > Actinomycetes > Actinomycetales > Micrococcaceae > Specibacter > Specibacter livingstonensis. Next base: position 15,417 of record NZ_QJVD01000040.1, read on the forward strand.
GGAATCGGCAGCCAGAACTCGATCAGGCGCCAGCCAATCACCCCTAGGAGAGCTACTCCGGCCGGTGTACCAAAGCCGATCAGCGCTGGAACCATGACACCTTCAACAATGCCCAGTCCGCCCGGTGTCAGGGGCAGCATGGCCAAGATGCTTCCCACACCATATACGGTCAGGAGGGGTCCGATGCCAATGTAGTGTCCAAAGGCCGCCAAAAGCACCCACAGCGCCGCCGCGTCCAGCAGCCAATTGGCTGCGCCAAGCAGGAAATCCACGCCTATTCTGCGGGGGCTCCTTCCCAGCAGGAGAATTTGATTTGCCATCATGCGCAGAAAAGCCTCGGCTGAATTTTCACTCACCAGGGGAAGATGCCTGACCGTGGCCCGGGCAATCCCGATGGCGGAGTCCGTGTAGCGGGTCAGGAACCAGATTCCCAGGCCTGTTCCCAAAAGACCGAGAAATCCGGCGATGGACGCGGTTCGGTAGTAGCCATTTGCCGCGACCGTGGTGAGTGAAAGCAGCAGGCCAACCGCAAAGGTCGCAGCCAAGACCAGGTTTGACCCGGCAATTTCGATGGTGGCGGCCGTCAGCGCCTCGGCCGGGCGGGTGCCGGCACGCTGCAGCAGGCTAAACCGCACTGCCGCAGCAGTGGCTCCGCCGCCCGGCACCACGTGATTGACGCCCAGGTCAGCCAAATCAATACGAAGCAAAGTGAAGTAGCTGGGACGTCCCGGGCCCAGGACGCTTGCAGTCAAAGCGGAATAGGCCAGCAGGGACGACAGCTCAAGGATGCCTGCCAAGAGTACCAGGGGCAGTGAGATTCGCTCAAGCGTGCCCAGGGTTTGCACGGCATTGGAGTACTGCGGAACGATGATCCAAGGCACCAGGACAATCAGCACCAACGCAGAAGCAACGGCCAGGAGCCACTTCGGGATGTGCCGGTGAACCACGACGGGATTCGTCGCCGTCCCGGCAACCACGCCGGCCGACATGGCAGGACGGAGGTGACCGTCGTCGTCGGAGTGTGTGGCGTCCATTGTCCTCCAGCGTCCATTGCCAGGGCATGCCGGATTGGGGTGAATCCGCGCGGATGCCCAGCGTTGGTCTTGAGCCTAGGCTCGCGGGAAGACCATGGTTAGGGCTCAAAGACCCGGATTTGACGAAAACCTCGCGGGAATCAAAGTCGTGTCCAGTCGAGGCCGTGTCCGGTGGCTGTCGCCAGCCACGGCCACGGTGTGAATTAGGGCCTTTCGACTCTCCACCGAAGGAACAGCCGGGCCTACCGTTGGAAGTAGCGATGTGATTCTTCACGAGCTTTCAGCATCTCCAAGGACATGCCATGGCATTACCCGAGACAACGTCAGCGTCGACATTGCGGCCGAAGGCGAGTCCCTGGCCGCCGCGGCGTCACGGACCCGATTTCAAGCACCGACGAGCCAAGCCGCGCAGACTCCTCCGGGGCCAACAGGGCAAACTGAATTGTGGGCGGGCGGAAAGGAATGAGCTACATGGCACTAAGACAGCTGATCGTGGCCGGGGTGGACGATTCGCCCTCAAGCAGGGCCGCCGTCGAGTGGGCCGCCTACAGGGCGGAGCGGCTGCAGCACTCCCTTCAGTTGGTTCGCGCGGTGCCTGACTACCTGGTGTCGTTCGGGAACGTGGAATATCAAAGTGTTCAAGATGCACTGGGGGGCCTGCTGGAGAGCGAAGCAGCCAGGGTCCGTAAATTCGCGCCATCCTCGGACGTGCAGACGAGTCTCCACCTGGGGGAGCCTGCCGAGGTGCTCGCAGAGCTTTCCGGCGGTGCCGCCATGGTGGTGGTCGGGACGGACAGAACTGCCGATGAGCATGGGGAAGCGTTCGGCGCAGTCGATTTGCAGATTGCCATGAACGCCAAGTGTCCCGTGGCGGTGGTCCCGGTGGGGCAGACAGCCGGGCATGCCGGCGTGGTGGTTGGCATTGATGGTTCCCCCGGCTCAATGGACGCCGCATATTTTGCTGCCGCCGAAGCCGCAAGCACGGGACAGGTTTTGACGGTCATTTATGCCTCGTCTGCACATGCCGGGTGGCTGGACAGCAGTACCCGTGGGCCGGTGACTGCCAAGCGGGACGAGACGCAGGGGCGAATGATCCTGGAATCTGCCGTCGCCTGTCTGCGTGCCCGCCACATTCACCTGATCGTGTGCGACCGGTTTGCCAAGGATGATGTGCCTGCCAGGGTCTTGATCAATGCGGCGCGGGGCGCGGAGATGCTCGTGGTGGGCAGCCGTGGAAAAGGAGTAGTGCAGCATGCGCTCATGGGCTCGGTTGTGCGGGACCTGCTTTTGCAAGTTCCGTGTCCCCTTGTCCTGACCCGGCCGGTCTAGGGGACCGGGCAATGATCACTTTGAGGGCTTTGGTTTCCGCTGCGCGGGAGAAGGTGTCATACGCGTCGAGGATCTGGTCAAAGGTGAAGTGGTGGGTTGCCAGTTTTTCGGCCGGAACCTTATTCTGTGCCACGAGCTTGAGCAGCATGGGTGTGGTGCTGGCGTTGACAAGGCCCATGCTGATGGTGATGTTGCGGATCCACAGCTCTGCCATGTTGAGGGTGACGGCTTGGCCGTGAACGCCCACGTTGGCCACGTGGCCGCCCGGCCGGACCAGGTCCAGGGCCATGGTGAGTGTTTGCGGCGTTCCGACGGCTTCGATGGACACGTCCACGCCGGCCCCGTCGGTCAGGTCCAGCACTTGCTCCTTCCACCCTGTGGAGCCGGAGACAACGATGTCGGTGGCGCCGAATGTGAGGGCCTGGTTGAGGCGGTTTTCGTCCAGATCGATGGCGATAATCGTGGCTGCCCCATAGAGGCCGGCGGTCGCGATCGCGGCCAGTCCGACAGGGCCGGCACCGATGACGGCGACGACGTCACCTGGGGCGACGTGCCCGGCCTGGACGCCAATTTCAAAACCCGTCGGCAATATGTCCGAAAGCATGACGCCCTGGTCGTCACTGACGTTCGCTGGCAACTTGTGCAGTGAGTTGTCCGCGTACGGCACACGGACATACTCTGCCTGGCTCCCGTCAATGAGGTGTCCGAAGATCCAGCCAATGCCGGACATTCCTTCCTCGCAGAGGCAGTGGGAGTAGAGGCCGGTCCGGCAATTGGTGCAGTGGCCGCAGGACTTGATGCAGGAGATGATGACTCAGTCGCCCACTACAAGGTTGCTGACCGTTGAGCCCAGTTCGGTGACTGTGCAGACTCCTTCATGGCCCAGAATGCGCCCGTTTTGCACTGCGGAAACGTCGCCCTTGAGGATATGCAGATCCGTTCCGCAAATAGTGGTTGTGTCGACGCGGACAATGGCATCGCTGGGATGGAGGATTTTAGGATTTGGGACATCGGACCAGCTGATGTGTCCCGGACCGCCGTAGACGAGCGCTTTCATTGTCTGTCCTGTGGTCGTGTTCTTACTCAAAGGAGGCGCGCCGTGCATCCGACAACGGTGTTGTCCAGATGTCGGGCTTCGTGACTTGGAAGCGCCGCCCGCTGAGGTTCAAGGGGTGAATGCGCATGAGGTGGTTTTTGCTGCCGCCCTGCCAGGGTTGCAGTGGGAGGCGTTCCGCCTCGGCGAGTCCGGAGATTGCCTCGATCTGTTCGGCCCGGCCTCTCAGGACAACGCTCCAGGCCTGCGCCGATTCGGGCTCATAGCCGTCTATTTCGAAGGCGACTGGTGTGTTGCTCGTCGCGCCGTACAGTTTGGTTCCCTCTGCGGTTCGGAAGACGAGCGAGTCATGGTCCACTGCATAGTTGACGGGGAAAATGTCAGGGTGATCTTCAACGACAACAGCCAGCCGCCCGAGAACCTGTCCTCGCAGTAATTCCCAGCACTGGGCCTTTGACAAATTTTCAATGGTAGGGAACTCCGGTGTCGGTTCGATCGTCATGGGGCTAATTCTAGACACCGTGATCTACGGGTTGTAGGGCACAAAGTCCCCACCGGGGACGCCAGAAGGCAGAACGTGGTTGCGGGTCGCGGGCCCCGTCCAGATGCAGGGGATAGTACTGTCAGTACCGGTCCGCTTTTTTTGGGGCTTTGCGCACGATGGTCGATGTCCGATGTTTGATCGAGGGTGGTCTGGTGAAGGATTCTGAGGCGGAGAAGGTTGTGCCATTGTTGCCTGCCGCTGCGGGTACGCGGATTGAGGATTTGCTCAGGGAGTTTGTGGACCGGGCAGGGGAACTGCTCTCCACCCAGGAACGAATGCGCGGACTGTTGTCGGCTGTGGTCACTGTCGCCGAAGACCTGAGCCTGGATGCTGTTTTGGAGCGGGTCGTGAAATCCGCCTGCACGCTCTTGAACGCCCGTTATGCCGCGCTCGGTGTCATTGGTGAGGACCAGTCGCTGAGCCACTTTATTACCGTCGGCATCGACAAGGAACTCGTTCGCCGAATAGGTCCATTGCCCACCGGGCACGGTGTCCTGGGCCTGCTCACCAGTGACCCGCGCCCGTTGCGCCTGCATGACTTGCACGAGCACCCCGCCTCCTATGGGTTCCCGGAACACCATCCGCCCATGGTGTCATTTCTTGGCGTTCCCGTGCGGGTCAGGGGGACCGTATTTGGAAACCTGTATCTGACCGAAAAGGCGGGAGGCGGAGACTTCACTGCCGAGGACGAGGAATTGGCGGTCGCCTTGGCCGCTGCCGCAGGGGTCGCCATTGAAAATGCCCGCTTGTTTGAGGATGCCAGGCGCCGTTCGCATTGGCTGGAAGCGTGCATGTATGTCACCGGCCGAATGATGGACGACGAACGCAACATCACTGAAAGCAGTCTTGACATGATTGCCGCCACCGCATTGGCTGAGTCGGATTCCGCCCTGACCCTGATCGGCGTTTCTTCGGACAACAGCCCTGAACTCTATGTTGCAGCAGCGGCTGGAGAGCGGGCACCGCAATTGGCGGGCCGCTCACTGGCACTGGACTCCCCGGCGATCGCAGAAGTGTTGAGCACGGGTGTCCCCACGGTGTTCAAGGACGCCACTGACCTCCTCGGTGAAGTGGATGGGCCGGCATTTGGGCCAATCATTGTCATTGCCCTGGGCCCCCAAGGTGCGAATCAGGGCTTGTTGATCTTGGCACGGACCCAAGGTTCCGGCAGCTATTCCAAGCTAGTGGTGGAAATGAGTGCCGTGTTCGGCTCGCACGTTGCCTTGGCCCTGGAATTGGCGCGGACCCACCGCTTGCGTGAACAGATCATGGTTTTCACCGACCGGGACCGAATTGCCCGGGACTTGCACGACGTCGTCATCCAGCGGCTCTTTGCGGCAGGGCTCAGCGTCCAAAGCCTACAGCGGTTTATCACCGACAAGACGGCGTCCGAAAGGATCAGGGCAGTCACCACTGAACTGGACGAGACCATCCGGGATCTTCGTAACACCATCTACTCCCTGCGTGTGACTTCCGGCGAAACGGAGCTGCTCAGCGATTTGATCTTGAGGGCTGTCCGCAACGCCGCGAAGCCGCTTGCCTTCGCCCCCCGCTTGAATTTGGCCGGCCCCATCGACTCCGTGGTTTCAGACGAGACGGCCAAGCACCTTCTGGCGGTTCTGTCCGAAGGATTGAGCAACGCCGTGCGGCATTCCGATGCCGGCGCCATCGAGGTTTCCGTGGAAGTGACCGTGGACAACGTGACCGTCATTATCGACGACGACGGTGTCGGCGTGGGTGAACCCGGCCACCGAAGCGGGCTTTCAAACATGGAACGGCGGGCCAAGATCCTCAGTGGAACTTTTGGTCTTGAAAGTACTGGCATCAGGGGTACCCGCCTGACTTGGCGTGTTCCTGTCGTGGAGGCTCAATGATGATCCGGTGCAGCCATCCATTCCTTGTCCGTAATGAAAATGGCCGCTTGCGTGCGTCGTTCAAATCCCAATTTGGCCAGGAGTGAGGAAACATAGTTCTTGACGGTCTTTTCGGCCAGAAACATCTCGCGACCAATTTCCCGATTGGTCATTCCCGTTCCAATGAGTTTGAGTACACGGCCTTCCTGGGGCGTAAGGGCGGAGATGCGGGGATCCACCCGATCAGGTTCGGCCAAGCCCTGAACCACTTTCGCCATGACGTCGGGGTTGAAAAGTGACTCTCCCTTGGCCGTGCGACGCAGGGAAGTCAGCAGGTCTGTGCCGTCGATTTCCTTCAACACATAGCCGGAGGCTCCTGCAAGGACTGCGCCGCGCAAGGCCTGCTCGTCGTCGTAGCTGGTAAGTATGAGGCATCTCAGGGTTGGATCCACCGACCTGACATCACGGCAGACCTCAATGCCTGTTCCATCGGGCAGCCGTGCGTCCAACACTGAAACGTCTGGATGCAGGGCCGGAATGCGGCGGGTCGCTTCCAGCGCGGAACCAGAGGAACCGATGACTTTGAACCCCTCGCCCTCAAGCAACTCCTTGAGTCCGCGCCTGACGAGTTCATGGTCGTCGAGTATGAAGACCGTGATGGGTGCCGTGGTGACCGGCGTCGTTACTGGTTCAGGCGTAGCTTTCCGATCCATCGTTGTGCTTCTCCGTCCGTGCTCGTGGCTCCCGCTTGGGGAATCTCCAACCAGGGGATTCACATCCCCTGGTTACGTTGTATCAGTCATGTCAGTCTGGCGGCCGCATCAACGGTCAACAAGGGCCGAAAGCCCCTTGGAACGCCAGCCCGAATTCGCGGCGAAGCGCTGTGGGGGAGGCCTGAGTTCCCCGAGAGTGGGAGGACTTCGGGTAGGGGTGCGTCGTTCGTGGCCCATTTAGGGGAGGAGGTTCAAGGACGTGTCCCAGTTGAAGTTGTCGTGTTCGGGGCTGACCTGCAGGCCCATGACCAGAAGCATCATGGCCTCAAGGTCACGCGCCCGTCGGAGCGGGCCGACATCGATGGGGCGCAGGCCCGAGGCGGCAACGACGGCGCTGACCTTGACCTTGGCCTGTTCCGAGTCGCCGGCGATGAAAACATCCAACGGTATTCCTGCCACCGACCCGGACTCCAGCGGCTTGGCGAAGCAGGTATTAAACGCTTTGACCATGAAGGCCTCCGGGCTCGCATGGAGGGCGATCTCTTCGGCTGCTGATGTTCCTGCGGGGACCAGGAGGTGGTCGAAAGTGGCCAGGTCGACTGGGTTGCTGATGTCCACGATGACCCTTCCTGCCAGTGCATCGCCGTAGAAGGACACTGATTTCTTGGCCTCTTCGAAGGGAACCGCAAGGAAGAGAATTCCACCTTCGATAACTGCTCCTTCTCCGCCGCCCTGGGCTCCGGCGCCGAGGAACTCGACAAGCCCGCGGGTTTTTTCGCCATTGCGTCCCAAGATCTGCACGGAGTGCCTGGCCTTGAGCATGCGAACGGCGAT
>NZ_QJVD01000041.1 GCF_003219815.1 Arthrobacter livingstonensis
GGCTTAGCGAACGCTGGCGGAACATGGATCGGCCCATGTTCCCCGAAGCACTCGCCAGGCAGCTTGCCGCTGAACACGCCCATGAAATGGGGGCCGTAGCAGGGACGGTGCAAGCCCGTAGCAGGGGCGGCGCGGGGACGGTCCAGGGATAGCCGCCATCCCCAGCCGTGACCGGGGCCACACGCCTGAGTTGTCCAGCGAATGAGTTGGCCAGCGAAGGCGTGCGCTTCGGGGAAGATACCCACTCTTGATGAGTCCCCATTATTGACACTGCAAGGTCTGTGGCTGTGCACCGGTGCTTGGGCATCCAGGCCCAGAGGCCGGTATCGATCCCGAACCTTGGCCAGGCCCCCGTACCTCGCAGTCACGGCACCGGACGAAGCCTCTTATGAGGCGGCGGTAGGCCCGGTAAAACGCCTGGGAGCCTCCCCAGCACATTCCCAACATTCGCGGGAGCTGTGAACACAGATGGGGCCGGCCCCTGCAGGGCCGGCCCCATCCTTGTGCCCGCGGTTCGCAGGCAGTGCGGGCCCCTTTTTTGCCGGGGCCTTCGCGCTATGCTGTTGTCTTGGACCGGCCCCTGATGGCTCCGTAGACGCCGGCAACAATCAGGCCGCCAATGATGGCGAAGATCCAGGACCAAATGCTCCAGAACGACATGTCGTTCTTGTTGAAGACGGCGTTGCCGATCCAGCCACCGACGATGGCGCCCACGACACCCAAAATCAGGCTTGTAACCCACCCGCCGCCAACCTTGCCAGGCATGATTGCCTTGACGATGGCCCCTACGATCAGGCCCAAGATGATCCATGCGATGAAACTCATTGTTCCTCCTAATGTTGATCTTGTCGTCGTACAACTGCGAAATTCTTCGATGACATGTTCGGTGACTTAACGACGTTCCGAATCACCGTCCATGGTCATACGCTAATCATGCAGGGCACTCGAGTCCAGTATCGTGGCCGATCTGCAACTTGCCTTTCTCATCGAATATTGCGCGGTTGCTGTCATCAATGGCTCCCAGGGTGCGCCAGTGCGGGGGCCCGCCCTTGTGGCGTGGACGGCGGTGGGCCTGGTGAATCGGGAGACTCCTTCCAACTCGGCCAGCCTCAACCTCATTGCACGGCCCAAGCGGCACGGGGCCACTGTGGACTCCCTGGTGTGCGGCCGGAAAAGTGCCAAGACCGAACATTCGCGGCAGGAAAAACTTCCGATCGCCGGAATCCAGGAAGTACAGGAGCCTACAATCCTTTATAGGCAGGGTGGCGGCATGGGATTCCTCGCCGCCGGAAGCGGAGGTGCTGCTGTGGGCCAGCAGGGAGGCAGGGGTCCGGACGACGGCGGTGCGCAGCCCGTTCCTGATCCCGGTCGGGCATTCCCCGGGGTTCCGGACTCCGCCGAACAACTCGATGCCGCCCTGCCGGACTTGGACTGGTCACAGCTTCCGCCCGGTTTCACGCGATCGCTGTTTGCCGCACCCAGCGGTCCCCTGGCCGTGGTGTCCCTGGGCGATCCGGGCGGCCCGCCCGTGGTCCTGGTGCCCGGCGCCACCGGTTCCAAGGAAGACTTTGTCTTGATGATGCCCATTCTGGCCGCGGCGGGCTGTTTCGCCCTCAGTTTCGACCTGGCCGGTCAATACGAATCCGCGGGTGCCGGGCCGGAGAACCTGGCCCCGCCGCAGCGGCACTACAGCTACGGGCTGTTTACCGACGACCTCGTGGCCGTGCTGCGCGACGTCGTTGCACGTTCCGGACGCCCGGCCCATGTGGTGGGTTATTCCTTCGCCGGCACCGTGGCCGGACTGGCCCATGCCACGGATCCGGGCCTGTTCGCCAGCCTGACCCTGCTGGGCTGCCCGCCGCTGGCCGGGCAAAGCTTCCGCGGCATCAGCAGGATTGGTCCGTTGACAGGCTTGGCGGGCGGGCGGACGGGTGCGGCCTTGATGATTTGGGGGATCAAGGCCAATGTCGTCCCCGTACTGCCCGGCAGGCTGCGCTTTGTCCGGGACCGCTTCAGGCTCACCCGCCGCCAGTCCGTGCGCGACATCGTGGAACTCATGCAGCGCAGCCCGGATCTCGCCGCCGTGCTGGCGGGTGCTGCGCTGCCCAAGCTCGTGGCCGTGGGTGAGCACGACCTCTGGCCCACCCGCCTGCACGCCGCTTTCGCAGCGTCCATCGGGGCCAGCCTATCCGTCTACCGTTCCGGCCACAGTCCGGGTGAAACATCGCCAAACCAGCTCTGCCGCGATTTGCTCGCCCTCTTCGCCCGTGCGGCATGAGGCAACCCCCTCGGCAGCTCAGCGGCCCTGCTCCCGGTCCCACCGGCGTCGTTCCCGGCGTCGGCGCAGGGGCGGCTCAGCCTGGAACTCCCAGCGGAAAGTGTCCCACGCCTTGGCCAGCCGCTGCCCCAGCGTCCCCCACGAACGGAAGGGGCGGGCGGAGACGGGCATGCGCAGCAGGGGGTCAAAGACCACATGCATGTCCGGCCGGAGCCGGTAGGAAATGTCGAGGTCGTCATGGACCAGTGTCGAGCCCCGCAGCACGCCGGGGCCGATCCGCTCCCAGACGTCGGCGGTCATGGCGAAATTGGAGCCAAAGACCGGCGTGTGGCCCAGCAGGAACCCCACCACATGGAAATAGCCGCCCAGGTAGAGTGTGCGCCCCAGCCAGCACACCACCTTGTGTCCGCCGTAATACTCGCCCGGGCCGGTGACCAGGGACAGCGGCCCGGCTCCACTCAGGCCGGCCTCGACCCGGGCCAGCCAGTCGGCGGGCGGCCGCGAATCGGCATCCAGGCGCGCCAGGATGTCAGCGCCGGCCATGCCTGCTTCGTCAAAGCCGTGGGCGGAGGTGGGCGCAATGCCCGGCTGGGCCGAAAAGATCCGCAAGACGCCCGCCGCCGCACATACCCCGGCTGTGGTGTCGGTGCTGGCGTTGTCCACCACGATGACCTGGTCCGCCGGACGAGATTGCGCCGCGAGGCAGGCCAAGCACGCCTCCAGCATCGGTGCGTCATCGCGGGAGGGAATCACGACGGTGATGCGGGTCATGTCTGGGCCCTGCCGGGGTGGTGGCGGGTTGAGCGGTTGCGCGCCATGACGCCACCCTACAACGGACCGTCCCGGACCCGGCCGGCGGCACGGGCGACGCAAGTGCCAGCCAATTCACAGTACCGCCGGCACCGCGGCGGCGTAAGCTGGGAGGATGCGTACGCCAGAATCGGCGGGGTTGTTGTGACCCGCCAATGGAAGCGGTGGATGCCCGCAGCGGCCATGCCGGCGGTCATCGCCGCAGCCGTGCTTGCCGGGCCCGTTCAGGCCACGGCACGGGTTGAGCTCCCCGCCAAGACTCCCGCGCAGGTCCTGGCACTGGTGGCCGGAAGCCATGTGCAGAAGCTGTCCGGAACGCTGGAACAATCCGCCAGCCTGGGCCTGCCGCAACTGCCGGACCTGGGACCCGGCTCGCCAGGGTCTTCCAGCACCTCCACGAGCCCGGCCACAGGGGCCGAGAATACGTTGTCGGCGGCAAACATCAGCCAGCTGATGGGCTTCCTGACGGAACCGCACACCGTCCGCATCTACCTGGACGGCGCCGCGAACCAGCGCGTGCAGGTCCTGGACAAGATGGCCGAACGCGACTTGATCCGCCACGGGACCACCGTGTGGGCCTACGACTCCGCCGCCAACACTGCCACCGAACTGTCGCTGCCCAATCCGCGCCTGCCGAAGGCGGAAGCCCCGAAGACGGAAACACCGGCTCCGGCAACGACGCCGAAGCCGCATTCGGACATCGCCCGGCCCGGAGACTTCGAGCAGACCCCCGCCACCCTCGCCGCCGATTTCCTGAAGGACGTCGACGCCAGCACTCAGGTCAGCGTCGGGCCTAACACTAAGGTTGCCAAGCGGGCCGCCTATGATCTGGAACTCGTCCCGCGAACCAGCCAGACGCTTGTTGGCAAAGTTTCCATAGCCGTCGACGCCGTCACCGGGCTGCCGCTGCGCGTGACCGTGACGGCACGCGGCCAGGACAAGGCAACCTTTGAACTCGGCTTCAGCCAGCTGTCACTTTCGGCCCCGCCGGCATCGACGTTCCTGTTTACCCCACCCCCGGGAGCCACCGTCGCCAGGCCGGCCGCGCCGGTGCCCATGGCCAGAGACGCAGTGTCCCCCCAGGTGCACAAGGCCCCCCAGGCCCACCAAGCTCCCAAGGTAACTGCCACGGGCACCGGCTGGACAACGATCGTGGAGGCGCCCGCCGGCACGGTCCCGGCCAGCCTGTCGGCATCACCGGCGCTGGCACAGCTGCTGCAGGCCGTCCCCGGCGGATACGCGCTCTCAACCACCTTGTTCAACGTCCTGGTCGCCCCCGACGGTGGGGTGTACGCCGGCGCGGTCCCGCTCGCCGCACTGCAGCAGGCCGCGGCCGCCAAGTGAGTGGCGGCCCTGGAACGGGGAGCCAGGCAACAGGCAGCCCGGCAGGCAGTGAGGAAGGCGCCCGGCCGGGTGCGACGGCCATTGAAACCCGCGGCCTGACCAAGCGGTTCGGCCGGCAAACGGCCGTGGACGGCCTGGACCTGTCCGTCCCGGCCGGGGCCGTCTTTGGGTTTCTCGGCCCCAACGGCTCCGGCAAGACGACCACCATCCGCATGTTGCTGGGCCTGGCCAGCGCCACCAGCGGCACCGCCTCGGTGCTGGGCCAGGCCATGCCGCGCCACCTGGATGCCGTTCTGCCCCGGGTCGGCGCACTCGTTGAGGGCCCGGCGTTCTACCCCTTCCTCTCGGGCCGGGCAAACCTGGACCGGCTCGACTCGGCCGACCCCCATTCCCCCCGCTCCACGCGTGCGTCCCGCGTGGCGGAGGCCCTGGACCGGGTGGGGCTCCAACACGCGGCGTCGAAAAAGGTGAAGGCGTATTCGCTGGGCATGAAGCAGCGCCTTGGACTGGCCAACGCCCTGCTGCGCCCACGCGATCTGCTGGTGCTGGACGAGCCCACCAACGGCCTGGACCCGCAGGGCACCCGTGAGGTCCGCAGCCTGATCCGCTCATTTGCCGCCGAAGGCACCACCGTCTTCGTCTCCAGCCACCTGCTGGCCGAGGTGGAACAAATCTGCACGCACGCTGCCGTCATGCGCGCCGGCCGGCTCGTGGCCCAGGGGACACTTGCCGGGCTGCGCGCCGCCGGCCGGCCGCGCATCACCGTCCTGACGCCCGACGCCGGTGCCGCCCGCCGCGTCCTGGACCGGCTGGGCCTGGTCCCCGGCACGGCGGCCCCCGGGAATGCCCGCTTCTACGGCACGGACGCCAGCGGCACGGACGCCAGCGGCACAGACGCCAACGGCACAGACGGCGGCGGTGCGGACGGCGGAACCGTGGTGGCCGTGCTGCCGCCCGCACCGGACTCCGGGCCCGCACCCGAACCGGAAGACATTGTTGCCGCACTGGTCCGCGCAGGCGTCCGAGTGCGTGGCTTCAGCATGGAAAACGGCAGCCTCGAGGACCGCTTTGTGGAGCTGACGGGGGAGGGGTTCGACGTTGAGCATTGAAGTGCCGCACCGGGACAGCCGGGCCAGAACGTGGCCGCTGCTTGCCTCGGAGCTGTCCGTCATGTTCCGCCGCCGACGCACCTGGGCCATGCTGGGTGCACTGGCGGCCATCCCGGTGTTGATTGCCGTCGCCGTCAGGCTGACGAACGGCGGACGTGCCGGGCAGGGCCCGGCGTTCCTGGACAGGATTACCGAAAACGGCCTGTTTGTGGTGCTGACCGCCCTGGTCCTGTGCACGCCGCTGTTCTTCCCGCTGACGGTCGGCGTCGTTGCGGGGGACAGCATTGCCGGTGAGGCCGGGCTCGGCACATTGCGCTACCTGCTCGCCGCACCGGCCGGACGCGTGCGCCTGCTGCTGGTGAAGTATGTGGGGACCGCCGTCTTTTGCCTGGCCGCAACCGCCGCCGTCGTGCTGGCTGGCACCGCGGCGGGCCTCATCCTGTTCCCCGTCGGGGAGGTGCCGCTGCTGTCCGGTGACGTTGTGGACGGGTGGACGGCCGAGGGCAGAATCCTGCTCGTGGGCGCATACGTGTTCGTGTCGCTGCTGGGACTGGCCGCCATTGGATTGTTCATTTCCACGCTCACCGACGTGCCCGTCGGGGCCATGGCCGCCACCATCATGTTGGCCATCGCCGCACAGGTGCTTGACGCGCTGCCGCAGCTGGCCTGGCTGCACCCCTGGCTGTTCAGCCACTGGTGGCTCGGGTTTGCCGACCTGCTGCGCCAGCCCGTCGAATGGACGTCGTTTGGCAACAATGCGGTGTTGCAGCTGGGCTACCTGCTGGTGTTTGGGGCGTTGGCCTACGGCCGCTTCACCACGAAGGACATTCTCTCCTAGCTATGGGAGGCCACTTGCCGCTGCGCCGCGCGGTACTGTTCCCGGATGACCGCCCGGACGTCGCGCACCGGGGCCGCGGCGGTTTCCAGCGGCCAGGCCGGCCGCGTCCCGTCGAGCGCCCATGCCGCCTGGACCGCGGCGCCCCGCGCCACATACTCGCCCGGTGCCGGAATGGCCAGGGGGGCGTTGAAGATCTGTGCGGCCACCGCCTGCACGGCAGGGTTTTGCGCGGCCCCGCCGATGAGCAGCACCCGTTGGATTCCGGCGCCGGTGCCGGCAATGGCGTCTAGCCCGTCCGCCAGCCCGCACAACATGCCCTCGATCGCGGCGCGGGCAAAGTTCTCCCGCGTGGTGGAGGCGATGCTCAACCCATGGAAACTGGCTGTGGCATCGGGCAGGTTCGGTGTCCGCTCGCCCTCAAAATACGGCACCAGCACGACGCCGGCACTGCCGGGTTGGGCGGCTATCGCCAGCTCCGCAAACTCGGCGAACGTGGTGCCGAGCAATTCCGAAACGGAGCTGATAACACGGGCCGCATTCAGCGTGACGGCGATGGGCAGGAACCCGCCCGACGCGTCCGCAAAACCGGCCACGGTGCCACTGGGGTCGCAGGCTGGGGCGTCCGCGACAGCAAAGACGGTGCCGCTGGTGCCGATGGACACCACCACATCCCCCTTGTCCGCACCCAGGCCGAGCGCAGCGGCCGCGTTGTCGCCCGCGCCGGCGCCGAGCTTGACCTGGCGGGCTGCCACCCCCGGAACAAGGTCCGGGTGGAGCGTGCCCACCGGTTCCGACGGGCAGGCGACGCGGGGCAGGACGGCAAGGCCCGGGGTCCTTCCCGGGGTGCCGGCTTCCCGGGCGGGGCGGCCCAGAGCTGCCTCGAACAGCCCCAGGTCGTAGGATCCGCTGCCGGGGGACCAATAACCGGTGCCGCTGGCGTCCGATCTGTCGGTCACGAGCTGCTCCAGATCCGGGCCCAGCGGGCCTTGCCCGGCGGGGCCGTAACCCCGCAGCCGCCAGGAGAGCCAGTCGTGGGGGAGTGCCACGGCCGCCACCCTGGCCGCGTTCTCCGGCTCGTTGTTGCGCAGCCAGCGCAGCTTGGTGATGGTAAGGGACGCGACGGGCACCGAACCGCAGCGGCGGGCAAGCTCGGCGGCGCCCAGTTCGGCCACCAGGTCCCCGGCGGCCGCGGCGGAGCGGGTGTCGTTCCACAGCAGTGCCGGGCGGACCACCTCCCCGGAAGAGTCGAGGAGGACCATGCCGTGTTGCTGCCCCGCGACGGCGAGGGCCGCAACTTCGGCCAGCCCGCCGGCGTCGTGCAGGGCGGCGAGCACGGCATCCCACCAGGCGGAAGGATCCACTTCCGTCCCCACCGGGTGCGGGGCACTGCCCGTGCGCACGGTGCGCCCGGTGCCGGTGTCGACGACCACTACCTTGCAGCTCTGGGTGGAGGAATCAACCCCGGCAACGAGCGCCATGGGGCTACCGTGCCCCGAGCAGGTGCTCGATGAAGAGCTGCTGGAGCTTGACGAAGCCAAAGCCCTTGCCGCCAAAGTAGGCGTCGGCGTCGAACTCTTCATAGGCGGACTTGTCCGCGCGCAGTTCGGCGTAGCCCTCGCCCGGGTTCAGGGTGGGCTGGTTGATCTCCTCGACGAGGGACACCGCGAGCGCGGCCTGGACCTCGGGATCGGCGCGGAACGCGGTGGCGCGCTCCTTGAGCAGCAGGTAGGTGCGCATATTGGCGGCCGCCGAATCCCAGACCCCGTTGATGTCCTCCGTGCGGGAGGGCTTGTAGTCAAAGTGGCGCGGGCCGGTGTAGGACGGGCCGCCGTTGGGGCCGCCGTTTTCCAGCAGGTCCACCAGCGAAAACGCGTTTTGCAGGTCGCCGTGGCCAAACGCCAGGTCCTGGTCGAACTTGATGGAGCGCTGGCCGTTAAGGTCAATGTGGAACAGCTTGCCCTGGTACAGGGCTTGGGCGATGCCGTGGGTGAAGTTCAGCCCGGCCATCTGCTCGTGGCCCGTTTCCGGGTTGATGCCCACCAGCTCAGGGCGTTCCAGCGTTTCGATAAACGCCAGCGCGTGGCCCAGTGTGGGCAGCAGAATGTCGCCCCGGGGTTCGTTGGGCTTGGGCTCGATGGCGAAGCGGATGTCATAGCCCTTGTCGGTGACGTAGTCGCCCAGCAGGTTCACAGCCTCGCGGTACCGCTCCAAGGCGCCGCGGATGTCCTTGGCGGCGTCGTATTCGCTGCCCTCACGCCCGCCCCACATGACAAACGTCTTTGCGCCCAGCTCGGCGGCCAGGTCAAGGTTTTCAAGGACCTTGCGCAGGGCGAAGCGCCGCACGCCCCGGTCATTGCTGGTGAAGCCGCCGTCCTTGAACACCGGGTGGCTGAACAGGTTGGTGGTGACCATGGGCACGATCATGCCGGTGGAGTCCAGTGCGCCCTTAAGCCGGTCAATCTCCGCGCGCCGTTCGGTGGCGGTGGCATCAAAGGGGAACAGGTCGTTGTCGTGGAACGTCAGGCCGTAGGCGCCCAGATCGCTGAGCCGGTTGACTGCCTCCACGGTGTCCAGCGGCGGACGGGTGGGGGAGCCGAACTGGTCCTGCGCCTGCCAGCCCACGGTCCACAGGCCGAAGGAAAACTTGTCGTCGCGGGTGGGTTCCAGTGCCATGGTTGTCTCCAAGGTGTCGTGGTTCACAAACTAATATGTTGTGGAATCAAACTTATGTGGTTTTTGGCGAATGTCAACCGTTTTCCGGGATTTGGCCACGGGCAGTGGAATGCCTGGCAAATGCTGGTCTTTGAGGGCCTGCAGCTGTTATGTTGTGTTCAACATCAAACCGGCCAGCAGTCAAAGGAACCAGACATGCCCGAGCACAACCCGACGGCAGAAATGAATTGGGCAGGGAACTACAGCTACGGGGCCGCCGCGGTCCACCACCCGCGCACGGAAGGGGAACTGAGATCGCTGGTTGCCGGGTCCGGCTCCGTGCGGGCCCTGGGCTCACGCCACTCCTTCAACGCCCTTGCCGACTCCGACGTCCTCGTATCCCTGGACAGCGTGGCCGCGGACATCCGCATTGACACCGGGGCCATGACGGCCACCGTCGGCGGCGGCACCCGGTACGGCGTGCTGGCCAAGGAGCTGGCCCGGCAGGGGTTTGCCTTGCACAACCTGGCCTCCCTGCCGCACATTTCGGTGGCCGGGGCCATCGCCACGGCGACCCACGGCTCCGGCGACGGCAATCCCAACCTGGCGGCCGCCGTCACTGGACTGCGCCTCGTCGACGCGGAGGGCAACATCCGCACGCTCAGCCGCGCCGGCACGGAGGACTTCGCCGGTTACGTGGTGGGGCTCGGGGCACTCGGGATCGTCACCGAGGTGACGCTCGCGATCGAGCCGGCCTTTGAGGTGGCGCAGCACGTCTACCTTGAACTGCCGTGGGACGCGGTGCTGGCTGACTTCGGTGCGGTCACCGGGCGGGCCTACTCGGTCAGCCTGTTCACGAACTTTGCCGCCGGCGCCATTGGCCAGGCGTGGTTCAAGCAGCGGCTGGGGGATGGGCGGGCAGCGGAATTCCCGGCGTCGCTCCTGGGCGGCAGGGCCGCCACGGAAGCCGTCCACCCGGTGCCGGGCGTGCCGGCCCTGAACTGCACCGAGCAGCTGGGCGCCTCGGGCCCCTGGGAAAACCGGCTGGCCCATTTCCGCATGGACTACCTGCCCAGCAGCGGTGCCGAGATCCAGTCCGAATGGCTCATTGGCCGTGAGCATGCCGCCGCCGCCGTTAGCGCCCTGCGCGCCCGCTCGGAGGAATTTTCGCCGCTGCTGCAGGTGGCCGAGATCCGCACCATTGCCGCCGACGACCTCTGGCTGAGCACCGCCTACGGCCGGGACAGTGTGGCATTCCACTTCACGTGGTTCCGGGACCCGGCAGCCGTGGCGGGCGCAGTGCGCGTCGTCGAGGAGGCGCTGGCACCGTTTCGCGCCAGGCCGCACTGGGGCAAGGTGTTCAGCGCCGGTGCCGCGGAACTGGCACCGCTTTACCCCCGGTTCGCCGATTTTACGGCGCTGGCGCGCAGTCTGGACCCGGTCGGCAAGTTCCGCAACGGTTTCCTGGAGCAGACAGTCTTCGCCGGGACCGGCCCGTCCCATGCGGCAGGATAGTGCCGTGACCTCATCCCCTGACGCCCCTGACACACCTGACACACCTGACGCACCGGCGGAGTTGTCCCGTTCCTCCAGCCTGTCCCGCCTGCTGACGCTGGTGCACCGGCACGGGGTGCTCAGCCGTGCCCGGCTGACGAAGCTGACGGGCCTGAACCGCTCCACCGTCAGCGTCCTCGTCAGCCAGCTCGTGGCCGGGGGCCTCGTGGTGGAGGCGGCACCGGCCGCCGGGGCGCAGGTGGGCCGTCCCAGTCCCGAGGTCAGACCGGACCGGGCCGTGGTGGCGCTGGCCGTCAATCCGGAGGTCGACGCCGTCACGATCGGGCTGGTGGGCCTGGGCGGTCGGGTCATCAAGAAGATCCGGTACAAGACTGAACGCATCCCCACGGCGGCGGAGGCAGTGAACATTGCCGCCGCCGTTATTGACGGCATGCGGGGCGAACTGAATTCCGGGTTCCGGGTGGTGGGGATCGGCGTGGCCGTCCCGGGCCTGGTCAGCGCCGCCGACGGCCTGGTCCGCCACGCCCCGCACCTGGGCTGGCACAACGAACCCCTCGCGCAGATGCTGGCGGCGGCCACGGGATATGCGGTCACCGTCTCCAATGACGCTTCGATTGCCGCGGAGGCGGAAATGACGTTTGGTGCCGCTGCCGGTGCCCGTGACGTGGTGTACCTCAACGGCGGCGCCAGCGGCATTGGCGGCGGCATTATCACTGAGGGGCGGCTGCTGGCGGGACACTGCGGCTACGCGGGCGAACTGGGCCACACCCTGGTGCGCAGCGACGGCGCCACCTGCCATTGCGGCGCGCGCGGCTGTCTGGAGACCGAGGTCCGGCAGGAGCCGCTGCTGCGGTTGGTAATGCTCGACGACGGGGAGCCCGGCGGGCTGGCGGCCTCCCTGGCTGCCAGCCGGGACCCGGAGGTTGCGGCCGAAGTCCGCCGTCAATTGGCTTTTCTGGCGGTCGCACTGCGGACCGTGGTCAACGTCTTCAACCCCGAAGCCATTGTGCTCAACGGCTTCCTGGCAGCCCTGGACGCCGCAGCCCCCGGCGTCCTGGCCGCCGGGGTGTCGGCACAGGCCCTGGCCGAGCCCGCCGCCCAGGTGCGGATCAGCGCCGCCACCCTCGGCGCCGACCTCATGATGGTCGCTGCCGCCGAGCTGGCCTTCGCCCCGCTCCTGGCCGACCCGGCCGCCTTCGCCCCGCTCCTGGCCGACCCGGCCGCCTTCGCCCGCCCCTCCTGATCCGGACCGGCGGGACGGCTGGGTAGGCTGGGTGCATGACCTTCAACTCCCCACTCATCCGCGAGCTGCCCGCCGTCACCATCCGCCGCACGGTGGTGTCCGGGATGGGCAACAACGTGTACCTCATTACGCACAGGCAGACTGGTGCACAGGTCCTGATCGACGCGGCCGACGAGCTGCCGGCCATCAACCGGCTGATTGAATCGGCGGCCGGCGACGCGCCGGCGGGCACGTCCCTGCAGCTGGTCGCCACCACCCACCAGCACTGGGACCACGTGCGGGCGCTGGCGGACCTGGTCCACCAGGCCGGCGTGCCCACCGCCGCCGGCCGCGACGATGCCGTCGGCATTGAGGCCGGCACCGGCGTGGCCCCGGACCGCCTGCTGGACCAGGGCGACGAGCTCGAGGTGGGCGGAATCAAACTGCACGCCGTCCACCTGCGCGGGCACACGCCCGGCTCCACCGCCTATGTGCTCGAGGACGGCGGCGCCACGGTGATCTTCAGCGGCGATTCGCTGTTCCCGGGCGGGGTCGGCAACACGGACAAGGACCCCCAACGCTTCACCTCCCTGCTCAACGACGTCGAGGAACGCCTCTTCGCTGTCTACGGCGACGACGCCGTGGTCCTGCCCGGCCACGGCGACGCCACCACGCTTGGCGCCGAACGGCCGGCCCTTCCCGTGTGGCGCGGGCGCGGCTGGTAGATGGTCCGTCCGCGCAGTTCGCCTAAGCTGGGGGCATGTACTTCATTGTTGTGAAATTCCAGACGAAGCCCGACTACACCGATCAGTTCATGGAGCTGGTGGGCCCGTTCACGGCGGCCACCCGCGAAGAGCCCGGCAACCTCTGGTTTGACTGGTCGCGCAGCGTGGAAAATCCGGGTGAGTTCATCCTGGTGGAGGCCTTCCTGGACGACGACGCCGCCGGCACCCACGTCAAAAGTGCCCACTTTAAGGCCGGGCTGGACGCGATGCGCCCGGCACTGCTCGCCACGCCCAGGATTGTTTCCCGCAAGGTCGACGGCGATTCCTGGGGCGAGATGGGCGAACTGCAGATCGGCTAGGGCGCATGCCGGCCTCCTTTGACCTTGCCGCCCTCGGGTCCGGGCTGGCGTTTGCCAACTCCCTGGACCGGCTGGCCGCCGTGCTGGCCGCACCCAAAACCGGCACCATGGCGGGTGCGGCTGTGGTCCAGGCCCCGCCCGGCACCGGCAAGACCACGCTGGTGCCGCCGCTGCTGGCCAACATCATGCTGGCCAACACCGTGCCTGCGAACAGCCACTGGACACGGGGCGGTGGGCAGCGCATCGTCGTCACCCAGCCGCGCCGTGTCGCAGCCAGGTCCGCGGCCCGGCGCCTTGCCTCCCTGGACGGCAGCCGCCTGGGCAGCCGGGTGGGCTATACGGTGCGCGGGGAGCGCGTCACCGGCCCGGGCACCCTGGTTGAATTCCTCACCCCCGGCATCCTGCTCCGCCGCCTCCTGTCCGACCCCGGGCTGGACGGGGTGGCCGCCGTCGTGCTGGATGAGGTCCACGAGCGCGGCCTGGAGACGGACCTGCTGCTGGGCATGCTCGCAGAGGTCCGCCAGCTGCGCGGGGACCTGACCCTGGTCGCCATGTCCGCCACCCTGGAGGCGCCGCGTTTTGCCGCCCTGTTGGCGGACGACGACGGCGTGCCGGCACCCGTGGTCGACAGCCCGTCCGTGCTGTTCCCCCTGGCCACGGTCTGGGCGCCGGCACCCGGCCCGCGGCTGGAGGAACACGGCGTGGCCCGGGCCTTCCTGGACCACGTGGCCGAAACCGCAGTGGCGGCCCACGCCCGGGCCCTGTCGAAGGACCCCGCCGTTGACGCGCTGGTCTTCCTCCCCGGAGCCTGGGAGGTCGGCTACGTCGCGGCCCGCCTTCGCGGGGGCCCCACGGACGTGCTTGAACTCCACGGCCAGGTGTCGGCGGCGGAACAGGACCGTGCCGTGTCCGGCCGGACGGCGGGCGGTGCCCCGCGGATCATCGTCTCGACCGGGCTCGCCGAATCCTCCCTGACCGTCCCCGGCGTCCGGCTGGTGGTTGACGCGGGCCTGTCCCGCGAGCCGCGCCGCGATGCGGCGCGCGGCATGTCCGGCCTGGTGACCGTCTCATGCTCACGGGCCTCTGCCGTGCAGCGTGCTGGCCGCGCCGCGCGGCTGGGTCCGGGAACCGTGGTGCGTTGCTATGAAGAGAGGACCTTTGGCGCGGCACCGGCCCACCAAACCCCGGAGATCCTGGTGGCCGACCTGACCCCGGCCGCCCTGCTGCTGGCCTGCTGGGGTGCCCCTGCCGGCAGGGGTCTGACGCTGCCCGAAGCACCGCCACATGCCGCCATGGACGATGCCGTGGAAGTGCTGCGCGAACTCGGCGCCGTGGACGGGGACGGGTTCGCCACGCCGCTGGGGAAGACGCTGGCCCGTGTCCCGGCCGACCCCCGCCTGGCCCGTGCACTCCTGGATGGTGCTGCCGCCGTGGGTCCCCGGACCGCGGCCGAGGCCGTGGCCATGGTGGCGGGGGACCACCGGGCACCCGGGGCCGACCTGACACGGCTGGCGGCATCCCTGCGCTCGGGCCGGGACCCCGGCTCGCATCGCTGGGGCGAGGACGTCAGGCGCATGGAAGGCATTGCCCGAAGGGAAAGCGCGGCCGGCCCGGTGCGCACGTCGCCCGGCATGGCGGCCGGAGAGACGGTGGGGTTCATCGTCGCATTGGCCTATCCGGACAGGGTGGCCCGGCACGTGCCGGGGACCACGGCCTACCTCCTGACCTCCGGCACGAGGGCCGGACTGCCCGTCGGCAGCCCGCTCTCGGGCCACGACTGGCTGGCCGTCGCCGAGGTGTCGCGCGCACGCGGACGGGACGCCGCGGGGACGGGGGCCGTGATCCGGTCGGCGGCGCCGCTGGGCGGGGACACGGCGCGGGATGCCGCCCGCCACCTGGCGGTCGACCGTGTCGACGCCGAATTCCGCAACGGCAGGGTCACCGCGCGCCGGGAGCGGCGGCTGGGGGCCATCGTGCTTTCCGCTACGCCGGTGAAGCCGACAGCGGCACAGGGCCGTGGCGCCGTGGCCGCGGCCCTGCAGGCCACCGGGCTGGGCATGCTCGACTGGTCCGGTCCGGCGGGCGCGCTGCGCCGCCGGCTGGCCCTGCTCCACCGTGTGGTGGGGGCACCCTGGCCGGACGTCACGGACACGGCCCTGCTGGAACGCCTTGAGGACTGGCTGGTCCCTGAGCTCGAGGCCATCGCCGCGGGCCGGCCCGCCGCCAAGGTCGCCCTTACCGAGCCGCTGCGTCGGCTCCTGCCGTGGCCGGCGGCGTCGCACCTGGGGGAGCTGGCCCCGGAACGCCTGGCGGTACCCAGCGGCTCCCACGTGCGGATCGACTATCCGGATGTGGGCGATGCCGGCCGGCCGGTCGTGGCCGTCAAACTGCAGGAGTGCTTTGGCTGGGCTGCCACGCCGAGCCTGGCTGGGGGCCGCATGCCCGTGCTGTTTCACCTGCTCTCGCCTGCGGGGCATCCGCTGGCCGTCACCGACGATCTTGCTTCCTTTTGGTCCGGGCCGTACGCACAGGTCCGGGCCGAGATGCGCGGGCGCTATCCCAAGCACCCGTGGCCCGAAGACCCGTGGACGGCCCCCGCCACGGCCAAGGTCAAGCGCCGGATGTGAGCCCCTGTTGGGGAAGTACCAGGACCTCCTCGGTGTGCCGCCTGGCCGGCTCGGTTTCCCACGACCGCTTGAGCTCAAAGTGCAGTTCCAACGTGCCGGGGGCGCCGGCCTTGAAATGGAACACCTGCCGTCCGGCGGCCGGAACCGCGCGGGCGTCCCGGGCGTCCGGTTGGAAGGAGCCAGCGGTGGCTTCCATCCCTGCGGGCACGCCGGTGGCCTGCCATTGGTAGCCAGTGGCCGGGGTGGCGGGCAGTTCCACCGCGAACGTTTCCCCAGTGTGGACAGTGATCATCCCGGCGCTGCCGACCGCCAGCCATCGTCCGGCAGCAGGGAGCTGGCCTGGGCGCCCATCTGTGACATCCCGCCGTCCACCTCCCAGCTGGCGCCGGTGACGTAGCCGGCCGCGGGCGAGGCGAGGAAGGCTATGACGTCGGCCACTTCCGTGGCCAGGCCGGCATGGCCCAGCGGGATGCCGGGCCGGGGGATGTCGTGGGCGTGGCGGGTTTCGTCCCGGGGCAGGTGCGTGGCAATTTCGCCCGGGGCCACGGCATTGACCGTGATGTGGTGTTCGGCCAGTTCAAGGGCCAGCACCTTTACCAGTCCGTCCAGGGCCGCCTTGGAGGCGCAGTAGGCCCCGTAGCCGTATTTGGGCTGGTGTGCGTGGACGCTGGTGACGGCCATGATGCGTCCGCCGGCTCCGCCTGCCACCATCAGCCGGGCAGCTTCCTGCAGGCACAGGAAGGCGCCGTTGAGGTTCGTGTCCAGGATGCGCGTCCAGTCCTGAAGCGTAGTGTCCAGCACAGACGTGTTCAGCCCGACGCCCACATTGTTGACGAAGGCGCCCAGGCCGCCCAGTTGGGTGGCCAACGAGGCGATCGCCGGGGCGCAGCTTGGCAGCTCGGTGGTGTCTAGCCAGGTGGCGGCCCCGGCGCGCCCCAGCTCCCCGATTCGCCGGGCCGTGTCCGCGGCGCCGGCTTCGTCGTCGTGCCAGGTGAAGCCGACGTCAAAGCCGTCCCGCGCAAGTGCCAGTGCCGTTGCCTTGCCAATGCCGCGATCGGCCCCGGTGACCACGGCAATGCGCGGGTAGGAGGGCGCGGGGTCCGGAGGGGGCTCAACCACCGCGGCGGGCCCTACTTGGCCTTGTTGGCGGCCGAACGCTCCGTTTTGGCGCCGGAGTTGAGGAGTTCGCCGTCGTCGTCCTCCAAATGTGCGCGCATGAACCACTGGAACTGTTCAAGTGCGGCACACTGGCTGATCACCATGTCCTCGGTCACCGGGTCCAACTCCCCAACCTGCGCCAGGGCCTTGCGGTGGCTCTTAAGGAAGCCGGTGTACACCACGTCAAGGGCGGCAAGATGGGCCGAAGTGCCGGCACGGCCAATGGCGTAGTCGTCCCAGCTGCGTGCTGCCACCAGGGCGCCGGGCAGTCCGTTGGGCGGGACGCCCAGCGTGGCAATGCGCTCGGCCGTCTCATCGATCATGTCCCGGACCTGCAGGACCTGCGGATCGAGCATCTTGTGGACACCGATGAAGTCGCGGCCCACCACGTTCCAGTGGGCGTGCTTGAGTGTCAGGGCCAGGTCGTTGAGCGCGTGCAGCCGGGGCTGCAGGATCGCCGCAACGTCGTGGCCGTCCTGCAGTGACAGTCCGGGAACGGTGTATCCGGCGTGGGTGGTCCTCTTGACAACCATGTGCGACTCCTTGGGTGGACGTGCTTCCATGTGCGGCGGCGCCGGCCGTTTCACCGGCGTTGGCTCCACGCTAGCCAAACCGCCGGGCCGCGTCTAGGGCAAATGCGGCCCGGCGTGGCATGGTGGTGCCATGGACCCCGCACGCGAATTTTCTCCGCAGAGGCTGATCTACGGTTGCATGGGGCTCGGTGGCTCCTGGGACCATGCCCCGTACCTGGCGGTCGACGTCGACCAGGCCGCGGCCGCCATCGAGGCGGCCCGAAGTGCCGGCGTCACTCTCTTCGACCACGCCGACATCTATCGCCGGGGCAAGTCCGAATCCGTGTTTGGGGAGGTTCTGGCCACCAGCCCCGGGCTGCGCGGGAACATCCTGCTGCAGACCAAATGCGGCATCCGGCAGGCCGGCAACGGACTGCCCGGCCGGTATGACTTCAGTGCCGAGCACATCCTTGAAGCGGTCAACGGCAGCCTGCAGCGACTGCGCACCGGCTACGTCGACACGCTGCTGCTGCACCGCCCAGACCCTCTCATGGACGTGCGGGAGGCGGCCGCCGCCGTCGGGCAGCTCATGGCCGAAGGCAAGGTGCGGGCCCTCGGGGTCTCGAACATGTCTGGGGCCCAAATCGCCTATCTGCAGGACCGGCTGGAGACGCCCATCGTGGCCGACCAGCTGGAGATGAGCCTGGGGCGGCGCGCCTGGGTTGAAAGCTCCGTGCTGGTCAACCGCGACGACGACGGCGGCGCCGGCTTCCCCACGGCACACTTGAACACGCGGCCACCCACGGGATCGAACTGCAGGCCTACGGCTCCTTGGCGCAGGGACGGTATACCGGCCGGGCAGTGGATCCGGTGGCAGTCGGCGACGCCGCCAGGCTGGTTGTCACGCTGGCGGACACGTACGCAGCGACCCCGGAGGCCATTGTCCTGGGCTGGCTCATGCGCCACCCGTCCCGGATCTCCCCGGTCATCGGCACCACCAGCGTGGCGCGGATTGGCGCCTGCGCCGGCGCGCCGGACGTGGCCGCCGCGATGACGCGCACCGACTGGTACGCCTTGTGGACGGCCGCGCGGGGGCACGCACTGCCCTAGACGGCCGGGCCGGACGACGGCGCCTGGGACGCCGTGCCCGGAAAGCGGCCGTGCTCAGGGGGCTGCAGTGTTCAGAACGCTGCAGCGCGCCGTGGCCCCGGGGTCGGCGGCTCCGGGATGGCCAGCGGCGTGAACGTGTACGGGACACAGGTGATGTCGTAGTCGCGGACGTCGTTGTACCATTGCGCAAGGTATACATGCCCGCCGGAGAAACCAGGCTTCGTGCATTTGGCCCTGGCCTGGGCGGGGGAGTCCTTGCCGGCGGTGGCCCAGACAGGGATGCCGGGCAGCTGCCAGCCCCCGGTGATGTCGGCCCAGGCGGAGGCGAAGGAGTACAGTCCGTAGGCAAGTCCGGCGTCGTGCAGCCCTTGCATCAGTCCCGCAAGCACCAGCCGGTTCTCCCGCTGCCGGGCCGCGGTCGACGTCGGCCACGGTTGCGGCTTGTGCGGCTCCACGTCAATCCACACCACGCCCGGCAGAATGCCGGACTTGGCCATGGCAGCCACGGCGGCGGTGGCCTCGGCGAAGCCGGCATTGGACAATTGTCCATCCCGGGTGGCCGGGGACCATGGGCCGCCGGCGCCGTGGCTTCGCAGCTGGGCGGCCGTGGGGTAGGCGGCCATCGCGTACGCGTGGGTCGGCACATTGGCGTTCGAGGCCCAGGTGAGCTGCGGTGCCAGGCACGGATTGAGCGTGAACGGCAGGCCATTTGTCAGGCCAATGACGGTGAACCCTGCGGAATCAGGTGGGAGGGGAAGTCCGTACCCTCCCGCCGCGTTCGAACATTGCGGCCAGGAAATGTCGTTGCCCGGGTGGGCGGCCGTCTGTGCCGCTTGGGTTCGCGCCGGCCCGGAGGATACCTCCGGTGCTGGCCCGCACCCGGTCACCACTGCGGCGCAGACGACCGCTGCCGCAAGGGCCCGTGCTACCCGCAACGTGGCGGACCGCCCGGGCCGGGCCCAACCACCCCGACCTCGGGTCTTGACAACCATCTCCAGCTCCGTTCCGACTGCTTGATCCCCGGCGCCGGGTGAAGGGGAAGCGCCTGCTCCACGCTAACGAAACCGCGGGGGCGCGTCCAGGGCGACGGGCCCGGGCTGCGGCCCGGCCCATCGACCTAGAAAATGGCGTTGATTGAGTTCCATGCCCACCCGACCTGGGTGCGCGGGTACCAGGCGTTGTTGCCGCTGCGCGCATAAAGCCAGAGGCTGCCGGCGGTGTCCTGGGCGAGGACATCCGGGGTCCGGTCGCCGTTGAAGTCACCGGGGGAGGCCAGAGCGGTCATGGAATTCCAGCCGATGCCGACCTTGACCCGGGGCAGCCAGCCGCCATGGCCGCTGCCCGGATACAGCCACAGTGCGCCGGTGGCGGATTCCCTGGCCAGGATGTCGGCGGTGCCGTCGCCGTTGATGTCGCCGGGCCCCAGGACTGCGTTGAACGCGCCCCACCCCGAGCCGACCTTCACGCGCGGCAGCCAGCCGCCGCGGCCGCTGCCCGGATAGAGCCACAGGTAGCCGGCCGCGTCGCGGGCCAGCACGTCGACCTTTTGGTCGCCGTTGAAGTCACCGGGACCCAGGATGGCGCTGAAGGCATTCCAGCCGCTGCCCACCTTCACCCGCGGGAGCCAGCCGCCGCGGCCGGTGCCGGGGTAGAGCCACATATAGCCGGTCGACTTTTCCCGCGCCAGCACGTCGGCCCGGCCGTCGCCATTGAAGTCACCCACGGCGTCAAGGGCACTCATGCCCTGCCACCCGCTGCCGATCGTCGTTCCGCCGGTGAAGGCGCCCCGGCCGTTGCCCGGGTACAGGCGCAATGCGCCGGTGGAGCCGACGCGGGCCAGTAGGTCGTTGTTCCAGTCCCCGTTGAAGTCTCCGGTGGAGCCGGACAGCGAGGATCCCGGCATGGCCAGGGCCGTAAAGGCGTACGGACTGCAGGTGATGTCGTAGTCGCGGACGTCGTCGTACCACTGGGAGAGGTACACGTGCCCGCCGGAGAAGCCGGCCCTGGTGCACATGTCGAGGGCTTCGGTGGGGTAGTCCAGCCGCCCCGCGGTGGCCCAGACGGGGACGCCGGGCAGCTGCCAGGACCCGGTAATGGAAGCCCAGCCCGAGGCAAAGGAATACAGCCCGTAGGCAAAGCCGGCATCGTGCAGTCCGCGCATCAGGCCCTCCACCACCAGCCGGTTCTCCCGCTGCTGGGCTGCAGTCGCCGTCGGCCAGGGCTGCGCCGCACGCGGCTCGACGTCAATCCACACCACCGGCGGCCGGAACCCGGACCCCGCCATGACAGCCACGGCAGCCGTCGCCTCGGCGTAGCCCACATTGGAGAGCTGCCCGGCCCGGGTGCCTGCGGACCACGGACCCCTGGTCTTGTAGCCGGCGAGCTGGGTGGCAGTGGGGAAGGCCGCCATGGCGTAGCCGTGGACCGGCACGTGCGCGGCCGATGCCCACCCGGTCTGGCTGGCCAGGCAGGGATTGGCGGTGAACGGCAGGCCCTTGGTCAGTCCGATGACGGCGAACCGGGCCGACGCCTGCGGAAGGGGAAGTCCGTAGCCGCCCACCGCCGTCGGGCATTGCGGCCAGGAAATATCGTTGCCGGACAGGGTGGCCGCCTGTGCCGGCGACGCCGAAACCACGGCGGAAAGCAACAGGCCAAGCACCAGCGCGGCGGAGCATGCCATGCCCAGCGCGAGCCGGAACAGGCGTCGCGGACCACGGCGCCCGCAGGGTTGTCCGGGACGGCGGGACAGTCCGGGACGGCGGCGGCCAGGACGGGTGATCATCTTCGGTGACCCCTTCCACGAAGTGCGGGTAGCACCAAGTCAAGCACCGCGGGGAAGACCCCGCCAGAGTACCGGCGGGTATTGTTGGGGGCTATTCGAAGCGTGAGGCGTCCCCCATGCCGTGCCGGACCACTTCGGCGTAGCCGCTGGAAAAGTCCACCACCGTGGTGGGCTCCGCGCCGACGTCGCCGGAGTCGATGACGGCGTCCACCACATGGTCCAGCGTCTCCTTGATTTCCCAGCCCTGGGTCAACGGTTCCTCCTCATCCGGCAGCAACAGCGTGCTCGAGAGCAGCGGCTCACCCAACTCCTCGAGGATGGCATGGATCAGGCGGCTGTTCGGGATTCGCACGCCCACTGTCTTCTTCTTGGGGTGGGCCATGCGGCGCGGCACCTCCTTGGTGGCCGGCAGGATGAAGGTGTAAGGCCCCGGTGTGACGGCCTTGATGGTGCGGAAAATGTCATTGTCCACCATGACGAACTGCCCCAGCTGGGCAAAGTCCTTGCACACCAGCGTGAAGTGGTGCTTGCTGTCCAGATGACGGATGGCGCGGATCCGGTCCAGGGCTTCGCGGTTGCCGATTTGTGCGCCCAACGCGTAGCAGGAGTCCGTGGGGTAGGCGATCAGTCCGCCTGACTTGAGCAGCGCGACCACCTGGGCCACGGCGCGGGGCTGGGGGTCGTCCGGGTGGATGTCGAAGAATTTGGCCATGAACGAAAGCTTACGTCGGGCAGTTCACGGGTGCACGGATTGGGCGCCGAATGTTGCCGGCACGTTCAGGAAATTCCCACGAAAGGGGTGCACACTGGAATGTGGCGTCGCTTCGGATGCCGCAGCCTTGTCACGCCATGGCATACGTCACGCCATGGCACACGCCATCGCAGTGACACAAGCACCGGTACAGCAAAACTTCACAGCATAGCCATTTCGCAGCACAGCCATTTCAGCACAGGAAGGCCTTCCCCGCATGCCCAGAGGAAAGCAAGGACCAGGAACCGTTTCGATGTGGCGCGACAGCGGCACGGCCGTGGGAAACCTGCTCAAGCTCTTTGTCGTGTGCGCAGTGGCCGGGGTCCTGGTCGCCGCACTGCTGGTTCCGGCAGGGGCAGTTGCCACCGCCGCCGTGTCGGGCACCAATTCCTTCCTGGACACGAACCCGGGCACGCTCAAACTCAACAGCCCCGCCCAGGCCACCACCGTGCTGGCCAGTGACGGCTCCACGATCGCCAGGTTTTACGAGCAGGACCGCCAGGCCGT
>NZ_QJVD01000042.1 GCF_003219815.1 Arthrobacter livingstonensis
AAAAAGTAGCCAGACACCCCAGACCAAACGACAGGAGGACCCCCGGAAACCCGGGGATCCTCCTGTCATAACCTGCGAAACTTCAGGCTAGAATGGCCACGTCAGCATCAGGAACATCTTCGACTCTGGGTAGCAGAGCGAACGTGGCAAGTCCGGCATAGCGCGGGTAGTCGGGTATCTCGCGCTGCCCGACCACTGCGTCGCGCCTTGGGCTATCCATGCCGGGCCGCCAACGCTCCATGGACCAAATGAGACTCTCGAGTATGAACCATCGTCACTGCCTTCTGTTGTTTGGGAACGGAAGAACCAATCAGATCCGGTAGGTTTCCGAAGTGAAAAGGGGAAACTCCTCGAGATTGGCCGGGCCAAGCTGACTGGCTAATTTCAATTGGATGCCGTTACAGTCGTGCCTGAGTAATCTATTTCACGCCCAATAGCCGATCCCGCGCATCACCAGACATGGCCAAATCGATGCACGACCACGCCATGGCGAGAGCTCCGTCCCAGATCGCCTTGTCACCAGCCTCCGACGACGCGACAGCTGCAAATTCTGCACTATGGATAGAGGGGCAGCCATCACCCAAGCTGATCATGGGATGGATGGTGGGGAACCGGTGGGATACGTTAGCCATATCGGTGGAGCCGCCTCGACGGCTGGCAGGACCCATGGGTCGGCCTAAGTTCGCCGAATTGGCGCTGAAGATCTCAGCCATCGATCTATCGGTCCGAAGATCAGCGTATACGGGGCCATCTTGGACGAACTCCAGTCGGGCTCCTGCTGCTAGCGCTCCGGCTTCTAGGCATCGTTTTAGCACTGCGGTGACGCGGGCCAAGGAGTCTATGTCGAGTGCGCGGACCATCCATTGTCCCGTTGCGAGTTCGGGAATGACGTTAGGCGCCGTTCCGGCGCCGTCGACGCAGCCGTGAATTTGTTGTCCGGGTTCGAGTTGCTGGCGTGCCAGTCCAATCGCCGTCAAGGCCACCGTCAACGCGTCCAGAGCATTGATACCATCCCACGGCTGGGTCGAAGCGTGCGAGCTGCGACCGTGGAAAGAGACGCCGTACCCGGCGCAGGCGTAGGGAAGCATCTCCACTTCGTCCACGTCGCCTGGATGGATCATCATTGCCGCGTGGGTGCCGTCGAAGTCACCGTGTTCGAGCATGAGAACCTTGCCACCGCCGTTTTCTTCAGCGGGCGTGCCGAGAAGGCGCACTGTAATGTCGAGCCGGTCAGCCAGGGACGCCAGCGCTGTGAACGCGCCTAGCGCTGCAGAAGCGATGACGTTGTGACCACAGGCATGCCCGATCCCGGAGAGGGCGTCATACTCCGCACAGATGGTCAAGACGAGCTCTCCGGTACCCGCCTCCGCTTTCAGCGCGGTGGGTAAGTCGCCCAAACCAACTTCAATCCGCACCCCGGGAATGGACTTTAGTTCGTCGGCCAGCCACTGAACTGCCCGGTATTCCTGGAAACCGGTTTCTGGATGGTGGTGAAGCTTATGACTGAACTCAAGAATACTTTCGAACCGGTTATTCATTGTTGATTCGGCTTCGTTTTTGAAGTCCTTAGCAGTTCCAGCGGTCACTAGTACGACCCTTTCAGTTGATTCTCGGAGTCAGATCACCTTGGAGAGGAATGACTTGGTCCGTTCGTGTTGGGGATTGCTCAAGACTTCCCGTGGATCGCCTTGCTCGACAATGACCCCGTCATCCATGAAGACCACGACGTCACCCACTTCACGGGCAAATCCCATTTCGTGTGTGACCACGATCATGGTCATCCCGTCGCGAGCCAGTTGTTTCATGACGTCCAGAACCTCACCGACAAGTTCCGGGTCCAGGGCAGAAGTGGGTTCGTCGAAGAGCATGACCTCTGGCTTCATGGAAAGGGCCCGGGCGATCGCCACACGCTGTTGCTGTCCACCGGAAAGTTGTGACGGGTAATTGTTCATCCTGTCCGCGAGCCCGACTTTTCGCAGCAGTTCGCAGGCGTGCTCCTCGGCATCTTTTTTGGACATTTTCAACAGTTTGGTGGGACCAAACATGACGTTCTCCTTGGCGGTCATGTGGCCAAAGAGATTGAATGATTGGAAGACCATGCCGATTTTGGATCGTCGCTTGTTGATCTCGGCCTCGGAGGCCTCCTGGAGCTGGTCACCATGAACGTCATAGCCAATCATTCGACCGCCGACGGTGATGGCACCGGAGGTCGTCATCTCTAAATGGTTCACACAACGTAAGAGTGTTGACTTCCCTGACCCGGACGGTCCGATCAGGCAAACGACCTGCTGCTTGTGCACGGTCAAGTTGATGCCTTTGAGAACCTCCAGCTGGCCGAAGTTCTTATGCACATTGAGGAATTTCACGTCCGACATCAGCGTTGGGCCTTTCCAAGCAGGAGAGCGTTACCTTTGGAGTAATTTTTTTCCAGACGCGACTGCACCATCGTCAGGATCGAGGTCAACAGGATGTACCAGATGCTCGCCACGATTAGCAGCGGAATCTGCTTTAGGTTTTGCGCGTAAATCTGCTGGGTGTTGTACAGCAGATCGCCGACCCCGATCACGATGACGAGAGAAGTCGTTTTGAGCATTGAAATGACTTCGTTCCCTACTGGGGGAATAATCACTTTCATGGCCTGCGGAATGACGACAAAACGCAGAGTATGGAGTTGGCTAAAACCCATGGAGCGCGAGGCTTCCGACTGCCCGGCAGGGACGCTGAGCAGTCCGGCGCGGACGATCTCTGCCATGTATGCACCTTCGTTCAGTCCAAGTCCAAGGATCGCAGCACCAAAGAGTGAAATCACGTCATTGGTGTTCCATTCGACGAACGTAGGACCCCAGGGAATGCCAAGTCCGATTGTTGGAAACAGCACGGCTGCAAAGCCCCAAAAAAGCAGCTGAACCAGGAGCGGCGTTCCTCGGAAGAACCAAATGTAGGCACCGGAGACTCCCCGCAACAGCCAGTTGTCCGACATGCGCATCACCGCAACGACCATCCCGACGACGAAGCCGATGATCATAGCGATTACGGTTAGTTCCAGTGTTATGAGCAGCCCGCCAAGGATGCGCGTGTCCAGGAAGTACTTTCCCACTGTGCCCCAGCCGAACCCGGGGTTGGTGAACAAGGTCCACACGCCGTACACGACTACAAAGCAAACGACTACGACGGCGATGATTTGACCCGGCCGGCGCCGACGAAGCACAGGTTTAGTTGTGAGCGTAAGAAAATCATGGTCGATGTCGACGGCGCTATCGGCCTCTTGATTGTACATTTAGCCCTCCACAGCGGGATTGATTTCCGAGGTTTGTACGGCCGACGGCGTGAGGTTCCAGGCAGCCATGATCTTGCCATAGGTGCCATCGTCGATTAGGGATTGGATCGCCGCTTGGAACGCCTTGGCCAATTCGCCGTCTCCCTTTGCCATGGCAACGCCGGCCAGCGACGGTTCGACCAAAATTGAATCGATCTGGGCGAATGCTTCGGGTTGGATCTGCGAATAGTAGGCGGTGAGGGCATTGTCGGCGAGCATAGCCTGAGCCCGATTAGAGGCAACAGATTGGTTTGCGCTGTCTTGCTGGGGCAGTAAGAGTGGCGTGATGGCTGCCTTGCCGGCGTCTTTGCATTGCTTTTCAAAGTTGGGCATGACGATCAGTGCCTGTGTAGTCCCTGTTTGCGCCGTAACTGTCTTCCCGCACAGATCAAGAACACCGTGAAAATTGCCCTCATTGCCCTTTTTAACCATGACCGAAGTACCACCCTTCATGTAGCTGACCATGTCTACCACCGCGGTTCGCGCTGGTGTAATGGAAAAGGCAGCCCACGAGGCGTCGTAGCGCTTGGACTGGAGTCCGGCAAGAATACCGTTGAAGTCGCCCTTAGTGATGTCGATCTTGATGCCCATCTTGTTGGCAACCGCCAGAGCCATGTCCGGTTCAAGTCCAATGATCTTGCCGGTGTTGTCCGTGAAGTCGATCGGCGCATACGTCGGATCAGTCACCAACTGCATTGTCCCTTTGGCCTTGATACTCGCCGGGATCAGGCCTTCAACTTTTGCATCAGGCTTCACCGCTAGCGCGGCCTGCTGCCCGCCCTCCCCCAACGCCGGCATCGACTTCCCGGAAGCGTTGACGACCGCAGCCGGTGCCTCCGTGTTTGTACAGCCAGTGGACGCGCCAATCAGCAGAGCGGAGACCGCTACTAGGCAGGTTTTCGTAAATAGCGTGCTCTTGATCATGGTTGCTCCAGTCCAGAAAGTCGGGCTTGAATAAATAATATGTGTAACTTATTATTTGTGTGACGGCTGGCACTGTCAAGGGCCGTATCGAATATGTCCAGGGGAAGGGTCTCATGACGACGAATACACGCAAACGCACCCATGCCGTGACGGAACAGGCCATTGCGGAACGGCGCGAAACGATTGTCGCCCATGCCGCTGTGATCATCTCCAAGGCAGGGGTTGATGGGTGTTCCTTTGGTGCGGTTGCCGACGCGACCGGATTCAGCATCGGCATGATCCAGCACTATTTCCGAACTCGCGAAAAGCTGGTTCATGCCACCGTTGAGTTCCGGACGCTTGCCTCAGTTCAGGAATGGCAGGGGCTGTACTCCGAAGGGACCAACGCTGTCGAAAGGTTGCACGACCTGCTGACGTTCGCGGTGGAGGGTGAAGCTACTTTCGAGGATGCTTGGGGCTTTTGGGTAGAGGTCTACAGCGCAGCTCACAAGGACGAGAAAATTCGAAAGCATGTGGCAAATACGCTGCTGGCCTGGCGCGGAATCTTTGAACAGACGCTGGAAGAGGCGATGTCCGAAGAACTCATCCGTCCCTTCCACGACGCTGACGCGTTGGCTACCTTGCTTCTGGCCCTGATTGACGGACTGGCCATCCAAACGCTCAACGGCATCTATGACCACAGTCCGCAAACCATGATCAAAACACTGCAACGCTTCGCGGCCCACGAATTCGGCATCGACGTGACCGACTTCGTGGAGCAAAAACGAAGCACTGTTCCCTCACACCTAAGCTGACTCGCTACCAAGCCCCGGTCGGTTGAGAAACTGCCCATCTAGCCGTCTCCACACCAAACGATCTGAAGGACACCATGACTACCATTACCGATTCACTGCATACGGCCCGGTTCGCGGACCGGGCTGATGGGTACCATCCCTCACCAGTCCGTGAGGTCTTTGAAGTGTCCATGCGGCCAAACATGATCTCGCTGGCAGGAGGGAACCCGGACCTCAGCGGCCTGCCGATGGAGCGAATAGCGGACATGGCCCACCAGATCATTAAAGAACGGGGCCAGGAAGCACTTCAGTATGGCTCCGGGGCAGGAACCACGGAGTTGCAGGAATTGATCTGCGAGATCATGGCCATGGAGGGTATTTCCGCCGCATCTGAAAACATCCAAATCACCTCAGGGTCACAGATGGCACTCGAGCTTGTCACCAAGCTCTTCTGCAACCCCGGTGACGTCATCTTGGCAGAAGGACCCACCTATGTGGGCGCACTGGGAACCTTTGCGGGTCTCCAGGCCGACGTCGTACAAGTGCCGATCGATAACAAAGGCCTGATTCCGGCCGAGCTTGAGAAAACCATCGGCACTCTAAAAGCACAAGGCAGGACGATCAAGTTCCTCTATACCATCCCGAACTTCAATAATCCGTCGGGCATCACCCTCGCACCCGATCGCCGGCGGGCGATTGTCGATATCTGCCGGGCCGCAGGAATCGCCATCGTGGAAGACAACCCTTACGGGCTCCTCAGTTTTGATGGATCCACTCAGCAGGCGCTGTACGCCTTGGATCCTGACAACGTCTTTTATCTGGGGTCATTCTCCAAGATCTTCTCCCCCGGACTGCGGATCGGCTGGGTTCTGGCGCCTACGGAGGTACGCAAACGCCTTCAACTGGCGGCCGAAGCCACCACAATCTGTCCGTCGGTACTGAGCCAGATGCTGGTAGAGAGCTACATTTCCGGATTTGACTGGCGTTCGCACGTCAGGGAGGCCTGTGCCACGTACTCGAGACGATGCGATGCCGTGATGGACGCCTTAAAACTCCACATGCCCGAAGGTTCAACCTGGACCAGGCCCACGGGAGGGTTCTTCACTTGGATCACGCTTCCCACAGGGAAATCGGTTGACGCGCTGCTCCAGCCAGCCATCGGTGCCGGAGTCGTTTTCGTCCCCGGCAGCGCGTTCTTCGCAGAACCTGCAGGTACCAACCAACTGCGAGTGGCATTCTCCTTCGAGACAGACGAAGCACTTGTCGAGGGTATCCGGCGACTGGGGGTAACCCTAACGGCACTACCGTCAGTACGGCCATCAACGACTGGAGAGGACGTTACGTAAGCTGATCACATTTGAGACTCACCCCTTGATCACGCACCCATCCTGGTTATGGCCGGACTAGTCGAAGCGGAATTTTTCAAGTCGGTTGGTACGAACCGACTTGAAAAATTCCGAGCGCGGCGAATCGCAAAGCCCTATCAGTTAGCGGCAGACATCAATTTATCGAGGCTGTCTTCGAATCGCTCTTGAACGATGTTCGTATGTAACCACGTGTCCAGAAGTGAAACTGAAGGTAGTGCCCTAATGTTGCGAACGACTCGATTGTAGTCACGCTGCGAATCTACCGCGATCGTTGCCACGAGAGAGTACCGCCCAATGGTGCGAGCTACGAAAGACACCCCGTCAATCGCCGACAGAAATCTTTCAATTTCGGTGGAGTCGGCACGAAGGGTTACGCCGCAACCGAAGACTAGGTCACCGGCCGTGTCACTTCGGCGCTCGATAGCACCGATTTGAATGACCCTAGACTCCAGGAGACGTAGAACCCGACTTCGGCAGGTACTCATTGAAACACCGACGGCTTCCCCAATTTCGGCAAATCCCGCCCGGCCATCGCGTTGGAGGATTGTCATGATGTCGATGTCGGTCTGGTCCATCACCAGACCTTCCAGGGATGGCTCTTCACCGAGAAAAAGACTCTGGATCACGCGTTCGTAAAGCAGGACATTGACCTCGACGACGTCGGACAATCGTCGAATTTCAGCCATAACGCCATAAAGTTCGCCCATAGTCTTCATCCGCACCTCGACAACGATCTGGAAGGGACCCGTGGTTTCGGAAATATAGACGGTGGAGTCCAATGACTCCACCTGCCGGAGAATGTCGTCGGAGCTGCTGGAAACCTTGATTGCCAAATGGGCCAACACGGCTAGTCCCAAGACACGAGGGTGGACGGCGGCCAGCACACGAACTCTTCCCGAAGCTAAGAGTTGGTTAACGACTGAGGCCACGATGGCCCGGTTGCTACCGACCGATTTAGCTAGTTCGCTGAATGATGCTCTGCCATCATGCCGCAGTCGATGTATCAGAGAGGACTCCAAATCGTTCATCCCTCATTTATACCAGCCAGCCCCACGAGGCCATGCAACTTATTCACCAATGGAGTAGAAAACCAAAATATTGACGAAAAAATCGACGTAAACCGTTCAGTTTGGCTTCATATACTGTTGGAAACAAATTATTTGTTGACTTCTCGTGTTCCATGTCACAGAATCATGGGACATGCTCGCTCAGGCCAGCAGCCCATCCACCCTTCAGGAGATTTTCAATGAAGCATTTCTTCAAGACCGCAGCAGTCGCCTCCATAAGCGTCCTGGCCCTTGCCGGATGTTCTGCATCGACTGGTGGGCCCGCGGCCGCAGGGAACGATCTCACACCCAAGGGCCTTGTCAACGCCGGCCAGGCGACCTTGTGCATTGACCCGGAATACCCGCCGTTGGAGTACTACGCGAATGGATCCGGAGGTGACATTGTGGGCTTCGATGCCGACGCAGGACGGGCGCTGGCCGACTACTGGGGCGTCAAGGTCAAATTCGAAGTCACGTCGTTTGACGGGCTAATGCCCGGGCTCCAAACCGGACGGTGCGACATGATCCTTGGCGGCCTGTACACCAGTCCAGCCCGCTTGCAGGTTGCCGATGCCGCCCCCATCATGAACGCCGGCCCCACGGCACTCGCAGCGCCCGGACTTGCGGGCGATCTGAAGTCCAAGCTGGACCTCTGCGGACGCAAGGTCGTCGCACAGGCTGCTTCAAGCAACGCCGCAACCGTAGCGGCCATGGGCGACGAGTGTAAAGCCGCAGGCAAGGCAGCGCCAACACTTTCCGAATACCCTAAGACCTCCGACACCGTGCTGGCCGTGCTGAACGGAAAGGCCGACGTGTTGGTTGAAACCAACGTTGCCGCCGCCTACATGGTCACCCAGAACAAAGGCAAGCTCGAAGTGGCGGCCCAGGTCTTTGACCCGGACACACAATTTGGTGTTTTCAGCAAGAAAGGCGGCTCGTTGAGCCCTGAAATCGCCTCCGCTTTCAAAGCCCTGAAAGCCGACGGTTCGCTGGGCAAGATCGCCGCTAAGTACAACCTGGATCCCACAATCCTGGACGTCAAGTAGCATCATGCGAACTTCAGACGTCAGTGGACAGGAACCCACATTCCTCAGGAGAGTACAGAGCTAATGCTTTTTGATCCCAACATCTTCTTTGCCCAGCTGGTCAGTCCGGACTACATAAAAGGCGCCGCACTTTC
Source organism: Arthrobacter livingstonensis (assembly GCF_003219815.1). Lineage (GTDB taxonomy): Bacteria > Actinomycetota > Actinomycetes > Actinomycetales > Micrococcaceae > Specibacter > Specibacter livingstonensis. The sequence goes on from NZ_QJVD01000042.1 coordinate 8,607, forward strand.
CGTGGGGGTAGCCATCGTATCCCTTATCCTGGCCACCGTCATCGGATTCTTCATGGCCATTGGACGGACATCAGGCAAAACGTACCTACAGGGACCCGCACACCTGTACGTGTGGTTTTTCCGCGCCATTCCGGCCCTTCTCGTTCTGCTCATCATGTGGAATGCACTCCCGCAACTTATCCCCGCTCTCCGCGCCGACTGGTTCTCCCCGTTCGTGGCCGCGTCAGTCGGGCTGGGGCTCGTTGAAGCGGCCTTCATGTCGGAAATTATTCGCTCAGCGCTCCTAAGCGTCGACGACGGACAACCACTGGCGGGCCGGGCGCTAGGCATGTCGCCTGCGAAGGTCATGCTCAAGGTTGTACTCCCTCAGGCCATCCGGATCGCACTACCGCCGACCGGCAACGAATTCATCGGACTCGTCAAGTACTCTTCTCTTGCCTCGGTCATTTCGCTGCGGGAACTTCTGACGACGGCACAGGTGGGCGTGAACATCACCTTCCGCTACGCCGAATACTACGCCGCCGCGATCGTCTACTACTTGGTTATCGTGTCGGTGCTGTCCGTCCTGCAGGGCCTCCTGGAAAAGAGGTTCGCCTGGACGTCAAAGACGACAAAGCCCAAGAAGACCGCCGGTGCCGTCCTCGGCGACAAGGTAGGCATCTCGTGAAATCCGTCCTCGAACCCGCCCAGGAGCAATCCATGACCACCCAAGCTGTCCTTCAGGTCAAGGACCTTCACAAAAACTACAATGGCAACGCCGTACTGAAAGGCGTTCAGTTTGATGTTGACAAGGGCCAGGTTAAGGCCGTTCTTGGACCGTCCGGTTCGGGAAAGTCAACCATGCTCCGCTTGATGGCATTGCTGGAACCTGCCGACTCTGGAGAAATCCATCTCAAAGGAAGGCGGATCGGCAGCAAGGACCACAAAGGCCACACACTGCACTTGCCCGAGCGCCAACTTGCCGTCCAGCGTCAGGAAATCGGGATGGTGTTTCAGCGGTTCAACCTCTTTCCCCACCTTACGGCCGTGCGCAATGTGATGCTCGGGCTAACCAGTGTCAAGGGGATCTCGCACCACGAGGCCCGCGCCCAAGCCATGGATATGCTCAAGAAAGTCGGTCTGGAAAACCGGGCCAGCCATTTTCCGTCTGAACTCTCCGGCGGGCAACAGCAGCGTGTCGCCATCGCCCGGGCGCTTGTGCTGAACCCTTCCGTGATGCTCTTCGACGAACCCACATCCGCGCTCGACCCCGAACTGGTCGGCGAAGTCCTGGAGGTCATAGAACGCCTGGCTGAAACCGGGATGACCATGATCGTGGTGACCCACGAGGTCCGCTTCGCCCGACGGGTTGCCAACGAAGTCACGCTGTTCGACGGCGGGGTCATCGTTGAACAGGGAGCACCCGAGCAGTTCTTTGACAATCCCCAGCACGAACGCACCAAGAAGTTCCTCAGCCATGTCCACTGAAACTCTTTCCAGCACTACTCAGGTGAAGCTCCGTGCCGTCTACACCGACATGGATGACGTTGACTTCGCAGCGGGCACTCAGCTGTTGCGCGAAGCCGGTTTCCAGGTTGACTACCTGGAAACCCAGGACCCGGCACGCATCACCGCACAGGCTGGCAACGCCACCGCATTACTGGTCGGCTACGCCCCCGTCACGGCCGTGATGATGGATGCGATGCCCTCGCTGCGCATCATCGCTCTACTGTCCATGGGCTTCAACAACATTGACGTTGAAGCAGCACGGAAACGGGGAATCTGGGTCACCAACATCCCTGGTGCCGCAACCGAGGAAGTGGCCACCCATGCCCTGGCACTGTCGCTCGCACTGACGCGGGGACTCCCTTTCTACAGCGCCGGCGTGCAGTGCGGCGATTGGAACATCCGAGACACACTGACGCCTCCCCGGCTCAGCCGGTCCCGCCTTGGCATTCTGGGGCTGGGCCGCATCGGCACCCGGTTCGCTCAATTGTCAGCCTCCATTTTTGGCGAAGTGATCGGCTATGACCCGGTACTGCCGGATACCCCGGAAATCCGCGAACGGCTCAGAACAGCCGGGATCAGGAGAACCACCTTGGAAGAGGTGCGAGACACCTCCACCGTCCTGTCGCTGCACATGCCGCTGACCCCCGAAACGAGCGGAATGATTGACGCTGGCTTCCTGGCACATATGCCCAAGGGGTCATACCTGATCAATGTCAGCCGTGGTTCGCTCGTTGATTCGGCCGCCGTACGGTATGCCGTCGACTCCGGACATCTGGCGGGAGCCGGCCTGGACGTTCTGGATCAGGAGCCGCCCGCAGCCGGGAAACACCCCTTGCTGGGCCATCCGCGCATTCTCGTCACACCCCACATGGCCTACCTTTCGGACTTCACCGAAACCGAATATGTTCGCCAACAAGCGCAAAACGTTGCCTCTTGGAAAAACGCCGGCCACCCTGACTCCCCCGTCATTGAGCTCCACCAGACCGTTCATCCACCCCTGATCCGCGATGGAGAAGACCGTGCGTAAACTCACCACATTTGAAGACCTGCCCTTCGGTCACCGCCCCACCATTGTCACTGCCTCGACAATCCACACAAATGACCCAGCCCAGCCTGTTGCTGAAGCATTCCTGATGATAGGTTCGAAGATCGTCGCCGTCGGAAGCCTAAGGGAATGCCGCGACGCAGCGGCCAGGCTAGACAGCCAGTCACCGGACATTCGTGATTTTGGTGGCGCAACCATTGTCCCGGGTTTCATTGATGCGCACGCCCATCCGCTGATGTATGGACAGATGCTGAGTTGGGTCGATTGCGGCCCGGAGAAAGCCGGCAGCATCCCCGAGATCGTGGCATTGCTGCGGGAAGCCGCTAAGACGATTCCGAACGGTCTGCCGGTGCGCGGTTACGGCTATGAGCACCGCAATTTGGTCGAAAGCCGCCATCCGACCCGTTTTGAACTTGATGGTGTTGCCTCGGACCGTGAGGTGTATCTGATGAACGCTTCCGGGCATGGTGGCGTGGTCAATTCCTTCACCCTTGAGTTGCATGAGGTCAGCCGCGATACACCCAATCCGCAAGGCGGTGAGTTCTTTCGTGACGCGAACGGGGAGCTGTCCGGTGAGCTTTCAGATGCTGCGTGCAACATCCTCACCGGTTTGGAGGGTGTGAAGATCGGCCACCATGGCCCAAACTTCCACCTGGCAGATGAACCTGAAGAACACCTGCGCCAGCTGGGCGTGGCCCAGGAAAAATTTCTGGCGGGCGGGGTAACGGCCATCGGTGACGCCCAGGTTTCCCGGCGTGAATTCGACATGTATCTTCAACTGGCCGAACAGAACCAGTTGAAGGTTCGCATCGGCATGTACCTGCTATCCCATCTCCTCGATGACGCCCTGGACATGGGCTTGCATGGCCAGTTCGGCAACGCCCGCCTGAGCTTTTCCGGGATCAAACTCTACGCAGACGGCACTCTTGGCGGGTGGACGGCGTATTTCCCAGACGGTTATGTCGGGGACCCGTGCCGCACAGGCCAGCTTTATCATGAGCCGGCGGCGTACAAGGAGCTGATCCGCAAGGCCCACGCCGTCGGGCTCCAGACCGCCACCCATGCCCAGTCCCCCACCGCGTTGGAGATGGTCATCGACGCGATCGAATCAGCCCAGGCCGAGAGGCCCGACGCCGACGCCCGGCACCGCATTGAACATTGCGGATTGCCCACACCTGATCAGATCCGGCGCATGGCAGCAGCCGGCATCTACCCGGTCAACCAGCCCCAGCATTACTACAACTGGGGTGAGGGCGTGCAGCAGGCCATCGGCACCCCGGGCGAACGCTTCAACCCATTGGGTGAATTCATCGCCGCCGGGGTACCTGTGACAATCAGTTCAGATGCCCCCGTGGCCGATCCCCGACCTTTGGAGGCCATCCAGGCCGCTGTCACACGGGTGACCCGCAACGGCCACAAGTTGGGTCCCGATAATCTGTGCATCACGGCGGGGGAAGCATTGGCCGCCCACACCATCAATGCAGCCCGGGTGCTCGGACGTGAGGACGACCTCGGCTCGCTCACATCCGGAAAGCGTGCAGATTTCGCCGTCCTTTCCGGAGATCCACTTGCTTGTAAACCGGAACGGATCAGCGGAATCGAGGTCCTTCAGACCTGGGTCGACGGCAGTTGCCAGTACACCTTGGATGCAGCACCTTCGGACCCGACACCCAGCCTTGACCACGTGAATTTCTGACAGGAGACCCACCATGGACACCATGACGACAGAAACTACCCAGCCGTACGCGACCCCACCCACTGTGAACAACGCCGGTTTCGCTATTTTGACGACGTTACGCAACTACGGGGTGGATGCGATCTTCGGCATTCCGGGCACGCACAACCTGGAGTTTTACCGGCATCTCGTGGCGCTGGGCATCCGGCCCGTGACCACCCGACACGAACAGGGTGCCGGTTACGGCGCGGACGGGTGGGCCCAACAGAAAGGACTGCCAGGCGTTGTCATCACCACCTCCGGGCCGGGGCTGCTCAACGCCCTGTCCGCGGCCGGGACCGCATACTGCGAATCCCGTCCGTTGATCATACTTTCCCCCGGTGTGCCCGAAGGTGGCGAATTCGCCGATATCGGCTCGCTGCACGAAACGAAAGACGCCTCAGCGGCCGCGGGAGCCATCATGGAATGGAGCCGACGGGTCCACTCAGCTACCGAGGCGGTCCAGGCCGTCCACGACGCGTTTGAATTGTTTCGGTACGGCCGGCCACGCCCCGTCCATATCGAGGTACCGCTGAACGTCCTTGAAGGTCTCTCCGACTGCCCGGTGGAACTTTTGGACGCCAAGCCGGTCCGAACCGGGAAAACCGCGGACCCCGAGCTCTTGAAGGTGGCAAGTAATCTGCTCCGCGGTGCGGCCCGGCCGGTGATATTGGCCGGTGGTGGTTCCACTCGTGTCGGTGCCGGGCTGGCCGAGTTGGCTGAACTGCTCCAGGCCCCGGTGGTCACCACGCTCAATGGCAAGGGTTCCCTGGCCGAGAGCCACCCGCTGTCGTTGGGTTCGGACATTCGCCTTCCGGCCGCTCAGTTACTGTGCAATGAGGCAGACGTGCTGCTGGTCATTGGTTCCAAGGTGGGCGAGTCCGAGCTCTGGGGCGGAACTCTCACCCCGCAGGGAAGTGTCATCCGGTTGGACATCCTTGCCTCCCAGGCGCACAAGAACGTAGACTCCGACGTCGCACTGATCGGTGACGCAGCCGTCGTCGTACCCCAGCTGACTACAGAACTGGCCAACCTTCGCCGGGAAACGACGGACCTTGCCACCGTCCGGGAAACTCTGCGGAGCCAGGCCCGCGCGCTCTCGCCGGTGTTGAGCCGGATCGCGGAAGAAGCAGCATCGGTGCTGCCGGCCAACACTATTGTGGGCGGGGACTCTTCACAAATCACGTATCTCGGCACGGCGTCGTTCATCCCACACGAGCTGCCCCATTCGCTGCTGTACACGCCGGCCTACGCCACGCTGGGCTACGGGCTGCCGGCATCGATCGGCGCCAAAATTGCCGCCCCTGAAAGGCCCGTGGTGTGCATCCTGGGCGATGGCGCCTTGATGTTTGCCGTGCAGGAACTGATGACCGCCGTCGAACAAGGTCTTGACTTGGTCGTGGTCTGTGTCGACAACGGCGGTTACGCCGAGATCCGTGCCAACGAAGAAGACCGGGATATCACGCCCGTCGGTGTCGATCTCGTCCAACCCGACTGGGCTGCCCTAGCCACCGCCTTTGGGGGGACCGGCCACCGGCTCAGCGACGCCACCGATTTTGCCCCGACGCTGACGGACTCACTGGAACGCGGCGGTCTGCAGCTCATCCATGTGCCCCTGCACCTCTTCACCACCACCACGTCCGACTCACACTCCTAGGAACCACCATGAGCATTTCTGCACCCGACACCACCGACACCACCCTGGCAGCCGCGTCAAAGGCCACCGCGTCAAAGGCAACCGCGCAGCAGTGGATTACCGAGAACATGGACCGGCTCTCTGCCTGGCACCGCCACATTTGGGACCTGGCTGAACCGGCCTGGCGCGAATACAGGTCCGCGCAGTGGTACGTGGATTTACTGCGGGCCGAGGGTTTCACCGTGGAGGCCGGCAGCGCGGACATGCCCACAGCATTCAGCGCAGAATGGTCCCTTGGGCAGGGCGGGCCGGTTCTGTTGACCTACGCGGAATACGACGCCGTGCCCGGCAACTGCCAGTCCGCCGCCACGGACCCCTCCCCCCGCGACGGCCTGAGCCCCTACGCGCCCGGCCACACGGACCCACACTCGGCACTGGGGATCTCCACCCTGGCAGGGCTGCTGGGAGCCAAGCATGCAATGACCGTTCACGGGATCGCAGGGACTCTCAAATACACCGGCGAACCGGCAGAAAAAGTACAGGGTTCCAAGGTCGTCCACGGACTGCGCGGCTACTACGACGGCGTCGACGCGATCGTCAGCTTCCACCCCTTCTACATGCTCCCGCTGTGCAACACCGCCAGGTGGGACACCCAATGCGGCAGCTACTACAGCAAGATCTACACCTTCGTCTGCGACGAACCGGAAACCTGGCAGCTGAACGCCAACCCCAACTCCCCCATCCCCGCTTCCCACTCCGCCGCCCGCGCCCCGGGAGCCAACGTGGCCCTGATGAGCATGTACACCTCCTCACGGATCATGCAAGATGCCATGCTGCCCAGCTTCGGCGGCTGGAGCCTCTCCGACGCCATCTTCACCCAAGGCCAGGCAACGGCGGACAACCTGCCGGCACGGATCGCGCAAATCCAGTACTCCTGGCGCTGCCCAACCCTGGAAATGGCAGAGCACGTCCTGACCGTCCTTGACCGCAACGCCGAGCACGCCGCAGCCATGGCCCACTGCACCCTCAGCAACACCTGGGTGGCGCGGAACCGGCCCGGACGTACCAATCACGTGCTCGCCCAAGCCCTCTACAACAACCTCGAGTCCGTGGGAGCGCCCCAGTATGGGCCCGCCGCAATTGCCGCCGCGCAACAAATTCAGCAAAAATTGGGTATCGAGCCCATGGAAAAGCCGTTCCTGGACGAATGCGAACAACTCATCAGCCCCCAGGACGCTGAAACAGCTCTGCGCGAACACTTGGCACCCTGGCAGAAAAACTGGACCAGCGACGACTACGTAGAAATGACCCACTACGCCCCCACCGTCAGGTTCTACGTCTCCCGCCCCGCCCTGAAACCAGCCCCGGGACAAGGAGCCTACCCGGGCTGGGTCATGAACGCCCTCGGCGGCATCGCAGAAACCATCGACCCCACCATCGAGGTCGCCGGCAAAACGATCGCCGGCACCTTCATGGACCTGCTCACCAACCCAGAAACCCTGGCTGCAGCCAAAAAAGAGTTCGACCACCGAACGGCAGAAGACCCCATGCCGGTACTGCTGCCCGCCGACTTCATGCCGCCGACCGAGTTCGCATGGCCCGACTACTCCGCCACACCCGACGGCGAACGTGTCTGGTACCCCAAAGCTGCCCGACCGTAACCCCAGAATGAACTGCGTGACGGCCCTTTCGACCCCGAGAAATTCCGTCACGCAGGGCCCCGCAGCCAGTCAATATTTTCAGCACCCACACCCCAGCAAAGAAGGACCCTTGCCGTGACCGCCACCACGCACCCCTCATCCCACTCCCCCGGCTACCGGGTGCTCAACCCTGCCACCGGCACGCTCGTAGAGGAATTTTCCACCATCTCCGACGCGGCTCTGCAGGAATCAATCACCACTGCGGACAGGGCCTTCCAAACCTGGCGTCAGGTTCCCATCACCGAGAGGGCCCGCATCGTGGCACGCATCGGGCAGCTCTTCACCGATCGCAGGGACGAACTGGCCGCCATCATCACCGAGGAGATGGGCAAGCGCCGCTCCGAAGCCATCGATGAAGCCCGCTTCTGCACCGACATCTTCAACTACTACGCCGCCGAAGGCCCCACACTGGCCGCGGACCAGCCGATCAAGGCACTCAACGGGGCCAGCGCAATGATCCAGAAACTGCCCGTCGGCCCTCTACTGGGCATCATGCCCTGGAACTACCCCTACTACCAGGTAGCCCGGTTCGCCGCACCAAATCTGGTCCTCGGAAATACCATCATCCTCAAACACGCAGAAAATTGCCCCCGGTCCGCCCGTGCGATCGAGCAACTAATGGAAGATGCAGGGCTTCCAACAGGTGTCTACACCAACGTTTACGCAAGCCACGAACAAATCGAGACCATCATCGCCGACCCCGGCATCCAGGGCGTCTCCCTCACTGGCTCCGAAAGGGCCGGCGCCGCTGTCGCCGAGATCGCTGGAAGGAACCTTAAGAAAGTAGTCCTGGAGCTCGGCGGCTCTGACCCGTACATCATCCTGGACAGCAACGACGTCAAAGCCTCCGCCCGGGCAGCCCTTGAAACCCGCATGAGCAACGCCGGCCAGTCCTGCGATTCCAATAAACGCATCATCGTCATGGATACCATCTATAACGAATTCGTCGCCGAGGTCACCGCCCAAGCGGCCGCACTTGTCCCCGGCAACCCTGCTCTGGACGAGGCCGGTACTTTCCCGCCACTGTCCTCGGAACCAGCCGCCACTGGGCTGCTCTCACAAATCGAAGACGCCGTCTCCAAGGGAGCCGTGCTCCACACCGGTGGCGTACGCCTCGACGGCCCGGGTTCCTTCGTGCACCCGGCCGTGCTCACCGGGATCACCGCCGGTATGCGTGCCTACCGTGAGGAACTCTTCGGCCCCGCCGCCGTCATTTACAAGGTCACCAACGACGAAGAGGCCATCGCCCTTGCCAACGACACCGACTACGGTCTCGGTGCCGCAGTATTCAGCACCAACGAACAGCGTGCACGCAAAGTCGCTCAACAACTGCACTCCGGCATGGCCACCGTCAACACCGCCCAAGCCGATGGAGCCGAGATGCCCTTCGGTGGCATAAAACGCTCCGGGTACGGCCGCGAACTAGGACCTCTCGGCATGGATGAGTTCGTCAACAAACGCCTCGTCTACATTGCGTCATGAACAGGGCAGCAACATGGGCGCAATCCGCCATCTGGTCCGGCCGGCCCACGATCGGAACCATCAGGGCACAATCCACAGGAATCAGCCCCCGTGAGCGGGGAAGAGTTCACCGTCCTGTCCACTCCCTCTGGTCGCCCACCATCATCGGAAAATAAGCCGTGGCACACCTGCCCGCGTTGAAAGGGGCCAACCGCGACGCCCCTGACATCGTGGTCAAACAAAGCCCTCCGGCCATCGGCAGGCAAACAAATATCCCAAGCACGACGGCTCGTCACCGAACCTCGCCTGAAACTCCAGAATCGACCGCGGAAGTCCGGACATGCCATGATCCAAAACTACACCTGAGCTAACCGGATACGCACTACCCCGCATATTCCGATATCTTATCTGGGGAAATACAAATTTTTCCGTTGTTTCCCCTGATAGACCACTTGCGTACGCGTCCGTAAGGGAGCGCT
>NZ_QJVD01000043.1 GCF_003219815.1 Arthrobacter livingstonensis
CCCAAAACCAGCAACAACGCGCTGCTGCCTGACCAAAAAGAAACTAACCAACTGTCCCAGATCCTTGACACACCTCATATGATGATCGCGCCGGGAAAGGCATCAATCCGGCCATCGAAAACAACAGTTCAGTCCTGTGATTTAGGGCGATCGGAGGGCCGATAGTTGGCAGCCATAGTCCCTCATCGCTCAGGCCCAGGGAAACCGCGGATTCCCGCTGTCAACTGCAATTTAGAACTGACCACTGGCTGCAGTTTGTTTTGACCGCCCGTGGCAGTGGGTTGACCGTTGGCGGCAAGTATTTTTGACCACTGGTCAGGCGCCCGGGTGTGCCGGGAGTGGTCGGCGCCTGACCGTTTGCTTGGGTTAGGTCATGGGGTGGGTTCCTTTCCCGTTTTGGGCTTGCATGAGGCGGACGGACTCGCCGCTGGTTTGGCAGAGGTGGGCGTGGTGCATGAGTCGGTCCACGGTCGCGGTGGCAATGGTTTTGGGCATGAGCTCATCGAAGCCGGAGGGGTGGATGTTCGAGCTGATGGCCAGGGAGCGTTTCTCGTAGGAGGCTTCCACGACCCTGTAAAAGCCCTCGGCGGCGTCGCCGGAAACGGGCAATAGTCCTATGTCATCAATGCAGATCAAATCCACGCTGGTGACCCGGGTTATGGCCTTGTTAACGCTGTCATCGATGCGGTGGCGGCGTACGAGCGCGCCGAGGTCTTCCAGGCTCAACCACGACACGGAGAGACCTTCATCGATGGCTTGCTGACCCAGAGACTCCAGTAGCAAGGTCTTGCCGGTGCCGGAGGGCCCACAGGCGATCAGGTTCTCCCGGCGCCGCACCCATTCCAGGGTGCGTAGGAACGAGGTTGTTGCCGTTGGCAGGGTCGAGAGGCTCTCGTCCCAGACATCGAAGGTTTTCCCGGTCGAGAAACCGGCGCGTTTGCGCCGGGTGGCGAGCATGGACCGGTTCCTCCCGGTTGCTTCGGCTTCAAGGAGGACGCGGATGACTTCGGTCGGGTCCCAGCGCTGGGCTTTCGCAGTGGCCAGGACATCGGCGACCACGGCACGGGCGTGGGGCATCCGGGTGGTGCGCATCAACGCAATCACTTGTTCCACGGCGGCGTCCGCCAATGGTCCCTGGGCAAGGGTTGTGGGGCTCATTCGGTAGCTCCTTCAAGATCAGTGGTGTCGCTGTCCTCAGCGGTGTTAGTGGTGTTGGTGGTGCCGAAATTGGCCCATCCGCCAGTGCCTTGGGAGAGCCATTGGCCCTGATCGGTCACGGTGTGCCGGGTGTTATTGCCGTCTCCGGCCAGCTCGCCGGTGGCGGTGTTGGTAATGATGGAGACTAGGTCTTCATGGGTGAAGCGGTGGTGCACGGCGGCAGCTCCCAAGCCTTGGTCAACGGCGTCGTTGCCCAGCATGGCGGCGAGGGCTGTGGCTCGTTCCATTTTGTGGCGGATCTTGTTTGTCCCTGCCGCGGCAGCTTCCTTGAGCCAAAGCGCCGCCCCGGCCCCGAGGACTAGGAATTCCTCTTCTGCCTTGTTGGTGGGGCGGATGACGCGTTCCAGGGCGCCGGCGGAGGCTGGTGGGAAGTGGGCGTCTATGATGGCTGGCACGCCGGGGCGGGTGAGCTGGTGGCGGGCTACTTCCATCGGCCCGTATAGGCCGACATGGACGATGACCACGTGTGTGTCGGTGCTCCGCACCCAGACTCTTTGCCCCATCAGGGTGTGCGGGACGGAATAGCGGGAGTGTTCGTAGGTGACCATGGGCGTATTCGGTGGGACTTGCCGGACCTGGCCGAAACTCGCTGTCACCGGCACGGCCGGGACCGGGTGCAGCTTGGGCCGTTCAATCAGTCGAAGCATGTCCTTGGGGATCTCCAACGTGGCCCGGTGCACTTTGGAATTCACATCCTCCATAAACACCTGACAAGCCTGCTCCAACTCGAGGAAAGAGGCGTATTCCGGGCGCAGGTTCGTCTCCTTGGGGACCAGGTCTGCCTTGGCGATCTTCACAGCGTTTTCCACCCCACCCTTCGATGCCGGGTCTGCCGGCATGCAGGTGTGCACGGCGGTGGAATAGTGCCTTGCGAACGCGACAATCTGCGGGTTCCGGACCGGAATCCCGGCAACGTGATCGACCGTAATTGTGCGCTCATTATCGGTCAAAACGTAGGTTGGAACCCCTCCGATCATGCGAAAGGAGCGGTCCAGTGCGGCGAACACGCTAGGCATGGTCTTATCCCGCAAAGGGATCACGATCCTAAAGCGTGAGTACGCCAGCCAGGCCACGAACAACACTGTTTTCACACCGTCAACGACAGGGCCGTCTCCGTAATCCCACTGGAGCCACCGCGCCGGTTCCACGGTCCACGGGCGGTGAACACGGGCGTTTTGAGCCCTGTATTTGCTCTTCAACCCGGCTAGCACGTAGCGGGTCGTGCGGATCGAGCCGGTATAGCCCAAAGCAACGAGCTTGCCATGGACCACGTCTCCGCGGATCTTCCCACGGGACTGTTCGACCAGCGATTCCATCTGGGGCAGGTACGGATCAGTGATCCTGCCACGCTGACGGGCAATCGGTGCTTGGGCACCTGCTTCGCGGGCTTTCACATACGAACGGACAGTGTTGTGCGAAACGCCGCAAACCTCGGCGGCGCCACGATACGACTGGGTTAGATCAAAAGCAGCTAAAATTTCCATGAACTCTCCTGGAGACTTCATAACAAGCCCCTTCCTTCCCAAACATGGGTGAAATTGAAAACGATTGGCATCGTCATTTCACCCCGAAGGAAGGGCTCTCCCCGTATAGACACGAGGGATGGACAAGGGAATCCCAGCACACCCACGCCGTAAGTACCACGGCGAACCACTGGTCAAAACCACTGCCGCGAACGGTCAAATCTAAATGCCGCCTATGGTCAGTTTAGAGTTGCAGCTAACATCCCGCGGTTTTCCTGGGCCTGAGATGAAAAACGTGACGACAATTGGAGTCTTAATTGGCCCTGTCCAAGCCAAAAACGTGACCCACTTTTCGTTCAAAAGCGTGAGTAAACCGTGATTTGGCCCCCTGGCGAAGCTCGCCTCCGAAGTAAAGCCGCAGGTCAGAGCCACAATTGGTGCCCCGGGCCGGACTCGAACCGGCGGCCAAGAGAATCTCACTGCCTGGATGTTGATGTGTGTCGTTGACTCTCAATAACATTGAGTTTTAGGGGCTTTTGGGCGGTTTCAATGACGATGACATGCCGTAGGCAACGGTAGTTTTCGTTTGAAAAGGGGGAGCAAAGGGGGAGTGTCTCTTTGTGAGCCGGCCGTACTATCTGTGGACGGGTTCAAGCTCTCGGCAAAGTGGCTCATATGTGTACGACGCGCAATCGCGTGGAGGTTGCCGTCCATGTTGGCTATTTTACGCTGGGAGACCTCCCCGTGGATTCATGTGCGCCCTGTAACTGAAAAGTCGCACCATGGCAGTTTCAGTGGGGAACCTCTATCGGACGGTGACTGCAGGGCATCCGGGCTGTTGGACACTTCCGGTGAAGCGCCAGGTGGCTTCCGTGACTCAATCTAAAGAGCTACGGGAGCCCGACAGCGTCTACGAGGAGTGAGTCATCGGGCCAGTCGTCCGGAAGACCGCGGAATCGTCACGGACTTGCCGCCAACGGGCACCTGTTAGGGGCCCGACTTCGGTGCCTCGAAGCCGCCAATCGTCTGCTCGAGCAGTTCGGCTAGCCGCAGGGGGGTGCGGTCTTCGAACATCGGGCCGATGAGCTGCACACCCACTGGCAGTCCATCGGGAGATCGGCCGGCTGGGATGGCTGTGGCGGGCAGGCCCGGCATGGTGGCCAACCCGGCCCAGACGGACTGGGTGTCGGCCGGGTGATCGACGCCGTCGATATCGATCTGTCGTTTGCCGCGGTCGGGGGTGTGGTCGTGCGGAAACGCGGGCGTTGACGAGCACGGACACACGACGGCGTCGAATTCGTTAAAGAGCTTTCGCCACAGCTGGCGGTGCACTTCTCGGCGGGTGTCCGCCTGGATCCACTCGCGGTGGCTGAGGACCATTCCGCGCAGCCAGGCTGCATTGAGACTCAAGTCATCCGGGCTGAGTCCGGCGGCGAGGTCCTGCAGCTGCTTGTACCGCTCGTCAGGAACCCGTGCGCCGCTGTTGGAAAACATCAACTTCGCGTACAGGATAGCGGCTTCGGTCAGGTCGGGCAGCAGCGGACTGCTCCGCTCGACGTGGGCCCCGCCGTCGACGAGTGCGGCCGCGACACGGTTCACCCCGGCTCGCACTTCGGTCCCGGTGGCAATGAGCGGATGCTCGTCGAGGACCAAGACACGGAAGTCGGAGAATTTCTGGTGGCGCGCGGGGGGTAGAGACAGATCGTAGGCAACGCCGAGCGTCAGCGGGTCCGGTCCTGCCATCACGTCCAGCAGCAATGTGAGGTCGCGCGCGGTGCGCGCCATCGGACCGCAGACGCCCAGATCGCCCTCGACCGGCAACGCCGGTGCCCGCGGCGGCACCATACCGCGCGCAGGCACGAGCCCAAATGTCGGCTTGTGAGCGTAGACACCGCAGAAGTGCGCCGGGTTGCGCAGTGAACCCGCAAGGTCGGAACCGATAGACAGTGCGCCGAACCCCGACGCCAGAGCCGCTGCTGACCCGCCGGAGGATCCGCCCGGCGTGCGCGAGTGGTCCCACGGGTTGTTGGTGGTGCCGTAGATCTCGTTGAAGCTCTGCCAATCTTGGAGCATCAACGGCACATTGGTCTTGCCGAGAATAACGGCGCCTGCGGCCTTCAAACGCGACACCACCACCGCGTCCTCAGCGGGCAGATAGTTCGCGTGCTGCGGCATCCCCCAGGTCGTGGGCAGCCCGGCAATGTTGTAGGACTCCTTGACTGTCATCGGGATACCGAGCAGCGGCCGGTCCTCGCCGCTGGCGCGGGCCTCATCGGCCTTCCGTGCGGCGGCCCGTGCCCGGTCGAAGTCCGGCACACAGATCGCGTTGATCGCTTTGTCGTCGCTCTCGATGCGGGAGATCGCCTCGTCGGTCAGTTCCACCGAGGTCACCTCCCCGTTGCGCAAGGTGGCCATGAGCGCTTCAGCCGACACAAAACTCCGATCCATGACACCAATCCTATCGACCTGCCTTAGGCGTTTGATCACATGCAGATCGCGGTGGAGGCACTGATACTCAACGTATCGACACGAGTACACACCGGGATATTTGAACCGTCCCGAGAATCATGCCGTCAACCGTCCCACAAGCCGATCCACATTCGCACATCCAACTCATCTATAGATCCGATCGCACGTCGCACAAGTGCCTCAAGACTTATGTGGCGCAAGACGTTTGGCCCACGTCGCGTCGTCATGAAGCGGCACGATTCCGTCGTTTTGCTCAGCCGCTCGTGGATCTGCGTACATCATCATTGCGTGTCAGCTTCGATGCGTTGTACCGACCTCCGCTTTAGCGTCAGCAGCGCGGCGGACATGACGGTATATGGACCACAAAACCAACGACCAGCCCGATGACAGCACCCGCAACGGCCGAGGGGTACCCAACCTCAATCACCGCAGCCCACGCGGTTGGCGGGTAAGCGATCAGGCCCAGAACCAACCCGACCACGGCAACAAAAATAGCGCAAACCACCGTTCCCGCTACGACGAACCTCGCCAGCATTGGCAAGGCCCGGAACCCGCTTGGTGCTTCAACCATGTCTGAAGTATCCTCCCCTATTGTCCGCAACGCGGTCGGGTACCGGCCCGGGGATTCATACGCGCGCTGGGGCTGGAAAGTCGCACCGTGACAGTTCAAGAGGGGAACCCTCTACAGACACTTGCAGTCCCGCCCTGGTGGTTGGCCTGGACGGGGCGGTAGTGTAAATGTTTGCCATGCAATGAATGATTGTTCTGCTTGCTTTTCTGGCTCTTGGAAAAGCGGCTTGGGAACTAGAGCCGTGTCACTGTAGGGGCAGGTCGAACCTCGGGATCCATGCCGCCGTTTACCTAGAAGCGGCTGTGACGGAGGCTAGCGCGCTGTTTTTGGGGGGGCAGTCAGTGGCGTTTCCGTTCACGGCGCGCCATCCGTTGCCTCGGTGGACGCGGCGCTATCGGCATCCCACAGCTTTTCCCTGACCTGCGCGCTCGCAACCGCGTCGTCAATGACGAGCGGGGCAGCGGGATCGATATCAGTGTGGGATTCCATGGAGTAGAAACGCACTTCGTGACCGTCGGGGTCGTGCAGCATCGGCAGGATCCATCCGATCGTCGCGAAGTGCACCCCCGCATGGGCCTCCCCGAGGCCGCTCAAGTGGGTCGCCAGCGCTTCGATCCGGTCTCGGTCGGGTATGCCGATGGAGAAGTAGTCGAAGCCGGCTGACGCTTTCGCCCGCTCCGGGTTAAGGTTCAAAGCGAGGACGGGCCCGCCGTCGGGATGGGTCATTGCGACGCCGGTGCGTTGACCGTGTTCGCGGAACTCGATGGCGACTTGATAGCCGAGTCGGGTGCCGTACCATCGGATTGACCGGCCCAGATCTGAGACGGGCAGTTTGAGGTGGTGCACCCCAGCCAGTTTCGGGATCATTAGAAAACCTTCTTAATTGCAGTCATACTGTATCTATGCAGTTATACTGCACCTTATGAATGATGAAGTCAAGCAGCAATCCTTTTCGCCTACGGACCTAAGAGGGAGGCGGGTGGCCCGAACCGAGGCCCAGATCATCGAAGCAGCACGCGCTCTCTTCCTCGATCAGGGCTACGTGGCCACTACCCTCGCTCAGATCGCAGAACACGCTGGAGTTGGTGCTCGAACCGTTTACGTCCGCTTCGGGACGAAAGCAGCCCTGTTCAGCCGCGTCGTCGACCAGGCGCTCGTGGGCGACTCAGAGCCGGTTGATGTTGCCCACCGCCCCCGGGCTCAGGACGCGATGACCGCCGAGAGCCTGGCTGAACGGATCGATGCCTTCGCCGACGTCGCGGTCGCTATCGCAGAACGGGCAGGGCCGTTGTTCGAAGTAGCTGCCCAGTCAGAAGGTCTTGAGCCGGAGATCGCCCAAGCCGCCCAAGCCGGACGCCAGGCCACCATCGAGCTATGCCGGTCGTTTTGGGATCATGCTGCGGTCGACGGTCTCCTCGCGAAGGGTCTGCACCCTGATCGCCTCACCGTTGTCACTGACGTTCTGCTCTGCGCAGACACGGTCGTGCACATCCGCAGAGCCCACGGCTGGTCTGGAGCCGTCCATCGCGCACTCATCGTCGACACACTGACTGCCCTTACCACCCGTCGCGCATGATCGAAGGTCGTTGGTTCTCCTGTTGCTTTACCACCAAATAGTTCCAGACGTACGGGGCGGATCTTTGGTCGCCCCTGTTGTTCAGGTCCATTGGTACGGCGATTGCAGGCTCAAAGTTTGCCTGCAACAGCTACAAAATATCCAGGCATGAAAGACCGCGGAATCTAGCCACTTGGGCGCCGCCACGTTGAGAAAGATGGGCACAAGGTGCAGCCCGCTTCGACCAAAAATGCTGAAAGAACTGACATTTTTTCGTTGAAAAGATGAGTAAAAGATGAGTTGGGGCCGCTCTAGCAATTGCCACCTCAGTGACCAAGAGAATCTCAGGAGCCTCATGTCAACGGTCTTTGTTCAACGCCAGAAGGTGCTTGGTCCCGGGAGTGTGCCGGACAACTCGGCCCCGTCGACATGCCGGGGAATGCCACAGGTTTTCGTTGAAAAACGTGAGTAAAACGTGAGTTGGGCGTGCCCCGTGGCGCCGAACCGTCTGTTGGCCGACCGTTTGCAGGTGCATTGACACAATTGCTGGCATGTCACTGGCTGTGAAGAGAAGTTTGTCGTGTTTCAACTGACCGCGTCGTTCAGCCATCCCTTGGTGCCTATTGGATCCCGGTGACAGAGTCCCTGCTGATCATTGACGATTGGGGCACCAAATCTGCCGGGACCGAGAGGCCAGCAGCCCCAATCATTACCCGTTAGGGGCTACTGAAAAGACGGGAGCGGACTAATCCGTGAGTCCGTGCACCGGGGTTGGCATCACAGGTGTCCTTTGTCGCGACCGAAGGCCGCGGGCCCAGCGGGGGAATGTCCCACTCATCGTTGCTCAGACGCAGGATGGCGTAGGACGCGAAACCAATGCCGACAGCGATCAGTCCCCACCCCACCAGGTCGAGTGCGTCATTGCCGCTGACCGCTGCGGCCAAGTGCAGGGACTGAGATATTCCGAGGACGATCGCACCGGCTCGCGCGACGGACCGGCCCCGCCTGAGGGCGATCGCCAGCACGACCCTCCCGCGGAGATGGCCGGCGACAAAGATGATTCCCAGTATGACGACGGCGGTTTCGTTTGTCGCCGCATTTACGGCAGCGACAACTGCGTTGTGAGGGGCCCTGGCTGAGACGGCCGCCCCGACGTTATCGATCAGGACTACCCCGGACAAGGACAGGGATTGGGGGATGAGGGGGTAGGCCGCGAACGCGGGCAGGACAGGTGCCCGTCGTGAGGCGGGCCGTACGGCAGGATGAAGCGGAACACGGCGACGGCGGCCGGGCCGATGGGCATGAGGATCGCCGCGAGCGGCCTCGCCTTCGTGCGAAAATCACGCGGAACGGGGGTAGTCATGAGTGGGCCTCGACGCCGTGGGCGATTGGCGTCGCGTTGGGTCGGGCGAACACTGCGAGCAGTGGTCTGACGATGAGGGGGGCGACAGTGAACGTGATGACGAGGACGGTCCGGGATGGATCACATTGAGCTTCTCCTAATAGTGGGATGGCCCCGGCGAGCGGGTTGGTACGTCATTTCTTGTCTGCGGGACCGATGGTCGGCATCGCCCATCCGGGCGAAACTGGCGCCGCCGGCGTCCACAGTTCGGCGGGTTTTTGTTGGCGTACAACCATCCTCAGGAGGGACGATCCCGCTGTCTGGGGGGCGCATACTCGTTTGTAGCCGGCGATGCGCCAACGAATAAACGCAGCGCATGCGCCGGAACAAGGATGGAGGTACAAGTCATGACCGGATTGCTGGGAATCATGTTGGCCGCGGTGGCGGCTTTGACGGTGTCGAGCAGACCGCGGATGGCGGTCATCCTGGTAGTGCCGTTTGTGCTCATCTGTGGGTTTCAAACGTGGGGGCTTGCCGTGGGCCTGGGAGTGAATCCGAAAGATACGGTGAGCCAATTCAGCTACTACGCCGTGCAGTTGATCATCCTTGTATTGGCGCTTGTTGCGGCCGACCAGATCAGGATATATCGGCTGTGGCGTGGCTGGTTCGTGTCCGCCCCCGCAGCGAAACCCGTGGCTGGGAGTCGGCCCGATAGCCGCAGCCGGGTCAGCATTGGCCTTGGCATGAACCTGCTGCTGTGCGTCGTCGTCGGGACAGTTGACTACCTGCTCAACAGTTCGGCCGCTCGCCAGTCTGGGGAAGGTGTGCCGCCGATCGCCGGTGTCGTCGGGATCGTCCTGCTGCCGTTGGCCATTCTCGTGTTCGGGAGCCTGAATCTGCTGCGCTCCGGTCGTACAAAGCGAGCATAATTAGATCAGGGAATCGAAGGAGACTGTCGTGAATCGACGGTTGGTAGGGCGTTTGTGGACGGGGTGGCCTTTCGGCTGGCCGGATGTCGGTGTGGGGGACGTTGGGTTCGCAATGCTGTTAAGCGTGTTAGCCGTCGCTTCGCTGAACGGCCTGAGCACCTTCGACCAGCACGCAGGCGCCAGCGCATCTGTCTTCGTGTTGTTGCTGACCGCGCCAGTAGCGTTCGCGAGACGAAATCCATTGGGGACGACGGCGGTCCTCGCGGCAGGTGGGGCGCTGAACTGGTTGCTGTTCGACCATTTCGTCCGATGCGGCGCTGCGCTGCCTGCGGTTTTCTACGCAGCCTTCGTAGTCGGCAGTCGTAGCAAACGGTGGACTGCCCTGGTTGCCGGTGCCGCACTGTTGACGGCGAACGTTCTGTGTCAATCCTTCTCGGATCCCGAGCTCAGGCCAAGTGTGATCATCTACATGGTGCCGATCGTCATGGCTTTTGTCGTTGCCGGTCGGTTGCTGTGGGCTCGCAGCACGGCCGTGGTGGCCCTGCGTGCTCGAACTGTTGAGCTGCGAGAGCAGCGGGAGCAGACCGCCCGGCTTGCCGTGGCGGCCGACCACGCCCTGATCGCCGAGGATCTCGACGGATACCTGCACGACCGGGTTAGCGAGATCGCCGAGGCTGCGGCGGCGGGCCGGGCCGCGCTGGCCTCGTCGCCCGATCAAGCCCGTGAATCGTTTTTCTCGATTCAGGACAGCGGTCGAGAGACGTTGACCCATATGCGTGCAGTCGTCGCGGGCCTGCAGGCCGACTCTTCGACAGAACCGCAGCCGGTCTTGGCGCAACTCGACCGGCTGCTCGCACAGTTACCCTCGGCGGAGGCGCGCTTGACGGTGACCGGCGACCCACGAATGCTTCCGCCGGGCGTGGAACTCTCCGGCTACCGGATCGTGGAGCATCTGCTCTTGGCCCTGGAGAACTCCCCGACCGCACGGGTCGCGGTAGCTGTGGCGTTCACTCCCGGAACTCTCGAACTGACCGTAGCTGGACCCGCCGCCCGCCGCGGCAGCAGCCGGCCCGCGCTGGCCGCTGCAGCGGAGCGCGCAGCAACGCTCGGCGGCACGCTGCGTACGTACGCAGGCCACGGGCGACAGGCGCGAGACGGTGGTGCTGCTTCCGCTGGCTGAGGGCCATGTGTAGCCGCGTCGAGCAGGCCTGGCGTTGGTGTGCCCCACGGGCCGACGCCGTGGCAGCAGCGGTGCTCACGGTGGGGGCTGCAGTGAGTCTTGGTGTCGGTGGGCTGTTTGGTTCTCCGCTGACACTTCTCAGCTCCGTCGCCTTGCTAGTCTTCGTTGCTTTAGTCAGTGTGCGTCGGCGCCATCCAGTTGTGGTTGCGGCAGCGTCAGGTGGGATTCTCCTCCTCCCGTCATTCATTCTGCGCGGAACGGATGTATACGTCGGCTCGGTTGCGTTGACCACGCTCGGGCTGGCAGCGGTCTTTTTGTATGCGTATGCCTTGGGTTCCGACTCTCCGTGGGGGTTTTCGCTGGTCGGTCTAATTCCGCTGTCTGTGGGTGTTGCCAGCGCTACGGCCGCGTTCAATCCGCTGGTCGGGATGGTTACGGTTGGGCCCTGGCTAGCTGGCTTGCTGGTGGCTTCGAGACGGCGTGTCGCTGCAGAACTCGAGGGGCTCGCCCTTGAGCTCGAGCTGGAGCGTGAACTGTTCTCGGCAGAGTCCGTGCGCTATGAGCGTGCTCGCATCGCCCGCGAGCTCCACGACATCGTCGCCCACAGTGTGAGCCTGATCGTTGTGCAAGCCGGAGCTGGCGAGCGATTGGCCATGGTCGATCCCGAGAGCGCAGCAGAGTCCTTCGACTCGATCAGCGAGGCCGCCCGCCAAGCCGAGGTTGAGATCAAGCGGTTGACTGAACTCCTCGGCACCTCGCATTCCGCGTCGCCGTTGACGGGTCTGCGCATTGTCGGGGAGCTGGTCAATCGGGCACAGGCATCAGGTCTTCGCGTGTTGTGTCATTTCCGTGGTCAGGTCGACGGGCTCTCGGAACAGAGCACAGAGGCGTCCTACCGTTTGGTACAGGAGGCGCTCACGAATGCGATGAAGCACGCATCCGGAGCCCCGATCACGGTCACCGTTCGTGGAAGGGACGACGACGTTCAAATCGAGGTAGTCAACGGGCCGGCGCGCGCCGACCGTTCCGGCCTCGAAGGCCTTGGCGGTGGCCACGGTCTCACTGGGATGCGTGAACGGATCGCCGGATGCGGCGGAACCTTTGCGGCCGGGCCGACTAGTGAACGCGGCTGGCGGGTCTCGGCTTCCTTGCCGCGCCACCTTCGCTTCGGCGCAGTTCCGGTGGAGCGATGAGCGGCCACGGCGATGGCGCGTCGGGCGCGGTCACCGTACTCGTCGTCGACGATCAGCGTCTGGTGCGCACCGGCTTTCGGGTCATCCTGGGCAGTGACCCAGGGATCAGGGTGGTGGGCGAAGCGGGAGACGGGCGCGACGCTATCGAGCTGACCCGCACTCTCGCGCCAGCGGTCGTGCTCATGGATATTCGGATGCCAAACATGGATGGATTGGCCTCCGCCCGAGTGATCCTGGGTGAGACGAACAGCCGGGTGCTGATGCTAACCACGTTCGATTCCGACGAATACGTATACGCGGCGCTGCGCGCAGGCGCCAGCGGATTTCTGCTCAAGGATGTCCCTGGCGAACAGCTCATCGCAGCAGTTCACAGCGTGGCGGCCGGTGACGCCCTGATTGACCCGTCGATCACCCGCCGGCTGATTGAGCGGTTCGCCATCGCAGTGAGACCGAGGACTGAGGAGCCTGCGCAGCTCGCAACGCTCACGCAGAGGGAACGCGAGGTTCTGCGGTTGGTCGCCGAGGGGCTGAGCAATGCCGAAATTGCCGACCGACTCGTGGTCGAAGAAAGTACCGCGAAGAGCCACGTGGCCCGAATATTAATGAAACTCGCGCTGCGCGATCGCGTTCAAGCCGTCGTGTTCTCTTACGAATGCGGGTTCGTCGTCCCCGGCTCGGCATGAAACTTTAACTGAAGAATAAATAACCCAGTGACAGTCGTCGGTTCGCGCTGATCATGGCGATCGGAAGACCAATTGTGGTCTGTATCTGCCTGGATGCGTTTGAAAGAGTGAGAACCGCGGAATCTAGCCACTTTTTGCGACTGAATGTTGAAAATGATGAGCGCCAGGTGCTGAAAATGACGTCAAGTCCCGTGGAGTGGTGTAGCCGTTTTGTGATGCCTCGAGGTCGTTGAGGGTTAGTAGTTGTTGTTCTCGGACGGGATGGTGGGGTCGGTTTCCTCCTCGGGGGTGTGGCCGTTGGGTCGCCAGTCGGGGTTGATGGTGCCGTCGGGGAGCCAGAAGTCGTCGGGCCGGGGTGCCGGTTGGCCGTACGCGTCCCACCAGCCGGTGTTGTGGCCGGTGGCGAGGAGTTCAAGGTCACGTTGGCGCCTTGAGGCGTTGGGTTGGGTGGGGCTCACGCGGCAGCCTCCATGCTTTCCAGGGCGGGCAGCTCGGCGTGTGACTCAAGCCCGGGGTCCACGGAGGCGAGGCGGCAGCGGGCGAGGACTTCCAATCCGAAGTAGCGGCGCCCTTCGGCCCATTCATCGCTTTGCTCGGCCAGTACGGCCCCGACGAGGCGGGTGATCGCGTCGCGGTTGGGGAAGATCCCGACTGCGACTTCGGCGAAAACAGGTTCGGTTCCACGGACGGGCGGTTTAGGACGAGTCGGGTGCTTCATGCGTGGGGCGAGATCGAAGGCTTGATTGGTTCAGTTGGCGTTCATGAAGTCCCTAACGAGCCGGCCCACGGCTTCGGGTTGGTCGAGCCAGCCGATCAGGCCGGCGTCCTTGATGAGTTCAAATCTGGCTTTTTTTATGTGTCGGCTGAGCTCACGACCGGCGGTAACAGGGGCCATGTCGTGCTCGCCCCAGGCAATCAGGACCGGGCACTGGAGCGTGGGCAGTTGGGGAATGAGCGCGTAGGTGAGGTTGTTGGGCTTTCGCAGACCGGTGATGAGTTCGAGCATGGTGCGCCAGGCGACTTGTGCGCCCGGGATGGATGCCGCGGCGAAGAAGCAGTCGATGACGTCACCTGAGGCCTTGGCGGGATCTGCCATCAAGCCGCGCAGGGCCTTTGGATCCCGGTGTGGGCGCCCGATGGTCGACAAGATCAACCGGTTGACGATGGGGGTCCCCAAGATTCGGACTTTCGGGTCCAGGGTTCGGGTGCTGCCGGCCGGTTCCCCGATCAGTATGAGGCGGTCGACGCGGTCAGGGTGGGCAAGGGCGTAGGCAAGGGTCCAGTATCCGCCGACGGAGTTTCCCATCAGGGTTGCATGCTGGAGCTCGAGACCGTCCATGACGTCACCAATGAACGCTATGGCATGGTCTCGATACTTGATTCCTCGGTAATTTTGCCGGTGCGTCAGACCGCAACCGGGTCGGTCGGGGGCGTAAACATCCCACTCTCCATCGAGCTGAGCGATGAGGGGTGCCCAGCCAGCAGCCACGCTGTTTCCGCCATGAATCATCAAGACAGGGTCGCCGTGGCCGCTGTGCAGGACGTGGACCCGTTTGGCGGGATCGCCGCCATGCAGGAACGTTGATTTTATGTCAAGTCCAAGGTTTTGGAAGAGGACTGCCTGCGTGTGGACAAACCTGCTTTCCTGCGTGTTCAAGTCCATGACCGGTTACCTTCTGACCAAATTGTGTCTTTTTCCTACCTACCTTTAGTGTGGCCGCGGCAAGACTGGGGATCGACAGTGCCAGCACTACAGTTTCCGGCATCTCCGATCCGAGATCGGACCGGGACAGTGCGGGGGCGCGACTCGCCCGCGTCCGTACCGTGTGGGCTTAGGTCGCCGGGGTCGAGCCCAGATGGAGCAGGACCGCGAGGACACGACGGTGGTCTTGGGGCTGCGGCTCGAGATCGAGTTTTTGGAAAATGTGGCGTATATACGCTTCGATTGTTCGTTCATCAAGGGATAAGGCCGAACCGATAGACATGTTTGACCGGCCTTGGGCCATCAACGCCAAGACGGCCTGCTCACGGTTGGTGAGGCGGGACAGGATCTGCGCGTCCAGGGCGGAAGCCACGGCCTGGGGCGAGGTGGATCGTTGAGCAGATTGTGATAGCGCCACGATTTGCCCGTGGAGGACCCTGGCCAGATCCGTTTCCCGTACCGTGAAATCAGTACGGGCACGGGTCAGGCTCAGGAGTCTGACATATCCATCCCTGGCGGAAACATCAAGAGGAATGACCAGTTGGAACCGTGTTCCCAGGGGCCGATACACTTCGTGGTAGATTCCGGTGGAAGTCCACGCCGCTATGTCAATGAAGTCGCTTACGGTGTGCGGACTGAGGTGTGACGTGGTGGTGTACTGCCGGAGAATCGGGTGTTGGCGCAGAAGGTCGGACAGCTCCCGCTCATGGCTGATCATGTCTCCCGACGGCGCCCTGGAGAAAGCTTCAACACCGAGGGATGCCATATGGAGATTCACCGATGCCGCCATGTCCGCGCAAAGCAATCCCGGAAGTTGCGCCAACATGGCCTGCTCCAGCGACTTGGGGGTTTGGGCCCGGAGTCTTAGCTGTTCGGCGGTCTCGCTTGCGGCCGCAAAATCACGCTCCGAAATAAATACCATTGCTCCCCCTAGGAGCCGGCGCACTATTGTTCAATACTAATCCCGCCGACTCCAGAAGTCACCCAAAACTCGGGGGCAAAACGACTTTGAAGTCGCGTGTGTCAAGAACCGCGAAAGGAGACCCTAAATAGGCGGGACTCGTGGTCGCTGTTGCTTGACAGCATACTTTCGCCCTGGCCGTTCCCGCTAAGGAACCTCCACCGAGACGATCGTAGGCTTCATCGTCGCCCGCTGGAGCGTCAAGGTACCCGGATGGGCGAAAACCCAGTATTCTCGCGCTTTTCATGTGCATGTCTTGGAGAAGGGGTGAGCCCGTTTGGCTGAAAAAGGGGAGCTGCAGCGCGAGAAAAACTGGCTGAATTGGGGGAGTAAAAGGGGAGTGAGGGCGGGTTTTGCCCTGAAGGTCACTGACCTGCGGGGTATAACCGCAGGTCAGGACCATGTTGTGCCCCGGGCCGGACTCGAACCGGCGGCCAAGAGAATCTCACCATCTGGACGTCACAGGGTGTCGATGGCTATCAATATTCGCGTAGTTTCGGGAATCTTCTCCCTTTTTGGCGACTGCGACATGTCAGCGATTGCCGTAGTTTTCGGTTGAATTAGATGGGTAAAAGATGAGAGGCACTGCTGAGGCCTTTGACGTTATCGGGACTTGACCGCTAAATCCGTGAATGCAGGTTCATCAGTGGTCTTCCTCGGGGCAGTGCACGTTACCGTCCATGATTACCAGTTTAGGCTTGGGCCTTGGCCAGGGCGCTGGTGGGTCGGGGCTTCTGCAAAGTCGCTTAGCTGAAATTTAGGCCGGCGATTTTGAGTGCGCGGTGTGGGTAGTTGCGGGCATCGCGCGTGGCTTTGGCAAGGTTTGTTTCGCCTTCCAGGCGCAGAATTGTGATTGCGATGTTACGGGGAGGCCATGACCCGAGACGCGTTGCCCCGCCGGATTTGGCTGACATCCCCCCGCATATTCCGAATTCTTATCTGGGGTTTGTTTATCGCCGTACGCAACGGAGGGTAAGAAACTTTTTTCTTGCTCGGCGTGTCTGCTTCGGACGGTTTATCTGGGGTGGCAACGTAACGGTGCATGACGGTTGGTATCGAAACAGTCGAATTGTTCCGGGTACAGCGGCTCAACTTGCCGGAGGGCGGACGGACCTGGACGGTGCTGGGCCGCGACCATCGGGTGGTGGGGCCGGCCGAAGAATACTTGGAGTATCTGCGGGCCCAGCGGTCCTCCCCGAACACCGTGAAGTCCTATGCTCGGGGTTTGGCGTTGTGGTGGCAGTACCTCTACGCGTTTGACCTGCGCTGGGATGCGGTGAAGGTGGCGGATTTCGGGGCGTTCTTGACTTGGCTTCGTACCGGGGACGAGCCAGCGGTGACCTCGATCGAGCAGCGTCCGGCGCGGTTCGCCGAGTCTACAATCTCGGCACGCCTTGGGGCGGTGATGTCGTGCTATGACTACCACCTGCTCAACGGTGTGGATGTGGGCCGGGACCTGCATCGGATCATTCACCGCGGTGGCAGCCGGTACAAGCCATTGTTGGAGCATCTGGCTCGTCGGCATGGTAGGCGCCGGTCCACGGTGAAGGTGCGTGAGGCTGGGCGCGGTGGCCCGCCGCCGGTGCTGACGCCGGGACAGATCGCGTTGATCTGCGATGCCTGCGCTAGCTGGGACGCCGAGACGGGCGAATGGCGCGGGTCGGTGCGCAACCGGTTGTTGTGGATGCTCATGGCCGAGACCGGTCTCCGACTGGCCGAGGCCCTGGGATTGCAGCATCGGGACTGGCACACCGGGCGCGGCGACACGCCGTATGTGGAGGTTATCCCACGCGAGCATCCCCACGAGATTCGTGCGAAGTCCGGGTACCGCCGGTTGTATGTCTCCGATGAGCTGGACCGGTTATACGGCGAGCATCTCTGGCGGCTGTGTGAGGTGGGCGCGGACATGGTGTGTGAGGATTTCGATGCAGGCTACGTTTTCGTCAACCTCGACCATGAACCGAGATTCGCGCCCTGGAAACCAGACTCGGTCTATGACTTGGTCGACAGGCTGCACCGGCAGCTGTCCGGACGGGTTCCCTCGGAATGGACACCTCACTGGATGCGGCACAGTCATGCTACGGCCTTGCTCTTGTCGGGGACACCGGTGCACGTAGTAAGCCGCCGGCTGGGACATGCCGACGTGCAAACCACACTGAACACCTACGCGCATGTCACCGACGACGCTGAGATGCAGGCAATGGCAAACTGGAAGGCTTTCACCGCCAGCTGGCGGGTCGCTACAGATGCCGTTACCGATTCCGACCCGTCGATTGGTCCGTGCTCATGAGTGGTCACGAATCGGGCGCGGTCGACTGGATCGAAGATGCCGCGGCCGTTGCGACTTCCATGCCTTCGCGCAGTTGTGGGCGCAGGTGCCCGAATCGATGCGACTGCCGGTGTTGGCGGCTTCGACGGTGCCGTCGCAGTAGGCTGGGGCATTCTGTCAGGACGGTACCTTCCGTGCCGGGGTGGACTTGACGGCACTGCCGGAGCCGATGCGCCGGGAGCTGTTGTGGTGCGTGTGCCGGATCATTGGTTTGGGTCAGAAAGTCTCCACGCCGGCGTTGAGCATTCTGGTGCGTCGGCTGGGCGAAGTCGTTACCGATTATCCCGCCCAGGGGCTGTGTTCGCTGCTGGATCTCTCCGGAACGGACTGGTGCCAACGGATCTCACTCGGGGTGCATCGCCGCACCGGCCGGTTGCCGGCGACGGCCACGGCGCAGCAGGTCCGCGTGTTGTTGTCGCG
>NZ_QJVD01000044.1 GCF_003219815.1 Arthrobacter livingstonensis
ACGCAATAGGCCTTGGCCCAGCCCACCGCGGCGGCGTACGCCGCCTTGTCCACCCACTCCAGCACCGTGCCGGCATCTACGGAGCCGCTGTGTCCGACGTCGGTGGGGGCCGCAAGGAAACGGAGGGTCACGGAATTGGCGGCAGTCTCACTCATGAAAGGAGTTTATTGAAGTGACAGTCCCACCAGATGCGGGGAAGTCTCATACGCTGTCTCACTCGTCATAATCGATGCACTCCATCGCTGATGGGGCCACCTCAGGGCGTGAGTGGGCGTGGTGGGAATCGGAACACGAGGTCGGCATCACCTTCGATGACTGCCGTATCTGCGGGGTTCGACGGCACCCAGAGTCCAATGAACATTACGTGCACTCGGACGGTGACCGATGCCGTGGCTGACGCTCTACCGAGTGTCAAGATGGCGCCCCGATTCATGGAAAGTCACGGCCTGTTTCGTAGCTGGCATGCGCTTGAACCGCAGCTGGCATGTGGCGAACGTGGCCAGCACCTTGTCGATTCCGCCGAGAAACGATGCAGCAAAGCCTCTTGGGGACGGGGCTGCCCGTTCGACGGGTTTCACGTCGCGAAGGGCCTGGGCGGCGCACCGGTCGATTGACCCGACGTTGCCGGAACCATCCAACGATGGCTATCGCCGCCACCGAAACCGCGAGCAAGGCCTGATCCAATGCCATTGAGCCGCCCAGGTACATAACCGTTAAAACGGGCGGGATGGCCAGATATTCGTACCGCCGACTCATTACCACAAACGGCACGAGCAACAGCGCGTACCAGGGGTACCCGGGGCTGACAAGCAACAAGGTGCCACCGATCATCAGCACCTGGCTGTCCCACGGCTTTGCCTGGTCGGTGTGGCGCCAAACCCATACCGCAAGGCAGAGCAGGAGAGCCAGCCCCGCAAACAATTCCCAGGGAGAGGGAAGCACCAGCTGCAACAGTGCAAACCGGGCGCTCGAGCCCCCGGCATACCCCTCTTCCTGCAAATACCCGGGCAAATACCCCAAAACCGCCGCACCGCTGACAGCCAGGAACGGAAGGTAGGCAACAAGGAAAGTGGCGGATGCGGCGACGGTAAAGCGCAGTGGTTTGCGGTAGAGCATGGCGGGGGCAAGGAGGGCCGGGATGAGCTTGGTGGCCACAGCGGCGCCGAAGGCCACACCGGACCTCAATGGCTTGCCGCCCGCCAGCAGCAGCGCGGCGGCAGCGGCCAGGACGGCGCCCAGCACGTCCACGTGGGCGCCGTTGACGGCCTCAAAGGCCACCAGCGGACACCACGCCCACCACACCGCCTGGTGTGCCGGCCGCCCCGACCGGCGCAGGAAGCGCAGCAACATCACGGTGACGGTGAGGCTGAGCACCAGCCCAGCCAGCTGAAAGGCGATGAAGCCGACGTCGGCGCCGGGCAGCAGGCGGACCGCCAGGAAATACAGTTCCGCGACAGCCGGATACACCGTGTGCACCTGTGGTCGGTTGATCGCAGTGCACAGTACGGCAGTTTCCGGGCCGCTGGTGGTGACCACCGTGCCGGTGGGGAACGGTGCGGCATGGCAATTGGCCCCCGGGGCCGGGACACGGAAGAGCCATTCCGGACGCAGGCCAGCCAAGGCAGGGTCTGCCGGTGCGTACCGGTACGGCGAAATTCCGGCCTTCTGCACTATGCCGTCCCAGGCATAGCGGGCGGAGTCGCTGCTGACAACCGGCGGCGCCGCCACCGCGACGGCCCCCAGCAAAAGTGAGCCAGCCACTATCAGCGCCGGGATGTGGCGCGCAGGGAGCCGGCGGGCGGAGATTGCAGCGGCGACGAAGACGACCCAGGCCACAAGCATGCCGAGCAGCGGACGCCAACCACCGTGGCCCGTTCCCGTGACAGTGACGAAGATGACCGCCGCCAACAAGAGCACGAGGGCAGAGGTGAGTGCGACGGCCCCGTTCATGTGGCGCATTGTTCCCTTCACCCTTTGATATTGCCCCACGATGACCCCCGGCGGGTGCCTGCGGGGCATACCGTTCGGCTTTCGTAAGGTCTGGGCAGGGCGCCGGTGCGGCCGCAGTGGTGTGCTGTTCCTATGGACAGATTGACGCAGAAGATCCAGGCGGGCGTGGACGCCGCAGGGGCCCGTTTCGCTTCCCCCCTGCGCAGCAAACGTCTCACGGTGGTCCTGGGACGCTGGCTCGGGTTGGCATTCACCGTATGCTTTGCCACGGGCCTGTACAGCCACTTCCTGCAGCAGCCGCTGCCGTGGATGCTCTTCCTGCCGCGGCCGGTGTGGCTGTACCAGCTGACGCAAGGCGTGCACGTGGCCACCGGCACCGCGGCCATACCGCTGCTACTTTTCAAACTATGGTCGGTCTACGCCCAACTCTTGGGCTGGCCGCCGATCCGCTCCGTGCTGCATGCCTTGGAGCGGGCCACGATCGCAATGCTGGTGGCGGCGTCCCTGGTTGAACTGACCACCGGCCTGATCAACACTTTCGACTGGTATCCGTGGCCGTTCCCGTTTCGGACCGTCCACTACTGGCTGGCCTGGGTGATTGTGTCTTCCCTGGCCCTGCACATCGCCGTGAAGCTGCCCATCATCAGGGAGCACTGGAGCCGGAAACCGGCCGCCGTCGGATCAGGGCCCGAACCTCAGGCGCAGCTCGAAACCGGGGCTGAGACGGTGACTTTGCCCGCAGGCGCGCCCGAGCACGCCGTGTCCCGGCGCGCATTGCTGGCCACGGTGGGCATCACCTCCGCCGTCGCCGTCGGGACCACTGCCGGGCAGTCGTTCCGCTGGCTATCCGCTGTGAACCTGTTCGCCCCCCGGCAACAGGACACGGGGCCGGCCGGTGTTCCCGTGAACCGGACCGCCGCCCAGGCAGGAGTGTCCGGGACCGCGCTCGCGCCGGGGTGGACGGTGACGCTCACTTATCAGGGGCGGCAACGAAGCCTGACCCTGGCCCAGCTTCGGGCGATGCCGCAGTCCACGGGCCGCCTGCCGGTGGCTTGCGTGGACGGGTGGAGCCAGGATGCCGTGTGGCGGGGAGTGAAGATCGTGGACTTGATGACCTTGATGGGAGCACCGGCCAATTCCGACGCACTGGTCCACAGCCTGGAGCAGGCTGGCGCCTATGGCCGCTCGCTGTTGCCAGCCGCCTACAGCCAGGACCCGCTGACGCTCCTGGCGCTTGAGCTCAACGGCGCACCGCTGGACCTGGACCATGGCTATCCCGCGAGGATCATGGCGCCTGGCCGGCCGGGTGTCCTGCAAACCAAATGGGTCAATCGGATTCAGGTGTTGGGCTGATGCGCGCCGCACGTTTAAAGCCGACGACGGCGACGTCCCCGGTCGTGCGTCTAACCCGCCTCGCCCTGGGTGCCGCGGGTGTCGTGGGCATTGCGTACGGCGCAGGCGAACTACTGACGCACCTGAAAGTGTGGGAACTGGTGGGGCTGCTTGGCTGGCTTGCCGGGGCCGTAGTCCTGCATGACGGCGTGTTGGTCCCGCTCACCACGCTGGCCGGCGGGGGACTCAAACGCATCACCTTTGGGCTGGGCGCCTTGCAGCAGTCCATCATCCGCGGTGCCCTGCTGTGCGGGGCCGTCATGACACTCATGGTCGCCCCGTTGCTGAAGGCCCGCTCCGTTTTGCAGCCGGGCAAGCCGGGAGGCGCCGCAAACCGCACCATCCTGGACGGCGCCTATGGGACGCGTCTGGCACTGTTGTGGCTGGGGCTTGCCATTGTGGCCGCCGTGGCCGTGGCCGCCGTCGGGCTTTACGGACGGCGCAAGGTAACGAAGACGCGTCCCTGAAGGATCCGCCGCCCGGCCACGGCAAGGCCGGCGGCGGCGGCATGGCCGCCCAGTGCGTCTGCTCCGGCCTGGGCCCACGGGAACGGTTCACTGCCGCGGCCGGCGGCATCTTCAAGGACTGCACGGTAACTGGTGTCCTGCCCCGGCCGCGGATCCGCCTCCACCAGGATGCGGCCGCCCGGAGCTGCCACCACGGACAACCGTGACAAAAGTGCCGAGACGTTTCCGCCAATGCCCACGTTGCCGTCCAAAAGCAGGACCGAGCCCCAGAGTCCCTCGTGGGGGACCGGGGCAAATATTGACTGCTGCAGTGCACGCACGCCACGGGAGCGGGCCAGCCGAACGGCGCCCGCACTGGGGTCCACGCCCACCGCGGCAAGTCCCGCCTGTTCGGCGGCGGCCAGCATGCGCCCCGGGCCGCAGCCAACATCGAGCAACGGCCCATGCAGGGTTGCCAGCAGCGCCCTTTCATCGTCGGTGGCGGGGGCGCACCAGTCCTGGACGCTGAAAAGAACCTCACCAGGATTGCCGGGGGCTGCCCTTTCCAGGGGCCGGAGACTTAGCTGCCCCCTGCCCTGGAGCAGCGTGCGCTCATAGGGGTCGTGGCCGCCGCGGCCAAAAAACTCGCCGTGGCGTCCGGGGCCGGCCGCGATCGCCGCCGCGACGGCGTTCATGCCGGCACCCCGGCCAGCGCCCGTTCCATGACTTCCACGGTCCGTCCGAAAGCCGTACCGGCAAGGCCGGATGCCACCAGTCGGGCGTCGTCCCAGGTGTCGACGTCGACCAACATCGGGAGCAGTCCCACCCGCAGCCCGGCCGCGGCCAGGCGTGCGGACTGGATGCGACCCGTCGAACCAGTCGACATCGGGACGCCGCGAATCAGTTCCCCGTCCGGTCGTTGCAGGGCCAGCGCCCAGTACCCGCCATCGGCGGCCGGTCCCAGCCACGCGTCCCGGGTGGGTCGTGGTTGGCCCCAGTCCGCCAGCAGCGGGCCCAGGTGGCTGGCGGCGAGCTGTGGAGTGTCCATGCCAAGGATCAACAGCGGTCCTCCGGACGCCGCACAAATCGCGGCCAGCCGTTCATCCAGGCCACCGGAGACCTGGGCCACGACGTCATAGCCGTTGGCATCCACGGTGCGCGGGACGCCGTCGAACACGAGCAGGCGTCGGGTGGCGGGAATGCTTCGCACTGTCCGCAGGGTTTGGCTGAGGCTGGCCTGGGCCAGGCGGGCGCCCTGGACTTCGGTCAGGGGAGGGCTCAGCCGGGTCTTGACCCGCCCGGGAACGCATTCCTTGGCGATCACCGCAATCGTGAGGTTCACGGTCTTCCCCCGCTTCCGGCTCCCGGGGAGGGGACCCTGGCGGAGGCCAGCTGCGCGGACATGTCCGCAACGGCCGTCAGGGTGCCCCGCACCGTGCCGGAGACCTTTGATTTTCCCACGCGCGGCAGATAGGCCACCGGGATTTCCAGGATCCGCCAGCCGGCTTGGTGCCCGGCCAAAAACATCTCCAGCGGGTATCCGCTGCGCCTGTCCACGAGACCCAGAGCCAGCAGCGCGTCACGGCGGGCCAGGCGAAGAGGCCCCAAATCCGTCACCGCCACCCCCGTGATCCTGCGCAGCCGCCATGCCAGCCAGGCGTTGGCGGCCCGTGCATGGACCGGCCAGGAACCGTGCTCCGGCTTCCGGGCCCCCAAAACCAGATCCGCATCCCCCGACTTCACCAGCTCCAGCATGGGAGCCAGCGCGGCCGGATCCAGCGATCCATCACAATCACAAAAAGCCACAAACTCGGCCGTTGCCGCGAGAAGCCCGGTGTGCGCGGCCGCACCGAAACCGCGCCGCGGCTCATGCACCACCGTGGCGCCCAGCCGTCGGGCCACGTCGGCGGAACCATCGGTGGAGCCGTTGTCCACCACGATGGCCCGGTAGCCGGAAGGCAGGGCCGCCACAACCCATGGCAGGGCCCCGGCCTCATCCAGGCAAGGCAGCACAACGTCCACCCGGGCAACCGGCGGTGCGCCGCCGTCGTCCGTCGTCTCAAAGTCTTCCTTCATGCTTCGACGGTAGTTTCGAATCTCCCCGCCGGGGGCCCGAAGATCTTACGGAACCGGGACACTTGGCTCCTGGGCCGCCGTTACCCACCGCTGGCCGGCCGGGAAACCTATGCTGTAAGAGTGAACACAGCAGCCCAGCACACCGACGTCGGCCACCGCCGCATCCTGGTGGTCGAGGATGATCCGACCCTTGCCCACGTGGTGCGCGACTACCTTCTGCAGGTGGGCCTTCAGGTGGACCTGGCCGCGGACGGGTTCACGGCACTTCACTTATCGCGCACGCGCTCGCCGGACCTGATCATCCTCGACCGTATGCTGCCCGGTCTGGACGGGGTGGAGGTGTGCCGGCGGATCCGCGAAACCCAGTCCATGCCCATCATCATGTTGACGGCACTGGGCACCGAGGACGACCGCATCCTGGGGCTGGAAATGGGCGCGGACGACTATGTCACCAAACCTTTCTCCCCGCGGGAACTGGTACTGCGGGTCCAGTCCGTGCTGCGCCGGAGCGTGAAGGACTATGCGCCCGAGCCACCCGTGGAGTTGTGCGGCTTCGAGTTGAATCCGGCGTCGCGCCAAGTCACCCAACATGGTCACCTGCTGTCGCTGACGGCCCGTGAATTTGACCTGTTCGCGTTCCTGTTGCGCCGGCCCAACCAGGTCTTCAGCCGGGACGTGCTCATCAAGGCGGTCTGGGGGTGGGACTTTGGCGACCTCTCCACCGTTACGGTGCACGTGCGCCGGCTGCGCGAGAAAATCGAAGCCGTCCCCACGGCTCCGGTCCTGCTGAAAACGGTCTGGGGCGTCGGGTACATGTTCGACGACGGCACTTCCGCGGGAGCCCAATGAGCGGCAACGACGTGCTGATCATCGTCACGGTGGTGCTCATGTGGGCGCTCGTCATCGGGCTGGCGACGCTCTTGTTGCAACGCCTGATCCGGCGCACCTCCATCGTGCTGCAAATCTGCCTGGTCGTGGCCGGCACCATCGGATCCCTCGTGGCCGGCATGATGGGCGCCTTCAATGCCATGGTCATCTCCGCCCACGACGCCCAGGTCATGTGGTACGTCGTGGCGATCGCCTCGGCCGTGGCGGTGGCCCTGGCCCTGGTCCTGGGGGTTGGCGTGGCACGGAGCACGAAGCGGCTGATCGGGGCCGCGGCCGGGATTGGCCGCGGCGAGACCGTCGCGCCGGGCGGACGGATGAGCTCGGAACTGTCCGCACTCGCCGCCGAACTGAAATCCACCAGTGAAAAGCTCGAGGAGTCCCGACGCCGGGAACTCGCCATCGAGCAGGCGCGGCGCGAACTCGTGGCCTGGGTATCCCACGATCTGCGCACCCCGCTGGCCAGCATGCGCGCCATGGCTGAGGCCCTTGAAGACGGGGTGGCCGACGACGTCCACGGCTACCACCAGCGCATCATCGCCCAAGCCGACCAGATGGCCGTGCTGGTCAACGACCTCCTGGAGCTGTCTAAAATCCAGGCCGGGGCGTTGGTGCTCAATCGGCAGCAACTGGACTTGTATGATCTCGTCAGCGACGCCATCGCCGACCTTGCACCCGTGGCCGCACACCGGGGTATCGCCATTAACGGGGACGCCGTGGTGCGCACCTCGGCCTCCATCGACGGTGCCTCGCTGGGCCGGGCCATCCGCAACCTCATCCTTAACGGAATCCTCTACAGCAAACCCGGCAGCACGGTGGATATTGCGGTGCGCTCGGGCGAGGGCTGGGCGCTGGTCGCTGTGGAGGACGGCTGCGGTGGCATATCCACCGAAGACCTGGGACACCTGTTCACACCGGGCTGGCAGAAGGACGCGGGCCGGACCAAGTCGCGCTACAGCGGTGCGGGCGTGGGGTTGAGCGTGGTGGCAGGCATTGTCCAGGCGCACCACGGCAGCGTCGATGTGGCCAATGTTGACGGCGGTTGCCGCTTCACCCTTCAGGTCCCCGTCAGCTAAGCGGTTTCGCCCCGCGCCGGCTCAGTCGCCGCGCAACGGCGCCGTGGCAAACTCCCGCATGCCGGCGTCGAAGCCGTGCCGCGGCTCCCAGCCCAGTTCGGCTGCGATCCTTGCGGAACTGGCGGTGATGTGGCGGACATCGCCGAGCCTGAACCCGCCGGTGACCACCGGGGGAGGCCCGCCGGCCGCAGCGCTAAGCGCCCCAGCCACGTCGAGGATTGTGTGAACCTCCTGGGCACCCACGTTGTAGCAGCGGAACAACCCCGGTCCGGCGGTGGCCAGGGCGCCGACGGCCAGGATGTTGGCGCGGGCCACGTCCGACACATGGACAAAACTGCGGCGTTGTCCGCCGTCCTCGAACACCTGTGGCGCCTCGCCGCGGGCCAGGGCGGATCGAAACAGGCTGGCCACCCCCGCATAAGGGGTGTCCTTGGGCATCCCCGGCCCGTACACGTTGTGGTAGCGCAGCACGACGGCCCTGCCTGCGGTTGCCCGGGCCCAGGCAAACGCCAGGTGCTCCTGCGCCACTTTCGAGGCCGCATAGACGTTGCGGGGGTCCAGGGCGTCCTCCTCGGTGGTCAATGCCGGCAATAGCGGGGCCCCCGTGACTGGGTGTCGCGGCTCGAAGAGCCCTTGGGCCAGGTCGGTGGCCAGGCGGGGGCCCGGACGCACAGTGGCGTCGGTGTCATCGCTATAACTGCCTTCCCCATAAACCACCATGGACGACGCCAGGACCAGCCGGTCCACGCCCGAGGAGGCCATGCCGGCCAACAGGACGGCCGTGGCGAAATCATTGTTGCGAACATAGTCCGGGGCATCGGCATAGTCCACGCCCAGCCCCACCTTCGCGCTTTGGTGGACGACGACGTCGACCCCCGCCAGCGCTGACGCAACCGTCCCGGGATCGGCAACGTCTCCCACCATGAGTTCGATGCCGTCGGACAGGCGCACCGGCTGCGGATGCACCGCCGGATCCAACAGGTCCAAAACACGCACCTCCCACCCCCGTGCCAGGGCGGTCGCCACGACGTGGGAGCCAATAAAGCCGGCACCGCCGGTCACCAGGATCTTCATGGCAGGCCTCCTGCCATGACAGCAGCCACGGCGTCGGCCGGGATGGCACCGGGTGGGAGGTATTCGTCGTCGAACGCGGCGGCGACGGCTGCCAATACGCGCACAATGCGGGGCTGCGCCTCGGCCAGCCTGCCCAGGACAAGTTCCGCCGTGACCGGTTCCGTGCCGTCATGGCCGGTATCGGAGTCCGTGATGAACGCCAGGGTGGCAAAGCCCATATTCAATTCAGCGGCCAGCACGGGCTCCGGGTACTGGGTCATGCTGATTAGCCCAGCCCCGGCCTGGACCAGTGCGGCCGACTCGGCCTTGGTGGAAAACCGCGGGCCGTTGATGACGGCCACCGTTGCCTTTGGCGGGGTGTTCTCGCCCGTCTTGGCGAGGGCCTCGAGCAGGATGCCGCGCAGCAGGGGGCAGTAGGGTTCGGCCGCCGGCAGGTGCTGGACACCGGTGGGCACGGTACCGTCATAAAAGGTGTCCGGGCGGCCCCATGTCCTGTCCAGAAATTGGTCGGGCACGGCAAATGTTCCGGGTGCGTGGGT
Organism: Arthrobacter livingstonensis; assembly: GCF_003219815.1. Taxonomy (GTDB): domain Bacteria; phylum Actinomycetota; class Actinomycetes; order Actinomycetales; family Micrococcaceae; genus Specibacter; species Specibacter livingstonensis. Next base: position 9,439 of record NZ_QJVD01000044.1, read on the forward strand.
TTTCGTGAGCCCACCCACTGCGGCAGAGGCAATGACTGCCTGCACGCCAAGGCTCTTCAAAGCCCAGAGATTGGCGCGGTAATTAATCTGTTGGGGCGCCACGGCGTGTTCTTGACCGTGTCGGCTCAAAAATGCCACGGGTGGCCCTTCATTTCCGGTGCCTGGGAGATGTGCCACCACGACGGGGCCGGACGGGGCGCCGAACGGCGTGGCAACCTCGATGCTCGAAAGGATCTGGGCCCCGGGAAGGCGGTAAAGCCCCGTCCCGCCGATGATTCCCAGGCGCAGCTGGGGCGGACTGGTCAAGCAGCTGTTCTTCGACGGAGAAGTCATGGCACCCATACTGCCAATTGCTGCTTCGTCGGGGCTGGCTAAATGGTTAAGAAACCCTTACGAACCCGCAGTCCTGCAGTCGGACCCGTGGATATCCTCATGATGAACCCCGCGGTCGGGCTCATGGCGACGTAGCAGTGAACTTGCCTCGGCGCCTGGAGGCTCTCGCGTGTTTTGGGAGTATGTCGAGTTTGGAAAGTAGGGCCGGACCTGCCGCAGCCCTTAGCTGGTTTGTGGGTCCGAGGGAATAATGACGAATTGCGTGAGTTGGAACTTCGACGCTGTCGTGCCGGTCCTGGATGTGGATGGACGTGGCCCACGAACCGGTGTAAAGGTGGACCCATGGATGCCGACATCAATTTCTATTTCGATCCGGTTTGCCCTTTCGCCTGGATGACGAGTAAGTGGGTGCGACAGGTGCAGGCGCAGCGCGACTACACAGTGGACTGGCGGTTCATCTCGTTGCGCCTGATCAACGCCGAGGTTGACTATGCGGCGCTTTTTCCGCCGGAGTACGAGGCCGGACACATGGCCGGGCTCCGTCTTCTGCGGGTGGCCGCCCGGGCACGGGCGGAACACGGTCGCGACTCGATGGCCGGGTTGTATGCGGCGTTCGGGGCGCACATCTTCGATGTTGCCCCGGACCCGGTCAACCAGCGCACTGAGGGTGAGGTGCGGGAGCGGCGTGGGACCCGTGAGTTCGTGGAACCGATCCTCGCCAGGGCCGGCCTGCCGCTGGAACTGGCTGAGGCTCTCGAGGACGAGACCTGGGATGCCGAGATCAGGGCGGAGACGGATGAGGCGCTTGCGCTGACGGGCAGGGATGTGGGTACGCCCATCATCCATTTTCAGCCACCCGCCGGGGTTGCCTTCTTTGGGCCGGTCATCAGCCGGCTGCCAGCGGAAGACGACGCCGGCGTGTTGTGGGATCATGTGGTCGGATTGGCACGCTTCCCTGGTTTCGCGGAGCTCAAGCGCAGCCTGCGCGAGCAGCCACAGCTGGCGGCCCTCGGAGTTGACGCCAATACGGTCGGGCAGCAGGAAGACTGGCGCGCGGGCAGCCGGCGCCAGAAGTATTGAAAGATGTGTGAGGATGGACCCATGAGTCCGACAAGCAAACGCCAGCACCGGGAGTCCGTCACCGTGGAAGCGTCAGCCGAGACGCTTTACGATCTAGTCTCCGATATCACCCGCACTGGGGAGTGGAGCCCGGTCTGTACGTCGTGTTGGTGGGACGAGCAGGCCAATGCCGGCCAGCCGGGTGCCTGGTTCACAGGGCGCAATGAGCTCCCGGACCGGTCGTGGGAGACCCGGTCGCAGGTGGTGGCTGCCGAGCGCGGTTGCGAGTTCGCCTGGGTAGTGGGTGGCAGCTTCGTCCGCTGGGGATACACCATGACGCCGGCGGATACTGGGACAATCTTGAGCGAGACGTGGGAGTTCCTGCCGGCGGGAATCGCCATGTTTGAGGAGAAGTACGGTGACCAGGCGTACGCCCAAATAACCGATCGCACCGAGCAGGCTCTGGAGGGCATCCCGAAAACGCTCGCCGCGATCAAGCGGATCGCCGAGTCCATCACTGCAAGCGCGGTGGCCCGTTCATGACCGGTTCGTTCCGTGCGTTCGGACTCCCCGGGACGATCGGCTGTCCGTAGTTCGAGGATCGGTGATCTGAGGACGGCAATGGCTAGCGTCCCCTCGGGGCCCGGTTCCGCGGCCTGAGTGAGACCGGGCCGGGCTCCTTCGCCCAATGATACGATCTGTCATCGATCGGCACAGACCCGGACCTGCCCGGCGCCTGTGCCCAAAATCCTTACGCGTGGGGCTGGATTCGGCGCGCTGGGCCGGACTCTGAGACCCGAATTGTTTGTGATCAACCTCCGGGCCGTGCGTTTTCATAGCGACTTCATGGCGACCAATGGATGTAACCGCCTGCCCCGAGCACTTTGGCAAATGCCTGGCCCCACAGGTCGTCGTGGCCCGATGAGGGCAATCAAGGCGTAAGAGTCGGGCCGGGGGAAACATCGACGGCGTCCCTGGTGCCGCTGAGGATCTTGGCCAGAAGTACCGCTAGCAAATGCGACCGAGTACCGATCTGCTTCAACGCCGTGAACGCTCGCCGGGGCAATCCGGAGGGTCCACGGCTACGAATTACTTGTGTCCTCGAAAACTGTAGGAGGACACGACTATTTGAGGTGCCCCGCTCCCGGGACGCCGTGACCGGATCGGCACAAACTTATGTCAACGCAGACATCAACAATGAACCACCGCTCGAACATGACCGGCAGGGGGCTGCTTGGCCGCCCGGTCAAACATCCTTTGAGGGCGCTTCCAGTGGTGGCGTTGATAGTGGCGGGTGCGGCGCATATTCCGGTCATTCCGGCGCATCTGCACGAAGCGCCCTATATAGGGGTGCTGTTCATCGTCCTCACGGCAGCGAGCTTTGTCCTGGCGGCCGTGCTCGCCCTCGGCGACGTCTCAGTGGCTTACTTCAGCACTGCCGCAGTCATGGCCCTGGCCCTCCTGGCGTACGTCGTATCCCGGACCATTGGACTTCCCCAAATTGGCGATGACATCGGCAACTGGCTTGAACCGCTCGGAGTGGTGTCGGTCATCGCGGAGGCCACCGCGTGCTTGAGCGCGATCGCCATCGGAGTCAAAGCCCGTCAACAGGTTGGGATGCATACCCTCAGCCCGCACCGGCCCTGATAGCAAAGGCATGTCCGTGAAAGTTCCAGCACCGTGTCAAGCCCCGGAACCGTCCTGCTCCCGGGCTGCTGAGGTTTCAGCAGAAGGTCTTTCCAAAAACTTCCGGTCCGTGCTGTAAGGCAAAGCCAGGCATTGGTTTCAGGCCTGGGGAAGTGACTATCGGGGACGATCTTGAGAGCACCATCGTATATATCTACCTTTCCCCCAGCTGCCTGCGCGGGGCTCGATCCGACCGTGACGCCAGAGCGATCTTCAGGATTTATCGCCAACAACCATGAAAAGGAAACCCATGATTCCGAACAAAGCCCGTCAAGGCCTCCTCCTCGCCCTCATCTCCGCAGCAACCATTTTCGGCGCCAGTGCCTGCGGGAGCGCCGCAACGGGAACTAGCCCATCATCTGCCCCGCCGGCTGCGACGCCGTCATCGACCGCGTCGATGGGCCCGGAGGCGAGTGCGTCCCCGGCAAAATCCGCGACCCCATCGACGGGGACCGCAGCCAAGGAAGTCATCCAGATCAAGTCCTTCGCCTACACCGGCCCGGACAGCATCAAGGCCGGTTCAACGGTGACCGTGACGAACATGGATGCCCAGGCCCACACCCTCACCGCCGATGACGGTTCTTTCAACGCCGTCGTTGAACCCGGCGCCAGCGTCACGTTCACCGCCCCGACGAAACCCGGTGCCTACACCTACCACTGCAAGTACCACGCCAGCATGCACGGAACGCTGAACGTCAAATGATCCGCGCCAAAAGCTCCAGACAGGGCGGCCGCGTGGAGCGATCAGAAACGGTGAGCCACCACGGGCGCGCAGCCGGCGCCATGGTCTTACGGGTTCTGGCTGCGGCCGGCCTGGCCGTGGACGCCGTCGTTCATGCCCAGCTCGCCCCGGGCTACCAAGCCGCCGCCCCTGGAGGTTTCGGAGAAGGCAATCTCTTTCTGGCTGAAGCCGCAGCCGCCGCGGTGGTAGGGCTCTACGTATTGGTCCGCGGAAGTCGCCCAGCCTGGGTTCTGGCCCTGCTCAGCGCTGCCGGTGGACTGGCAGCGCTGCTCCTTTACCGTTACATCGAGATCCCTGCATTCGGTCCCTTCCCCTCGATGTACGAACCCGTGTGGTTCTTTGAGAAAACCCTTACCGCCCTCGCCCAAGCTGCCGTCATACTCCTGGCAGCCGCCGCTCTGGTTCTTCACCGAAGGACCAGTATTGCCCGACTCCTGTCCGCGTCTGCCCGCACGGCCCGCGAAAACAAGTGACTGCGGGAAGTCCTCCCCATGCAGGATCCAAGTCCTCCGATTGCCGGTGTGGCTCCACTTCCGCTGCAGCATCGGGCAGCAGGTGCGGGCGGGGCACTGCAAAGGTACGAGTTCCTACCGAGAAGCCACTGAAAACGTCTGGTCCGTCCCCCGGCGCCCGTGACCGACCTATCCGCCAGTAGTCCTGTGTTGGTGTCGGGGTTGGCCGGACCACCTTACGCTGTCGGTGGGTCGATGGACGGTGGCGGAGTCTCACTTGAGTTCCACGGGTGTCTCCTCGGTTGCTGCCGGAAGACACCCGTGGCGGCGGTGGCTGACTTAGCCGTTCCCGCCCGCTTAGTCGTCGCCGTCGCGGTCGTTGTCGCCGCTGGTGTTGATGACGCCGTTCACCCCTTGGGGGAAGAACCCGCCTGATCGCACCTGGTGGCCGGTGAGGTAGACAATGTTCAGCACCTGGGCGGTGGTGCGCCCGTACGCGATGCCATTGGCATCAGTGGGCACCAGGTTGGCCTTGCCGTTGAGTACGATGGGCTGGTCATCATCGGTGCGGCCATCGACGGCGTCGCGCAGGTTGGAGATGTTCACCGTTGGCGCTGCCAGGCCCATCTCCAAGAGTGTGGTGCGGATAATGCCTGCATAGTAGGCCTCCACGGCGAGGATTCCGGCGGCCGCACTGAGGTAGGTCTTGTTGGTGACCAGCGGCGCGGCTCCCTTGTAGGCGGTGACGCCCACGTCTTCGAAGACGAAGGCTCCGAGGAGGAAGTTTTGTTCGTTCGCGTAGACGTCGAACTTTTGGCCCTTCTTGATCAGTCCTGCGGCCATTGCCGCAGCCGTGAAACTGTCGTCGATGTTGATGCTCGGTCGTGAGACCGCGACGGAGCCCAGCGCCCCGCGCAGGAATGCGACGTGGGACATTTCATCGGCGGCGATTTCGGTGGGATCTGGCGGATCCGCCCCGTCCTGAAGGGAACCGCATGCCCGCCATCAACGCCGCCGCGGCGGCCGGTGCCGGTGGTGAGCTTCTCGGGCAGGCCGTGCCCGGTGACTGCCCGGAGGTAGAACTCGGCTTCCAGGTATTCCAGGTTCAAGGCAAAGTTCAGGATCGAGGCATCACTGGGGGCTTTGGCGGTGGAGGTGCTTGCATCTGCGGCGGCCGCGGTGGCTGCGAGGAGGGCAGCAGCTCCGAAGCCGGCCCCGGAGAGCCCCAGGACTCCGGACATCACGATTTAATTGATGAGAGCCGGGGCCTTGGTTTTGATCTCGTATTTGAGGATGAGGCTGCTGCCGGGGTAGCGGGTTTTGGTGCTGTTGAGGTGCTCGCAGAGTTCGGCAGCGGCCGCTGTCTTGGCTCTGGTGGGTAGCGGGTCCAGGCTGATGGTCAGGTAGCCGGGGGTAGTGGTGTCGATGTTGCCGGGCTGGTTGAAGATCTGGCGCGTGAGGGTGTGGGCTTCCTGCTTGGCACGCCGGTAGCCGGTGTTGGTGCGGATCTCGCGGGCGATCGTCATCGAGGTGTTGTAGGCGGCCATCCGGATCCCGGTGTGGATCAGTTTCACCTCGGTGTCCAGGACTTGCTGGCCCGGGTTCAACTCCCCGAGCCGAAGCTTTGCAGGAATGGCTTTGTGGGCCTTCTCGGCTGCGATCAGCGCTTTTCCTGCTTCCCAGAGCGGGGCCATGGCCTGGTTGTGCATGGCGCTAGTGACCGTGACAGCCAGTTCATTGGTGCCTTCTGCCGGGGTTTTCAGCGCCATCAGGTTGATATCGGCGATGGCAGCGGCCTCGGCATGCGCGGTTCGGGCGGCCACGACTTTTTGGTAGGCCTTGGCCTTGGCAGGGTTCGGCACCATCCGCTCCTCATCGTCACCGGTGCTGGTGTAGGAGTCGTGGGAATCGAGCTCGAAGTGCATCCGGGCGTAGCGGAACTGGTTTTCCTGCCGCCACCTGTTCCCCATCCGATACACAACTTCCCCGGCCGGAAGGCCACGATCGGTGGTGAAAATGTGGATCTGCCGGGTCCCGCCACCGGTGGTGCCCACGATCCGGCTGATCTGACGGATCTCAAAGACCTCCCCGCTGGTCTTGGTGGTGTTCAGGGGAAGGTCAACGAGCGTGTCGGCCACCGACCACTTCCGTTCCTGCCCGTGGTCATCGGTGTGGGTGACCTGGTTGAAGAGGTCTTCGGTGATGTCCTCCGTGGCGCCTTTGCGCCAAGTCAGCACATCAAAACCAGCCGCATCCATGTGTTTGAACAGGGCCGGAGACCAGCCGCCGCGGTCAAAACCAACCAACACCCGCCGCTCGTCCCCGACCGCGGTGCGCAGTTCAGGCAACAGGTCGCGGAGCTCGGCGGCCAGGGACGCGCCGGGTTTGGCCATGACGACGAATATCGGGGAGCCGTGGGCGTCGGTGACCCAGGTTTCCTCGGTCGCCGGGACCGGAAACTTCAACCTCGTGGAGTAGATCTTTCCAATCTTTTTCGTGCCCTGGTAGGCGCGCACATGCCCATCAACATAAAGGATCGCCGCCAAGTCCTCACCACCAGGACCAGTGCCGGCCAGATGGTGTTTGGCCAGGGCCGCGATCAGGTCCCCGGCCTTGCCCGTTTCGGCAAGGCCGGAGATGCGGCGGCGGATGGTTTTTACTTCCGGGGCCCGATCCAACCCCAACACCCGACCAAGCTCCGCCGGGTCAAAGCGGGTCGCGCCCTCGGCCCGGGCCTCCCCGGCCAGAGCCCGCAGCACGGCATCGATCAGGATCGTGTCGAGCCCGTAGAAACCATTCGGCAATGCCCCGTACACCTCCTTCGCGCAGGCGAGCAGGCCGGTGGTTTCCAGTGCCGGAAAGGCCAGGAACAATCCCGCGTGCCGGATGTGGGCGGCCGGGGCAAACACCGCGGATGCGCCCTCGAGCAAGGCCGCGGAGGCACGCTCCGCGGCGCGGGGAACCGGGACCGGCAGGAACGGCAGTGCAGGCTGCTGTGCTGGTGATGGTGCCAGGGCCTCAGGCTCCTCGGATGCGGGTGTTGCCACGGCAGCGGCAGCTTGTTCGGCAGCGATTTTCAAGGCCCGGCGGACACTGAACTCGGAGACGCCGACCGCGTCACCGACGCCCTGCTGGGACAAACCGGTGCTGTGTAGTTCCACGATCCGGGCGATGACACTCTCGGTGAGCCGGGAGGCCCGCTTCGGGCCCCTCTTCTCTGGCACCAACGCGGCAATGCCGCCTTCAGTCAGCAGTTGCTTCCACAGCCACACCGTGGTGGGTGTGACATCAAAGGCCGCTGCGATCTCAGCGACGCCGGCTGCCTTAAGCGCCGCGAGTCTCACCGCTGCCCAACGGCGGCCGACTTCATCACCGCCGTCCCAGGAAAACGAGGCTTGTCCGTGAAGAAAAACAGTGCCGCCACCCTCGGCGTCCCTCACGAGTTCCCCGGCCATGCCCAGCGGCACAGCACCGGAAGCCATCGCCACAGGAAGAGGAGGTTGAGCAGTCATGAGACCCATCATTCCACCCTTCCAATACAGGTATTTTCCTTAATCTATTATATCGAAAAACGGGCAAAATTAACAGGGTTTGTTATGTCGCAGGACATCGGTGACAGTTCTGCCTCAACACATCGGTGACAGTTCGGCGGGTTTTGGTGGTGAC
>NZ_QJVD01000045.1:0-2193 GCF_003219815.1 Arthrobacter livingstonensis
TACTACGATGAAATAAGCGGCTCGTTACCCGATGAAGCTGCCAGAAAACTGGCGGCATAATTTCCGGGACGGTTCAAAGCGCGGTTCAGGATTGGTGCCGCGGTCGGGATGGCGTTGCTGTCATTATTCACCCTGGCCTTGTTGCTTGTTTTGCCGAAGTCAGGCAGTGATACGGCTGTGGGAGTGGTCTTGGGAATAGTGTTGTCTGGCGCCGTCATCGCCAGGGCCATCGTTTTTCTCCGTGGAGACTATTTTTTCCGTAAAATGGGTCAGGCGCACCTCGCGCTTCCTTTACGCCGTCGTGGGTGTCTTCGTTCTCCTAGCGGTAGCCATGCAATTCATTGAATCCCGCGCAGATTATGCGTATTTTCCTGCGTTTGCTGGCATTTTCATGGGGAATCTCTTCAGGGAAGAACAGCAGCTCCCTGCCAGTCACGGAACTCGATTACCGACACAGCGATCCATGATTGTTGTGGCAACCATTTCCTGCGTGGCAGCGATTGGTGCCACAGTTTGGACAGTGCTGACCATTATTGCTGGCACTGGCACCCTGGCGGATGCATTGATCCTTGCCTCAGCACTTTTTTTGGGCTGGCGGGTTGCTGGCCGTCACGAGACTCGACGGACTGTACTGGGCCCCGCGACGGGCGCGAAATCGGCAGTAAGTTTCAGATGTTGCTCCGGAGCGGTTCGACTGCTGCTTCCCCCGCCCGGAGTCCGAAGGGAACCGGTTCGTGATGCGCTATTGGCCGGAGGCCCCATCAATAGATCATTGGACCAGCCATGGCGGCCAGCCTTCTTCTGGAACGGACGAAATGGTGAAGGGTGTGAAGGTCTTCGCTATGTTCTGTGCTCGGCTATATTTCCAGGCAGCTGGTTCACCAAACTATCAGAGGGGTCATAAGCCGAACCAGCTGCTTTCGGCCATGGGGCAATCGTGCAATCCTAGGCCGTGCCAGGGAGCCGTCGCGGCCGAGGCAGTACTTGGCGCCGCCGCTGTGTGTGAAATGTTGCTGCCGCTCCGGCGGAAAATAGGGCTTGCCGCGGCTTGTTCGCGCGCGACTTCGGGGACGATAATTGAGGAATTGGGGATAGGGTTCCTTCAATTTCATGCTTTGGATCGAGACAGCCATGAACGCCGACCAGCCCGCCGCGCCGCAGGTGCCGTATCAGCTTGTTCCGACCAATGTGCCGGGGGCCTGGGTGTCCGCCTGGCCGCCCGAGGGCTTTGACCCGAACGTGGAGGGGGCAGCTGCTAGAGCCCGCGCGGGAATGCCTTGGCGCAGGCCTGACGCCTCCGATCCCCAGGGCCTGCGCACGGCTTGGGAGCGGGCGTTTTCACATCCGTGGCCCACGGCAGGCCTCATTGTGCCTCGCCTTGAACCGCAGCCGGGCGTCACGCATAACGTCCGCGGCCTGAAGAAGGCCAGTGACGGCAGCTTCACGTCCAACAACTGGGCAGGTGGCGTCGTCGCCGGTACTTGGACGGGGGCCATTGGCTACTGGCACATCCCGACGGTCATTGCACCTGCCGAACCGCAGGGCTCGGAGGGTGGGTGGAATTCATCCTCGTGGGTGGGCCTTGACGGGACGTATGGCTCAAACGATGTCCTCCAGGCCGGGGTGCAGCAGCGGGTCGACTCAGGAGACAACGCCTCCTATGTGGCCTGGTACGAGTGGTTCGCGCCCCAACAGCCGACGTCGCCGGGGTACATCTTCCAAACCAACATTCCCAATTTTTCCGTCAGCCCCGGTGACACCGTCTACTGCTCGGTGCAGTACGGCGCGGGTTCGGCCCAGGTGTCCTTCGGCAATGAAGCGAACGGCGAGCATTTTTCCATCACGCTGGCACCACCACCCGGGGCGACATTCAACGGAAATTGCGCCGAATGGATCATGGAAGCCCCCGACGGCGGCGAAACGACAGCTTCCCTGCCCAGCTTCACCCCCGTTGCCTTTACCAGCGCGGTCTGCTGCGGGCCCAACAAGTCCAGCAGCAACCCGCTCAATGGGGACACTTGGAACATTGTTGCGTTCGGCACCACGCTGACGAGCGTGGCGTTGGCAACGGACGCCGTCACCATTTCCTACGCCGGTCCCACCTTCTGGGTGGACGATGACCTGACGAATTTCTCGAGCGGTGTCCCGGCGGTGGGGGGCAGCGCCTTGGATGGGTATTGGGGGAGCGACAGC
>NZ_QJVD01000045.1:2316-16800 GCF_003219815.1 Arthrobacter livingstonensis
TGTACATCCGTCCCGGTGCGTCCTGGGTGGACAATGACCTGACGAATTTCTCGAGCGGTGTCCCGGCGGTGGGGGGCAGCGCCTTGGATGGGTATTGGGGGAGCGACAGCAGCCAGCACGTGAACTACTTCTCGGTGGACGGGCATGTGCACGAGTTGTACATCCGTCCCGGTGCGTCCTGGGTGGACAATGACCTGACGAATTTCTCGAGCGGTGTCCCGGCCGTGCCGGGCAGCGCCTTGGACGGGTATTGGGGGAGCGACAGCAGCCAGCACGTGAACTACTTCTCGGCGGACGGGCACGTGCACGAACTGTACATCCGTCCCGGTGCGTCCTGGGTGGACAATGACCTGACGAATTTCTCGAGCGGTGTCCCGGCGGTGGGGGGCAGCGCCTTGGATGGGTATTGGGGGAGCGACAGCAGCCAGCACGTGAACTACTTCTCGGTGGACGGGCATGTGCACGAGTTGTACATCCGTCCCGGTGCGTCCTGGGTGGACAATGACCTGACGAATTTCTCGAGCGGTGTCCCGGCCGTGCCGGGCAGCGCCTTGGACGGGTATTGGGGGAGCGACAGCAGCCAGCACGTGAACTACTTCTCGGCGGACGGGCACGTGCACGAACTTTACATCCACCCGTAACTGCGGGCAGTGTCGGAGGTGTTTCACGGCCCACGGGCCGAAGCGGCCCCAGGCCACCAGGACGGCACCATCACTTTCAGTGCTGGCCTTGGAACGCAGTTGGCACACCGGACTCAGGAGTATGGCCCGCGCAGGGGCCCCCGTGATTCTCGATGAGGTTCCTCTGTCATGGGGAGCGGGACAGGAGCGTCTGCGGTCAGCCTTCAACGATGTGGAGCTGATTTGGGTGGCCGCGCGCGGCGACCCGGGCGTCGCCATATTTCGCGAGGCACGACGCGTCGACCGTGTGGAAGGGCTGGCGCGACAGCCAGCCCTAAGCGTGCGCGGCGGAGTTGCTTACGACGTCGAGGTCTACGCCACGCATAGCTCGACGGAAGGGTACGCACGCGACATGGCGCGCCAGCTCTCGCTTGATGCTTTCGTCAGCTAAGGGATCGGCCTACGGTCACGCGGGAAATGTTCATCTCCCCGACTGGCCGGTACACTCACCGCAGGCTCTGGACCATGAACCGCTCCGAGGAAGACAAACCTGCGCGAGCGTAGGACGTGACGCCCGCTCGCTCCCCTGCACGGTGATCCTCTCGGCACCGAAATCCCCGGCTGCCGTCAACGTCGAATCGATCAGGCGTGCGCCGATGCCGCGCTGCGCGCAGCCGGTTCCATGAAGACGCACTGCAGTTCTGCGGACACACGCTCCAAATCTCGGGGGGGTCGGGACTCAGTCGAAGAGGGCTAGATTGCCATTCGGTTGATCTGATCGTGGTTCGAGTCGCTGTAGGGTTGTCGAACATGACATTCTTCGAGTCGATCAGGACCGTTTTTCGCAAGTATGCAGAATTCAATGGCCGTGCCGGACGATCTGAATTCTGGTGGTTTGCCCTGTTCAGTGCGTTGGTGAGCTCGGCCCTGTATGCACTGACGTTGCCGGCAGCCGGGCGCCAGTTCGAGTTCAACGCCACCGCCGTCTCCGCATCCACTTTTGTCAGTTTCGCTGCTGTGTGGGGAATCGTCGTGCTATTGCCGAGCCTCGCCGTCAGCGTCCGCCGCCTGCGAGACACCGGACGTGAGTGGACCCATCTGTTCTGGATATTGCTTCCCTTCGCGGGGGTCATTGTCTTGATCGTGCTTTTGGCCCGGACAAGCAGTGCGTTCACAGAGCCGCAAGTGGAGGTGCCCGGGGCTTGACAACCCCTGTAGCCGGCAACTGATCTCGCCCTGTGGACGACTTTGCTCGGTTTTGATCAATGGTCTGACAGGCAGTTGGGTCGAACGACCGGGGACTGGAGCCGTCACGCGAACCAGTAAGCTCCGCAATTGGAATCGGCATACGATGACTGGGGCCGGCTGCAGCCGGGCTGTTTAGGCAGAGCATTTTACCGGGCCTCGGTCGGCTGCGCGCGCCAACGCCGTGTGGGGCAGACTGGGGTGATGATCCCATTGCTGCTGGCCGAAGAGATTTTCCTGCTTTCCCATGACGACGGCACAGGCAAAGGCAGCGGCACACTCTCCCTGGATAACGGGCTCGCCGGGGCCCTGCTGCTCGATCTGGCTTCGGAGGAGCTTGTTGTCTCCGTTGGCAAGACGCTGGTCGCCGTGGCCGGAACCGCTTCGCATCCGCTGCTGGCTTCCGCCCACGCCGAGCTGCTGCACAGCGACAAGCCGCGTACCGCGCAGCATTGGGTGAACCGGCTGCCCACCGCACTCAAGCCTCTCGCTTCGCAAGTGGGCCAGTCCCTTGCCCAGCAGGGGGTGCTCACCGAGCAGCACGCCAAGGTGCTTGGACTGTTCCGGACGACCAGGTGGCCCGAGGTGGACCCCACCCCCGAACGCGACCTGCGTGATCGGTTGCGCGATGTCCTCGTCCAAAACGAGGAACCCGACCCCCGCACCGCTCTGCTCATTTCACTGCTAACACCGCTGGGGCTGGTGAGAGGACTCACCGACACCGAACACCGCAAGCATGCCGGGGCCCGGGCCAAGTCCATCGCCCAATCCGGCGCGACCGCCACGACCACTTCCGCCGCAGTCGCGGATTCGGTCCAAGCTGCACAGGCGGCCATCATGGTCGCGATGATCATCCCGGTGATCATCCCAATAACAAGTTGACAGCCGCCTGGCATGGGCTACTTCGGCCCGGCGGACTACGCGTGCGGCGAGTGCGGGTGAAATCACCTATCACTTGGTGATTCGGGGCGGCACTCATGCCCTGTGACTCGCCACGGCGTCCACGGTGATCGCAACCTGTCCAAGCTTTTTGTGTGGCCAAGTTTTGAAAAATACAGGTTGCGCATCGATCGCGCTGCCCGTCGAAGTGTCACGGCCGCCGACACCACAGCCGCGCGATCGATCCCGCGACCAAGCCGAGTCCAGCGCCTATACCGATGCCTAATGCGATGCCGGATACGCCAGCACTAGTGACTCCGATCGCGATCCCTGCCAATGCCCCCACACTGATGCCAAGGCCAGGGAACGACTCACTGAAACTTCGGTTGTCTCGGCTGCTTCCGTCCTCGTCGGTCATGGACCAACCATACATGCGGTGATGGGCGCTTTGTGAGGCGACCTGCAATGGCGCCGTATCTCCAACTTGAACCACGAGGACTCTTCTATGTTTGTCAAGCCGCATTTTGAAACTCCTTTCTTTTAACCGAGGCATTCAGGATCCGGAAGACACGACGGGCCAGATAGCGTTTGATGCAGCGGCGGATTTCTTTGTCGTTCATGCCGTGAGCGCGGCGTTTTTTCACCGTACTGACGAGTATCTTCATGATGGGTCATCCGGGTGATCGCAGCCAGGTGCAATGCGCTGTTCAGCGCCCTGTCAGCGCCCTGTCACCGCCTCTGCTGAGCCGGTGCCGGGTCGTGTTACCCGAGGATGCGGGGATGGGGTTTACTCCGGCTAGGCACGCGAACGCGGCCTCATCACGGACCCGTCCTTCGTGAGACCATGCCACGAGGCACTTCGCAGCCGTCCCTGCCCCGAATCCCTTCTCCTCGAGCAGCGGGGCTGCCTCGCTGACCTTGAGTCGACCATCCAACTGCGTCTCGTTGGATTTGAGCTGCTCGTACAGGTCCAGAATGTGCTTAGCGAGCCGAATTGCCTCAGCCCTGCCGATCGATAAAGAGAGCTCTTCGTCACGCTCGCGCCACCGGCTGATCTCCTCGATCTGGGTGGAAGTGAGCTTCTTGCGGGCATCAACGCCCAAGTCGTTGCTGCGCACCAAGGCGTTTAGTGCGTTGACCGAGCGGGTGCGGTCCTTGGCCATCGAATTCCGGGCGGTGACCAGTATTCGTAAACCCTGCCGGATCCCTTCGTTCAAGCGGGGACGGCGCAGTTTCTCCACTGCTAGCGGCAGGGTGGCCAGGGCGATGCGATGTGCGTCCATACGGTCGGATTTGCCGACCCCGCGGTTCTTCTTGGCGTCCATGCGCGGCGCTTCAGCGACCGGGTAGCCGTGGGTGGCCACGGTGCCGGCGAGGATCGCCCCGTAGGAGGCGGCGCCTTCGATGACCCAGAGGGTCTCTGCATCGGCGTTGGTGCGGCGGGCGACCCATTTAATGGCTCGATTGATACCGGCTGCGGTGGTGGGGAATGCCTGCATATCCAGCAACGCACCCTTGGTAGCGTCAACGATCGCGAAGACATGGTTGCGTACGTGCACGTCAACACCCACGACAAATGGGTGAGAATGCGCGACGATAGACAAAGCGGTCACCGGACTTTCCCTATTGTGTTGGACATGGTTCTGCTGGCCGTCACCGGCCGGTACCAGCCCGGGTATGGGTCACGACGGAACAGCGGTGTGACGAGTCACGCCCGAGGGGTGGACAATCTTCTAATCAAGCTACCGAAGTGGGCCGGACTGGTACTGTCCGAGCACCCATAATTGGACAAGTCCTAGAAAGGACACCGAGCGGGCCAGGTGCGTGGAGAGTCACAATCACGGGGTAGAACGGCTAGTACCAATCCTGCCAGCCAGTCCCAGACCAGCTACAAACAAGTCTCACAGTGAGTGTGTCTGTAGTGGTTTGAGGGGCTGCGTGGTGATGTAGGGAAGATCGTGGCCAAGGTGTTGTCGAGCGCGTTATTTGACGATGGCGGCGTCGCCTTGGATGCTGATGGGATTGGTGGGTTTGGTCGTCATGGTGACGGGCGTTTCAGGGCACGGCAAAGCACGGTCTGGCCACATTTTTAGGTGCGAGCGGTGGGCTCAGCAGGTTACCTCGCGTGAAGAGCCCGGTCAGGACCCAGGGAGACAGGTCGGGGCCTACGCGGTGGCGGTGGGCCAGTGCGGCACCGGCCAACACATTCAGGCTCCAGCCGAGCAGGCTTGGCCACTGTTTGGGTCGGACCAGGATGTCGGCGTTGAGGCGGAACGCGCGCTGCACCGCCTGCTCGTACAGCCACTGGACGTGCATTTCCGGCACCCGGCGCAACCAGCGGCGCACTGTCGAGAGGGGCCGGCCCATTGGGCGGCGATCGTCCGGTACCCGCCGCCGGCAGCCTTGGCCGGCAGCGCGGTCCCGATGACTTGGAGGGTGTCGGCCCGCGGGCGGACAACGCGGCTGGCAACAGTACCTGGGTGCGTCCGCAGCCGGCGCAGCGGGCGCGCCGTGGCTGCTTCGTTAGCAGCTCATTGCCCAGGCCCCCTGCGATGCGCGTGCGGGCATGTCCGTGGGGGCGCAGCTGCGCCGAACAAGCCGGGCGAGGTATTTCGCCTGCCTGCCATGCCGCCTCGGTCCGCTCGGGGCCGGCCACGATCATCATCGTGCCCGCTCCTGTCCCTCTGCTCACAGCTCATGTCAATGACTCGTGTCTACCATGCCAGCAGCTGGGAAGGGGCCACTTCGTGTGGATCATTGACCACCCGGAACGGATAGTCCACTTCACCACTGGCCGGCCGGACAGAATCACCTTGACGAGATGGCCGCAGCGAGGATCGCGCGCCAAACAGAGTGTCAGGTCTGGTCGTCACGCTGACGCCGCCAACGAGCGCTGGACCACGGCAGTTCCATCGCCACCCACCATGACCAATGCATCCCCAGACAATGCGACGCATAACACTTTCCCTCGGGCCTCGATCGGGAACCTCAGGCGTCGTGGCAGATCGTCCTCCTTCGCCGCGATTTCAGGGTCCTTGAGGCAGTCGCCCCATCCCGGGAGGCTTTCGTCCAGTGCAAAGATTCACTCATGACCCCGAGTCGAAGGACAGCCTTGTAAAACTATATGCTAAATTCATCATATAGCCATGTCAGTAAATGCTGTCCTCGTCGAAGACGTAAATTGTCTACTTTACCGGGGGTGGTGCGTGTCACCAGTGCCGACGGCAGTGGCCCGTCCGGGAACTCATGAGAACATCGGAAGAACAGTGAGTGGTCGTTTTTTTCAAGGCGTTTCAAATAGCGCGGGTCGCGCTGAATCGGTGCCTGAGGTCACTTTCGGTGGGGGCTGGCAGCGGGGCCTGGTTGGAATGGGCTTGCTGCCGGTTTAGGCCGCGGGCGGCGGACGGGCTGGGGACGGGCGGAGGACTCGATGAGCAATACCGACAAAGCGCGGGAAAAGGGTGATCTGGTGCAAGCAGCAGGGGCCTGGCGCACGATAGTGCCTTTTGTGCCCGCGCAGTCCTTTGGAGTGGCGTGAGTCTCGGACGGCTGGCACGATTGATCATCCGCAGCGGTCGGGCCGCGGAGCCTGCCGCGCCCGCACCGGCATTGCTTGAGGGTGCTGGCGTCTTCGGTGGAAGCGTGCAGGTCCGGTTTATCAACGTCGGCGGGTGCAACGATTGCGCCATGGAGGTGGCGAGTGCTTTCGGGCCAGTGTATGACGTGGAGCGTTATGGTGTCCGTCTGGTGGCTTCCCCCCGGCATGCTGACGTTCTGCTGATTACAGGTGCGGTGACGCAGAACATGGTTCAGCCTTTGCTGCGGACGTTGGACGCGACGCCGTTTCCACGTTTCGTCATCGCGGTGGGGGATTGTGCGATCACCGGGGGCGTATTTTCAGGGGGCTATGGGATTGCCGGGTTGGTGTCTGACTTTGTTAATATCGATCTCGAAGTCCCTGGCACCCCACCCGAACCGGACCAAATCGTGCAGGCGTTGCGCAGGATGACGGGACGATGATGGGCATCGGAGCAGGGCTGCTGGTTCAATTGGTGGTGGCGTTGATGGCCGTGATAGTGGCGGTTGTCGTTCCCGCCTTGTGGAGGGCCCGACTGGGTGGGCCACTGTGCGTGTTAGTCTCCGCTGCAGGTTGCGTCACTGGGGTCCTGGCCATGTCGGGTGAGCTGGGCGGCCTGGTGGTGCCCCTGGCATTGCCTGTGGACGCGCTTCAGTTTTCGCCCGACCGGCTCGGTGGCCTGTTTATGGTGGTTGTCTCCGGGGTTGGCGTCTTGGTGTCCCTGTACGGGATGGGGTCAGTGCGCGGCCCGGGGGCTTCACGTACTTCGTGGGCCGCGTTGCCCGTCTTTTTAGTGGGAATGCAGCTGGTATCCGCGTCAGCGGACACCCTGTCATTTCTGCTTGCCTGGGAGGTCATGACGCTCGCCTCGACGGTGTTGCTACTGGCCAATCATTCCAACCGCGCCACGGTTGCTTCGGCAACAATTTGGTACTCGGTGATGTCGCAACTGAGCTTCTTCTTCATTCTTGCAGGCTTCGCTGTCTTGGCGGCTGTTTCCGGGAGCACAGGGTTTGCCGCGATGGCCACTGTCCCACCGGGGTCGTGGGAAGCCAGCGTGGCCTTTGTCCTGTTAATACTTGGTTTCGCGGGTAAGGCGGAGCTTGTGCCACTGCATGTGTGGGTTCCCAAAATGCTGCCGGAAGCGCCCAGCCATGTCGCTGCGGCGATGAGCGGTGCCATGGTCAAGATCGGCGTGTACGGGGCCTTGGTTGTCTGCGTCCGGCTACTCCCCGGCGGCCCCCCCTGGTGGGGCGTCCTCGTCATGATCTTGGGCGGGGTATCGGCACTCTACGGGATCCTCCAGGCCTCGGTCTCCAGTAATCTCAAGGTGCTGCTTGCCTACTCCACCACGGAAAACATGGGCCTGGCCTTTTTGGGGGTGGGTGCGTCGATGCTTCTGCGCAGCTATGCCGCCGTGCCGGCGGCCGATGCAGCCTTGTTGGCTTCCTTACTCCTCGTTGTCAGCCATGCCGCGTTTAAGACCACACTCTTCCTCGGGGCAGGGGCCGTGGACCATGCAACCGGAGAGATGGACCTTGACCGCCTCGGTGGACTTGGGCGGCGGCTGCCCTTGACCGCAGCCACGTTCGGGGTGGCCAGTCTCGGGGCAGCTGCCTTGCCCATCACCTCAGGATTTGTTGCCGAGTGGATGTTGCTGCAGGCCCTGATCCATGGTTCCCGGATCGAGGGAAACGTTGTCTCCGTAGCGGCATCGGTCGCGATGCCGATGGCCGTGGCGGTTGTTGCCCTGACCGCGGGGCTGGCCCTGCTTACCTTCGTGAAAGGGTATGGGATCGCATTCCTTGCCCGTCCCCGGTCTGCCGCGGCGAGCTCTGCACAGGAAGTTCCACCGGCCATGCATGTGTCGCTAGTGGCGGGCGCACTGTCCGTTGTTGTCCTTGGGCTGCTTCCCGGACCTTTGGCAGCGGTCATCGCTTCCTGCGTGGGGCCCGATATCGTACCTCATGTGCGTTCCGTCGGGTTGGCGGGGGTGGAGCTGCCTGGCATTGGGGTGTTGCTGGATCCCGTCACGTTTCTCTTGTTGACTGTCCTGGTGGCTGTGCCCGTCATGGTGGCCGTCGTGGTCTCTGCCCGCCGCCACCGCCCACGCAGGTCTGCACTTCCCTGGGGCGGTGGCGGGTCACGTGCGAGGCCGCGGATGCAGTACACGGCAACTTCTTACGCGGAGCCGCTGGTCCGGGTCTTCGATGATGTGCTCAAACCCTCACGCGATGTTCAGGTCACCCATGTGGGCGAGTCCCGCTATCTGGTTGAACGTGTCGAAGTGGAACAGCGTGTTTCCGATGTCTTCGAAAGCCGCCTGTACCGCCCTGTTCTCAATGTTGCCCAGCGCTTTGGCGTCCTTGCCCGACAGGCACAAAACGGCAGTATCCACCGGTATTTGGGCTATTCCTTTATCGCTTTTCTGACGGTGCTGATTGTAGTGTCCTTTTGATTGGGGCGGCGATAGTGGTTGCCCTCGTGCAGGTCGTCCTCTTTGTTGCCGTGGCCCCTGTGCTTGTCGGTGTTATCCGGCAGGTAAAGGCCAGGTTGGAAGGAAGGGCGGGCGCAGGGATCTGGCAGCCGTGGCGGGACCTGCGGAAACTGTTGCGTAAGGACCCGGTCCGTGCGCAAGACAGCAGCTGGATGCTCCGTGCCGGCCCCGTGGCCTTATTGGTCTCGAGCCTCGTGTTGTGCGTGCTGCTGCCCTTGGTGGGTACGCTCCCCGTGCCGTTGATCCCCAGCGACCTGTTCGTCATTGTCGCCGTGATGCTGGTCGGAGTGGTGGCCCTGGCCTTGGTTGGGTTGGATGCCGGCACCGCGTTTGGAGGAATGGGATCCAGCCGGCATATGACCGTGGCCGCCCTCGTCGAGCCCACACTTCTGCTCTCGGTGTATGCCTTGTCTGTCCCGGCCGGGTCATCCACCCTGGCCTTAATTGTTCAGACGCGCCTGTTCTCGCCGGCGATCATCATTTCCCCGGTCAGCCTGCTTGCCTTGGTCGCCTTGTCGATTGCCGTCATGGCCGAGACGGGACGACTTCCGGTGGACAATCCGTCAACGCACCTTGAAGTGACCATGCTGCATGAGGCCATGGTCCTGGAGGCTTCCGGCAGGGACCTGGCGTGGCTTGAATTGGGGTCCTGGCTCAAACTGGCTGCGTTGTTGGGCCTGTTGAGCAACCTGATGGTCCCCTGGGGTGTGCTTACCGATTTTAGCCTCCCCGGCGTGGCCTTCGGGGTCGTCACCGTGGTGGTGAAGGTTCTGCTCTTGGGGGTTGTGCTCAGCGTGGGGGAAACCTTCCTTGCCAAGGTCCGCCTGTTCCGGGTTCCCGAGTTGCTCGCCGGCTCATTTACCCTTGCCTTCCTTGCCGTCACCGCCTCCTACCTCGTCGCTTAGGAACACATCATGGTTGAAACCGTCTACCCACAGTTGATTGGCCTGTTTGCCGGCGGACTTCTGCTCACGTCCGTCCTGATGGTCTGGCGGCATTCACTGTTGGCCTCGATACGACTGCTGGCCACGCAGGGAATAATATTGGCGGCCCTGGTGGCCACGATCGGCATGCACGAAGGCGAGGCTGAACTGTTGGTCGTCTCCGGTTTGGTCTTGGTAGTAAAAGGCGTGGCACTGCCGTGGGTGCTGGCCCGCCAATCCAGGGCAACGACGCATATGGCCGATGAGTCCCCGCGCTTGAATCCGACAGCGGCACTGTTGGCTGTCGCATTGCTGACGATCCTCAGTTATGCCGTCAGTAGCCGCCTGGCCGGTCTTAATGCAAGCATTCCGGCCCATGCCGCACCCATTGGGCTGGCGATGGTGCTGGTCGGGTTCCTTTTGCTGGTCACACGCCGCCGTGCCCGTTCGCAACTGGTTGGTTTCCTTTTGCTCGATAACGGCATCGCCACCATCGCGTTTCTGACATCGGGTGGTGTTCCACTTCTTCTGGAACTGGGGGTCTCCCTGGACGTGCTGCTGGTGGTGCTGATCCTGTATGCCTTCGCAGGCCGGATGAGCAACAAATTTGGCAATACCGATATTGACCAGTTGAGAGAGCTGCACGACTGATGGCATTCGCACTATGGACCCCCTTGATCATCCCCGCCTTCCTCGCCGGGCTCAGCCTCACCAACGGCTTTTCGCGCTTTCGCAGATTCAGCGGGGTTACGGCCAGTGCGGTCGTTCTGCTCTCAGGGCTGCTCCTGGTCACGGCGGCCCTGCAGGACCAGGTTCCGAGCAGTGCGGGCGGGGTACTTCGCGCCGACGCGTTGTCTGCCTACATGCTCACTGTGGTGGGCGCCGTCGGGCTGGTGTCCACCTGGGGTGGCCTCGGCGCCAACACCGCAGGCCACGGCAAATATGCTGGTTCCTACGACGCGCTTGTCCCGGTATTCCTAGCCGCCATGTCCATGGCTGTTCTGGCCGATAACATCGGTCTCATGTGGGCCTCGGTAGAGGCCACCACCATCGCCACAGCCTTCCTCGTGGGCCACCACCGCACCCGCAAATCATTGGAAGCCGCCTGGAAATATGTGATCCTCGGCTCCGTTGGTGTCGCCATAGCATTGCTGGGCATCGTGTTGATCTATGCCGCTTCCAGGGGGGCAGGGGAGCCTACGCTCTCCTGGCTCAGCCTCAGCCAAACCAACCTTCCCCTTGACCCGGCCCTGATCAAGGCCGGCGGTGCCCTGGCTGTCCTGGGATTCGCCACCAAGGCAGGCCTTGCCCCCATGCACAGCTGGCTGCCCGATGCGCACAGCCAGGCCCCGGCACCAGTTTCGGGCCTCATGTCAGGTGTACTGCTTTCGGTCGCACTATATGCGATATTACGCATCCAGAGCATCACTGACGCGGTCATCGGACCGGAGTTCCTGCGCACCATGCTCAGTATTGGCGGGCTGCTCTCCCTTGCCGTCGCCGCATCGCTGCTGATCCGGCAACGGGACTACAAAAGAATGCTGGCCTACTCCAGCATCGAACACATGGGCCTCATGGCCATCGGGGCAGCCATCGGCCCGGCGGCCATGCCAGCGGTCCTTCTGTACATTCTCGGCCACGGCCTGACCAAGGCCACGCTCTTCGTCATCTCAGGCCGCATCCTCGCCGTTGAAGGGACCCCGGTCATTGCTGATGTCCGAGCCCTGCTTGTCCGGCAGCCAGGGCTCGCCATCCCCTGGCTGATAGCCATGGCAGCCCTTCTGGGGTTTCCGCCCTCCAGCATTTTCTTTTCTGAAGTGGGCATCATTATGGCCGGGTGGGCAGCCGGCATGGGCACCGTTGTGGCTGCAGCGCTAGTGCTACTGCTCGTCATCTTCGCCGCCCTGACCAGACTGACGATCGCCATGACGTTCGGATCCCCGCCCAGTCCTGTGGCAAGACCAAGCTATTCCCCTCACGGGCCACTGCTACCCCTGGTTCTGGCCTTGGGGACAACGGCAACGGTCGCATTTATCGGCGAACCTGTCGGAGCCTTGCTGATACGCGCCGCCGCGGTTCTTGGAGGAGCATCTTGATGACCAACGGTTCCTTTACACCCCGGAATCACCCCGAAGTCCGCGCACTGGACCGCAGCAGGCTTCGGGACGAGGCAGCCGTCCTGCTGGGGGAAGGATACCGGCTGGCGCTGGTCGCCTGCCATGAGGACAAAGACCAGCTTCGCATTGTCTACGCCTTCACTGCCGGCAACGCCCGCCGGCCCGTAGAACTTGTAGTGCCGGTGCCCCGAGGTGATTCCTGGGTTCCCAGCGTGGCCGCTCTGTCGTACCCGGCAGGAAACTTCGAACGAGAAATGCGCGACCTCTACGGTGTCCGCCCCGATGGGCATCCCCAACCGTTCCGGCTGGTCCGCCATGGCCATTGGCCCCGCGGGTGGTACCCCATGCTTCACAGCGCAGAGCCCCGACCAGCCTTGAACCCGGACATCGAGTCTTTCCCTTTTGTAGAGGTCGAAGGCCCCGGGGTTTATGAGATCGCCGTCGGCCCCATTCATGCCGGGATCATCGAACCTGGCCACTTCCGGTTCTCTGTTGTCGGAGAAACGATCCTCCGGATGGAAGCCCGGCAATGGTATATGCACCGCGGTGTCGAAAAACTCTTCCAGGGCCGCCGTGCCCAAGAGGGAATCGAACTCGCCGAGCAGATTTCCGGTGACACAGCGGTCGGGCACACTCTGGCGTTTCTCATGGCAGTGGAGTCCGCCGCAGGGATTGAGGTGTCCGCCCCCGACCGTCTGCTGCGCGCGATGCTGCTGGAAATGGAACGCATGTACAACCACGTCACCGATCTTGGCTCCCTCGCCAACGACACGGGCTTGAGCATTATTGACGCCCACGCCCAACGGCTGCGGGAGAGACTCCTGCGGATCAACAAAACCGTGACCGGACACCGCTTCCTGCGCGGGGCACTGACGGTAGGTGGAACAAGGATCCAGGGACTGCCCGACCCGGCAGAACTTCACGGAATCGCCAGGGACGTTGCCGAACTAGTGACGCTCACACTGGGCCACTCCATCGTCCGGGACCGGTTTACCGGGACGGCAACCCTCCCCACCCCACAGGCAAGGGCCATCGGAGCCCTTGGATATGTTGCGCGCGCATCAGGCATGGCGTGCGACGCCCGCCAGGATCATCCCTTCGCCGATCTGGGCAAGGCATTCCGCGTTGTCACCGAAACAAGCGGGGACGTCCTTGGCAGGTATCGGGTCCGGGCACAGGAATACGCTGTCTCAACCGCCGTGGTGGGCGAGCTCATTGGCCGACTCGGGCGCCATCGAGGCAATGGCGTGCACACGGACCCGACCGGGCCAGGAGACGGGATGGCGCTCATCGAGGGCTGGCGGGGCAGCATCACCCACCGAGTCGAACTAGGCCCCGGCGGAGTGCTGACCCGGGTCAAAATTGTCGATCCATCATTTTTCAACTGGCCGGCACTGCCCCTGGCCCTAGCCGAAACAATCGTCCCGGATTTTCCGCTAGCAAACAAGAGCTTCAACCAGTCATATGCAGGCAACGACCTCTAACCCCTCAAGCAGAGACGACATTCATCCGCCAGGCAGGGACCCTCGCACCACACATACAAGGACTCTCCACAAGTCCTCGACTGCCACCACCCCCGAACAGGACCAAATACAATGCCACAGAGTCCGTTGAGGCATCCCGGTGTCGTTCCCCTCCTATGGGAGACAGTTCACATCCGCCACCCTTTGATGATAAATTCATCAAATAGTCAATTAATCAATATCAGCGGAGAGGTGCCATGTCCGAGCCCACAGATTTTCGTGCCCCGTTATACGAAGTGAAAGCGAGCCTGTTCAAAGGTCTTGCGCATCCTGTGAGGATCCGGACATTGGAACTACTCGCCCAAGCCCCGGAAGTCTCCGTGACCGATCTCTTGGCCGAGACGGGACTGGAAGCCTCGCACCTTTCACAGCACTTGTCGGTCCTGCGTCGTTGCCATCTCGTCACGTCTGAACGCCGGGGACTGCAAATGTTCTATGCCTTGGCCTATCCCCAGATCAATGGCTTGCTCTCCGTGTCTCGTGAGCTGCTGCAAGGCATTTTGCGTACGGCCCGGGAACAACTCGGGCAGTCGCCCGGCAGCCTGTCCGTAAATCCAGCCGGCGCTTCCCTCCCAAGATGAACCATCCAGGCCTCAAGCCTGCCCTCGATCTACGCCTGCGTTGGATTCACCCGGACTCGTCGCACGATGAGAACAAGGCCTGGGCCTCATCATCTGCGGCGAAATGAGATCTGCCTCCAAATATTCAGAACCGACACCCGATTGTTCCGGGCTTGCGCTAAAGGAAGATCCACTAAAGAACACGCCGCCGGCAGCGACACCAAAACACCCTGGGACAGCCCTACTCAAGGCAGCGCTGGACGCTGACGGCTGCTCCATCAAGATAGACAGGTTGTGATGATCTGTCACGTCCATCCACTTAGGAGAAATGATGTCTGAAAAGAAAATTTTGGTTCTCGGCCCTGTCGTCGAACTCGACGGGGACGAGATGACCAGAATCCTATGGCGCTTCATTAAGGAACGCTTGATTCTTCCCTACCTGGACGTGGACCTAAAATACTATGATTGAGGTGTACTAATGATGTGAGACAGTTCCTGAAAGGATTGTTCCCATGTCTTCTCGACCAACCTACTCTGATGAGT
>NZ_QJVD01000046.1 GCF_003219815.1 Arthrobacter livingstonensis
AGCGCTCCCTTACGGACGCGTACGCAAGTGGTCTATCAGGGGAAACAACGGAAAAATTTGTATTTCCCCAGATAAGACGTCGGCTTAATTCCGATCGCGGACCTGATTCCCCTCGAACTTCCAGTCACCAAGACAACCCGTCCAGCCAGCACGCCCATGAACATTCCTATCCCAGAACCTCAAAGCCATGGTCCCAGCAAGGGGCGGAAATGAGAACTGCGCATCGGGATCACTGCGCCACATCGGCGCGAACACCTGCCACCGCGAAACCACACCCCTTCACTCCGGCGCGCTACGACCCAACCGCCCCACACCCGCGAAGGCCCTGCATTCTTCGGACCGCCGACGGGAACAAGCGCCGCCGCTCACCCAAGCACCCATCACCACCGGGACGATCACCGGAGGGCATTTCAACGTTCGCGTGAAAGCGTGGTCGAGGATGAATTTCGACCACGACCAGGTGCCCTCTGGGGGGAACTATAAACGGACACAACAAGATTTTGTCATCTGAGGCAGTTGGGCCAGTCTGCACTGATTGGTGGTCTCAGAAGGGGCGCGTATGTCACGCCCAAGCCTTTCTGGGTTGAAGCCCTGTGCTTCCCGAGAACGGTCGCCAGAATCCTGGACGTCAAAACTGTCAGCGCGTTAGCAAACCGTTCAAGTCCGACATTGGCATTGACCGTGCCTTCTGGCTCGCTTTCATCATGCCCGCATTGGGCCCGAACGGTTACACGTTAGCTGGGTTGGCCACGGTGCGCCCGTTGGCCTAATACTGCGTGGGGATTTCGTGAATGGACCCACGTCGCGCGGGTCGACCGGTCATGTACTAATCGTATAATTTTCTTATGGATAACCAGTTGCTGTCGTTGTGGCTGCCCCTCATGCTGGGTGCGCTACTGCTTGGCGTGGCCGGGTGGGTGTTGCGGGATGCCCGGTCTCGTGAAAAGGAGCGCCGGCCCGTGATTGTGACGGTCTTAGGGCTCACCGTGGAGAGCCCGCGTGATTGGGCTGCGCTGTGTCTGCTGCTGTTCGCGTTGACGTTCCCGCTCTACCTCGTCGCCAGACGGGCGCGTAGCTAAACCTGCTGATCCCGGCCCTCTCCCTTTTCAGGGCAAGGGTTTTGCGTGCGCCGTCCACGGAGCAACATTCCGGGGCGCTCCTACTTTGTCTACGTGTCTGTAGTTGTCCAGCTTGGCGGTAGACGCACGGCGCACCGAAACCAGAGTGGTGTAGATGGGATGTTGGCGGTGGTCATGTTCCACAGGGGAACGCTGAGTAGGACGGTTACCGGTAGGGGATGTATCGAGGCGTAATCGCTGAAGTAGATTGTATAGTCGGGGTATGGTGGCGATCCGGGAGGAACCCGACTGCGGTAATGCTCCGCGGAAGACGATTGTGCGCGATCTCGTGGTGGCACTTGCGGTCAAGGACGTCGACTTTGTTGCATCCCTGGTAACTAATGATGCTTCATGGGCCCTCGTCGGGGAGCAACATCTGGTGGGAGGACCTGCCGTTGTGGCTTGGGTATCCGGGCTCCCGTCGGTCAGTGCAGTGGTTTTCGGCTCGCTGCTTACTCACGGGCGTGGAGCAAGTGTCGACGGTGTCCTTGAGTTGAGTGACGGTACGAAAATGGGTTTCTGTCATGTTCTGCGTTTCGCTGGCGCGGGCAAGACGGCGAAATTGGTTGGCGTGAATAGTTACGTCATTGACATCGGTGCGAACTAACATCATCCCTTTGAAAGAAACTGCCGGACTTGCCGACCGTTGCTTGTAGCACGCTCGGACGGAGTCCAGGCATGCTTAGGCCTGGGCGGCGAGGTTTCGAGGTACGGCCGTTCCCAGAGCAGGAACCTTGAACAGACACAACGTCGTCGCGAACTCGACCCTGAGCGGTCGTTTATGACCGGCTGCATAGCAAACAAAGTGATCCCGGTTGGCGGCCAGAAAGGATTGCCTAGCGGGTTTTTGCGTCAATCTCGGCTCGCCGTGCAGTGACGATGCTCTGCAGGGCGATATCAGGTAGCTGATGCTCCGCAGAGTAGTGGATGCTTCCGGTCGTCGTTTCGAAATTGGCCAGTACATTGAGATTAGCTGCCACAACTGCGCCACTGTATGGGTAGAGCGCCAGAAACTTCTTTGCCCGCACTGTAGCGATGAGGCCTTTACCCCGGTAGATGAGCGCGGCCATGCCGTAGCTCGTGCCCTCCTGGGCCTCGGGCACGATCTCGCGCGCGATCTTGTAGACACGTTCGAGGGCGGCACGATCGGCACCGTCGATCGTGCTCAGATATGTGATGACTGCTGTTCCCATGATCTGATCGTACTACCGCCATCACACAACAAACCCTGCGCATCCCGCCCTCCAAAACCACGATGACGGCCGCACGAATGCCCAAGGCCGGCTTCGCGGTTCATCCGTGTCCGCTCGGGAACGGCTTACGGATAATTCCTGGCCGGC
The DNA here is from genome assembly GCF_003219815.1 of Arthrobacter livingstonensis. Lineage (GTDB taxonomy): Bacteria > Actinomycetota > Actinomycetes > Actinomycetales > Micrococcaceae > Specibacter > Specibacter livingstonensis. The sequence continues at coordinate 2,459 of NZ_QJVD01000046.1, forward strand.
TCAATGTCGGACGCGGAGCACCGTGATTTCAGCGGGTTCCGATGACGAGTCGTTCTCGGTTGAAAGCTAACGAGACCGCCCCCCATCCGAGCACGTCGAACAAGACCAGGGCTGCTGCGTAGCACAGAGCAAGGCTGGGCGTCGCAGGGATGATGTTGAATGCTACGAGGGCGATGACCACCACCGCCGGAAGACTAGCGAGCATGCCCAACTGTTGGGAGACCCGGATGTCGTTGGACTTCGCTGAAATGAACATGCCGATCCAGATGGTCCAGGCGGCGATGAGTGGCGTGAACAGCACTTGAGCGAGGATCTGAGGCCAGTGCAGGACGGCGGATGCCACTGCGGGGTTAGTGAAAAGCGCAATGCACGCCACGAAGCCGGCGAAGACCAGGTAGGCAACGCCGACGGAGGGCAGGAGCGAGGCGAGCGCTTTCGCGAGAACGAACTCGTTGCGGCGAACCGGCGTGGTAAGCATCGGCTCCAACGTGCCCTGTTCGCGCTCTCCCACGACTGCGTATGCCGCGATCAACACTGGCGTCAGCGCGGGGATGCCGAGCAAGTACAGCAGCAGGTGCTCGTGTCCGATGGGCCCCGCCGCCGAGGCAGTGAGCCCGAAGGCGACGACGAGCGGCTGAATGAGGAAGATCACGGGGATGGCCGACATGGCGAAGATGATGGAGGGTCGGCGACGGAACTCCCGTAGCTCCTTGCGGAAGATTGCCCGCACGCGTCTGACTCTCACTTTCATTCGTGTCCCCCCTCGCGCTTGCCATCGATGAGCTTGAGGTAGACGTCCTCCAGCGAGGCTCGTTCCTCGGCCATCGAGATGATGTCGGCTCCGGCAGCCACGAGAGCCCGCGCTGTTGCCGGCGCAGCAACGACTGGATCGGTCACGGTCAGGACGTAGTGCTGGGGACCATCTTCTCGCCAGCCCGTCACCGAGGGCAGACCAGTGAACACTCGCCCGCGGTCGAGTAGCGGTGACAAAGTCTGGATGGCCAGCGTCGTCGCGAACAGTTGCTCTCGCAGTTCGTTTGGCCGACCGATCGTCTGCAGCGTCGTGTTAAGGATCGCGACACGATCACAGAGCCGTTCGGCTTCCTCAAGCCGGTGTGTGGTGAGGAAGATCGTCACACCGCGCTGACGGAGTTCGCCGATGAGATCATGAACGTCCCGCGAGGCTACCGGGTCGAGACCGGCGGTCGGCTCGTCAAGAAAGAGCAGCTGGGGTTCGCTCAGCAATGCCCGGGCCGGGGCGACCCGCTGACGCATTCCCTTCGACAGCAACCCGCACAGGTCCCGTGCGCGACTCGCCAGGCCCACAGCCTCGAGAACGCCGTCCACGCGAGAGGCTGCAGAGCACACGCCATACAGGTCAGCGAAGCATTCAAGGTTCTCCCGGATGCTTAGCCGCAGGTAGAGCCCCGGCGACTCGGGCATCACGGCGATGCGCCCGCGGATCTCCTCGCCATGTTCTGGACTCAGGGGCACCCCGGCGACGATCGCAGAGCCGGATGTCGGAACGATCAGCGTGCTGAGGGTTCGCACCAGCGTGGTCTTCCCCGCACCATTAGGACCGAGGAAGCCAAAAACCTCACCAACGGTGACGTCGAACGAAACATTCTCGAAAGCGGTGCGGTCGCCGAATCGGCGGCCCAGCCCCACCGTCGAGAGGGCGAGTCTGGCTCGATCCGGACTAACCACCTGTGATTCCGTCTCGCCGATCGAGGCAGCTAGTGCTTGAATCTCGGAGTGAAGCCAACGCAACTCGCATGCAAAATCATATCGCGTCGGCTGCCCGAGTTCTAGGTGGAAGTGCAACAGGTGGGTGTGGCCTGCATGGAGCATAGCTCGCCGAAGACTTCAGCGGAGGGGCCCAGCCGAGGATCTTGCGGGGTCGGTCGTTGATCTCGGCGATGATCTCGTTCAGCTCGGCCTGGGCGAGGTTGGTGAAGCTGGAGCCCATGGGCAGGTATTTGCGGATCCTTCCGTTGAAGTGTTCGTTCGTGCCGCTGCCATGCGGAGTAGGGGTCGGCGAAGTAGGTTGGCACCCCGATCGTGTCGGCGAGGCGGTGATGGAACGCGAACTCGGATCCGTTGTCCGCAGTCACAAAAGCGACCGCTTGGACGGACAGTTGCCGGTAGAAGGACAGCTGCCCATCCAGGGTGGCCTGCGCAGTCGGGCCGGGGAGTGTGGCCGCGTGCAGAAACCGGGAGACGCGTTCCACGGTGGTGTGCAGGGCGCCGGTGCCGCGAACCCCCAGGACACTGTCAGATTCCCAATGCCCGAACTGAAGTCGGTCCTCGACCTCGGCCGGGCGGGCATGGATGGAGGTGCGCCATCTGATCCGCTCCGAGTGCACCCGCCGGCCCTTCTTGTGTCCGCGCGGCAGGTACTGCCACAGTTGTCGATGCCGCCGGGCAGGGTCATAGATCCAGGCGTAGATAATCTCCGTACTGGCCCGCATGGCCGCGTCATTGGGGAACTCTACCGCCAGGCGGCCGGAGATCTCCTGCGGGCTCCAACCTTTCTCTAACCGTTGGATCACCCAGTCGACCAACCGGTCGTGGCGCATCCGATACGGCTGATGCGAGGCGCCCGCACGTGTCACGGCCCGCAACTGGGCTTGAGACCTCAAACACAAGCATTCTTTGGGGCCACGGGTATCCAACCGGTTCCGCTAGTACGGGCGTAAGTTCGCGTGGTCCTGCTCGGGCTGCCACGCCCTACGGGTCAACTCCCGGGTAATCGTGGAACGATGCACCCCGATCTCGCGGGAGATCTGCGCCTCGCTGGCCCCCTTCTCGTACTGTGTTTGGATCTGGATCCGGTCATCAAGCGCCAAATGTCGGTATTGTGCGGACAAGGAAGTGCAACCCCTCACGATGTGAACTCAACAACCACACCCTAAGGGTGTTGCACTTCCGCCTAGAACTCGGGCTGAGGTGGCGTCCCCGGGCGCGCCCGGCAATTTCGCGTCGCATGAATTACGAGACGCCTCGATAACGAGACAGTTCGGCGCCACGGATCGTCCCGCTTGCGGAACGGCGAACGGACGCAGGAGATTGAGTGCGCTTCTCGATCGGGTGTCGCTGATTTAGGTGGGTGTGTGGGCAACAACAGCTGTGCCGGAGATTCGATCGTAGGGTGTCCGTCCTGAGCCGATGAACAGTGAGACAACGTATGTGGTTGGCAGAACGTAGGCAATGGCAGTCACGATCCAGATAGAGAGTGGAACGAAGCCTGTCGCGCTCGTGTCGACGATCCCATACGCGGCTGCATGACCAATCGTCCACGGCAAAGTTATCTTCACGGCGTTGCGAAGGAGTGCGCGTTTCATGGATATGCGCTGTCCCGTTGCGACGTTGATGACAATCAGCTGACGAGCGCGCTTACCAAGGGTTGCTTCGCGAAGGCTTGATTCGAGCCCAGCCATTCCAAGGGTCACCGGGGCCACCAACACGAGTGTTGCTACGAGATTCAGTTCTACGGCTGACAATCCTCTTGTCACGCCGCTGAGGAACAAAGGAACCCCCGCGGCGGCAGTAATGGCCACCCATCCCAGGACCAGCAGCCAGTCAACGAGCCAAGCCGCCAAGCGTCTCCAGGGGTGTCGATTCACGTTTGCGAGCCTACCAGCGCCTCGCCATGGGACCGTCCACAAGCGGAACGGTCACCGAGGCCGTGACCTCAAGCGGGACTTTTTTTGGGGCTGCACCACGAATCCTTTTCTGCTGCGTACTGCCCGCTTAGGCTTGCAGGGTGATGGTTCGGGTTGGTCAGGCTCGGGGTCCGCGGTTGCCAACGGGTGTGCTGGTGACCGCGGGGGTGTTGGTGATCGCCCTGATGGTGGTCGCGGGGTGGTACGGGTTCCACCGCGACGAGTACTACTTCGTGGTCACCGGGCAGCATCCGGCGATCGCGGCGCCGGATAATCCGATGCTCGTTCCCTACCTGGCAGCGGGCTGGTACGCGCTGGTTGGCGCGAACTTGTGGGCGTTTCGCATTCTGCCGGCACTGGCCGCCGGCAGTTACGTGGTGCTTGGTGGGCTGATCGGGCGAGAGTTCTCGAGTTCGCGAGCGCACCAGCTCGGCGCGGCAGCAGCAACGGGGTTGCTCGCGATCGTGCTGGCGACCGGGCACCTGTTTGGGACCACCGTCTTTGACATGCTGGCAACGGCCGCGGCGTTGTGGATGCTGCTCCGGGCGTTACGCTCGACCCCGCAACGGTGGGAGCCGTGGATCGGCTTCGGTGTTCTGACCGGGGTGGCCATGGAGATCAAGGTGCTCGCTGCCCTGGTGATGCTGTGCTGCCTGGCCGGGATCCTGGTCCTTGGCCCGCGCCGGCCCCTGGCCAGCGCCAAGCCGTGGATAGCGGCCGTGATCGCATTGGTGTTGGCTGCACCCAACCTTTTGTGGCAGGCCGCCCATGGCTGGCCGCAACTGGTTATCGCCCAAGACATCGCCAGCGGCGGGTCGGGATCCTCGACGTCCCGTGCGGCTCTGATTCCGGTGACGGCGTTGGAGATCGGGCCGGTGATCTGCCTTGTGCTGGTGATCGGTGTGGTGCGGCTAGTGCGGATGCCCTGGCGGCGCAACCGGTACGGTTGGCTGGCTGCCGGTTTCCTGATCTTCCTGGCGTTGATGCTTGCCAGTGGCGGCAAGGCCTACTACCCGGCGGCATTTTACCCGGCGTTGATGGCGGCCGGGGCGGGGCCCGTGGTGGATTGGGTGAGTCGGCGGCCCTGGCGCCGGATCCTGGGTGGTTTACTGGTGGCCGTCTCGATCATCATCACCGTCGGTCTGACCCTGCCCGTGTTTCCGGTCGGCTCGGCCCTGTTTAAAGTGGGCATGGGCCCGAACCCGGACATGGGTGAGACCGTCGGCTGGGACGGCTACATCCGCACCGTGGCCACGGTGGCCGCCGCGATCCCGCCAGAAGAGCAACCGCACACGATCGTTCTGGCCTCCAACTACGGGGAAGCCGGCGCGCTTTATCTCGCCCGGGCCGGCGGCACCACACGACTGCCGCCGGTCTACTCCGGGAACAACGCCTTCTGGTACTGGGGTCCGCCACCGGAGTCGGCAACCGACGCCATCGTCGTCGGCGACTTCCCGGCAGCCCAACTGCACGCCTGGTACGCCAGCTGCACCCTGCGCGCCCGATTGCACAGCCCGTCCGGCGTCGGCAACTCAGAAGACGGCGCCCCCGTCCAGTGGTGCACCGGACACACAATGCCGTGGACCCGGCTCTGGCCCCAGGTCGAGAAACTCGGATAGCACGGATGGAGCCGGTCAACGACGGCCGGTGTGGTGAGGACAACTCGTCCTGGTTCGCAATGACGTTCAGGTGTCCGCCGCCATGTGTCCGGCGAGCCGGGCTGTCACCGGACTGTGTTTCAGGCAGCCCTGAAAGTGGGGCCGGGAGCGGATTCCGGCCCGGACAGGGTGCCACATCGGGATAGACCCCGGTCACGGGCGCGGCGTGCTGTCGCCGTAGTGGAGACCGATGAGGCGTTGGACGGTTTCGGTGACCAGCTCGTGCAGCGGAGGGCGGGGGAGGTGTGGCCGGTCGAGTCGTAGTGTGATTTGCCCGTGCAGGGCCGGCCACAGGAGTGCGCCCAACCGGTTCGGGTCGGTGTCGTCGTGTGTGGCTCCGGTCCGTTGACAGCGGCGGATCGCATCGATCAGTGACTCGTACGCGGTGCGGATTGGGGAGGCGGCACTCTCGTAGCTGCGGGTGAACAGGTCCGCGGGCAGGTCGGCTCCGAACATCAGCCGGTACTGGCCCGGGTGGGTGAGAGCGAAGTCGACATAGGCCAGGCAGCGGGCGGTGAGCTCCGCGGCGGGGTCGTCAATTCCGGCCGTCGCGGCAGTGCGGGCGGCGCCCAGGTCGGCGAAGGCGCGGTCGGCGACGGCCAGCTTGATCTCGTCCAGGTCCGCGAAGTGGAGGTAGACCGAGGTCGCCGCGACACCCGTTCGCGCGGCGACGGCGCGAATGGAAAGCCGACTGGCGCTGCCCGTCTCGGCGAGCAGGGCGCACGCGGCGTCAATGAGTTCCTCGCGGAGTCGGGCGCCCTCGCCGCGCGGATTGTTGCGGCGCCCACTCGTGGGCGGATCAGTACGACGGGTGGGCGTCTGCGTCATGAACGACACCTTCCTCGGGTCAGCCGTGAACTGGCACCAATATAACACAACAGTTGTGAGGCTACGGGCGTACACTAAATGATATGTTCCCGCGGAGGTGGGTCTGGATGAGCGAAAACGTGGGTTGGCTTTCGGGTGAGAATGAGGCCGCGCACGCCGCCGGGATGGCGCCACGCCAAGGGCCCCATCCGCAGCTCGTTCCCGGTTCGCGCGCGCATCGCTTGTTCCTCGCCCTTGGCCTGCTCGGCTCGCTGCTCTTCAATGCCACATTCCTGCTCGATGGCGCCCTCCGGCCCGGTTACGACCCGCTGAGCCAGCCCATGAGCGCCTTGAGCCTGGGCACCGGCGGCTGGGTGCAGGTCGCGAACTTCATCGTCTTTGGCGCGTTGACCTGTAGCTCGGCGGCAGGCTGGCGTGCCACCCTGGCACCGGGGGCCGGCAGCGGCTGGTATCCCGGGTTGAAGGTCTTTGCCGGTGTCATGTTGATCACCGCGGGGGTGTTTACCCAGGATCCGGGAGCCGGGTTCCCGCCCGGGGTCCCCGTCCCGGTCACCGCCACCGTGCACGCACAAATCCACACCGGTGCGGCCGTGTTGAGCCTGCTCGCCACGATCGCGAGCCTGCTCGTGCTGGCGTACCGGCTGCGCCGCGAGCCGCGCTGGCGCGGCTGGGCACTGTTCGCCGTGCTCACCGCAATGGCCATGATGGGGTTCCTGTCTGCATTCGGCAGCACCCTCGGCCATGCCGAGTTCGCCGGCATGTTCGAGAAACTCGCATCGATCACGCCGCTGATCTTCAGCGTCATCGTGATCTGCCGGTTGCTGCTCCACCACGGCAGGCTTGCACCCATCCCAGCATGTCCACAGGAACAGGAAAGACGATCATGAATTCCGAATCAACACCATTCCCGGCTGCCGACCCGCCCGCCACGCCCACAGCGGTCAGCCGCACCCCGTGGTCCTGGTGGTTGGTCGGCATCGTCGTGCTCGGCGCGTTGCTCACCGCAACGGGTGGGCTGCTGGCCCTCCACCCCGCAGGAGAATCCCTCCACACCGCGGGGCAGAGCTACGCCGACTACTTCCTGACCCGCAATCTGGCCATGGCCGTGACGCTCTTGCTCATGCTCGCCCTTCGGGCGCGACGCGCCCTGACCGCACTGATGCTACTGACCGCGCTCATCCAGGTCCTCGACGCGATCACCGCCTCCTTCACCGGGCGCCTCACACTGGTACCAATCGACCTGGTCTTCGCCGCAGCCTTCCTGCTCGGTGCCACCCACCTGGCGGGGCGGCCACTCTGGCGAGCCACCACCTGGCACGACACGGACTCCAGCGGCCCATAGTTGCGAACCAGGCAGTCCACAACAAATCAATCGCCGACCGACTTCTCCCCTGGCGGGCGACAACACAACCCAGCACGGACGCCACTAATAGCGATCCCGCGCGTGGTCAGCCCGTAAGCCAGTCGGAGACCGACCCGTGGATTCATGCGCGCGCTGGGGCTGAAAAGTCGCACAATTGCGCTTTCACCCCGTCCGGAGTCAACTACCCACCCCTGTTGTGTTGACCGCTCTATGCCCCCTTGGGCTGCCAGATCGCGAATCGGTTACCGAGCGGGTCAAGGAGCTGCGCGAACTCGATCCGCCCATTGTCAACCAACGGGAGCGCAACCGTTGCACCGAGCGCTGTCGCTTTGTCGATTGCCGCGGGCACATCGTCGACGTGAACGTAGAAGATCGCCCAGTTCGCACCGCCCATCCCCGAAGTATCCCAAAGGCCGCCTTCGTCAGTGTTGACCATGCTGTATTGGGCCGGGGAGGACGGAGGACCCACTTCCCAACCGAACAGTCCCGAGTAGAAGGCCTTTGATGCCTCCGGATCGGGTGAACCTATCTCGAAATAGTCGACTTCGTTTGACATCTCAAATCCTTTTCCTAGGTGAAGAATTCTTCCGGTGAATCCGAAACGTTGCCGTTGAGCCCCACGATGCCCCGAACCCACCTTGCACACGCGCGTTGGTGCTACGCGTCTCGAACCACCTCGCACGCGATCATCATTCTCCGACCATGTACGCCGCGTCAAGGGACGAGCCGCCGCATTTGTCATCAAAGACGCAAGTGGCCGGGCTTGGCTCGACCCTGGCCACAGCCACGGATCGCTTGGAGGGAGGCCCGAACCTTCAATGGCTCGGCAGCCGAACTACGTGCGTTCCGTGAAGGATTTCCTCCCCCGTGAATCCCGTAGGGAGAACGGTCTGCGGGACGGTGAGCATTGCAGCTTGCGCGAACGGATCGGTGGGGAAGCGGCGCTGACCGCCACGGTCGACACGCTCGTGCACGCGTTCAGCTCAGCCTGCCCTGACTCCACACATCGCGTACCTGTCAGTCCCTGCGGAGGCCCAGCGCGGCTTCGGCGCCCTGCAGTCGAATAGCTATCGTCGGGGGGCGGGTGGTGTGCGGAGGTGCCCCAGCTTCTGTAGGGCGAGGCTTACGGTGGCAGCTGCGAGGGCGGCACCGAAATAGAGTGCGCCCAGGCCGCTGACCGTCTGATGTGTAAGCAGTGAGTCGTGGAATGCGAAAGTCACAGTCCCTGCTGTGAACGCCACAACCGCGGTGATCAGCCACGCCGGTGGTGTAGCTCGGCGTGGTGGGACAAGAAGCAGATAGGCGCCGATCACGACGACGAAAGCGAACAGGCTCCCGGCGAGGAAGACGAAAGAAAGAATCACCAGCGGCGCCGGGTAGCACTCAATGACTACCTTCGCCGCGACGAAAGGCAACGCAAGAAGAACAGCGAGTATCCCTGCCGCAGCAATAGGCTGCGTTCGAACCCGCGTGATCACCCGGGCGTCCGTCCAACGCACTACTGCCAGCGCCCAGCCGCGGTCTCGCCCCAGAACTCCTGCTGCACGTACGCCGACAGCGACGGCGTCAGCGAGCCAGTCAGGCTGTGAGGCAGCACGTCCCAAGAGCATCACCCGACGAGACGCGCGACGCACCAGCATGAGCGCCGTGATTGTGAGCGCGGTCAACACGGTAAGCGCAGCCAGCTGCAATCCCGTCACTGTTGTCCAGCTCGCACGGTGGCGGCCCAGGGCCACGGCGACCCATTCGGCCAGCTCGGTAGCCAGGCAAACACCGAGGGCTGCTCCCGCCACGCGCAGCACGTCCACCAACCGCCGCACCGGTAAAAGTTCATATCGGCGGCACAGCTGCACCCGCAACACACCGAGGGCCACCAGAAGCGGCAGGAGGACGAAATCGAGTGAAACCAAAACATCGTATGGATCATCCTGCCACGGCTGGCGCAAGGCCAGCGCCGGCGTCTCCTTACTCACCACCGTCACCGCAGCGAAAAGGCACGCAAGCGCGAGCGAAGCGAGAATGACTAGCCCGGCCCGGCGACGCACCGGTTCACCAACCGCCAAATCTGTCCCTTTCACAACAACATCCTTGCACCGCAAACGACAAAACGACCAACGATAACCTGCGATTGCAGGTACCGGACCGCGTTGAGTCGTCCCGCAGACCGAACCTTGGCTGGGACATTTGGGAGTGATTGAGCGACCGACTACCTGAGTTCTCGTGTGGACAGCGAAACCATGACTTCGGTTGGTGCCACGTCATAGGCTGTGGCGTGGGTTCCGGACCAGTTGAGTCCTACGAGAATTCCGTCGGCGTCGAGTCCAGGAAGCCACCTTGAACGCCATTCGCCGAGGGCAATCGAAACGACTGAGAATTCCTTGTCAGCGTCCAGGGAGGTGGTGATTCTTTCAGCGCGGCTCTTTGCAGACCAGAATGGCATGCTGCGGTGCCCGTCGCTATTGCGAGGGGCTGGGTATCCATTCGCATCGCTAGTGGCCCAGACCGTCTGAAAGCCAAGTACTTCGTCGTAAAACGCGCTTGCATGTGCGGCACTGATTCCCGTGTGAACATCGTGCCACGTGCACTGCCGGTAACAGCGCCTCCGAAGGACCGATGTGGAACGGCCTACGGACACTCAAGGTTTGTCGTTTCGGCATACGTGTGTCTGTCTTGTGGCATTTCAGACGAGCCCGCGGGACCTCTCGGGGGCGTTCATGTGGAGCTATTCCCCTGATCACCTGCGGCGTCTGCGGCGGCCTGACGGCCAGCGCGTTGGCCGTGGCGGGCGATGAGCATAGTCAGGGCCATCGCCACAACGAAAGCGGTGATCGGCAGGATCTGGTTCCAGTTGTACGCGGCTGAGAAGGTCGTGGAGGCGATGATCAGGGCCGTGGCGCCGGCCTGGAGGAGGTAGATCACGGTCCAGATGATGCTGATCTGGTACATGCCGTGGCGAAAGGCCGGGTAGGCGTCCCACATTTTGTCGAACGCGGACATACCTTCACGGGTCCCGTCCGTACCGTAGCGCTGGGCGAAATAGAACACCACGGGCGAGGCATCAGAATACAGGACAGCCCGAACACCAGACCCACCAGCGCCGTGATGGCGCAGTCCTTGTACAGCAACACTTTCGGATCCGTTCTGCCCACCACCGCCGCCACCACCGCCGACAGCGCGACGAACGCGAACATTGCTGCTGAAGCGCCGCTGAACTTCCTCGAGCGGGCCCAGACCACCACCGCCCCGAGCAGCGGGGCGATGCTGCCTGCCAGGTACGCGGCAACGTCATTTCCGCTGATGCCCTTGGCGAGGTGGAAGAGCCCGATGCCCCCGCCGACCTCCAGCACCGTGACAGCGATGTTGAAGACCACGCCTTTCTTCCCCGGGTGTTCCCTCAACGCCCGTGCGATCCCCTCATGATCTGTCTGTTCCACTGGTACACCTCTGTTTCGTCTGTCTTCATACTCCACCGTCGGACGGCTTCCTTGACAGAGCCTGTGTCACAGATCCGAACTGACAATTCTCACGCGAGTCGCGAGACGCGCATCGACGGCCTTCTCAGATATCGTCAGGCAATACGTGGATTGGTGACGACCATCCAGCTACAAGGTAAATCGTCCACATGCGACCGTCCCTTTCGCCGAACGCGCCCTGGCCCAACTCCTTGCCGGGGACGGCACTCCGAAACAGATGAATACCGCCCTGCCCGGCATCCACCAACGCCTACCTCGGTGACCTTGACGAATACCGGGCAATCACCCGGAATCCGCTCCACCAAGGCGGACACATCACCTACGAAGCCCTCCAAATCACCATTACCCTCTATGCCCCCGACAGCGCATGCGCAGCCCGCGCCCTGACTCTTCTCACCGAAGAACTCACCAACACCCCAGCGCGCCTGCCCGGTGACCACCGCCCACTTGCATACCAAATCTCAACAAAGACTTCAACAACGAACCGGCCCGTATTTCAGGAGGCCTGAGACTCGCTTCGCACCCTTCCGCGACCCCCGCCAGCAGTGCATACTTGGCCCATGCAACTACACCCAATCATGTATGTGCCGGACCAGTACGCTGAGCGCGAATTCTATGAGCGGTTCGGATTCGAGCGTCACTACGAGGGCGACGAATTCCCGGGTTTTCTTGCCATCCGGAACGGTGACGCCATCATCGGGCTACAACGGGGGACATCCGAGCATCCGGTGTACGCCGAGGGGTTGCGGTGGCAGTTCGAAGTGGCGACGATCAAAGAGATCGACGAGGTGATCGCCACGTGCACTACTGACAATCTTGACCACGAAGTTCACGTCGAGGAAGATGGCGTGCGATTCCGCACCCGATGCGTCATCGTTCGTTCGCCAGCCGGCGTCGCGGTCTGGTTCGAGGGGCCTAACGAACTCTGACTCTGACACGAAAATTAGATTTTCCTTTCCCACAGCGGGGCGAAGCCCCTGCACAACTGACCTGCTCGCGACGGACAGCGGGATCAAATGCCTCACGCCGGCCCGCCCGGGACTGACTTATCCGTGTAAGCGGGGGAAACGTATGCACAACGCGCACCGGAAATCCGTTTAGGGGTCGGAAACCGACCCCGTGGATTGATGCGAGCGCTGGAGGTGAAAAGTCACACCCTGGTGGTTCCAGAGGGCAATCTCCTGGGGTTCGGCCTCCTTCGACCTATTTGCCCAGGTCTCACCGCATTGAGGAGTGGCGATTGCGAGAGGTTTCGGAAGCTCACAGAGTACAGCGCACCGTGCGTTGTACTCTGTGAGTTCAGCCTGACTTGGTGAGGGATTAGCTTCTCGGGTCACTGTCGTCGGCCAAGAAATCCATCAGCGGTTGGACTAGCCGGTCGGGGGCGCTATTAGCAGTGTTGTGGCGGGCCTTAGTCACGACGAGTCGTTGCGCGTGTGGCAGCACTTCCATCAGAGCATCGCAGGTCTGGCTGAAGTAGGTGGAGCTGTGCGAGCCAGTGCTAAGGAGTACCTTCGCCGTGATGTCTGCGTAAAAGGTGGCTGGCTCTTCATTCTCAAGAATCCGCTCGATCTCTGGTTTGAATGTGTGGATGAGATCTTTCATCCTCTTCCCGTAAACGCTCTTCAGGAATGCTGCGACCATGAATCGTTGCAGCCAGACTGGAATGTTTTTGGGCGCCTCATCGGGGTTGGCTGCGGCCCCAACGATAGAGATGGCGGTGATGATGTCGTCGTCGTCGAGCGCCATTTGGAAATCGTCGAGGTAGCCCTTCGGTACGTCGATACCTTCGATGGCAAGCGCTGCATCATAGGTTGCAACATGGGTGATGGGTAAGGTGCGGGCGGCTTGGAATGCGATGAACCCTCCGCCGCTGTGGGCGAAAATGCGGGACGCGCCGGTTGCCTTCATTACTGCCGAAAGGTCTTCAATGTCGGTGCCGACGGTGTCGTTACTGTGCATCGGTTCCGAGTTAGGACGCCCGCGTCGGTTGTAGAGGTGAACGGTGAACCGGGGCGAGAGCCTGTGCGCAAGCATCATGTACTCGATCGAGGATGTGCCGCCACCATGAAGCAGCACCAGGTCCGGCCCCGCACCAAGGGTTGCGACGGGTATCTGAACATCTCCAGCACCTGTCACATGCCACTTCTTTGCCTCAAGGTTTTGCTTGGCCATTTTCGCCTTTCAGGCTCACAATAAATACTGCTAACGATGTTTACAATATATCATTGGAGCATGCCAGACGAAAGCGTGATCCCCCCAATCCCCGTGAGCCTCTGGTCTCGCCCTATCCGAGGGGCCCGAGGACCAGCGCCCCTCCATTCGCGGCAGAGTATCGCTGAGGCGGGAATCAAAATTGCCGACGACGAGGGGTTCGAGGGCGTGACGATGCGGGCGATCGCACGGACTCTAGGAACTACCGCTCCCGCACTGTATAGATATGTGAGTTCGCGGGAAGAGATTATTGAACTCATGGTCGATGCGGCCATCGGAACCCCGGAGCAAGTGGAACCCGGCACCACTTGGACTGAAGCCATGCTCAAACTTGCCAACGTGCAGCTGGCTCATCATCAAAGGCATGGATGGCTCATCCATGCCGCCCTGGAAGCCAAAAACTTCGGGCCCAATACTCTCGTCTGGTTCGAGAGCTACCTTCAGGCGATGGAAAAGCTGGCAGTTCCTGCACGGGCGAAAATGGAACTAATCGGGCTTGTGACGGGGATCATCTCGCTCTTCGCGCAACAACACCAACAGTCTGCAAGTTCCACGTTTCCTTTTGACCTGCTCTCTGCGGAGCGCCATCCGTACCTTGCTGCAACCCTGGGTGAACCCAGCAGCGCGCCTGACCCGGTGGGATTGTTTGACCGCACTATTCTTGCCCTGTGCACTGGGCTGACTAGTTCCGCGAGCAGCTAGAGGTCGTCCTCTGGTCTTGACTAAGGCACGGAACAAGATCAACGGGCGAAAGCCGTTCGAGCCGATTGCTTCACCAGCACCCAAGAAGTCCGTCCCAAATTTGGGAGAACAACCGACGATCGATTAATGCAGACCGCTCCAATCGTTGAGGCGGCAAAGGGGCGCTAGCCGTGGAGGATGCCAATCCAGCTACACTGGCAAGACAGCCAAGGGCATCATCCCGCAATGACGATAACCAGCTGGTGATTCAAGAATGTCCCGTAAGCGTTCCAGTGCCGCTGCGCGCCGTGGTGGTCGAAAGTTGTTGCCGGGTCGCCTGTGCTCTGGTCTTCA
>NZ_QJVD01000047.1 GCF_003219815.1 Arthrobacter livingstonensis
GAAAATCGCTGACTGTTTCAGGATTTCATTCGCTTCTTCAAGGTCCTTGACCTTGGATTTGAGTGCTTTGATCTCGGCGAGCTCTCCACTGCTTGGCCCGGTCCTGTCACCGGCATCAACCTGTGCCTGGAGAACCCAGCGTCGCAACGTTTCTTTACCAACATTGAGCTTCGGCGCCATCTCAGCACACGCAGCATAGACAGACTTATAACGATCCATCCGGTCCATCACGTAGGACACGGCACGGCTCTTAACTTCAGGGGTGTACTGCTTAGGCATGCTATCCATTCTCTCAATAGAAAACGGCATAAAACCCGGGACGATTCAGTATGGCGTGCCGTGAAAGTCCTTGGGATGGTCCTGGGTGTGATGGCGTGGCCAGTCGGCCAGATGACCATGTGGTTTGTTGTCGCTGCCTTCACGACTGCCTCAGCTAATCCCCGATTGATGCTTGAAATGGCGTATGAAAATCGCGCAGCAGCACAGAGACAGACCAAGCAGAACAAGCGGCTTTTAGAGAGAATGATCAGACGCGTCAAAGAAGTTGTTGGCCTGGCGGCGCTGTCTGTGGGTGTCTAGAGAACTCACGAGGGCGTGCACAAATACTCCCGGATATATGACGTTCGGCCGCCCGGCGCCACCTTGAACCGGCCGCTTCACAGCCGGCGGCCTGTGTGAGTGAGACGGCGTTCCCCATGCAGCCTCGGGATGTCCACTTATGGGGAGTGGATGAGGTGAGCGCCCCCGAAAGCGCGGGAACTGCTGCTGACAATCACCGATCCACGTGCCATGATGGCTCCATGAGTGGCCGGATCCCAGAGTCGTCAATAGAGCCCCAGGTTTTGGTCCTGATGGGTGTTTCCGGTTGTGGGAAAACAACGGTTGGTGCGTTGCTGGCGAGTCGATACGGCTGGGATTTTGAGGAAGGGGACGGCCTGCATCCACAGTCCAATGTGGACAAAATGCATGCCGGACACCCCCTCAACGACGAGGACCGCTGGCCATGGCTGGAGAAAGTCGCGGCCTGGATCGAGGGACAGCTCGACGCCGGCAAGAACGGAATCATCACTTGCTCCGCCCTGAAAAGGTCCTATCGGGACATCCTCAACCGCCGGAGCTCCGGCGTCGTTTTCATCTATCTCGCCGGGAACTCGGAAACGATCGCGGCCCGGCTGGCGGTCCGCCACGGCCACTTCATGCCGCCGAGCCTGCTGGCGAGCCAGTTCGAGGCTCTGGAAGAACCGGCATCCGATGAGCCGTTCATCCGGATCGACATCGGCCCGCAACCCCAAAAGATCGTCCAGGAGATCATTGATGGGCTGGACCTCAACGACCGAACGTAAGCGGGCGCATAGCGCCCCCAACGGCCGGGAAAGACGCGGTGTCGACGTGCAGAGATATTCCCTTGAGGCTTTGGCCCGTGAACTGCTTGAGCGTACCGCCACTTCCGGTGGCGGACACACGGTCGATACCGTGGGCGGTGGTCATGAGCGTGTACTGCGCCAGACCGTCATTGCGCTCATGCAAGGGGCAAACCTCGCCGAACACGAAAATCCGGCTAAGGCGACGTTGCTGTTGTTGCGGGGGGCGGGTGCGGTTGAGCGCCGGCGCAGCGGCCTGCTCATCGTCCCTGACACACACCACAGCCTCCAGGCCTTGGAGGACTCGGCCGTCCTGCTGACCGTCGCCAAACTCAGTGACGGCCCGGCCTTCGTTGCCCAACCTCCACCCCCGGACTCCTGACTGCCGCACGAGCCCACGGGCTTGCGGCCAGTGACTGTGCCGGCCACCAGGGCATGGACTGCGGCCACCGGATCAGGCCAGAAGACGTTCGACACGAGGGCCGGGGTGCGCCCGTGACCGGCATGGCCGTCAAAGGAGCGGAACCATGGATACCAAGCAAACGTTCGTCATAATCGGGGCCGGGATTGCCGGCGCGAAAGCGGCCGAAGCGTTGCGGACCGAGGGCTTCTCCGGTCGTATAGTGCTGCTCGGGCAGGAGCCGGTGCTCCCCTACGAGCGTCCCCCGCTGTCAACGGATTATTTGCAGGGCAAATCGGAGAAGGCGAAGATCTACGTCCACCCGAAGCCCTGGTATGTCGGTCATGATGTCGAACTGCGCACCAGCACCACGGTCACGGCGATTAACCCGTCGGGCCACCGGGTCAGCCTGGCCGTCGGGGAGCCGGGCTGCTACGACAAAATGCTCTTGGCCACTGGTGCGTCGCCGCGGCTGCTGTCCGTGCCGGGCGCCGACCGGCACCGTGTGTACTACCTGCGGCGGATTGAGGATTGCGAACAGCTCAAGTTCGCTTTCACGACCGCCTCACGTGTTGTCATCGTTGGGGCAGGGTGGAGTGTGTTGGAGGTGGCCGCGGCTGCCCGGGCGGCGGTGCTTGAGGTGACGGTGCTCGAGCGAGGCGAGCTGCTCCTGCTGCATGTGCTGGGCCGGGAAGCGGCCGAACTGTTCACGGCCCTGCACCGTGCCCATGGTGTGGACCTGCGCCTGGGCGCCCGGGTCGCGCAAATCACCGGCGATGATCCCCGCCAGGCGACCGGTGTGGAGCTCGACGACGGGTGGCCGTATCGACGCGGACCTGGTCGTGGTCGGCATCGGTGCCCTGCCCAACACCTCCTTGGCCAAAGCTGCGGGTCTGGCACTGAACAACGGAGTCATGGTCGATGAGCACCTTCTCGGATCCGGCCATTTACGCCGCCGGGGACATCGCCAACGCCTTCCACCCATTGCTGGGCAAACACATCCGCATCAAGCACTGGTTCAACGCCCTCAGCCAACCGGCCGTCGCGGCCAAATCCATGTTGGGCCTGGCTGCGGCATATGACGAGGTGCCGTACTTTTACAGCGACCAGTATGAGCTGGTCATCGAGTACTCCGGCCATGTGGCACCGGGCGGCTACAACGAGGCGGTCTTCCGCGGGGACAAGGACCAGCTGAAGTGCATCGTCTTCTGGCTCAAGGACCATAAGGTGCTGGCGGCGATGAACATCAACGTGTGGGACCAGACCGACACCATCAAGACCTTGGTGCGCTCCGGCCAACCGGTCGACACGGCGGCTTTGGCGGACACCGGGACCCCGTTGGCGGACGTCCTGGCGGCCACCGGGACCCCGAACGCTCAGAAGAGCGGGGCGGACCGGACGGGCCCGGAAAGTTGATCCCCGTCCAGGTAGCGGCGCAGGTTCGCCGTGAATACGGCGGTGAGCCGTTCGTTCCCGCGCCCGGACACGGCCGCGGTGTGGGGGCTGAGCAGGACGTTGGGCATCGACCAAAGTGCGCTCTCGGGCGGTAGCGGTTCGGCGGCAAAGGCGTCCAGGACGGCTGCCGCCGGCTGGCCGTGTTCCAGGCCCTTGATCAGGGCCTTCTCATCAATGACGCCGCCGTGGCCGATGTTGACCAGGACAGCGTCGGCGCGCATCCGGCTGAACGCCTCGGTCCCAATCAGGCCCTTGGTCTTCCCTGTCAGGGTGAGGGCCAGAACGACGGAGTGGGAGACCGGGAGAAGGTCCCCGAGGACGCGTGCGGGCCGCAGCTGATCGACATCCGGTGCCCGGCCGTTCCCGGTCCGGGTGACGGCCAAGACGTGCATGCCGAACGCCTTGCCCAGCCGGGCGACTTCCGCTCCTGCCGGGCCCAGTCC
Organism: Arthrobacter livingstonensis; assembly: GCF_003219815.1. GTDB lineage: Bacteria > Actinomycetota > Actinomycetes > Actinomycetales > Micrococcaceae > Specibacter > Specibacter livingstonensis. Next base: position 3,660 of record NZ_QJVD01000047.1, read on the forward strand.
GACGATGAGCAAGGTCGGCCCGGCGAGTTCGGTCATCGGGTACTGCTCCCAGTGCCGCCACCGGGAATCGGAGAGCAGGCGCGGAAGCTGTTTGGCGAACGCGAGCAGACCGAACATCGCGAACTCGGCCAGCGGCCCGGTATGGACTACGTCCGCCCCGGTAATCTGTACCCGGTCCAGTTCCGCCGCGGTCAGCCCGGCGGCCCGCACCAGCCCGGCCGCCCCGCCAGCTGTTGCCTGCACCCAGCGCAGCCCGGTATTGGTGCGCACCAGATCCGCCAGACACTGCGTGGTGTCCCCGGGCACACCGAGGACGACCTCCGCCTCGGCCAGCATCCGCCACCAGCGGACTTCCTGGTCCTGGGGACGTTGAAACCCGTCGCTCCCGCGGTGGTCTCCTAGGAACCGTGGCGGGGGCACTAGCTGGGGCTCATGGCGCACATCGAGCCGGTCATCGACGCCCTTGATCGCGGCCACCCATTGCGGCTCAATCGCGGCGGCTACCGCCACCACAATGCGTCGCTCGGACAACGCCTCCTGGTTCGTGGTCACCATTTCATCGTAGATGACGACGGCGGCACGGTCGGGGGGCCCTGCGGAGTGCTGAAGGAACCGCCGCAGCGTCCATCAGTGTTCGCTTCACCAGCAGGGTGTCCGTCATGACCGGGCGGGTTCCCACCCCCAGCCCGCCCTTTACGGCCTCCGCGCCGGACGGCTAGCCTGAGGGTGCCCGCACCGGGCGTCATAGCGGGCCTCCAGTTGCCCGGAGAGGGTGGTTTTTCAAATGGGGTCAGATATTTCAGAAGAGGCCGGCGCGTCCCAGGGCAATGTTTCGGGCGACGGGACACCTCCCGGTCAAGGTGGGGGCCATCCGCTGCAACTGGCCTCGGCTGTGATGTTTGTGGCCGAGCTCGACCGCTCCGTGGCGTTCTACCGGGAATTGCTGGAGTGGGATGTCACGGTCCACAACGAGTCCGTGGCCCTGCTGGTCAACCCGGACGGCTACCAGTTGTACCTGCGCACCCGGGGACGGCGGGCGCAACACCCGGTGGGCAATATCGGGGTCCAATACCTGATCTGGACGGCCCGGGACGAGACGGACCTGCTTCGATGCGAAGAGGTGCTCCGGAAATACTCCACACAAGTCACCCGCCAAACCGTGGACGGTTTCAACCTGGTCGAGGGGTACGGTCCGGACCAGGTGCCGGTGATGGTGACCTATCCGGGGCCGGAGCAGGCACCACGGCATGAAATTCTGCAACGAATCTACGGATGGTAGGTAGGACGTCGACGGCGGGTGCGACAGCCGCGCCGTGAGCGCGGCGGGAACCCGTGGTGGTTCCCGGCCAGTTCGAGACCGGTCCCTCCTTGCCACCGGACCGGGCGGAGGAGTTGACCGGGCGAGGCCCGGGACAGCCACCAGGCGGCGTCCTTCACGGAACCCGCGTCAGAGGCCGGGAGGGAACCCACAGCCAGGTACCTGCCGTACTGTGCTCCGTTCCCACCTATGGACTCACGGCTGCGGATTCACGTTCCGGAGCGGCGGTGTGGTGTTGGGGCGCGCCCGGCCGGCTGCGTGGGCTTGGGTCCTGTTGGTGGCGGGTCCGGAATGGGGCAGGTGAGCGGGCCCTCGGCAGTGACCGTGACGGGCTGTCCATGGTGAAGGAGTTGCAACGGTTGACCATCGCCCAAAGTGTACGTGGCAGCTGTGTGAGTGATCTCCACCCGGAGCGTGCGCCCGGCCATGAGCAGCCCGAATGCCAGCCGGGAAAGCCCCGGCGGAAGCCGCGGGGCGAAGCACAGTGTGACCCCGCTGTCGCGCATCCCTCCGTATCCGGCGACCAGGGCAGTCCAGACACCTGCCAGGGAGGCCACATGCAGGCCGTCGGCGGTGTTGTGTTCAAGGTCGTCAAGGTCCATCAGGGCTGTCTCGGCAAGGTAGTCCTCGGCCAGCTCCAGCTGTCCCACCTCGACGGCGATGACCGCCTGGACGCAGGCGGAAAGGGAGGAATCGCGGACCGTCAGCGCCTCGTAGTAGTCAAAGTTGCGGGCCTTTTGCTCCCGGGTGAAGGCGTCGGGGCGAAGCTGCATGGCCAGGACCAGGTCCGCCTGTTTGATCACCTGCTTGCGGTACAGGTCGAAGTAGGGGAAGTGCAGGAGCAGGGGATATTGCCCGGCCGTGGTGGCAGCGAAGTCCCAGACCTGGTGGCCGGTGTACCCCTCGGACTGGGGGTGGACCCCCAGTGCCTCGTCGTAGGGGATGAACATGCCGGCGGCCGCATCGCGCCAAGCTGCCATTTCTTCGGCGTCGACCCCGAGCTCCCCGGCACGGCCGGGGTGTCTGGCCGCTGCGTCCGCGGCCGCTTCCAGGTTCTGTTGCGCCATCAGATTGGTGTAGACGTTGTTGTCCGCCACGGCACTGTATTCGTCCGGCCCGGTGACCCCGTCGATGCGGAACCTGCCCTGCCCGTCATGGTGGCCCAGGGAACGCCACAACCGGGCCGTGTGCACCAGCAGCTCCAAACCAATGCCCTGTTCGAACGCCATGTCCCCGGTGGCCCGGACATGGCGGACGACGGCGGCGGCGATGTCGGCGTTGATGTGGAAGGCCGCCGTGCCGGCCGGCCAGTACGAAGAGCATTCCTCGCCGTGAATGGTCCGCCACGGAAAGGCCGCCCCCGCCAGGCCCAGCTGTCCGGCGCGCCCGATCGCCATCGGCAGCGTGCTGTGCCGCCACCGCAGGGCCTGGGCCGCCGCATCCGGGGCCGTATAGGTCAGCACCGGCAGCACGAAAGTTTCCGCGTCCCAAAACGTGTGGCCGCCGTAGCCGGGCCCGGTGAGCCCCTTGGCCGGGATTGCCCGGCCCTCAGCGCGGGCACCGGCTTGCAGGACCTGGAACAGGGCGAAACGGACGGCCTGCTGGATGGAGGTGTCGCCGTCGAGCTCGACATCCGCCCGCGCCCAAAAATCATCCAGATAGGCCCGCTGCTCCGCGCACAAGCCCTCCCAGCCGGTCTCCATGGCGCCGGCCAGGGCTGCATCGGCCTGGTCCCACACCGCCGGCACGGACCGGGACCCGGACCAGCCGTAAGCAACGGTCTTGACCAGCCGCAGCCGCTGCCCGGGCTCCAAGGTTGCCACGACCGTCGTTCGCCCCAGATCCGGAAAGCTTTCCGCCTCAACCCGGGTCCCGTCTGGACCATCGACGGTGTGGTCCATCACGGCCGCGACAGTCAGGGCGCTCCCCCGGGTGGAATGCACCAGCCCGGCGCGCGCACCGTGTGAGGCATTCTTCTCCTGCACCAGCGCCGTCTCCAGCGCCGCACCGGCCCGCGGATCGCCGCTGGGGGTGGGGAGTTGTTCGTTGGCGATGATTTCCGATTGCACGACGATCCGCACCGGATCATCCAGGGCCTGGACCTCATAGCAGATAGCTGCGATGGAACGCTGCACAAAGGACACCAGCCGGGTTGAAGTGACCCGCACGGCCCGGCCGGCCGGCGAGACCCAGTCCACCCGGCGGGTCAACACCCCTGACCGGAAATCCAGGCAGCGTTCATGGGCACGCAGCTCCCCATAGCGCACATCGAACGGTTCGTCGTCGACCAGCAGCCGGATGGGTTTGCCATTGGTGACGTTGAGGACGATCTGCCCGGATTCCGGGTAACCATACCCGGCCTCCGCGTAGGGCAGCGTCCGCAGCTCAAACACCCCGTTGAGGTATGAGCCGGGCAGACCGTGAGGCTCACCCTCGTCCAGATTGCCCCGCCAGCCAATATTTCCGTTCGACAGCGCGAACAAGGATTCCGTCTGGGCCAACAACCCCAGATCCAGCCCGGTTTCCCGCAGGCACCACGGCTCGGTCACAAAGTCCGGATGCCCAATCACGGTTGTGCCAGCAATTCCGCCAAGTCAGAGACGACGATGTTGGCGCCGTGGTCCACCAGGGCCTGCGCCTGCCCGGCCCTGTCCACACCGATGACCTGGCCAAAGCCGCCAGCCCGGCCCGCCTCCACACCGGCCAGCGCATCCTCGAAGACGGCACACTCACCAGGATGCATTCCCAGCGCGCGGGCTGCGGCCAAAAAAATGTCCGGGGCGGGCTTGCCCGACAGGTTCTCCTCACGGGCCGTGACCCCGTCAACCCGCTCGTCAAAGAGGTCCTCAATGTTCGCGGCGGCCAGCACCGCCTGGCAGTTGGTGCTGGAGGACACGACCGCGGTGCGCAGGCCTGCCCGGCGGACCGCTTGGACGTACCGGACCGATCCTTCGAAAACCTCGACGCCGTCCTCGCGCATCCGCTGCAGCACCAGTTCGTTCTTGGCGTTGCCGAGCCCCTGCACGGTCCCGATGCCGGCACCGTCCTGCGGACTGCCCTCGGGCAGGGTGACACCCCGGGATGCCAGGAAGGAGCGGGTGCCGTCGTCGCGGGATTTGCCATCCACGTAGCGGTGATAGTCGGTGCCGGCGGCAAAGGCTACGAAGGGTGTGCCGGTGTGCTGGGAGGATTTGCGCAGGTAGGCGTCGAACGTTTCCTTCCACGCCGCGGCATGGACTGCCGCCGTCCTGGTGAGCACCCCGTCCAGGTCAAACAGGCAGGCCCGCAGGCCCGTGTCCAATCCCACGGAGACGGGATCCGCCGGCCCGGCACTTCCGTTGCTACCGGACCCGTCCCCGGGTGCGGCGGTCATGACCGGATCCTTTCGCGACCGGGATCCGGGATGACCACGACGGGGCAGCGTGCATGGGCCGCCACATGCTGGCTCACCGACCCCAGCAGCGCCCCGAGGAACCCGCCATGTCCCCGGGATCCCACCACCACCATAGCCGCGTCCTCGGCACTGAGCACCAGCATCTGTGCCGGATGCCCCTCGACCGCCTCGCAGCTGATCGTCACACCCTGTCCCGCTGCGGCCGCTTCCCCGTGGCCGGTCACCTCGGCCAGCGCCGCGTCGGCCAGTTGTTGCGCCGATTCCCCTGACGGGCCCCTGCGTGGAGTCCATCCATTCGGGGCCGGGTAGAACTCGGGGGGCTGCCAGGCCAGGACAGCGTGGAGACGGATCCCCCGCAGCTTTGCCTCCCCCACGGCCCATGCCAAGGCCGCCAGCGATCCGTCCGAGCCGTCCACCCCCACCACAATCCTCCCCGCGCTCTGGGAGTCGCCGGGAACCCTGCCTGGTTCGGCTGCACCCGATTCACGTGCTGGCTGGTTTTCACTCATCGTCCCTGCTCTTTCCACATCGTCTTCTCCTGGGCGGACATTCCGTCGCTCGCCAGCCGTCTCGCCCCGGCCAGGACGGCTACCACGCTGAGGTCGCCGGCTCTGGTGGCCAACAGTTCCAGTTTCATGGTCGGACTGTACCCGGGGGCCGGTGCCGGGGCGGGACATTTCAGCCGGGTGCCGGCGTGGCGGCTAACCAGCCGGTCTCCTTGCCGCACGCTCCGCGTCAGCGCCAGGCGCGCGCCTCCCGTGTACCCGGGCTGGGCAGGGGCACTGCGGCGAGGGCGCGGTCGTGGCGCCTGGGTACCGTGGGACGGGCAACCCCGGTGCCAGGTCACGGGGTGCCTTCGGACAGACGCCGCCCCGGGTCGGGGATGACAACCACGGGGCAGCGGGCGTGGGCCACTACATGCTGGCTCACCGAGCCCAGCAGCGCCCCGACGAATCCGCCGTGGCCGCGGGTGCCCACTACCAGCATGGCCGCGTCCTGGCTGGCATGAACGAGGAATTCCGCGGGGTGTCCCTCGACGGCTTCCCACGTGATAACTGCACGCTGACCGGCTCCCACTTCGGTCCCGAGCCGGGTAAGTTCGGTGTCGGCGGCATCGGCTAGTATTGTTCCGGTGTCACCGGATGGGTCCATGCCCAGCATCCAATCGTTGGCGGCACCGTAAAACTGAGGTTGCTGCCAGGCCATCACCAGATGGACGCCGGCACCGCGCAGCCCTGCTTCAGTCACGGCCCAGTGCACGGAAGCCAACGATCCGTCCGAGCCGTCCACCCCCACCACAATCCTTTCCCCGTGGAGAGGGTTCATCACATGGTCCCGGCCAGTTTCGGTGCCCTCCGGTATGTTCCCGTTCTCAGTCATTGTTCGGTTCCTTCCAAAAAGTCCTTCTCCTGGTGCGGGCAGGTTTGGGTCGCTACCGGAGCAGCAGGCCGGCCAGGACTGTGGCCTCGCTGATGTCGGCCGCCTTGGTGGCGGTCAGCAGTGTCAGCCGCTGGGATTTGGCAAGGTCTTGCAGGTGCTCCAGTGCCTGCGCCCGGGTAGGGTCTTTAAGTTCACTCTTGTAACGCTTGGTGAATTCGGCGAACTTGGCCGGGTCGTGGCTGTACCACTTGCGCAACTCCGTGGACGGGGAGACGTCCTTGCACCACTCGTCCAGTGCCGCCTTGGCCTTGGTCATCCCGCGGGGCCAGATGTGATCGACCAGGACCCGCGTGCCGTCGTCGTCCATGGCCGCGTCGTAGACCCGGCGTACCTGGACATTCGTTTTCGTTGACATTCCCCAGCCTCCTCGCTGATATGCCCCTGTACTGATGCCATCCGTCTCGGCGTGAGGCACGAAACGATCGAACCAGTCACGGGCCGCCGGTCCTTGGGTTTATTATGCTCCCCTGCACCCGCGATGGCATGGTCGCGGACAGGCCCCTGTGCCCGGCGGCGTTGCCCGGCCATGTCGGGCACGGCCCCTGCCGGTGTGGACTAATCCCGGCGATAGTGGGGAAAGCGAGGCTGGGTGTAGCCGGCACCCCAGTACGGCATGTAGCCGTAATGGAAGTAGAGGTTTTCGTAGTAGGACATGTCGTCAACGTCGTCAACGAGGTCGGGATCGTAGGCTGGGGCGCGGGCCACGTGCTCCCGGGTTTGATTGATGTTAACGTCCCGCTCGGTGATGTCGGTGATGGCATCGATGGGGATGAACGACTTGGTTTTCCCGAGGCCCAAAAAGCCTCCGGACGCCACTTCGAGGAAGCGGACCTTGTTCTCGCGGGCGTCGAGAAGCAAGTCATCGACCTTGCCAAGGTCGTTGCCGTCCTTGTCCCTGACACTGCGTCCGCGGAGGTCTTCATCACCGACCGCGACGGTTTCCCCCGCGTCGCTGAGCTTGATCAACTTGCCTGTCCCATGTGTAGCCATTGCTATCTCCCATCCTTCAGTTTCATTTCCTTACCATTGGGTTCAAAAAATGGTCCTGCCGCCGAAGCCGGTGGAACCGACAGGCGCAGCGCCAGGGTTGGCGTACGTTGCCGTGGTCCCGGGCTGGCTACGCTGGGGTCGGGTACGAGGACGACCGGGCAGCTGGCATCTGCCAACACGTGCTGGCTCACCGGGCCCAACAGGTCTCCGGTGAAACCACCCTGGCCGCGGGATCCCACCGCCGGGGCGCCCTCGCCCTAGGCACACCGCACCAGCCCCAGAACCGGATGTCCCTCAACCGCCCCACAACTGATCCTCACGCCGCGTCCCTTCACTGCCTCTTCCCGAGGCGGGCGACTACGGTGACCGCTCTGGCCAGCACCGGGCCGGTGTCATCGGGCGGACCACCGACGCCAATCGCCCAGTCATTCGTGGCACCCCGGCCGGTAATCCGCTCCCACGCGATGACCGCCTGGACGGCGGCACCTCGCAGCCGGGCCTTCGCAACCGCCCAGTCCAAGTCCGCCAATGAGCCAGCGGCCCCGTCCACCCCGACCTCAAAGACGCCCGGTCTAGTGCGGGGCATGGGGGCCGGGATGGTGCCAGGGGCTGCGGATGCACCAGACAACGGGTTTTTATTCACGGCTTGTTCCTTTCAGAGGAGAGAGCTTCCTCCGGGCTGTCTTCGCGATGCTCCCGGCGGACCACCGACGGCCGCTGATGCCTCCAAGGAAGGTAGCCGGTCCTCACATCGAGGGCCGTACGTTAATCCCACTCCTATGTTCGGGCATCGTCAAGAACCAAGGCATCGGTCCGGGCCGTGGGGAACAACAAGGCAGCCAGATATGCCATGCCGGGTGCCCTGCCTTGGGGGTAAGCTGGCTGCACAGAAGCTGGCCACAGTTTTTACACCCGGTGATCGAGGATTAGATGGCTGGCTACCCATTGAGGGCCGTCCATAGGACTCCCCACTTCCGGCACCCCGGCCGAACTGCTCGACGCCGCCGGCATCTCCGCCCGCCACATCGCAGCCGCCGCCCGGGAACTGCTCCAAGCCCGGGCATGACCGCCCGTCATGCCCGGTCCCGCCCGCCACATCGCAGCCGCCGCCCGGGAACTGCTCCAAGCCCGGGCATGACCGCCCGTCATGCCCGGTCCCGCCCGCCACATCGCAGCCGCCGCCCGGGAACTGCTCCAAGCCCGGGCATGACCGCCCGTCATGCCCGGTCCCGCCCGCCACATCGCAGCCGCCGCCCGGGAACTGCTCCAAGCCCGGGCATGACCGCCCGTCATGCCCGGTCCCGCCCGACACATCCCGGACAGGGCCGTGCTGGTCGAAATTCCATGCCCGTTACTTTATGATGGCCGTAAACTGACAGTGATGCCCCGGTCCCTGGCAGCCCACCTGAGGGAGCGCCAACCCTACGTCCTGAGGCAGCTGCTTGCCGCCTGACCGCACCAGAATTCGCCGCCGCCTCATGTGCCCTCCCGGGTCGAGGCATCAGGCTGTCCCGTCCGTGTCAGGGTCTGGAGCTCCGCCAGGCCCTGCAGCTGCCGGCCGTTGATGGCCATCAGCTGCTCGATCTCGGCCTTTGCCTCCACCTTCGTGTCAAAGTCATGTTGCGCCATGACAGCGGCGATCGCGTCCTGGCGCTTGGCGGCGATCAGCAAGATGGCGCCCTTTAGGCCGGCCAGCATGGACAGGAAGAGGTTGCGCAGAATGTACGGGTACGGATCCCACGCACGGGACGCCAACACCCAGGTGTTAACCTCAGCCCCAGAGGATCACGAAACCGAGGAAGCCGACCACGAACGGCCGGCTGCCCATGCCGTTGCGCATATAGTCGGCGGCCCGCTGACCCTTGGTAAGGGACGCCTTGTGCTCGGCGTGCCAGATCTTCTGTTGCGTGTCCATGGCTGAGCGTAGTGTGGGATCAGGAATCATGCACGCGTCCGAGAGCCTCAGCTGCGGCAACGATCGAAGGTACATCGTGGCAAGAAACCATCACCCCGCCTCCCCGGATCCTTCCGGTACGTCCGGGCCCAACAACATTCCCCGGATGCCGGCCGGTTTCCAGGGAGAACTCTCGCGGGAAGCCAACACTTCCATCGACGGGTCCTGGGCTGGCTCTATTCCGGCGCAGTATGGTGTGGCACCCCGTGTCCGGGTCGGTGCCCGCAAGTGGTTCAACCTGCTCTGGCTGATCCCGATCGGCTTCGTGCTGCTGGTCGTCGGAATCGCGGTCGCGAGGGGAATCCGGGAACTTCCCGGCGTGCAGGCGTTCATCGCACAGTACCCCGGGACGTCCAGCCTTCCGGGCGATGCCCCGGTGGGTTTCCCGGCCTGGGTGGGCTGGCAGCACTTCCTGAACCTGTTTTTCATGATCTTCATCATCCGCTCCGGGTGGCAGATCCTGGCCGACCATCCCCGGCTGTACTGGACCCGTCACAGCGGTCCCGGCCGGAACTGGTTCCGGATGCAGATACCGGTTCCCGCGGACCCCCTGTATACCGCGAAGCAGGATTCGATCACGCTGCCTGCTGGTGTCGGGTTGCCGGGCCGGCGCCACACCATCGGGCTGGCCCGCTGGTGGCATCTTGGTGTTGATACGCTGTGGCTGCTTAACGGCCTGGTTTTCTATGTCCTGCTCTTTTCCACCGGGCAGTGGCTGCGTCTGGTCCCGTTGCACTGGGACGTCATCCCCAACTCCATTTCCGTCGCGCTCCAGTACCTCTCCCTGGACTGGCCGGTTGAAACCGGCTGGACCAACTACAACGGCCTGCAGCTCATCGCCTATTTCATCACGGTCTTCATCGCCGCACCGCTGGCCCTGATCACCGGGCTGGGCATGTCCCCGGCACTGTCGACCAAGTTCAGGTGGATCAGCTCGGTGTTCAGCATCCAGGTGGCGCGATCGCTGCATTTTTTGGTCATGTGCTGGTTTGCGCTCTTCATCATCATCCACGTCACCCTGGTCCTGGCGACCGGCGCGCTGAACAATCTCAACCACATGTACGCGTCACAGAACACCGAGTCCTGGGCGGGGTTCTGGATTTTCGCCGCGTCCATGGTTGTTGTCGTCGTCGGCTGGGTTGCTGCCACCCCGCTGACCTACCGCTACCCGCGGATGGTCCAGAGAGTCGGCTACGCCCTCATCGGCCCCGCACAGCGCTTGTTCGAACATATCGATTCCAAGCCGGGCCAGTACACGGAGAAGGACATCTCCCCGTACTTCTGGCACAACGGCAAATACCCCGAATCCCCGGAGTACCAACGCCTGCGGGACGGCAACTTCGCCAACTACCGGCTCCGCGTCTCTGGCCTGGTCGAAAATCCCGTCGAACTGGACCTGGACCAGCTCCGGAAGCTGCCGCACCATGAGCAGATCACCCAACATTTCTGCATCCAGGGCTGGTCCGGCGTCGCCCAATGGGGTGGGGTCTCCATGCAGACCATCGTCGACCTGGTCAAACCGAACCCTGACGTGAAATGGGTGATCTTCTACTCCTTCGCCGACGGATCCGACGGCGGCATCTACTACGACGCCCAACCGATCGAACAAATGAGCTACCACCTGACCATGCTGGCCTACGACATGAACAACGAAACCCTGACCTACGGCCACGGCGCACCACTGCGGCTGCGCAACGAAGTCCAACTCGGCTTCAAGATGGTCAAATGGATCAAGGGCATCGAATTCGTGAAGGACTTCTCCGAGATCGGCGGAGCCGAAGGCGGATACAACAACGACCATGAATTCTTCGGCTACCGCCAATCCATCTAAGGGAAAACACGGTACAAACGACAGTGTGCCAGCAACCTTTTTGGTAGTGTCACAGCACTGGGCCTGAGAGTAACAGCAGGAGATTCCACGGATGCAGCCCCGGGGTTGGAGTCCTTGCCCCTGTATTACAGGCCTCTCGTGCCATAGCATCGTGCACATGAAGGAAAATAGCGGCGTGGTGCCAAAGGCAGAAATTCTGGACACCCAGCAATGCTGGAAGCTCCTGCGTGAAACGACGATTGGGCGGCTGGCAGTCACGGCAGACGGTAGCCCGGACGTGTTCCCGGTGAACTACAAGGTGGACCAGGAGACAAAGATCTTTAGGACCGGTGACGGCACCAAATTAAGTGCGCTGGAAGCCGACGCAAACGTTGCACTGGAAGCCGACGCCGTGAGTGCGGAGTTCGGCATCGCCTGGAGCGTCGTTGTTAAGGGCCGTGCCGTGGTGGTGACCACCACGACCACCACCCTGGACACCATCGGCCGCGCTCTCTTTCCCTGGGACGGTGTCAATAAGGAGCATTTCATCCGTATTGTTCCTGACACGGTAACAGGGAAGCACCTCACGCTGGCGGCGCCAATGTGATGGCGGAACCCGTTGTCGCGGGGCGTCGCGCTCTACCGGCCCCGTGCCAGTGGATCTATGCTCGATCGCATGATGAACAAACCAGCCAACACGCAAACGGAAGATT
>NZ_QJVD01000048.1 GCF_003219815.1 Arthrobacter livingstonensis
CTGCTAAGAAGTGCCGCCCGGACGGTGGCATGAATTCATCTCAGCGGGCTGGTATTCACCACGAAACGCGAAGAGCCCCTTTTTGGGAAGGTCGTGACACCGGCTATGCGAGCTGGCGGGCGATCCATAGCCGCCGCTGGACGACGGCTGGGTGCCCTCCACCGTTTATGGATGACCATGACTATGCTCGACGCGTGCGTGCATTGTCGGGGATAGGTGCCACCTCTGATCCTGGCACTCTTGCTTGGTATGCGCGCCTCTCCGAGCGGCAGCCAACGCTAGAATTCAGGGTCGCGGATGCCCAATTGGACCTCGGTACTACCATCCTGTTCGCGGCGTTGTGCCGCAGTCTTGTTTCTACCACGCTGCTTGCTCCCTCTTTACGAGAGCAACCGCAGCCGGAATTGCTGGACGCCGCGCTTTGGCATGCGGCCCGGGACGGGCTTACTGGGTCTCTGGTCCATTCTTTGACCGGAAACCTGGTGCCCGCCTCCGAAGCAGTACAGGCCCTGTTGGAGGAGACCCGACAGGGCCTGATGGCCAGCGGAGATCTTGACGACGTTGAAACCCTACTACGGGACACGATGGCGCGGGGTTCAGGAGCCGAGCGCCAGCGGCAAGCCTTCGCCACAGGCGGACTTGGGCGCTTAGAGCAGCTCATGAGGACGGAGTTGACGCGTCCCGCTTATATACACCGACCATTCAATCAACAAATTCGCTCTCTGGAGGACCAACATGACTAACCCCGCACCCTTGGAAACCCGCGGACCCGCCAGTGCCGCCCTCCTTGAAGCACTCGAAGACGCACCGGAAACGAACCCTACCCAACCTGCAGCGTTCCTGGCGGCGGTTGAAAAGGCCGTGAACGAGACGAAGGACATCCTCGTCGATGAGGACCTGCAGCTGGTCCTGACCATTCTCTACGGGCTCCATTACGGCGAAGTCGGCGACTGGGAACCGCGGTGGGAATGGCAGCCGGACGTCATCCAGGCTCGTCTGGGGATCGAAGCTGTCTTCGAAGCCGCTCTGCGAGAGAGGATTCCCGCTCCGGATCTTCCCCGGCCGGAGGCCGAAGCGGTGGCGAAGGAACTTTTCCGCCTCACTGCCGAGGACAGCGGGCCGAGTCTCTCACGCTATCTTGCCCGGGACGCCACCAACGCCCAGGCAGTGGAGTTCATCATTCACAAGTCCATTTACACGCTGAAGGAAGCCGATCCTCATTCCTGGGCGATCCCGCGTTTGCGGGGCCGGTCGAAAGCGGCACTGGTGGAGATCCAGGCCGACGAGTATGGCGGAGGGAGACCTGACCACGTCCATGCCACCATTTTCGCCGGGACTATGCGGGGGATGGCACTATCGGACCGCTACGGGTTTTACCTCAACCACGTCCCCGCTGTGACATTGGCGGCTTTTAATATGATGTCAATGTTCGGCCTTAACCGCCGACTGCGCGGCGCCATTGTGGGTCATCTGGCGGCGTTCGAGATGACATCGTCTATTCCCAATAGGTTCTACGGCAATGGTTTCCGGCGTCTGGGCTACGACGAGAAAGTCACCTGGTACTTTGACGAACATGTCGAGGCCGACGCCGTGCACGAGCAGATCGCCGGCCGCGACTTGGCCGGCTCTTTGGCCGAAGACGAGCCCGAGCTGCTTCCTGACATCATTTTCGGAGCCCAAGCGTGCCTCTACCTTGATGGGCTGACGGGCACGCACATGCTGACGGCGTGGGACGAAGGCGGTAGTTCCCTCCGGCGACCCGTTGAACCAATCGACCCCGCCCATACACTCTAGGAAAGCAGCACGACTGATGAAAGCAACTAACGAGCTTTCTCCCACCATCGTTGCGTGCCCCAACGGCCCGCTCCTCATTCGCGGTGACTTTGAACTGGTCACCGGCACAGGAGAGCAAATTCCCCGCCAGCGAAAGACCATCGCTCTGTGCCGTTGCGGGGCATCAACCATCAAACCGTTTTGCGACGGGACCCACAAACTGACGAAATTCAACACTGAGAACCCCGCCGCCACCTAGCCTGCAGAGGCCTGCCTCCGACGACTGTCCGGAACCAATTTCAGCTTGCCCGGCGGAATGGCTGCCATCTCTTGGCTAGCTTCTAACAAGACCCAGACGACAGCTCGGGGCATCCCATCCAATCTGGACCCGACGAGTGGAAACTTGTTGCACCGGGGGCGTTGTCGTAGGTCCATCGGGGTGTACCCGAGCGAACAGATTCAGATTGTCGAAAAGTTGCGTCCATCAGGGTCTGCTGCGGCCATGGTTAGACATAACTGATGGAGGATCATAGGGATGGCTGGACACAACGGGCAGGTGGTTGGCTACGTACGGGTCAGTGCCGCCGACCAGAACGATGCGCGGCAGCTCGAGGCACTTGGCCCCGTGGATCGGCTGTTCTCCGAGAAGGTCAGCGGCAAGAACACAAACGATCGGGCGCAGCTCCAGGAAATGCTCATTTACGTCCGCGATGGGGATACGGTTCGGGTGAAGTCACCGGATCGTCTGGCCCGGTGTTACGACGGACCTTCTTGCTCTCGTTGAGCACCTCAAAGCCAAGGGAATCGCACTGGAGTTCATCGACAACCCGGCCCTGAACACTGATACGCCGTAGGGGGAGTTCATGCTCACGGTGTTGGCTGCCATTGCGCAGTTGGAGCGCAAGACCATCCGCGAGCGTCAGGCCGAGGGCATTGCCATTGCCAAGAGGAACGGTGTCTACGACAGGGTCCCTAAGATTGCACCGGAACAGATCCAGCTGGCACGGGAGTATTGCCCAGCGCGTGCCCAAAGCTGCGGTGGCCAGGGATCTGGGCGTCTCGCGGCAGACGCTGTACGCAGCACTGAACGGCAGCAGAAAGTACGCCGCGGTGAGTTCAAGGCTTTGATCTTCTTATTGACCTATAGATAGGGACCACCCTTGGGCACACTCAGCTTTTGGGTGTAGGTGCCATTTTTCTCAAGAGAGGGACAGGGGCAGCCCAATACAACGCAACAACGTAGACCCGCTACCAACCGAGGTATGTGCCACTGCTCTTGGGTGAGGTAGCGGGTCTGAGCAAAGTTGTGGGCCACGCGGGCTTCTGGAATACCTCATCCGATTGCACCAGCCATTGTTCGTGTTTAGAGCTAGATATTCAGCCTGGTTGGGCTGGTATCAGAGCAGGGGGCGGAGGGGAACTAGGACTGTTTCGCTGAAACGGGCCAGCGGGGATCGGTGCTCCCATTCCTCCATGGTCAATATCTTGGAGTTGATGCTGTCTATCTCGAATATTTTCTCCATGTCCGCTGCAAAGGCGTCGTCATGAATTTCCAGATTGATCTCGTAGTTCCCTGTCAGGCTCAGCCTGTCTATGTTGGCGCTGCCTACAGTGGACCAGCTGCCGTCTATGGTGGCCGTCTTGGTGTGGATCATTGCATTGCGGTACAGCAGGATGGTCACGCCGTCCTTGAGTAAAGACTTGTAGAAGCCGCGGGAAAGCCAGTCAGAGAGGACATGGTTTGAGTCCTGGGGGAGGATGATGCGAACATCAACACCTCGTCGACTCGCCGCGAGCAGGGCCTTGAGGATCTGCTGGTCAGGTATGAAGTAGGCCATTGTCACGTAGATGTGGTCTTGGGCGCGGGCGATGGCATCGAGGTAGACACCGCGGATGGGGTAAACGAGATTCGCGGGGAGGTTGTTGACCGCACGGACCCGGGGCTCCCAAACCTGCGGATTCGTGTGCTGTATTTCCTGCCTTGAGCCCGGCGCGTTCTCATTCCAGACTGTCGCGAAGGCCTGTCGCAGGTCCCATACGGAGGGCCCAACCAGTCGCAGGTGGGTGTCCCGCCACTCCGTGGCATACAGGGATCCGATGTTGTAGCCGCCCACGAACCCGGCCCTGTCATCGACGACCAGGAGCTTGCGGTGGTCCAGCCCCGTGCTGCGCAGAGTCTTGGAGAACATGGAAGTGCGGATCACGGGGAAACGGTAAACGTGGACATCAGGGTGAAACTGGAAAAATGACGATGGCACGACCAGGTTCGCGAAACCGTCGTAGATGACAAAGACGTCTACCCCGCGTTCTGCCGCTTTGTTGACCGCGTCCTTGAAGGCCCGACCTGTTTCGTCATCCTTCCAGATGAAAGTTTCGATCAGGATGCTTGACTGTGCCTCATTGATCTCCTGAAGCATGTCCCGGTACAGGTCGGTACCGAAGGTGTACGTGGTGATCTTTGTATCGGCGATGGTCTTTTCGAAAATACCGGGGTGCGGGAAGCCCCTGCGTTTGCTCCGATGCCGCTTTTTGACCGTGTCCAGGACCACGAGACCGGCGATGACGGCCCCTTGCACCCCCAACAATGCCAACAGTGACCGACCCAGGGTTTTCCGCGCGATCTCAACAACTGGCTCCGAGACTAATTCATCCATTGTGAGATTCTACGGGCTATCCGAACCGGAAGGATGCAGAGGTTAAGAGGCTATGGCAGCTTAATGGATGTGGTCACGATCGCAACGGGGGTCAAACGGACGCTCCGAGCGCTGCTAAATCTTCATGCAGGTCAGCGCTTGGCTCGTCCGGTGGTGGACCGGCTTATGGGACACTTTCAAGTACTTATTTGGGACACGCTTGACGGACGCCGAGTCCGCAGATCGTGCAACAACCTCTCACTGAATGTTGCGATCATGGAATATGCCAGTTGTTGTTGCTTCTCAGAATGTTCGAACCTCACGCAGTATTACACCTAATGAAATTGCGGTCACAACGGGCACTGGTACAGTATCCGGCGCTAAGGTGCCCTGGCTCATTGTCAGTTGAGCGCCCAATACCAGACTCGTACCGTGAGTCGGAACGCGCACCACCGATAAGCGCGCGTGTGATTCCCAAATGGGAAGTGTGCGTCTCTTCCACCCGTTGTATGAGCGCGGTAAAGTTTTTCTTACCATTAGTAAGCCGCAATCAATATGGTTTCGGGGTCTCACCGATGACCAAATCCACGCCCCCAGTTGGGCTACCCGCGCCGATGCCACCCGAGGGGCCAGCAGCTCCTGAGATGAAACAGAAGAAGGCAAAGCGCAAGGGCGGGTTGGGAACATTGGCGCTGGTCCTCGGCATCCTCGGCATCATCTTCGCATTCATCCCGCACGCGTCAGGATTCGGGATCTGCCTCGGCGTGGTGGCCGTAGTCCTTGGTGGGATCGGATTGCTACGCAAAAGAAGCCGCGCCCTCACCGGCGCCATTCTTGGTGTTATCGCGTTAGTTCTCGGCATCATCTTCTTAAACGTCTACAGCAGCAGCTCGTCGACGTCGCCAGCTCCAGCCGCAGGCCCGTCTATATCGGCGGCTTCGCCTAAAGCGTCCCCCACGTCTGTAGTGGCCGCGCCACCGGCCAAGCCAGCCGCACCAGCCGCGCGACCGGCCAAGCCAGCCGGAACGGTCACCCAACTGCAAGCCCTCACCGCTGCTGAGGGGTACCTCACCAGCGGGCAGGGCTTCTCGCAGGACGGACTCATCGCGCAGCTCACGTCGAGTGCGGGCGACGGCTTCGCGCGGGCCGACCCTACGTGTCAGGCTGGAACGGTACCAACGGGTCATAGCAAGTCCGCTTGATCGCGTGGGGCGAGAACCAGGAATCTAATCATTATGTCTAGTCCAGTTTTGAGTGCCATAGGCCAAGATGGTCCTATGAACAGTCCCGGACCGCGTGCCGGCGGACCGACCCCTCGAAGGTCGTTTACCCCGGCGCAGAAGCTTGAATTTTTGGTCTCGTATGAGGCTGCCTGCCAGAACAATGACGGCGGTGCGTTCCTGCGCCGTGAGGGGTTGTATTCCTCGCAGATGACCGAATGGCGCCGCCTGCGTGACGCCGGCGTGCTGGCAGGCAAGAAGCCCGGGCAGAGCATCGGTAAGCTCTCCAAGGACCAGGCCGAGATCGCGCGTTTGCGCCGCCAGCTGGAGGTGAGTGAGAGCCGGCTGAAACGATCCGAGGCAGCTTTGGGAATCATGGAAAAACTCTCGGCGTTCTTAGAGAACGCCATACAGGAGTCACCGGACGAGCCGACGTCCAAGAAGAATTGATGGCCGCCTATCAGGGCCTGCGTGAACTACAGGTCCCTACACGGCAGGCAGCAGCCCTGGCCGGAGTTTCGCGCACCACGGTCTACCGCAAGCCGGCACCGCCCCGGGACAAGCCGGCGCCAACACCGCCGAACAAGCTCTCCCTTGCCGAGCGAGCCGAGATCCTGGCGGCGTTGAATTCCCCCGAGTTCGTGGATCTGGCGCCGATGCAGGTTCATACGAAGCTGCTCGATGCCGGCGTTTATCTGGCCTCGTTGTCAACGTTTTACCGGGTTTTGGAGGAGAACAGCCAGGTCAAGGAACGTCGACGCCTGGCCAAACACCCGCCCCGGGCTGTGCCCGAGCTCGTAGCCACTGCCCCAGGCCGGGTGATCACCTGGGATATTACGAAATTGGCGGGGCCGGTGAGGGGGAAGTACTTTGACTGTTACATGGCCGTGGACATCTACTCACGCTTCATTGTCGGTGCGCATGTGCACGCCACCGAGTCCGGGGCGTTGGCGGTGGAGATGATGAAGGAAATGTTCGGAATCCACGGCATCCCTGACGTGCTGCATGCCGATCGCGGAACATCCATGACGTCCAAGACACTGGCAGCACTGCTATCTGATCTGGAGGTCACCCAATCGCATTCACGACCACGGGTGAGCAACGACAACCCTTACAGTGAAAGCCTTTTCAAGACCATGAAATACGGTCCTGTTTTCCCCGAACGCTTCGCGTCCCTCGCTGATGCCAGGGCCTTCATCAGCGCCTTCGTGGACTGGTACAACCATCACCACCAGCACTCCGGGATCGGCTTCCACACACCCGCCAACGTCCACTACGGCCTCGCCGACGGCATCGCCAAACAACGCTCGGAAACCCTCGCCGCAGCGAGGGCAAAACACCCCAACCGCTTCACCAACACCAACGACCCCAAAATCCTGGCCCTACCCGGACCGGCATGGATCAACCAACCCAAGGAAACCGACGAAAAACTAACCGCCTAACTCCCATTGGTACCAACCGACTTGAAAAATTCCGCGACGCCGAGTACGCCGTCGCCCACTCCAGCGCGGACTGGAACGCCCAAGCTGTCACCGCAGCCAAGGGATATCTCACCAGCGGACAAGGGTTCTCACAGGCCGGACTCATCGCGCAGCTAACCTCACCTAGCGGGAGCCAGTTCACACAGGCGCAGGCCCGGTACGCCATTGCCCACTCCGGAGCGGACTGGAACGGCCAAGCCGTCACCGCAGCCAAGGGATACCTCGCCGGCGGGCCAGGGTTCTCGAGGGACAGCCTTATCCAGCAGCTAACCTCACCCAGCGGGAGCCAGTTCACCCAGGCGCAGGCAGAGTACGCTGTCACCCAGGTGGGGCTAAAGTAACCCACCTGGGCCGTCCCAGTTCACTTTCGGCTTATGAACGGAATTAGTGGACGTGGATTTGCTGCTGGTTGCTATTTGTAGCCGCGTTTCAGGAGTGTTTTGGCTGACTTCGCGAGATGGTGCGGGCTCGGGATTTCGAAGTCGAGGGCGTTCGCGTAGCGGGTGACGATGTTGAAGATGGTCGCGACCGCTGCGGCATCGAGTAGTTGATTCGTGCTGACGCCAACTATGGTGGCTGCCTGCGCGTCGTCGACCCCCAGCGCCTGAGGATCATGTGTCATCTTCTCAATGAAAGTCAGGGCAGCTTGTAGCTCATCGGAAATCGGGGCAGACCGGTAGTCGCTCATCGCGGCTTCGACAACCTCGGCACCGAGGCCGTGGACAGCGACGGAGCTGTGGGCGCCCACGCAGAACGGACACGAATTGAATCGGGCCACCATCGCCGCCATCAATTCCCGCTCACCGACCGACCATTCGCTCGGACCACGCATGACTTGCTGCGTCCACGCATTGAGGACCGGCCCGGCGAAAGCGCGGTGATAAAGGGCGACCCGCGCGGCGTCTGGGAATCGGGTTCGGGACATCAGAGAAATCAATTTGAAGAGTAACCGACTTGATAACCGGTCCCCTTGCTCGATCTCACGCAGACGCATCGTCAAGTCCCTCAATCGCGCGGAACGCTGCGTCCCACCGCGCCAGGCCAGCGCCAACGCTGGCGGCAAAGACAATTTCAAATGCGGCCTTGTCGCTCCCGGCTGCCATTCTCACGGCCTTCACTTGATCATCAGTGACCTGATACGATGCTTCCGCAATTTGGCGAGACAACGCGTTGTACGGCTCTGCCACACCGGCGGCGCCTCCTGCGCCGCGAGCCATCACTCCAGCCCGCAACGAAGGCTCATTGACGCCTAGTTCGATAACTTTCTCGCTGAGCAACGCACGCCGGTCCTGGTAATTCAGCTCGCTTCCGTCCATCTGTCAAGGATAAGACGGTGACAGAGAACTACCCACGGTTTCGACCAAAGATCATCGAATATTCCGCTCGCAACGTGGACGAGACAGCTGTTCGCGAGGTGAAGCCGATAACATGACGGGCGGCGTTTTAGACGCCATGTTAATCAGTGGCTCGGCCGGTCACGCAGGCCACATGCAATGATGCTCCCATGACGACCAAGGATCCGGGCCGCGAGGGCGGGCAACAATTGTGTTGGTGCTGTGGTCGAAAGTTCTCCGAGGCAGAAGTCCTCCGCCTAGGGGCCAGGCCCGAGGCCGGCGTATGCGTCAACTGCACCATCTCGTTGCGCCGAAGAGCTCGGGAACGGATGGCAGAAAGCCAGGGCACTTGGTCTCGGTGGCAGGCACGAATTCTTCGGCGAGGCCAGGAATGTATCATGGAGCACCGTTGGCACGAACGCCCCGTCATCGGGCCAGCCAATATCCATTAGAGAAAATGACAATTTTCCTTCCCCACCGCGGAGAGAAGCCCCTGCACAACTGAACTGCGGAAACACACTGCTCAAGGTGTAACCCTTGCCGTGTACGCGTCAGGGTAGCCTCTGTAGACCCTGGCGATACACGGTGCTTCCGAAGGTCGACCCTTGGCTGCGAACCAGAAGGATTGCAGGCGGGTGGCCCCCTGCAAGAGAAATAGCGCACTAGCGTCGGATATTTCATTTTTCACCCCGAAAAGCCATGGCGAAGGGTCCACTAAATCGAAATTATTCAGGCTTGCACGAGCGGTAATAGAACCTTAACGATTGCCCCTTTTGGGGCCATGCCGGGTTCAACCACGACTTTGCCGTTGTGCAGCGCTACGATCTCCGCCACCAGTGCCAGTCCGAGTCCGTAGTGGCGTGCTGTGACGGGGTTGCCAGTGAGCGGGCGGGCAGATGCGAAGCGGTCAAAGGCACGCGCTTGCGAACCGGGGGCGAATCCGGTGCCGTCGTCGATAATGCGGATGACGGCATCTTTTCCGTGAACACCGACTTGGACCTGCACGTTCGTCTCGGCATGGTCGAGGGCATTGGCAATCAGCGCTGTAAAGACACGCCCGAGCGCCACTTCCGAGCCTCGGACGGTCACAGCTTCGTTCGAACCCGAACGTGTCAACTGGACGGCTCTCTGTTGGGCCGCCGGCTCGGCCAGCGCCGTGGCCCTGTCCGCAATCGTGACAAGGTTAACCGGTCCGTGGTCAACCGTTTCACGCGGATCCGCCGACAGCAGCAAGTCATCCAGTATCCCAGTGAGCATTTTGGCATCAGCCACCAGTTGGGCCACCCCTTCCCTCACATCGTCGTTGACCGGTGTCGGCCCGCTGCCATCGAGCCTGCGTCGCAAAAGCTGGACCCGTGTGCTGAGCAGCGTCAGCGGAGTGCGTAATTCGTGGCTGGCGTCAGCCACGAACCGGCGTTGGAGGGCCAGACTCTCGGCCATCGGTTTCATGGCCCGCTGGGCCATCCAGACAGACAGGGCCGCCGCCATGCTGGCCGCGACCACGGCCGCTATCGTCATGGCCACCATCAGGCGGCTGAGTTCTTCCTGGCTTTCGTGGCGGTCGACCGCTGCCTGGATGACCCTGCCGTTTCGATACGCCGTAAGGACTGTGTACGTCCTCCCTTCCAACGTGACGTTGCCCTGTTCTTCCCGAAGGCTCGCTACAACCCGTGCGATGGCAGCAGTGTCCGGCAGCCCGCGCGGTACGTCACGGGAAAGGACCACTTGGCCGCCCGTGCTGATGGCGACGAACACTCCCAAGGGCGCGTCGGAGGGCGAATCGATACGGGTGGCACTGGCCAGAGAGCTGCTGGTGGACGCCTGAGTACCGGCCGCGACAATTGAGTAAACTAAAGCGCCCATCACCACGAACAGAACAATGATCACAGTCGTGAATCGCAGGCCAAGCCAGAGCACGGCATGTTTGAGTTCAGTCTGGTCCCGGGCGTTCAACGCAGGGGTCCCAATCGATACCCCACGCCACGCACCGTTTGAACGCAAGCCCGCCCGAGTTTCTTGCGCAGGTAGTGCACATAGGTATCCACTATGCCGTCGTCGTCGGCTTCGGTGAATACGTGGTGAACCAGTGCATCCCGGGCGAAAATTTGTCTCGGGCTTCGGCCAAGGTGCAAGAGCAACTCGCATTCCCGCTCGGAAAGGACGACGACGGGGCCTGCGTCCAGCATGACTGTGCGGCTCGTGCTCTCGAGCACGCCTCCTGGAATCTTGACCGTGTCTGAGACTGCCGTATGCCGACGCACCAACGATCTCAGCCTGGCTAGCAGTTCGTCAATGTCGAACGGTTTGCCCAAGTAATCCTCGGCGCCCCGGTCCAGGCCCTCGACCCTGTCGGCCGGGTTACTGAGCGCGGAGAGAATCAATGCCGGTGTCGTGACACCCTTGGCCCGCAGCCGTCCCAAAACGTCAAGGCCTTCAATGGCCGGCAGACCACGGTCCAGAAGGAGCACGTCGAATCGCCTGCTCAAGCCTTCATGCAGTGCGCGTTGCCCGTCATGGACAGCCACCACCGCGTACCCCTCTCCTTCAAGGAGTTCCGTCAGCATGGACGCCAGCGCCGCGTCGTCCTCCACCACCAGCACAGAACATTTATCCGACATGCTCTGAAGTATAGGCGCCAAAAACTTCCTCAAAGGTGAGGGCGGTGCGCCCAAGAATCCTCTAAGAAAGACTGTATAGGCTCCCAGATATAGGGCTATTTACCCGCCCCGCCAAAATCGGCCATGCCGTCGCCGTCCACTACGCCAAGGAGTTCGCCACATGCCAGACTGGCCAAGCCCGGAACGCGTCGCCTCGACCCCACGTCCCACTCCCGCCCGGAAGGCTTCGGACTACTTCCGTCTCAACCTGCCCCGGGGCGGGCATCAACCCGCTGTGGGCAGGTTCCTCATTGCCGCAGTCGTGGCCATCATCGCTTCCCTGGCCGTCTGTGCCGCCATCGTGGCCATTGGCGTCACGATTTTCCCCGCGACGGCAGGATACGATCATTTCCGTTTTCTGGACTACGCGAAACTCACGGTGCCGGGTGTCGTTTGCGCCGCCGTGTCCTGGCCGATAGTCACCCTTTTTTCGACACAGGCGCGACGTCTTTTTGCCTGGCTCACCGTGGTGGTGACCCTGGGCGGGATGGCCCCGGATCTCTGGATCCTCTACAGGGGCGCCCCGCCCGAGGCCGTCCTTGCCCTGGTAATCATGCACCTGGCCTTGGCTGCAGTCACCTACCCGGCACTCGTTTACATTGCCCCACAGCGACGCGAATCCAGCCCTAGAGCGTAGCTGACACACAAGCTGGCCCCGGGCGTCCAGGCCGCCAGGGCAGGGGCAGCCTGCCCAGCCGGAACGAAACCACCCCGCTGTGCAAGCCTCCCAAGCACGACGGCCTTTTCCTGCAGCCAACGTCATGTTTGACAACCTGTGCCAAGCCAGAAACCATGCCCGTAGGTAGAAATGACTTCCCCTGGAAGACGCTTCTTTTGGCGTTGAACTGATCTCGTTGGTATGAAATTTCCGAGAGTCCCTTGTCCCCACGTTCGAGACGTGCCCGTGGCAAAATCGTGGCTCTGATCCGGGGTTTCATTCCGTGAGTTGGAGCCAGGGGCGGCCATAGTAGCCCCCACCTCAAGTTTTACCTGACTTTCCAGGGACCGTGACGAACACTGCTCGGACTGACTTCCCGGAGGAAGGTTTTGGCCAGGCGCCGTCCTTGATCCGAGTCAGCGGCACCGGTCCACGACCAGGACCACAGCAACCAGATGAGCAGGCAGGGGTGGGGCGAGGTCGACTAAGAATCTTCTAAGATCGGGTGCGTAACGTCAGTGATATGGCAACACTGACCGCTCACACTCCCGTCACGGGAAGACGCTCGCCCGCCCGGTCCGGGCGGTTGCTGCGGGCGCTGATTGTTGCCGGCGTTGTGGGTGTGCTTGGTGCGTGGTGGATCGACACTCCGACTTCGCTGGCGTTCACCCCGGCGGCAACGGCGACCTCTCTGGGTGAGCTCAGCGGAATGGTCGGCGCATTTCTTGTCTGCGCACAGGTTCTGCTGATCGCGCGTGTTCCCTGGTTCGAACACGCCGTCGGAATGGATCGTTTGGTCAGCTGGCATCGAACACTTGGCAGCACCGTTCTTTTCCTGATCATCAGCCATGTGCTTTTGATGATCCTCGGTGTTCAGCTGCTCACCTCCAGCACCCCGTGGTCAGCAACGGCAACGGTGCTGACCTCGTACCCGGACATGCTCACCGCATTGATTGGCACGCTGTTGTTTTTCGCGATTGGCATCAGTAGTGCCCGGATTCCCCGCGGGAAGATTTCCTATGAGGCTTGGTATTGGATTCATGTCACGGCCTACGTGGCAATATTTCTGACGTTTTTCCATGAACTCAGTGCAGGGGTCCACTTCGTGAACAACCCGATCAATCGTGCGGTGTGGATCGTGCTCTACTTCGCCACCGCCTCCGCGGTCCTGACCTGGAGGTTCATTCTCCCTGCCACCTCCGCGTGGAAACACCGAATGCAGGTATACCAGGTGGTACATGAAGGCAACGGGATCGACAGCATCTGGCTGGAAGGCCCCCACCTGGATGAGCTCGGTGTCCGCGCCGGCCAATTCATGATGTTTCGTTTCATCACCGTAGGCCACATGCTCACAGCGCATCCCTTCTCCCTCTCCAGTTTGCCCTCGGACGGTTTGATGAGAATCACTGTCGGCTCACTCGGCGACCATACTTCCCGGATGCGTCATTTGAAGCGTGGAACAGCGGTCTTCGCCGAAGGACCCTTCGGCCATTTCACCCCCGAGGCCAGCCACCGGCACAAGGTGTTGTTGGTGGCGGGCGGTGCCGGGATCGGTCCGATTTGTGCCCTGGCGCAGAGCCTGGTCACTGAAGGACGCAATGTGGTGATGGTCTACAGAAGCACCAGCCATGACCGGCTTGCCCTGGTAGAGGAATTACGGGCCATTCATCCCATGGTGCTACACACCGTCGTGGGAAGCCGTGCCGAGCTGGGGCGCGATCCGCTGGGACCACGAGCACTCAAACACCAGGTCAAGGACATCTGTGAACGCGAGGTCTATATCTGCGGCCCGGAAGGCATGGGGGTAACCGTAGAAGCCTCACTGTCGACGCTGGGCATATCCAAACGATTGATTCACCGCGAAATATTGAGCATGGGATAAGGAAGGACACCGGCTATGAACGGAAAATGGAGAGGCACAGCCCTATTCCTGGGAATCTTCGCCGTCATGGGAGCGACGTTCGGCCTGCGGCTGTATTCGGCCGCACCCCAAACGGCCATCGCCGCCTCACTCACGCAAACACCCCATACGCCAGCCACCAAAGGAAGCGCCGCTGCGCCAGCCACCATTGGAGGAGCCGCTGTGCCAGCCGCAAAACCCGCCACGGCACCCAGTGCAGCAAAAACGACGACAGGCTCCGGCGCCGCAACTGCCGTCACGAACATCACCGGAGACCCCGAGAACACCCCCTACGGCAATGTCCAGGTGGCCGTCAGCTTCAGTGGAAAGAAGATTACCGGCGTCACCGTCCTACAGGTCCCTAACTCTGGAAACTACGACCAACAAGTCGCCCAGGTGGTTCCTCCTACGCTCCGGCAGGAGGTCCTCTCGTCCCAGTCGGCGAATGTGAACACAGTCAGTGGCGGCACCTACACCTCTACCGGCTATCTGCAGTCGGTCCAGTCGGCCATTGACAAGTTGCCATAATGCGGTTTCTGGACACCGTCATGGGCATCCCCATGTCCATCGACATCCGTGAAGCCGGCGACCGTCAAGCGGCGGCATCCGAAGCCTTCGCAATAATGCACGAGGCTGATGCCATCTTCAGTCCATTCCGGCCGGATAGTGAGCTCAGCCGTCTTAACCGCGCTGAGCTCACCCTTGAGACGGTTGGTGGGTTGTTCACTGAGGTACACGAACTCGCATCACGTTTTGAGGCCGTCTCCGGCGGCGTGTTTGCATTGCATTCCGCCTCTGGAGAATGGGACCTCAACGGCATCGTCAAGGGCTGGGCGGCCCAACGCGCGGCACAGCGATTACGTGAGTTCGGTGTGGAGAATTTCTGTCTCAACGCAGGAGGGGACGTTGTCGCCGCCGGGAACATCGAGCCCGGCAAGGCCTGGAACGCGGGTCTCCGATCTCCCGAGTCACCTCGACAAATGATGGCTGTGCTCGCGCTTCGCGATATGGCTGTTGCTACATCGGCCGCATATGAGCGCGGCGAACACATCCTCGATGGCCGCACAGGACGCCCCGCCCGCGGATTCTCAAGCGTTTCGGTCATTTCAGCCAACCTGACCACAGCAGACGTACTCGCAACCACCGTATTCGCCATGGGATTGGACGGACCCAGATGGGCTGCTGAACGCTACGACTGCAGCATTCTGGCACAGACAGAAGATGGCAACTTCATCGACGCCGGCGATCTCAGACGATGGCTGGCACCCGCGAAGTCATGACTCGTCACCACGAATGCAACTCAACAGTGGGCAGAGACGATTCTGAACCGTCCCGGAAATTATGCCGCCAGTTTTCTGGCAGCTTCATCGGGTAACGAGCCGCTTATTTCATCGTAGTAG
>NZ_QJVD01000049.1 GCF_003219815.1 Arthrobacter livingstonensis
CCCAAAACCAGCAACAACGCGCTGCTGCCTGACCAAAAAGAAACTAACCAACTGTCCCAGATCCTTGACACACCTCAGACGTACTGGCCGGCATGAACGCCGGCGCTGACGATTACGTCACCAAACCTTTGGACCCATTCACCCTGCATACCCGCCTGATCGTCGCGCTCAGAGTGACCTCATTGCACTCTGAATTGGCCGGCTACCGCCGGACACTGGCCGAACAGGCGCGCACAGATCCGTTGACGGGCCTGCGCAACCGGCTGACTCTAGCCGAAGATCTCGAGCTGCTGCACAGCCGCAGCCAGCGCTACGGCCGTGACTATTGTCTGGCTATGTGCGACGTGGACAACTTCAAAAGCTACAACGACATCCACGGCCACCAAGCCGGCGATGCCGCATTAAAAGCCGTCGCAGCGACCCTTGCCAGTCAGATCCGCGAAAGCGACGGCATCTACCGATACGGTGGAGAAGAATTCCTCCTCCTGCTCTCGGACCAGTCATGGCCGGGGGCGCAGGCAGTGATGGAACGCGCCCGGGCTGCAGTGCAGGAGCTGGGCATCACCCACGCCGGCGACGACTCCGGCGTACTGACCATCAGCACAGGGATCTCGAACTACCAGCCAGGACAGCAGATCAGCAGCAAAGAACTCCTGACGGAAGCCGATACGGCACTCTACGCGGCCAAGACGGCAGGCAGAAACACTGTGTCCCTCTCGGAATCGATCCACCAGGACTTGGGGCAGCACTAACATGGGTACTTGCCTGCCCATGAGAATCTAAATTCCATGGGAGACCAGGCGGCGTGAAGGACAAGGACCCTAAGCCACTATTATCCCAGCGCCTTAGATGTCCTCTGGATTGACGGCGACCTCACCTTTTCAATAACCACGACCCCATCCACCTCCCATGCCCAGACGCGGTCCTCACGCAACCAGCGTTGCCCATCCCTCGGGCATATTGGAGGCTATAGGCGGGTTCTCCCGGCACTGCGGTGAACCCATGACGACGGGCCTGAGCGTGGAACGGTCCGTCGTGTCAACGTTTTCTCGGGGTCTGAGGGGGAGAGCGAGCTGGAAGTCTGTTTGTGCACGATGCTGCTCCACTGCCAGTGCGGATTCCAGATCGAGCTCCCACCCACCGGGGGAGGCCCGCGATGGTCCTTTCCGGTCAAAAACATGGCCACCGGAATGGAGCCTCGGGGGCCGGGTCAGCGTGGGCGCCCGGTCCTCGTCCCGGCGCCCGTGTGCTTGGGTGCGGGCCCTGTCGTCCGCAGTCAGCCGGCTGGTCGAGCAGGTCATTGACACTACCGGCATCGATCCCTGCCGCGAACCCGGCGGGCTGGACCTGGTCCCTGCACCTCACCGAGTTGTCCGGCGGTGTGGCCGCTTCCGGGCAGGTGCGGCCATCAGGCCGCCGGGGTACCGGTGCAGAGGCTCATTTAAATATGTGTGGGTCTGTGGGGCTCGGGGGCTTTTCCTTAGGTCGGGGCGGGTTGTGCCATTGGGCCCAGTCTGTGGGGGTGATTGACGGCCGCCCGAGGAGGTATCCCTGTCCTAGGGTTATGCCCAGCCGGGTGAGTGTGTGTTGTTCCGCGTCAGTTTCGATTCCTTCTGCCACGAGGGCTGCGTTGATGTCGGAGGCGAAGCTGACCATGGCGCTCACTAGTGCCTGCTGTGCCTGGTTGGTGTCGATACCGGCGATGATCTCTCGGTCCAGTTTGATCAATGCCGGCCGGAGCTGGAGGATGTGGCGCATTGAGGCATACCCGGCGCCCGCGTCGTCTACGGCAATCCGCAGTCCCGAACACCGCAGGGGTGCCAGCGCGGCAGCTAATGGTTCGTAGTCCTGGACTTGGTGTCGTTCTGTGATTTCTAGGACGATGCGCCCGGTGGGGATTGCCGAGGCCTGGAGCAGACTTCCAAGCCGGGGGTCCAGGCATGCGAGTGGGGAAAGGTTCAGGGCCACATACAGCGGGGCTGGTACCCGCGCTGCGGCTGCCAGCGCGGTTTCAAGGGCAAGGAATTCCAGATCAACTCCGAGTCCGACCGAGGTGGCCTCGAGGAACCAGGTTTCAGGGGACTCATCGGGTGAGCTGTTGAAGCGTGTCAACGCTTCGGCGCCGTGGATTGAACCGTTTTCCAGGGAGCGGATCGGCTGGAACGCGGTACGCAGCGCACGGTCGTTCAGGACTGCCTTGATTCTCGTCTCGATCTCGGGGGATCCGGGAACGTGAGAAGATTCTGACTCCAGGGGCCGGGCGGTTCCTGCGAACCCGGCCGGCTGGCCTGAGGCGTCGTTCAGGGCCTTGCCGGTGACTTCAACCAGGACTCGACTGCCGTCCCGGTGGCGGCAGACAGTGATCAAGCCCTCCCAGCTGGCGTCCGGTTTGTCGGCCGCTTTACGTGCCGTCAGGGCTTCTGCCAAGTCTCCAGGATCCATGACCATGCTAAAGGGGCGGCCCAGGAGTTCAGCCGGGCTGTAGCCGGTCAACTCCTGGCTGCTCGCACCACAGAAAGTGAAACTGCCATCGGGGCCCACGGACCACAGCCATTCCCTGCTCGTGTCCAGCACTGTCTGGACCAGCTGGGAGGCCCGGGTTTCCTGAAGTTTCTCCCTGCGCCGCCGCCGCTCCAGCCGCCACAGGGAGAAGAACGCCACAGGGACCAGTAACAACACCAAAAAGTCCGCTAACCAGACGGACACGTCCGTGCCGGAGAAGACGTCGTGTGCGAAAAGTGCGGGCAGCCGCAGTGCCAGGGCAACCCCGCTCTCAACTCCGACGCCAAGCAAAATCCACAGAACTACGATGGAAGCCAGGCCCCTGCGGGGGCCAGCACCCTTTCGCGTCCTGGCCGGACCCTTAGCATTCCGCTTTTCCGGCACATCCCGGTTCTCCCGGTTCTTCCGGTTCTCAGGCCGCCAAGGCCCAGGTCCTCTGTCCTGCGTCATCAGCCCACCCTCCCGCTATCCGAGGTTCAGATTACGGCACGCCGGTCACGGAAAGAACTGCGTCGTCCAATGCACAATATGTCCCCACCGCTCAGCGCTGAGAAACGGTTGAGGGGTTTTCCCCGACCCGCATCCCAGCTTTATCTAAGCTAACACCGGAGGACACCAAACCCTCCAAAAAGACGCTGACTCTCCCATACCAGCCCCTCAGGCCCAGTCCTTGATTACAAGGCGGACCCTGGCCCGGGCCCCACATGACAGTACTTAGCGGGAACTTGGGACTGTCCCCCTGGGTGGCCTCCTTCGATCCGGATCCGGAGCGACCCCGACGTCGGGGCGTCAACCATCTGCGGACGGCCGACGCGGGTACTGCAGCATCAAATTGCGACCTGGACTGGAGTCGGCGGAGACGGTCGTGCGCGCGGGATGGCTCGAAGTGGTTGAACTGTTGACTCGGTGGCCTGAAGTGGGCGTCGCGTGGATTCAACCAAAAAGAATTCGTTCAAGGGAGTGCTGATGTGTTCTCTGAGTACGTGCCTGATGAAATGAGGCAAAATAGCGGGCCAGCTGCGATTCGTGGTAGGAGGCCAGGCCGGCGGGCTGGCCTCCGGTCATAGTCACGACGACGACGCTGTAAGAGGCCGACGTGGCATTCCACTATTTCGAACATTGAACGCCGGCAGGCCATCTGGACCGGGCGCTGTCAGAAGTCGCTTACGGACGGGTCGGCTTTTACCCGTGTAGAGTCAAAGTAACCTGCGGGTTTTGATCTTGGACCGACGACGGATCGGGACCAGCAGGCAGGTCCCGGGCTCAGCCGGGACCGAGCCCAAAGGAATATCTATGTCAACGCAGAAACCGTATCCTCGTGCAGCGACAGACGCCGCGAAGCATTTGGTGTCCGAGGCGTCCAAACCGCCAGCGGACGATGGTCAGGGCGTGTTGCGAGCCCAGACGCAGGAAATCATCGATCAAGTCCTGGCGGGTTCTTCTCCGACGGCTGCCGGGATGCGTGCACAACTACGCGAGCATGTCGCCGCTCATCCAGGGCGACCAGAAACGGCGCTGCGGGATCATTTGGCTGCTCTCAGGCCGGAACTGGCAGCAAAGATTGACCAGCGTGTTTCCAATGGTCAGGTTTCTTCGAACACCCAGCTCTCGGAGCTCTCATCGCAGGCGGCAGAACAGGGCCATGCCTCGAGGCAGGGGGTTGGCCGGGCGCGGCTCGAAGCGGTGTTGCGGGACCGGATGCTGGTGACCGCGTTCCAGCCCATTTACGACCTGCTCACCGGCTCCGTGGTTGGTGCGGAGGCGTTGACGCGCTTCGTCAGCGACGGGGCTGACCCTGCGGTGTATTGGTTCGCGGAAGCTGAGGACATCGGGCTGCGCACAGATCTTGAGTTCGCCGCGCTGGAGTCGGCGCTCACGTCCGCACGGGAGCTGCCTCCCGAGCTTTTCGTGGCGTTGAAACTCTCCCATACGGCTTGTTTGGATAATCGGCTGCCGGCACTTATCGGCCAAACGTCGCTGGCGCCGGATCGGATGGTCCTTGAACTCTCCGGACGTATCGGCGCGGATCAGGCCGGTCCGCTGGAGGCGGTGTTGGAGCCGTTACGCGGGGCCGGGGTGCGCTTGTCCATCGATCATTCGGGGTCCTCCTTAGTCTCGGCCCGCCATGTCTCTCGCCTCCGGCCGGAAATGATCAAGCTTGACGCGGGCCTGACGGCCGGGATCGATCAGGACAGTCTTCGACAAGATCTCGTGGTCGCAGAGCTCGACTTCGCCCGCCGTATCGGAGCGACCCTGAGCGCCCAGCACATCGAAACAGGGGCCGAACTCGCCACTATGGCCGGGCTCGGAATAACGCACGGACAGGGCTTTCACTTGGGCCGTCCCACGGTCCAACCCCAGGAATGGGCCAGCTGGCAGGAAAACGCCGGGTCTCTGGCAGCCACCATGGCCGGGCTGTCCGGTCCTGAAACTGCAGGGTTCTCTTTCGTGCCGCTGCAGGGATCTCCAGGAGTGGCCAGGGCTTAGGAGATGTTGGTAAGGAATGTTCGCATCGTCATTGTTTGCCGGTCTGGTCTTCAGCTGTTCTATTGGTTTGAGACGTTGAGGAATCCGGTACCCTCTAGGGGGTCGTGGAATGCTTTGGCGGCTGCTCAGGAGAGGGTGTGTTCGTGGATTCGGTAGCTGCGGAGGGTTCAAAGGCAAGTCTCGAACTGAGCAATAAGGGGCTCCTCCATCTGCACTGGCTACCGGGGGTCCACATTCAAGTCGAGGATGCCCGGGCCGCGATGGAGAAAGTCAATGAGGCCTGTCAGCAGGAAGAGCATCCCATGCTCGTCGACATGGCATCAGTGGGTTCAGTCAGCCGTGAGGCAAGAGCTGTTTGGTCCATTCCCTGCAGGGCCTCGCGTATTGCCCTGCTAGGGAAATCTCCGGTGGACCGGGTTCTGGCGAACTTCTTCCTCGGGGTGCACATCCCGCCATGCCCGACTCGTTTTTTCACATCGCGCAGCGAAGCCATGAACTGGCTTAAGGCCGACGCCTGAGCCCCTTGGGGTGTACTGCCTGCCGCGACGATGGCCAAACCCGGGGGTTTGCCCTTGAATGGGCAACAGTGATGGCGGTGCCCGGCGTGGTCCGAACGTGGAGATGTTCGCTGCAAATGGGTGGTCACGTTGGGGCGCCCGCAGGGGTTTCTGGCTGGCCGCCGGGGTGGTGCCCGCCTTCGGGCGGATACTGCTGTTGGTAGAGTACCGACAGTAGGCCCACCCATGTGAGGTTGCGGGCGATCGGAGGATTCTGGACGTGGAGAGCGATAAATCCAGAGTGACCTGGGAGCAGGTGCCAAGTCATCAACCGGGATCCGCACAGGGCGGGGCTACCCTACCATTATTGCGCGTTTGGATGATATGAGCTCGGGAGAGATCGGTGGAGACCCGCGGCTGCAGCAGTTGGTGGATGGTGTTGTCCGGTTGGCTGCCGGTGAGTTGGATGCACGCATGGTCCCTTCGGAAAAGGGGGATGAAATCGATGCTGTCATCACTGGGGTGAACCTGCTCGCGGAGGAACTGGACCATATTTATTCAGATCTTGAACAGCGGGTCGCCGACCGTACCGCCACCTTGCGGCGAACGCAGGCTCAGCTGGAACAGATGACCAAGACGGATGCCTTAACGGGCCTTGCGAATAGGACCCTGCTCGCCGAACGCGTCCAGGAGGTACTGCTGGAGGGTGCCGACAGCGGAAAGGCCCTGGCCGTGCTGGTGCTGGATCTGGACTCTTTCAAGTCCATCAATGACACCCTCGGTCATGGTGCCGGTGACGCCGTGTTGGGCGAGGTTACCGGGCGTCTGCGGTCCGCTGTCAGGACCGGGGACACGGTGGCCCGTCTGGGCGGGGATGAGTTTGCTGTCGTCATTACCGATGCCACAGAAGAGGAGGTCCTGGACATTGCGCAGCGGACCTTGGTGCTATTGCAAGACGGCGTGTACGTTGGAACCGAAACGGTGTGGGCGAGGGCCAGTATCGGGGTGTGCATCGCGGGGCCAGGGTATCAGGCCGAGGCGCTGATGCGCGATGCGGACATCGCCATGTATCAGGCGAAGGCCCTAGGTCGTAACAACGTCCAGCTCTTCCACCCCTCTATGCTTGACGCCGTTCGGGAACGCTCGCGCATATCCGCCGAACTGCGTAGTGCTGTTACCGGAGGGGAACTGGCTCTGTGGTATCAGCCAGTGGTCGAATTGGCATCGGGCAGGATTGTCGGCCTTGAGGCCCTCCTTCGGTGGCATCATCCCGTGCGTGGAATCATCATGCCGGACAGTTTCATCCCCCTTGCGGAAGAAACCGGTCTGATCCTGGACGTGGGACGGTGGGTTTTGCATGAAGGCATCGGCCAAATGAGGCGCTGGCATGACACAGACCCCGCCCTGACGGACGTCCCTGTGCACATCAACCTTTCAGCCACCGAACTACTTCGAGTCGATCTGCTGGAGGATATCAAGGACACCCTCGACGGTCACGGCATAGATCCTAGCCGTTTGGTTTTGGAGATCACCGAGACTGTGCTGATGTCCCGCGGAACGGTGGAAGAGCAGGTCCTGGGCGTGCTTCGGGATATGGGCGTGGGGCTACAAATTGACGACTTCGGTACGGGCTATTCCTCCATCAGCTATCTCCGGACGCTCCCTGCGGACACGGTGAAGGTCGACCATTCCCTGATTGAGGATATTGGCACAGACCCGTAGCAGCAAGAATTTGTTGCTGCCATATTGCAGCTGATTTCCGCTGCCGGGCTCAAAGTGATCGTGGAAGGCGTCGAAACCGCCGAGCAGGCGGCCCAGCTCCAAGCCATGGGCTGCCTCTATGGGCAAGGCTATTTTTACGGTCGCCCGCTACCGCAGGAGAAGGTACTGGATCGAATCCGGAGCCTCAAGCAGGGAGGATAGAGTTAGGGAATGTCTAAGCTTTGGGAGCAGATGCTCCTTCTCCCCAGGGTCGTACGCCTGGCATCCCGGGCACCGCGGGATCCGAACGCGGCGTGGGAAGGATACTGGCGCGGTATCCATTCGACCGGGCGTTCAGGCGAGGTGCTATGGGACGCCGGGTCCAGGAACGAGTTTGCCCAGTACAGCGACGCGCTGATAGCGCACTTTGATCCGGCCCTTCCGGTCATTGACGTCGGATGTGGCAACGGAAGCTACACCCGCTGGCTGGCCGGCCATTTTCCCAGCGTGCTCGGCATCGATGTTTCTCCCGGCGCGGTCGAGAGGGCGAGGAGCGAGGCTGACGGCATCCTGAACGCCGACTTTATGGTCATGGACGCTACGGGAGCAGGTGCAGGAGGGCAGCTGTTGGAGCGGGTGGGCCTTGCCAATGTTTTTGTCCGTGGCGTTTTTCACGTCCTGAAACCCGACAAGCAGGCCAGCATGGCCGCAAACCTCCGAACCATCATCGGGAACACTGGCCGGGTATTCCTCACGGAAACCAACTTTCGGGGCAACAGCCTCGCTTACCTGCAGCAGCTGGGCGCCACCCGTAGAAGCATCCCCGGACAGTTAGAGCGTGCCCTGGAAAACCTGCCCCGCCCCGGGCATTTCGGCGCTCGGGAACGGCACAGCATATTTCCGGATACTCACTGGAAGGTGATCACGGACGGGCCAGTAAACATCGAAGTGGCGTTGGTGAACTCCACCGGCCTGCCCCAGCAGGTTCCGGGATATTTCGCCATTCTGACCGGTGCCGCCGGCCCCGGACAAGAACGAGAACAGCTGTAACCCCTACTACCGGCTCCCCGCGGCGATGTCTGCAGGATCCGAATACGACAATCGCTTACTCCCCACCACCAACTCCTCAATTCAACAAATTTGTTGCTTCGAGGTATGACACCGTCCGGCGATGCCTCAGACAAATCAGCACCATGCACTTTTCATCGTGTTTGAGGCGGAGAAGTTCTAGCTATCCGAGGGTATTTTCTTGATGACGGACCTCCGATTGTGCGACCTCTGAGCCCTTTACCCGTCCCAGGACGCGACCCGTTCATCACGATCACGACTTTTTTGGCGCAAATGAAACACGAGATCAATTGCGAATGTGTCACCGAATCGACTAGGAAACGCAGGGCAGCGGGGAAGGACTTCGGTGGGCGGCCCAGCCGGGTCACCGACAGCCAGATTCGCAGCGCTGTGCGTCTGGTCGAGGGTGGTGAACCTGCTGCGCAGCTTGCCCGCGATCGGGGAATGTCACGCGCAATGGTTTATGAACGGTCGCGAATAGTCAGCGGTTAGCGCGTCGGGAGGGTCCGCCGCGGGGTTACACTCAGCGGCCACCGGACCCCGGCCAGAGAGCGTCATATTCCACGGCTTGTTGGCGCTGGCCCGCGGCCACGCACCGTGTGTGCCCGGAGTGATCCGAATTTTTTCTGTGTCCTAGGGGAGGATAATGGCGAACACGCTGGTGGTCATCGGTCAGGTAAGAGTTCCGAGGGTGGAATCCACCTACATTGACGCCGATAGAGCAGGAACCGCCCCAGCCGTTGACTCCAATCGAAAAGAGGGCCGTCTCGGAGGTCCCGACCCGGCACGACCGGGTCGGGAGGGAATGTCCCGCGGACGTGCCAGTAGAGCCTCCCTGTTTCAGGGCAACGGAAGTGGGCCGGGACTGATCACGGCGACCTGGGCAGGACCTGTCTGTTGAGGTGATGGCGGGGGATTCACTGTTGTAGTCGCATGCTGCTCGGCGGCCAGGTACTCTTCCATTCCTTCTTCGGGAACACGGTAGGATCTGCCGAAGGGGACGGCCGGCAGCTCCCCGGCATGCAGGAGACGGTAGACGGTCATTTTTGACACTCGCATAGCCAGGGCGACCTCGGTCACCGTGAGGTAGTGCGCGTTCTCGAACTTCTGCAGATCAACCATTGCATCCCACTTTTTGCACATTAACCACGAGTGCAACTTTGCGCACATCATAGGCCCATCAACCCGTAGTTACCAGGGCGTCGTCCGGGCCAGCACCAGTGGTTTGTTGGGGGATTGTATGTATGCGTTTGGTGGCGCATTGGACACCTGAGCATCGGGGCACCAGGGCGCCGTCATGCGACCGTGACTGCGCCTTAAAGATGGCGGATGGGGGCTGTTCAGCTTTCACAGTCGGTGCAGTAGCGTGCGTTGTCTTTCTGGCGGGCGATCTGTGAGCGGTGGCGGACCAGGAAGCAGGATGAACAGGTGAACTCGTCCTTGGCCTGTGGGACGACCTCAATGGTGAGTTCTTCGGCGATAAACTCCCCTCCGGGGCCGTGGCTGTCGTCCAGGGCGTCGGTTTCATCGAGTTCCCGAACAACGCTGCGGGCGTCCGGGGCCTTGGCGGACTGGAGGTCCGCGAGGGAGCGGTCCTGGAATTCCTTGACGTCGGATCGTAATTCGTCGTAATCAGTTGCCACTGCGATCCATCTCTTCTCTCACGCACTCTTGGTCGTGGGAACACTACATGATGTTCCCCGCTTTCCCCAGCCAGCGTACGGCTTCCACCGTGCGGCTGTCACCGTGCGGCCATCGCCATGCGTGATGTCGGTCCCGGCTTCGAGACGATGCTCGGGAGATCGGACGAAGTCGCACGCTACCGGATCGGCTCGGTGAATGCTTCAACGGCCCGCAGTGGAGCGATCGTCCGCATGGTCCGATGGGGTGCTTCAGAGAACGGAAAATACCATGTGAAGGCCTGGAGGAATCAGTTGGCCGTATCCGGGCCAGCAAGATCAGAAGTCCCACTCATGGATCCTGCGGCAGGGGGGCTCGTCCTCGCCCCTTTGCGACGCAACTGTGCCGTAACTGTGAGGTGCGATTCGCTGCCCCACGTGGTCTTTTCCGCGGTTTAAGGGGTCAGACCCAGCTGCGGTCTTGGCAGTTGGCGCGTACCCCGGGCTACTTTCTGGTGGAGGGTTGTTGGACATAGCGGTACACCGTCTTCCGGGATACCCGGAACAGCTGCTCAAGTTCGGCCTGCGTGTGCTGGTCAGTGTTGTGCAGCGTCGGCATATGCTCCTGCTGGGCCGTGGAGCCTTTCGACGGCTTGCCGTCCAGTTTTGTGCCTTGGCGACCGTCATCCTCGCGCGGGTGGGGATTCGGACTGTGTCCTTGCTTACATTTGGGCCAAAGTTGGGGAAACTCCCGGGTGGGCATGGAAACCTCTAACAGTGCCCAGCCGATGCGGCGGGCACCCCTTTGGAGGAATACGTGACCCATCGACGCGACACCGGCTGTACAGGCAAAGCTGGAAAACGATGACTAAAACTGGCAGCCAAGACACTGAAGGGCAAGCCGAGAAGGCCGCCCACGCCAAGAAAGACCTGGGCCTGAGTCCTGTCCAGGTCATTGCCGGCGGTGGCGCCGCCGCAGTGGCTTCCGTCATAGGCGGGCACATCGGCCTCGCGGGAACCGTTGTCGGCGCCTTCCTCCTGAGCGTTGTCTCAGGCATCGCACTGCCGCTCATTCGCGCCTCCCTGGAAAAGAGCCACGAGCAGATCAAGCGCGTTGTGCCCAGACGCACCACGGAGACAGCCCGGACAACGCTCCCACACATGGCCGCGGACACCACTAGCATCGTCCGGGCCACCTCCCACAAGGTCTCCGCCACACACGTGCCGCTGGAGCAACCGTGGGAAAGCATGGCCGATGCGCGGCAGCGCCCCCGCGAGGCAACCACGGGCCGGAAGATCCGAATGGCCATCGGTGGAACAGCCGCCATCTTCATCATTGGGCTGGGCTCGATCCTGGGAATCCAAGCAGCCACTGGTGTCTCACTGTCCCATGGCACCAGCGTCCTCCAATCCGGTATTGCCCAGGTCGTGGCACCTGCCAGTCACCGCAAGGACACTCCCCGCACGGACCTGAAGCCGAAGGGCCCGGCAGTTGAGCCCAGTACCGTACCGACGGATCCGGCCACGGACCCCGCTCTGGCCCCGGCTGAACAGCCGGCTGTGGCGCCCACACCCACCAGCGACCCCTCACCCAGTGCCGACCCCACGACACCCACCGGGACAGACACCCCGGCCCCATCGAGCACGCCCGATCCCGCAACTGGACTATCGAACGGAAACAGCGGTGCGGGCACCTCCGGCAGCCAGGCCCAGCCAAGCCCCGCACCATCTGCCGCCGCCCCTGCACAGTAGGTCTCGGACTACTTGAACTGTCAAAAGAAGCCAGGTGGTAGCGAGAACTCTCTCATGTTCCGAGGGGTACTCTCGATATTTGTTGTGCTGCAGCCGTTATTACTGCTGTGGTATCTGCCTAAAGCATGGAGTCTGGGGCTGAGCCGATGGATGGGTAGGTGTCAGGTGGAGCTTTGAGCCATGCTTCCACGCCGCGGTTGTCACGGCCGTCCACTTTGGTCGATATCCAGGTGCGCAAACTCTCCGTCCTGTAAGCCAGTCCTCCACCGAACAGGGCTGGACATACGATGGAGATCTTTAGTCAGCGGAGTCGGCCAGTTCCGTGAATACGACGATCGGAGGTGCAATGGTTCCCGTAGCTGCCCGGCCGCGTTCGGGAAAGTGAGAGCCGCGGAATCCAGCCACTTTTTGCGACTGAATGTTGAAAATGATGAGTGCCACGTGCTGAAAATGATGACCAGAAACTCAGGAAAAGTCTGTTGAATTAGATGAGTACCCTCTACGTCAAGCTGGTTGTGAGCCACCCGGTTCTTTCTTGATTGATTGAAGGAGACAGCCATGTCAGTTGCGATCCATGGGCAAACGCGTGAGGAAATCCGTCAGGTCGTGCACGAGTACTATCTTCAGCCGCATGGGATGAAGGCGGCATGGCTTGCCGCCCAGTCAGTGCCGGACTGGAAGTTCCGGGGGTGGCGGAAGATGGTGTTCGAGGGCGATCTCGACCGGAACCTGATTCCAAGGGATCATGGGGAGATGAGCCGCACATCTGGCGAACGGTCCGCGTTTGAAAAGGCACGGGCTAAGGAAATCGCTAAACACCAGTTAGAAGTCGAACAGCTCAAGAACCGCATCCGGGAACTCGAGGGATCAAATGCAGCCCTGGGAAAAGCTATCGGGCTCTTGCACGACATGAACGTGCCAGAGCCCGATACGAAGCAGACGAACGATCCGAAAAGTTCATAGAGACGGAGAACCGTCTCGTCCGCACCCTGACGGAGTTCACCGGTTCCCAACGGAAGGCGCTTGAACTGGCTGGCATGTCGCGCTCGACGTGGCATTACCGGCAGAATCCCCGTGAACAGGTCCAGGACCCGATCCACCAGTCCGAGCGCGCCTACGAGTGCCGCGTCAGCCCCGGGGACCGGGAAAGGATCAGCGAGTACATCAAGCTGGGCTGGGCTGAGCAGGTCTCCGTAGACCACTCCTTCGCCGCGGCGTGGGATGACGGGGTCATGCTCGCCTCCCGACGCACCTGGTGGCGCATCGCCGCCCAGATCGAGGACCAGATGCTCCGCCCCACGATCCCCACCAAACGCGAGAACAAGCAGGGCCGGCGGGAGAAGCCCGTGGTGAAGGCCACCGGACCCTGTCAGGCTTGGTCGTGGGACATTACCGATGTTTACTCACCGTGGCGGAAAATCGTCTTCAAGGTCTATTCCGTCATAGACATCTTCTCCCGCCAAATCGTCGGGTGGCGGGTGGAGGACCGCGAAGCCGATCACTTGGCCGTGGAAATGTTCGAAACAGCCATCGCCGAACACGGCGCACCCCAGCTGGTGCACGCCGATTCCGGGCCGGCGATGAAGTCCCACCTGCTCCGCGATGCCCTCAACGCCCACG
Source organism: Arthrobacter livingstonensis (assembly GCF_003219815.1). GTDB lineage: Bacteria > Actinomycetota > Actinomycetes > Actinomycetales > Micrococcaceae > Specibacter > Specibacter livingstonensis. Next base: position 13,247 of record NZ_QJVD01000049.1, read on the forward strand.
GCGTGGAACTATCCCACAACCGTCCCTACGTGAGCAATGACAATCCGTTCAGTGAGTCGGGATTCCGGACCATGAAGTACCGGCCGGGCTACCAGCGCATCTTCAAGACCGTCGAGACCGCCAGGACCTACATAGGCGACTACGTGCCTTGGTACAACGCCAAGCACAAGCACTCAGGCATCGCCCTCTTCTCGCCCTCACAGGTCCACGACGGATCCTGGAAAGACGTCTGGAAAACACGCGACCACGCGCTCCAGGGCTACTACACCCAGAACCCCGGAAGGTTCCGCCGGCGACCCACTACACCGGCCCCGGCCGACCTGGCCGGCATCAACCTACCCGAAACAAAACCAGCCATACTAAGCCTTGATCTCTAATTGGATTTGGCTGGTCTGGCACCGGCTGGCAGGATGGTGCGAATCCACCCGGATGTGACTCAGCCTTGATCTGGCCGTTGATTCGTTCAATGTGCCTTTCGGTGGACTCGTCCATCTGGGTGGACTCGCACCGACCTGGCCTCTTGCCATGGCTTGATAAAAGGTTGGCCGCTGCCACTGGTGGCGTGCCTCATTAGAGATTTGCCTGACGAGAACTCCCACCCAGACCGGTGCCCTGCTAACGGCCATCAACCGGAATCGGAGGAACGCCGCCATGCCCTTGGTGACAGAAAAATACGACTACGTCATTGGTATTGATACCCGTGCCCGCACCCACACCTACGCCGCCATCAACACTGGAACCGGTGCACAGGAAGGTTGTGAGGCCTTCCCTGTCAGTCCTGCCGGGATGCGGCGGGCAATCGCCTGGATCGGGCGGAGCTCCACCGGCGAGGTGCTGGCGGCAGTGGAAGGAACCCGTTCCTACGGGTCCTCGATCACCGCCGTGTTGACTGCCAAAAGCATCCCGGTGGTCGAGGCGAAACCGCCGAAGAGGCAGGCCCGTGCCGGGGTCGGAAAAACCGATAAAATCGATGCAAGGGCGGCCGCGATGGGCGTCCTGGGCAAAGACACTGCCGCGCTGATCTACCCGCGAGCCGAGGGCGTACGCGCCGCGATCAGCGTGCTGTTGGCCAGTCGGCGGCGTCTCGATCACCAACGCACCGTGAATCGGAACGCCTTGAATGCGCTGGTGCGCGAAATCAATCTCGGCCTCGACGCGAGGAAGGCCCTCAAGGACCGCCAGCTCATCGACATCAGTGCCTGGCGCCAGCGCACGGATGACACGGCAGAACAACGCATTGCACGGGATGAAGCGATCCGGCTGGCCGCGGCAGTCCTCCACGCCGACAAACAGCTGAAGCGGAACAAAGAGCAGCTGGCCGAGCTGGGCGAGGAGCTCGCCCCCGGACTGCAGAACCAGACCGGCGTCGGCCCCGTAACTGCCGGTGCCATCCTCGTCGCGTACTCGCATCACGGCAGAGTCCGTTCCGAGGCCGCCTTCGCCGCGCTGGCCGGCGCGGCACCGTTGCAGGCGTCGTCGGGAAACACCGTGCGCCACCGGCTCAACCGCCATGGTGACCGGCAATTGAACAGCGCCCTGGACGTGATCGCCAAAACCCGTATGCGGTGCGATGAGCAAACCAAGCAATACGTGGAACGACGCACCGCCCAGGGCTTGAGCTACCGGGAAATCAAACGCATCCTGAAACGCTATATTGCCCGCAGCATCTATCGTCAGCTACAACATCTCACGGCTTGACTTTGAACATAAAAGGGTCCACCGATTTGGTTTGGGGTTGATACGGCGGTTTAAACACGAAATGCCCGTCTTTTCAAGGATAATTGGACTTACC
>NZ_QJVD01000004.1 GCF_003219815.1 Arthrobacter livingstonensis
AACTGGGGTGGCAAGGTGCACGGCGGGATCGTGATGAAGTGGATCGATGAAGCCGCCTATGTGTGCGCGTCACGTTATTGTGGGAATGACGCCGTGGCGGTGTTTTCCGGCGGTGTGAGGCTTTACCGGCCGCTGCTGATTGGCCACGTGGTGGAAGTGGAGGCCCGCCTGGTGTACACGGGGACGAAGGGCATGCACGTCGCCGTCCACGTCCGTTCGGGAGATCCCAAGGGGCGCGGGATGAACCTGACCACTTACTGCCTGACCGTGATGGTGGCACGGGACGACGCCGGAAACTCGGTGCCGGTTCCGGCTTGGGTCCCCGTCACCGACGAGGACAGGCGCCTGCACGCCCATGCCCGCGATCTGCTCGAAATCCGCGGCCGGGCGCCGGGAAACAGGCTCCCCAACCACCTTGTTGCCAGCTGGGAGTACGACGGCGCCAGGCCAGGGAAGCTGAGTCCGTCTCGTTTTAGTGGGGGGCAGGGGGCGCGGCGGACACCCCAGATGGTCGTGGGGGTGGTTACTACCATTCGCGCACGGCGAACCGCGTGCGAATGACCACGACTGCCCCCGCAGCCACGAGAAACGCAGCCTGCTCGTTTTCTGGTCCGGATCCGGCACCAAATGGGTGGCATGGAGGCTGGCTCCGGGGACGTTGCCGCCGGAGTAGAGGTCGGCGCCCTTGAGCCCAGCCCCCACTGAACACGACGGCATCAGTCAGTGCTGCAGGGGGCGGCGCCGGCGGTGCCCGGGGTGTTGGGCGCCCAGGAAGGGTACGTGCGGGAATCGTTGGCGGGGACCCAGCGGCCTTCAGCGACCATGTAGTCCGAGCCCAGGCCGCCACGGAGCAGCGTGGCGACACCGTCAACCAGGCGGTCCGCGTCCTCGCGACGTGAGCCCACGCCGAAGCTGGCGCGCAGCGAGCCCGACGCCAGGCCCAGACGGCGCAGCAGCGGGTGGGCGCAGAACCTGCCGTCGCGCACGCCCACGCCGTGCTCGGCAGACAGGTAGGCGGCGACCAGTCCGGCGTCGTACCCTTCCACGGAGAAGTTCACCACGCCAATGGTGCCGCAGCCGGGGCGTGAGGCGGAGTCGGAAAACAGCTCGTGGACGGTGACGCCATTGAGCGCCTCCAGCCCTGCCACCAGATGGGAGCGCAACTCGTGTTCGTGGGCCTGCCACTGTCCGGGATCCAGGGCGGCGAGCACCTGCGCGGCCTTTGCCAGCATCGCGGCACCGAGTACGTTCGGGGAGCCTGCCTCGTGCCGGGCCGGGCCGTCGGTCCAGCGCACCGACTCCAGCCGCACATCCTTCACGGCGCCGCCGCCGGCCAGGTGTGGCTTGCCGGCATCCAGCCAGTCCGGGCGGCCCACCAGTACGCCGGCGCCAAACGGGGCATACAGCTTGTGTCCCGAAAACGCCACGTAGTCGATCCCGTCGCGGGCCAGGTCGATGCGCCGGTGCGGGGCCAGCTGGGCGGCGTCCACCACGATGCGGGCGCCGTGCCGGTGTGCCAGCGCGGCGAGCTCCGCCACCGGCAGCACTTCGCCGGTGACGTTGGAGGCGCCGGTGACGGCCAGCAGCACCACGTTTCCGGCACGCAGCTGCGTCTCCACCCGGTGCAGCGTGGCCTCGATGGAGTGCCCGGCCACCACGGAACGGTGCGGCAAGCCCTGCCAGGGCAGCAGGTTGGCATGGTGCTCGATGTCCAGGTAGAGGACCTCTCCGTGCTCGTTTGAGGCGCCGTCGGCGTGGCCGTGCCCCGCCAGGAGCGACTGCACGCAACCGGCCAGCAGGTTCAGTGAATCCGTGGTGTTGCGCGTGAAAATCACGGTGTCCCCGGGTCGTGCGCCCACAAAGTCCGCCACAATGTGCCGGGCGTTTTCATAGACGGACGTGCTGACCTGGGAGGCAAAGCCGGCGCCGCGGTGCACGCTGGCGTAGTACGGCAACACTTCGGCCAGGTGGGCGGCCACCTCTTCCACGGCCGGGGCCGACGCCGCATAGTCCAGGTTGACATACCGTGTGGTTCCGCCGTGGATCAGCGGGGCGGCCAGGTCCTGGCCCACCACGGGCAGCAGCGGGCTTTCGGAAATACGTGACTTTTCGAGGATGGCAGAACTCATGAGGCTTCCTTAAAGGAAGGACTGAACGTCCCCGGAAAGGCCCGGGACACGAAAAATCCGCGCTTGCCAAGACCGTTCCGGCCTGGCCAGGTCGTCACCCGGGGCACCCCGCCGCGAAAGGAGGGTTGCCGGCCAGCAAACCGGGGTTTAGCGCTGGCACTCGTGACCTATGCCCAAAAGATTAGCCGAACGCGGCAGCGTCCGCATTTGTTACGACACGCGGCGTGATCAAATTTCGGCGCAGTCTTCCGCAACCCACGACGCAAAGGGTGAAAAAGTACGACGGCGGGGCCGCCGTCGTGCCTTTCCCGGCCTGTGCTTGACAAGGGTCAGGCGAGGAGGTCGTCCCAGCCCGGGTTCAGCCGGCGCAGCACCTCGGTGTGGAGGATGGAATTGGTGGCCAGGGCGTTGCCGCCAAAAGGCCCGTCCACGCCGTCCAGCGAGGTGAAGCGGCCGCCGGCCTCCGTGATGATCGGCACCAGGGCGGCCATGTCGTACAGGTTCAATTCCGGCTCGCAGGCGATGTCCACGGCGCCCTCGGCCACCATGCAGTAGGACCAAAAGTCGCCGTAGGCACGGGTGCGCCAGACGTCGTCGGTCAGGGCCAGGAATTCGTCCCGGTTGCCGCGGTCCCTCCAGCCGGTGAGCGAGGAGTAGGAGAGCGAGGCGTTGGAGAGCTCGGAGACGTTGGAGACGCGGATGCGGGTTGCGGCGGCCAATGACTTGCCCATGTAGGCGCCGGTGCCTTCGGCGGCCCACCAGCGCTTGCCCAGGGCCGGGGCGCTGACCACGCCAACGACGGGGCGGCCCTCGTCCACCAGGGCGATCAGCGTGGCCCAGACCGGCACGCCACGGACAAAGTTCTTGGTCCCGTCAATGGGGTCGATGATCCAGCGCCGGGAGCCGTGGCCGGTGCTGCCAAACTCCTCACCCAGCACGGCGTCGCGGGGGCGGACGCGGGAAAGCTGGCTCCTGATGGACTCCTCGGCCGCCTTGTCCGCATCCGTCACCGGTGTCAGGTCCGGCTTGGTTTCAATTTGCAGGTCAAGGGCCTTGAAGCGGGACATCGTCAGGGAATCGACGGTGTCAGCCAAAACGTGGGCCAGGCGGAGGTCGTCGTTGTACGTCTGGGGTTGGACAGTCATATGCATCACCGTATCGGTAGATGCGGCCTTTGGGTGGGAACAGGGCTGTGCACCGTTCTGCGCCCTGGACGGGCAGATGGTGGCGCGCAACACTGACCCGCGCACCGGTGGAGGGGAAGCCGGCGCAGGACGGAACGCAAGCGGGCGGAGCCGGCATTTTTTGTAGTCGACGAAAGGAGACGCCTAAGGCCGTCCGCGGCCGAGGCGTCGGATAGTCGACGGAAAAATGGCGGGCCGGCCGCACAGGCAGCTACGCCGTGGTGCCAAGCTCCTTGGCCTCGGCGCGGCCCTCGGTGCGGGTGCTGGTGCCGAGCAGGCGCCGCAGGGACGCCAGCCTGGCCGGGCCCGCATCGCCGGCATGGCCGCCGGCCACCCAGGGGTCCAGGCCGCAGTTGACGGCGACGCTGTCGTGCTTGCAGCCGCGTTCGCAGTCGTCGGTGCCCGGCTGGAGGTCTGGGAAGGCGTGCAGGATGCGGTCCGCGTCCACGTGGGCCAGGCCGAAGGAGCGGATGCCGGGGGTGTCGATGATCCACGAGCCCGGCTCGCCGTCCTGCAGCCGCAGCGCCAGGGCCGAGGATGAGGTGTGCCGGCCGCGTCCCGTGACGGCATTGACGCCGCCGGTGGCCCGCTGTGAGCCGGTGAGTGCATTGACCATGGTGGACTTGCCGACGCCGGAGTGCCCCACCAGCACGCTGACCTTGCCGTCGAGGTGTTCGCGGAGCTGTTCGACGGCGCCCCCGGCCAGGAGCGCGGAGTCACCGTCGTCGCTGCGGGCATCAATGGCGGAGGCGGCATCGGCCGCGCCAACGGCGGCCGTGCGGCTGATGATCACTGTCATGTCCAGGTGTTCGTAATTGGCCAGCAGCTCCGCCGGGTCCTTGATGTCCGCCTTGGTGATCAGCAGGATCGGTGCGATGCCGGAGTCGTAGGCGGCCACCAGGGCACGGTCGATGAAGCCGGTGCGCGGTTCCGGGTTGGCCGCGGCCACCACGATGACCAGCTGGTCCGCGTTGGCCACCACGACCCGCTCAATGGGGTCGGTGTCATCGGCGCTGCGGCGCAGCAGGGTGCGGCGTACCTCGACGCGGACCAGGCGGGCCAGCGTATCCGGCGCCCCGGTGGTGTCGCCCACCAGAGCCACGAAGTCGCCGGCCACCACGGGGGAGCGGCGCAGTTCCCTGGCCCGGGCGGCGATCAGCACGCGTTCAGTGGGCATGTCCTCGTCCACGATGGCGGTGTACCGGCCGCGGTCCACCGTGGTGATGCGGCCGATGACGGCGTCGTCGTGCGCCGGACGGTCCTTGGTGCGCGGCCGGCTGCCCTTCTTGTTGGCCCGGACGCGGACGTCGGATTCGTCCCAGTTGCTGTAGTCCCTAGCCACGCCCGCTGATCCCCACCGGCGCGGTCTGGGCCACCATGTCCGCCCACAGCTGCGGGAACGCCGGCATGGTCTTGGACGTGGTGGCGATGTCCTCAACCTCGACGCCGGGCACCGCCAGGCCGATGATGGCGCCGGCAGTGGCCATGCGGTGATCCTCGTAGCTGTGAAACAGCCCGCCGTGCAGCGGTGCGGGGTTGATGATGAGTCCGTCGTCGGTTTCGACGGCGTCGCCGCCCAAGGCGTTGATCTCGGCCACCAGCGCGGCGAGCCGGTCTGTCTCGTGGCCGCGCAGGTGCGCGATGCCGCGCAGGCGTGACGGCCCGGAAGCCAGTGCGCAAAGGGCCGCGGTGGACGGGGCGAGCTCGCTGGTGTCGGAAATGTCCACACCGAGAATCTCCGGACCGCCGGTGACGGACAAAACGCCGTCGTCCAAGGTCACGCTGGCACCAAACTGGGGGAGGATCGTCCGCCACTTGTCACCCACCTGGGTGGTGTTCAGCGGCCAGTTGGGGATGCGGACTGTGCCGCGCGTGGCCAGGGCCGCGGCCAGGAACGGCCCGGCATTGGACAGGTCCTGCTCCAGCAGCACGTCAAAAGCCGCAATGGGGCCGGGCCGGACGATCCAGTGGTTGGTGGTGGAATCATCCACGGTGACACCGAGGGAGCGCAGCACCTGAACGGTCATGGAGATGTGGTCCACGCTGGGCACTGACGTGCCGCTGTGTTCTAGATGGAGCCCGCCATCGAAGCGTGCCGCGACCAGCAGGATTGCGGAGATGAACTGCGAGGAGCCGCCGGCATCGATGGCAAGGTGGCCGCCGCGGACGGTGCCGGTGCCGTGGACGGTGAACGGCATGAGGCCGTCCCCGCCGTCCTCCACCCGGACGCCCAGACCCTCCAGGGCGGCCACTATCGGTGCCATCGGCCGGACGCGGGCGGCGGGGTCGCCGTCGAACGTCACTGTACCCGTGAGCAGCGCTGCGAGCGGGGGCACAAAGCGCATGACGGTGCCGGCCAGCCCGCAGTCAACCTCGGCGGTGGCGGTGAACCCGGCAGGGATGGGTGTGACCACCAGGTCCGGCACGGAACCGGCCCCGGGTACCTCCTCGATGCCGGCGCCCAAAGCGCGCAGCGCAGCGATCATGAGATCGGAATCGCGGGACTGCAGCGGCGCGCGGAGGCGGGACACGCCGTCGGCCACTGCGGCCAGGACAAGGTACCTGTTGGTCAGCGACTTGGACGCCGGAATGGTGACGGTGGCGTCCAGGGGTGTTGGGGCAAACGGTGCGGGCCAAGGGGCGCTGGTCATGGGCGGTTAGTGTCCGCTCACGTCGTGCGCGAGGGAGCGGACGTTCTTGTCGGCGGCCTTGAGCTGGCGGGCTGTGGTCTTCCTGCCGGAATCAAGCAGCCTTTCAGCGCGCCAGGCGAGGCCCGGCCGGCCGGCCGTGTCGACGCTGGCCAGCAGGGCCCCGCCGAGGAGGCCGATGTTTTTGGCCAGCTGGCTGCGGCGGTGCGACCTGGCCTCCTTGGTGTCCGTGGGGGCACTGCGGTACTCCACGAACGTGGTCAGCCCGGCCGTCACGGAGAGCAGCACGGCTGCGCCGCGGGAGAACTTGCCGGTTGCCAGCAGGACGCCGGCGCCCACCTGCGTGCCGGCGACGAGGCGCGCCAGCGTTTTCTCGCTGGCGTCAACGGGGAGGGCAGCCGAGACCCGGCCCAGGACGGGGGCGAGCTGCCGGGCCATCTGGTCCGCATTCCTCAGGCGGTCCAGGCCGGAGACGATGAAGGACGAGGCGAGCATGGGGCGGGCGAGTACGCGAACGATGGTCAAGGGAGGCCTCCTGGTTGTGTGCCGTCAACTTCGTGTCCCGCGGCGCTGGCTGCGGGACGGGGTGTTCCTGCTTGATCCAAGTCTCGCACCTTGGCGCCGGGTTTGCGGAATATACCGCGCCGGCCGCGGGTTTGCATTGGTATGGAAAGGGCGGGCAGGTGTCCGCCGGGCAATGATTTGGTACGGCCGGCAAGCGGGCGTCCATCCTCGGAAAGGCGGCAATGCAGACACTGACAGTAGACTCGTCTGTGATGAATATTTCCGAGCCTGAGCAAGCCAAAAACACCGCTGCACGGCCATCCACCGCAGCGCCGGTGGAGAACACCGACGTGGATACGGTGGACGTTGCCACCGAAACCGTGGAGGCCCGCCGTGCCCGGTTTGAACGGGACGCCATGCAATACGTGGACCAGCTGTATTCGGCCGCCATGCGCATGGCACGGAATCCGTCCGACGCCGAAGACCTGGTCCAGGAGGCCTACACCAAGGCGTTTTCGGCCTTCCACCAGTACCGGCCCGGGACCAACCTGAAGGCCTGGCTATACCGGATCCTGACCAACACCTACATCAACCTGTACCGCAAGCGCCAGCGGGAGCCGCTGCAGTCCAATGCCGATTCCATCGAGGACTGGCAGCTGGCCCGGGCGGAGTCCCACACCTCGCGCGGGCTGCGTTCCGCCGAGGCGGATGCGCTGGACCACCTGCCGGATTCGGATGTGAAGGACGCGTTGCAGGCCATCCCGGAGGAGTTTCGGCTGGCGGTGTACTTTGCCGACGTTGAGGGCTTTGCCTACAAGGAAATATCAGAAATCATGAACACCCCGATCGGCACCGTGATGTCACGCCTGCACCGGGGGCGGAAGCTGTTGCGGGACATGCTTTCGCATTATGCAGTGGATCGCGGCTACAACAAGGGTGCCGCAAATGAACTTAAGGAAACGGAGAAATAATCATGGGCGACTGCCAGAGCCTGGGAGACTGCGACGACAAACGCATTGCCCGAATTTACGAATACCTCGACGGGGCGCTGTCGCATGAAGACCTCAGGGAGATCAAGGCCCACCTGGACGGCTGCACCGACTGCGCCCAGGAGTACGACCTCGAATGCGTGATCCGCACGGTGGTGAAGCGCTCCTGCAAGGAGGCCGCCCCCGAGACGCTCAAGTCCGCCATCCTGGCCCGGCTGCACGAAGGCCGGCCCGCCGAAGTTTAGTCCAGGGGCCCCTGTTCGGCCGCGTCGGCCGGACGCACGGAAATACTGCTGTACTGGCTGGCCGGACGGCCTGTGACGCGCCGGTGCAGCGAACCCGCAATCAAATGGGCCTGCACCTTGGCCATTTCCGCCTTCTCGCCGCTGAACAGCTCGTCGACAGTGTTGGTCCACAGCTGCAGCCACCGGTTGAAGTGGTCCAGCCCCAGCGGCTCCCTGGCATGGATGTCAAAGTGGATCGCCAGCGCATTGCGGCTGTACAGTCCGGCCTTGAACAGCACAGTCTGCCAAAAGTCGGCCATGATGGGCATGTGCCGCACCAGGTCCATGTGGACCACCTCCGTGAAGATGGGCCCGATCAGTTCATCGGCAAAGGCCCGCGTGTAAAAGGTGCGCACGAGGTCCAGGATGTCGTCGCGGCCGGCAATGTCGGCCTTGTCCCCGCCGGTTTTCCGCACCGGACTGTAGGTGTTTAAGTTCGACGCCGTCCTGCCGGAGTTAAGCGGCACGTCCGGCTGCCGCGGGGTGTCCACCGGCGCCTACGCTGCCACGCCGAGCGCAATGAGGATGCCGGCGATCGGCAGGGCCAGCACCTTCACCGCCTCCGACGAAATATAGGCGGGGTGCGTGGTGGTGGCGACCTTCGCCCTGACGGCCGTGCCGCCGTCGTGCGTGACAGCCGTCAGGGAAAGGGCCTTGGTGCGCTTGGCCATGGCAGCCTCGACGAGGTTGAGCACCTTGAAGACCAGCCGGCCAATTCCCACCCCGAGTGCGTGGGTCATGCCGGGTGCCCGGAATTTCAGCGGTGTTTCAAGGAAGGAAATGGCGGACACCATGCCAAACCAGACAAACGGCAGCATGGTGATCAAAACTACGGCTGGCATGGGCAGCTTTCTTGTCAGGCTATTCGCCACGTTATTCGTCAATGGGGCACTGGTCCCAGCCTAGCAATAAATAAGGATGTTCCCGTGCTTAATGCCCATAACTGCCCGGTGGTGAGGGGGAACGCAAGAGCCCGTCCCACCACGAGGGTGCGACGGGCTCTTGTGTAGGTCTGTCAAGACTTAAGTGTTGGGGCGCTTACCGTGGTTTGCGCCGCCATTCTTACGGTCCCGACGCTTGCGTGAACGCTTTGACATAGCTGCCTCCAATCTTTCACAAAGATCCGAATAAGATCTGCCCTCCAGTCTCCCATATCGGGCACGTGCGAACCTAAACGGCAGGAATTTGCGTCCCGTCCGGCAGCTCCGGGGCTACGGCTTCAAGGTGGTGCGGATGGCAATGGCGGCACATTCAGGATGCGCCTAACCGGGAGCCAGTTCGGCGCATGTGTGCACCCTGCGCTCCGCCACCCAAAAGCGCCGGCCAGGCTCCGCCGTCGGCCGTTAAACAAACCCTGTGCCGGAAAGTGCAGGAAGTCAGCGTAGCTTCGCCGAAAGACTGCAATTTCTGACACACAGTTAGGGTGCGGGGTCAGGAGGCTTCGGGCAGGTCCAGCCACTGGTACCAGCCGCGGTGGAGCACCAGCCAGGCCATTAGTCCGTAGCCGGCCTGTCCCGGTGAGCCGGCGTTGGCGGCGACGTCGTTGCGCCACTGCTCGTGGTTCTGCAGCGGCGAGAACGTGTCCACATAGTGGTGCTTGCGGCGGGTGGTGACGTCGGCAAAGGCCGTGTTCAGCTCCGCCAGCTTGCGGTTGAGCGCCGCATCCAGCGACGGAGGCGGGCCCACCACAAACACCGGGATGTTCAGCTGGGTGGCGCCGTCCAGGATGTTCGCCAGGTTCAGCCGGCTGCGCGCCGTGGACAGCCCATACTCGATGTCCCTGCCCGAGAGGCCGATGACCAGCCGGTTTTCATGGAAGTCGTCAAAACGCCGTCCGGCCTCCCGCAGCCAGCGGCCCGCCAGCGCCTCCGTGCCCTCGTCGGGCGTCGCCAGGACATACGACTCAACGGAGACGCTGTCCTGGGGCGTCCGCGCCAGCACCCGGCCAAGCCAGCCCAGTGCGCGCGGATCGCCTACCCCGGCCACCAGTTCGTCCCCAACGGCCACAATTCGCAGCTCCCGTTTTTCCACGGTGCCCCTTTCGTCTCTGTCAAAAAATGAAGGATGCCCGGCCTGCTTGCAGACCGGGCATCCATAACGGCTTAGTTGCGCTCGAAGGCTTGCTTGACCAGCAGCGTCTGCTCGACGGCGTGCATCTTCGCCGAACCGGTGGACGTTGCCGCCGAGGCCCGGCGGGAAACCAGGCCCAGCTTCTTCTCGAGCACCGGGGCCAGGTTCAGCGCCATGAACGGCCACGGTCCCTGGTTGGCCGGCTCATCCTGTGCCCACACGACATCCGCGTTCGGGTATTTGGCCAGCTCAGCCTTGATCTCCGATTCGGGAAGCGGGTACAGCTGCTCCACGCGGACGATGGCGGTCTTCGTGTCGCCGGCCTTGTCGCGGGCGGCGAGCAGATCGTAGTAGAGGCGGCCGGAGACCAGCAGGACACGGTCGACGGCGTTGGCATCCTGGGTGGCATGCTCTCCGATGACCGGGCGGAAGCCGCCGGTGGTGAAGTCCTCCACGGACGAAGCGGCAGCCTTCAGGCGCAGCAGCTGCTTCGGGGTGAAGATGATCAACGGCTTGCGCGGACGGCTGTAGGCCTGGCGGCGCAACAAGTGGAAGTGCGACGCCGGCGTTGTCGGGTTGACCACCACCATGTTCTCCTCGGCGCACATCTGCAGGAAGCGCTCAATCCGGGCCGAGGAGTGGTCCGGGCCCTGGCCCTCGTAGCCGTGCGGGAGCATGAGCACCAGTGAAGAACGCTGGCCCCACTTCTGCTCCGCAGAGGAGATAAACTCATCCATGATCGTCTGGGCACCGTTGGCGAAGTCGCCAAACTGTGCTTCCCAGATCACCAAGGCGTCGGGGCTCTCCACGGAGTAGCCGTATTCAAAGCCCATGGCGGCGTATTCGCTCAGCAGTGAATCGTAGATCCACAGCTTGGCCTGATCCTCGCTCAGGCCCGAGATGGGCGTCCAGACCTTTCCGTTGGCGCGGTCGTGGAACACTGCATGGCGCTGCACAAACGTGCCACGGCGAGAGTCCTGGCCCGCCATGCGGATCGGGACACCTTCAAGCAGCAGGGAGCCAAACGCGGCAAGTTCGCCAAAGCCCCAGTCGATGGAGCCATCGCGGGACATGGTTTCGCGCTTCTCCAGCAGCGACTTCAGCTTCTGGTGGACGGTGAAGCCCTCCGGCACCGCGGTGTGGATCGCACCAATGCGGGCCAGCGTATCCTCGCTGATGGCGGTGTTCTTGGGATCGTTGACAGCGGAGTCGGACTGTTGCGCCATGGGTCGCTCCAAGTCGGAGACGGCGTGCATGTCCTTGGTGATGATCGGGATCGGCGAGGTCTGCGCGGCATGGGTTTCGGCAAAAACGCGCTCCAGGCGTTCCTGGTAGTCCCGCAGGAGCTGCGATGCCTCATCCTCGGTGATGTCGCCGCGGCCGATCAGGGCCTCGGTGTAGAGGCGGCGCACGGAACGCTTGGCCTCGATCAGGTTGTACATCAGCGGCTGCGTCATCGAGGGGTCGTCGCCTTCGTTGTGGCCGCGGCGGCGGTAGCAGACCAGGTCAATGACAACGTCCTTGCGGAAGCGCTGCTGGAATTGGTATGCCAGCTGGGCCACGCGGACCACTGCTTCGGGGTCGTCGCCGTTCACGTGAAAGACGGGGGCCTGGATCATCTTGGCCACATCGGTGGAGTACACCGAAGAGCGCGAGGAGGACGGCGCCGTCGTGAAGCCCACCTGGTTGTTGACCACCACGTGAATGGTGCCGCCGACACGGTAGCCGCGCAACTGGGACAGATTAAGCGTTTCCGCCACCACGCCCTGGCCGGCAAAGGCCGCGTCACCGTGCACCATGATGGGCAGCACGGGGAAGTTCTCGCCTTGGTCCAAACGGTCCTGCTTGGCGCGGACGATGCCCTCAAGCACGGCGTCCCCGGCTTCCAAATGCGACGGGTTCGCAGCCAGGTAGACCTTGGTTTCGTTGCCGGCGTCGGAGGTGAACGTGCCCTCGGTGCCCAGGTGGTACTTCACATCGCCGGAGCCCTGGACGCTGCGGGAATCCTGGGTGCCCTCAAACTCGCGGAAGACCTGGGCATAGGTCTTGCCGGCGATGTTGGTGAGAACGTTCAGGCGGCCGCGGTGGGCCATGCCAATGGCAACCTCGTCGAGGCCGTCGTCGGCGGCATCGGAGATGATGGAGTCCAGCAGCGGAATCAGGGATTCCCCCCCCTCCAGGGAGAAGCGCTTCTGGCCGACGAACTTGGTCTGCAGGAATGTCTCAAACGCCTCGGCCGAGTTCAGCTTGGACATGATCCGCAGCTGCTCTTCGCGGCTCGGCTTGGAGTAGGGGTGCTCCAGCTCGTCTTGGAACCACTTGCGCTGCTCGGGCTCCTGGATGTGCATGTATTCGACGCCGGTGGTGCGGCAGTAGGCGTCCCGCAGCACGCCGAGGATGTCGCGCAGCAGCAGCTTTTGTTTGCCGCCAAAGCCACCGGTGGGCCATTCGCGGTCCAAGTCCCACAGCGTCAGGCCATAAGTCAGCACGTCCAGGTCGGGGTGCTTGCGCTGGACGTATTCCAGCGGGTCGGTGTCGGCCATGAGGTGGCCGCGGACGCGGTAGGAGTGGATCAGCTGCTGGATCCGGGCGACCTTGTTGATCTGGTCGGCCGGGTCCACCTGGAGGTCCAGGCTCCAGCGCACGGGCTCGTACGGGATGCGCAGGGATTCAAAGATGTCGTCGTAGAAGTTCTCGGCACCGAGCAGCAGCTGGTGGATTTTCTTCAGGAACTCGCCGGAGCCGGCACCCTGGATGACGCGGTGGTCATAGGTGGAGGTCAGGGTCAGGATCTTGGAGATCGCGTTCCGGGCAATGATCTTCTCGCTGGCACCCTGAAACTCGGCCGGGTAGTCCAAGGAGCCGACGCCGATGATGGCCGCCTGGCCCTTGGAGAGGCGCGGCACCGAGTGGACGGTGCCAATGCCGCCGGGGTTGGTCAGGGAAACCGTGGTGCCGGCGTAGTCGTCGGCGGTGAGCTTGCCGGCGCGGGCACGCTTGATCAGGTCTTCATAGGTATGCCAGAACTCGGCAAAGCTGAGGGTCTCGGATTTCTTGATGTTCGGCACCACGAGCAGCCGCGTGCCGTCGGGCTTGGGCATGTCGATGGCGATGCCGAAGTTCACGTGCGGCGGCTGGACGGCAACGGGCTTGCCGTCGATGACGTCGTAGTGGACGTTCATGGAGGGGAACTGGCCCAGCGCCTTGATGACGGCGTAGCCGATCAGGTGGGTGAAGGAAACCTTGCCGCCGCGGGCGCGCGCCAGGTTGGAGTTGATGACCACGCGGTTGTCAATGAGCAGTTTGGCCGGAATGGCGCGCACGCTGGTGGCGGTGGGCACTTCCAGGCTGCTGATCATGTTGGTGGCGATGGCCTTGGCCGGGCCGCGCAGCACAGTGGAGACCGCCTCGTCGGGAACCGAGGTGTCCCTGGCGGTCTTGGGCAGCTGGGCCGGGATGGGCGTTGAGCCCGTGCGGGCAGCGTCCTTGGC
This sequence comes from Arthrobacter livingstonensis, assembly GCF_003219815.1. GTDB lineage: Bacteria > Actinomycetota > Actinomycetes > Actinomycetales > Micrococcaceae > Specibacter > Specibacter livingstonensis. The sequence continues at coordinate 13,300 of NZ_QJVD01000004.1, forward strand.
CGGTGCGGGTGGACGCTGCGCGGCCGGGGCCTTGGCGTCAGCGGCAGCGGGAGCCACCGCGGCAGCGGGAGCCGCAGCAGGCGCGGCGGGCGCAGGCGCGGGAGCCGCCGCGGGAGAAGCAGCAGGCGCGGCGGGCGCAGCCGCGTTCGCCGCAGGCGCCGGGAGCACGGGGATTTGTGCCGTTATCGGGCTGGAATTGGGAGCGGTGTGGCGTCCGTTCGTGGCGGAATCATCGGCGTCGAACGACTCAAAGAGTGACCACCACTTCGTGTCCACAGAGTTCTTGTCGGCCTGGTACCGCTCGTAAAGCTCATCGACGAGCCACTCGTTTCCGCCAAATTCCTCGGGTAGACGGTGGATGGATTGCTCTGGCACGTGTATTACGCCTCTTCCATGAGTTCTTATTGCCCGCTGTGCATAGGCCGAGCGGCGCCGAGTATTCCCGCCGGAACGGGTGCAAACGGGGCAAAAACCGCAGGACCTATTTGATCGATGGATGGGTTCCTTGAAACCCTTGCCGCCTGTAAGTCTAGTGATCAATTCTGCGTGCAGGCCAATCTGGGCGGCTGCGCGCCGGATCATGAAGTGATTTTCGCGACAGTTAGTGCGCGCGGCGTATTTTTACGGTGGCTAGACTGCTCTGTGGCGGCCCGGGTTCATCCGATGCGCCACAGATCCCCGACCGTTGCCTGACCTTGGGAGTGCCCATGCGATTTCTCAACCAGCCCACCACCGACCTGACCTATTCCGACGTTTTCCTGGTCCCGTCACGGTCCACCGTCACCTCGCGGCTCGACGTCGACCTCTCCAGCGGCGACGGCACCGGAACCACCATTCCCCTGGTCGTCTCCAACATGACCGCCGTCTCCGGCAAGCGCATGGCGGAAACCGTGGCCCGTCGCGGCGGCCTGGCCATTTTGCCCCAGGACATTCCGCTGGAGGTGCTGGGCGCCGTCACCGAATGGGTGAAGATGCGCGACACGCTTTTTGAAACCCCCCTCGTCATGGCGCCCGGTGACATCGTGGTGGACGCCGTGCACCTGCTGCCCAAACGCGCCCACAACGCCGTGGTGGTGGTCGAGGACGGTGTCTTTGCCGGTGTGGTCCGCGGCGCCGACTGTGATGGCGTGGACAGGTTCGCGTCGCTGTCCGCCGTCATGCGCAGCAATGTGCTCACACTCGACTCCGCCCCGTTTGACGACATCCGCGCCCGCGCAGATGCCGGCACGCTGTCCGCGGCGGACGCGAAGGCTGCGACCGACGTGGCCCTGCGCGAGGCCTTTGCCGTCCTGGACGCGGCAGCCACGGACTTCGCACCCGTGCTGCGCGCCGGCGTCGTGGTGGGTGCGCTGACCCGCACTGGCGCCCTGCGTTCCACCATCTACCAGCCCGCCGTCGACGCGGATGGGCGCCTGCGGATCGGCGTCGCCGTGGGCATCAACGGCGACGTGGCCGCCAAGGCGTCCGCCCTGCTGGACTACGGCATTGACGCGCTGGTGGTGGACACGGCCCACGGGCACCAGAACAAGATGCTTGAGGCGCTGCGCGCGGTGCGCGGCCTCTCGCCGTCCGTGCCGGTGGCTGCGGGCAACGTGGTCAGCGCCGACGGCGTCCGCGACCTGGTCGACGCCGGGGCCGACATCATCAAGGTGGGGGTGGGTCCGGGCGCCATGTGCACCACGCGCATGATGACGGCCGTGGGCCGCCCCCAGTTCTCCGCCGTGCTGGAATGTTCGACGGCGGCAGCGGATGTGGGCGCGCACGTATGGGCCGACGGCGGCGTGCGCTATCCGCGCGATGTGGCGCTGGCGCTGGCGGCCGGGGCCAGCCAGGTGATGATCGGCTCCTGGTTCGCCGGCACTTACGAGAGCCCCGGCGACCTTCAGGAGGACGCCGGCGGCCGGCGTTACAAGGAGAGCTTCGGCATGGCGTCGGCGCGGGCCGTGCAAAACCGGACCTCGGGGGACCGCGCCTTTGAGCGTGCCCGCAAGGGATTGTTCGAGGAGGGCATCTCCACCTCGAAGATGTACCTGGACCCGGCCCGCCCGGGGGTGGAGGACCTGCTGGACCTGATCACCGCCGGCCTGCGCAGCTCCTTCACCTATGCGGGCGCCGCCTCTCTGGCGGAATTCCGGGAACGGACAGTGGTGGGCGTGCAGTCCGCCGCCGGCTACGAGGAAGGGCGCCCGCTGCCGCAGAGCTGGTAGCTTCGGTTGGTGGCCGGGGCTGCCGACCGGCGGCGGATCCGGCATTCCCTCGGCGGCTATTCCCCAAGCGCTCCCATTGCTCGCAAGTCCCCGGCCCCTCCCAGAGCTCGCAAGCTCGCTCCGGGGCCCCTCGGGGCTGTGGGCCCACGCAACGGGTCCTTCGCGCTCGTGGGCCCAGACTGACGGCCGCCGGCTGGGAGCGCTTGGGGACTTACATTCTCCTCTACGCCGCCTACGGAAACCCCGGATCCGCCGCACCGGTGGTCGAGACCCGGCCGCGTCCCTACTTCACGCCCCCGGCGGTGAGTCCCCCCACCAGGTAGCGCTGGAAGATGAAGTACAGGATGACGACAGGCGCTGCGCAGACCAGGGCTGCGGCCATCATCTGGCTGTACACCGGGATGGCGCCGCCTTCCTGGCTGGCGCTGAACACCTGCAGGACAATGGCCGCCGTCGCCGTGTCTGGCTTGGTGAAGATGGAGGCGAAGAGGACGTCGTTCCAGCCGAGCAGGAACGCGAAGATCCCGGAGACCACGATTCCGGGCCAGCTCAGGGGCACGATGATCCGGAAAAGAATGGCCAGGTTGGATGCCCCGTCAATGCGGGCAGCTTCCTCCAGTTCGCGGGGCAGGCCCCGAAGGTAGGTCACCATGACCCACGTCGAAAACGGCAGCGCAAACGTCAGGTAGGCGATGAACAGACCCCACAGCGTCCCGATGATCGTGATGCCGAGCCAGGCGCCGATCGAGGCGAACAAGACGAACACGGGCAGCAGCATGAGCGTGCCGGGAATGCTTTGCAGGCCCAGAAGTCCGCGCAGCACCGTCAGCCGGCCAACGAAGGAAAAGCGGACCAGCACATAGGCCGTGCCGATGGCAATGATCGCCGAAACCACGGCGACGGACCCTGCCACCACCAGGCTGTTGATGATGCCCTTTCCAAGGCCGACGCTGCCCCAAATCTTGGAGTAGCTGTCAAGGGAAAATTGGCTGGGCCAGAATTCGCCGCTTGCCACACCCGTGTCCGTGTTCAGGGACGCCAGGAAAATGTAGGCGATGGGCACCAGCACCACGATGCAAAGGAATGTTGTCAGCACAGCGATCAGCCAGGTTGGCATCAGCCGCGTGACCTGTGCGCTCCGGCCGTTGCGGGGTGCCCTGTTTGTGTTGCGCGCTGCCGAGGTGCGCGGGCGGGTCTGCGTGCTCATTTCTTTCCTCCGTCCTCGGACACGTCAAGCTTCACGGCCCTGAGATAGATGAACAGCGGTATGGCAATGAGGATCAGGGAAACCACCGCCATTGCCGCGCTCAGGCCAAACCGGAAGCTTTGGAAGCTTGTCACGTAGACCAGGATGGGCAGAACGTTGACATCCGCGGGTGCCGGCGCCCCGAAAAGGACGAACGGCAGTGTGAAGTTGTTGATGTGGTTCAGGGTGCCCAGCAGGAAGGCCAGCGACACCGGTCCCCTGAGGTACGGGAAGATGACCTCGCGCAGCTTGCGCCACCAGAGTGCGCCGTCGATCGCGGCCGCCTCGTGGACCTCGTGGTCCACCGACTGCAGGCCCGCCAGGGCAAGCAGGTAGACAAAGGGCCAGGCCGCCCAAATCTCCACGAAAATGAGCGTCCAGTAGGACATCGGGCCGTTGAGCCACAATCCCGGATCAATTCCTGCGCCATGCAGGATGTTGTTCACGATGCCGTCGGGCTGGAGCATGGTGCGCCAAACAGTTGCCACCACGAACGACGGCAGGACATAGGGGACGAGGAAAACAGCGCGTACGACGGCGCGTCCCCGGTAGGGGTTCTGCGTCACCACGGCGGCGGCCACGCCGAGCGGCACCGTCACGACCGTGGCGATGACGGCAAAGGACACGCTGATCCAGATGGACCGCAGGAGTTCGGTCTTGGTGATGGCCTCGACAAAGTTCTCAATCCCGATGAACGGGGTGCTCAGCCATTTCCGAAGCGTGTACTGGTCAAGGTCGATGACCGACATGTACAGGGCCAGCACCAGCGGAACGAGGATGATGACGGTGATCAGGAAGCCGCCGGGGGCCAGCAGCCACAGGGGGCGGTCCCGCTCGGTGACGCCGCTGCGTTTCTTGTTCTTGGGGACCCTCGGCCGCCCTGCGGGATGGGATTCCTCGTCCCGCAGGGTGTCCCCGGCGATTTCACTAGACATGGGTGGTTACTTTCAGCAGCGCTTTACTTGGCACGGTCCAGGGCAGCCTGTGCCTTGGCTTGGGAGTCCTTGATCCGGCCGGTCAGGCTCGCTTCGCTGACGGAGCCTGCGGACAGGTCGGGGATGGTCTGGACGGCAATGTTCGTCAGTGCCAGCTGGACGTCTCCCCACGCTCCGCTGAACGGCGTCGCCACGGACTTGGACGCCGCATCCAGCGCGGGGGCCACGAGCGGGTCCGACTGCAATGCCTTCGCCGCCTCAACATTGGTGGGGATCTCACCAAAGATCTTGTAGTAGTCGGCCTGTGCCACCGTGTCCGTGATCATCTTGATGAACGCAAACGCCAGATCCTTGTTCGGCGAGTAGTCCGCCACGACCAGGTTGTCACCGGAGAGGATGCTGGCGGCCTCGACACCGCCGGACGGGCGGGACGTCATCCCCGGGGGAACCAGGGGCAGCAGCGCATACTTGTACTTGCCTTTGATGACGGACTTGTCGAGCGTGGGGATGCTCAGGGGGGAGGTCATCGGGAAGTAGCCTGCCCTGCCGGCCGCGAAGGCCGCCAAGGCCTGCGCATTGCCCCAGCCGATGGCGGCCGGGTCCACCGACTTGTCCTTGGTGATCCAGCCAAAGTAGGCCTCATAGGCCGCGAGGACCGTGGGATCGTCAATGCGGACCTTCTTGCCGTCAATGATGGGATTGCCGGCCTGGATTGACATTCCCCAGATGAACTTCCAGGGGTCGAAGTTGTCCTTGTAGGCAATGGCCAGCCCGTACTGGCCGGCTTTTGTCATTTTCTTGCCGTGATCGGCGAATTCGTCCCACGTGGTGGCGGGCGCCTCGATGCCGGCGGCCTTGAGCAGTTCCGTGTTGTAGGCCATGACAAACGGGCGGCTGACGAAGGGGATGCCGATCTGGTTGTTGGCGTCCGGGCCGGAGATGCCCAAGGTGGCCGGGACAAATTTGTCCTTGCCGCCCACCTTGTTCCACTCGGCGTCCCCCAGTTTGACGAACGCACCGGTGGAGTAGGCGGTGGGAGTGAACGTGGTTCCCAGCCCGTAGACGTCCGGGCCCGTGCCCGAGACCACGGAAGTCTGGATCCGCGTCATTTCGTCGTTGGCGGTGGGGTAGGTCTCCCATTGAAGCGTGGCCCCGGTGAGCGTCTTGAAATCGGCCGCAGTCTTGGTAAACCAGGCTTTTTGCTCGTCGGGGTACTGCGGTTTGGTGCTGAAGAGAACGGTGAGGGTCTTGCCGGAGCCGTCCACCTTTCCGGTTCCGGTACTGGACGTGTTGGGGGAGCCGCTTCAGGCTGCCAGTGCGAGGGACAGGGCACCGACCCCGCCGACTCCGGCGATAAAGTTTCTCCGGGTGATTTCCATCGTGTTCCTCCTTGAACATAGGGCGAATGTGTGTGATTTGCATCATCATTTGGAAGCTGTTGCACAGACTCTATCCCCGTGGCAAAACATGTGCAACCAGTTGCCAAAAAATTGCCAAACATGTTTGGATAGGAGGAATTCTCCGCTAATCCAGCCATGGCGTTGGATGCAGATGTGATCCACGGCCGGCCGTCGTCCCGAGAGAGGCGTTGTGATGGAAGTAGGGCCAGAGCGCGGGCGGGCAACTCTGCGGGACGTTGCCAAGCGTGCCGGGGTGGCGGCGTCAACGGTGTCCAGGGTGTTCTCCGAACCGGGCCGCATTAGCCCGGGCACCACGGCGGCCGTGTTTGAGGCGGCCAGGAAGCTTGGTTATATGCAGCATTCCCGCGGTGGGGCGGAGAGGCAAAGCAGGCCAAATGCCGTGGCGCTACTCGTGCCGGACATAACCAATCCGTTCTATTTCGACATCATTCACGGCACCCAGGAGCAGCTCAAGGCTGCGGGTTACATCCAACTCCTCGTTGACACCGAAGAGTCCGAGGATGTGGAAGCGGGCGCGCTGGAAAGCCTGATCTCCTCGTCGCGTGGAGTGATTCTAGCCGCGTCGAGGCTTTCCACCGAGGCGCTTACCAAAGCCGCGACCCGCGTGCCGCTGGTTGCCATGAATCGCAATGACGCCGGGGTGCCCACGGTGCTCATTGACACCACAGTCGGCATTCACCAGGCCTTTCAGCACCTGGTATCCCTTGACCACAAGTCAATTGCGTTCATCTCGGGGCCGGCCAAATCATGGTCCAACCAATGGCGGTGGCTGGCTTTTGAAGAGGCAGCCGAGGAGCATGGCGTGCAAGCCGTCCGGCTGGGCCCCTATGCACCAAAGCCCACGTCCGGTGCCGCCGCTGCAGACGCAATGATCACCAGCAGGGCCACGGCGTGCATAGCCTTCAATGACCTGCTGGCCATTGGAATGCTGCGCCGCTTCCGGACTCGCGGCGTCAGGGTGCCCGCGGATTTGAGCATTATTGGCTGTGATGACATTTTCGGCGCTGATTTTTGCAATCCGCCGCTGACAACGATCACTGCCCCGATCGAACAGGCGGGACGTGTCGCCACCACGATGTTGTTGAATCAGCTGAATGCCGGCCTGCCGACAGTCCGGCAGGTGGCCCAGCTTCCCACCCACTTGACCGTACGGGAATCAACCGGTCCGGCGGTCGCGCCAGCCCGAGGGCAAGCCGTGTAGCGCCGGGTCGGCAGGGGGTTGGACATAACGTGCCGCACATCTACAACGTCAACGCGCTTGTCACCGGGGCATCGGGGCGGAACCTGTGGAGGCGCGGATCGTCAAGTGGGTGGGCAAAACGGACTGGTTCCGTGGGAAATTTCCCAATCCGGGGTTGATTTTACTCAGCAACATGGTCACGGCAACCCGGCCGGCCTGTTCGATCGGGGCGGTGATCGTTGTCAGCGGCGGGCTGCAGAAGTCTGCCCCAAAGATGTCGTCGCACCCCACGATACTTATGTCCGAAGGCACCCCTACACCACGCTCGCGCAGCCGCTGCAACATGCCGATGGCCATGAGATCGTTAAAAGCGATCCCGGCCGTGGCACCGGAATGCACCAGTGCGTCTGCGGCCGCGGCACCGGAATAAGTGCGCGGGGCAAAAGGCCCCAACCTCGCCACCTCCACCCCACGCTCCTGCGCCGCGGCGGACAGCGCCGCCCACCGGCGCGAGTTGGAACGGGAAGTTTCCGGTCCGCCAAGGTATGCAATGTGCGAGTGGCCCAGTGAAATTAGGTGGTCCAGTGCCTGATTTGTGGCGGTGGGCGTATCCAGCAGAACGGAGGGGACACCCTGTACATCCCGATTGATGGTGACCATCGGCATTTTTGCACTTACGCGTGCCAGTGTTTCGTCGTCGAGCCTTGATGCGGTGAGAATGAGTCCGTCCGCTGTTTGCCGCATTTGCTCAATGGTGTTGAGCTCCACCTCCTCGGATTCCTCCGTGTCCACCAGCAACTGCGTATAGCCGGCCGCCTTGAGCTGTAGTTGGGTGCCACGGATGATGTCAAAGTAAAAGGGATTGGTGATGTCCGCGACCAACACTGCAACCGCCTTGGTCCGTCCGGAACTCAGGGCCTTGGCCTGGGCATTGGGAACATAGTTCAGCTGTGCGGTGGCTGCCTCAATCCGTGCCTGGGTGCGGAAATTAACCCGCCCCGGGGTGGAAAGGGCGCGCGATACGGTGGAGGCGGTCACGCCCGACAGCGCCGCAACGTCGCGGATGGTTGCGGGGCGGTCCGGGGTGGCGCCGGCGGAAGCACTCATAAAGGGACCATCCTTATAGGGGCGAATTTGGGTTGGAGCAACTGTAAGCGGTGGTTCTGTCGCGAGCTTGGTGGCGGCCAAGGGTGCAGGATGTGACGGGCGGCACTGCCCAACACAGTCAGGTTACGGCCTTGGACACTTTTTGGCAATCGGTTGTCAATAAGTTTTTAGGGCGATAGGCTACTTGTTGTACGCAACTTGTGAAACACGTCACGCAATACCGGCCGCGATAGGCCGCAGCCGTTCCGTGGCACCCAACGTGGAGGCCGTCTACATGTCCAACGCCCAAAACCCAACATGGACCCTTTCCGGCTTCGGCGACGAAGTTGACCCTGATCCCAAGATTCAGGCAGCAGTGCTCACAGCCCTTGGCGCATCGCATATTGAAGTTCGCAGTGCTTGGGGAACCAATGTGGCCGACCTCGACGACGACCAGGTTGCCGAGCTCAAGAGCATCCTTGATGGCGCCGGGATGAAGGTTTCCGCTGTCGCCAGTCCCATCGGCAAGGTCGACATCGGCCTGCCCGCGGCACACGAGGTGAACCGCCTGCGCCGCGTCATTGAGGTAGCCAAGGCTCTCGAAACCCGATACATCCGCATGTTCTCCTTCTTTCGGTCCGCGGATCAGACACCGGAGGACATGCGTGACGCCGTCATGGAGCGCATGGGCCTGCTTGCCGAGGAGGCGGAGCGTGCCGGTGTCATGTTGATACATGAGAATGAAAAGGACATCTACGGCGATACTCCGGAGCGAGTGCTGGACATTTTGGAGACAGTGAAGTCGCCGGCCCTGCGCGCGGCGTGGGACAACGCCAATTTCGTGCAGGTGGGCGTCAAGCCTTACACGGACGCCTACGCCATGCTCCGCCCGTACCTGGAATACCTGCAGGTCAAGGATGCGATCGCCGGCACCGGCTTGGTGGTCCCCACCGGATACGGTGACGGCGAGCTTGTGGAGACACTCACGGCGCTCAGCCGTGACGGCTATGCCGGTTTCGCGTCCCTGGAGCCCCACCTGGCGGCACAACATGAACTTGGCGGGTTCTCCGGCCCAGCAGCCTTTGGCGAAGCAGCCCGAGCCTTCCGTGCCGTCACTGATGCAATCGGCATCACCCTCGTCTAAATATTGTTCCAACAAGCCACGCCGACATAGGAGTCACGATGCCCAGAGTTGCCATCATTGGTTGCGGCGACGTTGCCACGGTCCATTTCGAGGCCCTCGCTGCGGTGGAGGGTGCCCAGCTGGTGGCCGTGTGTGACACGGATCCCGGTCGGCTCGCAGCCGCCGAACAGGCCCACGGCGTTCCCGGCTTCGGCGACTACCTGGGCATGCTCGATTCGGTGCGTCCCGACGTCGTGCATGTGTGCACGCCGCACAACCAGCATGTCGACCCGGCCATCGCGGCGCTGCAGCGCGGCATCAATGTCATCAGTGAGAAACCGCTGGCCAGCACCCTGGCCGACGGTGAACGGCTGGCTGCGGCGGCCGCCGCCAGTTCAGCGAGGATTGGCATCTGTTTTCAAAACCGCTACAACCAGGCAGTGCAGGCCATGCAGTGCCGCATCGCCAGCGGCGAATTCGGTGCCGTATTGGGCGGATCGGGCACAGTCATGTGGAGCCGGAATGCGGCCTACTACGAAAGCCGGCCGTGGCGCGGAACCTGGGCCGGTGGTGGCGGTGGCCTGCTGATGAACCAGGCCATCCACACCCTGGACCTGCTGCAGTGGATGATCGGTGACGTCGTATCCGTTAAGGGGCACGCGGCCACGAACGTGCTGGCGGACGCTATTGAGGTGGAAGACACCGCAGAGCTGGTTCTTACCCATGAGGGCGGCGCCCGAAGCGTCTTTTACGCAACCTTGGCCAACACCACCAACGAACCCATTACGGTGGACGTGGAAACGGAAACGGCGTCGCTGCGTCTGCGCGGGTCCCTGGTGATCACCCACCACGACGGCCCGGTGGAAGTCGTTGACGAGCGCCGGGCGGCCTCAGGCGGCCGGGACTACTGGGGAGTGTCCCACCAGCTGTACATTGCCGACTTTTATGCCCAGCTTGGCAACGGCGGCCCGTTTTGGATTGACCCGCAGGAAGCGCTGAAGACATTGCGCATCATCAAGGACGTCTACGCCCAGAGCTACCCAGGCCGCCTGGCTGGCGTCTCCTAGCAAACATTGGTCGCAGCCCGCATGAAACATCTGCGGAATTGAATCAAACAGGACTTGAAGCAACGTCGGGACAAGCCCCATAGGGGCCTCGGCAGAAGAAAGGAATATCGTGGCAAAAATCGGTGTACAGGCAATGATGCTCAAGGGCAGCTTCGCGGAGGTTGGCGCCTTCGAGACGCTCCGCAAGGTCAACGGCCTGGGGTACAACGCCGTCGAGATCTCCCAGATCCCCATGGATGAAAAGAACGTCGCCGAGCTGGAGAAGGCCCAGGCGGAGCTGGGCATGGACGTTGCCGCCCTCTCTGTCATGATGGAAAAGCCTGTAGGGCGCCCCGGCGATTCCCTCAAAGACGACTTCGAGAAGATCGTCGCGGACGCCAAGCGCCTCGACACGAAACTGCTGCGCATCGGCATGCTGCCATTCCCGGCAATGAAGTCGATCGACGCCGTCATTGACTTCGCCAAGGAGACCAACGGCTATGCCGAGCGCCTCCAGGAACACGGCATCAGCCTCTACTACCACAACCACCACATCGAGTTTGCCAAGTTTGACGGCAAATACATGCTGGACATCATCAACGAGAACTCCCCGGCCATGGGCCTGGAGATTGACGTCCACTGGGTGCAGCGCGGCGGCCTGGACCCCGTCCGCACCCTCGACAAGTACGCAGGCCAAACCGCCATGGTGCACCTGAAGGATTACCGCATCGGAATGATGCCGGCACAAGCATTTGGACTATTGGAAGCGGGGGATGTGGGTGCCTTCATGGCCGCATTCAAGAATGTGGTTCAGTTCGCCGAGGTGGGCGAGGGCAACCTCGACTTCCCTTCCATCATCGACCACGCACAGGCCGCGGGTGCACAATACCTGCTCGTGGAGCAGGACGAACTCTATGGCCGCACCGTGTGGGAGGCGCTGGAAACCTCGCACCGCAACCTGAGTGCCATGGGCTTCGCCGAACTCTTCTAGTCCCCACCCGCTCCCCAGCCTCGTGCCTCGCACCGGGGCCCCCTCGCGGGAGTGGGCCCAGCACCCGCTCCCGCCGTATCCGCTAAACGCAACGCAAAGGAAAAGATCACAGTGAGCAAGAAAGTACGCCTCGGCATCATCGGCCTCGGCCAGCAGGGCGGCATGTACGCCAAGTTCATCACCGATGGCCTGGTGCCCAATATGGAGATCGGCGCCATCACCGACACGGACCCCGCCAAGCGTGAACTGGCGGCGGCCACCTACCCCGGTGTCAAGGTGTACGACGACTACACCGCCATGCTGGACAGCGGTGACATCGACGCCGTGGTCACCTGCGTCCCACACTACCTGCACCCGGAAATTGGCATCGCCGCACTCAGCCGCAATATCCACGCCCTCGTGGAAAAGCCCGCGGGCGTGTACACCAAGCAGGTTAAGGAACTCAACGAGTTTGCCGCGAGCAAGCCGGAGCTCTCCTTTGCCATCATGTTCAACCAGCGCAACAACCCGCTGTACCAGCGCCTGAAGGAGATCGTGGACAACGGCGAGATCGGCAGCATCCTGCGCACCAACTGGATCATCACCACCTGGTGGCGGCCGCAGGGCTACTACAACTCCAGCGAGTGGCGCGCCACCTGGGGCGGCGAAGGCGGGGGAGTCCTGGTCAACCAGGCCCCGCACCAGCTGGACCTCTGGCAGTGGATCTGCGGCGTCCCGAAGTCTGTGTTCGCCAAGGTGTCGTACGGATTCCGCCGCGACATCGCCGTGGAAGACGAGGTCACCGCCGTCGTCGACTACGGCAACGGCGCCACCGGAACCTTCGTCACGGCCACCCACGACATGGTGGGCACCGACCGCTTCGAGATCCTCGGCGACCAGGGCAAGATCGTCGTGGAAGGCAGTAAGACCGCCACTGTGACGCGGATGAAAAAGAAGGAACGCGAAATCAGCGAAAGCATGGGCATGGAGGACGTGCGCAAGCTCTTCATGGGCCAGCTGAACATGGACGACTACCTGACCACCGAGACCGTGGAGTTTGATTCCGTGTGGGGGGCCCAGCACGCAGGCGTACTGGAAAACTTTGCCGCCAACATCCTGGACGGCACGCCGCTGCTGGCCCCGGGCTCCGACGGCATCAACGGCGTCCGCCTGGCGAACGCCATCCACCTCTCCAGCTGGAAGGGCGGGGAAGTGGGCCTCGACTTCGACGAGGACGAATTCCTGGGGCTCCTCAACGAGCACATCCGCGACGAGGGCAAGTACGCCGAGCGGAAATAATCCCTGCGGGGCGCCACGCACGGCCGGCCGGCACCGCCGTTTCCATGGTGTCGGCCGGCCGTGCGTTAAGCTGGCAGCTGGCAACCAATTGCGAAGGACTTCGGCGTGACTGACACCACCAAGGCAGGCGGCGATGCAGGACGGGCTGCCGCACGCCCGGGGACTGCGAAATCGGCCCCGACCATCTATGACATTGCCGTCCTGGCCGGCGTCAATCCGTCAACGGTGTCCCGTGCGCTGAGCAAGCCGGGGCGCGTGAGCGCCAAAACCGCCCAAAAGATCACTGATGCGGCGCAGGAATTGAATTACCAGGTCAACGTTTTTGCCCGCGCGCTGCCCACGGGACGCACCCAGACCGTTGGCTTGATTGTCTCCGACATCACCAACCCGGCCTATTTTGAGGTGATCCGCGGTGCTGAAACAGCGGCCTCCGGGCGCGACTACACGCTGATGCTGGCCGAATCCGCGGAGTCGGCGGAGCTGGAATTGACGGCCGCCCGGCGCATGCTGGCGACCGTGGACGGGCTCATTCTGGCCAGCCCGCGCCTTTCCGATGAGGAAATTGGCCTACTGGCTTCGAAAAAGCCCGTCGTGGTGATCAACCGCAGTGTTGCCGGTGTAGCCTCCGTTGTGGCGGACACGGAGGTCGGGGTAACCGACGCCGTCCGCCACCTTGCCGCCATGGGCCACACCGCAATTTCCTACGTGGCGGGCCCGGAACGGTCCTGGATGTCGCAGCGGCGCTGGGAAAGCATCAAGGCCCGGTGCGACTGGCACGGAATGCAGGCCACAGTTGTTGCCTCCCTGCCGCCAACGGTCGACGGCGGACGACGTGCGGCCGCGGGAGTCCGGGCGGGAGCGGCGACCGCCGTGTTTTGCTACAACGACCTCATGGCGATCGGCCTGATGCGGGAGCTCCAATCGGCTGGGCTGACGATTCCGGAAGAGCTGAGCATCCTCGGCTTTGACAACATCTTTGGTTCCGACTTCACCACCCCGCCGCTGTCAACCATCAAGTCCCCGCTTCATGAACTTGGCGTGTCCGCCTTCCGGCGCGTTCTGGACGCCGTGGACCAGGTCGATGCCGGGCAGGAGCCTCCGGCGCCTCCCACGGAACTGGTGCTGCGGGGTTCCACAGGGCGCGCGAAAGGCGCCTGAAAGGCGCAAAACCGGCCTTGGCAATTGATTGGCAACCGGTTGACAAAGGGAATGCATTGCATGGACGATTGAGCTATGTCACATTTTCCCTCACGCGTTGCCACCCGTACTCAGGCAGTAGTAGACGTGTCGCCGCCGCCCGCAGCCAACCCGGACCGCCTGCTGCCCGCCGATCCCGGCACCCGCAGCATTGCCCGCGAACTGCTGGCCAGGGTTGAAGACCTGCCCATCATCTCGCCGCACGGCCACGTTGACGCGGCCATGCTGGAACTGGACACCCCGTTTCCCGACCCCGCAACGTTGCTGGTCAGCCCGGACCACTACGTCACCCGCCTGATCCACGCCAGCGGCGTGCCCCTGGAACGCCTGCGCATGGGTGGCGCCACGGCAGTGGAACCCAGGGACACCTGGCGTGAATTTGCCAAGGCATGGCCGCTTTTTGACGGCACCGCCTCCGGCTACTGGATGCGCGACTCCTTTCAGCACGTCTTTGGCCTGTCCAAGGAAGTGAACGAGGAAAACGCCGACGCCCTCTTCGACGAGCTGGACGCCAAGCTGCAAAGCCCGGCCTTCCGTCCCCGCCAGCTGTTCAAAAACTTCAACATCGAGGTCCTGGCCACCACGGACGATCCGCTGGACGACCTTGCCCCGCACGCGGCAATTGCCAAGGACCCCACATTCACCGGCCGCGTGCTGCCCACGTTCCGCCCCGATGCCTACATCAAGTTCGCCGCTGCTGGCTGGGCCGGGCGCGTGGAAAAGCTGATCGCGGTGGCCGGCGACGGCATGGCCGGCTACGCGGGTTACATCCGCGCACTGGAAAACCGACGCCGGTACTTTGTGGAGCACGGTGCCGTCTCCGCCGACCATGGCGTACGCACCGCACAGACGCTGCGCCTGGATGCCGTCACGGCCGCCACCCTGTTTGACAAGGCGTGCCGCGGCGAGGCCACGGCCGCCGACGCCGACGTCTTCGAGGCCCACATGACGTACCAGATGGCGCGCATGTCCGTGGAAGACGGCCTGGTCATGACCATTCACCCCGGCGTGTTCCGCAACCACCATACGGAATCGTTCAACAGGTTCGGCGCCGACACCGGCCACGACATCCCGTTCGCCGTCAGCTACACCGAGGCGCTGCGCCCCATGCTGGAGGACTTTGGCACGGCGCAGGGCTTCCACTTCATTCCGTTCACGATCGACGAGACCGTGTTCTCCCGTGAAATCGCGCCCCTGGCCGGTTTTTACCCCTCGGTGTACATCGGCGCTCCGTGGTGGTTCCTGGATGCGCCGGACGCCATGCTGCGCTTCCGGTCCGCGGTCACGGAAACGGCCGGATTCTCCCGGTCCTCCGGCTTCATCGACGACACCCGTGCGTTCTGCTCCATCCCGGCACGCCACAACACCTCGCGCCGCATCGAGGCGAGCTTCCTGGCCCGGCTGGTGGCCGAAAGCCGCGTCAGCGAGGCCCGCGCCCACGAAATCATCGTCGACATCGTCGATGCCGCACCCCGAAGGGCCTTCAAGCTGTGACCGCCAAACTGAACCGACGCACCGCAAACGCCGCACCGGCGGCGCCAGTGCGCATTGTCCACCTGGGGCTGGGGGCCTTCCACCGCACTCACCAGGCCTGGTACACCCAGCATGCCAGCGACGGAGCGCAGTGGGGGATTGCCGCCTTTACGGGCCGCCGGCCCGACGCTGCCGTCGCGCTGGCCGCCCAGGACGGCCTCTTCACCTTGATTGAGCGCGGCGGGGAGGGCGACCGCTTTGAGCTCGTGACGAGCATCGTCGAAGCCCACGACGGCGCCGACGGCGCCGCGCTGTGCCGCCTCGTGGCGGCGCCCGCCACGGCGCTGGTCACCCTGACCATCACCGAGGCCGCCTACAACCTTGCCGCGGACGGAACGCTGGACACCGCCAACCCCGCCGTCCAAGCGGACATTGGCATTCTCCGGCCGGCCGGGACGAAGGACGTGTCCGACGCCGGGACCCCACCTGGCCCTGCCGCCCCACGTGCCGCCTCCACACCAGCCGCTTCCACGGCCGCCAGCCGCGCGCCGGCTGTCTCCACGGCAGCGGGACGCCTGGTCCAGGCCCTTGCGGCCCGGCGCGACGCCGGGGCCGGGCCCCTCGCCGTCGTCTCCTGTGACAACCTGGCCCACAACGGCGCTGCCGCCCGGGCGGCCATCGGTGGCTTAGCCGACGTCGCCAACCCCGGGTTGGGAGCCTGGATCGCCGAAAACGTCAGCTTCGTGGGCACCTCCGTCGACCGGATCACCCCGCGTACCACCGAGGCGGAAATTGCACTGGTGGCGGCGGAATGCGGCTATGCCGACTCCTCGCCAGTGGTGACCGAACCCTTCAGCGACTGGGTGCTCTCCGGCGAATTTCCAGCCGGCCGGCCGGACTGGGCCAGCGCCGGCGCCGTGTTCGTGGACGAGATTGAGCATTTTGAGAACCGCAAGCTGTGGCTGCTCAACGGCGCACACTCCCTGCTGGCGTATGCAGGACAGCTCCGCGGACACGCCACCGTGGCGCAGGCCCTGGCGGATCCCGCCTGTGCGGCCTGGATCAAGGAATTTTGGGACGAGGCCGAGGCCAACCTCCCGGCCGACGGGCTGGGGATTCCCGCCTATCGCGCCGCCCTGCTGGCGCGCTTCAGCAATGCCCGGATCGCCCATCACCTCGCCCAGATCGCCATGGACGGCTCCAGCAAGCTGCGCATGCGTGCCGTCCCCGTCCTGACAGCCGAGCTGTCCGCGGGGCGTTCGGGCGCCGGCGTGGCCCGGATGATCGCGGCGTGGGTGGCGTTCCTACGGGAGGGGCACAAGTCCGGCGCAACCGTCTCAGACTCCGCGGCAGCCGAGCTGAACGCAGCCCTGGAACTGCCCGACGGGCAGGACCTTCGGGCGCTGCTGGGGATTCTGGACGGTGGGCTGGCTGCCGACGACGCTGCCATTGCGGCCGTGGCCGCCCAGATGGACGGGCTTCCCGCCCCGGCCTGACCCCCAAGCCCCCAGGAACCTGGGCCAGGCCGACCGGCGTCACCCGTCCTCGGGGCCAGACCAGGTCCCTTGGGCGAGCTTTGTCCGTCGTGGGCAACAAGCTGGCCGGTGGCTCTGCCTCTGCCATTCCCGTCATTGACGCCGCAGCGCAAGCTTCGTCTAGAGCTGAACATCCCTCACCCCGGTGAGGTTGGAGATAATGACAGCGTGAGCAGTTGAGGTTGGAGATAATGACAGCTTGAGCAGAGGTTCGAGATAAGTGGCTGCCCATGTGTCTGGCGTGATGTGAGTGTTTTGCTTGGCCTCGGTTGGCGGGCTCGTCGCCTGGTGGGTGTTGCCTGATGTCGTCAGGGTGTCGGGCAGGGGGGCGTTGTGGTCATTCCATGCCGTTGCGGACACTCCTGGTAGTTGCGGAGGTGGCTACTGCCATTCGCCCGCGCGCACCGGGGGCGAATGACCACAACTACCCCCGCACCCAAAAAGACCGGCGTCTGATCGTTTTCCGGGCCGGATCCAGCGCCCAATGGGAGTGGAACGATGCCGGACCGGCGCCATCATGTCAGGGACATGGATCAGCCACTTCGAGATAATGACGCGTCCGGGGGACCCGCCGCGAGCTTGAGAGTGGTGGGAGTCCGTGGGTGGGCCCACGCGTCCGGGGGACCCGCCGCGAGCTTGAGAGTGGTGGGAGGGCGTGGGGAGTAGCTCGAACTAGCGGCGTGCGACGATCTTTCCCGTTCGGCAGCCCCTTCGGGTGTCAGCCACGCTGATACGCGACAGCCGGAATTATGAGGTTAAGGGAAGAGGTTAAAGAAACTATTGGCAATCGGTTGCCAAATGTTGTCGAAACTGGTTAACTGGATCGTAATACAGCTCACATGCCGGTTTTACAGTCTGCGGCGGGAATCCCCGAACGGGGTTATCCCCCGCAGTGGTCCACCGAAGGGCCAAGGGGGGACCGGCGTCGTGAATTGTCCGCTGCAGCTTACAAGCGGCGGGGACGGGTAAAGGAGCCCAAGAGATGACCATGACTGCAACACAACGAACTGACGGGGCACCCGCCACGGCCGCAAAGCCCATGGGCCCGCTGCCCAAGATGAGCATCTTCGGCTACGGCGCCGGGGATGCGGCCAATAACCTGGCGTTCACCACGGCCACCATGTTCCTGCTGCTGTACTACACGGATGTGGCCGGCATCAGCGCCGCCGCCGCCGGGACATTGCTGCTGGTGGTGCGCATCTTTGATGCGTTCTCCGACGTCCTTGCCGGACGCTTCGTGGACAAGACCTACCACAAAAAACTTGGCAAGTTCCGCCCGTTCATCATGTTCGGTTCGATGCCGTTGCTGCTGCTCAGCGTCGCCACGTTCTCCATCCCGCAGATCGGCCAGTCCGGCATGCTGCTTTGGGCCTACGTCAGCTATGCACTCCTGGGCCTGGCCTACAGCTTCGTGAACATCCCCTACGGCTCACTGGCCGGGGCCATGACCCAGAATTCAGGCGAGCGTGCCAAGCTGGCCAGTGCCCGCACCATCGGCGCCGTCGCCGTCGGCTCCTTCCTGGGAATCTTCATCGCCCCGCTCATGAAGGACGGAGCCACTCTCCAGCCGCTGTTCACCACGATGACGATCATCTTTGCCGTCGTCGGAACTGCCCTGTACATGTTCACGGTGTTCACCACCAAGGAGCGGGTGGTCCGCGAGGTTGCCAAGGTCTCCATCAAGCAAAGCTTCGCGACCCTGAAGGGCAACAAGCCGCTCCTGCTGCTGTGCATCAGCTCCTGCCTGTTCCTGACCGGCCAGCTGGCCGTCGGCACGGTGCAGATCTACTACTTCCGCGACGTGCTGCACTCCCTGGAGCTCTACGCGGTCATGTCCATCATCAACATTGTGCTGACCTTTGGCATGGCCGCCATCCTGCCCCGGCTGGTCCGGGCCTTCGGAAAGAAGCACATCTACCTGGGCGCCGCAGTGCTGATGGCCATCGGAGGCCTGGTCGTGTTCGTCGCCCCTGCCTCTACGGTGTGGCTCGCCTTCACCGGCGTGCTGATCACCCAAGTCGGCATCCTGCTGGTCAGTATGCTGGTCTGGGCCCTCGAAGCCGACACCGTGGAGTACGGTGAGTGGAAGACGGGCATCCGCACGGAAGGAATTACTTACGCGCTATTCTCCTTCACCCGCAAGACCGGCCAGGCCGTTGGCGGCGCACTTGCCGCCTTTGCGCTCGCCTGGGGCGGCTACACCGCTGGTGCCACCCAGCAAAGCGACCATGCACTGCTGGGCATCCGCGCAGGAGCCGGCGTGCTGCCGCTGGTCTTCGCCGTGCTGGCAATGGTCGTCATGGTCATCTACCCCTTGACGGACGCCAAGCACAAGCAAATTGTCCACGAGATCAGCGAACGCCGCCTCATCCGCATCAACACCTCCCGCCAAAATGCCGTCGATGGCGGCTCGACCGGAACCACCGGCACCACCGACGCCGACCCCACCGACGGCGGCTCCGCCGGCCAGTGACCCGGGGCCGGCCTGACCGCCAGCGCCGGCCCCCTCCCAGCCTTTCCCCTGAACCGTACCCATCACACCAGCCCCTCCGGAAGGAACTCTTCGTGAAAATTGTTTCCGCAGAAGTATTTGTCACCAGCCCCAGCCGCAACTTCGTGACCTTGAAGGTCACCACTGACGAAGGCGTGGTAGGCATCGGCGACGCTACGCTGAACGGGCGCGAACTGGCCGTGGCCGCCTACCTCAAGGAGCACGTGGCGCAGCTGCTCATCGGCCGCGACCCGCAGCGCATCGAGGACACCTGGCAGTTCATCTACCGCAGCTCCTACTGGCGTCGCGGCCCGGTCACCATGGCCGCCATTGCCGCCGTCGACATGGCACTGTGGGACATCAAGGGCAAAATTGCCAACATGCCCGTCTACCAGCTGCTCGGCGGTGCCTCCCGCAACGGCCTGCGCGCCTACGGCCATGCCTCCGGCACGGACATCCCGCAGCTCTTCGACTCCGTCCGCGAGCACCTGGAACTTGGTTACAAGTCGGTGCGCATCCAGACCGCGATCCCCGGCATCAAGGCCGTCTACGGCGTTGCCGCCCAGGCCCAGGCCTCGGGCGAGCGCTACGACTACGAGCCCGCCGGTCGCGGTGCCTACCCGCAGGAAGAAGACTGGGACACCCGCGCCTACCTGCGCCACCTGCCCACCGTCTTTGAGGCGGTCCGCAACGAGTTCGGCCCCGAGCTGCCGCTGCTGCACGACGGCCACCACCGCATGACGCCCATCCAGGCCGCCAAGCTCGGCAAGGCCCTGGAGCCGTACGACCTCTTCTGGCTGGAGGACTGCACACCGGCCGAAAACCAGGAGGCGCTGCGCCTGGTCCGTTCGCACACCACCACCCCGCTGGCCATCGGTGAAATCTTCAACACGGTCTACGATTTCCAGACCATCATCAAGGAACAGCTGATCGACTACGTGCGTGCTGCTTCAACCCACTTCGGCGGCATCTCTCCGTTGAAGAAGGTCATGGACTTCGCCGCCCAGTACCAGATCAAGTCCGGCTTCCACGGCCCCACCGACATCTCTCCGATCGGCTTTGCCGCGCAACTGCACGTGGGGCTGGCCATCCACAACTACGGCATCCAGGAATACATGCCGCATTCTGATGCGACCAACGAGGTGTTCCAGCAGTCCATGACCTTCAAGGACGGCTACCTGCACCCGGGGGAGAACCCCGGCATCGGAGTCGAGTTCAACGAGGAGGCCGCCAAGGCGTTCCCGTATCAGCAGGCCTACCTGCCGTACAACCGCCTCGTTGACGGCACGGTGCACGACTGGTGACCGACGCGCTAACCGCTGCTGTGGCGCCTTCCACAAAAGCACCGAAACACATCGTGGTGATGGGGGTCTCCGGCTGCGGCAAGACGACGGTCGGCGCCCTCGTGGCGCACGAGCTCGGCCTGCCGTTCACGGACGGGGACTCGCTGCACCCGGTGAAAAACATTGCCAAAATGGCGGCCGGAAACCCGCTGAACGACGGCGACCGCCGGCCTTGGCTGGAAACGGTGGGCCGTGAGCTGGCCGGCTCGGGCAACGGGCTCGTGGTGGCATGTTCGGCCCTCAAGCGCAGCTACCGGGACGCCATCCGCACACAGGCTCCGGATGCGGTATTCCTGCACCTGGCCGGGAGCAGGGAGATACTCGGATCCCGGCTCGAGGGGCGCTCCGGCCACGTCATGCCGGCGGCACTGCTCGAATCCCAGTTGGCCACCCTGGAACCGCTCGGCGCGGATGAGGCCTCCGTGGTGCTGGACATTTCGGTGCCGGTCCCCGCAGAGGTGGGCGACGCCGTCGCACGTCTTTGCAGCGCCGTCGAAAACCACAGCGCCGTCGAAACCCAGCGCGCCTAACACAAAGCATTCAAGCAAGCACCTGGAGAAGCAATGACTTACGAAGTTGACATGCGGGCCGCGCCGTTCAACCTGGACGACGCCGCCGTGGCCTGGGTGGAGTCGACCATTGGGTCGATGACGCTGGAGGAAAAGATCGGCCAGCTGTTCATCAACCACAACAACGACTTCACCCCGGGGTATCTGGACGGCGTCCTGGAAAACTATCACGTGGGCGGCATGCGCTACCGGCCGGGCCCGTCCGGGGCGGTACAGGAACATATCCGCTACGCCCAGTCCAAAACGAAGATCCCCCTGCTGGTGGCGTCCAACCCCGAAATGGGCGGAGCCGGCAGCTGCGACGACGGAACGTTCGTCTCCACCCATCTGCAGGCCGGCTCCCACCCCGACAAATCCATTGCCCGCAAAATGGGGCAGGTGGCAGGCATCGAAACCGCGGCGCTGGGCTGCAACTGGGCGTTCGCGCCGATAGTGGACATCCACTACAACTGGCGCAACACCGTGATCTCCACGCGGTCCTTCGGCAACACTCCCGAGGTGGTGGTGGAGCGGGCCAAGGAATACTTCGACGGCATCAGCGAGTCGCCCACCGCCTGCGCCATGAAGCACTTCCCGGGCGACGGGATCGACGAACGCGACCAGCACGTGGTCTCCTCCTACAACACCCTCGGATATGAGGACTGGAACAAGACGTACGGCCACGTGTACCGGGAAATGATCGGCCATGGCGTGCAGTCCATCATGGCCGGGCACATCGGGGCGCCGGAACTTTCGCGGCGCTTCGTGCCCGGGCTCGCGGACGCCGACGTGCGCCCCGCCACCTTGGCGCCGGAGCTGCTCGGGGACCTGCTGCGCGGCGAACTCGGCTTCAACGGCCTGGTCCTGACCGACGCTTCCCAGATGATCGGCATGACCGCGGCCATGCGCCGCCGCGACCTGGTGCCTGCTGCCATCGCGGCAGGCTGCGACATGTTCCTGTTCTTCCGCAACCCTGCCGAAGATTTTGGTTTCATGCTGGACGGTTACCGCAACGGCGTCATCACCGATGAGCGCCTGACGGATGCGCTGCGCCGCATTCTGGCCTTGAAGGCTTCGCTGGGTCTGCATGTGAAGGACAGGGACTCCCTGGTCCCGCCCGTGGGGGCGTTGGCCGCAATCGGCCGCGCCGAACACCTGGCCATTGCCGGTGCAATTGCGGACAAGACCGTCACCCTCGTCAAGGACACGGCCCGCAACCTGCCCATCACCCCGGCCACGCACAAGCGGTTCCGACTTCACCCTGGCGGACCCGTTTGGGTACCTGGATGTGGTGGCCGAGGAGCTCGAAAGTGTGGGCTTTGAGGTGCACATCTTCAAGACCGCCGATCAGCGCAGGGCAGCGGGGGAGGAGGGCGTGAACTTCATGTCCGTCATCTCCGATGAAGCCACGGCCGATTACTCCGGGAAGTATGACGCCGCACTGGTGGTTGCCAACGTGAAGGGCTTCGCCCAGGAAGCGGCGATCCGGATCAAGTGGTCCACTCCGATGGCCGCGGAAATCCCGTGGTACGTCACCGAGGTCCCCACCGTGTTTGTATCGTTGAACCAGCCCAACCACCTCATCGACGTGCCCATGGTCAAGACGGCCATCCACGCCCATGCGGCCACCAGGGAGGCCATCCGTGCCACGGTGGAGAAGATCCAGGGACTCTCGGAATTCCAGGGCACGTTCAATGAGAACGTCTTCTGCGATTCCTTCGACACCCGGCTCTAAAGTCACATGGCAGACCCAAGCCCCGGGCGGGGCAGCCCGATGGGGCGCCCCGGCCCAGGCTTTGATATACAGGAGAGTATGGAAACGCCCGTGCACACCCCGAATGACACCACCACCCCCGCCATCACCCGCGTCGTCGTCATGGGGGTCTCTGGCTCCGGCAAAAGCACCATCGGGGCGCTCGTGGCCGACGCCATGGACATCCCGTTCCTGGATGGCGACTCCCTGCACCCCATGGCCAACATCAGCAAGATGGCCGCCGGCACCCCGCTTAACGACGAGGACCGCTGGCCCTGGCTGGAAATTGTCGGCAACGAACTGGCCAACACCACCGCCGCCGGGATCGTCATAGCCTGTTCGGCGCTTAAGCGCAAATACCGAGACGCCATCCGGTCCAAGGCACCGGACACGATTTTCCTGCACCTTGACGGCTCCCTTGAGGTGCTCAGCTCCCGGCTGGAAGGCCGCTCCGGGCACTTCATGCCGCCGGCCCTGCTCGCCTCCCAGCTCGCCGCGCTGGAACCGCTGGGCGGGGACGAGCGCGCCGTCATCATCGACATCTCGGCCGGTATCAACGACCTTTTGGCCGAGGCGGTGGCCGGAATCCGGCGCGTCTCCGGTCAGTAGGTCCGTGCTTCCTTGATGAACGGCCCTAGATGAACGACGACGACCCTGGACCCCGCGCGACCGAACAGCTGAGCGTGGGCCAGCTTGCCGAACGCAGCGCGGTCACCGTGTCAGCACTCCACTTTTACGAGCGGCGCGGACTCATCGCCAGCACCCGCACGGCCGGCAACCAGCGCCGCTACGCCCGCTCCGTGTTGCGGCGCGTGGCAGTGATCCGGGCCGCCCAGCGTGCGGGCATACCGCTGGCGCTGGTGGCGGAATCCTTTGTCGAGCTGCCCACCGACGCCGTGCCCACCCGGGACGACTGGCAGCGGCTTTCAGCGCACTGGCGGGGCGAACTGGACGCGCGCATCAATGCCCTGGAAAAGCTGCGCGGCAGCCTGGGTGGCTGCATTGGCTGCGGCTGCCTGTCGCTGGAGGAGTGCGGCTTTGTCAATCCGTCCGACCTGGTGGCCGGGCAGGGTCCCGGCGCCCGCGCCTTTGACGGTCCCGGCCCAACCGTCTGACCGCATTTGCGGTCGAAAAATGCCCCAAAAGCATGCTTTTTCGAAGGGGCCCACGCTCGCGAGGGGCCACGACCGGGGAACGAGGTGGGGGCGGGCGGGGACTATTGCGGGTCAGCCGGCGTGGGTGCCGATTTGACCTGAACCATGGTTGAGGTTTTATTGTTGTACGTGGCCCGCAGTGTTTGCGGCCCGCCCGATAGGGAACCGGAAGGAACTTGTCATGACGGCCCAGCCGGACACCAGCACGGTCGCTGAAAGCACGGGCGCCGCGGCCTTCAAGGCGGCGTTTGGCGGGCATCCCGCGGGAGTGTCCATCATTACCGCGGACATCGGCACCGGGCCGGTCGGCATCACTGCCTCTTCCGTCGCCTCCGTCTCCGCTGAACCGGCCATCCTGGCATTTTCGCTTGCCTCCCAGTCCGGCTCCGCCGCGGCCATCGCCGTCGCCGATTCGCTCGTGGTGCACCTGCTCACCACGGCCGACGTCGGGCTGGCCAGGGCCTTTGCGAGCCCCGCCACCGAGCGCTTCACAGCAGGCATGGTGTGGACCCGGCTCGAAACCGGGGAGCCGCTGCTGCTGCACGCCGGATACGCCCTGCGCTGCCAAGTTCTCAGCCGCACGCCCGCAGGCGGTTCGCTGCTGGTGGCCGCGTCCGTCGTGGAGGTCATCGCACCGGTTGCAGCCGGAGCGCCCATGGTCTACCACCGCCGCGCCTTTCACGGCCTGGGCGGGCACACAGTGCTGGCGGAAGGCTGAAAAGCTTCGGGCGAACAATTCCCGCTTCCCCAGGCGGTCCGGTGCCGCTCATGTAGACTAAAAATCCTATGGAAAGTAAATCTAGGGGCCGGCGCAACGGTTCGCAGGGCGTCCACACACGCCCCGGCGCGAACGGTGCACAAGCCGGCAAACCCGGCACAAGAGCCCACCACACTTCCTCGCCCACGACGGCCGGCCCCGGCGCCGACCACCCTCCGCCGGCGGCCAGCCCCCGCAGCATCCACGCTGAAACGGGGGACCTCTAATGGAGTGGCTCCTCCTGGCAGCAGGCCTGCTGCTCATCCTCGGCACAGGGTTCTTTGTGGCCGTTGAATTTTCGCTCGTGGCACTGGACCAGTCCACCGTGCAGCGTGCCGTGGACAGCGGCGACAAAGCGGCCGAACCGCTGCTTCGCTGCCTCAAGTCACTCTCAACACAGCTCTCCAGCTGCCAGCTCGGCATCACCTTGACCACGCTGCTGACCGGTTTCCTCATGGAACCCTCGCTCGGTGCGCTGCTGTCCGTGCCGCTGGCCTCCTTGGGCTTACCAGAGGCGGCCGCGGCACCGATCGCGCTGACCGTGGCCATGGTGGTGGCCACCCTGCTCTCCATGCTCATTGGCGAACTGGTGCCCAAAAACATGGCCATCGCCAAGTCCCTGGAGATAGGCAAGGCTGTGGCCCGCCCCCAGCTGGTGTTCACCGCCATCTTCAAGCCCGCCATCCTGGTGCTCAACGGCTTCTCCAACAAGGTCCTGCACCTGTTCGGCCTGGAGGCCAAGGAGGAAATCTCCGGCGCTCGCTCTCCGGCAGAGCTGGCTTCCCTGGTGCGCCGCTCCGCCGCGATGGGCACCCTGAACGAAGGCACGGCCCGTTTTGTGGCCCGCACGCTCAGCTTTGGCGAACGCACGGCCGCCGATGTCATGACCCCGCGCATGCGCGTGGAAACCATCGAGTCCGAGCAGTCCGTGGCGGACATCATCGACGCCGCCCGGCGCACCGGCTATTCCCGCTTTCCCGTCATCGGCGACTCCCCGGACAACATCCTGGGCGTGGTCCACCTGAAAAAGGCAGTCTCCATCCCCTTCCGCAAGCGCCCCGACATCGAGGCCGGCGCCATCATGACCGACGTCCTGCGCGTTCCCGAAACCGTCCACCTCGATGCATTGATCCTGGAACTGCGTGAAGGCAACCTGCAAATGGCCGTGGTCCAGGACGAATACGGCGGCACCGCCGGCGTCACCACACTGGAGGACCTGGTGGAGGAGATTGTCGGGGAGGTCTCCGACGAACACGACAGGACCAAGCCTGGCATCCTGCAAAGCGCCGACGGCAACTGGTTCTTTCCCGGCCTCATGCGCCCCGACGAAGTCTCCGAACGCATCGGCCCGCTCAACGTGCCCGATGAAGCCGGCTACGAGACCGTGGGTGGGTTCATGATGGCGGAACTGGGCCGGCTTGCCGTGGCCGGGGACACCGTGCCCGTCGAGGGAGGCACCCTGGTGGTGGACCGGCTGGAACGCCACCGCATTGACAGGATCTGCTTCATCCCGGCGCCTGCGCCCGAAACCGGGGCGACCGGGGAAGACCCGAAGGGCGGTGGCCGCCGATGAGCGCGTGGGCGGGAATTGCCTGGCTGGTGGTGCTGCTGCTGGGCAACGCCTTCTTTGTGGCGGCGGAATTTGCCATCATGTCCGCACGCCGCAGCCAGATTGAGCCGCTGGCGGACGCCGGGTCCAAACGGGCCAAGGTCACGCTCGGTGCCATGGAAAATGTCTCTCTCATGCTGGCCTGTTCGCAGCTGGGCATCACGGTGTGCTCGCTGCTGATCCTCAACGTGGCGGAACCCTCCATCCACCACCTGCTCTCCGTCCCGCTGCATGCGCTGGGCATTGACGACGGCATTTCCGGGCCCGTGGCGTTTGTGGTGGCGCTGCTGTTGGTGACGTTCCTGCACGTGACCTTTGGCGAGATGGTGCCCAAGAACATGAGCGTTTCGGCCGCGGACAAGGCGGCGCTGCTGCTGGCCCCGCCGCTGGTCTTCATCGGCAAGGCGGTCCGGCCGGTGATCGTGGCACTGAACTGGAGCGCCAACCACATTGTGCGGTTGTTCCGCATTGTGCCGCAGGACGAGGTATCCTCCTCCTTCACCCTGGAGGAGGTGCAGTCCATTGTGGCCGAATCCACCCGCAGCGGCCTGATGAACGACCAAACCGGGCTGATCAACGGCGCACTGGAATTCTCCACCCAAACGGCCCAGGGCATCATGGTGCCGCTGGATCAGGTGGTGACCCTGCCGGTCTCGGCCACCCCCGTGGACTTTGAGCACAAGGTGGGCAAGACCGGCTTCTCCCGGTTCGTCTTTGTCGACGACGCCGGCAACCTCCTCGGGTACCTGCACCTGAAGGACGTCCTGCCCATCCCGGTGGCCCGCTACGAAATGCCCATTGGCGAGGCCCGCGTCCGGTCCATGGTCAACCTGGCCATGGACGAGGAGATTGAGGACGCGCTGGCCATCATGCAGCGGACGGGCTCCCACGTGGCGCGCGTGATTTCCCCGGACGGGGAAACCAGGGGCGTGCTGTTCCTCGAGGACGTCATTGAGCAGTTGGTGGGCGAGATCCGCGATGCAACCCAGACTCAGATCCACGAGCGCCGCAGGGCTTGATGCGAACGGTGGATGGGACCGTGCCCGCTAGATGACCGGCAAATCGCGCCAGCGATTTTCCGGTCCGGCAGATGGGTGGGCCCACGACTGCCAGGTGACCGGCAAATCGCGCCAGCGATTTTCCGGTCCGGCAGATGGGGACTATGCTGATGTAAGTCTTATTGGTAATTATTCTCATTAGCATCCCTGGAGGACCTTCGCATGCACCTGCGCCGCACGACCCTGACCCTCGGACTTGCCGTGGCCGCCACGCTGGCGCTGGGCGCGTGCGGGGGCGGATCCAACGCATCCACGGGAACCCCCTCGGACGGCGGAAAGATCCCGGTGGTGGCCTCCACCAATGTGTACGGCAGCATCGCGGAGGCGATCGGCGGCGACGCGGTTCAGGTGCATTCCATCATTGACCGGGCCGACGCCGATCCGCACTCCTACGAGGCCACCGCCCAGGACAAGCTGGCCGTCTCCAAGGCCGCCGTCGGCATTGAAAACGGCGGCGGCTACGACGACTTCTTCGGCCAGCTGGCCAGCGGCATCCTGGACCCGGCCAAGGTGGTCACCGTCACCGGGCTGTCTGGCCTGGACACGGGTGCTGACTTCAACGAGCACGTCTGGTACTCGCTGCCCACCATGGATCGTCTGGCGGACGAGCTGGCCAAGCGGTTCACCGCTGTTGACCCGGCCAATGCATCCGCGTTCGCAGCGAACGCCGCCACGTTCAAGCAGGGGGTGGGCGGCGTTGAGGACAAGCTGTCGGCGCTGAAGGCCGCCTACCCCGGGTCCACGGCGGCGATCACCGAGCCAGTGCCGCTCTACCTGCTGCAGGAGGCCGGGCTGGTGAACAAAACGCCGGCGGAATTCAGCACGGCCATTGAAAACGGCTCCGACGTCCCCACCACGGTGCTTCGCGATACTGTGGCACTCATGAAATCAGGAACTGTGGACCTGCTGGCCTACAATGCGCAAACCGAGGGCCCGCAGACCCTGGAGGTCAAAAAGGCGGCCCAGGCGGCAGGCGTTCCCGTGGTGGACTTCGCCGAGACCCTGCCCGCCGGCGACAGCTACCTGGGCTGGATGGGCACCAACACCGCGAACCTGGCCAAGGCACTGGAGCAGACCAAGGCCACCGCCAAGTGAGCCCTTCCGTCCCGACGCGCCCGGCCGCGGATCCCGCCGGGAGGCCCGCCGTCAGCCTGCGGGACGCCAAGCTAGGCTACGGGAACCGGCTGCTCTGGGACGGGCTCAACCTGGACATTGCCCCCGGCGAATTCCTCGCCGTGTTGGGTGCCAACGGCAGCGGCAAGACCAGTTTCCTGAAGGTGCTGCTGGGGATGGCCCCCCTGAGTTCCGGGTCCCTGACGTTCGACGGCGAACCCGCCCGGCGCGGTCACCGCAGCATTGGCTACGTCCCCCAGCAGAAACATTTTCCCCCGGACACCCCCCTGCGGGCCCGGGACCTGGTGGGCCTTGGCGTCGACGGGCACAAATGGGGCATCAGGCTCCGCGGGCGGGCCTACCGCCACCGCGTCGACGAGCTTCTGGCGCAGGTGGGTGCCACGCAGTATGCCAGGATTCCCGTTGGCATGCTCTCAGGCGGCGAGCAGCAGCGGCTGCGCATAGCCCAGGCCCTGGCGCCCAACCCCAAGGTGCTGCTGTGCGACGAACCGCTGCTCTCACTGGACCTCAACCACCAGAAGGCCGTCAGCGCGCTGGTGGGCCAGCAGGCCAAGGGTAACGGGACCGCCGTCGTTTTTGTTACCCATGAGATCAACCCGATCCTGGAGCATGTGGACCGGGTGCTCTACCTGGCTGGCGGCCGGTTCACTGTCGGGACGCCGGCGGAGGTCATGACCACCAAAGTCCTTTCAAGGCTGTACGGCACCCACGTTGAGGTGTTGCACAGCAAGGGGCGGATTGTGGTGGTGGGCATGCCCGAGGCCGTGATCGACGGCCACCCGGAGGGACTGCCGGACGGATGGCCTGCGGACGACTTGGCGGAGGGCGCATGAGCTGGGCGGACTTCACCAGCGCGGTGTTTAACTTCACCGACTACGCGGAACTGCTGCCGCTGTTCCGCGACTCCCTGCTGGCCGGCGCCATCCTGGGCCTGGTGGGCGGGCTGATCGGCACCTTCGTCATGATGCGGGACCTGGCGTTTGCCGTCCACGGGATCGCGGAACTTTCCTTTGCCGGGGCATCCTTTGCCCTGCTGGTCGGTGCCGACGTCATTGGCGGTTCGCTGGTGGGCTCTGTGCTGGCCGCGCTGCTGCTGGGCGCCATGGGGGTGCGGGCGCGGGAGAAGAATTCGGTGATTGGCGTCATCATGCCGTTCGGGCTGGGCCTGGGCATCCTGTTTCTCTCGCTGTACCAGGGGCGGGCGGCGAACAAGTTTGGCTTGCTGACCGGGCAGATCGTCTCGGTGGATTCCACCCAGCTCTCCGCATTGGCCGTGACGGCCCTGGTGGTCATTGCGGGGCTGGTTGTGATTTGGCGCCCGCTGACGTTTGCCAGCGTGGACCCGGACATAGCGGACGCGCGCGGCATTCCGGTGCGCACGCTTTCGCTGGCGTTCATGTTTCTGCTGGGCATCTCCGTGGCGCTGTCCATCCAGGTGGTGGGTGCGCTGTTGGTGCTGGCCCTGCTCATCACCCCGGCGGCCGCGGCCCTGCAGGTGACGGCGGCGCCACGGATGGTGGTAGCGCTGAGCGTCGCCTTTGCCGTCGTGTCCACGGTGGGCGGGATCATGCTGGCACTGGGCGGGCGGATCCCGATTTCGCCGTACGTGACCACTCTGTCCTTTGTCATTTACGTGGTTTGCCGCCTGGTGGGCGGGTGGCGGCGCCGGCGGGGCTGGACGGCGCGGGCCGCTTCCATTTCTGCGCACGCGTAGCACCCCGCGCTGCGCCACTTGCGAAGTGGCGCACACTTGGGGCTTAACCATGCGCAGAACTATGGGGCTAGCGTTGGTTCATGGACTGGTTTGGCATGGACTGGTTTGCTTCTGCGGACTTCGGGCTGGCGCGGTTTGTGCTCCAGCGCGGCATCGCTGCCATCTTCGTGATCGCCTTCGTCTCCAGTGCACTGCAGTTCCCGGCGCTGCTGGGCGAACACGGACTGCTGCCCGTGCCGCGCTACCTGGCCCGCGTGGTTCGCCCGCCGGGGCCCACACTGTTTGCATGGCGTTACACCGACCGGCTGTTGCGCTCCGTGGCCTGGACCGGCGTCGTGGTGGGGCTGGCCGTGGTGGCCGGGCTCCCGCAGCGCGGCCCCGCCTGGGTGCCCATGGCCGCCTTCCTGGCCATGTGGCTGCTTTACATGTCGATCGTCAACGTGGGCCAGGTGTTTTACGGTTTCGGATGGGAAATCCTGCTGCTGGAGGCCGGCTTTCTAGCCGCCTTCCTGGGCTCCGACCAGACCACGACGCCGGCCATCACCATTTTCGCCTTCCGCTGGCTGGTGTTCCGGCTGGAGTTTGGTGCCGGCCTGATCAAGCTGCGCGGCGACCCTGTATGGCGGGACCTCACCGCCCTGTACTACCACCACGAGACCCAGCCCATGCCGAACCCGCTCAGCTGGTGGTTCCACCACCTGCCCAAACCGCTGCACAGGGCCGAGGTGCTGGGCAACCACTTCGTGCAGCTGGTGGTCCCGTTCTTCCTGTTTGCGCCGCAGCCGACAGCCACGGTGGCGGCCGCCATCATCATCGTGACCCAGTGCTGGCTGGTCATGTCCGGCAACTTTGCGTGGCTCAATGCCATCACCATTGTGGCAGCCTTCTCCGGCGTGGCCGCCCACTGGCCCCCGGAGCAAGGTGGGACGGGAATGCCGGCCTGGTTCGCCGTCGTCGTGCTGGCGATGGGGATTCTGGTGGCGGTGCTCAGCTGGTGGCCGCTGCGGAACCTGTTCTCGCGCAGCCAAGTCATGAACGGCAGCTTCAACCGGTGGCGGCTGGCCAATGCCTACGGCGCGTTTGGCTCAATCACCCGGGAAAGGTACGAGGTGGTGGTTGAAGGGACGGCCGGGGACCCGGAGGCCGGCGACTGGCGTGAATACGGCTTTCGCGGCAAGCCGGGGGAGCCGGGGCGCAGGCCGCGGCAGTTTGCCCCGTACCACCTGCGGCTCGACTGGCTCATGTGGTTCCTCGCCCTCGGCTCACCCGGGCTGAACTGGTTTGTGCCGTTCCTGAACAAGCTGCTCGACGCCGATCCGGCAACCTTGCGCCTGCTCCGCCGCGATCCGTTCAACGGCCAGCCGCCGGCCTGGGTCCGGGCTCGCATTTTCAGCTACCGGTACAGCACGTGGCGGGAGCGGCGGGACTCCGGTGACTGGTGGGTGCGTGAGCCGCTGGGCGACTTTGTTCCGCCAATGAGCCGCGGCCAATAAGCTTTTCGGCCCCCGGCCCGACGGTTTTGTCACTATGCGCGGGTTCGCGCCCCGGGGGTGCGCATGGTGAGCGCGTACTTTCCTTATGGGTCAGTTTTCGGCCCGGGTGTGTGCATGTTCACCGGACACTTATATTATGCGCCGTGTCGGCGGCGGGAACTGCGCCAGTGGACAAGCTGCGCAGCGTTCGCGCTGCCGCTCTGCGCATAAACTACGGCGGGGTTTCTTATACGTCGGGCCGATGGCGGGGCTTGCGCACAATCCCGCGCACAATTGTGGCGGCTCAGGCGGCCCCGCACTCCGGGCACAGGCCGTAGATCTCCACGGTGTGCTGGACCTGGGTGAAGCCGTTTTCCGCAGCGATCCGGGCCGCCCAGCTTTCCACGGCCGGAGCCTCAACCTCCACGGTCTTGCCGCAGCTGCGGCACAGCAGGTGGTGGTGGTGGCTCGTGGCGGAACACCGGCGGTACACGGATTCGCCCTCGCCGTTGCGCAGGGTGTCCACCAGGCCCTCCTCCGCCATGGAGGCCAATATCCTGTACGTGGTGGCCAACGATACCCGCACGTCCCGCTCATACAGCAGGCGGTGCAGTTCCTGCGTGCTGACAAAGTCCTCCAGGCCATCCAGCGCGGCGCTGATGGCCAGGCGCTGCTTGGTGACGCGCTGCTCCTTCACCGGCACTTCCGACATCCTGCCAACCTGCTTTCACTTACGTTTCACTTGCTTTTCGCTCAATAAACCAGACTATCGCACCGGGCTGAGGAGTTGCCGGCCGGGCACGGCGCCCTTGGCCCGGTTCCGCCACCGGCATATGCTGGCACCATGCTGATGACCAAATACACCCATGCCTGTGTCCGGCTTGAAAAGAATGGCGCGGTGCTGGTGATCGACCCCGGCGTCTTCTCCGAAACCGATGTGGCGCTGGCTGGTGCCGACGCCATCCTGATCACCCACGAGCACGCCGACCACATCGACCAGGACGCCGTCCTTGCCGCGCTGGCTGCCAACCCCGGACTGCCCCTCCACGCCCCGGCCGTCGTGGCGGACGCCCTGCGCGCCGCCGCGCCGGACGCGGCCGGGCAGGTCTACGACGCCGCTGCCGGTGACACCTTCACGGCCGCCGGCTTCACCATCCGCTGCTTTGGCGGCCAGCACGCCCTGATCCACCCGTCGATCCCGGTGGTTGCCAACGTCGGCTATCTGGTGGACGACGCCGTCTACCACCCAGGTGACTCCCTGATCGTTCCGGCCGGGGTTCAGGTGGGCACGCTCCTGGCCCCCGTCCACGCACCCTGGTCGAAGGTCGCCGAAGTAGTGGACTTTGTGGTCTCCGTGCGGGCAGCCAAGGCGTTTCAGATCCACGACGGCCTGCTCAACGAGACCGGCTTGGCCTTCACCGAGTCCCACATCGCCCGCGTGGGCGCCGAGCACGGCACGCAATTCCGGCATCTTGCCGCCGGCGAGTCAGTGGAGCTTTAGCCCCTGGCCTAGCCGGCCCACACCCCCGTCGCGAAGAACTCCCGGATGGTGGCCAGGTGTGGTTCCGGATCCAAGCCCTTTTCGGCCAGCCATGCGGGGCTGTTGTAGCTGCCCGCATACCGCTCGCCGCCGTCGCACATAAGCGTGACGATGCTGCCCTGTTCGCCCTCGGCCAGCATCCTGGCCACCAGCGGCCACACGCCCCACAGATTGGTGCCCGTGGAGGGGCCGGCGTGGAGCCCGGTGAGTTCTCCAAAGTGCATCATGGCGGCCACCGAGGCGGCGTCCGGGACCTGGGCCATGGCATCGATGACGCCGGGCACAAAGCTCGGTTCCACCCGCGGGCGGCCGATCCCCTCGATGCGGGAGGACGTCCCTGTCACCACGGACAGGTCACCGGACTTCCAGGCCGGGTAAAACGCGGAGCCTTCCGGGTCGACGACGGCCAGCCGGGCGGTGTGTCCGTGGTAGCGGATGTAGCGGCCGATGGTGGCCGAGGTCCCTCCCGTGCCGGCGCCCACCACCACCCACGACGGTTCAGGGAAGCGTTCGTGGGAGATCTGGCTGAAGATGGATTCGGCAATGTTGTTGTTGCCGCGCCAGTCGGTGGCCCGCTCGGCGTAGGTGAACTGATCCATGTAGTGCCCGCTGGTTTCGGCGGCGATGGCAGCAGCTGCCGAATAGACCTCACCGGCCTGGTCGACAAAGTGGCAGCGGCCGCCGAAACTCTCAATAAGCGCAATCTTTTCCGGACTGGTGCCGCGGGTCATGACCGCCACAAAGTCCAGTCCCAGCAGCTGTGCAAAATAGGCCTCGGAGACGGCGGTGCTGCCCGAACTGGCCTCCACCACCGTGGTGCCTTCGTGAATCCAGCCGTTGACCAGCGCAAACAGGAACAGCGAGCGGGCCAGGCGGTGCTTCAGGCTGCCGGTGCGATGGCAGGATTCGTCCTTCACATACAGGTCCACGCCCCAGTTCGGCGGCAGCTCGACCTTGTACAGGTGCGTGTCCGCGCTGCGGTTGTTCTCCGCCTGAACCTTTTGCATCGCCTGGTGCGTCCAGGCCCGTTGCGCCGCTTGCTCAGTCGTCATGAAGCCAGCGTAACGCGACGCCATGCACTGTCCTGCGCCGTGAAGGGCGCGAAGTTTGCGAAGGATGGGCAGCCCGGGACTAGATTTGAAATGCACCACCTGATTTTTTAGCGTTGTATTGCAAAGGAGCACACATGCCCGTCCTGATGAGCGCCGCCACCCTCAACGAGCGGCTGACCGCCGGCCGGCGCACCGTGCTGTTGGATGTGCGCTGGGTCCTGGGCGACCCGCACGGCCATGACCATTACCTTGCGGGCCACCTTCCCGGCGCCGTCTTTGTTGACCTTGCCACCGAGCTCTCCGGCCGGGGGGAACCGCGTGACGGCCGCCACCCGCTTCCCGCCGGCGCTGATTTTCAGGCGGCCGTGCGCCGCTGGGGCATCAAGGCCGGGGACACGGTGGTGGCGTACGACGATTCCGGTGCCGCGGCCGCTGCCCGTGCGTGGTGGCTCCTGGGCCATGCCGGCATTGACAACGTCTTCCTGCTCGACGGCGGACTGGCGGCCTGGCGCGCTGCCAACCTTCCGCTCGCCCAGGGCGAGGTCGAAGCGGAGGCCGGTGACGCCGTCGTCCGTTTCGGGGCAAGGGACACCGTGGACACCGACGGGGCCGGCGCGTGGGCGGGCATCCTCCTGGACGCCCGTGCGGGGGAGCGGTTCCGTGGGGAAACGGAGCCGGTGGACCCGCGTGCCGGGCACATCCCCGGCGCCGTGAGCGCGCCTACCACGGAGAACCTGGCGCCGGGCGGGACGTTCCTGCCGGCGGGAGAGTTGAGGGCCAGGTTTGCGGCGCTGGGCGTGCGGAAGGGCTCGGAGGTGGCCGTGTATTGCGGTTCCGGCGTGACGGCCGCCCACCAGATCGCGGCCCTGGAGATTGCCGGATTCACGGCGGCGCTGTACCCGGGGTCCTGGTCCGCGTGGTCAAACCGCCCCGGGATGCCGGTGGCGACGGGACCCAACGGCGATAGGGTTGGGGCATGACGCAAGCAAAAGCATACGCGGCCACCTCCGCCACGTCCGGACTTCACCCCGGCACCATCGAACGCCGGGAACCGGGCCCCGGCGACGTTGAGATCGCCATCGACTTTTGCGGGCTGTGCCACTCGGACGTCCACACCATCCGCTCCGAATGGGGACCGGCCAAGTACCCGCTGGTCCCGGGCCACGAAATTGTCGGCACCGTCACCCGCGTGGGCGCCGGCGTGGTCGGCTTTTCGGTGGGGGACACCGCGGGCGTGGGCTGCATGGTGGACTCGTGCCGCGAATGCGACTCCTGCCTGGAAGGCTTTGAGCAGTACTGCGAGAACGGCAACACCGGCACGTACGGCGTGGCCGACCGACGCAACGGCGGCGCCATTACGCAGGGCGGCTACTCGTCCTCGATTGTGGTGGATGAGAATTACGTGCTGAAGGTGCCCTCCGGGCTGGACCCTGCCGGCGTTGCACCGCTGCTGTGTGCCGGCATCACCACATACTCGCCGCTGCGCTACCTGGACGTTCAGGACGGCGACGCCGTGGGCGTGGTCGGGCTCGGCGGCCTGGGCCACGTGGCCGTCAAGATCGCCAAGGCGCTCGGCGCCACCGTCACTGTCTTCACCACCTCCCCGTCCAAGGCTTCCGCGGCATTTGAATTGGGCGCGGACTCCGTGGTGGTCTCCTCCGACCCCGCACAGATGGCCGGCGCCAAGGGCACGCTGAACGCCATTATCGACACGGTGGCGGCCGTCCACGACATCAACCAGTACCTGCGCACGCTGGCCCGGGACGGTGCCCTGATCCAGCTGGGCCTGCCCCCGGCGAAGATGCCGCCGGTGGAGCCCGGACTGCTGATCCGCAAGCGCCTGGCCTATGGTGGATCGCTGATTGGCGGGATCGCCGAGACCCAGGAAATGCTGGATTTCTGCGCCGAGCATGGCATTGTCTCCGACATTGAAATGGTCACCGCAGCTGGGCTGGATGAGGCTTACGACCGCATGGTGGCCGGCGACGTCAAGTACCGGTTTGTGCTGGACAACTCGACCCTTTAGGAGCATCCCTTGAGCACCCTGTTCACGAAGATCATCAACGGTGACATCCCCGGCCGCTTCATTTGGAAGGATGACGACTGCGTCTCCTTCCTCACCATCGGGCCACTCACGGACGGGCACGCGCTGGTGGTGCCGCGCCTGGAAGTGGACAAGTGGACGGACGCGGCGCCGGAGCTGGTCACCAAGCTGATGGCCGTGGCGCAACTCATCGGCCAGGCCCAGGTGTCCGCCTTTGGAGCGCCGCGGGCCGGGCTGACCATCGCCGGCTTTGAGGTGGAACACCTGCATGTGCACGTCTTCCCGGCGTACAGCCTGGCGAACTTCGACTTCGGCACCGTGGACAACAACCCGGACCCTGCCGCGATGGACGCGAATGCCGAAAAACTCCGGGCAGCCCTGCGCGACGCCGGCCACGGCGAGTTCGTCCCTGACTCCTGAAACCGACGCTCCCTCACTTTCGGGGGTGTTTTTGGGGACGCTCCCTTACCCGTCGGCATCCGGGCCGACAATGCTGCGGGAGCGTTGGTGGAAAGTGCCCCGGAGCAGCGGGAGCGTCATCAGTTGAGACGAGGGAGGGCATGTGTCTTCGAATGCCCGCGACGAATTGATCGGAGCCTTGGCCGCTGAGACACCGGCCAGCGGCCCGGGGTTCACCCTCGTGGCCGTGGACGGTGTTGACGGGAGCGGCAAGACGACGTTCGCGGCGGCCTACGCGGTGGCCTTGGCTGCCCTCGGACACCCGGTGGTTCTCATCCACGCCGACGACTTCCTCAACTTGCGGGCCGTCCGGCACCGGCGCGGGCGCGACTCGCCGGAGGGCTTCTGGCTCGACAGCTACGATTACGCAGCCCTGGAACGCGACGTCCTCGTGCCGTTCGGCCCGCAGGGCGACGGCGCATACCGCGCCGCAGCCTCCGACCACCGCCTGAACGTGCCCTTGGATTTTCCCCGCGTGCAGGCCGGCAGTGGCACCCTCTGCATTGTGGAGGGCATGTTTTTGCACCGCGACGAACTGGCTCCGCGGTGGGACTATTCCGTGTTCCTTGACGTGCCGTTCGCTGAAACAGCCCGGCGCATGGCCCTGCGTGATGGAACCCCGGCAGACCCTGAACACCCGGACATGGGCCGTTACGTTCAAGGGCAGCGGTTGTACTTCGCCGACGCCAGCCCGTGGCTGCGCGCCACGCAGGTAGTTGACAACACGGATCCGGCCGCCCCGCGTTTGATGCCAAACCAGGGCAACGTTCACCTACCCACCGATGCTCCCTAAGTTTCGGGGCATTAAGAGCAGACGATCCCTCAGCAGGAGAGGGAGCGTTCGTCAATACGGCCCCGAAACTGAGGGAGCGTTCGATGGGGGCGGCGCCTACCCTGCCAGGGCCTTGGCCAGCGCCGCGCGGACCCGCTTTTCCGAGACCGAATACGCCGTCCCCAGCTCCACCGCAAACAAGCTTACGCGCAGTTCCTCAAGCATCCAGCGCACGTGCTCCAGCCCCCCGGTGGATCGCTGCGACGGCAGCAGTGCCGCCACGGCGTCGTCGTATTCGTCCTCCAGGCGCTGGACGGCGGCCATCGACTGGCCGTCCCGGGCCACATTGGACGGCAGCTTCTCCAGCCGGCGCTCAATCGCGGCCAGATAGCGCGGGAGCTGACTCAACTGGGCAAAGCCGGTCTTCGCCACAAAGCCGGGGTAGACCAGCAGCTCGAGCTGCTGCCTGACGTCGTTGAGGGCGCTGATCAGCGGCAGGCTGTTGCTGGCCCGCAGCGCCTTGTCGATGCGCAGCTTGGACGCCAGGACGCGTTCGACGACGGCGGTCACCGAGAATACCGAGTCGAAAAGTTCCGCCCTGACCACCTCATACAGGGCGTTGAAGTCCTTCTCGTTCCAGGGCAGTTCCGCCGGGGTGAGCTTGTCGATTGTGGCCAGGGTGCAGTCCGCAATCAGCTCCGCCACGCTGCCGTGCGGGTTCTGGCTGAACGTCAGCTTCTCCGTGTTGCTCAGGTGGTCCAGCACGTACCTGTCCGGCGACGGGACGCGCAGTGCCAGGAGCCGGATGACGCCACCGCGCATGGCGGATTCCTGCACATCCTGGCGCTGGAAGATGCGGACGCCTGCCGTGGCGCCCTCGTCCACCAGTGCGGGATAGCCGGTGACGGTGTGGCCGGAAACGAGCCGCCTGACCTCGCGCGGGACCGTGCCCACACTCCACGCCGTCAGGCCGGAGCGTTCCCGGATCCCCACGGTGTCAGCTTCTGGGCCTACGGCCCCGAGGGACCCGTCACGTGGGCTCACGGATCGGCCCGGGATGTTCGACGACGGACCTCCGCCTGTCGCCGTTGGCGCACCCGGCGCCGTGGTCCCGGCAGCGTGCGTGCCGAGCGGGGCGCGCCCGGCCTGTGTCGTCTTCGGCGTGGCACCGAGCTGTTCGGCGATGGCGCGCCGGGTGGCGCCGGCCAGCTGCGCCTGCAGCCCGGCCAGGTCCTGCCCCTCCTCCAGGATGCGCCCGTCCTTGTCCACGACCTGGAACGTCATGCGCAGGTGCGAGGGCACGGCGTCCCAGTTCCAGGAGCCCGGTGGGATGACGTGGCCCCTGAGCCGGCGCAGGGCCAGCTCCAGTGACGGTTCCAGGGGGTCGGCGGAGGGGTTGAAGTCAGCGGCCAGCGCGGCCGCTGCCTGCCGACCCATGTCGGGGGCGGGGATGAAGTTCTTGCGCACCGACTTGGGCAGCGACTTGATCAGGGCCGTCACCAGCTCGGCGCGCAGCCCGGGGATCTGCCAGCGGAACGGGGCCTCGTGCAGCTGGTTAAGGAACAGCAGCGGCACCTGCACCGTCACGCCGTCGGACGGGTTGGGAACAGAGCCCGGAGCGGTGGGATGGAATTCGTAGGACAGGGGCAGCTCAAATTCGCCCTCGGTCCAGATCTTCGGGAACGCGGTCTCGTCAAGCTCGGGCTCTTCGGCCATGACCACGTGCGTGTCAAAGTCCAGCAGTGCCGGGTTATCGTGCCTGGCGTCCTTCCACCACTTGTCAAAGTGCCGTTCGGAGACCACCTCGGACCCCACTCGCCCGTCGTAAAACTCAAAGAGCGCCTCGTCGTCCACGCGCAGGTCGCGCCGACGCATGCGTGTTTCCAGTTCCTCCACCTCGGCCAGCAGGGCCTGGTTGCGGTGGAAGAACTTGTGGTTCGTGTGCCAGTCGCCCTCCACGAGCGCATGCTGGATGAACATCTCGCGGCTGAGTTCCGGGTCGATCCGGCCGTAGTGGACGCGGCGGTCCGGCACGATCGGCACCCCGTACAGGGTGACCTTCTCGTGCGCCATGACGGACCCCATTTTCTTGGACCAGTGCGGCTCGCTGTAGGAGCGCTTCACGAGTTCCGGCGCCACCTGCTCGGCCCACAGGGGATCGAACTTGGCAGCCACGCGCGCCCACAGCCGGGAGGTTTCCACGAGTTCGGCGGCCATGACCCAGTCGGGCGACTTCTTGAACAGCGCCGAGCCCGGAAACACCATGAACTTCGTCCCGCGCGCCCCGGCATACTCCCGCTTGCGCTGGTCGTAGAGGCCGATGTGGCTCAGCAGCCCGGTCAGCAGGCTCATGTGGATGGCGTCGTGGTTTGCCACCGGGTCTATGTCGTTGCCGGACACCTTGATGCCCAGCGGCTTCGCCATCTGCTTGAGCTGCGTGAATAAATCCTGCCACTCGCGCACGCGCAAATAGTTGATGAATTCCGCCTTGCACAGGCGCCGGAACGCGCTCGAGGACAGCTCGCCCTGCTTTTCCTTGATATACCGCCAGAGGTTAAGGAAACCGGTGAAGTCGGAGTTCGCATCCACGAAGCGCTTGTGTTTTTCGGTGGCGAGCTGCTGCTTGTCGGTCGGCCGCTCGCGCGGGTCCTGGATGGTCAGGGCGGCCGCGAGCACCATGACTTCAGCGGCCACACCGCGTTTCGCGGCCTCCACGATCATCCGGCCCAGCCTCGGATCCACCGGGAGCTGGGAGAGTTGGCGTCCGACGCCGGTGATCCCGCCTTGGGCGTTCACCGCACCCAGTTCGCGCAGCAGTGTCACGCCGTCGGTAATGGCCCGGGAGTCCGGGGGCTGCACGAACGGGAACTTCTCCACGTCCTTGGGCCCCTTGGCCACACCCATGGCAGTCATCTGGAGGATGACGGCTGCCAGGTTGGTGCGCAGGATTTCAGGGTCGGTGAACTCGCTGCGGGCGTCGAAGTCCTCCTCGGAGTACAACCGGATGCAGATGCCGTCCGAGACACGGCCGCAACGGCCCGAGCGCTGGTTCGCCGAGGCCTGGGAAATGCGTTCAATGGGCAGGCGCTGGACCTTGGTCCGGTGCGAGTACCGGGAGATGCGGGCAGTGCCGGTGTCAATGACGTACTTGATGCCGGGCACGGTCAGCGAGGTTTCGGCGACGTTGGTGGCCAGCACAATCCGCCGGCGCGGGCCGGGCGTGAACACCGCGTGCTGCTCGGCCAGCGACAGCCGGGCAAACAACGGCAGGATCTGGACGTCGCGCAGCCGCGGCTTGGTCTTAATCCGCCCTGCCAGTGCATCGGCAGCGTCGCGGATTTCCCGCTCGCCGGAGAAGAAGACCAGGACGTCCCCGGGGGCTTCGCGGGAAAGCTCGTCCACGGCGTCACAGACGGCGTCCAGCGGATCCCGGTCCTCCTCGCTGTTGCCGCCGTCAAGGTGGCGGTCGGCACCCGTCCCGGAGTCGTCGTCGTCCGCCCCGGATAGCGGGCCGCTGAGTGGGCGGTAGCGGATTTCCACGGGGAAGGTGCGCCCGGAGACCTCCATGATGGGTGCGGGGCCATCGGCGGAGGCGAAGTGCTCGGCGAAGCGCTGGGGGTCGATCGTGGCCGAGGTGATGATGACCTTCAAATCCGGGCGCTGGGGCAGGATCTGGCGCAGGTAGCCGAGGATGAAGTCGATGTTGAGGGATCGCTCGTGCGCCTCGTCGATGATGATGACCGAGTATTTGCGCAGCAGGCGGTCGCGCTGGATTTCCGCCAGCAGGATGCCGTCGGTCATGATCTTGATCTTGGTTTGCGGGCCAACGTGGCCGGTGAAGCGGACCTGGAAGCCGACCTCCGCACCGATTTCAACGTCGAGCTCGCTGGCGATGCGCTCGGCGACGGTGCGCGCGGCAAGGCGGCGGGGCTGCGTGTGGCCAATCAACCCCTTCTCGGCCAGGCCCAGTTCCACGCACATTTTCGGGATCTGGGTGGTCTTTCCCGATCCCGTCTCGCCGGCGATAATGGTGACCTGGTTGGCGGCGATGGCGGCCATGAGATCCTCGCGGCGTTCCGAGACGGGAAGCGCGGCGGGGTAGGTGATAGTCAAAGTCATGGTGCCACCCAGTTTATGCGGTTATTGCCGGGGCGTCCCGTTCGGGGGTCACGGCAAGACCGCCGGCCCGGCACCAGGCCCGCGTCCCGGTGCCCGCACGGCGGTGCGGATGGTCAGGGCCGCCCTGGCCGCCAGAACCAGAAGCACGACGCCGGCCACCGCCAGTGCGGCCCCCGCACCGGCACTTGCCACGCCCAGGGCAAAAAGGGGCTGCAACGGACCGGCCCCGTCCGGGGTGGCGGCGTTCGCAGCCGCGGCCACGGGGCCGCCCGCCAGCAGCGCCGCAGCCCCGAAATAGGACAGCAGCGCGCCGAGGCCGAAGCGGACTGTGGCCGTTGCGGAAATCTCCCGCCAACGCCGGTCCAGGCCCGCCATCCGGGGGTCGGGCAGCGCCGGGGCGGAAGCGATGCGGTACAGGGCCGCGTACGTGGACCCGGCCAGCGCCACGGCCACCAGCATCAGCGGGACGCCGTAAAACCAGCCCGGAAACTGCGCCTCCACCATGGTGCCCGGGGCCGAGACGAACAGCACCCGGTGGTGGCCGCCGTCGTCCGCTGAGGAGGCCAGCCCCGTCGCCACCAGAAACGCAATGAAAGCGAGTGCCGCGGCCCCGGGCAAAATGGCGGCCCCCCGGCGGGAGATGCGCTGCGGCGCGTTGGTGGGGCCAGGGGCCCGTGGGCCGCCGGCCGTTCCCGCGACGGATGCGGCCCGGTCCCGACCCCGGGGCGGCGCCGTCCTCGCTGGCGGCAGGGCGGAGAACATCAGCAGTCCGGCGCTCGCCGCCAGGCCGAGGTTGAGGGCAAGGGCAAAACCGACCGTGCCGCTGAGCGCGACGGACGGCCGGAACAGGATTAGAAACATGGCGGCGGCGAAAACCACGGCTGCAGTGTCCCGCACCCGTGCTGCACCCATCGCCCTGTCCTCGGCCTGGCGGGTCGGCGCCGCCGTTGAACCGGACGTGATTGCCCGGGCGGCACCTCTGCGCGGCACCCAGCGGGCGGCCGCGGACACGGCAAGCGCGGCCAGGACGGCGATTAGGAGCGGGACAAGGAGGCGGTTCATGGGCAGGCCTTTCGTGTACAGCTCCATTCACGCATGCAGCGGCACCTGCCGCCCAATCCGGGCATCGGGCGGGTCCGAACGGCGTGAAAGGATTGAGGCATGAGACCGCCACAGGAAACCCTTGTAACCCTGTCCGTTGGAGGGAGTGACTTCCGGCTGCGCAGGGCCGCCGAGTCCGACGTCGCCGGCATCGTTGATCTCATCGCCCGTGACCAGTTGCGGGCCGCGGGGGAGTCGTTCGCCCCGGAGCGCCGGGCCCCGTACCTGGCCGCCTTTTACGCGATCGACGCCGACCCGGCCCAGCTGCTGTGCGTGGCGGATGACTCTGAGGGCGCGGTCGTGGCGACCATGCAGCTCACGTTCATTCCCGGGCTCGCCCGTTCCGGGGCGCTGCGCTTGCAGATCGAGGCCGTCAGGGTTGACGGGGCGCTGCGCGGCAACGGGCTTGGCTCCGCCATGATGGGGTGGGCCGTTGACGAGGGGCGGCGCCGGGGTGCGGCCCTGGTGCAGCTGACGTCGGACGTGTCGAGGAAGGACGCGCACCGCTTCTATGAGCGGCTCGGATTCGTTTCGTCCCACGTTGGGTTCAAGCTCGTTTTCTAGTCCTGTCGAGTTCAGGCTGAACACGCGGAGGCCGGGTCCCTACGCTGAGGCCGGCGGGACGGGGCGGGTAGTGGGCGCGGCGTGTGCGTGTTTGACGCTGG
Organism: Arthrobacter livingstonensis; assembly: GCF_003219815.1. Lineage (GTDB taxonomy): Bacteria > Actinomycetota > Actinomycetes > Actinomycetales > Micrococcaceae > Specibacter > Specibacter livingstonensis. The sequence continues at coordinate 56,803 of NZ_QJVD01000004.1, forward strand.
AGCCCGGGGGTGGTGTTGCCCGCGAATGACCATTTTCCTTCCTGCACAGCGGCAACGTCGATGCAGCCTTCCTTGCGGTCTGCCTCACCGTGGACTGGCCTGCTCGAGGGTGCTGCTACCGCCAACCTATCCGCGGCTGGTTTCGATCACGAGCCATGGCACCAGATGCGTGGGATGGTGGCTTGAAATGGCATTGTTGCCCCGTTTGTTCCTGCACAGGGGGTGCCGGTCGGGAGGTTGTTGGCGGGCCGGCCCTCGATTGGCTGTTTGCGGTTTGTTTGTCAGTCCCTTCTTTTAGAATAGACGTAGCAGAGAAGCTAATGGTTTCCGTACAAAGTTCCCACTTTGGGGCAGTAGGAAACCGGGGTTCAACGGCAGGGGGTGGGCGCGATGGCAGCACCGGAATGGCACGGTGAGAATCCCACTGGCGCCTCTGATGCCCCTGCCATCCTTGTCCCGGCGAAGCCTCAAGCCACCTTTGTCCCGGCAGGCGCTGCTGGCGGCCGGGACGGTGCTGCTTCGGTGGTGGCGGCAGCGGGGGTGTTGGTGGGATTGTGCGGCGGATTTTTTGATCCGATGGTGTTGGCGCAGTTGGATGCGGCCCTGGCCCACCAGCTTGCCGCGACAGCCCGTGAGCGGTCCGCTGAGGCCTCCGGGCTCGTGGAGCGGGGTGTGCGGGAGAGCCGGTCCGTGGCGTATCTGGACCAGCAGGCCCGCCACGCCTCCGCGTGCCGGGCCGCGGCCACCCGGGCCGGACAGCTCGCCGGGGCCGCCACCGAGGTGGTCACCGCGTTCGGTGGGAGGGCCACCGGGGCGGGCTTTGACCAGGGTGTCGTCGACCAGGTCTACGGGGCGGCACTGGTGGACGTGGTGGCCCGACTGGAGGAGGCCAAGAACGCGTTGACGGCCGTGCAGGTCCAGGCTGAAACGCTCTTTGCGGCCCAGCAGCGCCTGGCGCAGGCCAGGGCCGGGCTGCCCAAGGCCAAACTGGGCATGGGCGTGGCCCTGCAGATCGGGCTCGCGCGGCACGAATCTGCCCATCGCGGCCGCCAGCACACAGAACTGGCCGCCGTCCTGGTCCGGGAACTGCCACACACCATGAATGCGATCACGGCCGGGGTGATCGGCGAGGACAGGGCAAGGATCGTGGCCACCGAGACCGTTTTCCTCTCCGCAGGGCACCGGGCGGAAATTGATGCGCTCATCAGCGCCGACCACGATAAGCTCGCCGCCATGGGGTCCCGGGAACTCGCCGCGGCCGCCCGCAATGCTGCGTACCGGCTCGAGCCCGAGGTGTTCACCAAGCGCCGGGAGAAGGCAGTCACTGACCGGCATGTCTCATTGCGCCCGGCCGCGTACGGGATGACCCTGCTCAGCGCCCTGATCCCGCTCAAGCAAGGCGTGGCCATCTACAACACCCTCACCCAGGTTGTCGATACCGCCAAGGCAGGCGGCGACCCGCGCGGGAAGGGCCAGCTCATGGCCGATGCCCTCATTCACCGGCTGACCCGCCACGCCCCCTGCGACCAGGGCGCCGGCACTGTCGGCGATCACCGCGGCCCGGCGCCAAAGGACCCAAACCCGGCAGGCGCGGGCCAGGCAGCCACGCACCAGGCAGGCGGCCTGGGGCCGGTCGGTTCGCCTGGCGCAGGCCTGGGGCCGGTCGGTTCGCCTGGCGCAGGCCTGGGGCCGGTCGGTTCGCCCGAGGCAGGCAGCGACTCCCAAACTGGCGGCCCCGGGTTGGACCGGGACGCCGGGACCGGCGGGTTCGGCCAGCCCGGCTGGGCCGCACCACCGCCCCGTGGCGCCGGGCTGTGCACCACAGTCACCGAACCGTCCATCATGCTCGAACTCGTCATGACCGACCGGGCCCTCTTCGACGGCGCCAACGATCCCGCCATTCTCGTGGGGCATGAACCCATCCCGGCGCCCGAGGCGCGCACCCTGGTCCTGGGTCCCGAGACAGCCAGCCCCGACACCAGTGCGGGCACGAACACCGGAACAAACAGCGGCGCCAGTGACCCGGCGGATCCTGCTGATCCCATTGGTCCGGAGGGTCCGGCGGGTTCCACAGGACGCTTCTCACCGCAAGTGTGGCTCAAGCGCCTGTTCACCCATCCCGACAGCGGAGCCCTGCTGGCCATGGACTCACGCGCCCGGCTCTTCCCCGCGGGACTGAAGGAATTCCTGCGCCTGCAATACCAGCGCTGCGCCACACCCTACTGCGACGCTCCGATCCGCCAATACGACCACATCAAGTCCTGGGCCGCCGGCGGCGCCACCACCACCACCAACGGCCAGGGCCTATGCACCGCGTGCAACCAGGACAAGGAAGCCCCCGGCTGGAAATCAGAACCCGCCAATGGCACGAACCCCGGCGAAGCCCTGCCACAAACCACCATCACCACCCCCACCGGCCACCGCTACATCACCACCGCGCCACCTCTGCCCGGGCCCACCCGCCACCAACGCCCTCGACGAAACCAAACCAGACGATGCTGAAGGCCTGAAATGCTGAAGGCTCAGACAATGCCGACTTCCCCCGGAATGGGACGACCCAGACGATTCGGAAGGCTCAGACAATGCCGACTTCCCTGGAGGCTGAAAGGACAGTTGATGACATCCAGGCAGTGTGAAGTCCTGGACCCTGCCGATGACGCCCCGTACTCCGCAGCTTCGACCGCCGAAACAAGGCCGATTCACCCTTGGCGCATGGAAGGATCCTGCGGACGGGGACATCCGGATCGAGGCTCACCGCTGTCGAAAGCGCCTTCGAGGCACGGATTTGTCTGTCGAGGTTCAACTTGATTCCGCCACCCATGCGTCTCAGTGGGCCGTGGCTGTGGTTCCTCAGGTAGCTCCGGCGTTCGCTATGGAAGGGATGCTTTTATCCAGGACGGTCAGCAGCAGGACAGCGATGCCGATGCCGCCGATCACCCAGGCGAGTGTGTGGAAGCCGCTGTCCCTGGCAGCCTGGCCAAAGGTGAGGCTGATCAGGCTCGCCGAAAAGATGGCGCCGATGTAGCTGAAGGTCCTGAACAGCCCGGAAGCGACGGCGATATCGCCGGAGGAAGTTTGAACATAAAGGGCTGCCTGGTTGGCGAAGCCGCTGAAGCCATTGCAGAAGCCAAACAGAAGTGTCATGCCGACGATCACCGGAATGCCGGAATCATGGGTAATCGCCATCATCATGACGGCGGTCAGGATCAGGGCTGCGCCGGCAAGGGCCAGCGGGATCCGCACCCAGCCCCTGGCCGAGACCACCCGCGCTATCACGATGCTCACCCCCGACAGTGGAAGCAGCACGAGCCCTACTACGGACGGTCCCAGCCCTGCGCTTTGCTCCATCCACTGGCTGGTTCCGTACAACGCCGTGTAGGTGCCCAACCCCACGATCAGCTGGCGAACGTAGGTACGCTGCAACGGCCGGTTGCGCCCCAGCATGCGGACGTCGATGAGCGGCTGGTGGGCATGCCGTTCCCAGATAATGAGTGTCGCACCAAGGACCAGCGCGATGCCGGCGAGCCACCATCGTGGCGATGCCAGGCCCGACAGGAATACCAGCAGGCCAGTAACAGTGCCGGCGAAGAGGACGATGCCGGGGATGTCGACGGCCAGCCAGCAAACCCTTGGCATCGCGGCTGGGGGACTGGCCGTCCTTGGCGACGCCAAGCAGCGTGAGCACAAAAGTCGCCAACGCGAGGGGGACGTTGACCATGAACAGCGCCCGCCGGCCAAACGCACCGGCCAACACGCCTCCGAGCGACAGTCCAAACACCACTGTCACCTGGGCGGCGATGGAGAAGTTCCCCAGAATACGACTCGGAACCCCAATGCCAGCCGTGTCCGCGCGCTGCCGGACCAAGGCCATCGCTGTCGGATATGCCGCGGAAGTGCCGACGCCAATGAGCGCCCGCGACAGCAGCAGGTATCCAAACGCCGGAGCGGCCGCGCGGACAACGCCGCCGGTGAACAAAATCAAGGTTCCGGCCAAAAAGACGCGTCGGGGACCGAACAGGGTGGAGAGCTTGCCCATGGTGGGTTGCATGACCGCGCTGCACAGGTACAACACGGAAATTCGGCTGGCCGTAGTGCCCGGGCCGCTGTGGAAGTCGACACCGATCCCCACCAGGCCTGTGGCGATCATGGAGCTGTTGATCGGGTTCAGCGTGGAGCCCAGCAGCAGCGGGGAGATGAACCGCCAGCCGAATGGCTTGCTTCGCGCCGGTGACTCAGCGATGGCGCCCGCCATCAGTCCCCGGAGGCAGTGATGAGATCCAAAATCTCCCCACTGGTACCGGTCTCGCCGAGGCGGGGGAAGATGCGGGCGACGCTGTTGTTGTGGGCGTCCGCGCTCATATCCGTCATGTCGTCCACAGCCAGCGTGACATCGAAGCCAAGCTCATGGGCCTGCCGGGCGGTTGACTCCACGCCAACGCTCGTCGCGACTCCGGCCAGCACCACCTGTGTGACACCGAGTGCCGTCAAGTGCTCGGCGAGCCCGGTGTTGGTAAATGCCCCCCCCCAGGCTCGCTTGACCACCACGTGGTCGCCCGGCTTCTGGTTCAATTCCGGCACCAGCTCCGCCGCGCCGGCTTGTTGCCCGGAGGCGGGACGGGGCGCCTGCTCGTTCCGGCCGGGAGCACGGCCGTCCACCCGGACCAGGACCACGGGGAGCCCGCGGCTTCGGAAGGCAGCGGCGAGGTCTGCGGCGTTCTTCACGACGGCGTCCACTGGATGCGCCACGGGGAGGGCGACGATGGCATTTTGCAGGTCGACGACGATGAGTGCGGTCTGGGGGTCAAGGGTTGTTACTGCCACGAAAGGCTTCTATGAACGGTGCTTAATGTACGGTCTTGAGGCTATGAATTGGCGAGGCGGGTCAGCAGTGCGACGCCGGCCGCCAGCTGCTCCTGCTCGGCGGGGGTCAGCTCGGTCTCGATGGCGCGGACCAGCCAGCTTTCCTTGGCGGCGCGCAGGGTGTTGAAACTCTCCCTGGCAAAGTCGGTCAGGGACAGGATGGTCTGCCGTCGGTCGGTGGGGTCCGGTGAGCCGCCAATGAGGCCCGCTGCGTCGAGGACGGAAACAGTGGCACCCATGGATTGCGGGCGTACGCCCTCGGCCCTGGCCAGGCTGGTGACGGTGGCTGGTCCGTCGTTTTGCAACCGGACCAGGACGGCAATTTGGGACGGCGTGAAGTCGCCCGGGCTCCGCCCCTGGTTCATGCGCCGGCGGAGGGTGCCGATGACTGTCCGCAGTTCGGTTGCCACGGCGGCTGTTCGGCTTTTCCCCGGCAAAGGGGATGCAGTGCTCATGGGGTGAACGCTAGCTGATACCAAGGCAAACTGCAAAGGTTCCTTGGTATATTAGACGCAGGCGCCGCCGTCGTCCGCGAACAACAGCCGCGTCAGTGCAGCCGGACAGCACGCATGATTTCGTCGTGGATGGTGACTGTTTCGCCGCCGTGGCCGGTGGCGCGCCGGGGCCGGGACCCTGTCAGCAGGACCTCCCACAGGGACGCATCGAGCGCCGCGGCCACCTCCACGGCAGTGAAGAACAGTTCCGCGCCGTGCGGCCGGTGGGCGCCGGAATCAACGTCCGACGGCGCGTGCCCCACCACCAGCAGCGTCCCACCGGGTGCGACGGCGGCGGCCAGCCGCGCAAACAGCGGCTCCCTGTCTTCGCGCGGCACGTGCATGAACTGTGCCGACACCAGTTCGAAGGAAGCCACCGGGGGAGTCCAGGAGAGAAGGTCATGGTGCTCCCATGCGATGGAGCCGGGTGGTTTAAGACCGGCTGCGTGTCCGGCAGCCCGCTCGAGGGCAACGCTGGAGATGTCGACGCCGGTGACCCGCCACCCGCGCCCGGCCAGCCAGACGGCGTCGGCCCCTTCGCCGCAGCCCACGTCCAAAGCCCGGCCCGGAAGCAGCCCGGACGCCTCGGCCACCAGCTGCGGGTTCGGTTTCCCGCTCCAAATGTTCCCGTGCTTGCCGTATCGGCCGTTCCAGTAGCTCTCGTCAAATTGGTGGCTCATGGTGGCTCCTTTGGGACTCGAAAAGCTTGAGTGCACGATAGCACTCGGTGAGGTGCGGGAAGGTGAGGCGTCCCGTTCCGCCCGCCTGCCGATTGCCCAGCGATCGAATCCGTTCCAGCACCGCGGCCCGGTCCGGCCGCCGGCGCACGTACGTCCAGGAATCGGCCAGTTGCACCAGCCGGTCAACGGTGAGCTCGAAGTCGAGGCGGAATTCGCGCTGCTCAAACCCGCCCAGGCCGGCAATGCCGCGGGGCAGTGAGGCGCCGTGGGACAGTGACGGTTCGGGTTGATCAACAATTGCGGCGACTTCGCGAACCCACGGAACCGAGCGGTCCCAGGTGTGCCAGGCCATTGCCAGGGAACCTCCGGGAACCAACACCCGCAGGCATTCGTGGGCTGCCTCCGGTGGTGACACCCACTGCCAGGCCTGCAGGCACAGGAGCGCGTCGACGCTCCGGTCTGGACATGGCAGGCGCTCCGCACTTCCCATCGCGGACGTGATGCGGGCACCAATGTGGGCAGGCATCCGCTTGCTTTCGCCCTCCAGGACGGAGAGCATGCCGGCCGAGGGGTCCACGTCGAGAACCCTGTGCCCGAGGGCGGCTGCCGCGCGGGTCCCACTGCCGGTGCCTGAGCCAAGGTCAAGCACCCGCAGTCTGGTGGCGGCGCCGGGCGATCCCAGGAGCCACGACACTGTAGGTTCCGGCCACGGAGGCCGTGCCATGTTGTGGAGGGCCGGTTTCATGGTCCCCAGCGTATATTGGCGGGTCAGCTCCAGCGGCCCGGCTACGGCGTCAGCGCCAGGCGTTCGTCTTCCCGGGGTGCGGAAACCACCGGGTTCGCACCGCCGTCGAACATCTTCACCGGACGCCGGGCGGACCATGCCTCCCAGCCCGGGGCCCCGAAGACGGCAAAGTCCACCCAGGCGCGGTGCATGTCGGTGGCCAGCTCCTGCGGGGCCCCGATGCCGGCCAGGCCAATGGAGTCGGGGGAGGACAAACCGTCAAACACGAAGCCAAGCTCGACGGCGTGCGCGGCCCGCAGCTGCTCCACCGGACTGGGCCAGGCGAACTCGTAGACGTACGTCGCCGCGCCCCGGGCCAGCCGGGCATCAGCCAGCTGGTTGGCAGGCACCCGCAGTAGCTTGTCGGTGGCCAGGGCGCCGAGAATCTCGCCGATGGGCGAATCGGGGCGGTTGCGACGGAACAGCCTGACTGCCGACGCGGAAATGCCCGCCTTGCGGCGCGCCACGGCCAAGTGGAGCCGGTTGAGTCTCCTGACCAGCCCGGAGGGGACCAGCCAGAGGCGGGATTCGTCCGCGGTGGTGCCGATCAGCAGGGGGATGCCCGCCCCGGCGCCGCCTTCCAGCGCGTCCTGCGGACTGGCGGGCACCAGGCCGCCACCGACGGCCAGTGCAAACCCGGCCCCGCCGGTGATGGGGGTGCCGCCCGCCGTCACGCGTGCCTGGGCTCCCAGTAGTTCGTCGGGGGAGAAGTTCATGAAGGCGTCCCGGGTTGCCGCGGCCTTCAGGTCCTCGGCCATCAAACGCGTGATTTTTCCGGCCCTGTCAGGGGTCTCGGCACTCAATGGACCGCTCTGGATGATGGCGCGGCCGAATAACAAGTGCGCATCCGGGTGGGCCAGGAGCGCAGCGACAGTATTGCCGCCGGCCGACTGCCCAAACACCGTCACCCTCGCCGGATCGCCACCAAAGTTGTGGATCTCCGCCTGCACCCACCGCAGCGCGGCCATTTGGTCTGCCAGGCCAAGGTTCAGCGGAGCGCCTTCCAGCACGGAGAAACCCTCCGCGCCGAGCCGGTAGTTGGGTGCCACGAAGACGATGCCGTCGCGGGCGAATGCGCCACCATCGTACCCCTGCAGCGCATTGGCTCCGTGCTGCAGGGACCCGCCGTGGAACCAGACCATGACCGGCAACGGCTCCGAACTCCGTGACGCGGGTGTGCAGATGCACACGTTCAGGAAGTCAGCGCCCGGAATGATCACGGTGGGCAGGATGCGCGCGATGGCCCCGGCATAGGAATTTTGCGGGGCGGTGGCACCCGGCGCTGTGGCGTCCCGCGTGCCGGACCAAGGTGCAGTGGGCTCCGGCGGGGCGAACCGGCGCTGCCCAATGGGGGCCCCGGCATAGGGGATCCCCAGGAAGCGTTCGACGCCGTCGCGCACCGTTCCGCGGACCCGGCCGCCCGAAATGGTGGCCGTGGGCGCGGTGGGGGGTTCCGTCGTCGTGCATGGTTTTCAAGGCTCCTGGGCAGCAGAATGCGGGCGGGTGGGGCCTTACTGTGCCGGCAGCGCCGGCAGGGCCTGGTGGGTGGCGACCGCCAGGCGGTTCCAGACGTTGATGGCCGAAATGGCCATGAGCAGCACGGGCACCTCAGCTTCCGTGAATGCGGCCTTGACCTGGCCCCAAATGAGATCGGAAACACCGCCACGGCTGATCAGGGTCACTGATTCGGTGAGCGCCAGTGCCGCCCGTTCCCTGTCCGAGAACAGCTCCGGGGCCTCGTGCCAGCCGGCCAGGACGTCCAGGCGGCGGTTGTCCACGCCGGCGTCCCGGGCCTCGCGGCCGTGCATGTCCAGGCAGTAGGCGCAGCCGTTGATCTGCGACGCCCGGATCTTGACCAGGGCCAGCAGGTCCTCGCCGAGCGTGCCGCCATGGACGTACTTCTCCATGGCAAACATGGGCTGGTAGGCCTTGGGGTCGATCTCGTGGATGTTCATGCGTTCCGTGGACATGTGCCCTGCTTTCTTCGGGAATGTCGTTAAATCAGATTAGGGCGTTTCACGCCTTCCATCCCAGCTTCCACCCGGCCCTAAAGTTCCGCAAGCCGGCGACGTTTAGGCGTTCCTCGTGTGCCTGATCAGTTCCTGGTACCAGTAAAACGAATCCTTGGGCGTGCGCAGCTGGGTGGCGTAGTCGACGTGGACCAGACCGAAGCGCTGGGAGTAGCCTGCGGCCCATTCGAAGTTGTCGAGCAGGGACCAGTGGAAATAGCCGCGGACGTCCACTCCGCCGTCCATGGCCGCCTTGAGCGCGTTCAGGTGGGCCGCCGTGTAGTCGATGCGGCGCCGGTCATGGACCTTGCCGTCTGCAGCCGGTCCGTCGTTGACGGCTGCTCCGTTTTCGGTGATGTAGATGGGCGGCAGCTTGTCGCCGTAGCGTTCCTTGAAGCCCAGCAGCAGTTCCGTGAATGCCTCCGGAACCACGGGCCAGCCGAAGTCGGTCAGCGGATAGCCTGCCAGTTCGCGCAAGGAAAACGGAAGGGACCCGTCAAGGACGTGACCGTCGACTGAGCCGCCCGTGCCGGCCGTCGGTGCACCGACCAGCGTCGGGTTGTAGGAGTTGATGCCGTACCAGTCAATGGGTGTGGCGATGGTGCCCAGATCGGCGTCGGGAATGGGCGGAAGGAAGCGTGCCAGTGATTCGGGATAGGCGCCGGTGAGAATGGGGTCGGCGAAGAGGCGGTTCGCGATGTTGTCGTAAAGTCCGCCAGCTTGAAGGTCGGCTTCACTTTCGCTGGCAGGCCAGGTGGCGCCGTGGTTGTTGGCGATGCCGATGTTTTCCGCTCCGGCAGAGCGCAGGGCCTGAACGCCGAGGCCGTGGGCCAGCAGCAGGTGGTGAGCCGCCGGCAGTGCGTCGAATCCCAGCGCCAGTCCGGGGGCGTGGATGCCCGCCCCATAGCCGAGCATGGTCACCGAGACGGGTTCATTGAGGGTCATCCAGCGTGGGATGCGGTCCGCAAAGTGGATTCCGACCAGCTGTGCGTAGTCGGCAAAGCGTGCCGCCGTGTCCCGATTGAGCCAGCCACCAGACTGTTCCAGCTCGAGCGGTGTGTCCCAGTGGAACAGGGTGGCGCTGGGCGTGATGCCCGCTTCCAGCAAACCGTCGACAAGGCGGTCGTAGAATGCGAGGCCCGCGGGATTTACGGCACCGGAGCCGCCGGGCTGGATGCGTGGCCACGAGAAGCTGAACCTGTAGGCGTTCACCCCCAGCTGTGCCATGAGCGCGATGTCCTCCGGATACCGGTGGTAGTGGTCGCAGGCCACGGCGCCGGTGTCGCCATTGGCGATCCGGCCCGGTTGGGCCACAAACGCATCCCAGCTTGACGGGCCCCTGCCGCCTTCATTGACTGCGCCCTCTATCTGGTAGGCGGCCGTGGAAACGCCCCATATAAAGTCAGCGGGGAAGCGGGGGAGGGCGTGCTGGTCCATGATGACCTTTCGTCAGGTGCCTTGGGCACGAGCTTCACGGACGACGGGGTGCATGTCAATGATGCGACGCGCAGAATCGATCCATTGTTGGCGATTCAGGTGCAACCGACACAACACGGGGCTCCGTCAGGTCCGGTCGCCGTCTGCCATGTAGTCGTTGAGGCGTTGTGTGGCGGCCTTGAGGACGCGAACGGCCGTGGCGAGTTCCGCTTCGCTGATGTCTTGGAGTGAAGTGGCGCCAATGACGGCAATGGGGTCCGGGAGTCCTTCCCAGAGTTTTCTCCCGGCTTTGGTCAGATGCAGTACCCGCTGGCGTTGGTCGGTAGCGCCGGGAACCTGTTCCACATGGCCCTTGCGGACAAGAGTGGACACGATCCCGCTCAGGGTCGCCCTCTCGAGGTGGAGCAGCTGCCCCAGGTCGCGCTGGATGGTTGGCCCGTCATTCGCCAATTGATACAGCACGTACCACTGGGTCGTGCCGATACCGTACGGACGCAAGACCGACTCGATGGCGGCCCGATTGGCGAAGTAGTAGCGCTTCGCCCAGGCACCGACAGACTCGTGGTGGGTTTTGACGTCGTTTGAACTTGGCGCGGGGCTGTTCACCACGGGATCGCCGTGTTCTCCCAGCGGGTGAAAGTGCCAGTGGGCCCGTCGGGGCCGAGCAGTGCAACACGGACTACTTCCCGGGAACCGTCCTCAACAGACTCGGTCCCGGCAAAGCCATTGAGGTTGGTGCTGGTAAAAGCGGGCGACACAAGGTTGACCTTGATGTCGCTGGACTCCAGCTCGACCATGATCGCGAGGGTAATCGCGTTCATGGCGGCTTTCGAGGCCGGATAGATGGGGCCATACATGGCATGGTACGGGTAGTCCGGTTCCGCGTTGGAGGTCAGCGAGCCGACGCCGCTCGAGACGTTGACAATGCGTGCGTCCGTAGATTCCCGCAGGAGCGGGAGCATCGCCTGATAGACGGCAAGGACGCCGAAGACGTTGACGTCCCAAACCGCGCGTATCTCATCAAGCGAGGCGTTGCTCGCCTTTGAAGACGCGGTGTATTCCGGTGAGCCCAGTGCGCGATACGTTGTCTTGGAAATGCCGGCATTGTTAACCAGCAGGTCAAGGTGGCCGATCTCCGCATGGATGCGCTCCGCCGCGGCAGCGATTGACGCCGTATCCGTCACGTCGAGCTGAAGCGCGATGGCGCCCGGGCCGATGTCCTTCGCCGCAGCCTCGCCTCGTGCGAAATCGCGCGATCCGACGAACACGGTGAGACCGTTCGCCACGAGTTCTTTGGCAAGCTGTTGTCCAACGCCTTGGTTTGCTCCGGTGACCAGGGCAACGCGATTCCCGTTCATGTGATCTCCTCGTGAATTCGTTCGTTACCTAACAAATATCGTATGGTACCGAACAAGTTGTCAAGAGTCTTTTGTGAAATTTGAAGGATTTAAACGACAAACCCCTGAAATTCGCAAGAATTTCAGGGGTTTCGGTGTGCCCTCGATAGGATTCGAACCTACGGCCTGTTGCTCCGGAGGCAACCGCTCTATCCCCTGAGCTACGAGGGCACGGCAACCGTGGCTGCCGAAGGGAACGAGAAAGAGCTTAGCAGGTGCAGGGCATCCAATGTAAAACCTGGTGCAGGCAGTGGCGGCGGCGACGCGGGCGGGTGTGGCCCGCATCTCCATTTCCGCACACTGCTTTGCCCTGCTCCGGGCCGCGGTGGCAGGTAACGTTGGGGCAATGGTGAACACATGGTGAGGAACATTCCCCGGTCGGCGTGGCTTATTGGGGCGGGCATCATCCTCACGGCGCTGACACTACGCGGTGCGGTGACGGTGGTCCCTCCGTTGATTTCCACCATCAACCATGACCTCCCGATGGGCACCGCCATCATTGGCATCCTCGGCATGCTCCCCACCGCCGCGTTTGCCCTGTTCGGTTTCCTCACCCCGTACGTGATCCGCTGGGCCTCGCTGGAACGGCTCATAGTGATCTCGATCCTGGCCGGAATCGTCGGCCAGGTCGCCAGGGTGTTTGCCCCCAACACGCCGCTGTTCCTGGTCTTCTCCGTGGTCGCCTTTGGCGGGCTGGGGGCCGGAAACGTGCTCCTGCCACCGCTGGTGAAGAAGTATTTCCCCACCAAGGTCGGCCTCATGACGGCCCTGTACGTCACCGCGCTCTCCCTCGGAACTGCCCTGCCAGCACAATTTTCCGTCCCGCTCGCCGACGCCGCGGGCTGGCAGTTCGCCCTCTCCTCCTGGGCCGCCATCAGCGTTGTGGCCCTGGTGCCGTGGCTGCTGGCGGTGATTTCCCCGCGCACGACGCCGGCTCCGGGCACCGCGCCCATCCCGCCATCCGCCGTGGCCGGGCCGGAAGAACTAAAGGTGCATTCCCGCCCGGGGCAAAAGGGTGGCGCAGCGGCGCCCAGGATGAACCTGTGGCGTTCGCCGACGGCTTGGGGCCTGACATTGATGTTCGGCTGCACCTCCCTGAACACCTATGCCATGTTTGCCTGGCTGCCCGAGATCCTCACCCAGGCCGGGCTGGACCGCAGCCACGCCGGGTCCATGCTGGCGTTGTTTGCCGCGCTCGGGCTGCCGATGAGCCTGCTCATCCCGCTCCTCGCCGCCAAGATGCGCAACCCATTCCCCGTCGTGTTGGTGATGCTGGCGTGTTTCGTGGCCGGCTACCTGGGCCTGCTGCTTTCCCCGGCCAGCGGTACGTGGCTGTGGGTTTCGCTGGCGGGCCTGGGACCGGGGACCTTCCCGCTGTCCCTCCTGCTGATCAACCACCGCACCCGCACCCATCTGGGCGCAGGTGCGCTGTCCGGCTTCGGCCAGGGCATGGGCTACGCACTGGCCTGCGTGGGCCCGCTTTTCTTTGGCCTGCTGCGCCAGTGGACGGGTTCCTGGACGGCGCCGTTCATGTTCCTCTTTGCCACGCTGGTCCTGCTGGGCGCGGGCGCCTACATCATCTGCCGGCCGAAAATGTTGGAGGACGACTTCGCCAGATGAGTGCCGTCCGTCGTGCCTTCCCCCAAGGAAGGCACGACGCCGGCCGGCCGGCTTGGGCGGCTCAGTTGGCCCGGGCGGCGAGGATGGGTGCCATGCTTTCGCGCATGTAGTCGGCCACCACGCTTTGTGAGACGGCCACGTCAAGGACAAACAGGCCCCGGGCTCCGGCGTCCAGCCAGTCTCGGAGGTGGTCCATGTCTGCCAGGGACCGCATTTTGGTGCCCTGGGCGCCGAACGCCCGGGCCAGTGCGGCGAAGTCCACCTCCTCGATCTGCATGGCGGTGTCGTCCAGCCCGCGTACGGCGTACTGGTGAAGTTCGGCGCCGTAGGCCGCGTCGTTGAACACCACCATGACGCCGCTGGCGATGGTGCGCACTGCGGTGTCCAGGTCGGCCAGGCCCATGAGCGCGCCGCCGTCCCCGGAGACCAGGACGGTGAGTCTGTCGGGCCTGGCCGTGGCGGCGCCGACGGCGGACGGCAGCCCCAGCCCGATGGTTTGGAACGCCGTTCCGACCATCAACAGCGCGTGCGGGTCCGGGACGCTGCAGTACATGGGCGCCCACCCGATGAAGTGGCCGCCGTCCTGGACGATGGTCCGCCGGGCAGGCAGCACGGAGTCGAGCAACTGCGCCACAGCACTCGGGTTGAGGCGGCCGTCCGGGGCGAACTCCTCCGCGGGCGGCCCGGCGAACAGGGAGCGGTCGGCCACTTCGGGGTAGCCGTCCCGCCAGCCGCGCCCGGCCAGTTCCGGCATGGCCTCCAGCAGTGCGGTGGCGAAGGCGGCGGCGTCCGCGTGAACGAATTCGGTGGCGGACGTCGCGGCTGCCTCGCGGCGCACGTCCACCTGGATGACGGTGGCGCCGTCGGCAAAGAGGCTGCCATAGCGGGTCTGGAAGGTGTTCAGGCCGGCGCCTGCCACCAGGACGACGTCGGCGCGGCGCATGATGTCAACGGCAGCCAGGGTGGCAAAGCCGCCGGCGATGCCCAGGTCCCAGGGCGAGTCGAAGAGATTGCGGGCCATGGCCGACGTCGCGAAGAGCGCACCCAGGCCGTCGCCGAGGCGCCGCAGGGCCCCGCCGGCCGCGGCTTCCACCGCGCCGCGTCCGCCGATGAGCAGTGGCCGCTGCGCGCCGGCCAGCAGGCGGGCAATGTGGCGCGTGGCGGCGTCGTCCGGTGTGAGCGGCGCCCGGCTGGCAAGGGCAACAGTCGGTTGCTGTGGCCCGGCCGCGACGGCGGCGAGGTCGTAGGGGATGGCCAGCACCACGGGCCGGCTGTCGCGGGCGGACAGCGCCCACGCCCGCTCGGTGGCCGCTTCAGCCGATTCCCGGGTCATCGTAATGGTTTCGACGCCGAGCCCTGCGGCCACGATGTCCTGGTCGATGTCCCAGGGCCGGGCGCCCGTGGTGGGGACGCCGCCCACCACCAGGACCAGGGGAATGCGGGCCCTGGCTGCCTCGGCCAGCGGGGTCAGCGAGTTGGTGAAGCCGGCGCCGTACGTGACGGTGGCAACCGCCACCTTGCCCGAGGCGCGGTAGTGGGCGTCGGCCATGGCAACGGTGCCGGCCTCGTGGCGGGCGCTGATGTAGCGCAGGCCGCGGCGGGTGATGTTGCTGGTGAAGAAGGCGTTGCCGTTGCCCATCAGCCCAAACACGGTGTCGGCATGCCGGGCGCAAACATCGGCAACGAGGTCGGAAACGGTGGGCTGGTCGGTCACGGCGTGCTCTCAATTCTCTGGCGTGTGTGGTGGTGCACACAACAGTGGAACGTCGCGGCCGCGCGCGCAAGCGTCGCCAAAATCACCATTCAGCCTGTACAGAATGACGCCCATTGCCGGTTGTCAATATGACAATTTGTACAGTCCAGGGCCTGTCTGGCCGGCCACGTGTCAGGACTCCGCTGCCGCCCTCAAGAGGGGCAGGTGCCGGTTTTCAATGTGGGTCTCCAGTGCTATCACGCTCGAGGTGCGGGCCACCCCCGGCGCCTGCGACAACGCGTCAAGCACGCGCTGCAGGTCGGTGGTGGAGCGGCCCACGATCTTCACCAATACATCGCTTGGGCCGGACACCGTGTGCATTTCCAGGATTTCAGGAATCTTGCCGATCGCGTCGAAGACCAGGCCGTGGCCCATGCCCTGGGCGATCTCTATGGAGCAGAACGCAATGATGGGAAAGCCGAAAGCGGCCGGACTCAGCTGCGGAACGATCCCCGTGACGACGCCGCTGGCGTGCAGCCTGTCCAGCCGGCCCTGCACCGTGGCGCGGGCCACCTTGAGCCGGCGGGAGCATTCGAGCACGCCGACCCCAGGCTCCTCCGTGAACATCTCAACAATGGCGGCGTCCAGCCGGTCAACCTTCATGACTCCATTATCGCCGCAGCATTGGTTGAGGTCGGAGATGACGGCAGCGTTGCTTGAGGTTGGAGATGACGGCAGCGTTGCTTGAGGTTGGAGATGATGACGTGTCCATGACGCTGCCGTGAAGACGGGGAGCGGTTGGCGACATGTTTCCGTGTGCTGCGCCATGCCGGTGGAATAAAAAGACAGCACCTGCGGGTGTCGCGGTGTTTCTGCGAATGAAAAGACAGCACCTGCGGGTTGTCACGCCTGTGACCCGCAGGTGCTGTCTTTTGAATCGGTGCGCGGGGCCAACACCCGCAGGTGCTGTCTTTTGAATCGGCTGCCGCGCCGAGGCGTGGTGATCTCCAATCAACAGGACTGGGCGTGGTCATCTCCAATGTCAACGGGACCGGGGCCACATTCCGGGCGGATTGGGGGAGGGGGCCGGTGGAACCGTAGACTTGGACGGTGACCCCTGAAGAACTTTCTGCCGCCATTGCCACCTGCCTCAAAGACGCCGTCGACGCCGGTGAACTCACCGTTCCCGCCGGGGCGCTGCCCAAGGAGGTGCGCGTGGAGCGGCCCAAGAGCCGCGAGCACGGTGACTGGGCCACCAACATTGCCTTGCAGCTGGCTAAGCCGGCCGGCGTGCCGCCGCGCAAGATCGCCGAGGTCCTCCAGAGCCGCCTGAGTGAAATTCCCGGTGTTTCCAAGGTGGACATTGCCGGCCCGGGGTTCCTGAACATCACCGTTGACGCCGCGGCCGCGGGCGGACTGGCGAGGGTCATTGTTGAAGCCGGAACGGACTTCGGCACCAACTCACAAATGGCCGGCACCCGGATCAACCTGGAATTTGTCTCCGCCAACCCCACCGGCCCCATCCACCTCGGCGGCACGCGCTGGGCCGCCGTGGGCGACTCCCTGGCCCGCATCTTCCAGTCGCAGGGCGCCGACGTCACCCGTGAGTACTATTTCAACGACCACGGCAACCAGATCGACAAGTTTGCCCGCTCCCTGCTCGCCAGCGCCAAGGGCGAGCCCGCGCCGGAAGACGGCTACGGCGGGGCGTACATCGAGGACATCGCCCGGGAAGTTACGGCAGGCAACCCGGACATCCTGAACTCCGCGGACCCGCAGGAGGAATTCCGCGCCCAGGGCGTGGAGCTGATGTTTGGCTCGATCCGAAAATCACTGCACGAGTTCGGCGTGGATTTTGACGTGTACTTCCACGAAAACTCGCTGTTCGAGGACGGTGCCGTGGAAAAGTTGCTGGAACAGCTCAAAGGCTCCGGCAACATGTACCTCAAGGACGGCGCCTGGTGGCTGAACTCCACCGACTACGGCGATGACAAGGACCGCGTGGTCATCAAGAGCGACGGCAACGCCGCGTACATCGCCGGGGACATTGCCTACTTCAGGAACAAGCGCGACCGCGGCTTTGACCTGTGCATTTATATGCTTGGCGCCGACCACCACGGCTACGTGGCCCGCCTGAAGGCAGCGGCGGCAGCCCTGGGCGACGACGCAAACCGCGTCGAGGTCCTCATCGGCCAGATGGTGAACCTGGTCAAGGACGGCGTCCCTCTGCGCATGTCCAAGCGGGCCGGCACCGTTGTCACGATGGAGGACCTGGTGGAACTGGTGGGCACGGATGCCGCACGCTATTCACTGGCCCGCTTCTCCAGCGATTCCAACATCGACATCGACCTGGATGTGCTGACCAAGCGCTCCAACGAGAACCCCGTGTTCTATGTCCAATACGCCCACGCCCGCACCAGCGCCGTAGGCCGGAATGCGGCGGCTGCCGGGGTGGAGCGTACCGCGTTTGACGCGGCCGCCCTCAACCACGCCACGGAGTCCGAACTGCTTGCGGTTTTGGGCCAATACCCGGGCGTCCTGAGCCAGGCGGCCGCCTTCCGCGAACCGCACCGCGTGGCCCGCCACCTGGAAGTCATCGCCGGCGCCTACCACCGCTGGTATGACGCCTGCCGCGTCACACCCATGGGCGAGGAAGCCATCACCGACACGAACCGCACCAGGCTCTGGCTCAATGACGCCGTGGGCCAGATCCTGGCCAACGGGCTGTCCCTGCTGGGCGTCTCCGCTCCGGAACGGATGTGACGGTGGCCAACGACAACCCGGCGGCAACGCACGTGGCCGGTGCGGAACTGGCCCCCGGCTGGCTTCCTGCCGCCAGGGATGTGAACGCGCTGGTCCCCGCCATGTGGGCGGACGACGTCGAACGCGGCCCCGGCGGTGAGCTCACCGTCAGCGGTGTTTCCGTGGGGGCGCTCAAGGAACAGTTTGGCACCCCGCTGTTTGTCATGAGTGAAGGTGACTTCCGCCACAGGGCCCGCGCGTTCAAGGACGCCTTTGATGAGGCCTTTGCCGACCTTTGCGGCGGCGTGGACGTTTACTACGCCGGAAAGTCGTTCCTGTGCACCGATGTGGCGCGCTGGGTGGAATCCGAGGGCCTGCGCCTGGACACCTGTTCCGGCGGCGAGCTGGCCGTGGCCGTCCGCGCCGGGCTGGCCGGAGACTTGCTGGGACTGCACGGCAACAACAAGTCCGACGCGGAGATCAACCGCGCCTTGGACATGGGACTGGGCCGCATTGTGGTGGACAGCCTCCACGAGCTGCACCGCGTGGCCGCACTGGCCGCGGCCCGCAACACCAGGGCCAATGTGATGCTGCGCCTCACGCCCGGCGTCCACGCGCACACCCACGAATTCATCGCCACGGCCCACGAGGACCAAAAGTTCGGGCTGTCACTTGTTTCGGAAGACCCGGACGCCCCCGGCCTCTCCGCCGCCGAGGCGGCCGCCAAGCTGGCCGTCGAGGCGGCGAGCATCAACTTCCTGGGCTTTCACGCGCACATTGGCTCGCAGATCTTTGAGCCGGACGGCTTTGAGATTGCCGCCCGCAAGCTGCTCGCCTTCACCGACCAGATCCAAAAGACGTACGGCATTACGCTGCCGGAACTGGACCTGGGCGGCGGCTACGGCATCGCCTACACCGCGGCGGACACCCCGCGCCCGGCGGCCGAAATCGCCCAGGCGATGGCCGCCGTCGTACGGGAAACGTGTGAAGAGCTCGGCATGGCCTGCCCCCGGATCTCCATTGAGCCCGGCCGGGCCATCGTGGGCCCCTCCACGTTCACGCTGTATGAAACCGGCACGCTGAAAACAGTGCAGGTTGAGGTGGATGGGCAGGGCGGTGTGACGGCGCCCCGGCGCTATGTGTCGGTGGACGGCGGCATGAGCGACAACCCCCGCCCGGTGCTCTACGACGCCGATTATTCCGCCGTCGTGGCCGGCAGGGCATCACAGGCCGTTCCCGCTTTGTCCCGAGTGGTGGGCAAACATTGCGAGAGCGGTGACATTGTTGTTAGAGATGTATATCTGCCCAATGACGTGGCGGCCGGGGATTTGCTTGCAGTTCCCGGAACGGGCGCGTACTGCTGGGCACTGGCCAGCAACTACAACTACGTGCCCCGCCCGCCCGTGGTGGCCGTCAAGGACGGTGCCGCACGCTTGATGGTGCGGGGCGAAACAGAAGACGATTTGCTGGCACGCGATTTAGGGGCCTAGAGACCTTTGACAGAGCGCAACACCGTGGACACGGCCGTATTTTCAATTCCGGCCCCCGACGAGACAAAGACCCTGAAGGTGGCCCTGCTGGGCGCCGGAAACGTGGGGGCCCAGGTGGCCCGCATCCTCCTTGAGGACGCCGACGCCCTGGCCGCGCGAACCGGCGCCCGCCTGGAGCTCGTGGGCATTGCGGTGCGCAACGTTCACGCGCCCCGCGACGTCGAACTGCCCCGCGAACTGTTCACCACCGATGCCTCCGCCCTGGTGCGGCGGGCCGACGTCGTCATTGAGCTGATGGGCGGGCTGGAACCAGCACGCACGCTGATCCTGGAGGCCATTGAACATGGCGCCACCGTGGTCACCGGCAACAAGGCGCTGCTGGCCGTGGACGGGCCAAGCCTGTATGAGAAGGCCGACGCCGCCCGCGTGCAGCTTTCCTACGAGGCGGCGGTCGCCGGAGCCATTCCGATCCTGCGCCCCATCCGCGACTCTCTGGCCGGGGACAAGATCACCCGCGTCATGGGCATTGTCAACGGCACCACCAACTTCATCCTGGACCAGATGGACACCACCGGCGCATCATTTGCCGACGCGCTGGCCGAGGCCACCCGGCTGGGCTATGCGGAAGCTGATCCCACCGCGGACATCGAGGGCCACGACGCCGCCGCCAAGGGCGCCATCCTGGCCTCGCTGTCCTTCCACACCCGCTTTGCCCTGGAGGACGTGGACTGCCAGGGCATCACGGCCGTGACGGCCGGCGACATCGCCGCGGCCAAGGACGCCGGCTTCGTGATCAAGCTGCTGGCGATTGCCGAAAAGCTTACCGTGCCTGCCGCGGAGGGGGCGGACGACGCCGGCGGGACCACCACGGGCGTCAGCGTCCGGGTCCACCCCACCCTCCTGCCCCGGGAGCACCCGCTCGCCGCCGTGCACGGCGCGTTCAACGCCGTGTTCATCGAGGCCGAGTCCGCCGGGGAGCTCATGTTCTACGGCCAAGGCGCCGGCGGCACCCCGACGGCGTCGGCCGTGCTCGGCGACGTGGTCTCCGCAGCCCGCCGCCTGGTTCTTGGTGGCCCCGGCCGCACCGAGACCACCACCGGCGTGCTGCCGGTGCTGGGCATCGACGCCGTCACCACGAAGTACTGCATTGGCCTGGACGCGGCGGACCAGCCCGGCGTGCTGGCCAGGATTTCCGCGCTGTTTGCCGAGCACGGGGTCTCCATTGAGACCATGCGGCAGACGGTGCACCGCGAACGAGATGCCCACGACGACGGCGCCGGCGGCTCAGCCGAGCTGCGTATCGTCACGCACCGCGCCAGCGAGGCTTCCCTGGCAGCAACCGTCGAGGCCATCAACGGCCTGGACGTCATAAATTCCGTAACGAGTGTCTTGAGGGTGGAGGGAGTCTAATGGCTCACCAGTGGCGCGGGGTAGTCCGCGAATATGCAGAGCGTCTGCCGGTAACGGCGGAAACCAAGGTCATCACGCTGGGGGAGGGCGGCACACCCCTGGTGTACGCGCAGAAACTCTCCGAGCTGACCGGATCAAAGGTGTACCTGAAGGTGGAGGGCATGAACCCCACCGGCTCGTTCAAGGACCGCGGCATGACGATGGCCATGACGGCCGCCGTCGCCGCCGGCGCCAAGGCGGTGGTGTGCGCCTCCACCGGCAACACCTCGGCGTCGGCTGCAGCCTATGCCAAGCAGGCGGGGCTCACCTGTGCCGTCCTGGTGCCCGAAGGCAAGATCTCCATGGGCAAGCTCAGCCAGGCCGTCGCCCACGGCGCCACCATCCTGCAGGTGGACGGCAACTTTGACAACTGCCTGGATGTGGCCCGCAAGCTCGCGGACTCCTACCCGGTGTTCCTGGTCAACTCCGTCAACCCGGCCCGCATCGAGGGGCAGAAGACCGGCGCGTTTGAGGTGGTGGACGCCCTTGGCGACGCCCCCGACTACCACGTCCTCCCCGTGGGCAACGCCGGAAACATCAGCGCGTACTGGAAGGGCTACAAGGAATACGCGGCCCCCTACGAGTCCGCCACCGCCGGCACGCTGCCTGCCGTGTCCACCCACACTCCCATCATGTGGGGCTTCCAGGCCGCCGGCGCGGCGCCCTTTGTGGCCGGGCACCCCATCACGGAGCCGGACACCATCGCCACGGCCATCCGCATCGGCAACCCGGCCTCCTGGGACCTGGCCATTGCCGCCCGCGACGAATCCGGCGGGCTCATCGATTCCGTGACCGATGAGGAAATCCTGGCCGCCCACCGCTGGCTCTCCGCCAAGGAAGGCGTGTTCGTGGAACCCGCCTCCGCGGCAGGCGTTGCCGGCATTATCAAAAAACATGCCGCCGGCGAAGTCCCCACCGGCAAGACCATTGTCATCACGGTCACCGGCCACGGCCTGAAGGACCCCGATTGGGCCTTGAAGAACGTGGATGGCAGCGCCGTGGAGCCCACCAAGGTGGAGTTCGACGTCGTGACCGTCGCCAATGCCCTCGGCCTGGCCGACTAGTTCAATTCGCCGACCCGTCCAACAGTCCGGACCGCATCCCCATGACTTCACCGATTTCCGTCACCACCAAGACACCTGCACCGGGCTTCACCGCCACGGTGCAGGTGCCCGGCACCAGCGCGAACCTCGGACCCGGCTTCGACTCCCTGGGCCTGGCAGTTTCGCTGTATGACACTCTGGGCGTCACCACATTGGCGGGCGACGCCTTGGAGTTTGACCTGCACGGGGAGGGAGTGGCTGAGCTGCCGCGCGACGCCGGCCACCTGGTGGTCAAGGCCATGGACCTGGCCTTTGCCCGCCTGGGTTACCGCCGCGGCGGCCTGCGCATCACGGCGGAAAACGTGCTGCCGCATGGACGCGGACTCGGCTCCTCCGCCTCCGCCATTGTGGCCGCCATTGCGGCGGCCAATGCCCTGGTGGCCCCGGCTGACCGGCAGGACAAGCAGTGGGTGCTGCAGCTGGCCTCGGAGATGGAAGGGCACCCGGACAATGTGGCCCCGGCCATTTTCGGCGCCGTCGCCATCTCCTGGCAGGATGACGGAGCCTACTCCACAACCCGCCTCACGCCGTCGGACGCCGTGATTCCCGTGGTGGCGATTCCCAACTTTGAGGTCAAGACCGAACTGGCCCGCGGGCTGCTGCCGGCCACCGTGCCGCATGCGGACGCGGCGGCGAACTCGGGCCGTGCGGCACTGCTGATGCATG
This sequence comes from Arthrobacter livingstonensis, assembly GCF_003219815.1. Taxonomy (GTDB): domain Bacteria; phylum Actinomycetota; class Actinomycetes; order Actinomycetales; family Micrococcaceae; genus Specibacter; species Specibacter livingstonensis. The sequence continues at coordinate 79,227 of NZ_QJVD01000004.1, forward strand.
CGCTCAAGGATGCGCCGGAACTGCTCGCCGCCGGTACCCGCGACTATCTGCACCAGGACTACCGCGCAGCCGCCATGCCGGCGAGTGCGGCACTTGTGGCCGCGCTCCGCGCAGAGGGGCACGCAGCGTTCATTTCCGGGGCCGGTCCCACGGTCATGGCACTGGCCAACGGGGCTACCGAGGCGGACGCCATGGTCGAGTTCATCGCCCGGCAGGGCGCGGACCGGGAAAATCCGGACACCGGCGGCGTGTCGTGGCGTGTACTGCGGCTCACGGTTGACCTTGAAGGTGCTAAAGTGGAAGTGCATCCGGGTTCATAAGCAACCTTCGCAGTGCTTCCTTAGAGAAAGTGCTTCCTGAAGACAGGGTCCTCTAAAGACAATGCTTCTTAAGGCACGGCTTATTCAGATTGCATTGCACAAGGTGAGTGACCCCACCATCGATGCCACCCCTTCACCACGTCGTCCCCTCTGGGACGGCCGGTAGCTCGAATGGACAGCTGGCAGCCGCCAAGTCCATTCAAGAATTGATGGTGTTTACACATCGATTCAGGGGCGAATCCACCAACTCCACCGCATCAAAGTTTTTGCAAGTGTGAATTGGAACCTCGGCCGACTTTCTTCGCCCCTGCCAGTGCGGCAGCGGCGGGACGGCTGACAATAATCATCGCGGTCCCGCTTAAAGGGACTCGCTTTTCGAGGGGGAAGGATCCTTCGTGACAGAAACCATGACTTCAGCCGCCGGCACCCAGGCAGCTGAGTTGGACGACACCGCAAAATCCGCAGGAACGGCCAAGCCGGCCGGACTGGCTGGATTGAAGCTGGCACAGCTGCAGGCACTTGCCGGGCAACTTGGCATCACCGGCGGGTCAAGGATGCGCAAGGGTGACCTCGTCGCCGCCATTTCAGCCCACCAGCGTGGTTCTTCCGTGGCGGACCGCCCGGTGCGCGCTGCAAAGGAAGAACGCGCACCCAAGGTAGAGGCCGCCACCGCTGAAACCGCTGGCGGGGCCCCCGCCAAGCGCGCCCCGCGCGGCAAGGCCAACGCCGTGGCCGCCGAAACTCAGGAAGCACCTGCCGCTGCTTCTTCCGAGTCCGCCCCGGATGAACGCCCGGCCCGCGGCCGTGGCCGCAGCCGGCGTGCAGCGAGCAGCGACGGCGTCATCACCACGACAGCCGATGCCGGCACACAGGCCGCTACTGTCCCAGTCGAGCAGGCACCGGCGACCGTTTCGGAGCCCCCGGCGTCCGAGCAGGACGGCGAAAACCGCCGCCAGCCGCGCACCCGCAACCGCCGTGCACAGGGTGGCGGCCGCGACGCCAACACCGATGCCGACGTTGCCGCCGAGGCACCGGCTGAGAAGGCACCCCACCGCGCCGAGGCCGACCAGGGCGCGAACGCCCAGGACGACAACGCGGACAAGGGCGAGAACACGGACGGTTCCGACCGCAACCGCCGCAACCAGCGGAACCAGCGCAACAACGACCGTTCGTCAAACAACCAGTCGTCCAACGAGCGCTCCTCCAATGAGCGGCCCTCCAATGAGCGCAACGACCGGAACACCAACGATCGCAATGACGACGAAGACGGCTCGCGGAACAACCGCAACCGCCGCAACCGCCGCGACCGCAACGGCAACGACTCCCCGGACCGCAACGACCGTAACGACCGCAGCGGTAACAACCGCAACGACCGCAACGAACGCAATGACCGTTTCCGCGACCGCAACGAACGTCGCCGCGGCCGCACCCAGGGCCCGGACTTTGACGATTCGGAAGTCACCGACGACGACGTCCTGCTGCCCGTGGCCGGCATCCTTGACGTGCTGGACAACTATGCGTTTGTCCGCACCTCCGGCTACCTGCCCGGCTCCAACGACGTCTACGTCTCCCTGTCCCAGGTCAAGAAGTACAACCTGCGCAAGGGCGACGCCGTTGTCGGTGCCATCCGTGCCCCGCGCGAAGGCGAGGACCGCAGCCAGGCGCAGACCACGCGCCAGAAGTTCAACGCCCTGGTGCGCGTCACCAGCGTGAACGGCAAGAACCCGGACGAGCTCAAGGACCGCGTCGAGTTCTCCAAGCTGGTGCCGCTGTACCCGTCCGAGCGACTGCGCCTGGAGACCGATCCCAAGAAGATCGGCCCGCGCGTCATCGACCTGGTCGCCCCGATTGGCAAGGGCCAGCGAGGCCTGATCGTCTCCCCGCCCAAGGCGGGCAAGACGCTGATCCTGCAGTCGATCGCGAACGCCATCACCATTAACAACCCTGAGGTCCACCTCATGATGGTTTTGGTTGATGAGCGTCCCGAAGAAGTCACCGACATGCAGCGCACCGTCAAGGGTGAGGTCATTGCCTCAACCTTCGACCGCCCCGCCGACGACCACACGCAGGTTGCCGAGCTGTCCATCGAGCGGGCCAAGCGCCTCGTCGAGATGGGCATGGATGTTGTTGTGCTGTTGGACTCCATGACACGCTTGGGACGTGCCTACAACAACTCGGCACCGTCGTCCGGACGCATACTTTCCGGTGGTGTGGACTCCGCAGCCCTGTACCCGCCGAAGCGCTTCTTCGGCGCTGCCCGCAACATTGAAAACGGCGGCTCGCTGACCATCCTGGCCACGGCACTGGTGGAAACCGGTTCCAAGGCCGACGAGGTCATCTTCGAGGAGTTCAAGGGCACCGGCAACATGGAGCTCCGCCTGTCGCGCCAGCTGGCCGACAAGCGCATCTTCCCTGCCGTTGACGTCAATGCCTCCGGCACGCGCCGTGAGGAAAACCTGCTCTCCGCCGAAGAGGTCAAGATCATGTGGCGCCTGCGCCGCGTCCTCTCCGGCCTGGAAATGCAGCAGTCGCTGGAACTGCTCACCTCCAAGATCCGTGAGACGCAGTCCAACGTTGAGTTCCTCATGCAGATCCAGAAGACCACCCTGGGGTCCAAGGCCGAACTGGACAAATAGCTACGCACACTAATCCGCCTTCGTAGTGAAGGGGGCCCGCCCGCTTCGCGGGCGCCCGAAGCCGCTCCCGGCACCCTTCACTACTTCGGGCGGATTAGTGCGTTAAGCACAGCGTGTCCGGCACGGTAGATGTAATTAGACTTGACATACGTCGAGAGAGGTTTTAAATGTTTGAATCCATCCACGGGTTGCTTGATGAGCACGCGGAGCTGCAGATGCGGCTCAGCGACCCCGCAGTGCATGCCGACCAGTCGTTGGCGCGGAAATTGGGCCGTCGGTATGCGGAGCTGGGCCGCGTGGTGGAGGGATACCATCAGGTAGAGCAGCTCACCGGCGACCTTGAAGCTGCCAAGGAAATGGCGGCGGAGGACCCGGAATTTGCCGCCGAGGTGCCTGTGCTGGAGCAGCAGCTTGCGATCGCGCAGGAAAAGCTGCGCCGCCTGCTGATTCCCCGCGATCCCGACGACGCCCGCGACGTCATCCTGGAAGTGAAGGCCGGTGAAGGCGGCGACGAGGCCGCGCTGTTCGCTGCCGACCTGGTTCGCATGTACACGCGCTACGCCGATACCCGGGGCTGGAAAACGGAAATCATTTCCGCCACGGAGTCGGACCTGGGTGGCTACAAGGACATTTCCATCGCCGTGAAGGGCCGCTCCAACGACCCCGCCGAGGGTGTCTTTGCCCGGCTGAAGTTTGAAGGTGGCGTGCACCGCGTGCAGCGCGTTCCCGCCACGGAGTCGCAGGGACGCATCCACACCTCGGCGGCCGGCGTGCTGGTGCTGCCGGAAGTAGATGAGCCCGAAGAGGTGGACATCAGCCAGAACGACCTCAAGATTGACGTCTACCGTTCCTCGGGTCCCGGCGGTCAGTCCGTGAACACCACTGACTCCGCCGTGCGCATCACCCACCTTCCCACCGGCATTGTCGTGGCCATGCAGAACGAGAAGTCGCAGCTGCAAAACCGCGAAGCTGGCATGCGTGTGCTGCGCGCCCGCATCCTGGCCCACCAGCAGGCCATCATCGACGCCGAGAACTCGGCCGTGCGCAAGTCGCAGATCCGCACCATGGACCGCTCCGAGCGGATCCGCACGTACAACTACCCGGAAAACCGGATTGCCGACCACCGCACCGGCTATAAGGCGTACAACCTGGATGCGGTCATGAACGGCGATCTGGAACCCGTTGTGCAGTCCGCCATCGAAATGGATGAGCAGTCGCGCTTGGACGCCCTTGGTGACTAATCCCCACGCCCTCCCGGATCCTGCCGCTGGCGCGTCAGTCTCCGGGTCCCTCGGGCGCGTGGGCCCAGCGGTGCCGGCGGAGGAAATCGCTGGCGCGATTTCCTCGGAACCTGGCGAGTGTGGCCCCACCCGCGCCCTCCCAGATCCTGCCGCTGGCGCGTCAGTCTCCGGGTCCCTCGGGCGCGTGGGCCCAGCGGTGTCGGCGGGGGAAATCGCTGGGACGATTTCTTCGGAACCTAGCGAGTGTGACCCTAGTCCTCCCCTCTCTCTCGCCGACGCGGTGAAGACTGCAACGGCCACCCTTGCGGCCGCCGGTGTGCCCTCGCCGGCGGTGGATGCCCAGCTTTTGGCTGCGCATCTGCTCGGGGTGGGCCGCGGGGAATTGGCGGCCATGTTATTTGGTACAACTGTGGCACCAAAGGGTTACGATGCCTTGCTGGCCCGCCGCGCCGCACGCGAACCACTGCAGCACATTACCGGCACGGCCTATTTTCGGCACCTGAAACTTGCAGTGGGCAAGGGTGTTTTTGTACCGCGGCCGGAGACGGAAACTGTGGTGCAGCTGGCCATTGACGTATTAACACAACTGCAGCAGGAACGTGGCCGGGACGGCGGGCCGACCGCCGTCGACCTTGGCACCGGGTCCGGAGCCATGGCCGCTTCGCTGGCCGGCGAGGTTCCCGGCTGCCGGGTGTACGCCGTCGAACTTAGCGACGCCGCATACCCGTGGGCGGTGCGGAACCTCGCCGGGACCGGGGTGGTGCTGGTCCACGGTGACATGAGGGACGCCTTCGCCGAGCTGGACGGCACCGTGGACGTGGTGGTTTCCAATCCGCCTTACATTCCAGCCGGCGCCATTCCCCGGGACCCTGAAGTGCAGCTGCACGATCCCCACATGGCCCTGTATGGCGGAGGGGAGGACGGCCTGGAAATGCCGGCGGCAGCTGCCACCACTGCCGTACGCCTGCTTCATCCCGGCGGATTCTTCGTCATGGAGCACGCTGAAGTGCAGGCCGCACAGATGGCGGATTTGCTCCGCGGCAGCGGTGAATGGTCGGATATTACCACGCACACCGATCTCACCGGCCGGGACCGGGCCACCAGCGGCCGCCGCCGCTGACGGACCTGCGCAAAGTCGTGTGTTGGCCAATCGCGTTCAAATTCCAGGGCGCCGTGATGAAAGAATGAGCAACGTGAGTACCACTTCCTATAACTGCACCAATGACGAACAACGCGCTCTTGGCCTGGCACACGCCCAAAAGGCCATCGCCGCCAAACAGGTCATTGTGATGCCTACGGACACCGTTTACGGCATCGCGGCCGACGCATTTTCGCCCCAGGCAGTCGCCACACTGCTGGCTGCCAAGGGCCGTGGGCGAAACATGCCCCCGCCTGTGCTGATCCCGCGGATAGGCACCATGGAGGGTCTCGCCACAGACATCCCGGACGACGCACGCAAGCTGGCCGAAAAGTATTGGCCCGGCCCGCTGACGCTTATCTTCCATGCCCAGCCATCGCTGACGTGGGACCTGGGCGACGCCGTGGGCACGGTGGCGCTGCGCGTGCCCGACGAGCAGCTGGCCCTTGACCTGCTGACGCTCACCGGACCTCTGGCCGTCTCCAGCGCCAACCGCACGGGGCAGCCGGCTGCACAGACAGCCCAGGAAGCCCGCGAGCAGCTGGCCGAATCCGTCGAGGTGTATCTGGAAGCGGGATTCCGCCCCCTGGAGGGGACAGTCGGTGTCCCATCCACCATCGTCGACGCCACGGGCCTGCGCCTGCGGGTGGTCCGTGAAGGCGCCATTTCGCTGGCAGACATCCAGCGCATGGTGCCTAGCGCCCTTGGCAGCGAGCCGGAGCCTGAGATGTGGTCGCCCTCGGGCGAAGAATCCCAGCCGGGCGCCGGGGACGCAACCATCAGCCTGCAAAAATCCGTCCCGGTGGTCGAGCCTGCCCCCGAGGTCGAGCCGGTTGGGGTCGAGACTGAGACTGGGGTCGAGCCTGCCCCGGAGGTCGAGCCGGTTGGGGTCGAGACTGAGACTGGGGTCGAGCCTGCCCCGGAGGTCGAGGTTGAGGCTGAGATCAAGTCCGAGCCGGCACCCGACACGAAATAACCCGAATATTCCGTCGAGAGTACACTAACGGCGGCCACCGGGCTCGGCAAGCCGCCAGAGCTGTACTCTGGGCGGGGTGCAACGGGTGCGGAGCCTTCAGAGATCCAGTTCCGGCATCGGCTGCCATTGCTTGTCGGCCAGGATGGGACGGGAGGCGCGCCAACCCGCCCAGAGTTTGCCTGTGCCGTGCAGGGTCTTCTCCACGAAGACCAGGCGAACCAGTTCCTTGGCTGCCGTCAGGGCCGTCCCCAAGGCAAAGCCCACAGGGTTGTAGCAGCCGTTGGCGCGCAGGTACTGGGCCACCAGCCCGCGGTTGCGCATCACATAGAAACGGCTCAGGTCCGAGGAATCGTTCAGGTGCCGGATGAGCAGGTCGACGCTGCGCTGGGCCCGGACCTTGTGCAGCACAAACTCGTTGACATACATGACAGGGCGCTTCAGCGCTATCAGCCAGCCGTAGATGGCGTCGTCCCAGGTGATGAAGAAGCGCGGATCCGGCAGGCCCACCGAGGCCACGGCATCGCGGTGGACCAGCATGCCCTCAAAGCACCCGACATTGGTGGAAAATTCGTTGGAGTGGGCAAAGACGTCGCCGCGCACCGGCAGGTGCAGGCCAAGGAAGCTGCTGAAGTTGTGCTGCCAAAAGAACGGTTCGCCGGAGGTGTCGTAGCGGCGCCCCACCAGGGCGTCGTATTTGTCCATCCACGGGCCAAAGGCGCCGATCGCCCCGGGAACCGCTGTGACGTCGTCGTCCATCAGCCACATCCACTGGGCGCCCTCGGCCAAGGCACGCTCCACGCCGGCGGAAAAGCCGCCGGCGCCGCCCACATTGCTGGCCAGGGCATGATGGTGCAGGGCGATGGGCCGGGGGAGGGCGCCCAAACGATCCTGCGCGGCGCCAATCACGGCGGCAGTGGTGTCGGTGCTTGCGTTGTCCACCACCACCAGGGCCTCGGGTGCGGGGTCCAGGACAGCGATGGAGTCCAACAGATCCGACAGGTAGCCCGCCCGGTTGAACGTGGTGATCACAATGAAGAAGCGGTCACGGCGTCCCACGGCTAGAACTTCTGGTCCTTCAGCGGCCCGAACCTGGCTCCGCGAAGGCCCGCCGTGTAGGCGCCCGCCCACTTCGCCAGGCCCTTGAGGTCGCCGCGCCTGAGGAAATAAAGCGGATAGCCCACGGCGTCGGCCACGAAGGACTGCAGCCGCCGGTGTTTGCGCGTGAGGTAGCCGCGGTTGCGGTAGTAGTAGAACTGCTTGAACGGGGACTCCGGGACCAGCACGTGGAAGCGGTCGCCCATGAGCTCCTGCACCTCGCCCCAGCCAACGGGATGGGTCAGCGCCACGGTGGTGACGGTGCCAAACTTGACGTTCGCCTGGCGCAGCCGCAGCATGAAGTCGACCTCGTCGCCGCGGATGAACAGGCGCAGATCGGGCAGCCCCACCTTGAAAAACACATCGGTGCGGATCAGCGCGCCATTGAAGAACTGACCGACGTTTTCAATCAGTCCCAGCGGCTCCACCACGGACCTCTCATGGGTCAGGTGACCGTCCAGGCGGAACGGGAAGGACAGTTTCGTGGGCTCGCCGGGGGCCACAATCAACGGAACCACAACGTCCAGGCCACGGCTTTGGGCGGCGGCCAGCAGCGTGGCCAGGCATTCGGGATCCTCGGGATGGGCGTCGTCGTCCATGATCCACACCCATTGCGCACCCGAGGCCATGGCGCTGAGGATGGCAAAGGAGAACCCGCCGGCCCCGCCCAGGTTCGCCTCGGACCGCAGATAAGTGACGGCGGCCTGCGCCTCCGCGGCGATCCGGTCCACCGGCTGCGTGCCCGAATCCACCAGTGATATGGACACGGGTGCATGGGTTTGCTGCGAAAGGGCCCCCAGCAAAGTGCGTACGTCCTCTGGCCGGTCAAAGGTGACGGCAGCCACAGCTACGGTATTTTGCAAGTCCTTAGATCCTCTCGGCCGCGGCAGGGGCACGCGGCACGGCTTGGCAGTGGGTAATCGCCTGAAGCGATTAGTATCTTTAATAGCTACCACTTTAGTACAGCCCGCATCCATTGGACTGTAGAGCAAATGAGCGCAAAGCGCGCGCCAATTATTATCGGCCAGAAATCGGACTACGAATCACGTTGAATACGACGAGCAACACAGCATCGGGGATTTCCGCAACGACGCCCGCCGACGGCGACGCCAAGCCGCGTTTATGGCTATGGTCGCAGGCGATTCTGGACTCCCTGTCGTGGGCCATCGCCCTGCTGCTCGCCGTGCTGCTGCGCTACGAACTGGACGTGCGGCTGATTAATCCCGGCGGCATGGTGCTGCTCGTCGCCGTGGCCGTGGCCACGCAGCTGATTGCGGGCTGGTCGCTTTCGCTCTACCGCGGCCGCTACACCTTTGGCAGCATCCACGAAGCGCGCGTGCTGGTGGCCACCACCTTGATTGTGGCCGCCGTGACGGCCGTATTCCTGTTCCTTACGGTGCAGGAAATCCACATTGCCCGTTCCGTCAGCGCCATCGCGTTCCCGTTTGCCGCGCTGATCATGGCCGCCGTGCGGTACGCCAAGCGCCTGTATGTTGAAGGCAAGCCCACCTTTGGCGAAGAGGCCCAGAAGACCTTGATCTACGGCGCCGGCTTCCTCGGAAACTCACTGGTGACCCGCATGGTCCAGGACCCGGAGTCCCCGTATGTCCCTGTGGGCCTGGTGGACGACGACACCGCCAAGAAGCACCTGCGCCTGAGCTCCGTCGGCGTGCTGGGCCGCGGCGACGAACTTCCTGAAATCATCAAGCGGACCAGGTCCACCGTGGTGGTGCTGGCCATGGCCCACATTGACGCCACGCGCATCCGGGAGATCTCGGATTCCGTCTCGGGGCTGGGCGTGAAGGTGCTGGTGCTCCCGCCGCTGCAGGAAATGCTCACCTCCAACACCAACCGGGACAACCGCGGCGGGCTGAGCGACTTCCGTGAAATCGACGTCGAGGACTTGATCGGCCGCCGCCCCGTGGACATCCAGGTGGACCAGATCGCCGGCTACGTCACGGGCAAGCGCGTGCTGGTCACCGGCGCCGGCGGTTCCATAGGTTCGGAACTGTGCCGCCAGCTGCACGGCTTCGACCCGGCCGAGTTGATCATGCTGGACCGCGACGAATCCGGCCTGCAGCACACCCAGCTGTCCATCTTTGGCCACGGGCTGCTCAACGACAACACCACCGTACTGGCGGACATCCGCGACGCCGATGCGCTGGATGAGATCTTTGCCAAGCGGCGCCCCGAGGTGGTGTTCCATGCCGCTGCGCTCAAGCACGCCCCCCTGCTGCAGATGTACCCGAAGGAAGGCTGGCAGACCAACGTCATCGGTTCGCTTAACGTGCTGACCGCCGCCCGCAACGTCGATGTGGAGACGTTCGTCAATGTCTCCACCGACAAGGCCGCCAGCCCCTCCACGGCACTGGGCCACTCCAAGCGCGCCGCGGAAAAACTGACTTCCTGGATGGCGGGGGAGACCGGCAAGCGCTACGTCTCCGTCCGCTTCGGCAACGTGATCGGCAGCCGCGGCTCCATGCTGCCCCTGTTCACCGACCAGATCAACAAGGGCGGCCCGGTCACGGTCACGCACCGGGACGTCACCCGCTTTTTCATGACCATCCCTGAAGCCTGCCAGCTGGTCATCCAGGCCGGGGCCATCGGCAACGGCGGCGACGTGCTCATCCTGGACATGGGCGACCCCGTGCGCATCATGGACGTGGCCGAACGCATGATCGCCATGTCGGGCAAGAAGATCGAGATCAAGATCACCGGCCTGCGCCCCTCAGAAAAGCTCCACGAGCAGCTCACCGGCGACGACGAGGTCAAGGATCCGGACGGGCATCCCAAGATTTCCCACACCCACGCCCGACCCCTGGCCCCTGCCGACCTCAGCCTTGAGCTGTGGCTGCAGCGCTGCCGTGATGAGGCCGGCGACGGGGCCCCCAGCATTGACGACTCCGACGGCGACATCGCGGCGGGTGCCTGATGGATACCTGGGCTGTGGTTGCCGTTGGCGCCGTTGCGCTGGTGCTTGCCTTGGCGCTGCCGGCCGTTGTCCGCCCGCTGCTGGTCCGGGCCGGGGTGCTGGACGTGCCCAACGCCAGGAGCTCCCACCAGACCCCCACCATTCGCGGCATGGGAATTACGACGGCGGTGGCCCTGCCTGCCGCCCTGGTCGTGGCCTTGTTCCTTCCCCAAGGGAGCGTTAACGCCACCCAGGCGCGGGCCACGTTGATAGTCATCCTGTTGGTCTCCATCAGTTCGGCAGCGATTGGCTGGGTGGAGGACATCCGCGGCCTGGCCATCACTGTCCGGGCCGGCCTGCAACTGGCGGTGGGCGCACTGGCGACCGCTGCCGTGGCGGTCATCGACCCCGGCGCGCAGCAGCTGTGGTGGATTCCCGCCGGTGCCGTGGCGGTCGCCGCATACATCAACGTCACGAACTTCATGGACGGCATGAATGGCATTTCCGGCTCCCACGGCTTGCTGGTGGGCGGGTTTTACGCTTTCGGCGGTGCCGTGACGGGCCACCAGTGGCTGGTGTACACGGGGGTGGCCATCGCCGCGGCATTTGCCGGCTTCCTGCCGTGGAACCTGGGACGGAACAAGGTGTTCATGGGGGACGTGGGCAGCTATCTGCTGGGTGCGTCCATTTCCGTCACCGCCATGGCAGCGTTCCTGGCCCACGTTCCCGTGGAATACATTTTCTCGCCTGTGCTGATTTACCTGGTGGACACCTTCGTGACGTTCCTGCGGCGCCTGCTGGCGGGGGAGCGGTGGTATGCCTCGCACCGCCAGCACGTCTACCAGCGCCTGAACATTGTGGGGCTCAGCCATCTGCAGGCCACCGGCGTGGTGTGCATTGCCACGGTTGCGGTGGGCATCCTGGGCATCGTCGCAGCGCAGGGCAGCAGCGTGGTCCAAATCGCCGCCACGGCCCTGTGCGTGCTGGTGGTGCTGCTGTACCTGCGCACCCCCACGCTGTTCCAGCGTCACCTCCTCCGAAGGGCTGGCGCAAACGGCCAATAACGTCAGTGAATTAGTTAGGTGAGGTAACAGTTCTATCTCATGTAGAATTGACTACGGCGAACTTCGCCCTTGCGTTTCATTGGCTTTCGTGCGAAAAAAGCCTCTCATGAAGAGAGTTTCTATGAAGGATAAGAGAGCCCCTGTCGGGGCCGTTCGGGGACTTGTCGCCGCCTCCGGTCCCGACGCGACCCCCTGGCTTAACATCCTCAAAAAATGCCTGCTCGTGGCAGCGGCGGCCACGGCCGCACTGGCCATCGGCGCGCTCATCGTGACCGGCTGGCCGGGCGTGGGAAGCGTGGTCTTTGGCTCCGTGGTGGTGGTGGCCTTTTTTGGGCTGAGCCTGTTGGTGGGCCACATCTACGGCAGCAAAAATCCTTCCGGTGCCATTGGCGTGTTCATGGTGACTTACCTGGTAAAGATCGTCGGCTTCGCAGCCATCCTCTTCACCCTGGGCACGCCCACCTGGCTGAACGGGCCGTGGTTTGCCACGGCCGGTGTCGTGGTGGTTTTGCTGTGGCAGGCCACCGAGGTCGTCACCTTCAGCCGCCAGCGGCTCCAGCTCTACAACGACCCCGTTGAACCACCGCCCGCGGCGGGCTCCGGGACGGGGCCGGCATGAGCCGCGGCAGCGGGCCTGCGGGCAGGTATTCGGCTGCTTCAGGCAACCCCAATAACGCCGATGACAACGGCGGCTACAATTCCGGGATGATCGTCTTTAGCTACATTATTGGCGGAATTGTGGTCTGGAGTTTGATAGGGTGGGTTCTGGATATTTTGCTCGGAACGCACTGGATAGTTCTGGCTGGGGCATTCGTCGGACTAGCCGGCGGTTTCTACTTGTCCTTCGCCCGTCGCTTTGGAGCGGGACGTTCCAAGAGTGTGGATGGACGGTCATCCACGGCCGGCGGCCATGGGGCTGAGCATCAGTGACACCACATTTTTTCAATAACGTTGGGGACTCAGGGGCACCTTCCGCCCCAGTTCCCGAAAACCAGCCCAATTATGGACTCTGCAGAGAGGAAACGCGTTGATCGCGCTTACGCTCCCCGCCCAAGATGGTGGAAGCTTTAACCCGCCCAGTGTCACCAGCCATCTGGCTCCGTTTTTCACAATCGGCGGTTTTGAATTCACCAAGCAGATGGCGCTGGTGCTGCTTTCCGTCGTGATCATCGCCTGGTTCTTCGTAGCTGCGGCCCGCAAGGGCCAGCTGGTTCCCGGCAGGCTGCAGTTTGTGGGCGAGATGGGCTATGGCTTTGTGCGCAACTCCGTTGCCAAGGACGTCATCGGGGCCAAGGACTTCAAGAAGTATGTGCCGCTGCTGTTCTCGCTGTTCTTCTTTATCCTGCTGAACAACCTCTATGGCACCATCCCGTGGATCCAGCTCCCCAGCTTCTCGCATGTCACCGGGGCCTACTTCCTGGCCCTGCTGGTTTATGTGGTCTGGATCGGCGTGGGCATCAAGGTCAACGGCCTGCGGTACTTCAAGCTGGCAGTGGTCCCCTCGGGAGTGCCGTGGTACATCCTGCCACTGGTGGTGCCGATCGAGATCATCTCCAACTTTGTGGTCCGCCCCATGACCCACAGCCTCCGTCTCTTTGCCACCATGCTGGCCGGCCACCTGATTGTCCTGATCGCCGGCTCCGGCATCGAGTTCCTGATCGCCCAGGAAAGCTGGCTGCTCAAGGGCACCTCCATTTTGGTACTGGCCGGAGCAACGGCCATGTACATGCTTGAAGCGTTGATCATGGTCCTGCAGGCCTACGTCTTTGTCCTGCTGACCGCAATCTACATTGAAGGTGCTGTCCACGCGGACAGCCACTAACAGCACAAAAAGAATTCCCCCCGGGGGATAACTTGAACCAAACAACCTGCCTACGGGCATCTTGAAAGGAAACACAATGACGGGTGAAATCAACGGCTCTCTGAACCTTATCGGTTACGGTTTGTCCGCAATCGGTGGTGCTATTGGCGTAGGCCTGGTTTTCGCTGCCTACATCAACGGTGTTGCACGCCAGCCGGAAGCCCAGCGTGTCCTGCAGCCCCTCGCCTTCCTGGGCCTGGCGCTGACGGAAGCCCTCGCCATCCTCGGCCTCGTGTTTGCGTTCGTTCTCAAGTAAAGAGAAATCGAACCTTCAACACACGAGTAGAAAAGGACGGGTGAAATATGAATAATCTCATGGTTTTAGCCTCCGTCAACGCGGCGGATGCAGCGCCCAGCCCACTGTCCGTCAACTGGTCTGAACTGCTGGTTGTGGCTGTCGGCTTCGCCATCCTCATGTTCATCGTGGTCAAGTTTGTGGTCCCGATGTTTGAGAAGACCTTTGCCGACCGCACCGAGGCCATTGAAGGCGGAATTGCCAAGGCTGAGAAGGCACAGGCGGAAGCCTCGGCTGCACTCGATGAGTACAAGCAGCAACTGGTTGACGCACGCACCGAGGCAAACCGCATCCGTGAGGAAGCCCGCTCGGAAGGCGCCCAGATTCTGGCCGACCTGAAGGAAAAGGCTGCTGCGGAGTCCGCTCGCATTACCGAGCAGGCACAGACTGCCATTGCTGCAGAGCGTCAGGCTGCCGTTGTATCCCTTCGCGCAGAGGTCGGTTCGCTGGCCACCACGCTGGCGGGACGCATTGTGGGCGAGTCACTGGATGACGACGCCCGCTCCGGCCGCGTGGTTGACCGCTTCCTGGCTGACCTGGAAAAGCAAAGCGAAGGTGCTGCGAAGTAATGGCAGGCGTATCGAGCGAATCGCTGACCACGGCATTGGGGCAGTTGGAAGCCACGCTTCCCACCGCGTCGCTGTCGTTGGCTCAGGAGCTTTTTTCCATCCTGGCGGTAGTGGACAGCTCGGCCGGCTTGCGCCGGTCGCTCACTGACCCTTCCCGCACGGGGGACGAGAAGTCGGCACTGGTTGCATCACTGGTCAAGGGCAAGGTTTCCGCGGAGGCGGAAGCGGTCGTTGGCCGCTTGGCTGCAGCGCGCTGGAGCGATGCACGTGACCTTGGCGATGCACTCGAGACTTTGGCCGCAACTGTGGTCATTGCTGTTGCAGAAAATCGGAGCACGTCCGGCAATTCCGTTTCCGGCATCAGCGCCCTGGCAGCGTTGGAGAACGAGCTGTTCTCCTTCAATCAGGGCGTTGAATCCAGCCACGAGGTGCAGCGTGCCTTGGCGGAGCCGCAGGCAGGGGAGTCCGCAAAGGTTGATCTGGCAATGAAGTTGGTGCCGGGCGCGAGCGAAGAAACCAAGGTCCTGCTCCGTCAGGCCGTGGTCCATCCGCGCGGACTCAAGAGCGTCAAGCTCATCGAACGCTTTGCCAACTTGGCAGCGGCACGCCAGCAGCGCTGGATTGCCGACGTCACGGTGAGCCGTCCGTTGGACACCGCTCAGCTTGAGCGGCTGCAGCGGGGGCTCAATTCACTGTACGGGCGTGTGCTGAACATCAACGTTCGCGTTGATCCCGCACTCATTGGCGGCGTTCGTGTCCGGGTGGGTGACGAGGTAGTGGATGCCTCGGTCATGGCCCGCCTGGGCGAACTGCGCCGCCAGCTGGCTGGATAGCCACAAAGCACAAAAAGTAAGAATCCAAACCGCCCACCCACCAGGGTGGGAATGGTGCGAAAGCTAGGTCATCGTGAAAACGGCGATGATCGCGAAACAGGAGAGCAGGGACTGCAGATGGCCGAATTGACCATCAACGCCGACGACGTCCGTAGTGCGTTGAACGACTTCGCGGCGTCCTACGAACCGGGCAACGCCGAGCGCGTTGAGGTTGGCCGGGTGACCACCGCAGGCGATGGCATTGCCCGTGTGGAGGGTCTTCCCTCCGTCATGGCCAACGAGCTGCTTCGCTTCGAAGACGGCACGCTGGGCCTGGCCCAGAACCTCGACGTCCGCGAGATCGGTGTCATCATCCTTGGTGACTTCACCGGGATTGCAGAAGGCCAGGAAGTTCACCGCACCGGTGACATCCTGTCTGTGCCTGTGGGCGACGCCTTCCTGGGCCGCGTGGTGGACCCGCTGGGTGTGCCCATCGACGATCTGGGCGAGATCGTTGCCGAGACCACCCGTGCCCTGGAACTTCAGGCCCCCGGCGTGACCGAACGCAAGAGCGTCCACGAGCCCATGCAGACCGGCTTGAAGGCCATTGACGCAATGATCCCGATCGGCCGCGGCCAGCGCCAGCTGATCATCGGTGACCGTCAGACCGGCAAGACCGCTCTTGCTGTTGACACGATCATCAACCAGAAGGCCAACTGGGCCTCCGGTGACACGAACAAGCAGGTTCGCTGCGTGTACGTTGCCATCGGCCAGAAAGCGTCGACCATCGCGGCCGTCCGCCAGACCCTGGAAGACCACGGCGCGCTGGAGTACACCACCATCGTGGCCTCCCCGGCCTCCGACCCCGCCGGGTTCAAGTACTTGGCGCCGTACGCCGGTTCGGCCATTGGCCAGCACTGGATGTACGCGGGCAAGCACGTCCTGGTGGTCTTCGACGACCTCTCCAAGCAGGCTGAGGCCTACCGTGCTGTCTCCCTGCTGCTGCGGCGCCCGCCGGGCCGCGAGGCCTACCCGGGGGACGTCTTCTACCTGCACTCCCGCCTGCTGGAGCGTTGTGCCAAGCTCTCCGACGAGCTCGGTGCCGGCTCAATGACCGGCCTGCCGATCGTTGAAACCAAGGCAAACGACGTTTCCGCCTTCATTCCGACCAATGTGATCTCCATTACTGATGGGCAGATCTTCCTGCAGTCGGACCTCTTCAACGCCAACCAGCGCCCCGCCGTCGACGTCGGTGTTTCCGTCTCCCGTGTTGGTGGCTCGGCCCAGGTGAAGTCGATGAAGAAGGTCTCCGGTACCTTGAAGCTGGAACTGGCCCAGTACCGGGACATGCAGGCATTTGCCATGTTTGCCTCGGACCTGGATGCCGCCTCCAAGCAGCAGCTGACCCGCGGTGCGCGTCTGATGGAACTGCTCAAGCAGGGCCAGTATGCACCGTTCCCGGTGGAAGACCAGGTTGTTTCCATCTGGGCCGGCACGAACGGGTTCCTGGACGATGTGCCGGTGGAGGACGTGAACCGTTTCGAGAAGGAATTCCTGGAGCACCTGCGCCACACCACGTCCATCCTGACCACCCTCGCCCAGACCAACGTCATGGCCGATGAAACCGTGGAGGCCCTGAAGACGGCCATTACGGACTTCAAGGCGGGCTTCTTCGGTGTTGGCGACAGCCACCTGGTGGGTGCCGGACACGAGGAGCACGACGCTCTTGCAGGGTCCGACGTCGACCAAGAGAAGATCGTCAAGCAGAAACGCTGATAATCGTCGGGTGGACCTGCCGCGGCCACGGCTGAGGCAGGTCCACCCACCGGGATTTTAGGAAAGGAAAAGTATGGGAGCCCAGATCCGGGTCTACCGCCAGAAGATTACATCGACCACCTCGATGCGCAAGATCTTCAAGGCGATGGAACTGATCGCCACCTCGCGCATCGGTAAGGCGCGTACCCGGGTGGCGGCATCCTTGCCCTACTCGAACGCCATTACCCGTGCCGTTTCTGCTGTGGCATCACAGAGCGTCATCGACCACCCGTTGGTGACCTCGCCGGAGCAGGTCCGGCGGGCCGCCGTTGTCATCGTTGCTTCGGACCGGGGCCTTGCGGGTTCCTACTCCGCCAGCGTTCTCAAGCAGGCCGAGCAGCTCAGGGAGCTGTTGGGCACGGAGGGCAAGGAAGTTTCCTATTTCCTTGTCGGACGCAAGGCCCAGGGCTACTTCGACTTCCGTGAACGGGCCTACTCGCGCGTCTGGACCGGGGGCACGGACGCCCCCGAGTTTGGCACGGCCAAGGAGATCGCCGCAGCGGTGCTTGAAGCCTTCGGGACCGATTACGAAAAGGGAGGTGTGGATGAAATCCACATCGTATCCACCCGTTTCCAGTCGATGGTCGTTCAGGTCCCGCAGGTTATCCGCCTTCTGCCCCTTGAAGTGGTTGAAGAACAGGCAACAGCCGAGACCGATCTCCTTCCGCTGTACGAGTTCGAGCCCGAGCCGGCGCAGGTCCTTGACGCCCTGCTGCCGCGGTACATCGAATCACGTATCTTCAATGCACTCCTTCAGGCGGCCGCAAGTGAACTTGCAGCCCGCCAGCGTGCGATGAAGTCTGCAGGGGACAACGCCTCGGACTTGATCAAGAAGTACACACGACTGCGCAACACGGCCCGCCAGGCCGAAATCACCCAGGAATTGTCCGAGATTGTGGCCGGTGCCGACGCGTTGAACGCGTCCTGACCGGAAACAGCCTTGCGGACCCCGGCCCGCGCGGTTTCTGACCCCGATAGACTTACCCCCACGCCATCTACTGATTGAAGTGAGAGAGATGACTGCCACCACTACAGAGCAGGTAGCCGCCAAGGCTGGTGCCGTTGGACGCATTGCGCGTGTCATTGGCCCCGTCGTTGACATCGAATTCCCCGCGGGCTCCATCCCCGGTATCTACAACGCACTCGAAGCCGAGCTCACGCTCGCCGGAGTGACCCGCACCATCACCTTCGAGACGGCGCTTCACCTGGGTGACAACCTGGTCCGCGCCATCTCCCTGCAGGCCACCGACGGACTTGTCCGCGGCACCAGCGTGCAGGACTTGGGCGGACCCATCTCCGTCCCCGTCGGCGACGTCGTCAAGGGCCACATCTTCAATGTCCTGGGCCAGCCCCTGGACATTGCGGAGTCGGAACTGAACATCACCGAGCGGTGGCCCATCCACCGCAAGCCCCCGGCGTTCGCCAGCCTCGAGGGCTCGACCCAGATGCTCGAGACCGGCATCAAGTCCATTGACCTGCTGACCCCCTACATCCAGGGTGGAAAGATTGGTCTGTTCGGTGGTGCCGGTGTCGGCAAGACCGTCCTGATCCAGGAAATGATCACCCGAGTTGCCCGCAACTTCGGTGGTACGTCCGTGTTCGCCGGTGTGGGCGAGCGTACCCGTGAAGGCAACGACCTCTGGGTTGAAATGGAAGAAGCCGGCGTCCTGAAGGACACGGCCCTTGTGTTCGGCCAGATGGATGAGCCGCCGGGAACGCGCCTGCGGGTGGCACTGTCCGCCCTGACCATGGCGGAGTACTTCCGCGATGTGCAGAACCAGGACGTGTTGCTCTTCATTGACAACATCTTCCGCTTCACCCAGGCCGGTTCGGAAGTTTCCACGCTGTTGGGCCGCATGCCCTCGGCCGTGGGCTACCAGCCGAACCTCGCCGATGAGATGGGCCTCCTGCAGGAGCGCATCACCTCGACCAGGGGCCACTCGATCACCTCGATGCAGGCCGTCTACGTTCCTGCTGATGACTACACCGACCCGGCCCCGGCCGCGACGTTCGCCCACCTGGATGCCACCACGGAACTTTCCCGTGAAATTGCTTCCCGCGGACTGTACCCGGCCATTGATCCGCTGACGTCCACGTCGCGCATCCTTGACCCGCAGTACGTCGGCCAGGCGCACTACGACACCGCGGTGCGGGTCAAGCAGATCCTTCAGAAGAACAAGGAACTGCAGGACATCATCGCCATCCTTGGCATCGACGAGCTGGGCGAGGAAGACAAGATTGTTGTTTCGCGGGCACGCCGCATCCAGCAGTTCCTGTCGCAGAACACCTACACTGCCAAGCAGTTCACCGGCGTTGACGGCTCGACGGTTGCCATCAAGGACACCATCGAAGGCTTCAACGCGATCTGCAACGGCGACGTCGACCACATCGCAGAGCAGGCGTTCTTCAACATTGGCGGCTTGGACGACGTCGAACGCCAGTGGGCCAAGATCCAGGAATCGACCAAGTAACCATGGCCGAACTGGAAGTTGAAATCGTAGCGGCGGACCACCACGTGTGGGCCGGTGCGGCGAAGATGGTCAAGGCACGCACGTCCGACGGCGAAATCGGCATCCTCCCGGGCCACTCGCCCCTGCTGGCCATTTTGGCAGAAGGCGAGCTGGCCATCGAGCCCGTCAACGGCAGCCGCTTGGCGGTCACCGTCGACGGCGGCTTCTTCTCGGTCGACAATGACCGGGTGGTGATCGTTGCCGACAACGCGCAGTTGCAAGACGGCGCAGCGTCAAACGCAGGGATCCACTAGCAATCAATTGATGAACGAACTTGGTATCCCGTTCATCGTCCTGGCAGGGATGTTCCTGCTGGTCGTTATTACACTGTGCCTGTTTGGGGTGCGCCGCTTTCAACTGCGGCGCGCCCTGGGCACCGTAGACGCCTCCATTTGCACAGCGAACAACCGCTGGCAGATGGGGGTTTGTCGTTATCAGGAGTCGGACCTTGAATGGTTCCGGCTTCTTTCGTTAAGCCCGCTTCCACACCGGAAGATGGTGCGCAGCTCCATTGAGCTGCTGGGCCGCCGCAAGCCCACCGAGGGCGAACTGACCCAGGTGCCGCCCGACGTCGTGATTGTCACCTTGTCCTACAAGGGCGAGGAAGTGCTGCTGGCCATGAAATTTGGCGCCTACACCGGGCTGTCCTCGTGGCTCGAAGCCGGACCCGTGGTGGGCATCGGCACCTGGCGCTAGGTTCCAGCGCGCTCCCAGCATTTCCCGCTACCATCACATTGTTGCCCGAGACAAAAGGCGGGACCGGCGGAAAAGGGCAGAAAAGTGCATGTGTTGACGTGGTTCTATGGCTTGGGCCTGGCCTCCGGATGGCTTCCCGCTGCAGCGCTGGGCCTGGGCGCCGTGGCGCTGGCGTTCCTGCTCCTGCACCGTTCACGCCGCTGGTGGCTGTTCTGTGTGCTCAGTGCCCTGGCATCGGGCGCGGCGGCCATGCTGGCCGGCTGGGCCGTCATCCATGTCTGGTACTGGTGGCCCGAGGACCTTCCCGCCACCGTGATTGTGTGTGTGGGATTTGGCCTCTGGGGCCTGGTTCTGGGAAGTGCGACGGCGGTGCTTGGGCTGGGCAGCCTGGCCCGCCGCAGGCCAAGGCCGCGGGATGGGCGGCGCCATGGTTCCGCGCGCACGGCGCGCGCTGCCTCCCCGCTGAAGGTTTTGATGGCGGTGGCCGCCGCGGTGGTCGTGGTGGCCGTCAGCGCCGTACAGGTCAATGTGTACTTTGGCGAGTACCCCACGGTGGGCAGCCTGATACATGGCGATCCCGCACTGGCCCAGGGCATCCCGCACTTCCTGCAGAAAAAGGATGCCGACCGTTTCCGGCTGCTGCCGGTGAAGGACGGCTGGGTCCCGCCGAAGCGGATGCAGGCGGCCGGGGAGTTCCGCCAGGTTTCCATCCCCGGCAAGGCCTCCGGCTTTCATGCCCGGCCGGCAGTGGTTTACCTGCCACCGGCCTACTTCACCCCCCACGCGCCCGTGCTTCCCGTGGTGGTGCTGGTCACCGGGCAGCCCGGCTCCCCGCAAAACTGGCTGCTGTCCGGCCACCTGGGCCAGACCCTGGACACCTACGCCAAGGGCCACCGCGGCCTGGCGCCCGTGGTGGTCATGCCGGACGCCAACGGCAGCCAGGAAGCAAACACCATGTGCATGAACTCGGCCCTGGGCCGGGTGGACACGTACATGGCCGTGGACGTACCGAGGTGGATTGCGGATACTTTGAACGTGGACACCAACCACCGGCACTGGGCCGTGGCCGGGTTCTCCTACGGGGGCACCTGCGCCATGCAGATGGTGACCCGGCACCCAGATGTGTACAGGACCTTTGCGGCCATCTCCGCGGAACGTGAGCCGGCCCTGACAGCCAACCGCGCCGTGACCGTCCAGCGGGCATTCAACGGCAACACCGCGGCCTTCAACGCGGTGGTCCCCATGACGCTGATGGACCGTCACAGCTACCCGGAAATCCACGGCTGGTTCGCGAGCGGCGCCCAAGACGCCGTGTACACGCACAACGCCGAGGTGCTGGATGCCGCCGGCCGCAGGGCCGGCATGACCCTGGAACGCACCACGTTTCCCGGCGGCCACTCCTGGACCATGGTGACGGAGGCGCTGCCGTCCGCCTTCAGCTTCATGGGGGCGCGGCTGGGGCTGCAATGACCGCCTCGCTCACGGGCTGGGTGCGGCGGATGCCCTTCACCCTGGCCCTGTTGGCCGCCACGGTCCTGGTGGTCGTCGGCACCCGGACGTTCCTGCATCCGCTGCCGCGGGCCGCGGCCGGATCCGCGGGCCTGCAAGCGACGGACCTGGTCACAGGCCAGTGGTGGTCCTTTGTGACCACCTTGTTCCTGGCACCGGGGCCCGTGGGGCTCCTGGCTGCGGTGGCCGTGCTGACGGGCGTCCTGGGACTGGCTGAATCGACCATCGGTTCATGGCGGACGGCCGTGGTGTTCTTCTCCTGCCAGCTGGCGGCTGCCGTCGTGTTCACCGGCGTCGTGCTGGTGGGTGGCGCTGTGGGCATCGAATGGCTTGGCGGCATGCGCCAGGCCACGCTGATGGGACCGTTTGCCGCGTCGGCGGGTGCCCTCATGGCCGCCAGCCGGCTGATCAGCGTCATGTGGCGGCGCCGGGTGCGGTCCCTCACGCTCGCCATCGCGCTGATGCTGACCCTTTACGTGGGGCACGCCCAAAACCTGTTTATCCTGCTGGGTGCACTCGCGGGCCTGGTGCTTGGCATCGCCATGTTCCCGGCACGGACGCCCTCCTACATCACACGTTCCACAAGCCGCGAAACACGGACCAATCTGGCCATTGTGGTGGCCGTGTTTGCCGTGGGGCCGCTCATGGCGGCCGTGGCCCACATTCCGGTGGGTCCGCTGGCAGGACTGCGCAACCTGGTGGTCAACCCGGTGCCCAGCATCGGCCAGCTGCAGGCGGCCTGCGCGCCCCTGGAGGAGTCCTGCCGGGGGTTGGGGCACGGCATGGGATTGTGGGGGCCGGGCGGGCACCTGCTGGCGCTTGCCCCGATGCTCCTTCTCCTGGCGTGTGCCGAAGGGCTGCGGCGGGGCAACCGGCTGGCGCTGTGGATGGCCGTCTACCTGCACCTGGTAATTGGCGTCATGTCCGGGTTCTACCTGCAGGTGTTTGCCGGGTTCGGCCTCCCGCTGCTGCGCGGCCGCCGCGTCCTGAGCATCAACAGTTCCATGTGGGAGATCCTGCCGGTGGTGCTGGTGCCGTTCATCATTGCCGCCGTCCTGGTGGCACGGAGACGCCACTTTCATATCGACCCCAACCCCGTACTGCGCCGGCGGGCATCCGTGTTGCTGCCGCTGCTGCTGGCAGGGTTCGTGGTGCTCTATGGGGTGGCCTGGTACGCCGAGGGCAACGAGCAGGGCGAATACGGTTTCATCGGGCTTTTCGCCAGCCTGCCGCGGGTGCTGCTGCCCTATCCGTTCCCGTTTGGCTACGGCGCCGCGGTCTACCCCCATGGCTTCTTCACCACCCTGCTGTTCAGCCTGGGCGGGGCCGTGTTGTGGACAGCCAGCGTGGTGGCCGTGCTGGTGCTGTTCCTGAGCCGCCGCGTGGTGACCGGACCGGCGGGGTTGGACAGGGCCGCTGCCGCGTCGCTGGTGCGCCGCGGCGGGGACTCGCTGTCCTGGATGGCACTGTGGCCGGGCAACCAGTACTGGTTCAATTCCACCGGGACGGCGGGGTTCGCCTTCCAGCTGCACTTTGGCGTGGCTGTGACGGTGGGCGGCCCCCTGGGCGAGCCCGCGGACTATCCCGGCGCCGTCAACGAGTTCATTGATCACTGTGCCGAGCAGTCGATCACCCCGTGCTTTTATTCACTTACCGATGAATGCTGGGCGAGCCTGCGCAGCCGCGGCTTCCATCGGGCCGCGGTGGCCACGG
The DNA here is from genome assembly GCF_003219815.1 of Arthrobacter livingstonensis. GTDB lineage: Bacteria > Actinomycetota > Actinomycetes > Actinomycetales > Micrococcaceae > Specibacter > Specibacter livingstonensis. The sequence goes on from NZ_QJVD01000004.1 coordinate 102,388, forward strand.
AAACTCTTCTGGACATCCAGTCCATGGAATTCAAGGGCAAGGAATGGCAAAACGTGCGTACGGCGCTGAACAAGGCCGCCAAACTTCAGGTGCATGCAACATGGCACAAATATTCCACCCTGAGCACCGGGCTGCGGACCCAGATCCATGAGATCTCCGAGGAATGGGTGTCCGGGCGGGCGCTGCCGGAATTGGGATTCACGCTGGGCGGGGTGGCCGAACTCAAGGACGACGACGTCCAGATCTGCCTTGCCGTCGATGCCACCGGCCGCGTCCACGGGGTGACCAGCTGGCTGCCCGTCTTTGCCCACGGCGACGTGGCGAGCTGGACGCTGGACTTCATGCGCCGCAACGACGACGCCTTCAAGGGCGTCATGGAGTTCCTTATCGCCGAGGCGGTGCTGCACTTCCGTGACCAGGTGGAGTACATTTCCCTGTCCGGCTCACCCTTGTCCGTCGAAGGAACCGGGACTGGGCCGGGGCCGGGCGGTGGCACGGTGCCTGAAACTGGCGGCGACGGGGCCGCCGGGAGCGCCGGGGAACAGGCTCAGACGGACGTGCATCCACTCGCGGCGCTGGAAGGCACCTCCATGGAGCGGATTCTCGCCGTCCTGGGCCGGACCCTGGAGCCTGTATACGGCTTCGCCTCGCTGGCCAACTTCAAGAAGCGCTTCCAGCCCCGGCACCGGACGCTGTACATGGCGTACCAGGATCCGTTTTCGCTGCCGGTGATCGGTCGGGCCGTGGGAGAGGCCTATATGCCCAATGTTTCCGTCCGCGAGCTGACGCGGCTCCTGCGCAAGGCGTAGCCGGACACGGATCGCGGGCACGGGGTGCCGGGCACGGGCTCAGGTACGGCCCCGGATCCGCGCGCCGCACGAGGAGGCCCCCGGCATCAATGCCGGGGGCCTCCTCACGATTCCCTTGGGCGTCGCTACAGCGCGGTCACTCCGGTGGCCTGCGGACCCTTGTTGCCCTGGCCGACCTCAAATTCGACGCGTGCATTTTCCTCGAGCGTCTTAAATCCGCCGCCCTGAATTTCCGAATAGTGGACGAATACATCACCTTCGGCATTGTCCGGGGTGATAAAGCCGAAGCCCTTTTCAGCGTTGAACCACTTGACGGTTCCCTGTGCCATTGTTTCTCCTCATAAATGTACTGCTAATGCAAGACAGCACTTAGCATGGCAAGCATCACATATATAGGTCAACGAAAACAAACATTCTTTACATGGTTATTAACTAGTTCAGCCACTCGCCGGCGCGCATGACGCGCTGCAGTTCCAAACCGTCGGCGACAATCAGGGCGTCGGCGCGCAGTCCGCGGCGCAGGGAGCCCAATTCGTCCGTCAGGCCCAGCACCTCGGCGGGGACCACAGTTGCCGAAAGCAGTGCATCCGTGAACTTGACCCCGGCCCCCACGGTGCGGCGCACCACGTCCAGCAGGGTTGCGGTGCCGCCGGCAATGGACCCGGTGGCGTCCAGGGTGGCGACGCCGCCGGCGACCGTGACGGGGGAGGGGCCCAGCATGTACTGGCCGTCGGCCAGGCCGGCGGCAGCCATGGAATCGGTGACCAGCGCGATGTTGGCGGCGCCCACCAGGGAGAACACGGTCTTGACCGTTTCCGGGTCCAGGTGGGTGTTGTCGGCCACGAGCTCGACGGCGGCGTGGCCGGCCTTCGCCGCCCGCAGGCAGGCCGCCACAGGGCCCGGGGACCGGTGGTGCATGGGAGGCATCCCGTTAAAAAGGTGCGTGACGGTGGGACGCCCGGAGACGCCGTCGAACCCGGTGGAATCAAGGCCGTCACGGGCTTGGGCGAGGGATTCCGCCGCCGTGGCGCTGTCGCAATCGGTGTGGCCCACGGACGGGGTGACGCCGTGGGCGGTCAGCAGGTCCACCAGCTCGGCGGCGCCCGGCAGCTCGGGGGCATAGGTCATGGTGGCGATGGCGCCCTGGCCCGCCTCGATCAGCGCGGCCGCCAGCACCAGATCCGGATCGAGCAGGAACGCGGGGTTCTGGGCGCCGCAGCGGGCGTGGGAAAGGAACGGGCCCTCCAGGTGAATGCCGGCCAGCAGGCCCTCGCCGGTCATTTTTGCGTAGACGCCGATCCCCTTGAGGAGGTCTTCCGCCGAGGCGGTGACCATGCTGGCCAGGAGCGTGGTGGTGCCGGCACGGTGCAGGAACTCCACAGCCGTGCGGGCCGAGGCCTCGTCGCCGCTGGGGAAGTCGCCGCCGTTGCCGCCGTGGTTGTGGATGTCCACCAGGCCCGGGATGACGCGGTGCCCGGCCGGGAGGGTGATGAGATTGGCCGGGTCCAAGTCGGCGGACGTAAAGCCGGGCTCGTCAAAGTGGTCCGCCCGGCCGGAGTAGACGATGCGGTCACCTTCAACGGCGAGCAGCCCGTCTTCCACCAGGCCATGGTCGGTGACGATGGGACCGAGAATCAAGGTCTTGGCGGGCTCGGCCGGCCCGGGCGCAGCGTTGGGATCAGTCATGCCACCAAGTCTATCCAGCCCGGCCTCCATCCAGACCAGGCCCTGACCAGGCCAGGCGGCCGATCGCCTAGAAAAGTCGCGAGGCGCTGTCGTCCACGCCGCGCATGGTGTCGTAGTCGAGCGTGAGGCACTCAATGCCGCGGTCCGCCGCGAGGACGCGGGCCTGGGGCTTGATCTGCTGGGCGGCAAAGATGCCGCGCACAGGTGCCAGGAGCGGGTCCCGGTTGAGCAGTTCCAAATAACGGGTGAGCTGTTCGACACCGTCAATGTCACCGCGGCGCTTGAGTTCGATGGCCACGGCGGCGCCGTTGGCATCCCGGGCCAGGATGTCCACGGGCCCGATGGCCGTGAAGTACTCGCGGCGAACCAGGGTGAAGCCGCTGCCCAGCAATTCGATCTGGGCCGCGAGCAGCCGCTGCAGGTCAGCCTCCACCCCGTCCTTGATCAGGCCGGGGTCCGTGCCAAGGTCGTGGCTGGACTCGTGGACATGCTCGTAGATGTTGATGATCAGCTTGTCGTCCTGTTTCGTGGACTGCACAATCCACTGTTCCACCACCCCCTCCTCAAGCTCGCTGTCCGCGGCGGCGACGGTGCGCAGCGTGGCAGGCGGGCTCATCCAGTTCAGCGGCTTGTAGGAGCCGCCGTCGGAATGGACCAGCACGGATCCGTCCGCCTTGACCAGCAGGAGGCGGACAGCCAGGGGAAGATGGGCTTTGAGGCGTCCGACGTAGTCGACGGAGCACTTGGCAATCACTAAACGCACGCCCTCCACAATAGCCGGTGTTGGTGCCTGCTCATTCGTGCACGCCTGCGCGTTTGGGCTCCACCGGCACCCGTGCGGCACAATTGTGGCATGCCCCGCTCAAACCACCCGCGCCGCCGTCGTACGCAACTAGCCGGCGGGAAGAACAGCGGGCAACCGGTGGAAGAAGGGCTGGAACTGGACCGGGCGCGGCTGGGCGTGCCGCAGCGCGAGTCAGCCCCCGACGGCGAATGGGCGGTGCGGACCATCACGGCACGGAACGCGCAAAAGGTGTACACCTGCCCGGGCTGCCACCATCTTGTCCAGCCCGGCGTGGCCCACCTGGTGGTGTGGCAGGAGGACGCCATGTTCGGCGCCGAGGCCGGATTGCGCGACCGCCGCCACTGGCACACCAACTGCTGGCGCGGGCGCAGCTACCGGTACAGGTAGCGGGTGTCGATAGGCTGGGGGGCATGGTATTTGATCCCGGAACACTTGACTTTGCCGACACACGCGCGCCCGTTGCCATCCGTGCGGCCACCGTCCTGCCCGCCGTGCGCGAGAACATTGAACTGACAACGTCGGACGGGCTGACCCTGGTGGGTGAGCTGGCCCTGCCGGCCGACGGGGTGGTCCGGGCAACGCTCATCACACTTCACCCGCTGCCCACCCACGGCGGATTCATGGATTCGCACGTGTTTAAGAAGGCGTCCTACCGCCTGCCCGCGCTGGCCGGGATTGCGGTGCTGCGATTCAACACGCGGGGGACATCGTCGCCGCGCGGCACCAGCGGCGGGGCGTTTGACGAGGGTGTGGGGGAGCGCCTGGACCTGGAGGCCGCCGTGCGGTTTGCCGTGGATCGCGGGCTGCCGAATCGGTGGCTGGTGGGCTGGTCCTTCGGCACGGAACTGGTGCTCAAGTACGGTGCCCTTGATCCTGTGGCCGCCCAAGTGGAGGGTGCGGTGCTACTCTCGCCGCCGCTGCACCGGGCCGGGGAGACGGACGTGGCCGCCTGGGCCGCCGCGGGCAAGCCAGTGTCCGTCCTGGTGCCCGAATTCGACGATTACCTGCGGCCGGACGCCGCGCGGGAACGCTTTGCGCAACTGCCGCAGGCCCGCCTGGTGGCCGTTGCCGGGGCGAAGCACCTGTGGGTCGGCGAAAAATACGCGGCCCGGGCGTTGAACGAGATTGCCTCAACCGTGCTGGGGCAGCGGATGGAACTGGCCGCCGAGTGGCATGGCCCCGTGGCAACGGCGCCGTCGGCGTAGCAGGTTCCGGTGGTCGGGCCTGACCCGGATGACGATAAGGACATTTGAGCCTGATATATCGGGATCCAGAGTCCGTTTCATCATCCACGAAGGCGCGAATCGTACAAGGGGCCGCCACAGCCGTACACTCGGGGCCCGGCGGGGCGTCCCCTTCAGCAGTTGGGCGCTACATCTTGTCCTGGCGGACGATGAACACCTCCTTGACCAGCAGCATCACGGCCGCGGCGGTCGGAATGGCGATCAGGGCGCCCAGGACGCCAAGCAGGCTGCCGCCGGCAATGACGGAAATGACGGCGACAGCCCCGGGCACGGCCACTGCCTTTTGCATGATGCGCGGGGAGATGAAGTACGCCTCAAACTGCAGGTAGGCAAAATAGCAGATGGCGTAGATGAGGGCGGTCTGCCACCCAGCCGTCAGGCTGACGGCGATGACCACCACGGCCGCAATCATGCCGCCGACCAGGGGGATGAATGCCAGCAGCGCCACCACAAAAGCCAGCAGCACGCTGAAGGGCACGTGCAGGATGCTCATGACGATGAACGCGAATGCTGCGTTCAGCACGGCAACACAAACCTGCCCAATCACGTAGTTGCCCACGCCGCGGGTGATTTCCTCGCTCAGCTCCTCCACGCGGGCACGGCGGGAGCGCGGCGCCAGGCGGTAGCCCCACTTCTTGATGGAGGGCATCGACGCCAGGAAGTACAGGCTCAGCACCAGCACAATCAACGTGCCAAACAGGCCGTTGGCGATGGTGCTGCCCACGCCCACCACGCCGCCGAAGATGCCGCCCACGGCCTGCGCGTTTTGGAAGAACTTGGCCACCTGTTCATTGATGGTGTCCACCACGTGGTACTGGACGTCCAGCTGCTTGAAAAAATCGGAGTTCAGGAAGTCACCGATCCAGACCGGCGCCTTGGTAGCCAGCTGCGTGGTCTGTTCAACGATCGTCGGGATCAGTGTGGCAAAGAAGATCGCCACGACGCCCAGCAGCACCACCAGCGTCAGGACAATGCCGAGCGGCCGGGGAACCTTGCGCCCCTCCAGCCACCGGACCACAGGGTCCAGTCCCAGTGAGATGAACAAGGCCGTGACAATCCACAGCAGCAGCTGGGACGTGTTGGCCATGATGTAGTTCAGGAACAGGGCGATGCCGACGCCCACGGTGCCCATGAAGCCAAAATAGATGGGGTGGCGGAACATTCCCGCTGCCGGGGCAGCGGCCACATCCCGTGCCGCCATGGTTCCGTCGGGCGCCTCAACGGACTCCGACGGCAGGGCGAAGCGGACGCGTGGCTGGGCCCCCGGCAGGGGCTGCCGGATCCTGTTGCCCACCCAGGCCCGCCATCCACCAGGTCCCACGGTGGCTCCTACGGGCAGGGACGACGCCGGATCCTCCTGGGGTGCCCCTGCGGCCACCCCTGTGGTGGGGGATGTGGGGGACGGCACCCGGCGGGCGCCGGCAGCGGCGGGATCCGTCCCGGCGTCGTCCTTCTTCCCGGCAGCACCGGATGCGGGGTCCGGCTCCGGCGCGTGGGATTCGTGGGGAGAACTCAAGGGAAGCTGCCTTACGTGTCCGGGGAGCGGGGTGCAGGCCCACATCCCGATGGGTGATGGTGTGTTGACATTATCAGCGGGCGCCGCCCGCGACGGCAATTTCCCGGCGGCGCCGGGCTTGTGTCCGCCTGCCGAAGAAGGGAATGCCGTATCACGAAGAGTGAGAGTTTCCTCGCAAAACCTGGGCGAAGGTAACGTTTCGGTTACCCTTGAACAGACGATCGAAGTAGTTTTCCGCCGATGTTAGGTATGTACTTGCGTTCCAAAATTGCAATTGTCCTGGCCATTTTGGGCCTGGTGGTCCTCGGTCTGGGGATCGGCCAGCGCACCATTTGGCTACCGCCCGCCACCGTCACGGCCGGCGTCGAGGGCACTGTGGCGCCGGCCCCCGTGACCGTCATTGGACCCGAGGTGCTCAAGGCCAAGGACGGGCACTTCACCATGACCATCAAGGCCAAGGGGCCCATCCAGCTCGCCGTGGCCCAGCAGCGCGACGTCACCGGCTGGGTTGGGGACGCCGCGCACACCACTGTCACGGGCGTGAACGGCGACTTTACTGCGCTGGCCACGGAGAGCAAGACCGGTGCGAAGAAGGTGCCCAACCCGGCCGGATCGGATATGTGGGTCAGCGAGGAAAAGGGCACGGGCGAGCTCAGCTACACGTGGCAGGCCCCCGGACATGGCGACTGGGCCCTTCTGGTGTCCTCGGACGGCACGGCAGCGGCCCCCACCGATATTTCCCTTACCACTGACAACGACGCCGGAACACCCTGGGCTGTGCCGCTGATGATCATCGGTTCGGCGCTGTTGGCGTTGGCAGCCCTGCTGTTCTGGATTGCGCCCCGCAAGCCCGATGCTGCTGTGGCCGGACGCCGGTCCGCGGGGCGGGCGCCGTCAGACCCCGCCACGGGTGCGGTGGAGGTGGACAAACTCGTCGCCGCGAGGGAGCAGGCTGCCAGAGACCGCGCAGCCCAGGCTGCCGGACCCAAGCCCGACACAATTGCGGACGCCCGCCGTGCTGCCCGCAGGGCGGAAGCCGGAACGGGCACGGGGGGAGTGGCCGCTGACGCCGCTGACACTGGTGGCGCCGGTGCGTCGAAGGGCGGTGCGTCGAAGGTCGCTGCAGCCAACGACAGCGACCATGCCACGGCGCTGCCCAAGGCAGTTTTGGGCACCGGCGACACCGCCAGCGGCACTGCAACAACCGCAATTCCGCTTCCCGGTCTCGGAAACGAATCTGGATCCACCTCCGGTCAGGAGCCGGACGCCAGGGACGGTACTGCTGTGCCGGCGGGCGTGTCCGGCCGTGCCGGCGCAGGCAAAGCGACTGCTGCCGACGACGGGCAGCCGAACGGTGAGGGATTGCCCGAGGGCGACGGCGCCGGGCAGGATCCCGCGAAGGGCTCCAGCACCGACTCCACCAAAATCTCCGGGAAGGACGGCCGCACCGACTTGAACGACCGCGGCGACTCCACGAACGGCACCGACTTCATGAACGGTGCCGACTTGAACGGCGGCGGCGGTGCCGGCTCCACGAACGACGGCGTTGCTGACCGGCCCAGGGACGGCAAGTCCAAGCGTGTGGGCAGCGCCAAGTCGACGGACGACGCTAAGGGCAATTCCAAGAACACTGCGAAGGATGCTGCCAAGGGCAGGTCCAAGGATGCCGCGAAGGATGCCGCGAAGGATGCCGCGAAGGATGCTGCCAAGGGCAAGTCCAAGGGCGACCGGAAGGAATTCTCCGCCGTATCCGCGTCGGGGTGGCAGCCTCAGCTGCGCCGCGGCGTGCCGGTAAAGGTGCGCTGGGGTGCGGCGCTGGCGGCCGTGCTGGTGGCCGGGACCATGGGGCCGGCCGTTGCCGCAGATCCCACCACTCCCGCCTCCGGCCCCACCGCTTCATCCACGGCCAGTGGCTCAGCGGGCGCCACCGCCAGCGGCACGGCCGGGGCCACCGCCACCGAAGCGGCAACCGCCGGACTGCCAGTGCTGCTGGACAGCCAGGTCCAGCGGATCGCCGCGGCAGTGTCCACCGTCGTCACCTCCGGGGACAACGCCAAGAACTCCAAGGAACTTCAATCGCGGGTTGCCGGCATGGCGCTCCAGGTGCGTGCCGCCAACTACAAGATCCGCTCCACAGTCTCCAAGCAGGCGGCGATGGATCCCGTCAACGCGACCCCGCTGCTTGCCAGGGTGGTGACCACTGACGGCACATGGCCCCGTTCCGCCATGATTGTCACGAAGGGCGACGGCAATGCCCTCCCGCAACTGCTGACGCTGGTCCAGGCCAGTGCCCGCGAAAACTACAAGCTGGTCAACGCCACCCCGCTGCTTCCGGGCCAGACGTTCCCCACGGTGGATAAGGACGGCTCTGCGAGCGTTCCGCTGGATTCGTCCACCGGGCTGCAGATGAGCCCGAAGGATGCAATGGCGGCCTTGAGTGACCGGCTGACCAAGGCGGACAGCAAGTGGAAGTCCACTTTCAAGGAAAGTGTGTACATCTCCAGCGTCATGGACACCCAGGCGAAGCTGCTCAAGGATGCCAAGGACGCCAGCTACGTCTTTAGCCACACCGCGGACTTAAAGTCCGCGCTGGCCATGCGCACGGCCGACGGCGGAGCCATGGTGGTGGTGGGCAACGCCTTCGGAATTGATGCCACATCGAAGGCGGATGCAACCTTGACCATTGGCGCGGACGCCGCAGTGTTCGCCGGTGGGACTGAGACCACCAAGGGCTTTGTCCTCAACTACGCCGAGCCGGTGGTCATGTACATTCCGCCAGCGTCGGCGAAGGGGCAAATCAGCATCATCTCCGCCAACCGCAGCCTCGTTGGGGCAAAGTTCAAGTAGTCAGCCAACCGCATCAGTTTCGCCCGCGGCGTGAATCCAAAACGCCGCGGGCCCGGCACAGTTAGAGTGGGTCCATGAGCCAAAACAGTTCCATGCCTGCCAATCCCGCGCCCGGGATCAACCTTCGCGGCGCCGTCGACCTTTCCGCGTTGAAGGCCCGCGCCACGGCCCCGGCTGGCGCGCCAGGCGCGGCGTCCCCCTATGCGGTGGACGTCAACGAACAAAGCTTCCAGGAGTTTGTTGGCTTGTCCCAGAAGGTGCCCGTGGTGGTGTCGCTGGGCTCCAGCCGGTCCAACCAATCGGCCGTGCTCAACGGCGTGCTGGAGAAGCTGATGAACGACTTCCAGGGCAGGATCGCCATGGGCCGGGTGGATGCGGACACCAGTCCGGGAATTGCCCAGGCCTTTGGCGTCACCGCCATTCCCACCGTGGTGGCATTGGTCAACGGTCAGCCCGTTCCCTTGTTTGAGGGTGACATGCCGGAGGAGCAGATCAAGTCCCTCCTGGACGAGCTGCTCAAGGTGGCCGCCAGCAACGGCGTCACCGGCAACCTGGGAGGCGCGCCCGACGCCGATCCTGCCGCTGCCGAGGCTCCGCCCCTCCCGCCTCTGCACCAGGCGGCCTTTGACGCCATCGAGGCGGGGGACCTGTCCACGGCGCAGGCCTCCTACGAAAAGGCGCTGGCGGAGAAGCCGAACGACGTCGACGCCAAAGTTGGGCTGGCGCAGGTGCACCTCATGCGCCGCACCGCCGAGTGGGACACGGCACAGGCCGACGCTCTGCGCACCCGTGCCGCCGGTGATGCGGACGACCTTGAAGCCCAGCTTGCGGTGGCCGACCTTGATGTCACGGGCGGCCATGTCGAGGATGCATTCTCCCGGCTGGTGAAGTACATTTCCCTGCACTTTGGTCCCGAGCGCGAGACCGCCAGGGTGCGCCTGCTGGAACTGTACGATGTGGTCGGCACCTCCGACCCCCGCGTGTCCACGTCCCGGCAGGCCTTGGCCCGCGCCCTGTTCTAGCCTCCGGAAGTCATCCTTTCGGATGGTGAATTCAGGTGCCGCGGATTGTTAGTGTGGCGCCATGAGTGAAAATTCGCCACAAATGTCCGACCGGGCTGCGCCCGGCCAGCGCCCGCCCGCGCTGGCCATCCGCGGTCTGGCCAAGCGCTTCGGGTCCAAGGTCGCCGTCAACTCCATTTTCCTGGATGTCCCGGCCGGCTCCTTCTACGGCCTTGTGGGCCCCAACGGCGCCGGCAAGACCACGTCGCTGTCCATGGCCACCGGACTCCTGCGCCCCGATGCCGGCCAGGTGTGGGTGCACGGGGTTGACGTGTGGGGGAGTCCGCTGGAAGCCAAGCGTCTCATGGGCCTGCTGCCTGACGGCGTCAGGCTCTTCGACCGGCTGACCGGCGAGCAGCTCGTCACTTATGCTGGGTTGCTGCGCGGCATGGACAAGGACACGGTGGCGGACCGGGTCAAGGACCTGCTGGCCACACTGGACCTGGCGAAGGATGCCGGCACTTTGGTGGTGGACTACTCCGCAGGGATGACGAAGAAGATCGCCCTGGCGTCAGCACTTATCCACGCGCCCCGGCTGCTGGTTCTTGACGAGCCGTTTGAGTCCGTGGACCCCGTCTCGGCCGCCAACATCAAGGACATTTTGAACAGCTATGTTGAGTCCGGCGGGACCGTGATTGTCTCAAGCCACGTCATGGACCTGGTACAGCGGATGTGTGACCATGTTGCAGTCATTGCCGGCGGCAACGTGCTGGCTGCAGGGACGGTTGACGAGGTCAGGGGCGGGCTCAGCCTGGAAGACAAGTTTGTTGAACTGGTCGGCGGCCGGAACCAGACTGCGGGGTTGCAATGGTTGCGCACCTCCTAAGGCTCAAACTTGCCCTGTTGCGCAACTCTCTTAGGCGCAGCACCATGCAGGTGGTGGGATTGGTCATCGGCGGGCTCTATGGATTGGGGATCCTTGCCATGGTCATGGTTGGCCTGGTGGCTTTGGGCGCCCAGGGTCCCGAGGCGATTGGGACTGTCATTGTCCTGGCGGGATCAGCGCTTTTCCTGGGTTGGCTCATCATCCCCGTGGTGGCTTCGGGGCTGGACATGACGCTTGATCCGGCGCGCTTCACCACGTATTCCATCCCGATGAAGTCGCTGTTGGCTGGGCTGGCGCTGTCCAGCTTCATCGGGGTTCCCGGGGCCGTGACGTTGCTGGCAACAGTGGGAACGGCCGCCGCGTGGTGGCAGCATCCGCTCTCGGCACTGGTCGCGGTGCTCTGTGGCGCGTTGGCGGCATTGACCTGCATCGTGGCTTCCCGCGCCATCACGGCGGCCAGTGCCAGCCTGGCCTCGTCACGTAAATTCAAGGACTTCAGTGGCATGGTCCTTCTGGTGCCGCTGATCCTTCTTGGCCCGATCATCACCGGCGTCACCGCCGGCATCCAGGACCTGCAGGAGTATCTGCCGTCGCTGGCCAACACCTTGTCATGGACCCCGCTGGGTGCTGTCTGGGCCGTCCCCGCCGAGGTGGCGGCGGGGCACTGGGTGCTTGCCGGCGCGAAGCTGGTCATTGCGTTGGCGGCCGTCGCGGCCCTCACCTTGATCTGGAAGATCTGCCTGGCCAAGGCCCTCGTCACCCCCGCCTACGCAGGGAGTTCGCGCCGCAGTGCCGGCCACATGGGCTTTTTCAAGCTGTTTGCGGCGACCCCCACGGGCGCCGTTGCGGCGCGCAGCATGACGTACTGGTTCCGGGATCCGCGCTATGGCACGGGCCTGATCATGGCTCCGCTCCTGCCCCTGGTGTTTGTTTTTGCCGGATCCCAGGCCGCGGGGACAGGCTCATTGGGAATCACCCTGGGACTGGGCGGAGTACTCGCGGCGTTCCTTATCGTATGGAGCATCTCCTCCGACATCTCCTATGACAACACTGCTTTTGCCCTGCATCTGGCTGCGGGTGTTTCCGGCACCGCTGACCGATCTGGAAGGGCGCTTGCCGCGGGGACGCTGGGGCTGTTACTGGGTGTTCTTTACGCCGTGGTGGGAGCCGGAATTGGCGGGTCCTGGGCACTGCTGCCGGCCACCCTCGGACTCACCATCGGCGTGGTGGGCAGTGCCCTGGGACTGGCCAGTGTCTTCTCATCGCGCTTCACGATGAATGCGCCGCTGCCGGGTGACAGCCCCATGAAGTCACGGCCCGGCAACAACTTCCCCGCCATGCTCGTCCAGCTGGCAGGGTTTGCCGGAGTTGGCGTGCTGATCGTACCGGAGCTGGTTTTGACCATTATTGCGCTCGCCACCCACCAGCCATTATTCGGCTGGATTTCCCTGGCCGTGGGGGTTGTCCTGGGAGGGGCGCTGCTGCTGGCTGGCATTCGCATGGGTGCGGGGCAGTACAACAGGCGTGCCCCGGAGCTGCTGCTGGCCGTTTCGGCAGACCGCTGACAGTCGATAGGCTGGTGCCTGGCGAATTGTTCCGTCCGGCAATGGTGCCCTGCCCGTCCACCGCAGCCGCGGGAGCCGCCGGCAGGGTGCTGTTGCGCTGCGGACGGCGCCAGCACTCCACACCCGCAGCAGCACCGGCACTTCCCGTGCCGTGAAAGGATCGTGTTTCATGGAGGTCATCATCCTCCCCAGCAGCAAGGAAGTCGGCGCTCTCGCCGCCGACGCCATCGAGGACCTGGTCCGCAGCAAGCCAACTGCCGTCCTGGGACTGGCCACCGGTTCCTCGCCGCTTCCCATCTACGACGAACTGGCCCGGCGCCACGACGAGGCCGGTCTGAGCTTCACGCAGGTCCACGGCTTCGCGCTTGACGAGTACGTCGGCCTGCCTGCAGGACACTTTGAGTCCTACCGGGAGGTGATCCGCCGTGAGTTCACCAACCGGGTGGACGTCGCCGCGGAAAACGTGCACGGCCCCGACGGCACCGCCGCGGACATCCTCGGAGCCTGCCACGCCTACGAGGAAGCCATCAAGGCCGCGGGGGGCGTGGACCTGCAAATCCTCGGTGTCGGCACCAACGGGCACATCGGCTTCAACGAGCCCGGATCCTCGCTGGCCTCGCGGACTCGCATCAAGACCCTGGCGGAACAGACACGCCAGGACAATTCGCGCTTCTTCGACAGCATCGACCAGGTACCGCACCACGTGGTGACCCAAGGACTGGGGACCATCATGGACGCCCGGCACGTGGTTCTGGTCGCCGTTGGCGCCGGCAAGGCCCAGGCCATCCGCGATTTCGTGGAGGGGCCGGTTTCCGCGGCCTGCCCGGCCTCCGTGCTGCAGTTCCATCCGCATGTCACCATCGTCATCGACGAGGCGGCCGCCACCCGGCTGGCCGGCGCGGATTCCTACCGCCACGCCTTTGGCAACAAGCCGGCCTGGCAGGGGCTCTAGTTCCACCTGCGGGAGCACATCCGTGGCACAGCGGGGAGGCAGCCGGTTGGGTGGGCCCACGACCGCGAGGGACCCGCTGCGAGCTTGCGAGCAGTGGGAGCCGTTGGGGACTTGCGAGCAGTGGGAGCGGTTGGGGACGACGGCGGTGGGCGGCTTAGGCGACTGACCCGCCCACCGCCGTCATACTCTTTTTTGTTGAGATGTCAGATTTTCCCCCGGCGGCTCCCTCCACTCGCAAGCTTGTGAGGGAACCCTCGCCGCCGAGGGCCCAGACGCACGTCGGGGCGGAAGCCTCGGCGAGTCGCCCGGGGAGAGACGCTAGAATAGTTGTCATGAGCCTGCCACCAGACCCCTTCGAAAATGCTCCCATGCACGGCCCCGGCCAAACCGGCGGGTCCACCGCTGTGATTGAACGCGAGGAACTGCGCCAGGAGGTGGAACCGGGCGACAGCGAACGGTTCTCGCACTATGTGCGCAAGGAAAAGATCATGGAATCGGCCCTGACCGGCGATCCCGTGGTGGCGCTGTGCGGCAAGGTGTGGACACCGGGCCGTGACCCCCACAAGTTCCCCGTCTGCCCTGACTGCAAGGCCATTTACGAGGGCATGAACCCCAGTGGCGGCAAGGGCAAAGGCCCAAAGAATCCCAAGAAGTAGCAGCATTAACAGCAGTTTCAGGGGCGCGGCACCGTGCTGTTCCGTACCTTGATGCGGCGTGCCCCGGCGGGGGAGACGTTTATGGAAGAAGTGATTTGATGGCGGGAAATTCGTGACGGAAACATTGTTTGGTGGCCCGTCGCTGCCTCCCGCCTACCCGGAACGGGCGGCCTGGGGCACGGCGCAAAAGCTGCGCGCCTGGCAGACCGAGGCGATGGAAAAGTACTTCTCCGAAAGTCCCCGCGACTTTTTGGCCGTTGCAACGCCGGGCGCCGGGAAGACCACCTTTGCCTTGCACATTGCCACGGAGCTGATTGCGCGCGGCACCATCAACCGCGTCACGATCGTCACGCCCACCGACCATCTGAAGCGCCAGTGGGCGGATGCCGCGGCGAAGGTGGGCATCTCGATTGACCCGAACTTCAAGAACGCCGACGGCCGCCACGGCAGGGGATTCGTTGGCGTCGCCGTCACTTATGCGCAGGTGGCCAGCAAGCCGTTGCTGCACCGGGCCAAGACGGAAGCCGCCCGCACGCTGGTCATCATGGATGAGATCCACCACGGTGGCGACGCGCTTTCCTGGGGCGACGGCATCCGTGAGGCATTTGACCCCGCGGCGCGCCGCCTGGGGCTGACCGGGACACCGTTCCGTTCCGACACGGCCGCGATTCCGTTTGTGGAGTACGCGGAGGACCGCGACGGCATCCGCCGTTCCAAGGCCGATTACACGTATGGCTACGGCGAGGCGCTTAAGGACCATGTGGTGCGCCCCGTCATGTTCATGGCGTACTCGGGGCAGATGCGTTGGCGCACCAGCGCCGGCGAGGAGATGGCCGCAACCCTCGGCGCCCCAGTCACCAAGGACATCACCTCACAGGCTTGGCGCACGGCGCTGAACCCGGCCGGAGAGTGGATTCCGGCCGTGCTGGCAGCCGCAGACAAGCGCCTCACCGAGGTGCGCCGCGCCGTGCCCGACGCCGGTGGCCTGGTCATTGCCACAGACCACGACGACGCCCGGGCCTATGCCGGCCAGCTGAAGAAGATCACCGGTGAATCGCCCACCGTAATCCTGTCCGACGACGCGAAGGCCTCCGACAAGATCGACTCGTTTTCCGCCAGTGAAAAGCGCTGGATGGTGGCCGTGCGCATGGTGTCCGAAGGCGTCGACGTCCCCCGCCTGGCTGTCGGCGTTTACGCCACCTCTACCGCGACGCCGCTGTTCTTCGCCCAGGCCGTCGGCCGTTTTGTGCGTGCCCGGAAGCGGGGGGAGACGGCGTCGATCTTTTTGCCGTCCGTGCCCAACCTGATGGAGCTGGCCAACCAGCTCGAGCTCGAACGCGACCATGCCCTGGACCGACCGGACAAGGACCCGGACGGGTTCCAGGACGACGAGGAAATGGACGAGGCCAACCGCGAGGAGAAGGCTTCCGACACGCTGGAGAAATTCAAGTTTGAGGCGCTGGAGTCCCAGGCGTCCTTTGACAGGGTCCTGTTCGACGGCGGCGAATTCGGTGCCGGCGGTGAAATCGGCAGTGACGACGAGCTGGACTTCCTCGGCATCCCCGGGCTGCTCGACGCCGAGCAGGTGGGCGTGTTGCTGCGCCAACGCCAGGCGGACCAGCAGACCCGCCGACGTGGCAAGGCTGCCGCGGCGCCGGAACCGGAAGCCCCCGCCGTGGTGGACCACCGCATGCTCATGGACCTGCGCGGCGAACTGGCGAAGAACGTCTCCGCATGGAGCGCCCGCTCCGGCATGCCGCACGGCATGGTGCACAGCGAACTGCGACGGGTTTGCGGTGGCCCCGCCGTGGCCCAGGCCAACGAGCCCCAGCTGCAGCAGCGCCTGAAGAAGCTCCAGGACTGGTTCGTCGGGCGCAAATAGCGGAATCGGCGGGCCGTCACAGGCCCGGCATTTTTCCGGCGGGGCCCACGGGAGCGAGGGCCCCGCTGCGAGCTTGCGAGCAGTGGGAGCGCCTGGGGACTATCCGACGCGTCGGCGGCGGGCGGCCTTTGGCCTCTCCTTTACGTTGCCTACAAAAAATGCCGGCTCCTGTTCCGGCGTCAGGTTCCCGGAGCTGCGCCCGCTGCCTATCGGACCACTACGCCCGCATCCGCGAGTCCGTCGAGGACGGTCTTTGGCATAGTACTGTTGTGGCGGCTTTCCGGGGAGTAGATCCGCCCGTAGTACAGTTCTGGCGGGTTGCTTGAGTCGCCGGGTCGCCACAGCCGAACCCTCGGCGCCGGGGGCCCAAATCGACAGAGACGCGTCTCTCGAGGCAGCGGATCCGGTGTCTTCGGAGGCGACGTCAGGGAGGCCGAGGCCGCCAGCGGCCGAGTGGCCGGAAAGTCGCCGAGAAGATGCCGGTCCGCAGCCGGAGGTGTCCACCGGCCTGCGCCGAAGGTGACCAGGGCCGGCGCCGGAAGCGACCACCGGGAACGGGCTATTTGACCTCCACGCCCGCGTCCACGAGCTCGTCGAGGGCTTCTTCGCTGGCGTCTTCGTCCACACCGGCCACAAAGCCGCGCAGCACTGTGGTGTTGTAGCCGGCATTGACGGCGTCCAGTGCGGTGGCCCGGACACAGAAGTCCGTGGCGATGCCCACGACCACGACGTCCTCGACGTCGTTTTCGCGCAGCCAGTCGTCCAAGCTGACAGCGGCGTCCCCGTCCTCCGGATTGGCGGCCTCATGGGCCTCGCGCTCACCAACCATGACC
Organism: Arthrobacter livingstonensis; assembly: GCF_003219815.1. Lineage (GTDB taxonomy): Bacteria > Actinomycetota > Actinomycetes > Actinomycetales > Micrococcaceae > Specibacter > Specibacter livingstonensis. The sequence goes on from NZ_QJVD01000004.1 coordinate 119,070, forward strand.
TCGTCCTCCGGGGCCAGCAGCCCGTCAAAACCGGAGTAGGCGGCGTCATACTTCCCTTTGCGGAAGTATGCGTCGATGTCCTCCGTGTCCAGGTTGCGGTGCAGCGCGGCGCCCTTTGACCCGGCCAGGCAGTGCACCGGCCAGCTGTTGACAAAATCCGGGGCGTCGGAGAAGTGGCTGCCCGGGTCGATGTGCCAGTCCTGCGTGGCAACGATGAAATCAAAGTCCAGGGTCTCGGAGATGAGCTCGGTGATCTCGGACGCCAGCTCGGCCCCGCCCGCCACGGCCAGCGAGCCGCCTTCGCAGAAATCGTTCTGCACGTCCACGATAATGAGTGCCTTTGCCATGGGTGGCTCCTTTAGTTCCGTACTGTCGAGGGCTGGATGTATTCGGTGGGGATGACGGGGTCGCCACGCTGCAGCCGGCGGGCAGCGCCCGGCAGCTCCGCCATCGAGGCGGCGTGGCGCTCGGTGGCCCGGCGCACACCCTCCGGGCCGGTCCACCCGGGAATCGTCACGCCGTCGTGCATGAACTCCTGGATCAGCGGGCGGTCATTGCCGTCATTGACCGGCATTTCGCCAATGCCGACCACCTCGGCGGTCGCCAGCCCGCGGCCGTTGAGCCGGCGCAGGGCGAACTTCTTGCCACCCACGCTGGCCTTGTTCTTGGCAGCCTTGGCCACAGGGATGAACCGGCCGCCGTCGTCTTCGCGGGAGACCAGCTTGTAGACCATCGAGGCGGTGGGCGCGCCGGATCCGGTGACCAGGGAGGTGCCCACACCGTAGGAGTCCACGGGGGCGGCGGCCAGGGCGGCGATGGCAAATTCATCAAGGTCGGAGGTGACGGTGATGCGGGTGTTGACGTTGCCGAGCGAGTCCAGCAGCGCCCGGACGTCGTGCGCCTGGGCGAGGAGGTCGCCCGAGTCAAGGCGGACGCCGCCCAGGCCGGGGCCCGCAATGGCGACGGCCTTGCGTACGGCGGCTTCGACGTCGTACGTGTCCACCAGGAGGGTGGTGCCGGCGCCCATGGACTGGACCTGGGCGCGGAAGGCCTCCTCCTCGGAGTCATGCAGCAGGGTGAAGGAATGGGCGGCTGTGCCCTGGGTCAGCACGCCGTAGCGCAGCCCGCATTCCAGGTTGGAGGTGCTGTGGAAGCCGGCGATCACGGCGGCGCGGGAGGCGGCCACGGCGGACTCCTCGTGCGTGCGGCGGGATCCCATTTCGATGCAGGGCCGGGAGCCGGCGGCGGTGATCATGCGCGACGCGGCGGAGGCGATGGCGGAGTCGTGGTTCAGCACGGAGAGCACGTACGTCTCCAGGATGCAGGCCTCAGCAAAGGTGGATTCGATGGTCAGGATTGGCGAATTCGGGAAATACAGTTCGCCCTCTGCGTAACCGTAAATGTTGCCGGAGAACTTGAAGTCGGCCAGCCACGCCAGGGTTTCGTCGTTGACCACCTCATTTTGCGCCAGAAAATTCAGCTCGTCCGGGCCGAATCGGAACTCCTCGAGCCCCTCCAGCAGCCGGCCCGTGCCCCCCACAACCCCGTAGCGGCGCCCGTCCGGGAGCCTGCGGGCAAAGGCCTCGAACACGCTGCGGCGGTGGGCGGCCCCGGAATGCAGGGCTGCCTGGAGCATGGTGAGCTCGTAGTGGTCCGTGAACAGGGAGGTGCGGGGATGTCCCCAGCCGGATGCAGTAGTCACGGAATTTACTTTAGTGGGGCAACACTAGAATGGACACATGAGTGTCAGCACAGCCCCGGAAACGGATCGGGACCTATCCACGCACGAACTCGCCTCCCCTGACATCCCCTGGGAGTTGATTGTGTGGAATGACCCCGTGAATCTAATGAGCTATGTCAGTTACGTATTCCAAAGCTATTTTGGCTATTCCGAAGCGAAGGCCGCCGAATTGATGATGCAGGTGCACACCGAGGGAAAGTCGGCGGTCGCCCGCGGGGCCAAGGAAAAGATGGAGGCCCACGCAGTGGCAATGCACGGCTTTGGCCTCTGGGCAACGGTTCAGAAGGGCGGCGCACGTGGCTAAGGCCTTCAACGCCGGCCGCCGCGGCATCGCCGGCTTCCTCGAACCTGCCGAACGCGACCTCCTGCGCAAGCTCTTCGCGGACATCATCACCATGCTTGAACCCGCCCGGCCCGCCCACGAGGACCCGCTCGCGGCGCTGATCGGCCTGGACATGGACGTCACCGTGCCCACCGACCCCGCCCTTCTGCGCCTCCTGCCCGATGCCGTGAAGGACGACGCCGGCTCCGCACTTGAGTTCCGCCAGCTCACCGAACGCTCGCTGCGGGAAACGAAGATCGGGGCGCTGCGCGCGGCCTCCCTGGACCTCGACAAGGAAAAGCTGGTCCTGGACCCGGAAACGGCGCGACTCTGGTCCATGGCCCTCAACGACGTCCGGCTGGTGCTGGCCCAGCGGCTGGAAATACGGGACGAGGACGACGCTGAACGGGTCCACGAGGTGCAGGACTGGGGTGACGCGGACGACGTCGAAAGTTACCTCTCGCTGGTCTACAACTTTGTCTCGTGGCTGCAGGAAAGCCTCGTCCAGGCCATGCTCGCGGGCCTGAAGAGTGGCAAATAGGCTCCGGTGTCGGCCCGAATGTGCGCCTCCTGTGACAAAACAGACGCGGCCAAAAGTATCCGGCTGCCCGGCATTGCATCTAGTCTGAAACGATTATGAGCACAACACCCGGGGGACCCCAGACCACAGCCCAGCCAGATGCGGCCGCGAGCCCCTTGGCGGACCGGGCCATCGGCATTTTTGATTCGGGCGTGGGCGGGTTGACCGTGGCGCGCGCCGTCATCGACCAACTGCCCAACGAATCCATCCTGTACGTGGGCGACACCGCGAACGGCCCCTACGGGCCCCTGCCCATCGCCGAGGTGCGGGCCAACGCCCTGGGCGTCATGGACGAACTGGTGGACGCCGGCGTGAAGCTGCTGGTGATTGCCTGCAACTCCGCGTCCGCCGCAGTGCTGCGCGATGCCCGGGAACGCTACACGGCCCGGTACGGCATCCCCGTTATCGAGGTCATCCAGCCTGCCGTGCGGCGTGCCGTGGCCGCCACCCGCACGGGAAATGTGGGCGTCATCGGCACCGTTGCCACGGTGGGCTCGCGCGCCTATGAGGACACCTTCGCCGCCGCGCCGGACCTTCGGATCACGTCCGTGGCCTGCCCTGATTTTGTGCGCTTTGTGGAATCCGGAATTACTGCCGGCCCCGAACTGCTCTCCACGGCGGAGGCGTATTTGGCGCCGCTGCGGGAGGCCAAGGTGGACACCCTGGTGCTTGGCTGCACCCACTACCCGCTGCTCACCGGCGTGATCTCCTACGTGATGGGGGATTCGGTCACGCTCGTCTCAAGCGCCGAGGAAACGGCCAAGGACGTCTACAAGGCGCTGGTCAGCCACGACCTGGAACGGCTTTCCACCCTTGCACCCACCCACACCTTCCTGTCCACGGGCGACGCCGGCGGGTTCGGCGTCCTGGCCCGTCGGTTCCTGGGCCCGGAAGTCCGGGGCGTGGAGCAGGCCAGCCACGTGTCCGCGCACTACCCCACCGGTTCCATGGCCCGCATCACGCCGGACATGATTGCCGCCGCCCGCGCAGCAGGCCCCGGCAGCGCGCGGATCTCCAATTTTGTTTTGCAGGACCCAGCGGGCAGACTGGCCGTTTCCGGGCCGGCATTGGGGAGCTGAGATGAAACTGACGATCATAGGGTGCAGCGGGTCCTTCCCGGGTCCGTCGTCGGCAGCTTCCTGCTACCTGTTGACGGCGCACGACGGCGTCCGGCCGTGGCGCGTGCTGCTGGACCTTGGCAGCGGGGCCCTCGGCGATGTCCAAAAGTACATGGACCTGGAGGATATCGACGCCATCTTCCTCACCCACCTGCACCCGGACCACTGCATGGACCTGTGCGGCCTGCACGTGGCCGTGCGCTGGAACCCTCACGGGTGGAACCGCGGGCGGATCCGCGTATGGGGGCCGGAGGCGACGGCGGACAGGCTCGCCACCGCCTATGGCCTGGAGCTGGACCCCGGGATGCGCGGCGAGTTCGATTTTCAGAACTGGCAGGCGCTGGAACCGGTCACGGTGGGGCCCTTCAAGGTCACCCCGTACCCTGTGAACCATCCCGTGGCCGAGGCCTACGCCCTCCGGATTGAAACCACCGAATATGACGGCACCGGCGTCGACCGGACAAGCACGCTGACGTATTCCGGGGACACGGACGCCTGTGAGGCTCTCGAGGACGCGGCACGGGACGCCCACTTTTTTCTCTGTGAGGCTGCCTTCGAAGAGGGCCGCGACGACCACATCAAGGACGTCCACCTGACCGGCAAGCGTGCCGGCGAAGCGGCCGAGCGGGCCAACGCGCGCAGGCTCCTGCTGACGCACATCCCCGTGTGGACGGACCCCAACACCGTGGTTGCAGAGGCCCGTGAAGTGTTTTCCCGTGACGTTTCCGTCGCCGTGGCCGGGGTCCATTACACCATCTAGGCAACGGCCCGAGCCCGGTCACCGGCCCTCCTTGATCCTGGGGCCCTACCGCCGCGGCACGTTGCCATTTCGTCACGTTTTGGCCCGCCCCGGGGACGCCGCGGCTCCGCCCGGGCATACTGGGAGCATCTGGATTCGCCTTGCGAAAGTGGTGCGTCATGAAACAGGTCCATCTGCTGCTTGCCGCAGGTGTTGCGGTGTCGCTGGCAGGGTGCGCGCCCGCCGCCGTCGCGACCACCCCGGGCGGCCCTGCGCCGTCGAACTCGGCGCCAGCGGAAAGCCGGGCAACGGCGACGCCCGCGGCCCCGGTCATCAGGATCTCCCCGGGTTATGCCGGCAGCGGGTCCATGACGCCGGCCCTCGAGGAATTGTACGCCCTGGTCGATGACAACCACGAAGTGTTTTCCGGGGCCTGGTTCCTTGGCAAGCCGTCCAAGCTTGTGATGGGCGTGGCCCGCCCGGACGCCCCGGCGGCGGTGCAATTCGAGTCGTTGCGAAAGCAGCTCGACCCCGAGGGCAGGGCCACAGCGGTTGTGCCGGCCAAGTACTCCCTGGCCGAGATGCTCGGGATCCAGAAGGAGGTCTTGGACAAGTACATGACCAAACGCCAAAACACCGTTCAGGGCCTGGGCCCGGACCCCGTGAACGAGGCGGTCAATGTCACGATCCTTCGCACCGCCTCCGAGCCGCCGCTGCAGGAGAACCCCACCGTGCTGGCCATCGCCGCCAAGTACGGAAACGCAGTCGAATTTGAGGAAACATCCGGCGTCGGCACGCTGGATTTAGCGGCTTTGCCGGCTCCGCCGCATCGCCCGGCGCCGCCAGAATCATCCGAAATGATCATGTTTGTGCGGCCGATGTCCGATAGGGTCGGGAGTACCGATGCACAAGATTATGGGGAGTCTGACGGTGGCTGGGAAAGGCCGGCGGAACTGCCCAGCCGTTCACAGTAAAGGACTTTCACCATGAGCAACACCCCGATGCCAAGCTACAATCCGGACTGGTCGCAGCAGGGCGGCGCACCTGCACCCGTTCCCGTAAAGCCGAAGCAGGTGGGTTGGGCCTTCCAATTGATTCTGGCCGCAGCCGTCCTGCAGGTCATCGGGGCCATCTTCGGCGTCGTCAACGCAACCTCCGACAAGTTCCGCGCGAATGCCGCTGAGACGATCGCCAAGCAAAATATGAAGAGCAACGGCCAGGATCTGGTGCAGGCCGCCGTGACGACCACCATCGTCCTAATCGTCGTTGTGGCAGTGGTGGCAGTGGTTCTTTACGTCATCATCGGCCTGTTCATCAACAAGGGCGCCGGCTGGGCGCGCATCACCGGGCTGGTGCTGGCCGTGATTTCGCTTAGCCAGCTCGTCAGCCTCTCCATGCCCGCGGGAATCTTCACCGTCCTCCAGGTGCTGGCCGGCATCGCCGCCATCGTCCTGTGCTTCATCAAGCCCGGCTCGCAGTACTTCACAGATAGGAAGAACTTCAAGCTGGCCAACAAGGGCCGCTGACCGCCCGTCCAGCATCCCGGCGCAGGCATGGGGGACTGTTCTGCGCACCGTGCCTGCCGTGCCGGGCGCAGGACAGTGTCCTGCGCCCGGCAGGTTACGTTGGCGGCGCAGAACAGGACGGCTCGCCCGGGGGCCCTCGGACGCTAGGCTTATACCCATGACATCCAGCGAGACTGCATTCCTGCGCGCCGACGGCCGCACCACCGACCAACTCCGCGACATCACCATCACACGCGGCTGGTCCAAGCAGGCCGAAGGCTCGGCCCTGATTGAATTCGGCAACACCCGCGTGCTGTGCACCGCCTCCCTGACGGCCGGCGTGCCGCGCTGGCTCAAGGGCGAGGGCACCGGCTGGGTCACGGCCGAATACGCCATGCTGCCGCGCGCCACCAACACCCGCAATTCCCGCGAATCCGTCAAGGGCCGGATCGGCGGCCGCACGCACGAGATCTCCCGCCTGATCGGCCGCTCGCTGCGCTCCATCATTGACACCAAGGCACTCGGCGAGAACACCATCGTCCTGGATTGTGACGTCTTGCAGGCCGACGGCGGCACCCGCACCGCTGCGATCACCGGCGCGTATGTGGCCCTGGCCGACGCCATCGCCTACGCCAAGGAAAACAAGCTGATCCCCAAGAACTCCCAGCCGCTCCTTGACACGGTCTCCGCCATCTCCGTGGGCATCATCGACGGGGTCCCCATGCTGGACCTTCCCTACGTTGAGGACGTCCGCGCGGAGACCGACATGAACGTGGTGGTCACCGGCTCCGGCAAATTCGTGGAGGTCCAGGGCACTGCCGAAGGCGCCCCATTCGACCGCGACGAGCTGAACAAACTTCTGGACCTGGCGTTGATCGGCACCAGCCAACTGGCCCAAATCCAGCGCGAAACCCTCGACGCGAAGTGACCGGACCGCGCCTGGTCCTGGCCACCCACAACCAGGGCAAGCTGCGCGAACTGCGCGAGCTGCTGCGCGGGCAGGTACCCGGGCTCGACGTGGACGTGGACGTGGTCGACGCCGGTGCGTTAGGCGCGCCTGACGTCAAGGAAACGGGGGTCACCTTTGCCGAAAACTCGCGGTTGAAGGCCTCCGAGGTTGCGCGATTCACCGGTGTCCTTGCCATCGCCGACGATTCAGGCCTCGCCGTGGACGTACTGGGCGGGGCTCCGGGGATCTTCTCGGCCCGGTGGGCAGGCACGCACGGGGATGACGCGGCGAACCTTTCCCTGTTGCTGTCTCAGCTGGCGGACATCGACGCCGCCCACCGGGGCGCCCGATTTGTTTGCGCGGCTGCCCTTGCAAGTCCGGACGGCGTGCTGGACGTGGTGGAGGAGGGAACCCTGGAAGGCACCCTGCTCACGGCACCGCGCGGTGACGGCGGCTTCGGCTACGACCCCATCCTGGCGCCCCTGGGCCTGGCGAAGTCCTGCGCCGAGCTGACCGGCGAAGAGAAGAACGCCATCAGCCACCGTGGCAACGCCTTCCGGGCACTGCTGCCGCACATCGTCGAGGCCCTCGCGCGGCAGTAGGGCACCTTCCGTTGCAGTCAGGGTCAAGCCCAGAAATTCCATAACGCAGTTGTTGGACGGATTGTCCCGAAATTGTGGCATTTCGGTCCATCAACTGCGTTATGGATCCGCTGGCGGGCACATCGAAAAGGCGGCCCCGTCGCACTTCCGGGCACGACCCGCGCATGGCTGCGGGTTCAGGGCCACTGCGTCCTCAGTTTCGACTCTTGTGAATTTCGTACTATGGAAACCAAATTTCTTCTTGCGGAATTTACGTTATGCGCCTTACACTTTTTGTGTGGCCTCGACGAGGAGGCTGCAGGCTAGTGATTGGTCAAGATCGATGGACATTTCCGACCCCGCGCCCCCTCAGCAGCACCATGAGGGCGGTCTCCGGCACGAACACGGCGACCACATCCTGCACTATCCACCCAGCGGGGAAGTCCCCGGCCTGCCCCGGATCAGTGCGACCCTGTACAACCAGGACCTCGCCCCAACAAAGCGGGAGGGCCGGCACTGGACGTCCTACAGCATCTTCGCCCTGTGGGCCAACGATGTGCACAGCCTGGGCAACTACGGGTTCATACTCGGCCTGTTTGCCCTTGGCCTGGGCAGCTGGCAGATCCTGCTTGCGCTGGCGATTGGCGCCGTCCTGCTTTTCTTCCTGCTCACTTACTCGGGCTTCATGGGACACAAGACCGGGGTCCCCTTTCCGGTCATGAGCCGCATCGCCTTTGGCATCCGCGGTGCCCAGCTTCCGGCCGCCGTCCGCGGTGCCGTCGCCGTCATCTGGTTTGGCATCCAGACTTACCTTGCCACGCTCGTGCTGCGCGTCATGCTCATCGCGATCGACCCCTCGCTTGGCCGGTTTGACCACAACTCCTTCCTCGGGCTTTCAACCCTCGGCTGGGCGACGTTCATCTTCCTGTGGATCGTGCAGGTGGTAATCGTCCGTTTCGGCATGGACATGATCCGCAGGTACGAGGTGTTCGCCGGTCCTGTCGTCCTGGTTACACTCATTGCCCTGGCGGTGTGGATGTTCCTCGAGGCCGGCATGTCGATTTCCTTCTCCACCGACCATCCGCTCACCGGCGGTGCCATGTGGCGCAGCATTTTTGGCGGCGCGGCCCTATGGGTGACCATTTACGGCACCTTTGTGCTGAACTTCTGCGACTTCACCCGGGCATCCAAGTCCCGCAAGTCCATTGTCAGGGGCAACATCTGGGGCATTCCGATCAACACCATGCTTTTTGGTGTCATCGCGGTGGTCATGGCCGGCGCCCAGTTCAAGATCAATGGCCACATCATCACCAGCCCCTCGGACATCGTTGAGGCGGTCCCCAACACCGTCCTGGTGGTCCTGGCCAGCCTGGCGCTACTGGTGCTGACCATTGCGGTGAACATGATGGCGAATTTCGTCGCTCCCGTGTACGCCTTGAACAACCTCTTTCCAAAACACATGAACTTTGCCCGTGCAAGTGTGGTTTCCGCCCTCATTGGCCTGGTCATCCTGCCCTGGAACCTGTACAACAACCCCGTGGTGATCGTTTACTTCCTCGGCGGCCTGGGCGCCCTTCTTGGCCCGCTGTTCGGCATCATCATGGTGGACTACTGGATCCTGCGCAAGAGCCGGATCAACGTGCCGGCGCTTTACACGCAGCAGGATTCCGGGCCGTACTTCTACCAGCGCGGTGTCAATTCGAAGGCCATCATCGCCTTCATTCCGGCCGCACTTATCGCGATCGTCTTTGGCCTCGTGCCGTTCTTTTCCGCCATCGCCGACTTTTCCTGGTTCTTCGGCGCAGGCATCGGCGCGTTGGTTTTCTACGTCATATCCGAGCGCAACCCACACGCCGAGGACGTTTCAGGCGATCCGATCGCTGTCGCCAGCACGCACTAGCAGGGCAAGAACACAAGGCGGCCCCCGGCACTTGCGCCGGGGGCAGCCGTCGTACTATAAGGCGTGAAGGCTAGGACTTCCTGGCCCTGCGGCCGGACAGGAAGGCCTTGGCCAGTTCAACGAAGATGGGGATGACGGAGACCAGGACAATCAGGATGAAGATGATGTCCAGGTTCTTTTGCACCCAGGGGAAGCGGTCGCCAAGGATGTAGCCCAGGAGCGTGACGCCGCCGGCCCACAACACGGCGCCGATGGCGTTGAAGATCACGAAGTGGCGCATGTTCATCCGTGCCACGCCCACGATGACCGGCACAAAGGTGCGCACAATCGGCACAAAGCGGGCCAGGATCAGGGCCTTGCCGCCGTGCTTTTCAAAGAAGGCGTGCGCGTGCTCAACATGGTCCTTCTTGAACAATTTCGAGTCGGGCTTATTGAAGATGGCGGGGCCTGCCTTGGCTCCAATATAGTAGCCGGCCTGGTTGCCGACGAAGGCGCACACGACCAGCAGGAGGATCAGCACGCCAATGTTGACCGGAAGCTTGCCGGTGCTGGTGAGCAGTCCGGCCGTGAAGAGCAGGGAGTCCCCGGGAAGGAAAAAGCCCACCAGCAGTCCGGTCTCGGCAAAGATGATGGCACAGGCGATGACGACGACCCAGAAGCCGAGGGCGGGGTTGTCGAGGATGTTGACGGGGTCGAGCCAAGGCGGCAGAAAGCCCATCGGGGCAGGGCCGTGGCCCACCAGGGCGGGCAGGGCGAAGTCACTCAGAGCTGAAAGTATCACCATTCAAGGGTACGGTACCTGCCCCTGGGCGATCCTCCATCCACGGGTGGATGCCACCCAGGAAGGCGCCCAGGAAACCAGGGCCGGGACAGTCGCGGTTTACCCGTTTAGGGGGCCGCGCCAAGCGCCAGAGGGTCCTGGCGGACTACTTGACAGACGCGCCCAGGGTTGTATGGTTAGTTACATGAGTAATGAACCGATCAACTGATGCGACGCCGGTCAGCGGTTCTTCGAAAAGGACTGGTCCTGTGATTGATGACAGCAAGCCGATCTTTCGCCAGATTGCTGAAATGGTCGAGAACGACATCGTGGACGGGCGGTTGGCCGAAGAGGCCCAGGTGCCGTCGACGAACGAATTTGCCGCCTTCCACCGGATCAACCCGGCCACGGCCGCCAAAGGCGTCAACAGGTTGGTGGACGACGGAATCCTCTACAAGAGACGGGGCATTGGCATGTTTGTTGCCACTGGTGCACGAGCCGTGTTGCTGGGCCGGCGCCGGGAAGATTTTTACGAACAATTTGTCCGGCCGTTGGCCAGGGAGGCCCGCAAGCTGGGGATCGACGGCGGCCAGCTCGCTGAGATGCTGGCCCGGGAACGGGGCGGCCAGGAGCAGGAAGGGAACGCCATGAACCAGAAAGAAGGGGCACTGTGAGCATTCAAATTGTCCGCGTGGACAAGGTGACCAAGACCTACCGCGAGCTGACCGCCCTCGACGGCGTCAGCCTGGTCCTGGAACAAGACAAGATCTACGGGCTGCTTGGCCGCAACGGCGCCGGCAAGACCACGCTCATGTCCATTATGACCGCGCAGGGTTTTGCCACCGGCGGCGAGGTGCGTGTCTTTGGCGAAAACCCCTATGAAAACGAAAAGGTGCTCAGCCGGATCTGCTTCATCAGGGAATCACAAAAGTACCCGGACGACTTCAATGCAGGGCACGCGTTCAAGTCCGCCGCCCTGTTTTACCGGAACTGGGACAACGCCCTGGCCCGGCAGCTGGCGGAGGATTTCCAGCTGCCGATGAAGCGGCGGATCAAGAAGCTCTCCCGCGGCCAGCTTTCGGCGGTGGGCGTGATCATCGGCCTGGCCTCGCGGGCGGAACTGACGTTCTTTGACGAGCCGTACCTGGGCCTGGACGCCGTGGCCAGGCAGTTGTTCTATGACCGGCTGCTGGCCGACTACGCCGAATTTCCCCGCACCGTCGTGCTGTCCTCCCACCTGATCGACGAGGTCGCCAACATGCTCGAGCACGTCATCGTCATCGACAAGGGCAGGATCATCCTTGACGACGATGCCGAGAACATCCGCGGCTCCGCCGTCGTCCTGGCAGGACGCCGTGAGGCTGTGGAGTCCTTCGCCGCCGGACGCCCGGTGCTGCACCGTGAGCAGATCGGGGCCCTGGTCTCACTGACCCTTGACGGCGCATTGAGCCCTGCCGAACGGCGCGAGGCACAGGACCTGGGCCTGGATCTGGGCCCGGTCTCCCTGCAACAGCTGGTCATCAGGAAAACACTCGACGTCGGGGCCGCCCCCGGGAGCGGTATCACCCCTGCGCCCGACCCAACGGCACCATCTTCAACCCGAACGGGGGCATCACGATGAACCGTGCAGTGGGAGTTGCCAGGATGCAGCTCATCAACAAATGGACCTTCCTGGGCATTCCTGGTGTCATCCTGGTGTCCGCCTTCGCCTTGACCATGGCAATTTGGGCCATGCTTCCGAGCTCCGCGTCCGAAGGCGTGAAGTACTCCGGCGCCGGACAGGCCGTCATGTGGTATTTTTTCGCCCTCGGCATCCAGTCGATGTCGCTGACCTTCCCGTTTGCGCAGGGACTGAGCATTAGCCGCCGGAACTTCTTCATCGGCACCGTGGGTCTGTTCGCCGTGGTGGCCGCGGGGGTCGCCGGACTCTATGTGGTCCTTGGCTACGTGGAAACGGCCACCCACGGCTGGGGCCTGGACGGACAGATGTTTGCCCTGCAGTGGGTGGCCGACCAGTCGTGGCCAATCCAGCTGTTCTTCTACTTTGTGCTCATGATGTTCTTGTTCCTGACGGGGTTCTGGGGTGCAACGCTGTACAAGCGCTGGCAGGCCACTGGGCTGCTGGTGGCGGGCATCGCCCTGGCGGTCCTGCTCGTGGGGGCAGCGGCGCTGGTGACCTGGCAGGGCTGGTGGGCTTCGGTCGGGGCATGGATCATCACGCTGACACCGCTCAGCATCGGCTTGTGGGCCCTGGCACTGGCCGCGCTGCTGGGACTCGGCTCGTACCTAACCCTGCGCCGGGCGACCCCGTAGCATTCCCCACTGGGGAACGGGGGCCGACGGCGGCAGGCGGGGTCCGGCGTCGTCCCCGGCAAGCGGTAGCCTTGACATGTGCCTGTGGACTTTACTGCAATTGATTTTGAAACCGCCAACGGATTCAGGGGATCGCCCTGTTCCGTGGGTTTGACGAAGGTCCGCGGCGGCGTGGTGGTCGATGAAGGGTACTGGCTGATGCGCCCGCCCGCCGGCCACGACCACTTCGATTCCCGCAACATCACCATCCACGGCATCACGCCCGACGACGTCCAGGGGGCCCCGCGCTTCAAGGACGTTTTCGGTGAGGTGCGGGAGTTCATCGGCGCCGACGCGCTCGTGGCGCACAACGCGGCCTTCGACCTCGGGGTGATCCGCTCGGCGTCCGAGGTTTCGGGGATGGCGGCGCCAGCCTTTGACTACGCCTGCACCGTGGTGTTGTCCCGGAAGAACTATTCGCTCCCGTCCTATTCGCTGCCGTTTGTGGCTGAAGCGGCGGGCGTGCCCCTGGTGAAACACCACGACGCCACCGAAGATGCCCGGGCATGCGCCGGCATCATGGTGGACATTGCCGTGAAGCATTGTGCATCTTCGGTGGCCGGCGTCTTCACGTCCATGAAACTGGCCATGCCCCACGCCGATGCGTGGGACCCCGCCAGCGGCGAGCTGTCCAAGGCCACGCGGTCCGCGCTGGAGAAATTGGCGGACGGCGCTCAGGGTGCGCCGGCCCGGTCCGGCGGGCGGGCGAGCTGGTCCACCGAGGGCCCGAACCCGCTGCCCAACCCCTTGGCCGATGTTGCGCACCCGCTCTACGGGCAGACGGTGGTGTTCACCGGCGACCTCGGCCTGCAGCGGCCGGAGGCGAAGCTGCGGGCCGCCCACTACGGAGCCCAGTGCGCCAGCAGCGTCACCCGGAAAACCACCGTCCTGGTGGTGGGCAGCGGCTTCGCGGCAACCGACCTGCGCAACGGCCGGCTGACGTCGAAGGCCTCGCGCGTGCTCGAACTCCAACAGCGCGGACAGGGCATCGAGGTGCTCTCCGAAGGCGAATTCATGCAAATGGTGGGCTAGGCGGCAGCGGTCGAACCGGACCCGGATCCACGGGGCCCGGGAGCCGCGGGAGCTACGCTTTAACGCATGGCCCACCCGAAGATGTACGACGACGGCGATCCCGTGCTGCTCCAGCTGCGGTCCCTGTGCCTGGCCTTTCCGGAGGCCACGGAGAAGGAGGCTTTCGGACGGCCCACCTTCCGCTGCGGGCGGATCTTTGCCTACTACGGACAAGGCCGGACGGGCCATCCGCATCCGTCGTCGATTCAGGTCCTGCCCGACGCCGGCGAGCGTGACGCGCTGCTGGCGGACCGGCGGTTCTATGTGCCGTCATACATCGGGCCGTACGGCTGGGTGGGGCTCGATCTGGAGCTTGGCCCCCCCGACTGGCAGGAGATCGCCGAACTGCTGGACAGCTCGTACCGGCGGATTGCCTCCGCCAGGTGTGTCGCGCTCCTGGACCGGGACGGGTCCCCGGCCGGCCGGGACGCATCAGCCGGAACGTGAATCCGTCATTCTTTGCAACAATCCTTTAGTCCCTGGGGGGAACGGTCCTAATGTTGGGAGATGACCACCTTCAACGAACGGCTGCCCTCTGCCACCGAGTTCATCCAGGTGCCGAAGCCGGGACGCCTGAGGCGGATCTTTGCCTTCCCCAACCCGGTCAATGAGTTCGCCGCCCGGTTCACGGCCGGCATCGTCGTCTTCTTGGCGCTCGTTGCGGTCATCACGGGCCAGACGTGGCTGGTGGGCCTCATTGCCGCCGGCTTTGTGCTGCGGCTTGCTTTTGGCCCGCGGATTTCGCCGGCCGCCCTGCTTTCGGTAAACGTCCTGGCCCCTCTGCTGGGCGAACCGAGGCTGGTCCCCGGGCCGCCGAAGCGTTTCGCCCAAGGGATTGGCGTCGTGCTTTCCGCCGCGGCATTCGTGCTTTTGCTGGCGGGGGCGTCACTGGCCGGCTGGACTCTGATTGTGCTGCTGGTCGTGGCGGCGTCACTGGAGGCGTTCATCGGCCTGTGCCTGGGCTGCGCCATTTTCGGCGTGCTGCAGCGCCGCGGCATCATTCCGGCCGGCATCTGCGAGGAATGTGCGAAATTCTCCGTCCAGACGGTTTAGCGCCCCGGTTCTAGTTGAGCCCGCCGAAGCCCGCGCCGGCGGTCCGGACCTCGCGTGTACTGGTGTTCGCCGAAGATATGGCGTTGTAACGACCGATCCGGAAGCTGGCAACGGTTCCAGCACCAGTTCCAGCGGCGACGCGCGCCGGCCGCCGCCGCACGGATCCGCTGTGGTTCGCGTCAAGCGGCCATCCCCGTATCTGGCGTGATGTAGGGGTATTGGATGCCGCGGTTGGCGGGATCCCCGCCTGGTGGGTGTGCCCCGTCGGCGCCCTGACTGCACGGCCGAGACAGGTCATTTTCGCGTGGCATGCCCGGCTTCCCGGGTGTTAGGCGTTGGAGCTGGTGTTAGCCGCTGGACCGGTGGTTGCAACGTCCTTTTCGTTGCCAACACCAGCCCAAACGCCTCTGCCGCGGCTAACACCAGCACAACTGAAGCCGGACTGTCCGGGTGACCGGTCCACGGAGTCAGGACCTGGCGGGCGCCGGGTCCGCTGAGCTACGCGTTAAGTGGCCCTCCATGCCGCTGCCGCGGGCACCGAGGTCGCAGCAAAGGCGGGCGCCGGCGTCGACTGCCCGCCAGAGGTGTACACTCGCCGGATTTCGCCCGCCAGAGGTGTGCACTCGCCGGATTTCGGCTGGGCCCACGCGCCGGAGGGACCACAATGAGCTTGGGAGTTGGGAGTTGGGAGTTGGGGGAGCGGGTGGGGATCAGCCCCCGAGAAGCTCAGCCGCCGGAACTGCTCAATCACCGACGGTGAGCTTGATCAGCTGCGCGCCCAGGCGGCTGATGACCTGGGGGTCCTCGCACATTCTCAGCCATGCGTCGGGCAGTGCGGCCTCACCGTGGAACGCGCCCAGGATGTTTCCCGCGATGGAGCCGGTGGAGTCGCTGTCGCCGTCGTGGTTGACGGCCAGGCGCATGGCCGCCAGGAAGTGCTCCACCGGCGACACTGCGGAGGGGGCCGTCACCAGCACCGCATACAGTGCGACGGCGATGGCCTCCTCCGCGACCCACCCCAGCCCCAGCGCGTCGGTGAGCGGCACGCCGGAGAGGGGATCGCCGTCGTGCGCGGAAAGGGTGAGGGCAGCATCGAGGCGGGCCAGGAGATCGGCGTCGGCACCGGGCTCGGCGACGGCGCGGGCGCGGGCGGATTCCGCCGCCGCGCGCAGGCCAAGGCCGCCCACGGCCAGCGAATGAATCAGCCAGCTGAACGCGGCGGAGGACTGCCGGGCGGACGGGTGCCCGTGGGTGAGCGAGGCGGCGTCGGAGCTCATCTTGTAGACGGCCTCCGTCGGCACGTGGGGGATCAGGCCATAGGGGGCCGAGCGCATCACCGTGCCGCAACCCTTGGAATCCGGATTGACGGGGCGGAAGACGGTGCCCATGTGGCCCGAGGCAAGCCCCGTGACACAGGCATTTCCCGGATGGCGCTGATGGTGGAGCACGCTCTGGCGGTCAATCCAGCGCGGCTGCGGCTCGGGGGCGGAGCCGGCAGCGGGAATGCCCTGGGTTTTCAGCCAGCGCAGGTAGGCGAGCCACTGGCAGGCGTTGATGTCCGCGCCCACCCCGTCGTTGGCCCACTCCAGGACCTCCAGCAGTCCGTCAAGCGTATAGAGGGTCATCTGGGTGTCGTCGGAGAAATGCACGGGTCCCCGGGCCTGGGACAGGTCCACCAGCCCGGCCGGGCCGAATTTGGCATGAATGGCCTCCAACGAGTCGAATTCCACCAGGTAGCCGAAGGTGTCGCCCAGTGCTCCGCCCATCAGCGTGCCCTGGACACGGCTGGCAAAGTCGGAGGGGGGAGCGTTGACGGTTTCGGGCTGGCTTGTCATGGTTCCAATTTACCGTTTCGGGCGCGTCGGGGCATGCCTGCGTTGCCAGTGCGCCGGCCAAGCGGCTGATTCAGTAGAATGGCCGCACACCACCAACACGAGGAGATCCATGCACGAGCCTGCCTGGCGACGGACCGGCACAACCCCCGACTACAGGTTTTCCCTGGCCAACGAGCGCACGTTTCTGGCGTGGGTCCGCACCGCGCTGGCGCTGCTGGCCGGGGCCGTGGCCATCGACCAGCTGGCGCCGGAGATCGCCCCGACGGTCGTGCGGATCATCCTGTGCATGGTGCTGGCCCTGATCGGCGCCGCGCTGGCCGTGGTCAGCTACCGTCGCTGGGCACACCAGGAACAAGCCATGCGGAACAACCATGAACTGCCCCATTCCTGGCTGATGCTCGGGATGACCGTCGTGGTCGCAGTGGCTGCGCTGATCTTCGCCGTCCTGATCCTGACCCGGCCCTGACCGCCGTGACGGACGCGGAAGGCGCAGCCCGTGATCCCGGGCTGCAGCCCGAACGCACAGCCCTGTCCTGGCGGCGGACCATCATGAGCATCATCGTGGCGGACATCTTCATCTGGCGCGGCTGGTTCCATGCGCTGACCCATGAACGCGCCTCCCCGCCCGGAACCATGGGAGGCGTGTTCGACGCCGGACACTCAAGCCACGTGATCGCCCTGGGGGTCTGCGCCATGGCGGCGTGCCTGACCACCATCATCCTGGTGGCCTGTGCGGTGAGCCGCATCAGGGTGCTGCACTCCGGCGTCGAACGCCTGGACCAGGCAGCGGACATTGCCGCGTCGGCACTTACGCTACGCACAGCATCGGCCGCTATAGTGGCTCTGGCTGTTGCGGCGATCTGCGCCATTGCCTTGGGAATGTAATGTTTACAGGCCCGGGCCTTGGGCCGGACAGAGGCAGCGCAGCCACCCAAAACTTGTTTCCCACCGAAGGACCTTCTTCACCATGAGCACATCCGGAACGGCCCCTGCCCCCGTGCAGCCATACCCGCTGAGCACCCGCATTGCCGTTGAGGCGCTGGGCAGCTTCTTCATTGTCTTTGCAGGACTGGCCACGGCCCTGTTCAGTGCCTCGACATCCGCGGTGGCGTTCGCGTATGGGCTGGCCCTGGTGGCGGCGCTGGTGTCCTTTGGGCACGCCTCCACCGGCTACTTCAATCCGGCGTTCTCCGTGGCCATGGCCGTTGCGGGCCGCATCAAGTGGCTGCCCATGGTCCTGTTCGTCGTGGCCCAGACCATCGGCGCGGTGTTGGCGTCGGGAGTCGTCTACGCCCTGGTGAAGGTCATCCCCTCCGATGCCACCGGAGGCGTTTCGAAGGTGTTTGCCACGCTGGCCAGCGGCTTTGACGACCATTCGCCCCTGAAGGTGCCCATGGTGGGCGTGGTGATTGTCCTCATCGTTGCCACGGCAATCCTGGTGGCCGTCATTTTGGGTGCCACCTCGGTCCGCAACACGACGAAGCTGGCGCCGTTTGGCATCGGCCTGGCCCTGGCGGTCGCTGTCACCATCGCCCTGCCGGTCGGCAACAGCTCGCTGAACCCGGCCGCGGCCACCGCCGTCGTCTTCCTGACCGATCCCTGGGCTGCCGGCCAGCTCTGGGTGTTCTGGCTCGCCCCGCTCTTCGGCGGGGCCCTGGCCGCGGCCATCTACCGTACCTTTGTCCCCCCGGTCCCTGCCGTTGTGGCCGAGACGGACGACGGCGCCACCTCCCCGGGCGACGATGTCGCCTCTTCCGAGGGCCTGGACGACGACACCGACGCGGACGCGCTGCCGAAGCCGGTTGCTGCCGGGCAGGTCAACGCCGGGGCGTCCGACGCCGGGGCGGCCGCCCTGAAAGTCGATGCCCGGAAGCGCAACGACGCCCAGGACTTCTTCGACGCCCCCGGCAAGTAACAGCTCCGAATCCGGCCTGCGGCCGGTGCCGAAAACACGCTCCGAGCGTCGTTTTTCGGCACCGGCCGCAGTTGTATCCGGGGAGGGTTGCACAACACTGCCGGGCCGGACCCCGAAACGGGCAATGTCGGTGCCGTCCGATAGCTTTGAACCATGAAGCTGTTGCATACCTCGGATTGGCATTTGGGCAGGTCCTTCCATGGCGTTGGCACGCTGCCCGCCCAGCGCCGCTTTGCGGACCAGTTGCTGGGGACAGTGGAGGACCATGGCGTGGACGTCGTCCTGCTGGCCGGCGACGTCTACGACCGCGCACTGCCCAATGTGGATGTGGTAAACCTCTTCGACGACATCCTGGCCCGGCTCAATGCGGCCGGTGTGCCGATCGTCATCACCAGCGGCAACCATGACTCCGCCACCCGGCTGGGCTTCGGCGGACGCATCATGGAACGGGCCGGCGTGCACCTGCGCACCCGCACCGCCGATCTGGACACCCCCGTGCTGTTCCCGCTGACCGTCTCCGACGGCGGCCCGCAGCTGGCTGTCTATGGCATCCCGTACCTGGAACCGCGGCTGGTCGCCGGCGAGCTCGACGCCGAACCTGCCTCCCATTTCAGCGTCACCGAGGCCGCCGTCAACAGAATCAAGGCGGACCTGGTGTCGCGCCCGGAAGGAACGGCCGCCGTCGTGCTGGCCCACACCTTTGCCAGCGGCGGTATCACCTCCGCCAGTGAACGCGACTTGGCGATCGGTGGGGTGGGGGCTGTTCCGCTGGACCTTTTTGATGCCTTTACGTACACGGCACTGGGGCACCTGCACGGCCGCCAGCGGCTGAGTGAAACGGTCCGTTATGCGGGGTCGCCGCTGCCGTATTCCTTCTCCGAGGCCGCCCACACCAAGGGCGGGTGGCTGATTGAGATCACGGCGGACGGGCTGGCCGGCGTGGAGAAGGTCGACTGGCCGGCCGAGCGCCCCCTGTCCCTGCTCCGCGGCAAGCTGGAGGCTCTGCTGTCGGGGGAGGAATGGGCGGAGGCCGAGAACCACTACTGCCAGGTCACGCTCACCGACGACGACCGGCCCGCCAACGCCATGGAACGGCTGCGCACGCGGTTTCCCAACACGCTGGTGCTCATGTTTGAACCGGAGAAGGCGCGCGGCGCGGTGGCGAAGTCCTACAGCGACCGGGTCTCCGCAGCCGTGGATGAACTTGATTTGTGCTGCGGCTTCCTTGACCACGTGCGGCACCGGCCCGCGGACGACGACGAACAAGCCGTCCTGCGCGGGGCGCTGGCCGCCGTGCACGCCCAGGAGGCCGCCCTGTGAGAATCCACCGCCTGGAAATTCAGGCCTTCGGGCCCTTTGCCGGACGCGAGACCGTTGACTTTGACGCACTGGGGGCGCAGGGGCTGTTCCTGCTCAACGGAGCCACCGGGGCCGGCAAAACCAGCGTGCTGGACGCCGTCGCCTATTCACTGTACGGCCAGATTCCCGGCGCCCGAAGGAACACACTGAAGAACCTGCGCAGCCACCACGCCGCCGAGGGCGACGGCCCGGAAGTCGTGTGCGAATTCAGCGCCGGCGGGCGCCGCCTGGAGGTGCGGCGCAGCCCCGAGTGGATGCGCCCGGCCAAGCGTGGCACCGGCACCACCCGCGAGCAGGCCAGCACCCAGCTGCGCGAATTCGTCGACGGCGAATGGGTGGCCCTGTCGCAGCGCAACGACGAGGCCGCCAGTGAGATCCAGCGGCTCCTGGGCATGAACATGGAGCAGTTCACGAAGGTCATCCTGCTGGCGCAGGGTGAATTTGCCGCGTTCCTGCGGGCCAGCGCCAAGGACCGTGAGGAACTGCTGGAGAAACTGTTCGGCACCGAGATCTACCAGGGGCTGGAGGCGCGGCTTACCGCCGATGCCAGGGAGGCGGGCGCCGCGGTGCAGTCGGGGCTGGCACAGCTCGCCGCGCACGAGGCCCTGGCCCGCAGCCAGGCCGCCGCCGTCCTGGAGTCGGCCGGTTTCCCGGCGGAGCCGGATGGGGACATGGAGGCTGACGCGGCCGGTGCCGGTGGCGCCGGCCAGGCGGGAGACGGGTCCGGAAGGCTGCCGGTGGCTGACCGGTCCGGAGGGCTGCCGGTGGCTGACGGGGCCAACGCAGTGGCCAAAGGGGAAGCGGGCAGCCTGGAATCCTCCGGTGCGGAGCTGTTCGCGTGGCTGTCCGAATCGCTCGGCGCTGCCGTGCAGCGGGCCTCGGACGATGTTGCCGCCAACGAGCTTCTGGCGACGGAAGCAGCAGGGGCCGTTGCTGCGGCCGAACAGCGGCAGGCCCGGCATGCCCTCAGGGATGCCGCGCTGGCTGAACAGGCCCGCGTGGCAGCGATGGCATCGGAGGCCGCCCGGTGGGACGGGGCCTTAACGAGCCACCATGAGGCACAAGTGCTGGCGGCCGTGGTTGCCGCCGCCGCCGACACCTCCCAGGCCCACGACGCCGCGAAAACCGCGGCCGGGCGGGCAGGGGCGGCCTTTGCCGCCAACGGGCTGGCGGCAGGCCTTGCCGAATCGTTGCACGGTGCAGGTGCAGGTGCAGGTGCAGGTGACGGCACGGCCGAAGCCGAATCATGGCCAAGCCTTCCGCTGCTGGCTGCGGTCGAGACGGAATTGGCCGGCCAGCTGGCCGTCGTGGCGGCCGCCATCCCCGTTGAACAGCGGCTGGCCCGTGCTGCCGTGGACCTTGCCAAGGGTGAAAAAGCCCTCGCCGCGGCAACCAGGGATGTTGCGGCGCAGCAGGACGCTGAAACCAGGGGCAGGACCAGGCTGGTGGAGGTCAAGACCGGCCTAGCCACGCTGCGCGAAGATGCGGTCCCCGTCCAGCATGCGACGGACCACCACGAGGCGGCCTCCCGGCTGGTCGTCAGCATTGGCCAGCATGCAGACCAGTCGGCGGTGGTCGAGCGGCTCGCTGCGAAAGACCTGGCCGTGCGTGAAAACGCCGTGGCCGCCAAGCAGGCGTGGCTGGACGCCGTCGAACTCCGGCATTCATTGGCGGCGGGGGAGCTGGCCGCACTGCTGGTGGACGGCGAACCGTGCCAGGTGTGCGGAAGCACCGTGCACCCTTCCCCGTCGGAGCTGGCCGGCTCCGGGGCGGAGGCGGTGCAGGCGGAAAGGAAAGCCAAGGCAGCCAGCCAGGCAGCCGAGAAACTGGCGGCCGATTCGCACGCCGTCCTGTCAGAGGCCCGGCAGTTGCTCGCGGTCCTGGCCGAACGCGGTGGTGACGGCGTGGCTGCGGAGGCCGAGGCCGCCGTCGTGCATGCCAGAAATGCGCTGGAGTCTGCCGTTGCGGCCGCGGCGCGGCTTGAGGCGCTGTCCGGGGAAGCCGAATCCGTGGAGACCGGCGTCGCCCGCGCACAGACAGCGCTGCTGGCCGCCAGCCGGCAGGTCGCGTCCCTGACCGCGGGCAACGCCGCGCTGGCCCAGGAGGCCGGGCAGCTCGAACGGGACCTGGCCGCGGCCCGGGCAGGGCATGCATCGCTGGCCGGGCGGCAAAAGGCCGTTGACGCCGCCAGGCACGCCACGTCGGCGCTGATGAATGCGCGGCGCCAACAGGACTCTGCGGCCGCAGCCGGGTCGGCGGCAGCCAGCGCGCTCTCCGTCGCGCTCGCGGACAGTGCCTTTGCCGACGCAGCACAGGTTCGTGACGCGCTGCTGGACAAGTCCGAGGCGGCTGCAATGGCGGAGCAGCTGGCTGCCTTCAAACGGGCCGGAACACTAAACGCGGCGCAGCTGGAGCGGGCCGAAATTGCCGAAGCCGCGCAGGAAGCTGCCCAAGGCGTGCGGGCCCCCGATGAGGCGGACCTGGCGGAGTACCGGGACGAGGCCCGGCGCAGGGGAGCCGCGGCCCAGGCGGCCGGCGTGCGCTTGGGGCTGGCACGGAAGGCGGGGGAGCAGGTGGCACAAACCGCTGCCGCCTTCGAATCCCGCGAGGCGCTCGTAGCCCCCCTGCGGGAACGGGCAGCGCTGCTGGCCGGTCTCGCCGAGGCAGTCCGCGGCGCCGGGGACAACCAGTTGAAGATGACGCTCACCAGCTACGTGCTGGCGGCCAGGCTGGAGCAGGTGGCCATGGCGGCGTCGGTGCGGCTGTCCACCATGAGCGGGCAGCGCTACACGCTCAGCCACACCGACGCAAAGGCCGGCGGCAACCGCAAGTCCGGCCTGGGGCTGGAAGTGGTGGACGAATGGACGCAGCGCAGCCGGGACACCTCCACGCTGTCCGGCGGCGAGTCGTTCATGGCTTCCTTGGCGCTGGCGCTGGGCCTGGCTGACGTGGTGCAGCAGGAATCCGGTGGCCTGGACATTGAAACGTTGTTCGTGGACGAGGGCTTTGGCAGCCTGGACGAGGAGTCGCTGGACCAGGTCATGGACGCGCTGGAAGGGCTGCGCGACGGCGGCCGGGTGGTGGGGCTGGTCAGCCACGTGGCCGAGATGAAGACGCGCATCCCCGTGCACCTCCAGGTCACCAAGGGCCGGGCAGGGTCAACATTGACCCTGGAGTCGGTGTGAACGGGGCAGGTGGGCCGGCCTGGAATGAGCGGGTCCGGTGGGCCGGGTGCGCCGCCTGGGCAAGGACTGACGCCGGCCCGGTAGACTGGCAGTTGTATTTGGGTCGGGTGCACCGGGTGGCAGGGACGGTGCACACCATTTTGTTGACCGGAAAAGAATGACCACCTCAAAGTCCCCGTCCGCCGGTTCCCCCGGCCCCCCGCACACCCCGCTTGGCAGCCCGGACCGGCTCCCGGACCCTTCGCTTGGCAGCCCCGGCCGGCTCCCGGACCCTTCGTCCGGCGCAAAGCCTGCCAAAAAAGTAAGCCGCTACGGCATGCTTCCGCGCCTGGCCGGAAACTCCTACATCCCGCTGGGCCTGTTTGCCCGCGTTCCCCTGGCCATGCTCACCATCGGGGTGCTCACGCTGGTCACCGCCCTCAGCGGGTCCTACGCCATTGGCGGCTTTGCCGCCGGTGCCGTGGGTGTCGGCGCAGCCATCGGGGCACCGCTGATCGGCTACCTGGCCGACCGGCTGGGCCAAAAGCCCGTCCTGATTGTCTCGGCGGTGGCGAACGCACTCATCGTCAGCGCCGTCGTCGTGCTCGTATATGCCGCGGGTGAATTCACCGCCGGCGCCACGGCAGCCGTACTGGCCGCGACCCTGCTGGCAGGAGCCACCTCGCCGCAGGTGGGCCCGCTGTCCCGTGTGCGCTGGATGGCGCTCAGCAGAAAACTGCCCAAGGATCAGCGGGGCCCGCTGGTGGACACGGCGCTGTCGCTGGAAGGCACGGCGGACGAAATCACCTTCGTGCTGGGACCGGCCCTGGTGGGACTGTTGGCGTCGCTCGTGGCGCCGTGGCTGCCACTGCTGCTGGCCGCAGCCATGACGATTTCGCTCGTGACCTTGTTTGCCATCCACCCCACCCACACTTCCGTCGCCGCCCGCTCCGGCGGGACCGCGGGCAATGCCGGCTACGTGCCCAGGGAATCGGTCAACTGGTTCAAGGTGGCCGTACCCGTGGCGGGCATGCTATGCATGGGAACATTCTTCGGCTCCTCCCAAACCGCACTGACCGCCTTTACCGGCGTGCACGGCTCGGTGGACCAGGCCGGTCTCATGTACGCGCTACTGGGCGCAAGCTCGGCCGTTGCCGCGCTGTCCGTGGCCTACTGGCCGGTGGCGTTCAGCCATGCCTGGCGGTGGGTGCTGACCGCTGGGCTCATGCTGGCCGGCTCCGCCGCGTTCTTCCTCCCGGACTCGTTGGCCGCCATGGTCATTGTGCTGTTGCTGGTGGGCATACCGGTGGGTCCCACCATGGTCACCATCTTCAGCGTGGGCAGCGTCATGGCCCCTCCGCAGTGGATGGGCACGGTCATGACGGCGCTGGCCAGCGGCATTGTTGCCGGGACCGCGCTGGGGTCCTCGATCTCCGGTGCGCTGGCACAGTCCGTGGGCTACCACGCGGCGTTCATTGTTCCCGTCGCCGCCGCCGGGGCGCTCCTGCTCCTGGGCATGGTGAGCGCCATTGTGCTGCGCCGGGGGAAGATTGCTCAGGACGCCTCGTAGTAGCTGGCGTCGCCCACGCTGGCTTGCGGGTGGCCGGTCCGTGTCAGGGCGGCCATGAATTCCGGCTTGATCTCGGATTCATTGACCAGGTGCCCATAGATGGAGTCGCATTCGGAGCAGAAGTAGGTGACGTCGAGGTAGTGTGCCGGGGCCCAGTGCCGGCGGCGGGCAGCCTCGATGAAAATGAATGAATCCGTGCCGCAGTGGTCGCACCAAATCGGGTAGGACGTCTCATCCTCGATCATTGCGCCCAGCGCCGATTGGTCGATGTGTCGCTGTTTTCCTGGCATGGTTCGTCACCCTTTCCCGGCACGCGCGGGGGAGTTGTTGTGGTGATCATTTTAGATGGCCCGGCTGGGTACGTCCATGGAACATCCGGAGGCATTGCCATGAGGCAGCAAGTTGAGGGAAAGGGGAACTGATGGTTACGTGGAGGGGCTGGTGCCTAGTCGGATGGAGGCCCGCCACGTCAGACGTTGCGAATAGTCCTCCCCGACCCCGCTCCGCCTACCTCGCGCACGGCCGGGGGCAGCTCTGCTACGCCAGCGCGCGCAGTGCCCCGATGAAGTCCCGGATGAGCTGGGGGTCCTTGACGCCGCGGCTCGATTCCACACCGCTGGAGACGTCCACTCCCGCCGGCCGCAGGGTGGTGGCCAGCTGCTCCACATTGTGCGGCGTGAGCCCTCCGGCCAGCAGCCAGAAGCCCGACGGCGGGCCGGCCTTCACTGCTGTCGTGTCAAAGGCCACGCCGGCGCCGGGTTCGACGGCGTCCAGCAGGATCCGCTCGGAATCCCACGCGACCTTGTCCGCTGCGTCCAAGGCATTGTAGGCAGCCGCCGAGAAGGCGCGGAGCGTGCGGAATCCTTCCCCGCGGAGGCGCACGATGTCCGCCATTGATTCGTTGCCGTGCAGCTGCACGGTTGTCAGCTCCGCCCGGTGCGCGGTCTCCAGGACTTCGCCGAGTGGCTGGTTGCGGAACACTCCGACGGTTTCAACGCCGTGGGGCACTTCACGCCCGAGCCTGAACGCAAGGTCTGCGGTGACGGTGCGGGGGCTGCCCGGCGCGAAGACAAATCCGACGGCATCGGCCCCTGCGCCGGTGGCCGCGGCAACGGCTTCGGCGCTCTGCAGGCCGCAGATCTTGATGTACATTCCCGCCATCAGCGCCGTGTCCTCCATTTCATCCGGGGTTGCCATGCCCGGTTCCGGGACGTCATTGCCATTTTAGCGGACCCGGATCCCCTGAATCCTCCGGGAGTGGCCCAGTGCCGGCCAACAGTGCCAGGACCTCGGCGTCGCCCACCTGGCCAAAGCGCAGGTACGCCTCACTCACGGCACGGAGGTTCGGCCACGGCTGCAGGCAGATCACCCTGTCGGCGTCACCGGCGAGCTCGGCGCAGCTGTGCCTGGGTGCCGCCGGCACGCACACGACCACGACGCCGGCACCGGCCTCCCGCATGAGGACGACGGCGGCGCGCATGGTGGCACCGGTGGCCAGCCCGTCGTCGCACAAAAGCACTGTCCGTCCGGCGACGGGCGTTTGGGTTCCGTGGACGTACAGTCCCTGGCGCCTGGCCAGCTCGTCGCGTTCGCCGCGGTCCACCCCCTCCAGCTCGGCGAGGCCATAGCCGTGGCCGCGCAGCTCCCGGATGGTCCGTTCCAGGTGCACGGTGGAGGTGGCGCCGCCATAGGTGGCCACGGCACCAAAGGCCACCTCGGGTGAGCCGGGGACGCCCAGCTTGCGAACGACCATGACGCCGAGGGGACGACCAATGGCCCGCGCGACGGCCGCAGCAACGGGGACACCGCCGCGCGCGAGCCCCAACACCACGGTGCTGTCCACTCCCGGCATGTCCTTTCCGGGGTGCCGCAGGGCCCGCCCGAGACGGGTTCCGGCGTCGTTCCTGTCCAGAAAGGGCAGCCACGGCCGGGGTTCGGAGCTGTATCCCATGCCGGCGGTGTCCCGGATTACCCTAGAAACTCGATGGCGGCGTCCTTGAATTCCCGCGAGGTCACGATGTTTTCATGGGTCCGCCCGGCAATGATGCGTTGTTCGGCACGGCCGCTGAGTTCGGCCAGCAGGGTCATCGCCTTGGCGCGTTCGTCCAGGTCGCCGGCCACCAGCAGGATCGGCATCTTCGGGACGGCGTCGGTGGGGTCGAACGGCTCCAGCTTCACGGCCTGGACCAGGGCCAGCAGGGCAAAGACGTCATTTGACGGCACCAGCTGGGCCATGTTCAGCAGCCAGGCTGTGGACTTGTCTGCGATGGGGGTGCCATCGTTGAGGAAATTTTGAGCAGCTGCCAGGTCAAAGTCGGCCAGCACGTCGTGGGGGTTCGGGCCCCCCAGCACCATCCTGCGCACCAGCTCCGGCTGCGTGGCGCCAAACTCCCACGCCAGCCGCGAGCCCAGGGAATACCCGACCAGGTCCACGCCGGAACTGGGATCGCCGTCGCGCAGCGGGCGCACGCCCTCGTCGATGAGCACCTGCAGCAGGTCGGCGCGGATCTTCCCCGGCGTGTAGGAATCCAGGTCGTAGGGGGAGGTGCTCTTGCCGTGGCCGGGCAGGTCCACGGACAGAACGCGGCGTCCGGCGCGGTTCAGGGCGGCCACCCAGCCGCTCTTGACCCAGTTGAGGTCAATCGAGGAGGCAAAGCCGTGGATGAGAAATACCGGAGGGAGGTCCGCGGCGGTGTCAGGGTCAAAGGCGGCAACGTTCAGGCCGGCGCTGGCACCTTCAATGTTGTGCATGGCCACAGCGGCCTGGGGCTTGCCAGGGACAGACATGGGTGACCTTTCCCGCGGTGGCGCGTGCCGCCGTCGTACATCCACAGTAGCGACATCAAGGCGCCAACTTCGGAACGGCATGCGCACCGTTGAGCACACCGTCCACCTGAGACGGTAGTCACAATATGCGGCGGAAGCAATTCCCTACGGCCGGCCGGCCGGGCGGTTGCGCTGGTGACGCTGTGCCAGCCAGCAGATGACGGCGATTCCCGCCACGAGCGAGAACGTCCCGTACAGCTGGGTCCGGCTTTGTTCGCCCAGGAATCCGACGGCAAAGATAGCGGCCAGCAGCACCAGCCCGAGAATTGTCAGGGCGGGAAAGGCCCTCATTCGCAGCGGCAGTGCCGTGCCGCCCCGGTCGGCGCGGCGGCGCAGGATCAACTGGGAGACCAGCGCGATCCCCCAGACGATCAGGCAGGTGGAGCCCACCAGGTTCAACAGCGCGTCCAGGACCCGGCCGGGGAAGATGAGCTCCAGGACCACCGCCGCGAAGCCAAAGCTGACGGAAATGGCAACGGCCGCGAGGGGAACCCGGCGGCGGGTGGTCCGGGCAAAGATGCGCGGTGCCTCGCCGCGTTCGGCCAGCGAGTAGATCATGCGGGAGGAGCCGTAGAGGTTGGCATTGAGCGCGGACAGCAGGGCGGCCACGGCAACGAGCGTGATGGCCGTGCCCGCCCACTTAATGCCGGCGGAGTTGAGGACGGCGGCGAACGGCGAGTCCAGGCCGGGTGAATTCCACGGCACAATGGCTGCGATGACAAAGATGGACCCGACGTAAAACACCAGGATGCGCCACACGACGGTGCGGACGGCGATGGCCACGCTGCGTTCGGGATTGGCCGTTTCGGCCGCGGCCACCGCCACGATTTCAGTGCCGCCAAAGGCAAAGATCACCACGAACAGCCCGGTGGCAATGCCGCTGAGGCCGTTGGGGGCAAAGCCGCCGTTGTTGGTGAAGTTGCCCAGCCCCGGAGATGCCGCCCCGGGGATCCAGCCCAGCAGCAGTGCGGCGCCAAAGGCCAGGAACAGCACAATGGCCGCCACCTTGAGCAGGGCAAACCAAAACTCAAACTCGCCGTAGTTTTTCACGCTGGTCAGGTTGACCGCGGTGAACACCACCACGAAGATCAACGTCAGCAACCAGACCGGCAGGACCGGCCAAATGGTTTCCAGCAGCGCGGCGGCACCCAGGGCCTCGGCGGCAATCACCACCACCAGCTGCAGCCACCACAGCCAGCCCACCGTCGATCCGGCCACGGGGCCCAGCGCCTTTTGGGCATAGACGGAAAACGCGCCGGAGTTGGGGTTGGCCGCGGCCATTTCACCGAGCGCCCACATGACCAGGATGATCAGCGTGCCGGCGGCCAGGTAGGAAACCAGCACGGCGGGGCCCGCGGCTTCGATGCCCTTCCCCGAGCCCAGAAAGAGTCCGGCGCCGATGGCGCTGCCCAGCCCCATCATGGTCAGCTGGCGTTGTTTGAGGGAGTGCCCCAAGCCGCTTACGGCGGGTGGGGCTTCGGCGTCAGCGGACTGCTGCGTGCTCATCGGCGGGTGGCCTTCTTCCGTGTTCCGGGCGGCTGTATTGCGGGCGGGTAGCTGCAGGCGGTTGGTTGCGGACAGCGGGGAGGGTTGCCGGCGTGGCCCCTGGGGAATTATCCCCCATGGCCGGCGGTGCACCCAAGTTCGGTCCGGTGAGGGGGCGCCCAAGTGCGGTGTGGAGCCGGGGCGCCACGGGACGAGCGGGCGCAGGGCGTGCGGATGCGGGAATTTGGCGCGCACCATTTAGGCATGTGCTGCCGCGGCACAGGCCCATTGCGGGAATTGGCCCGAAGCGGCATGGTGGGGTCATGGACTTTGACCGCAGCATCGAGCCCGCTGACGTGCCCGCACCGCCCACACCCGATGAGGTGGCGGCTGCCTTTCCGGTGCCCCTGCTGACGTTCACCGGGCAGCCGGCACTGGAGGAGGCAGCCGCCAGCCGGTCCGGCGCGACATCCAACGGGGGTGACGGTCATGGCTGCCGCCACGTTTTCCTACACGGTGTGGCGGAACCCGGCGGACCGGGAGGATCCGGTGAACCTGGCGGATTTGCCGGACGACGTGCGGGCCCAACTGGAAATCGAGCCGCCGTGGCCGCTGCCGGACTGGCTGGTGCAATGGCGGGCCAGGATGCGCTACCCGCTGCTGGGGGATGCCGTGCGGACCACATGGACCCGCGGCGCGGAGCCGCGGCGCAGTGTTGAGGCGCTCGCCGTCGAACATCTCGACTACGTCGTGATGAATATGTCCCGGGATGAAAGCACCAGAGACCGGTCTTCTGGCTGGATGAGCCTTGATGAACTGCCAGCCGATGAGCTGTACCCTGAGGACTTGTTCCCTGGTGGACTGATTTCCCCCGGGCTGGCAGGACCGGCATCCAGCATCGAACGCGGCGTGGGCATCATGGTCGACGGCGCGCCCGTGCCCGGCGTGCGCCTCAACTCCGACCCCCATGTACTCGGGCTGGGAGTTGATCTGGGGGAGAAGTTCCTCACCGTTGTGATTCCACGGGAATGGCTGTCGCTGCTCAGGCTGGAATTCTCCACGAGGATCCCGGCTGCTGGGGCCTGATTGACGGAGCCTGATTGACGGCGCCGGGTTTTGGTTTCGACTTATTTAGCGAAAAGATTTGATTCAGTTACCAAGGAGCCGTAAAATCAGTTGTAGTCAAAGTGACTTTAACTAAGGAAGCGGGGTGATCGGGCATGGAACGCCAATCATTTGCCAGTGCGGCCAACGTCAGCGAACGCCTGGCACAGCCTCCGGCGCTCGCCATCTCCACGGTCATCTTTGCGCTCCGGCCGAGTGAATCCAGCGGGCGGCCCACCTTGTGGCTGCCGCTGGTGCGCCGCATCCGTGAACCGTTCAAAGGATTGTGGGCACTGCCGGGCGGGCCGCTGACGCGGGCCGATTCACTCCAGGACGCTGCGGCACGCAACCTGCAGGACACGACGGGGCTGGCCCCCAGCTACCTGGAGCAGCTGTACGCGTTTGGCGGCCTGCACCGCTCGCCCAGCCAGCGCGTGGTCTCGATCGTGTACTGGGCCATGGTGCAGTCCGCAGAGGCAGCCATGGCCCGGGAGTCGGAAAACGTGAAGTGGTTCCGCGCCGACGGACTGGACGCCCTGGCCTTTGACCACAGGCAAATCGTCGATTACGCGCTTTGGCGCCTGCGGAACAAGATGACGTACGGCTCCATCGCCTACCACCTGTTGGGCGAAAAATTCACCTTGGCCCAGGTCCGCGAGGTGTATGAGGCCGTGCTGGACCGCACGGTGGACCCGGCCAACTTCCGCCGCCAGCTCAAGCAGACGGCCCACATCGAAGCCACGGACGAATACCTGCAGGGCGGCAAGCACCGGCCGCCCCGCCTGTACCGCTACACCGGGGCCACCTCCGAGTACTTCCCGGCCACCAACCCTCCCTCACCTAATGCGTGAGCAGGACCAACCCTCCCTCACCTAATGCGTGAGCAGGACCAACCCTCCCTCACCTAATGCGTGAACAGGACCAACCCTCCCTCACCAACCTTCAATTTCTCCGTCCCACCCCTTGGAGCATGCCATGTCATCTGTGAACACCACCATCCAGCTCATCACCCGCGATGAAGCCGAGCGCCGGGGCAAACCCGGCCGGGCGCAGACCAGCTGCGACGATGACCTGGCCAAGGGTCCCTGGGAATTCGACCTTGCCGAGGCCCTGGCCGGCACTCCGGGCTACGGCCCGGGAGCCTCCGAGGCGGACGTGGCCCCGGCCGCCACACCGCGTCAGGGCCAGCTCCCGCAAGAGTACAAGGACGCCTCCGACGACGAACTCACCGCCCGCATCATCGCCGCAAAGGCAGAGCTGGGGGACCGCGTGGTGGTCCTTGGCCACTTCTACCAGCGCGACGAGGTGGTCAGGTTTGCCGACTTCCTGGGAGACTCCTTCCAGCTGGCCAACGCGGCCAAGGCCAAGGACACCGCCGAGGCCATAGTGTTTTGCGGCGTGCACTTCATGGCGGAGACGGCGGACATGCTCTCCAGCCCCCACCAGGCGGTGATCCTGCCCAACCTCGCCGCGGGCTGTTCCATGGCGGACATGGCCGACCTCCCCTCCGTGGAAGCCTGCTGGGCCGAACTGGAGGCGCTGTACGGCACCGAGCCCGACGCCGACGGCCGGGTACCGGTCGTTCCCGTGACGTACATGAACTCCTCGGCCGCACTGAAAGCATTCTGCGGTCGGCACGGCGGCATTGTCTGCACGTCCTCCAACGCCGCCACGGTGCTGGAATGGGCCTACGAGCGCGGCCGGCGAGTGCTGTTTTTCCCCGATCAGCACCTGGGCCGCAACACGGCCAAGGCCATGGGCATCGCGCTGGAGCAAATGCCGCTGTGGAATCCGAGGCTGCCGCTGGGCGGCAACGGGGAATCTGTCATGCGGGAAGCCAAGGTGGTGCTGTGGCAGGGATTCTGCTCCGTGCACAAGCGCTTCACCACGGCGCAGATAGACCAGGCCCGCGTTGACTTCCCGGGTGTGCGGGTGATCGTCCACCCCGAATGCCCCATGGAGGTGGTGGACGCTGCGGACGAGTCGGGCTCCACCGACTACATCCTCAAGGCCGTCCAGGCGGCACCGGACGGCAGCACCTTCGCCATCGGCACCGAGATCAACATGGTGAACCGGCTGGCGGCACAGTACCCGCAGCACACCATTTTCTGCCTGGACCCGGTGATCTGCCCCTGTTCCACCATGTACCGGATACACCCCGGCTACCTGGCCTGGGTGCTTGAAGGGCTCGTGCGCGGGGAAGTCCTGAACCAGATAACCGTCCCCGAAGCCACGGCCGTCGACGCGAGGGTCGCGCTCGAGCGCATGTTGGCGGCCAAGCCGCGGTCCGTGCAGGAACGGTCGGCCCGGCAGGCTGCGGCAAATACACCGGTGCCGGCGGCCGCGACGGTCCCGGCCGCGACAGTCCCCGTCGCATGACAGCGCGCAACTTGCACCTCATTGTGGTGGGCAGCGGGATCGCCGGACTGTACGGCAGCCTGCTCGCCGCGGAGTCGGGGCTGCGCGTCACCGTGGTGACAAAAGGCGCCCTGGCGCAAAGCAACACCCACTTTGCACAGGGCGGCATCTGCGCCGTGCTGCAGCCGGAGGACGCCGCCCCGGGCGACAGCGTCGAAGCGCACATCGCGGACACGCTCAAGGCAGGCGCCGGGCAATGCAACCCAGAGGCCGTGCGCATCCTATGTTCGGAGGCGGGCGCCGACATTGCCACACTGGAACGCTTTGGTGTGGCCTTTGACAGGGACCATGCAACGGGCCGGCGTTCACTGGGACTCGAGGGCGCCCACTCCGCCGCCCGGATCCTCCATGCAGGTGGCGACGCCACCGGTGCGGCCATTGCCGACGACTTGATCAGCGCTGTGCGCGCCGCCGCCGAGCTGGGCACCCTCCGGATCATGGAACACACCTTTGTGAGGGACCTGGTGCTCGACGGCGGACGCGTCGCCGGCGTGCGCTTCCAGGGCACGGATGGCAGCGCGGCCGAGCTGCCGGCGGATGCCGTGCTGTTGGCCAGCGGGGGAGCCGGGCAGCTGTTCGAGTTCACCACCAACCCTTCCGTGGCGACCGCCGACGGGCTTGCCGCGGCCTGGCGGGCCGGGGCCGCAGTGGCCGACCTGGAATACTTCCAGTTTCATCCCACCGCCCTGGCCGTTGGCGGCAACTTCCTGATTTCCGAGGCCGTCCGCGGCGCCGGGGCCGTGCTGCGCGATAGCACCGGGACCTCCTTCATGGCGCAGTACCACCCCGAGGCCGACCTGGCGCCGCGCGACGTGGTCTCCCGCGGCATCGCCGCCCACCTGGCCCGCTTTCAGGCCGCTCCAGGAGAAACAGTGTTTCTGGACGCCACAGGCGTGGAGGCGGCCCACGGGGCCGGCTATTTGGCTCGTAGGTTCCCCACCATCGCCGCGAAGACCCGTGAGCTCGGCTTTGACTGGACCCGTGAGTGGCTCCCGGTCACGCCCGCCGCGCACTACTGGATGGGTGGCGTGGCAACCAATCTCGACGGGCAGACCTCCCTTCCGGGACTGTACGCCGCCGGCGAGGTGGCCTGCACCGGCGTCCACGGCGCCAACCGGCTCGCCTCCAACTCCCTGCTCGAAGGAATCGTATTCGGGCGCCGCGCGGTGGCGTGTTTTGTGGAGTCCACGGTGTCCGAACCCGGCCGCAGTGCCGACGAGCGCAGCGCACACGGGCGCAGTGCACCCGGCCGCAGCGCCGAACCGCAATGGTTGCCGCCGGCAGCCGTGCCCCTAATACCGGAGGCACACGTTTTCCGCAGTGCAGCTTCCCCGGACGAAGCTTCGTTAGGTGCAGTTTGTCCGGGCGCAGTCTCCCCGGCAGCAGCTTCGCCGGAGACAGCAGGGGCCCTCGTCGAAGCTTGGGCACAGGGCCACCGCAGGCCGTTTACCCGGAAGGCCCTGCGGGAGCTCATGAGTGCGCATGCCGGAGTGGTCCGCGACGCCAACGGTCTATCCGTCGCCGCCGGGCAGCTGGCCGCATGGCGCTCGCAGGCACCGGACGTGGATTCCCTCCCGGGCACTGCCCTGCCTGTGACGGTCCTGCCGGCCAACCCACTGCCCGCTACAGCCCCGTCAACCGTTCCACTGCCAGCCACACCGCTGCCGGCCACCGCCCTGTCTGCGGCACAGCGGGCCCAGGAGTTGTCCGCTGCACAGTCGGGTGCCGAGCTGGAGAACCTCCGTCTGGTGGCCGAACTGCTGGTGCATGCCGCGCTGGCCCGGGAAAGCTCCGCCGGCGCCCATTTCCGCAGCGATTTTCCCCGTGAGCAACCAGCCACCGGGCGGACCCCGGCCGCCTGGGTGTCCGCCGCCAGCAGTGCTACCGCCCACTTTTCCACCAGCCTTCCCGTACTTGAAAGCGAAACAGTATGAACGCCGTCGAACTTGCGCCGCCCGCCCCGCTGCCCCCAGTCCACCCCGCAACGGTGCCGCTGCCAACGCTCCCCGCCGCGATTGTGGACAACATCCTGCGAGCAGCCTTTGTGGAGGACGCACCGTACGGCGACATCACCTCGGCCACGCTCCTGTCGGCCCGCGCCACCGCCACCGCCTGGCTGGTGGCCCGCGAACCCGGCATTTTTTCCGGCGGTGACGTCTTCACTGCGGCCATGAAGCTCCAGGACCCGGCTGCCGAGGTGGAACAGCTCGTCGCCGACGGGCAGCCGTTCGAAAAGGGTCAAAAGATCATGCGCGTCACCGGCCTGGCCCGCGGCGTCCTCACAGCGGAGCGGATCGCGCTGAACCTCACCCAGCGCATGAGCGCCATCGCCACCCAGACCGCCGAGTACGCCAATCTCATCAAGGGCTCCAAGGCACGCGTCACCGACACCCGCAAAACGACCCCCGGCCTGCGCGCACTGGAACGGTACGCCGTGCGCTGCGGCGGAGGGCACAACCACCGCTTCTCGCTTTCCGACGCCGTGCTGGCCAAGGACAACCACCTGGCCGTCCTCACGGGCGGGGACACCGCGAAGCTGACCGCCGCGCTCGCCGGCGTGCGCGCCCAGCTCCCGCACACCACGCACTTTGAGGTCGAGGTGGACAGCATGGAACAGATCGAACCCGTGCTGGCCGCCGGCGTCGACACCATCATGCTGGACAACTTCAGCAACAAGGAACTCGTGGCGGGGGTGGCGATGGTCAACGGCCGCGCACTGGTGGAGGCGAGCGGCAACGTGAACCTGTCCACCATTGCCGGGATTGCTCGCACCGGCGTGGACATCATCTCCGTCGGCGCCCTGACCCACAGCGTGCGGGCCCTGGACCTCGGCCTGGACATCGCCATCGAGGCCTAGCCATGATCTTCCTGGACGCCGCCGCCACCACCCCGGTCCGCCGCGAGGCCATCGAAGCCATGTTCCCGTTCCTGACCAACCAGTTCGGCAACCCGTCCAGCCACCATGGGCTGGGGGAGGCGGCCGCGGCCGCCCTTGCGTCCGCGCGGGGGCAGGCCGCGGATGTGCTGGGCTGCCACCCGGACGAGCTCACTTTCACCTCGGGCGGCACGGAGGCGGACAACCTGGCGCTGAAGGGGATCGCGCTGGCGCGCCGGGCCGCCGACCCCCGCAGGAACCGGGTGGTCATCAGCGCCATTGAACACCCGGCCATTGCCGACTCCGCGGACTACCTGCGCCGCGTGCATGGCTTTGTCATCGATGTGGTCCCCGTCGGTGCGGATGCCGTGGTGGATCCCGCCGGGTTTGTCAGCGTGTTGTCAGGCTCGCAGCGCGAATCCGGGAGGAACGACGCCGGCTCCCGCCTTGGCAGCTCTTCCGCCGCTTGGGTGCCGGGAAGTGACGTCGCGGTGGCCTCCGTCATGTACGCCAACAACGAGGTGGGCACGGTGCAGGACATCCGGGCGCTGGCTGCCGAAGCCAGGGACCTTGGCGTGCCCTTTCATACGGACGCCGTGCAGGCGGCGGGGTGGCTGGACCTGAACGTTGCGAGGCTCGGCGTGGACGCCTTGAGCATTTCCGGGCACAAGCTGGGCGCCCCCAAGGGCGTTGGCCTGCTGTTCATCCGTGGCGGCGTGCAGTTCGAGCCGCTGATTCACGGCGGCGGGCAGGAACGCGGCACCCGCTCGGGCACGGAAAATGTTGCGTTTGCCGTGGCCCTGGCCACGGCGCTGCGGTTGTCGGAAGCGGCACGGCCGGCCGCCGTCGAACGTGCCACGGCGTTGCGGGACGGATTCATCGACCGGGTGCTGGCACAGGTGGCCTCGGCCGGGTTGACCGGGCACCGCACCCGCCGGCTGCCGTCCGTGGCGTCGTTTTGCTTCCCGGGCACCAGCGGGGAATCGGTGCTGCTGGAACTTGAGCGGCGGTCGATCATCTGTTCCTCGGGGTCGGCCTGCGCGGCAGGATCAGACGAGCCCTCCGCGGTGCTGACCGCCATGGGCGTGGAACGTGAAGTGGCCCAAACGGCGCTGCGCTTCAGCTTCGGCGCGGAGGTCACCTCCGGCCAGCTGGATACGGCCGCGGAAGAATTGGTGGCCGCTGTGGAACGCATGGGAAGGCTGGGCAGTCTCCACCGCAGCGGGGCGGAGTAGTCCGGTGGCCGCAGGTGGCGTCGGCCCGGGAAACCGGGCTGGCGGGAAACTAGACCGCTGCCAGCTCGCGCTTGCGCAGCCGGCGGAAGATCCAATAGCGCAGCAGCAGGAAGCGCATCACGGCCGAGGCCACGTTGCCGAGCGTGATGACGACAAGTTCGGCAACGATGGACGC
This sequence comes from Arthrobacter livingstonensis, assembly GCF_003219815.1. GTDB lineage: Bacteria > Actinomycetota > Actinomycetes > Actinomycetales > Micrococcaceae > Specibacter > Specibacter livingstonensis. The sequence continues at coordinate 155,702 of NZ_QJVD01000004.1, forward strand.
ATTCGGCGACACCTCGTGGAGCACCCACAAGCTGCCGCTGGTCATGGCCAGGGCAAGCAGCATGACCCACAGGCCACGGCGCTGGTCCCGCCACCAAAGGTGCATCCCGCGCACCCCAAAGCTGATGCGCCGGTTCAATTCGGTATTCAGCACGGAGCACAGGACCAACGAAATTGCATTGGCCCACTGTGTCCCCAGGGGCTGCCGGATGGCGGCAAAAATGAGGATGGACACCACGGTGCAAATGACGGCAACCACGCCGAAACCGCGCAGTTGCGAGAACAAAACGGGATGGCGGTGCCACACCCGCGACAGGGTCGCCGGCACTGCCCTTCCGGCTCCAGTGCCGGGCACTGGTTCAAGGGCTGCTGGTTCGGCTGGAGTTGTAGTTGCCATCGGTAACCAATAATGCCATCTGCAGTTGTGGCCAGCCAAAACGTTGCTTGTGAGTTTTCTGTGAGTGGGCCGCGCCGTGCCGCACTGCGGTGTGGCGCGGCATGCGCTACTCGCCCGCCACCACGGGATTGCGCAGTTCGCCGATCCCGCCCACGCGGCACACCACTTCGTCGCCGGGCCGGATTTGGCGGCATTCCCCGGGCGCGCCGGTCAGAATGACGTCACCGGGCTGCAGTGTCATGAATCCGCTGAGGTACACGAGGATCTCCTCCACGCCCCAGCCGAGGTCGTCGCTGGAGGCGGGGGACAGCTCAGTGCCGTTGTGCACGACGGTGATGGGCACGCCGTCGTCCGCGAGGCCCACCACAATCCACGGGCCCAGCGGGGTGAAGGTGTCGGGGCTCTTGGCGCTGATCCACAATTCGTCGGACTTCTGGGCGTCACGGGCGGAGACGTCGTTGCCGATGGTGAAGCCGAGGATGGCGTCGCGCGCGTTGTCCAGGGTCAGCTTGCGCGCGGCCTTGCGGACGACGACGGTCAGCTCGGCTTCGGGGTCGACGTGCCCCGCAGTGGGACTGAGCTTGATGGCGTCGCCGGGGCCGATGACCGAGCTGGCGGCCTTGTGGAAAGCCTGCGGGGGCAGGGCGCGGCCAGGGGCACCCGTGTTGTGCGCCATGCCAAAGACATTGGTGGGCGCGCAGGGCGCCAGGAAGGTGAACTGATCCTGGCCGACGCTGCCGCCGACGGCCCAGCCGCCGCGGGCGGGGCTGTTTTGGTTTGCGGGGGACGCGGGAAACGGCGTCTTGATGATGCGCCAGGTGTGCCCGTCGGGGCTGTTGAAGTCCGCGGCGTCATTGCGGACAAAGAACTGTTCCGGCAGCGGTCCCGGCACGGCGTCGAGGGGGCGGACACGGGCAAGGCGGTGCGGCGCATTGGTCATGAGGAGATCCTACCTCCTGTGCGGGCTGTGGCGGGTGGGCTTGGGCTGTGGTCCACTGCCTGCGGGCAGCCGGGGCAGTGGCCTAGACTTTTGGCATGGAACGCGGAAGTGCAAAATCCTTGAACCGTGCCGTGGCCGCCGCGATCGCCGCCGGTGCTGCCGGTGCCGCCGGCACGGCAGCCGTCATGGGGGCGCGGGCCATGCGTTCCGGGGCCGGGCGCGCGGGGTCCGCACGCCCGGGCGCCGGTTCGGGTGCCGGGGTAGCGGCCGGAAGCCCCAGCTCGACTGTCCATCACGGAACCATCGGCGCCGAGTTTGCCCAGCCGGCGGCGGATCAGCTCACGGAATTGATCCGCTTCCGCACGGTTTTTTCGCAGCGCCGGGATGAGATTGAACTCGACGAATTCACCGGGCTTATCGCCGCCGTCGAACGACTGTATCCGGCCGCCCACGCGGCGCTGGACCGGGAAATCCTCAACGGCCACGCACTGCTATTCAAATGGCCGGGCACGCGGCCCGATGCTGCTGCAAAACCGGTGGTGCTCATGGCCCACTATGACGTGGTGCCCGTGGACCCTCGCGACGACTGGACGCATTCCGGCTTCTCCGGGCATCAGGACGGCGAGTACGTGTGGGGCAGGGGCGCGCTGGATGACAAGGGGGCCGTCGTGGTGATTCTGGCAGCGGTGGAGTCCCTGCTGGACCAGGGGTGGACGCCCGGCCTCGACATTTACCTCTCGTTTGGCAACAACGAGGAAACGGCGGGCGACAGTGCGGTTGCGGCCGCCGCGCTGTTCCAGGAACGGGGCGTGCAGCCGTGGATGGTCCTTGACGAAGGGGGCGCCGTGGCCGAGAACGCGTTTCCCGGCCTGCGGCCGCCCGCGGCAGTCATTGGCGTGGCAGAAAAGGGGATCGTGGATCTGGAGCTGATCACGCGCAGCCACGGCGGACACGCCTCAACACCGCCCAAAATGGGAGCAACTGCCCGCCTGGCGCGCGCGATCATGGCTCTGGAAACCAATCCGTTCCCGCAGTCGATGCCCGCGCCCGTTGTGGAGATGCTGCGCCGGATAGGGGTGCACAGCGGCTTTGGCATGCGGCTGGTCACGGCCAACATGTGGGCGTTCAAGGGGCTGCTGACGCGAGCCTTCGACGTGCTGGGCGACGAGGCAAGGGCCATGACGCGGACCACGGTGGCCATCACCGAACTCGAAGGCAGCAAGGGCTCCAACGTCCTCGCCTCGACGGCACGGGCCAATGCCAACATCCGGATCGCCGTGGGGGAGACCGTGGAGGACGTGGTGGAACGCGTGCGCCGCATCATCAACGACCCGGGCATCGAGCTGCGGGTGCTCGGCGCGCACGGGCCCTCGCCGATTTCCCCGTTCGACAACGAACAGTTCGCCCTGCTTTCGCGGTGCGTGGGAGTCTCCCATCCCGACGCCGTGGTGACCCCCTGCGTGCAAACCGGTGCCACGGATGCCCGCCACTTCACCGGAATCTGCCCTGCCGTGTACCGTTTCTCACCCCTGCTGATGGACGAGGATGACCGGGCCAGCCTGCACGCCGTCAACGAGAAGGTGCGCATCTCCGCGCTGGGTGCCGGCGTGGTGTTTTACCGGGAGCTGATGCAGCAGATGTGAACGGCGCGCCACCGCTCCCTTTCGGTGGTGACGGAGCTGCCCGCACGGCGGATTCCAAGGTGGTGCACCTCCACAGGCGGGCGCGGCGCAGCGCAGCCGTGACTGTGCAACACGTCGCTAACATGGGCAGCGAAGGGACACCCCGGAACCGCAAATTCCCCAGGAGCAGCAATGCAACGACGCATGGAAACTGACCGCACCATGACCCGAACGGCGGCACTTTCGGCGTTGACGGTGTTGGTCGCGGCACTTTCCCTGGCCGCCTGCGGCGTGTCGATCAGCCCGGCGACCCCCTCACCGCAGGCGGGCGGCACCACCCAGGCCGGCCCGGCGCCGTCGTCCCCGGGAGGGGCCGGCACCGCAGGCGCCACGGGCACGGCGGGCGCCCCAGGCGGGACCGGCGCGGCGGGCCCCACGAGCAACCCGTCCGCCAGCCCCTCCGCCGAGCCAACGGCCGCGCAGTGGAAAACGTACACGGACCCCGGCAGGAATGTCAGCTTTGAACTGCCGGCGGACTGGATCACGCAGCTGGTAACGGGCAAGGATGCCAAGGGCGTGCGCGTGGAAGTGCGTGACACCTCCGGGGATGTGGTGGCAACCCTGCAAACCCAAATCACCGGCCTGGGAGGTGCCTGCACGCCCAATTCGATGCGGCCGTACACCGTGATCTCCAGCATCCCGATGCAGATCCCGTCAAACAACCAGGGTGCAGCCGCCGTCGACCCGCGCTTCGTCTACCGCGTGATCCAGGGCGCCACCCATTTCTACGCCTCCTATGGCATCACGGACCAGTCGGCCGGCAAGGACGGCAGGGCCTGCATGGTGTACAACACCGTCCAATCGAAGCAGCTGGGCATCTACATGTTCGGCGATGTCCTGCAGTTCACCAGCGCGCCGGACGGATCGGCGGGCCTGCGCGCCTTCGCCACCCTTGCCAACGCGCAGGCCTATATGAACACCAGCGAATACCTCAACGTGCAGCGGATGGTCACGTCGCTGAAGTCGCTGGGCTGACCGGGTCCGGGCCGGTCGGCGCAGTGCCGGCTTGCCCAGTGCCGGCTTGCCCATGGCCGGTGTGCGCAGCGCCGGCAGCCCTTTCGGCCACCGCGGCCCGCAGCTTGCCGGTGAGCTCCAGCAGCTGCTGCAGCTCGGTGTCGCTGAGGCCTTCCTCCATGACGTTCATTATGTTCTGCACATGCGCCCGGCCCACGTCCTTCTGCAGGGCCGCGCCCGCCTCGGTGAGTCCGATCAACACGCCGCGCCGGTCGTCGTCGGGCGTCCTGCGCTGAACCAGGCCGCGTGCCTCCAACCGCTCCACGAGGCGCGAAATGCTGGGCTGGGTAAGCAGGACGTTGTCGTTGAGCTCGTTCAGGCGGAGCCAGCCAGTGGGGCAGCGCGAGAGGTTGAACAGGACGTCGTACTCGCGGCTGCCCACCTTCTTGAAAACCGGTTCCTTGTGGAGTTCGCGCATCACGGCCACCTGTGAGCGGAGCAGCGATTCCCACGCTTCCGTGGCCAGGCGGCGGTGCGCCGCGGCGGAGATCATGCCCCGGCTCCCTTTGTGGCACTCCCTGCGGCGGAACCATCTTCCACAGCCGTGGCCTGTTCGACGCCGGACGCCGGCTTGGCCGCCTTGGCCGCCTTGCGCGCGGCGAAGGTGGGGGCGTCCGGGATGGTGGCCGGCCGGTTGGCGGCAAACTCCTTGCGAAGCGTGGGCAGCACCTCCGAGCCGAACAGGTCCAGCTGTTCCAGCACGGTCTTCAACGGCAGGCCGGCATGGTCCACCAGGAACAATTGGCGCTGGTAGTCCCCGAAGTAGTCGCGGAAGGTCAGCGTCTTTTCGATCATTTCCGCCGGGCTGCCCACCGTCAGTGGAGTCTGTGAGGTGAAGTCCTCCATCGACGGGCCGTGGCCGTACACCGGGGCGTTGTTGAAGTACGGGCGGAACTCGTTGACGGCGTCCTGCGAGTTCTTCCGGATGAAGAACTGCCCGCCCAGGCCGACAATGGCCTGCTCCGGCGTGCCGTGGCCGTAGTGCGCGTAGCGCTCACGGTAAAGGTTGATCAGCTGGATGTAGTGTTCCTTGGGCCAGAAGATGTTGTTGGCAAAGAACCCGTCGCCGTAATAAGCGGCGATTTCCGCAACCTGGGGCGTGCGGATTGCGCCGTGCCAGACGAAGGGGGCAACGCCGTCGAGCGGGCGGGGCGTTGCGGTGAATCCGCGCAGAGGCGTGCGGAACTTGCCCTCCCAGTTCACCACTTCCTCATCCCACAGGCGGCGCAGCAGCGCGTAGTTTTCTACTGTCAACTCCACGGAGTCCTGGTTGTTCTTGCCAAACCACGGGTAGACGGCGCCCATGTTGCCGCGGCCCAGGACCAGGTCCACACGGCCCTCGGCCAGGTGCTGCAGCGTGGCGAAGTCCTCGGCGATCTTGACCGGGTCATTGGTGGTGATCAGCGTGGTGGCTGTGGAGAGGATGATCTTCTCGGTCTGCGCGGCAATGTAGCCCAGGATGGCGGTGGGGGAGCTGGGGTAGAAGGGCGGGTTGTGGTGCTCGCCCGTGGCAAACACGTCCATGCCAATGTCCTCGGCGTGCTTGGCGATGGTGGTGATGGCCTTCAGGCGCTCATGTTCGGTGGGAATGCGGCCCGTGGTGGGATCCATGGTGATGTCGCCGACGCTGAAAATTCCGAACTGCATGGGGTGCTCCTTCATCTCCCGGCGATGGCCCGAGATATATACGTTTGCATCTAATATACGGTTCAACCCGGACCGGCGCCAATATGTTCCCCGGACGCCCGGCGGGGCGCGGACCTGCCGGACGTCCCCCGATGGGGATATTTTGCCGGGCCGCTCCGTTGTTCCGGCCCGCCGCCGCCGCGGGGTTACCGGTGGGTACTAGGATGCTCATCAAGCGACACTGTTGGCGGTATCACAACCTGGCCGGGAGGCTTTTCGTGGATCCAAGTCAAGTACGTCCCCTGCGGCCAGGCCTGCAGGCGGGGCCCACAGCGGCCGCCGTTGTCGGCTTCCTGGTGCTGGTGGAAATTACCAGCGGTGTCCTGCAAGGCTATTACACGCCGCTGCTGACGGACATCGCCCGGTTCCTGGGCATCCACGACGCCGACGTGAACTGGTTTGAGGCCGCCCAGCTCATGGTCAGCGCGTTGGTGGTCCCGGTTCTGGCCAAACTGGGCGACATGGTGGGCCACCGCAGGGTGCTGCTCGTCTCCACGGCGCTGACCGCCGCCGCATCCTGGGGCGTGGCGTTTGCGCCGAATTTCTGGCTCTTCCTCACCGCCTGGGCGCTGCAGGGCATATACGTGGTCTGGCTGCCGCTGGAGATAGCACTCATCTACAGCCGCTCCCACCAGCGGCCCGACGGCGCGGCCCTGACCCGTAAGGCGGCCGGCATCCTGGTGGCCGGACTGGAATTTGGTGTCATTGTGGGAGCCCTGGCCGGCGGCTTCATTGGTGGGGCGCTGCCGGGCCGGCTCTGGCTCACACTCATGGTTCCGGCCATTGCCGTTACGCTGTGCTTCTTCGTGATCCTCATTGGCGTGCCCGAATCCGCCAACCGCACGGGCGGCCGGGTCGACACCATGGGGTTGGTCCTGCTCTCCCTGGCGTTGCTGCTCATCACCGCCGGGCTGACCTTCATGCGCATCAACGGCCCGGGCACCTGGTGGGCGTGGGCCGCCGTCGTACTGGGGCTGGCCACGCTGGTGCCCTTTACCCGGCACGAACTGGGCCACAAGGACCCCATGGTGGACATCCGCCTCCTGCGCCAGCCCAGCATGTGGCCCGTGCAGCTCACGGCGTTCTTGTTTGGCGTCTCCGTGCTCGGGGCGCAGGCGCCGCTGTCCACATTTGCCCGGACCGACCCGGGCGAGGTGGGGTACGGGCTGGGCGCCAGCTCGGGGCTGGTCTCGATCCTGATCGGCGTCTACGTCCTGGGGCTGCTGGTGGGGGCGCTGCTGTACCCGGTCGTGACGAAATGGACCACGCCGCGGATTACCTTGATGGCGGCGGCGTTCCTGGTGGCGGTGGGCTACCTGCTCTTCCTGCCCTTCCACGGGTCCATGGAGCAGGTGCTGGTCAACATGGTCATTGCGGGAGTGGGCAGCGGGGCGCTGGTGGCCGCGTTGCCGTCCGCCGCGGCAGCAGCGGCGCCGCTGACCCAAACCGGCATGGCGACCGGGCTGACGAACGCCACAAAGACCGTGGGCGGGGCGTTCGCCTCATGCATCTTTGGCATCGCCCTTGCGGGTTCGGCGCTCGGGTCGCTGACCGCCGGGTCCGGCAGCACGGCGGCGCCGCTGGCCGGCTACATGCTGGTGTGGGCCATCTGCGGCGTGACGGCCCTGGTCGCCGCCGTGGCACTGTACTTTGTGCCGAGGCTGGCCTTTGACGCCACCCTCCCCGCCCCTTAGGGTTCAGGATGGGCGCCAGCCGCGATCCCACAACGCGTCGCGGACCTTGCGTACGGCTTCTTTGGCGTCGTTGGCCATGTGGCCCTTCATGATGCGCACCTCTTTCCAACCGGAGCTGGCATAGTCTTCCTCTCGGCTGACGTCCCGTTCCACCTGCCGCGGATCGGCGTGCGTGCCGCCGTCGTATTCCACGGCGACTTTGTAATCCGGATACGACTGGTCGGGTGTGCGCTCCACGCCAGCAGCGAGCTTTGTTTTGGCATTGAGCAGGGGCTCAGGCAGCCCGGCGTACCCGCAGGCCAGACGGAGTTTGGTTTCCTGCGGAGAGTCAGAGCCGACACGTGCCAATCGGAGCGCCTCGCGTGCTTTGACTATGCCTGGTGTCCCCGGGTGCCTTTCCAACAGGATGGCCAGCTCTGCCATAGTGGCGTACGGCTTGGTGCGTCCTTCAAATTCGGGCCGGGGAATGCGGACGAGATGATCGGCGACCACCACCAGTTCATCGACACACATCTTCCGGGCACAGTCCAGCCAGGTCCTGGTGCGGGTCGTGATCCACAGGCCATTGAAAAAGCAGACTTCGTCGTTCCGAAACATGGTCCGGTGGCCAACGACTCCGAGCCGCCGTGCGGGCACGTGTGGATACTGGCGCGAGATGTGCAATGCCCTGCCTCCCACTCCGGGAAGGAAGCCCGGAAATTGCCAAATCGCGAAGGCGGTGGCATGGGATGTTGCCGAATAGCCAGTGACCAAGGTGTAAGGCCGGGTGAGAAGCGCAAGGGGGACGTCGGCGTCGTTCTTCAGTGACTTGATGCCGCGGCTGAGGGTGAGAACGTCACGATGGCACAACTCTCCGTAACTCGCGCCCCTCTCCAGTGCCTCGGCAACAGTGAAGGGCGCCGTGCGCAGAATTTCGGGGAGTCGATCAAGCCGTGGCATGCCATCATCATGGCAATTCCGGCGGCCGGCCGTTTAAGTTATCCACAGGTCGCCGCCTCCTGCGATCTGTGTTGCAGTTGTTGGACGAATACCCGTCGAAATGCGGTATTTTCATCCAACAACTGCAACACAGAATCTGGGGTGGAGGGGGTCAGTCGGCGGCGCGGCGGCCGCGGATCTTCGGAATGGCACCCGTGGTCCAGTCCTGGAACTCCGGCTTCTTCGACGTGCTGGCGGTGCCGGATGTGCCGTCGGCCCCGGCGGCATTGGAAGAACCAGCCGTGCGGGAAGTGCCGGCAGTGCCGGAAGGTGCCGAGCCCGCAGACGAAGCGGGCCTGTGCACCACCTTCAGGGCCTTGAGCTGTTCCCGCCGTTCCTTGCGGCCCTCCACGAGCCGGTACAGCACGGGCACCAGCACCAGGGTCAGGAGCGTGGAGGACACGAGCCCGCCCACCACCACGATGGCCAGCGGCTGCGAAATGAATCCGCCGCCGCCCGTCACGCCCAGAGCCATCGGCGTCAGGGCAAAAATGGTGGCCAGCGCCGTCATGAGAATGGGACGCAGGCGCTGCCGGGCTCCATGTTCAATGGCGTCGGCCACGTTCATGGCAGGCCTGTCGCCGGCGGGCCGCCGGTACTGGTTGATCAGGTCGATGAGCACAATGGCGTTCGTGACCACGATTCCCACCAGCATCAACATGCCGATCAACGACGCCAGGCCCAGCGGCACGCGCGTGATGAGCAGCAGCGCGATGGCGCCGGTGGCTGCAAACGGGATGGACACCAGCAGGATCAATGGCTGGATGAGGGACTTGAACGCGGCCACCATGATCACGTAGACGATCGCAATGGCCGCCAGCAAGGCCAGGCCCAGCTGCCGGAACGAATCCGCCTGTTGGGTGGCGGCACCGCCGATCGTGGCGATGGCCCCGGCCGGGAGCTTCACGGAATCGAGCTTCTTCGCCACCTCGGCGCTGAGCGAGCCCAGCGAATTGGCATCCGGCGTCACCGAGACGGTGGCGGTGCGTTGGCCGTTGGAGGAGGTGATGGTCAGCGGAGTGTCCACCTGCTGCACTGTGGCCACCGAGCTCAGGGGCACCGGCCCCGCGGCTGTTGGAATCTTGGCTGCGGCAAGGGCCGCCACGGACTCGAAGGTCTTCCCGAGCCCCACCTGCACCTTGTAATCGGTGGTGTCTATGCGCACTGTTCCGCCCGGGATGGGGCTGACCGTAGCGGCCAGCAGTCCGGTGATCTGGGATTCGTCGAGCCCTGCCGCGACGGCCTTGGCCCGGTCCACGCTGACCTGCACCACGGGTTGTGCACCGGAGAGGTTGCTGGAGACGGACTGCGCGCCGGCCAGGCCGGTCATGGCCTTCACCAGGGTGTCGGAGGCGTCCTGCAGTTCGGCGCCGGTGCCGGCCTTGACCGTGACGTCGACAGTATTTGAGGTGCCAAAGCCTCCGCCGGATGAGCCCAGGGCAACGGCGCCGGCGTCCTTGACCTTGGCCACGGCGTTCCTGACGGTGTCCTGCAGTTTCACCTGATCGGCGTTGGGATCGGTGATGACCTGGAAGGTGGCGCTGGAGGCGCCGGAGGACCGCAGCGCGGAGAAGCCGCTGGAGCTGTTGCCGACGGTGACCTGCACGTCCTCGACGCCGGAAATGCCCCTGAGTACCGATTCCACCTTCTTCGCCGCACTGTCCGTGGCGTCCAGGCTGGTGCCGGCCGGCAGGCTTTGATTGACCGTCAGGCTGTTCTGGCCGGTGTCCCCGAGCAGGTTCGTGGGCAGCAGCGGGGTCATGGCCAGCGTGGCACCGAGGATGATGACGCCGGCCACCAGCGTGTATACAGGGTGTTTCTGCGTCTTGGCCAGGATGGGAAGGTAACCCCGCTGCAGCCAGGAGCCGCGCTCCTTCTCTTCCACGACGCGAAGAAGGGCCTGCCCGGCCAAGGTGGTTCCGGCGTCGTCCGCCTTCCCACCGGTTACCGTCCCGGCATCAGCAACGGGAGCGGCGGGCGACTTCAGGAACCAGTACGCCAGCACCGGCACAATGGTCAGCGACACCAGCAGCGAGGCCACCAGCGCAAAGGTCACGGTCAGCGCGAACGGCCGGAACAGTTCCCCGGCCAGGCTGCCCACAAAGGCGATGGGCAGGAACACGGCAACGGTGGTCAGCGTGGAGGCCGTCACGGCGCCGGCCACCTCGCGGATGGCCGAAAGGATGGCGGACTTCTTATCCTCCCCATAGCTCATGTGCCGTTTGATGTTTTCAATCACCACAATGGAATCGTCCACCACCCGGCCAATAGCGATGGTCAGCGCGCCCAGGGTCAGGATGTTCAGCGAATAGCCTGTGGCCCACAACCCAATGAACGTCACCAGCAGTGAGAGCGGGATGGAGATGGCCGTGACCAGGGTGGAGCGCACAGAGAGCAGGAAAATTAGGATCACGACGACAGCGAAGCCCAGCCCCAGCAATCCCTCCTGGGTGAGGTCGTCAATGGACTTCACAATGAACGGGGCCTGGTCCAGGACGGTGGTGAACTTGGTGTTGTGACCCAGGGACGCCTGGATCTGCGGCAGCTGCGCGTTGATCTCGTGCGAGACCGTGACGGTGTCCGCTTCAGGGGTCTTGGTGATGGACAGCGCCAGCGTGGGCTTGCCGTTGGTGCGGGTGATGGAGGTGGTGGGATCGTCTGCCAGGGCAACGCTGGCCACGGAGCCGATGGTCGGTGCGGTAGCGGCCTTGCTGCCGGCCAGCGGAAGGGCCTTGACGGCGTAAAGGGAATCGACGGGGCTGCCGGCCTGGATGGGCAGGGTGAGCCCGTTGTTGCTCAGCGAGCCGACAGGCACCAGTGTGCCGTTGTCCTTCAACGCCGTGGTGATGGCGCCGGCGTTCAGGCCGGCCGCCGCCATCTTGGCGGCGTCGGGCAGGATGGCGATGTGCTGGGAATTGGCGCCGGTGACGTCCGCGCTGCGTACGCCCGCGATCTTCATCAACGCCGGCACCGCCAGCTGCTGCAGATTGGTGTTCAGGGCGGCCAGGTCCTGGTTGGAGGACACGGCCAGGAACACGATCGGGAAATCAGCGATGCTGCCGGCGATGGTCTGCGGCTGCACTCCGTCCGGCAGGCTGGCCGAGGTATTGGAAATGGCCCGGTCGATCTGGTTCCGCGCCCGGTCCAGGTTGGTGCCGTAGCTGAAGGAGAGGTTAATGGTGGAGATGCCGCTGCGGGAGGTGGACGTGCTGCCCTCCAGGCCTTCGACGGCGTTCAGTGCGGCTTCCAGCGGTGCGCCGACCTGTTTGTCCACCACCTCCGGGGACGCCCCCGGCATGGCTGAGACCACGGTGATCTGCGGGAAGTCGATGGAGGGGATGAGTTCCTGCTTGAGCGAACTGAGCGTGATGACGCCGAACACCACCGCGAAGACGGTGATCAGCGCAATCAGCGCCCGGTTCCCAAGGGACATCCGTGCCAAACGAAACATCAATACACTCCCACTGCGTTATGCCGGTTCCGTGTGGCCCGCCGGTCCCCTGGGTCCTGCCGGAAGGAGCTTTAGGCCGAATCCGTCTGCAGCTGCAGCGTTTCGGCCGTCGATGCCAGGGTCTTTTCGAACAGCTCCGCGTTGTCGTTGAGCTTGGTGCCGAAGGTGGGGATCATGCCGTGCAGCGAATCCTGCCATTCGAGCTTGAACTTGCGCGGGAAGCAGCGCTGGAGCAGCTGGAGCATGATCGGCACGGCCGTGGACGCGCCCGGGGACGCGCCCAGCAGGGCCGAGATGGTGCCGTCGGCCGAGGTGATGACCTCGGTGCCGAACTGCAGGATGCCGCCCTTCTTGGCGTCCTTCTTGATGATCTGCACGCGCTGGCCGGCCGTGATCAGTTCCCAGTCCTTGCCGTCGGCGCCGGGGAAGTACTCGTGGAGGGCCTCCACCTTGCCGGCGTGGGACTTGGTGACCTCGCTGACCAGGTACTTCACCAGGTCCAGGTTGTCCTTGCCGACGGCCAGCATCGGGATGATGTTGCCCGGGCGGATGGAGCCGGGCAGGTCAAGGTAGCTTCCGGTCTTGAGGTACTTGGTGGAGAAGCCGCCATACGGGCCGAACAGGAGGGAGCGCTTGCCGCCCACGTAGCGGGTGTCCAGGTGCGGGACGGACATGGGCGGGGCGCCCACCGACGCCTGGCCGTAGACCTTGGCGCTGTGCTGGGATGCGATTCTTTCATCCGTGCAGCGGAAGAACTGGCCGGAGACGGGGAAGCCGCCAAAGCCCTTGCCTTCGGGGATGCCGGACTTCTGCAGCAGGTGCAGGGCCCCGCCGCCGCTGCCAATGAAGACAAACTTGGCCTTGATGCGTCCGTGTTCGCCGGAGGCCGGGTGCTTGAGGGAGACGTCCCACTTGCCGTCGCTGGTGCGCTGGACGTCGGTGACCGAGGTGCTGTAGTTGACCTCGACGCCGTTGCCGTCCAGGTAGCCGATGAGCTCGCGGGTCAGGGCGCCAAAGTCGACGTCGGTGCCCTCGGCGGCCCGCGTGGCGGTGACCACCTCCTGGGGGTCGCGCCCCTTCATGACCAGCGGAGCCCACTTGGCAATCTGGGCAGGGTCCTCGGTGTACTCCATGGAGGCGAACAGCGGGTTGGCGCTCAATGCTGCATGGCGGGTCTTGAGGAATTTGCGGTGCTCCCCGCCGAGCACAAGGCTCATGTGCGGGACGGTGTTGATGAAGCCCTTGGGGGAGCCGATCATGCCTTTGTCCACCATGTGGGCCCAAAACTGGCGGGAGAGCTGGAACTGTTCGTTGATGTTCAGCGCCTTCGCCGGATCAACGGTGCCGTCCTTGGCCATCGGTGAATAGTTGAGCTCGCAGAGCGCGGAGTGGCCGGTGCCGGCGTTGTTCCACGGACTGGAGGATTCCAAGCCGGGAGTGTCGAGCTGTTCGAACAGCGCAATCTTCCAGGTTGGTTCGAGTTGCTTGAGCATTGCACCCAAAGTGGCGCTCATGATGCCGCCTCCGATGAGTACGACGTCAGCGTCTTTGGTGGTCGAGATGAAGGTCACAGTCAACTCCGAATAGAGGCTCTTCCTAGCTGTAGAAGCGTATCGCGGCAGGTGCTGGTTGCGTAAATCAGGCGAGGTGGGTCACACGCCCGGGCGGGGTGGTCCCGCCAACGGCGCCGGGCGGGCGCGGCACCTGGGTGGGCAGGCCGGCGTCGTGCTTCCCGCCAACGGCGCAGGACGGGGGCAGGCTACTTGGCGGAGTCGCTCAGCGTGACCTTGTTGAACACCTCGTTGAGCACCGGGCTGAGCGGGTAGCTGGCCACCTTGTCGGAGAGCGCGATGGCGGAGATCGGGAAGGCGAGCGGCACGGCGGGGACGGTGGTCGCGATCAGCTTGTTGATGGCGTCGTAGGCGACAACACGGTCCGGGCCGTTGGGCATGCTGCGCGCGCGCGTGATCTTCGAGACGAGCTGGGGGTCCTGCAGGCCGAGTTCGCCGTTGGCGGCGCCGAAGAGCGGCCCCACAAAGTTGTCGGGGTCCGCGTAGCTGCCGTTCCAGCCCATGAGGCTCAGCGCGTGGTCGCCGGGGGAGGTCACGGCATTGATGTAGCCGTCGTTCCAGGCGATCGGCACGGGCTTGATGTTGAAGCCGATCGCCGTCAGCTCGCGGGCGATCTCGGCATACACCTTTTCCGGCGTGGGCAGGTAGGTCCGGGTGGCGTTGGTGGGGTAGTAGAACTTCAGCTCCTGGCCCTTGTAGCTGGAGGACTTGAGCAGTGCCTTGGCCTTGACGGGATCGAAGGGGATGCCGGCCACGGCGTTGTTGAAGCCGCTGAGCTTGGGCGGGATGAACTGTGCCGTGGTGGCCGTGCCGGCGATGAAGAAGTCGGTGACCAGCGTTGTCTTGTCGATTCCGGCGGCGACGGCCTCGCGCACCTTCGCATCCTTCATGATGGGGATGGCCTGGTTGATGCCGACGTACACAACGGAGAAGGGGTCGCGCTGGAGCACCTGCTTGCCGGCCTTGACCAGCTTGTCAAAGTTGCTCGGCGTGACCGGGTCAAAGCCGTCCAAGGTGCCGTCCTCCAGTGCCGCCAGCCGGGTTTCGGGCTCTTCGTAGGTGGTGAAGACCAGTTTGTGGATCTGACCCTTCTCGCCCCAATACTTGGGGTTCGCGGTCATGGTCACCGTGCCGGGCCCGGAGGAGGTGAACGTGAACGGGCCCGTGCCCACAGGGTGGAGCGCGTACTTGGAGACCTTGTTGCCGGAGAACGTCTGGTTAAGGGTGTTGGCGGTCCCCTTCTCCAGCGCCGCGGGGGAGGAGATCGCAAACGCCGGCAGCGTCAGGGCCTGCAGGAACCCGGTCAGGCGCATTTTCAGGCGCAGGGTCACTTCCTGGGATCCGTCCACGGTGCAGCTGTCGTAGAGCGAATCCTTTCCCTGGTCCGAAAATTCACGGAACACCTGCTTGAACATGGTCCCGGCGCCGTCGCCCCGCGTGGCCTTGGGCAGGGTGTACCAGCGCTCGAAGTTGGTGCAGACGGCCTTCGCGTCAAAGGCGGTTCCGTCCTGGAACGTGACACCCTTGCGGAGCTTGAACTGGTACGCCAGCCCGTCGTCGAGTGCCTTCCACGACGTTGCCAGGCTCGGGGCCGGCGCGCCGGTGACGGGGTCGATCGTCACGAGCCCCTCCAGGACCTGCCGGGTCACCCGGTACGATTCCGTGTCGGACACCAGCGCCGGGTCCAGGCCCGCCGGGTCCGCCCCGGTGCCAAAGTTAAAGGTGACGGGCGCGTCGGTGGCGGTGGCCGGCGTCGAAGCTGACGGTCCGGGGCCCGGAGCCCCCGTGCAGGCCGTGATGCCCAGAAGTACGACGGCGGCAATCGCCGCTGCACGCAGGCGCGCCTTGCGCCGTGGGCGGGCCTGGATTGGCACGTGGGTTCTCCTTACCGCTGCGGATTCCGTCAGCCACTCATCCTAGTGGCTCATTCTTGGCATTGGCTGCCGTCCGCGGCGGCCCGGTCACGAAGCGTGTATATTGCCGGGTAGGATTGTGGACGTCTTAATGAGACGAAACTGCCGGCGCGAGTGGTGGAATTGGTAGACACGCAGGTTTTAGGTACCTGTGCCTTCGGGCGTAGGGGTTCAAGTCCCCTCTTGCGCACATAGTTGGTGAAGTTGGGTCCCGGAACGCATTTAGTTCTCCGGGGCCCTGCTTGTTGGGGCGCTGGGCGCGGCGATCCCGTGTTGATGCGTGGTTAGGCGGCGTCGATCTTCAAGTCCCGGCGCAGCTTGGCCACGTGGCCGGTTGCGCGCACGTTGTACTGGGCCTCGGCCACCCTGCCGCTGCCGTCCACCACGATCGTGGAGCGGATCAGGCCCTGGTAGGTCTTGCCGTAGTTCGTCTTTTCGCCCCAGGCTGCGTAGGCATCGGCGACGGCGTGGTCCTCGTCGGACAGCAGCGGGAACGTGAGCTTTTCCTCGGCAACGAACTTGGCGAGCCTGGCCACGGAGTCGCGGGAAATGCCCACCACCTGGTAGCCGGCGTCAGCCAGCGACGCCAGGTTGTCGCGGAAGTCGCACGCCTGCTTGGTGCAGCCGGGAGTGGACGCGGCCGGGTAAAAATAAACCACCACGTTCTGGCCGGCAAAGTCCTGCAAAGCCGTGGTGCCGCCGCTGGCATTGGGAAGACTGAAGGCCGGTGCGGTGTCGCCGGGGACAAGGCGTTCGGGCATGACGTGACTCCTAATAGGGGCGCGGCCGTGGTTGGCGCCGCCGCGGTGGGTGCTGCCGGGCGGACGCCGCACAAGCGGTGGATGGTTGCTTGCTTCAGCCTAGGCCAGTTGCCGCGGGCGACTAAATTGGCGCCTGGGCCGGGGTTGGCAACGGCTGGGCCTGCATGGGCCGGGCTGGGTCGGCCTGGCGGCCAAAAGTCCGCTGCCGCAGTCGGTCCGACCTGGGGTGGCGCCGGTCCAACGAGTGTTGCCGGCGCAGTTCCACCGGCGGGGCGTCGCCGCCGCTCCGCATATCGCTGTTTCCGCGCGCGGCCACCGCCGTTCCAGGGGGGTGTCGGCGCCGATCTGCATATCGCAGTTTCCGCACCGGAGGACCGGGTGGATTGCTCCGTTTCGCTGCAACTGGCCGCGAGTACGGGGCCAACCCGCATAACGGAATGCCGGATCCCGCGAGTACGGGGCCAACCCGCATCACGGAATGCCGGATCCCGCGAGAACGGGGCCAACCCGCGAGCGCACCCACAAGATACACCGTCCTCGCGGGTTGGCCCCGTTCTCGGTGAAATTGGCCGCCAAACGACTCATTCGGCTTGGGCACCAACGCTATAAAACAGGACAGCCTCCGATCCGCGTGAGCGAATCGGAGGCTGTCCTTCAACTGTGCACCCCTCGGGACTTGAACCCGAAACCCATTGATTAAGAGTCAATTGCTCTGCCAATTGAGCTAGAGGTGCGTCTTTGCGCTGCAGCGGATCACTCCGGCTTGTGTCCGATGTGTTCCCCGCAACGACATGAAACATTACAGGATTTTTGGGTGAGTGTGAAATCGGAGGAACGGTTTGCAGTGCAGATCACAAGATATGCTGCAAAAACCGCGGAATCCCGCGGGCCCAACGGGACTACCGCCCACTGGCGCCCACTGGATTCCGGCCGACGGCGTTGTGGCCGGGTCTGATTGCGGATTTGGCCCGCGGGCCGTGTCCGCACGGTTGCGCTCCGCCGGGCACGCCGGCTCCGTAACAATGACGCCAAGCGGACCACCGTGTGGCCGGAATCACCGTGAGGGTGGCCCGGCCCGCGAAGGAGTCATAGACTGACGCCCATGAGCGTGGAGACGAATTCAGAAGATGCCGTTGTCCGTACTGCCGACGGAAAGCCGGACATCAAACCCCGCAGCCGCGTTGTCACGGACGGCATTCATGCCGCGCCTGCACGCGGCATGTTCCGTGCAGTGGGCATGGGGGACGACGACTTCCGCAAGCCACAGATTGGCGTGGCCAGCTCCTGGAACGAGATCACCCCCTGCAACCTGTCGCTGAACAGGCTGGCCCAGGGCGCCAAGGAAGGCGTGTTCGCCGCGGACGGCTTCCCCATGCAGTTCGGCACCATCTCCGTCTCCGACGGCATCTCCATGGGCCACGAAGGCATGCACTTCTCGCTCGTTTCCCGCGAGGTCATCGCCGACTCCGTGGAAACCGTCATGATGGCCGAGCGCCTCGACGGCTCCGTCCTGCTCGCCGGCTGCGACAAGTCCCTGCCCGGCATGTTGATGGCAGCCGCCCGCCTGAACCTGGCCAGCGTGTTCCTTTACGCCGGCTCCATCATGCCCGGCTTCGCCAAAATGGAGGACGGTACGGAGAAGGAAGTCACCTTGATTGACGCCTTCGAGGCTGTCGGAGCCTGTGCCGCCGGCAAGATGAGCATGAAGGACCTGGACTCCATCGAACGGGCCATCTGTCCCGGCGAGGGCGCCTGCGGCGGCATGTACACCGCCAACACCATGGCCTGCATCGGCGAGGCACTCGGCATGTCACTGCCGGGCTCAGCCGCTCCGCCCAGTGCCGACCGCCGCCGCGACATGTACGCCCGCAAGTCAGGCGAAGCCGTGGTGCACCTGCTCGAAAAGGGCATCCGTGCCCGCGACATCATGACGAAGAAGGCCTTTGAGAACGCCATCGCCGTCACCATGGCGTTCGGCGGCTCCACCAACGCCGTGCTCCACCTCCTTGCCATCGCCCGCGAGGCCAAGGTGGACCTGACCCTTGAGGACTTCAAGCGCATCGGCGACAAGGTCCCGCACCTGGGCGACCTGAAGCCCTTTGGCCGCTACGTCATGTTCGACGTCGACAAGATCGGCGGCGTGCCCGTCATCATGAAGGCCCTGCTCGACGCCGGACTCATCCACGGCGACTGCCTCACGGTCACCGGCCGGACGGTGGCGGAGAACCTCGCCGAGATCAACCCGCCGGATCCCGACGGCAAGGTGCTGCGCGCCATGGACAACCCGATCCACAAGACCGGCGGCATCACCATCCTGCACGGCTCCATGGCCCCGGACGGCGCCGTCGTCAAGAGCGCAGGCTTCGACCTGGACGTCTTCGAGGGAACGGCCCGCGTGTTTGAGCGCGAGCAGGGGGCCTTGGACGCCCTGGACAAGGGCGCCATCCACGCCGGCGACGTCGTCGTGATCCGCTACGAGGGCCCCAAGGGCGGCCCCGGCATGCGCGAAATGCTCGCCATCACCGGCGCCATCAAGGGCGCCGGCCTGGGAAAGGACGTCCTGCTGCTCACCGACGGCCGCTTCTCCGGCGGTACTACCGGGCTGTGCATCGGCCATGTGGCCCCTGAAGCGGTCGACGGGGGTCCCATCGCCTTTGTGCGCGACGGCGACAGGATCCGGGTCGACATCGCCGCCCGGACGTTCGACCTGCTGGTGGACGGGGCCGAGCTTGAGGCGCGCAGGGCAGGCTGGGAGCCGCTGCCGCCCAAGTTCACCTCCGGTGTCCTGGCCAAGTACGCAAAGCTGGTCAACAGCGCGTCCACCGGCGCCTACTGCGGTTGATTCCCTCCCGCGGAGATGGCGCCAGGGCGCCATCTCCGCGGGCCCCTCGGGAATCAACCTTTATGTGCCCTGCCGCCTTCCGCTGTTGGGTCGCCGAGGGGACCCGCTTTCGGGGTGACCACAGGGTGGACCATGCGTCCACATAATGAGATGGCGGTGTGGCGTGTTTGACACTCCGGGTCGTAAAACGGGAGACTTCAGGTATGAACCTGTTGCTCGTAGTCGTCATTAGCTAGCGCGTGACGCAAAGTGGCCACACCAAACGGCCATGACCCTCTGACAACCAGTGAAGAGAACGTCGCAACACGTGCAAACCCCTCGATGAGAGCCTGACGGCTGAGGGGTTTTTTTGTTTCCACAGAGGCACCCCGTTCCACCGCGTGACCTACCCAACTGAACGCATCGAAGACGAAGTACCCATGAGCACGAATTCCGCAAAGGAAGAACCGATGAGTAAAGGAACGCCCGCCAGCCCTGCGCTGATGGCCGCCACCAAGTCCCATGGACATGGCGGCCACGCAGGCAGCAACTCCGGCGCAGTCAGCCCCGCCAGCCCGGCCACCGCCGTCGTAGGTCCCAACAATGTTGTGGCTCCTGTACAGATGACCGGTTCCGAGGCACTTGTCCGTTCCCTTGAAGAGCTTGGCGTCAAGGACGTCTTTGGGCTTCCAGGCGGGGCGATCCTGCCCACCTATGACCCCCTTATGGCCTCATCGCTCAACCACGTCCTGGTCCGCCACGAGCAGGGAGCCGGCCACGCGGCCCAGGGCTACGCCATGGTCACCGGACTGGTTGGCGTGTGCATCGTCACCTCCGGTCCCGGCGCCACCAACCTCGTCACGCCCATCATGGACGCGCACATGGACTCGGTGCCGATGGTGGCCATCACCGGCCAGGTTTCCAGCGCTGTCATCGGCACGGACGCCTTCCAGGAAGCGGACATCGTGGGGATCACCATGCCGGTGACCAAGCACTCCTACCTGGTGACCGACCCCCAGGACATTCCCCGCGTCCTGGCCGAGGCCTTCCACCTCGCGTCCACCGGCCGCCCGGGCCCCGTCCTGGTGGACGTGTCCAAGGACGCCCAGCAGGGACAGATGACGTTCTCGTGGCCGCCGGTCATCGACCTGCCCGGCTACCGCCCCGTTTTCCGCGGCCATTCCAAGCAGCTGCGCGAGGCGGCCAAGCTGATCCGCGAGTCCCGAAAGCCCGTGCTGTACGTGGGCGGCGGCGTCATCAAGGCACACGCGTCCAAGGAACTCATGGAACTTGCGGAGCTGACGGGAGCGCCCGTCGTCACCACTCTGATGGCCCGCGGCGCGTTCCCCGACTCGCACCCCCTGCACGTGGGCATGCCCGGCATGCACGGCACCGTCTCCGCGGTCACCGCGCTGCAGCAGTCGGACCTGCTCATCACCCTGGGTGCCCGCTTCGACGACCGCGTCACCGGCGTGCTCAGCAGCTTTGCCCCGCATGCCAAGGTTATTCACGCGGACATCGACCCGGCGGAAATCTCCAAGAACCGCACGGCGGACGTGCCGATCGTGGGCTCGGTCAAGGAAATCATTCCCGACCTGAGCGTGGCCGTGAAGGCCGAGTTCGAGGCCAACGGCGCCCCGGACCTCAGTGACTGGTGGGCGTTCCTGGGCAACCTGCGCGACACCTACCCGCTGGGCTGGACGGAGCCGGAAGACGGGCTCATGTCCCCCCAGCGTGTCATTTCCCGGATCGGCGCGCTGACCGGCCCCGAGGGCGTCTACGTGGCCGGCGTCGGGCAGCACCAGATGTGGGCCGCGCAGTTCATCAAGTACGAACGCCCGCATTCCTGGCTGAACTCCGGTGGCGCCGGCACCATGGGCTACTCGGTGCCCGCGGCCATGGGTGCCAAGGTGGGCAATCCGGACCGCGTGGTCTGGGCCATCGACGGCGACGGCTGCTTCCAGATGACCAACCAGGAACTGGCAACCTGCCGGATCAACAACATTCCGATCAAGGTTGCCATCATCAACAACTCCTCGCTCGGCATGGTCCGCCAGTGGCAGACGCTGTTCTACAACAGCCGCTACTCCAACACGGACCTGAACACCGGCCACGACACCATGCGCGTCCCGGACTTCGTCAAGCTCGCCGACGCCTATGGCTGCGTGGGTCTGCGCTGTGAACGCGTCGAGGACATCGACGCGACCATCGAAAAGGCGCTGGCGATCAACGACCGCCCCGTAGTCATCGACTTTGTGGTCAGCCCCGACTCCATGGTGTGGCCGATGGTCCCCTCCGGTGTCAGCAACGACCAGATCCAGGTTGCCCGCAACATGACCCCGGTGTGGGAAGAAGAGGACTAGAAATGACACGTCACACCCTTTCCGTCCTGGTTGAAGATAAGCCCGGCGTCCTGACCCGCGTGGCGAGCATGTTTGCCCGCCGCGCCTTCAACATCAATTCCCTGGCTGTGGGGCCCACCGAGGTCTCCGGGGTGTCCCGGATGACCGTTGTGGTCGACGCCGACGGAGACTTGATTGAACAAGTCACCAAACAGCTGAATAAACTGGTCAACGTCATCAAGATTGTTGAACTTGTTTCAGAGAATTCCGTGCAACGGGACCATATCCTGGTCAAGGTGCGTGCGGATGCGGCCACGAGGCTGCAGGTCACCCAAGCCGCAGACCTCTTCCGCGCCTCGGTCGTTGACGTGTCCACCGACTCGCTGACCATCGAAGCCACCGGCCACCCCGACAAGCTCACGGCACTGCTTAATGTGCTCGAGCCCTTCGGCATTCGCGAGATCGTGCAATCCGGCACCTTGGCAATCGGACGGGGATCCCGTTCGATGAGCGACAGGGCGCTGCGCGCCTCGTAGCACGGCCGCTGCCGTTCGCGGCCGCACATCAATCGTTTTGAAAACAAAGCAGCACACATCAATTATTCAAGGAGCTACACAGTGACCGACATGTTCTACGACGACGACGCAGACCTCTCCATCATCCAGGGTCGCAAGGTTGCCGTCATTGGCTACGGCAGCCAGGGCCACGCACACGCACTGAGCCTGCGCGATTCCGGCGTTGACGTCCGCGTCGGCTTGAAGGAAGGCTCGAAGTCCCGCGCCAAGGCAGAGGCCGAGGGCCTGCGCGTCCTCAGCGTTGCCGAGGCCACCGCCGAAGCCGACCTGATCATGATCCTCACCCCGGACCAGGTCCAGCGCTTCGTTTACGCGGAAGAGATCGCCCCGAACCTGAAGGCCGGCGACGCCCTGTTCTTCGGCCATGGCTTCAACATCCGCTACGGCTACATCCAGCCCCCGGCCGACGTCGACGTGGCACTTGTTGCACCCAAGGGCCCGGGCCACATTGTGCGCCGCGAGTTCGAAGCCGGCCGCGGCGTGCCGGACCTGATCGCCGTCGAGCAGAACCCGTCCGGCAAGGCTCGCGAACTGGCCCTCTCCTACGCCAAGGGCATCGGCGGAACCCGCGCCGGCGTCATCGAGACCACCTTCACCGAGGAGACCGAAACCGACCTCTTCGGCGAGCAGGCAGTGCTCTGCGGCGGCGCCTCGCAGCTGGTGCAGTACGGCTTTGAAGTACTGACCGAGGCCGGCTACAAGCCGGAGGTCGCCTACTTCGAGGTGCTGCACGAGCTCAAGCTCATCGTTGACCTCATGGTTGAAGGCGGCATCGCCAAGCAGCGCTGGAGCGTCTCCGACACCGCAGAGTACGGAGATTACGTCTCCGGCCCCCGCGTCATCACCCCCGACGTGAAGGAGAACATGAAGGCTGTCCTCGCGGACATCCAGAACGGCGCCTTCGCCAAGCGTTTCATCGACGACCAGGACAACGGCGGCGTCGAGTTCGCAGCACTGCGCAAGAAGGGCGAAGACCACCCGATCGAGTCCACCGGACGCGAACTGCGCAAGCTCTTCTCCTGGATCAAGACCAGCGACGACTACACCGAGGGTTCCGTCGCCCGCTAACCCCCAGCCCCTCCCAAAAGTTGGCTCGCTAGCGAGCCAACTTTTGGGTCCCTCGGGGCTGTGGGCCCAACGCTTCCGGTAATTCGCAGTTGTGGGTCCCGCGCAGTTGTGGGCCCAAGCGTGGGCCCAACAGTCCGCTTAAATGACACTGTGACGCGCGTCGCTTGCGACGGCGTCGGGCCTGATTGTTACGGCAAGGAAGCCGGGCTCCCATAAACTGGAGTCCGGCTTTTTTTGCTGCATGCACAACCGCCGAACCTTTCACGAAAATCCCCACCAAAACATCAACGACAGCTAAAGAGGTCACCTGTGACAGCCACCAAGCCAGTTGTACTCCTCGCCGAGGAACTTTCACCGGCCACGATAGAGGCGCTGGGCCCCGATTTTGAGATCCGCCGGACGGACGGGGCCGACCGTTCCCAGCTGCTGTCCGCCATCGTGGATGTTGACGCGATCCTGGTCCGCTCCGCGACGCTGGTTGATGCGGAGGCCATCGCGGCCGCGAAGCAGCTGAAGGTCATTGCACGTGCCGGTGTGGGGCTGGACAACGTGGACATCAAGGCCGCAACACAGGCCGGGGTCATGGTGGTCAACGCCCCGACGTCGAACATTGTTTCCGCCGCCGAACTGACCATCGGCCACATCCTTTCCCTGGCCCGCCACATCCCGGCCGCCAGCACCGCCCTGAAGAACGGCGAGTGGAAGCGCTCCAAGTACACCGGCACCGAACTGCTGGAGAAGAAGCTGGGCATCATCGGGCTGGGCCGCATCGGCGCCCTGATCACAGAGCGGGCCAAGGCCTTCGGCATGGAGGTCGTGGCCTACGACCCCTACGTCACCTCCGCCCGCGCCGCAAGCCTCGGCGTGCAGCTGCTGACCCTGGACGAACTGCTGGAACAGTCCGACTTCATCACCATCCACATGCCCCGCACACCCGAGACCCTGGGCATGATCGGCACCGCGGCGTTCAAAAAGATGAAGAAGACCGCCTACGTCATCAACGTCGCCCGCGGCGGACTGGTGGACGAGGCCGCCCTGAACACGGCCCTGCGCAACGGCGAAATTGCCGGCGCCGGCATTGACGTGTTCGTCAAGGAGCCGGCCACCGACGTCGACTTCCTGGGCCTGGACAACGTCATCGTCACCCCGCACCTGGGCGCCTCCACCGACGAGGCGCAGGAAAAGGCCGGCGTCTCCGTGGCCAAGTCCGTGCGCCTGGCCCTGGCCGGCGAGCTGGTCCCCGACGCCGTCAACGTCGCCGGCGGCGTCATTGCCGCCGACGTCCGCCCCGGCATCCCGCTGATTGAAAAGCTGGGCCGCATCTTCACCGCCCTGACGCACGCCTCGGTGACCCAGATCGACGTTGAGGTGGCCGGCGAGATCGCAGCGCTGGACGTCAAGGCCCTGGAGCTGTCCGCGCTCAAGGGCGTGTTCAAGGACGTTGTCTCCGAGCAGGTCTCCTACGTCAACGCCCCCATCCTGGCCGAACAACGCGGCATCAAAACCCGCCTGATCACCACTCTGGAGTCCACCGACTACCGCAATGTGCTCACCATCCGCGGCGCGCTCTCCGACGATTCCCAGATCTCCGTGGCCGGCACCCTGACCGGGCCCAAGCAGATCCAAAAGATCGTCTCCGTCAACGGCTACGAGCTGGAAATCCCCATGAGCGACCACCTGCTGGTCATCTCCTACGCGGACCGCCCCGGTGTCGTCGGCACCCTCGGCGGACTCCTGGGCGAGAACGGCGTGAACATCGCCGGCATGCAGGTCGCCCGCCACAGCGAAGGCGGCCAGGTCCTGGCCCTGATCACCGTCGACAGTTCCGTCCCGCAGGGCGTGCTCGAGGCCATCAAGACCGGGATTGGCGCCACCATGGTCCGCGAGGTTGACCTGGAGGACTGACCGTTCAACATCTGGCCCGCAACAGTGGCAGGGAAAATCCTCGAATTTCCGGGGTTTTCCCTGCCACTGTTGCGGGCCGGTTTTGTTTAAGCGCACGACGGCGGACCCTGCCTTCCGCGTTTCACCCACCCGGGCGGCACCCAAGGCGGGACAACAGGGGGAGCGGCCGTCCGGCGTCGGACTTCCCCTGGCGGGGCAAAACGGACACGAAGCGGTGAATGGGCGCGGTTCACGGTAAATTCGTAGGGTGACATCTACTGACTCGGCCAAGACGCCCTACTATCTCACCACCGCCATCACGTACCCGAACGGCGTTCCGCACATCGGGCATGCCTACGAGTACATCGCCACCGACGCCCTGGCACGCTTCAAGCGCCTGGACGGGTATGACGTGATGTTCCTGACGGGCACGGATGAGCATGGCATGAAGATTGCCCAGGCCGCCGAGAAGGAAGGCGTCACGCCCAAGGAGCTGGTGGACCGCAACGCCGCCGTGTACCAGGAGGCGCACGCCGCGCTCGGCATCAGCTACGACCGCTTCATCCGCACCACGGACGCGGACCACTACGCGGCGTCGCAGGCCATCTGGAAAAAGATGGAGGCCGCCGGGGACATCTACCTGGGCAAGTACGAGGGCTGGTACTCCGTGCGCGACGAGGCGTACTACGGTGACGACGAAACCGAGCTGCGCGAGGACGGCTTGCGCTACTCCAAGGTCACGGACACCGAGCTGACCTGGACGGAGGAGGAGAGCTACTTCTTCCGCCTGTCCAACTACCAGGAAAAGCTGCTGGCCCTGTATGCGGAGCAGCCCGAATTCGGAGCCCCCCGCACCCGCTTCAACGAGGTCATCAGCTTCGTCAAGGGCGGCCTCGAGGACCTGTCCGTCAGCCGCACCACCTTCGACTGGGGCGTCCCGGTTCCGGGCAACGACAAGCACGTCATGTACGTGTGGGTCGACGCGCTGACGAACTACCTGACCGGCGTCGGCTACCCGGACGAATCCTCGGAGGCCTTCCAAAAGTACTGGCCGGCCGACGTGCACATCATCGGCAAGGACATTTCCCGCTTCCATGCCGTGTACTGGCCGGCGTTCCTCATGTCCGCGGGGATCGAACTGCCCAAGCGCGTCATGATCCACGGCTTCCTGCACAACAACGGCGTGAAGATGTCCAAGTCCCTGGGCAACGTGGTGGCCCCGGCCGACTGGGTGGCCCAGTACGGCCTGGACCAGGTGCGCTTCTTCCTGCTCCGCGAGGTCCCGTTCGGCGCGGACGGCTCCTACAACCACGACGCCGTGGTGGGCCGGATGAACGCCGACCTCGCCAACAACCTGGGCAACCTGGCTCAGCGGTCGCTGTCGATGGTGGCGAAGAACTGCTCCGGTGTGGTCCCGGTGCCGGGGGCGTTCACCGCTGCCGACGCGTCGATTCTGGCGGAAGCCGGCGCCCTGCTCGAACACGCCCGTGCGGCCTACCAGGTCCAGGACTTCCACGGCTCGCTGGAGAGGATCTGGCACGTTTTGGGCGATACCAACGCCTACTTTGCCGACCAGGCACCGTGGATCCTGCGCAAGACCGACCTGGCCCGCATGGAAACCGTGCTGTACGTGACCCTGGAGGTGCTGCGCATTGTCTCGATCCTGATCCAGCCGGTCATGCCCGACGCCGCCGCGAAGCTCCTTTCGGTGTTGGGCCAGGGCACTTCCCCGGACGACGCCGTCCGCCAGTTCGCTGCCATTTCTTCACCCCTGGCGGCCGGTACAGTCCTGCCCGCCCCGGCGCCGATCTTCCCGAGATATGAGGAGCCCGCACCCGTCGAGGTGTAATTCCGGGTGACCGGGCTTGCCGGGACTCTGCCGGCCGACAATTGCCGCCGCTCCCGCATTTTGCCGCAGGTCTACTTGCGGCAAAATGCGGGAGCGGCGGCATTTTTGCGGGGGGCGTCATTTCTGCGGGAGCCCGGCCTGAAGCAGCAGCCGGACAAACCGTTCCCGGTTCATCATTTCCGCCCACGTCCATCGGACAAACCCAACGCCTTGGGCACGGATCTGGTCCTCCCGGGCCTTTTCCTTCCACAACCTGTCCTGCATGGTGCCGCCGGCCCAGTCGGCACGCAGGTATTTGCCCTTGCCGTCGAATTCCCCGGCCAGGTTCCGTTCCTTGAACCAAAAGTCCACGAGTGCGTTGCTGCCGTCCCGCAGTGTGTATGGCTTTTGCAGCATTGGCGCGGGAAACCCCAGTTGGTGCATTTTCGCGCGGCTGATGGATTCCCCGGCCGAACCGGACAGTGCCGAGGCGAAGTTGACGACCGCCAATGTGCGTTCGCGGGCAGCCCTGCTGGTGAGACGGCCAGCGGCCGCGCGCAGCTGATCCGCTGAAACGGCAGGACCCTGCGGCCCGTCTGTCACCCATGACGGTTCACGGGGGTCGGGCACAGAGCCGGCGGCAGTGAACTTGTTGACTGCCTGGCGGCCCTCGGGCTTCCGCAGGGCGGAGTCACAGACGGCCACCGCGTAGGGGAAAGTCAGTGCCTTGACCAATGCTGTGGTTGTGGTCAGCTTGTCCGTGAGCAGGAACGGACCACACTGCACGATGCCGTTCGTCAGCGATCCAAGGTGGCGCATGACACCATTGTTGTTGCGGCCGCTAGTGGCGACTTCCGTCACCACGTGCAGTTTCGACGGCAGTCCGACAATCCACAGGCCCCACAAGCGCGCTGCGGTGGCATGACACAGCACCGGCTGGCGCGGCGCCAGCGCCTGGAATGCCGCAGCCTGAAGTCCGTATTGCTGCGCCGGAGTCGAACTGTTCCAGTCTGCGGATTTCGTGTAGACGCCGCGGCGGATGCGCACCAGCTCGCCCTTGTTCTCGAGCTGGGCGAGGGTCCTGGAATCCTGTCCCACGAGTCTCAAATCCGCCGGAAGGATAAGGCGGGGCTTGTTCATGCCTTCCAGCGTGTCATCATCAACTGTGCCATGTAAGGGGCAAACCGGGTCCTGTGGATAACCGGCAACGGTCAGGTACCAGCCGTAATTTGGGCCAGTTACGGAAATTGCCGCCGCTCCCGCATTTTGCCGCAGGTCTACTTGCGGCAAAATGCGGGAGCGGCGGCAATTTCTGGGGGGAACGCGCGGTCGGGGTCAGTCCACCGCGAGGCCCTCAACGGGGGAGAGCTTCGCGGCACGCCGCGCCGGAACAACGGAGGCCAGCAGCCCGGCGGTGGCGGCAACGGCGACCACCAGCAGCACCTGGCCCCACGGAATGACGGCCGTGACGGTGGCAAAGGATCCCAGCGCTGCCTGCGCCCCTGCCCAGCCGTACACCACCCCGAGTGCTGAGCCGATGACGGCTGCGACGCCGGCGATCAGTACCGCCTCCAGAGCCAGCATGCCGCGCAGCTGTCCGCGCGTCAGCCCCAGCGCCCGCAGCAGCGAGTTTTCGCGCGTGCGTTCCAGGACGGACAGGGAGAGGGTGTTGGCGACGCCGATCAAGGCGATGAAGACGGCCACGGCCAGCAGACCGGTCACCACCAGCAGAAGCATGTCGATGACCTGGTTGAAGGTGGCCTTCTCCAGTACCGAACCGCCCACCATGTACTCGTCGACGTGCAGGGCCTGGGCCAATTCAGTACGCAGGTCCATGAGCGCCTGCGGTGCCAGGCCAGGGTCCACGGCGATCCACACCTGGGCCGATGCCAGGGCCGGGTCCCCGCCAGCCGCGGCCGGGTCCCCGCCAGCCAGGGCCGGGAACGCGTCCAGGGACACGAGCGGGGAAAAGCCGCGCGTCGTGGCCTGGACCACGGCAAGTTTTGTGGTCTGTGTGCCCGCGGCCAGGCTGACCGCCTTCCCGTTGTAGCCCTTGGGCATCACCACGGTGGTGTGGCTGGGCCGGTTGGCCGGATTCACCAGCACCTTGGCGGCGTCCGAGTCACTGATGCCGTAGACGGGATTGGAGACGCCGTTGGCTTCCACCGTTCCCACCACCGGCAGGAAGACGGCGTCCCGCACGCCCGGAATCGCGGCGGCGCCCGCCACGCTGGCGGCGGTGATGGCAGGGGAGCCCGGAAGTGCCTGCGCGGTGATGTCCACGGGGTAGTGGTCGTCAAGCTGCGAGTCAAAAGCGCTGCGGGCGGTGGCGGCGCCGGTCATCATCATGGTCACAAGGGTGACGCCGATGAGCAGCGCGGAGGCGGTCGCCGTCGTCCGGCGGGGGTTGCGCACCGCATTGGCGGCAGCCATTTTTCCGGGGACCCCGGCGGGGGACGCCAGCTTGCCGGTCAGGGCAACCAGCCGCGGCACGAACAGCGTGGCCGCCATGATGATGCCCACGAAGGAGGCGGCACCGGCGGGCACGGCCAGCAGAAGCTGGGAGCTGAGCCCGCCAACGACGAGCCCCGCGCCACCGGCAAGTATCAAGGCCACGCCTACAGCCAGGCGCACCCGGCCGGCGGCATTGTGGACGGAGGCGTCGTCGACCGGGCGGAGCGCAGCGAGCGGTGCCACGCGCGTTGCGGCACGGGCGGGGACCAGCGCCGCGAGGACCGTCAGCAGCGTTCCCACCAGGAGTCCTGCAATGATGGCCGACACCGGAACCCCCAAGGTGGCGAACGCAAAGTCGGGATTGTTGCGCAGCAGGGCGATCACCGCGGCCATGGTGCCGACCGCCGTGAGCACGCCCAGGATGGAGGCCGTGAAGCCCACCACCAGGGCCTCGACCATCACTGAGTTGCGGACCTGTTTCCGGCTGGCGCCCACACAGCGCAGCAGCGCCAGTTCGCGGGTGCGCTGCGCCACCAGGACCGAGAAGGTGTTGGAGACAACCAGTGCGGAGACCAGCAGGGCCACGGCAGCAAACGCCAGCAGCACGATGGTCAGCTGGTCCTGGCCGCCGGTGAAGCCCGCCACTTCCTGGGTGGTCTTCTCATCCGGCGTCAGGATGGTCCCGACGGGCACGCCAAGGGCCGTGGACAGGGACGCCTTGGCGTCGGCGGTTGATGTGCCGTCCTTGAGCTTGAGCGTGATGCTCTGGTACGCGCCGTCCGGTCCGGCCAGTGCCTTCACGGTGGCCGCGGACCCGACAAATTGGGCCAGGCCGGACTGGTAGGGATCGGCGGAGGCGGCCATGATGCCCGACACCGTGCCTGTCATGGACACCCCCGGGGTCACGGTGGAACCGGAGGGCACCGGCTCCACAGCCAGGGTCACCTTGGATCCGACGGCGAGTGAGTTTCTTTCGGCCGTGACGGCGTCCACGGCGAGCTGCTGGTCCGACGAGGGCCAGGCTCCCGATTTCAGGGCGACCGGCTCCAGCGCGGCATCCGCCGGCACGTTGCGGATCACTGCTCCGAAGTTCGATTTTCCCAGTTCAGTGGCGACGGTAACCGATTCCTGACCGTAGGAGGCGGCCACCGAGGGATTGGCTGCGGCCTTGTCCACGGCCGCCTGGGGCAGGGATTCGCCGGCGGCGGGGGAGACCACCAGGTCCGCGGACGCATAGGCCTGCCCGATGCTTGCCTTCAGGGACTCCCTGGTGGACGCGTTGACCATGAGCGTGGCGGACAGGAAGGCGACGGCGAGCAGGACGGCCAGCGTAATGGCAATGAACCTTCGCGCATGGGTTCTTAGCTGGTTGACGGCAACTTGCAGCATGGCTTAGGCCCCCAGGGATGCCAGCGAAGCCAGCACGGAATCGGCGGTGGGGTTCTCCAGCTCGCCAACCAGTTCGCCGTCGTTCATCAAGACCACGCGGTCCGCGTAGGAGGCGGCCACAGGGTCGTGCGTGACCATGATGATGCTCTGGCCCATCTCTCGTGAGGAGCGGCGCAGCATGCCCAGGACCTCGGCGCCGGAGCGCGAATCGAGGTTGCCCGTGGGCTCGTCGCCAAAGATGACGTCGGGGCGGGTGAGGAGCGCCCTGGCCACGGCGACGCGCTGCTGCTGGCCGCCGGAAAGTTCATGCGGCTTGTGCCGGAGCCGGTCGGTGAGGCCCAGCGTTGCGGTGACGAACGCAAACCATTCGGCGTCCACCTTGCCGCCGGCCAGTGCCACGGGAAGCGTGATGTTGGCCTCGGCGGTGAGCGTAGGGACCAGGTTGAATGCCTGGAACACGAAGCCGATCCGGTCCCGGCGCAGCTGGGTGAGGGCCTTGTCGTTGAGCGCTGTCAGCTCGGTCCCGCCCAGGTGGATGGCGCCGGCGGTGACGGAATCGAGCCCGGCCAGGCAGTGCATGAGCGTGGACTTGCCGGAGCCCGACGGCCCCATGATGGCCGTGAACTGGCCGGCCGGGAAGTCCAGGTCCACGCCCTTCAGCGCGGCCACCTCGGTCTCGCCCCTGCCATATGTCTTGCGTAGCCCGCGGGCCTGAACCGCCAGGGTGCGCTGGTTTTTGTCGGTAATGATCGTCATGGCTTCAGCCTATTTTGGCGCACGGCCCCGGCGGATCGGAGTGCGGGTGGATTTCGCCCCGGTGTTCGACGCCGGTCCCTCCTACCAGGGGATGATCTGGTTGCGCGGTTGCTGGCTCGGTGGGCGCGCGAAAGAAGGACCGAATGCCCAAACTGTGGTGCCTGTCGCCGGACTACACCCGGTCGGGCCCCGTCGGGCCCCGTCAGGCCATTGAAGTGACAGCTCCTGCGGGTGTTGGACCTCAACACCCGCAGGTGCTGTCTTTTGAATGTCGTGCCGGTTGCAACTGCGCGGCAGGCAGGAAAGTGGGGGAGCGCCGATGCGCGGGGTGCAGCAACTGCTAGCCCGGGGAGACGATGCCCGTCTCGTAGGCCATGACCACCACCTGGACGCGGTCGCGGGCATTGAGTTTGGCCAGGATGTGCCCCACATGTGTCTTGACAGTGGCCTCGGAGACAAACAGCTGGGTGGCAATTTCCGGGTTGGAAAGCCCGTTGGCGATCAACACAAACACCTCGTGCTCGCGGGCTGTCAAAGTTGCCACGGCCTCGGCGTTCGCGTCGTTGGCCGGGCTGGGGGCGGCCAGCATGGGTGCCACATGGTCCAGCAGCCGCCGCGTGGTGGACGGGGCGATCACGGCGTCGCCGCGGTAGACGGTGCGGATGGCGCCGAGCAGCTCCTCCGGCGGTGCGTCCTTGAGCAGGAAGCCGCTGGCGCCGGCCTGGATGGCGGCCAGCGCGTATTCGTCCAGGTCAAAGGTGGTCAGCACCACGATCTTCAGCTCCGCGAGCCACGACCCGGCCGGCGCAGCCTTGGTCCGCTCCATGAGCCGGCGCGTGGTCTCAATCCCGTCCATGCCGGGCATGCGCACATCCATGAGAACCACGTCCGCGGCGGTGGCCGTTAGCCCGGCCAGCGCCTCCACTCCGTTGCCGGCCTCCACCACCACGGACAGGTCGGGCTGGGAGTTGATCAGCATGCCGAAGCCGGAACGGACCAGGCGCTGGTCGTCCACCAGGGCAACGCGAATGGGCGAATTAGTCATTTATGTCTCCGAATAGGGGATGAAGGCGGCGATGCCGAAGCCGCCGCCGGCCAGTGGCTTGGCGTCCAGGGTGCCGTCGTACAGTTTTGTGCGTTCCGCCATGCCGCGCAGCCCGTTGCCGCCCCCTGGCTGCGGTCCGCCCGCAACGGCGCCAAGTGAGCCGCCCGCAACGGCACCAGGTGAGCCGGCCGGAAGAGCGGAAGCCGGGGACGGGTGGGGGGTGCTGCCGGGCGCGGGGGAGGTGCCGGCGTCGTACCGGGGGATGGGTCCCGTGTCCGCGAACGACGCCGATGCACCCCTCCCGTCGTCCCGCACCGACAACTCCAGCCCGCGGGCGGTCCACTGCAGCAGCACGGCCGCGGTGACGTTGGGTCCGGCATGCTTCATGACGTTCGTCAGGCCCTCCTGCACGATGCGGTAGGCGGTGAGTTCGGCGCCGGCCGGGAGCAGGCGCCGAGCCGTCCCGGACGTGTCAAAGGAGACCGGCAGGCCGGTGGCGCGGATGCCGAGCAGGAGCTCGTCCAGGTCGGCAAGGCCGGGCAGGGGGCGCATGGAGGCGGCGGCGCCGCCGCGCAGCACGCCCAGCAGGCGGCGCATCTCCTGCAGCGAGGAGCGGCCGGTCTCGGCAATGGTGGCCAGCGTGGCGGGCGCAACCTCGGGGTTGGCGGCGGCGGCATACCGGGCGCCGTCGGCCTGGGTGATGATGACGGAGAGGGAGTGGGCCACGATGTCGTGCATTTCACGGGCGATGTGGGCGCGTTCGTCGCTGGCGGCCAGCTCGCGTTCGTGCTGCGCCTCGATTTCCAGCCGGTGCGCGCGGTCCTCCAGGGCCTGCTCGCGCAGGCGCTTGGTCCGCGTCAGGTCGCCGGCCGTCCAGCCGAACAGCACCAGCACCCAGATGGTCAGGACCAGCACGGCGCCATAGGGAAGGTCGGCCAGGGACGAAGACGAAAGGTTGACAAAGAACCGGGTCACCAACATGACGGAGCCCAGCAGGGCCAGGGCCAGCCCGCCCAGGCTGGCCCAGCGCGGCCCGAACGCCGCCAGCGCATAGACAACCAGCGGCACGGCCACATCAGCAGGGGTGGGTGGCACCGCCAGCGCCCATTGCAGGACGGCCACGGCGGCGATCAGGGATCCGGCCAGAACGGTCCTGGTCCGGCGCCAGGCCAGGGGGAATACCAGCAGTATGGCGAAAACCGCCCCCGACAGCCGGCCCGAACCGGTGCCGGCCATGATCCCAAAGGGAGCAGCCACCAGCAGGAGCACCATCATAAAAACAAAGTCGACGGCGAAGCGGTGCCGCCGGAACCAGTCGTAGAGGGAATGCATGATCACACCTTCAACTTTAGGCGGCGCCGGCGCGGGGAACATCCCGCCCAGGGTGGAGAACGTGGCGGCGAATCCGGGCGTCCCACACCCGCCATCTCAAACTGTGAGATCACTTGCCCATCATGTGGATGGTTTCGCTAGGCTGAAACCATGAGCGCATCGATTGACATTGCAGTTATCGCCGGAGACGGCATTGGCCCCGAAGTCACCGCGGAAGCCGTGAAGGTCCTGAAAAAGGTCACGGCCACCGAAGGGGTGGATCTGTTGCTGACGGACTACAAGCTCGGTGCCGAGCACTGGCTGGCCACGGGCGAGACCCTTCCGGACTCCACGATCGAGGCCCTCCGCGGCCACGACGCCATCCTCTTCGGCGCTGTGGGCGCGGCACCCGGCGACACCAGCATCCCCTCCGGGCTGATCGAACGCGAAATGCTGCTCAAGCTGCGCTTCAGCCTTGACCACTACGTCAACCTGCGCCCCTCCTTCCTGTACGACGGCGTCGCCTCCCCCCTAGCGGATCCCGGCACCATCGACTTCGTGGTGGTCCGCGAAGGAACAGAGGGCCCGTATGTTGGCAACGGCGGCGTGCTTCGCAAGGGCACCCCGCAGGAGGTCGCCACCGAGGTCTCCGTCAACACGGCCTACGGCGTGGAGCGTGTGGTCCGGGACGGCTTCCGCCGTGCAAGCGAACGCCCGCGCAAAAAGTTGACCTATGTGCACAAGCACAATGTGCTGGTCTATGCGGGCCACCTGTGGAAGCGCACCGTGGAGGCCGTCGCCGCGGAGTTCCCGGACGTATCGGTGGACTACCTGCACGTGGACGCCGCCATGATTTTCCTGGTCACGGACCCCGCACGCTTTGACGTCATTGTCACCGACAACCTTTTCGGCGACATCATCACCGACCTCGCCGCCGCCGTCACCGGCGGAATTGGCCTGGCTGCGTCCGGCAACATCAACATGGACCGCACTGCGCCCTCCATGTTTGAGCCGGTCCACGGCTCGGCGCCGGACATCGCCGGGCAGCAGAAAGCGGACCCCACGGCCGCCATCCTGTCCGCGGCCCTGCTGCTGCGCCACCTCGGCCACGCGGGCGCGGCAGGGCGCATCGAGGCTGCCGTGAAGGCCGACATTGCGGGCCGCAGCGCGGCGTTGCCGCGCACCACCGGCGCTATCGGCGACGCGATCGCCCAGGCCGTCTAACGCCGTCGTACCGGCGCGCGTTCCACGGGGTGGGCAGGGGTACCCTTAACGCATAGAGTGAATGCACCGTAACTGAAATTTTCGGCGCATGAACACGATTCAACGCACGGAATTTTCGCCCCCAGACTCCGCCCAGGCTGGCAACACCTGCAATGGGCACAACCATGTGGAGGAAGCATGACCCAGACAGCGCCGCTGGCATTCACCCAGCACCTGACCGTCAACCCGAAGAGTGCTGCCGAGCGCGACGCCGTTTTGGCCAACCCCGGCTTTGGCGACCACTTCACCGACCACACCGCCGTGGTGGACTACAAGGTGGGCGCCGACGGGCAGGGCGGCTGGGGCAACGCCCGCGTCGAGCCCTATGGCCCCATCGCCATGGACCCGGCAGCCGCGGTGCTGCACTACGGCCAGGAAATCTTCGAGGGGCTGAAGGCCTACCGCCACGCCGACGGGTCGGTGTGGAGCTTCCGCCCCGAGGCCAACGCCGCCCGCTTCAACACTTCCGCCCGCCGCCTGGCACTGCCCGAGCTGCCCGAGGAAACGTTCATCGAATCCCTGCGCCAGCTGGTTGCGGCGGACCAGGACTGGGTGCCGTCCGGCGACGGCGAGGCCCTGTACCTGCGCCCGTTCATGATCGCCACGGAGGCGTTCCTGGGCGTGCGCCCGGCGCGCGAAGTCTCCTACCGGGTCATCGCTTCCCCGGCCGGCAACTACTTTGGCGGCGAGCTCCAGCCCGTCTCCATCTGGCTCTCCACCGCCTACGCCCGGGCCGGCGAGGGTGGCACCGGCGAGGCCAAGTGCGGCGGCAACTACGCCGCGTCGCTGGCCGCGCAGATGGAGGCCGAGGCCCAGGGCTGTAAGCAGGTCCTCTTCCTCGACCCGTTCAACGACAACGCCATTGAAGAGCTCGGCGGCATGAACATCTTCTTCGTGTTCAAGGACGGACGCCTGGTGACCCCCGCGCTCAACGGCCACATCCTGCACGGCATCACCCGCTCCTCGGTCATGCAGCTGGCCGCCGACCGCGGCCTCAAGGTCCAGGAACGCAAGATCACCATCGACGAATGGCGCGAAGGGGTGGCTTCCGGGGAGATCACCGAGGCGTTCGCCTGCGGCACGGCGGCGGTCATCACCCCGATCGGCGAGCTGAAGACGGCCGAGGGCACCATCGCCTCGCCGGGCTCCGGCGCCGGCGAGGTCACCATGGCCATCCGCGAGCAGCTTTTGGGCATCCAGACCGGCGTCGTGGAGGACCTGCACGGCTGGCTCACCCGCCTGGTCTGACACCTCCCCGGATCGATAACGCAGTAGTTGGAACGAAAAGTGCCGAAAAGGCGATTTTCCATCCAACTACTGCGTTATCGATTTAAGCACGACGCCGGGACGTTGCCTTAAGCACGACGCCGGGACGTTGCTGCGCGCTGTTGCCCGCCCGGGACGTTTCGGCGCGCTAGTTCGCGGCGTCGATCATTTCCCAGCGCTGCCGCGGCAGCGAGGAGCCGTGCTTTTGCTGCACATGCGTCATCATTGATTCCCGCACCAGGCAGCGCAGGTCCCACAACGCGCCGCTGTCGGCGGCGCTGACCACAATCCGGACACGGACCAGGCCTTCCACGGCGTCGGTCACCTCAAGCTTACCGGTGCGCCCGTCCCATAGCGGGGTGGCGGCGAGGACGTCGTGGAGGTGGGCGCGGAGTTCGGCCACCGGAGCGTGCCAGTCCAGGTCGAGCTCCACGGCCCCCATGATCTTGGGGCTGTTCCGTGTCCAGTTCTCAAAGGGCGTTGTGGTGAAGTACGTCGAGGGAAGAATCAGCATTCGTTCGTCCCACACGCGGACCACCACGTACGTCATGGTGATTTCCTCGATCCTTCCCCAGAGGCCCTCCACCACCACGACGTCGTCAATCCTGATCGCGTCGGTGAAGGCCAGCTGCACTCCGGCGAAGACGTTGGCGAGGGAACTCTGCACGGCCAGGCCGGCCACGATGGAGATCAGCCCGGCGGAGGCCAGCAGGCCGGTGCCCAGCGCCCTGACCTCCGGGATGGTCAGCAGCAGCCCGGCCACCGCCAGGGTGATCAGGAGCGCGGCAATGAACCGCCGCCCCAGGGTGACCTGGGTGGTGAGCCTGCGCAGCCTCCGGTTGTCGGTGCTGCGGGTGGAGAAATGGCGCAGCACCATCCGCTCGCCGATGGACAGCGACGCCAGGGCCAGCCAGCACAACGCGGCGATGAGCCCGGCGACCAAGACAAAGTCCACGGCCTGAAACCAGCCCTGACTAGATAGTGTGGCGGCCAGCGCAACGCGGACGCCCACAAAAAACAGCACGCCGAAGACTGGAAGCTTGGCCCGGGCCGACCGGCGGGGGAAGTCCGGGATTCTTCTGAAGAGGCGGTTTGCGGTGAACCTCAGCACGGCGGTGAGCAGGAGGGCCGCCGCGATCGCGGCGAGGACTGCAAGTATGGGTTTGATCGTCGATTCCAGGTCTGCCATAAATCAATCGTGACAGAGGACCCTGGGTGTTTGTCCAACCGGCATCCAACCAACCGGCGGCGTCCGGCTGCGGCGGCGTCCATGCGGCGTCCGGCGTCTCCGGCGTCCGGCCGAGGGACTCGCGGTGTCACGGCGTGCGGACGGTGCCGCAGGAGGCATACTATGCACAGACACGCGTCAATTACCGTGTTGGCGTGCCAGGGATGACAAACCCGGCCGGTGGGGAGGAACCATGGACGACGAGGAACGCCGCCGCGAGCTTGGCGACAATGATGCCCCGGTGGAGGAGGAACTGGAAACCACGTTCGACCGCATCGTGGACGAAGGCGCCCAACGCCTGCACAGGACCTGGGCATCCGTGGTGGTGACGGGCCTTTTTGGCGGCATCGAAGTGGGGCTGGGGGTCATGGCCTATCTTGCCGTCCAGCACGAGACCGGCAGCCACCTCCTGGCCGGTCTGGCCTTCAGCATCGGATTCATCGCCTTGCTGCTGGCCAAGAGCGAGCTGTTCACGGAGGGCTTCTTGGTGCCCATCGCAGCCGTCGTCGCCAAGGAGGCGCGGGTGGGGCAGCTGATGAAGCTGTGGGGCGGCACACTGGCGGCGAACCTCGTGGGCGGCTGGCTCTTCATGTGGCTGGTCGTGCTGGCGTTCCCCGAATGGCGGGCCACCGTGCTTGAATCGGCAGCGCACTATGCCCTGGCGCCCCTGTCATTGCAGACCGCTGCCCTGGCCATTTTGGGCGGAAGCACCATAACGCTCATGACCCGCATGCAGCACGGTACCGACTCTGTTCCGGCCAAGATCGTCGCCGCCGTCGCGGGCGGGTTCCTGCTCGCCGGCCTGCCGCTCTTTCACTCGGTGCTGGATTCGCTGTTGATCTTCGGTGCCATCCACGCCGGCGCCTCCTTTGGGTACCTGGAGTGGCTGAACTGGTTCTGGTTCACGGTGCTGCTGAACGTGGCGGGCGGGCTGCTGCTCGTCACCGCGTTGCGGCTGGTGCGCACCAAGGAACTCATCAAGGAACGGCGCTCGGATGCGGCGGAGGGCCCTGGTTCGGCGCCGTAACCACCGGCCCAGGCCGGGCGTGGTCCGGCGCTCGACGGTTGATCGTCGTTCGCCATTCGGCGCGCCCCGGTGCTGACGCCGGCGCAGCGGAACGGATAGACTCATCCCCATGCGTATCGCCCGTTTTGTAGTAGACAATGACCCGATGTACGGCGTGGTGGAGGGGGATCCCGGCAGTGAAATCGTCATTGTCATCAAGGGTGACCCCTTCTTCAACGGCGTCGAGCGAACCACCATCAAGTACCCGCTGGAGGACGTGCGCCTGGTGGCACCGATCATTCCGCGCAGCAAAGTGGTGGGCGTGGGCCGCAACTTTGCCGAGCACGCCCGCGAGCTCGGCAACGAGGTCCCGAAAAGCCCGCTGCTGTTCCTCAAGCCCAACACCTCCGTCATTGGCCCCGGCGAGCCGATCGTGCTGCCGGAATTCTCCGAGGAAGTCTCCTACGAGGCCGAGCTCTGCGTGGTCATCGGCCGCATCTGCAAGGACGTGCCGGAAGACCGCGTGGACGAGGTTATCTTCGGCTATACCTGCGGCAACGACCTCACCGCCCGCGACGTCCAGCAGACCGACGGCCAGTGGGCCCGCGCCAAGGGCTTCGACACCTCCGCCCCGCTCGGGCCCTGGATCGAGACCGCACTGGATCCCGACGACCTGGACGTCAAGGGCTGGCTGAACGGCGAGCTCCGCCAGGACGGCAACACCAACCAGATGGTCCGCAGCGTCCGCGAACTGGTCTCGATCGTCTCCCACGCGTTCACCCTTCTCCCAGGCGACGTCATCATGACCGGCACCCCGGCCGGCGTCGGCCTTGTTCAGGACGGCGACCGCTACGAGATCGAGATCGAGGGCATCGGCCGCCTGTCCAACCCGGTGGTCCGCCGCTAACGTTCGCCCACCTGCAAAAGCCAGGTGCCGGCGTCGCCCATGGACGACGCCGGCGTCTGGCTCCCGTGCGGCCGGCACCTGGCTTCCGGGCTCCCGAAGGGACTACCGGGCGGCCGTGACGATAGCTGCGGCATGGTCGGCCCAGTGGTCCGAGTCCGGAAGGGCCCGCAGGCTGCGGTTGAACAGCGCCAGGCAGGCGGCAACGGCGCAGATTCCGGCGCAGGCCAGCAGCACCCCCGTCCAGCCCAGGAGTGCGTAGCCGAACCCCGCCACCAGCGGTGCCAAGGGAGTGGCGCCCATGGCCAGCAGGTCCAGCGCGCTGCCCGCCCTCCCCAGCAGCTCCGTGGGAACGGCGACCATGAAATATCCCAGCAGGGCTGCATTGATCGCCGGTGCACCGAAGATGGCGGCTGCCTGAACCACCATGATCGCCGGTATCGCCGAAACGAAGGGCAGCACGGCAAGCGAGGCGGTCATCAGGAACAGTCCCGCGATGATGATCCACCCGGCGCCGACCCGCTTGACCAGCGGCGCCGCAACCAGGGAACCAAGCAGCATGCCCGCGCCGATGCCTGCCGAAACCACGCCGATCACCGCGGGACCCTCGCCCCTTTGCTGCAGTCCAAAGATGACCGCAGTGATGGCCGAATTCAGACCCAGGTTGATGACGGTTGCAAGAATCATGATGCCACGCAATTCCGGGCGGTGGTACAGCCACTTGATCCCGGAGGCCGCCTCGGCCACGAAGCCGCGCAGGACGCGCCGGCCGGCGGGGGTGGCGCCCCTGCCGGCGGGGTTGCCGCTCCGGCGGCCGTCCCCCAGGCAAGGATCTTGTAAGCCGTGGTCCTCACCGGTCCCGCCGCGGCCTTGGCCGCTGACCTGGCGGCCGTCCCGAATGTTCCCGTGCGCAACGTCCTGGCCGCCCTCCGGGCTGGGATCCCGCGCGCCGTCCCGCACGCCCTCCTGCGCCCCGGATGGGCGTTCACCGGGACGCAGATCGGCCCGGATCATGAGAGCCGCGATGATGCCCAAAAGGTGGGATGCCGCGGTCGCTGCGAAGGGCAGGGCCCGCCCAAATCCCATCAGGATGCCTCCTGCAGGGCCGCCGGACAGCGCGATGACGGCATCGCGCCCTTCGTTGGCGGCCATGGCGGGACCGATCTGTTGGGCATGGACCACGGATTTCAGGGCGGCATTGGACGTGGAACTGAAGAAGCCGTTACGCATGCCCATGAGCAGGTTGAGCCCTGTCAGCAGCCAGAATCCAAGCAGGCCGGCCAACTGGAGGGCTGTCAGGGCGCTGCCAATGAACAGTCCGATGACGCCGCCCACCACCATCAAGGTGCGGCGGTTGTGCCGGTCGGCCACCACTCCGCCTGGGAGGGTGGCCAGGACCCGGCCGATTTGTCCGATTCCCGCGATGATGCCGGCCTGGGCGGGACTGCCCGTGACATACAGGGCCAGCAGGGGGACCGAAAAGCTGTGCAGGGCGGAGCCAAACGCCGTGGACGTGTCCGTGGCCAGCCACCAGAGGTAGTTGGGGTTGCGCAGGAGGCGGGCGGGTGCCACATCGGCGGCGTCGGCGGTGGGCTGTTTTGTCGGGGACATGACTCGAGCCTATATGCGCAAATATAGTTGCGCAATATAAATTGCGTAAATTCGCGAACTGCTTTGTACACTGGGGCCATGGCAGGGAAATCACAGCTCGAACCGGCGGCAGGGCCGGGAAAGCAAACGGCACCGAAGGAAACGGCATCGAAAATATCGGCACCGAATGAATCGGGCACCCCGGCACGTGACCCTGCGGGGAAGCCGGCCGCTGGCAGCGCCGAGGTGACGGCGCAGACCATGACCTCGCCCATGCTCAGGGCCATGTCCAATCCACTCCGGCGCCGCATTATTGCCGTCTTGGCGGCCCAGGATTATGCCCGGGCCACGGACCTGGCCGAACAGCTGGGCGTGGCGGCGAACAAGCTCAGCTATCACTTGCGGACCTTGGCGGACGCGGGAATGATCCAAGAAGCCCCGCAGTACGCCAGGGACAACCGGGACAGGGTGTGGCAGGCCGCCGGGGAGTCGTACCGGATCGGCAACCCGGAGGATCCCGTGGACCCCTCCGAAGAGTATTCCCTCAACGCCTACCTTTCGCAGATGGAGCTGGACCAGCATGCTGCGCTGTCCCGCGTCCTTGCCTGGGCGCCGGACTTTGCCACCGGCCGGGATGCCGAGACCAAGGCTGAATTGGCCGTGGGCACGCTTCGGCTCAGCGTGCAAGACGCGGAAGAGCTTTTCCGCCAGGTTGAGGGTGTCCTGAAGAACGCGCGGCAGCTGCACCGCGCGCCCGGCGAGCCCGGTGTCAAGATCTGGGACTACACCTTCATGGCGGTCCGCGAGGACCTCTGAGCCGTGGGTGCTGTGAGCAGCAACACGGAACAGGGTCCGGCTTCGTAGTAGAATCGATAAGTCCTTTGCGCCCCCACCCGCTTAATCTGCGTGATCTGGGGGATTTTTCCCAAGGGCACCCATCGACTTAAGGATCCACCCTTGTCACAAGACGTCACCGACAAAGCCGCCAACGCGCCCGGAAGCATCACCGGGGAAGGCTACCAGCGGACGCTGTCCCGGCGCCACGTGACCATGATCGCCATGGGCGGGGCCATCGGCGTCGGACTTTTCATGGGGGCCGGCGGACGGCTGGCTTCCACTGGCCCGGCGCTCATTTTCTCCTACGCCATTGCCGGAGTCATTGCCTACCTGCTGATGCGGGCCTTGGGGGAGCTGATCATGTACCGGCAGACTTCCGGCTCGTTTGTCTCCTACGCGGGGGAGCTGTTTGGCAAAAAGGGTGCGTACCTGTCCGGGTGGATGTACTTCATCAACTGGGCCATGACGGGCGTGGCCGAGCTGATTGCCATTGGCCTGTACTTCCAATATTTCTTCCCCGGTGTCCCCGTGGAAGTCAGCGCGCTGTGCGCCCTGGTGCTGCTGGTGGCGGTGAACCTTCTCAGCGTCAAGGCCTTTGGCGAGTTCGAGTTTTGGGCGTCGTGCCTGAAGGTTGCCGCGATTGTGATGTTCCTGGTGGTGGGCACCGTCATGGTGCTCATGAACGCCCAGGTGGGCGGCCAGCACGCCACCGTGAACAACCTGATCCACGCCGACGGCGGCATGTTCCCCAAGGGCGGGCTCGTCATGATCCTGGTCCTGAACGCCGTGATCTTTGCCTACAACGCCATCGAACTGGTGGGCATCACGGCCGGCGAGATGGAAAATCCCGAACGCGAAGTGCCCCGGGCGATCCGCGCCGTGGTGGTCCGCATTGTGGTGTTCTACGTTGGCTCTGTGACGCTGCTGGCCATGATCATGCCGTCGGACCACTACAAGGCGGGGGAGAGCCCGTTTGTCACGGTGTTCGCCTCGATGGGCCTGGACTGGGTGGGGTCCGTGATGAACTTTGTGGTCATCACGGCGGCGCTGTCCTCCTGCAACTCCGGCCTGTACTCGATTGGCCGGATCTTCCGCACCATGGCCAACAACGGCCATGCGCCCAAGTGGCTGACCAGGATGTCCTCGCGCCACGTTCCCTATGCCGCCATTTTGGCCATCGCCGCCGTCTATGTGGTGGGCGTTGCGGCGAACCTGTGGCTGGGCGGGTCCCACGCCTTCGACCTCGCGCTGAACACCGCATCCATTGGCGTCATCTTCACCTGGGGCTCCATTTTCGCCAGCCAGATCATGCTGCGGCGCAAAAAGGGCAAGGTGTCCTCGCTGCCGATGCCCGGCTCGCCGTGGACCAGCTGGATTGGCCTGGTTGCACTGCTGGCCATTACGGTCCTGATCGGCTTTGACACCATGACGGGGCCGGACGGAACCGTCTTCCGCCTCGGCCTGTGGACGCTCTGCGCCATTCCCGTGTTCGCCGTGGTTCTGTGGACCGGCTGGCAGTTCGTGAAGCACGACGAGCCGGCGAACGAACTGTTCAGCTGAGCCGTGCGGTTTCTGCCGCCTGTGAATGCCGGAGCGGTTTGCGCCGGACAGGCAGGAAGGACCGTGAAAAGCTACAGCAGCGCGTTCTCGAGTCGCCGGGAACGGGCGGAAAACGCGGCCGCCCGTGGATCGCCGCGGCCCACAAGCTGCTCCAGCGCCGCCACCGCAGCGGCATCCCCGGCCCCCATGTCCGTAGCCAGCCACCGCGTGAGCGCCGGGACGGAAGCATCCGCGTGCAAGGCCGTCCGCACGGCGGCATCGAGCTCCTCCCGCAACAACGCCACCGCCACCGCGGATGACCGGCTGACCAGCGGAGCGCCGTAGAGGGCCAGGGCCGAACCCGCATCCCCGCCACGCAGCGCC
The DNA here is from genome assembly GCF_003219815.1 of Arthrobacter livingstonensis. GTDB lineage: Bacteria > Actinomycetota > Actinomycetes > Actinomycetales > Micrococcaceae > Specibacter > Specibacter livingstonensis. Next base: position 199,278 of record NZ_QJVD01000004.1, read on the forward strand.
GCCAGCACGCGGCTGGCGTCGACAACCCCGCGGACGGTTTCGGCCAGCCGGTAAGGGTTGGACGAGATCGCGTTCCCGAGCACCGCCCGAAGCCGGTGAACCTCGATCCGCACGCTCGCCGCGGTGCCCGTTTCCCCATACAGCTCATACGCGAGTTCGTCGGCGCTCCACCCCTGCTGCCGCGAACACAGTAGTGCCAGGATCTCAGCCCGGCGCAGCGTCAGGGCAACCCGGTGCCCGTCGCCATGCACCACGGCCGGCTGCTCACCCAAAAGCTCAATTGCCGCGATGCCCCCGCCCGCTGCGGGAGGGACGGCGACGGACCCCCCGCCGTGGGCTGCCTGCCCGCCTGACGCGGACGGTGCGCCCGGCGCGGACTGCGCGCCTGACGCTGCGCGTGCGCCCGGCGCTGCCTGCCCGCCTGACGCGGACAGTGCGACGGCACCGCCGGCCGCCCGCCCGAGTATTTCCTCGGCGACCCGGACGGCGCAGCGAACCATCCGCAGGGAATCCGGCGTCAGTGTGGCGAGCGGCCCCGAGACGTCCAGCACGCCCAGCAGTTCGCCGGTCAGCGGGCTGCGGATGGGGGCGGCGGTACAGGCCCACTCGTGATGGGTGCGCACCAGGTGTTCGGCGGAAAACAACTGGCCGGGGGATCCCGTGCGCAGCACCTCGCTGATCGCGTTGGTGCCGATGCCGGATTCGGACCAGTCCGCGCCCTCCACGAATTCCAACGACTCGGCCAGCGCCAGCGCGTCCCGGCTGCCGATCCGCCACAGCACCTCGCCCAGCGCGTCGGTGATAATCAACAGTTGCCGGCCGTCCGGGGAGTCGTCACCCAGCAGCTCCGCCAGGGCCGGGACGGCGCCAGCGAGGGGATGCTCCGCGCGCAGCCCAACGACGTCGGCAGACTCGCGCACGTGCCGCGGGCTGTGTTGGTCCGGGCTGATCCCCAGGGCCAGGGACCGGTGCCAGGATTCCTGGATGACCTTCGCGATTTCGGGACGGTGCCCGCCGGAAATGACGTCCTCGTGCGCGTTGCGCAACAGCCGGGAATAGTTCACGGGATCGGAAAAGCGCAACGACGGGGCCGCCGTCGTGCTTGGGCTGGAGAACTGCTGGGACATGCATTCTTCCTGTGTCGCAAAACGATATGGCGGTGGCGGGAGGGATGTGTAACGCCCGTGCAACCCCCGGGGGGCTTTACTTGTGAGATCAATCACGTTCAGGCCAGTTTACGCTCCCGGTCCCCAGGGCGCGAAGCAAGGCAGTACACGAAGGAGTGAATATGTCACGCACGCCGAACAACATCGTTTCGGATTGGCTCGCCGCACTCAACGCGGCGCTTGTTGCCAAAGACATTGGCGCCGCCACGGCACTTTTTGCGCAGGACAGCTACTGGCGCGACTTTGTTGCCTTCACCTGGAACCTGAAGACCTTCGAGGGCCCGGAACAGATCGGGCGGATGCTCGGGGACCGGCTGGACCACGTGGCCCCGGGCAACTGGGCGCTGGCCGAGGACGCCACGGGCGATGAGGAAAACACGGAAGCGTGGATCACCTTTGAAACGGGCGCCGCCAACGGCTACGGCCACATCAGGCTCAAGGGCGGCAAGTGCTGGACCCTGCTGACCACCATGCAGGAGCTGAAGGGCTTCGAGGAGCGGAAGGGTGCCAGGCGGGACAAGGGCGTGGCGCACGAGATCACCCGGGGTCGCAAATCGTGGCTGGAGCGCAAGCAGGACAGCGAGGCACGGCTCGGATACGACGAGCAGCCATACTGCCTGATCATCGGCGGCGGACAGGGCGGCATCGGCCTCGCCGCCCGCCTGCGCCGCCAGGGCGTGCCCACCATCGTGGTGGAAAAGAACGCCCGCGCCGGCGATTCCTGGCGCAACCGCTACAAGTCCCTCCACCTCCACGACCCGGTCTGGTACGACCACCTGCCGTACCTGAACTTTCCCGACGACTGGCCGGTCTTTGCCGCCAAGGACAAGATCGGCGACTGGCTGGAGCACTACACGGCCATCATGGAGCTGAATTACTGGTCCGGCACGGAGGCGGTGAAGGCGGCCTTCGACGAGGCCGCCGGCGAGTGGGTGGTGGAGGTCAAGCGCGACGGCGTTCCCGTCACCTTGCGCCCCAAGCAGCTCGTGTTCGCACTGGGTGTCTCCGGCTATCCGAACGTTCCACACTTTGACGGTGCCGACGCGTTCCTGGGCGAGCAGTACCACTCCTCCAAGCACCCGGGCGGCGGCGACTGGACCGGCAAGAAGGCAGTGGTTATCGGTTCCAACAACTCCGCCCATGACATCTGCGCCGACCTCTGGGAGCACGGCGCGGACGTCACCATGGTCCAGCGCTCCTCCACGCACATCTCCCGCAGCGAGTCGCTCATGGACCTGGGGCTGGGGGACCTGTACTCGGAAAAGGCGCTGGCCAACGGTGTCACCACGGACAAGGCGGACCTGCTTTTTGCCTCCCTGCCCTACCGGATACTGCCCGACGCCCAAAAACCCGTCTACGCGGAGATGGCCACGAGGGATGCCACGTTCTACAGCGACCTTGAGGCGGCCGGCTTCGACCTGGACTTTGGCGAGGACGGCTCCGGCCTGTTCGTGAAGTACCTGCGGCGCGGTTCCGGCTACTACATCGACGTGGGCGCCTCCCAGCTGATCATCGACGGCCGCGTCCAGCTCGCCACCGGCCAGGTCGACAAGATCACCGGCAATGCCGTGGTCATGGCGGACGGCACGGAACTGGAGGCGGACCTGATTGTCTACGCCACCGGCTACGGCTCGATGAACGGCTGGCTGGCCGACCTCGTCTCACCCGAGGTGGCCGACGCCGTGGGCAAGTGCTGGGGCTATGGCTCTGACACGATGCGGGACCCGGGGCCGTGGGAGGGGGAGCTGCGCAACATGTGGAAGCCCACGAACGTGGAGAAGCTGTGGATCCACGGCGGCAACCTGCACCAGAGCCGCCACTACTCGAAGTACCTGGCCCTGCAGCTCAAGGCCCGGATGGAAGGGCTGGACACCCCGGTCTACGAGCTTCAGGAGTCCCACCACCCGCGGTAATTCCTGGGGGCCGAGCCGACGGTGAAAAATGCCGCCGCTCCCGCATTTTGCCGTAGCTTTAACGGCGGCATTTTGCGGGAGCGGCGGCATTTTTGCTTACACGGCGGGCTGTCCGGCAAGGATGGCGTCGATCTGTCCCATCGCCAGCCCCATGCCTTCCTCCATGCCCATCTGGATCATTTTCTCCATTTGCCCCACGCTTTCAAAGGTCGAAGTGATGGTCATCCGGGTGCGTCCGCCGATGTCCTCAAGTGCGACGGCCATGCGCGCGGTCCCCATGTCGGTGACGGGGTTGCCGGTGTCGTCAGCGAAACCGTCGTCGAGCTCCAGCCGGTCCGGCGCCCCGATGGCGGTAAAGCGCCACCACCCGCGGGCCTTGGTGCCGTCCGGTCCGGTCATGTAGTAGCTGGCCTGGCCGCCGGGCTGGAAATCGAAGTCCTCGAACGTGGCCGGCCAGGTGGGCGGCCCCCACCAGCGTTCGAGCTGGCGCGGATCCTCCCAGATCTGCCAGACGCGTTCGACGCCGGCGTCGAACTCCGCGACGATGGCGAGGCTCAGTGCCTCGGGGCTTTTGGTGGAGCTGATGACTGTCATGGTGTTTCCCTTCCCTGTCCTGCTGCCGTTTCCTCTGCAAGGATGTCCGCGATCCGCCCGGCCCGCTGCCGCCAGATCGCCTCATAGTCGTCGAGCAGCGCCCGGGCCCTTTCCAGGCCGTCGCGGTTGGCGCGCACCAGCTGCTCCCTTCCGCGCCTTTCCTTGCTGACAAGGTCTGCGCGTTCCAGCACGGCCACATGTTTTTGCACGGCCGCGAAACTCATGGCATAGTGCCGCGCCAGTCCGGAGACGGACAGCCCGCCGCCGGTCACCCGACGGACAATGTCCCGTCGGGTGGAATCGGCGAAAGCCTGGAACAGGCGGTCCAACTCGGATTCACAAAGCTCATCTACAACCATTTGGTTGTACGTTACGCCGGTCGGATCCGGCTGTCAAGAGCGAAATTATTGGGCAGGGGACGGCCGTGCGGCATTGATATCCACAAGCTAAGACCAAGTTGGAGCCGGGGTGGTGGGCGTGTCGTAGGCTGAGGCATGATGCGCACTCAGGACCCCATCGTCATCTTGCAGTCCGGCCCGGTGCAGTGGTGGGAAGTACTGGGCGCCTTCGGTCCGTTGGCCGCCTTGTTGAGCGCCGGCGTCGCTGGCTTTTTTGCGTGGAAATCGCTTCGTCAGGCGGCAAAAGTGCAGGACGACAACACCAAGGCTGCTGCGGCGGCACAATCGGAAAATGCCTTGGCGGCGTTACGGTCGCAATGGTGGACGAGGGTCCAGTGGGCCCTCGACTCGGCACTGTCGGACCACCCTGCCAGACAAAAAGCTGGAAACGACATGATTCGGGCGTTCCTTAGGGAGGATCGCGTACCAAATAGTGATATCGAAGCACTGGACGCGGCATGGGAAGACCCGCTGCAGCGTGCTGCAGATCGGCTCGGCATAGACACCTCGTTGGCGCCGGCGGACAATGAAGACAAGGACAACAGCAGGGAGGAGCCCGGCAATGATTGAGGACGCGGCCAAGCATGGCGCAGTTGTGGGCCCCGGAGATGATGGCGCCCTCTATGAAATTGTTGAATTCATTCCTGGCGGGTTGAAGGCACGGGGAAGCGGCGTCAGCCGGTCATCGGCGGCTTCGCCGTCCGCTAAACCGGGGGCTGAAGGCACCATCCGCAAATTTCGGGACCGCTTTGCCGGAGGGGGCGCCCGCATCGTTTACGGGGGAGCCAAGACTGCCTCGGGGGCGTTCCGACGGAGCCCTGTGACGGGGGGAATCTTGACAAAGATTGTCATGGCCGATCGCCCTGAGAGCCTCTTGGTCGAGGGGGAAGCACGTCTCCGGCGGGTGGACGATGACGCTCCCGGGAACCGTGGAATAACAGCTGAAGGCGCCGTCGAGCCCCTCGCATTGGCTGTAGTGGAAGCGGAAATTTCTGCGGCCAAGCTTCGCATGGAACTGGACGGCAGGCTCGGGCGGACAACTCCGGACTGGGTACTGCAGGTCGCCGGCCAACAGGCTCAGCCGAAGCCTTCCTAACCACCCGATCCGACATGCATTGGTGAATTCACCTAGGTGCGCCCGTGGTCTCGCGGCAGCCTGCGGCGCGACTGGATCACCGATTTGCAGCTGCGCCAGTCGTGCGCCCGGCGCGCGCTCGGGGCGTCTAAACTGGGAACATCATGACTATTGCAGCCCAGATCCCCACTGTCACCGCTGAAACCCCCGTCAGGGTGCGGTTTTGCCCGTCGCCCACCGGCACGCCCCATGTGGGGCTGATCCGCACGGCCCTGTTCAACTGGGCCTACGCCCGCCACACCGGCGGGCGGATGGTCTTCCGCATCGAGGACACGGACGCCAAGAGGGACAGCGAGGAAAGCTACCTCCAGCTCCTGGACGCGCTCAAATGGCTTGGCATCAACTGGGACGAGGGCGTTGAAGCGGGCGGTCCGCACGAGCCCTACCGCCAGTCCGAGCGCGGGGACATCTACCAGGGCGTCATTGAAAAGCTGGTGGCAGGCGGGCACGTCTACGAGTCCTTTTCGACCCCGGAAGAGGTTGAGGCCCGCCACAAGACCGCCGGCCGGGACGTCAAGCTGGGCTACGACAACTTTGACCGCGACCTCTCCGCGGAGCAGATCGCCGCTTTCAAGGCAGAGGGCCGCCTGCCTGCCCTGCGCCTGCGCATGCCGGACACGGACCTCACCTTCACAGACCTGGTCCGGGGCGAGATCAACTTCAAGGCAGGATCAGTTCCGGACTACGCCCTTGTCCGCCCCAACGGCGCGCCGCTGTACACGCTGGTGAATCCGGTGGACGACGCCATCATGGGGGTCACGCACGTGCTGCGGGGTGAGGACCTGCTCTCCTCCACGCCCCGCCAGGTGGCCCTGTATCAGGCCCTTTACGCAGTGGGCGTCGCGAAGTACATGCCGCTGTTCGGCCACCTGCCGTACGTGATGGGCGCCGGCAACAAGAAGCTGTCCAAGCGCGACCCCGAATCAAGCCTGTTCCTGCTCCGGGACCGCGGCTTCATCCCCGAGGGCCTGCTCAATTATCTGTCCCTGCTGGGATGGTCGCTCTCCGCCGACGAGGACATCTTCACCGTCGAACAGCTCGTGGAGAACTTCGACATCCACGACGTCCTGGGCAACCCCGCCCGCTTCGACATCAAGAAGGCCGAGGCCATCAACGGCACACATGTGCGCATGCTTGAGGCCACCGACTTCCGCAACCGCCTGGTCCCGTACCTGAAGGCCGCCGGCGTGCTCGGGGAGACCCTGACAGCGCGCGAGGAAGAGATCCTCAGCGAGGCCGCCCCGCTGGTTCAGGAGCGCATCACCCTGCTGGACGAGGCACCGGAAATGCTGTCCTTCCTTTTCAAGGCTGACGACGCCGTTGACGTCGCCGACGATGCCCGCAAGGGCCTGCCGGAAAACCTCACCGAAGTCCTCGATGCAGCCCTGGCGGCTCTGGAGCCGGCGGCGGACTGGACGGCCGCGAACATCCAGGCAGCCCTGAAGGCGGCCCTGGTGGAGGGGCTGGGCGTGAAGCCGCGGCTGGCCTTTGGCCCCGTCCGCACGGCCGTTTCCGGACGCCGCATCTCCCCGCCCCTGTTTGAATCCATGGTCATCCTGGGCAAGGACTCCTCGCTGGCCCGGCTGAAGGCCTTCCGGGGCTAATTGGGCTTGGTACACAACGCAGCGAATGACACCCCGGGCCGGTCGGGGCACCCGGGCCGCGGCCCGGTCGCCCCGACCGGCCCGGTCGCGGGCCCGGTCAGTGGCGTCCTGTTTGACATTGACGACACCCTGGTGGACCTGCACGCGGCCATGAAGGATGCCATGGTTGTGGCCGGCAGGGCGCTGCTGCCGGACTTCGGCACGGCAGACTGGGACGGGTTTGCCGCGCTCTACATGGCGGATGCGGAAAACTTCTACGATCGCTACGTGGCGGGCGAGTTCACGTTCAGCGAGCAGCGCGGCCTCCGGGCGCGGGCGGTATTTACCCACCTCCGCCTGCATGGCTTTGACGCCCGGGCGGAGCAGGAGTGGATTGAGGACTTCGAACGGGCCCAGCCACGCTCCATCAAGGCCTACCCGGACGTCCTCCCGGCCCTGGACGTCCTGGACGCGGCGGGCATTCCCTACGGTGCCGTCAGCAACAACGTCCACGATTACCAGCGCGCCAAGCTGGACCACGCCGGCCTGCAGCGCATCGAGGTCCTGGTGGGCATTGACACAGTCAACGCCGCCAAGCCCGAACCAAAGGTTTTTTGGGAAGGCTGCCGGCTGCTCGGCACCGCGCCGGCCGAGACCCTGTACGTGGGGGATAACTACCTAATTGACGGCGTGGGCTCCGCCCGGGCGGGGCTGTTGGCGGTCTGGCTGGACAGAAAAGGCAGGGGCGCGCCTTCGGACGCGGAAGGGAGCTGCGTGCGCGTGGTGGTGGGCCTGGGGGAGCTGGGCGCGCTCACAGCGTCACCTCTACCTTTTTAGAACGGCTTCTTGAGCAGCAGCTCCACGTTCTGGTCCTTGGCCGCCCCGGTGCGTTTTTTCGCGCTCGGATCGGGTGAGTTTAGGGCCAATTCCGCGCTGAAGGCGGCAAGCTCTGCCGATGTGAATTGAGTGCTGTAATTGAGTCTCAAGGCATCTGAGTGGTCTATCATCACGCCGACAATCGACAACGAACCATCCATGTTGTCAATGACTTCCACTGACCGCGATTGCTGTGGAAAATCGACGTGCGAAGCAGTGTTGACTTCCCAAAAGCCATGCGGGCCATTGTTGCTCCTGCGTGGCCAAACGGTGTTTCGGTGGTAGTGGCCGTTAAGCCACAGGACCACATTCGGGTAGCAGCCGATCAGCTCATGAATCAGCTCTTGACTGGTGATGGCCTTGTTATCAGTGGAACCCGTCCGAAGCGGTCCGAAAGAAGATGATGGGTGGTGGCTGAACAGAACCACCAATTGGTCCTTTACGTCCTGGTAGACCGTATTGCCTTGTTCGTCATAGCGCACAGCTGAAACGCGATTCAATTCGGACTCCAACCATGCGGCCTGCTTGGAATCGATGGACCCGCGACCGCCACCGGTGGGGTCCGTCGTGTCCAGCATGAGCCCAACCATTCCGTCGGTTAGCTGGAACCGGTAGTACGCAGTTCCCGTCCGCACATTGTCTACTGTGAACCCGTGGCCCGCCGGGCCGTGTGGACCGGCATTGATGAGGTGGGCGCTCATAAACTCAGTCTTCGACACCTGTCGGCGTTCCGCCGACGGCTTGACCGATCGGCCCGGCATGGTGGCTAGGATCTTCTTGATCTGAGGCTGCGTCGACGAGTTCATTTTCTCTACAAATGACTTGTAGTCGTCTCCTTTGGGGAGTCCCACTATGAGCTTGTCCGAAGTGGCCATTGCTGCGTAGTAGTTTTCGATAGGCGTCTCCAATGCGCTAACCCCACCGTGGGCAAGCTGATCGTGGTTGCCGAACCCCGAATACCACGGGACATTGGCACCTTCAGTCGATACGAGTTCGGAGGCTCTGAAGAGCAGGTGTTTCGCGACGGGAAATCCGTACTTGTCCTGCCATACGCGTGACGGTGAATTGCTTTTCGGTGGAGTCGGCTGCCAGATAAATCGACCTATGGCCTCCGGTAGGGAGATCGGCGATTGCAAGCTGGTGGGGTTGCCGGGAAATGCAAAGGCTGATGTCTTTTCTCCGTTGAGCGTTTCGATGAACGCATGAACCTCGTTGGTGCCGCGGTTGTCGCTGGCGTCGCCGGTCGAGATGTAGAAATCAAAGAGGCGTCCGGTTGCCGGACCGCGGCGCACAGCATTGAGGCGGCGAATCATGGCATCCATTACCTGGATCGTCAGCGAATCTTGCGGCCGGAAGTAGGCCGTTTCCTTGTCAGCAAGCTCCCTGGTTGGTTTCAAAAACGCGAGGGCCGTTTGTGCCGGCGACGTTGGGTCCATGATGTGCGTGTCGGTAATATGACCAAAGGCTGCCAAGGCCTTGCGTGTCGCCGAGCGCTTCGCATTGGCGTGGTAAAGGTCTTCCCGAACAACCATCTTTTGAGGGTCGTCCATAGCTAGACGACGGTACGGCTTCTTCGGGTCCAACTTGTCCCCGGCCACGATTCGCGCATCAAGCGTTGTCAGACCTTGGGCGTCACCGGAATTCTTGGCGATGGCTGAGCCGGAAGGGGCTGGCAACGGTGATTTCCTCTCACAGCCAGCAAGTGCCAGGGCGGCCAGTCCCAGGGCGCCACCGGTGATGATTGCCCTGCGGGACGGTGACGACCAAGCCAAGTATTCGTTGTTACGTTCGTGCGGGTGGTTCATGGAGAATTAAGGTCCTTGGTCAAGTCGGTCGGCATTGCTGCTGCACGTCACCGTGGTGTCTGCACCTTCACCGTACGTGCCATTCATGTGCATTTCCAAACAAGCTCCTCCAAGGATTTTGCAGGTGTGCCGCCAGGTCGGACAGCACCGCCCGGCCTGAGGAAGGCCTCAGGCGCAAGGCCGCCCCCGGTTTTGGCGTCTGGCAAAGTCTCGGGTATAGTTTTATCCCGGCGCGAGGGCCGCTGAAGGACCGGGGAAACCCGCGGATTTCACGGCAGAACGTGGCCTTTGGGATATGGTGTAATTGGCAACACATCGGTTTCTGGTACCGACATTCTAGGTTCGAGTCCTGGTATCCCAGCGCTTGCAAAAGCTGCTTTTCGGTTGGAATGCACGGCAAATTTCAGGTATTGTTTCTGAAGTTCGCGCGGCAAAAAGCGGAAGTATTAGGGCCCCATCGTATAGCGGCCTAGTACGCTGCCCTCTCACGGCGGTAACGCGGGTTCGAATCCCGCTGGGGTCACCACGCAAGGGGCGGAAACTTGAAAAGGTTTCCGCCCCTTTTGCGTGCCCGATCGGAAATTGGCGCCCGGGGGTCGTTACTACCATTAGTCGTCGGTGCGCCGGGGCCAATGGTAATAACGGCCCCCGTGGCCTGCGGAAGCAACAGCGGCCCTGCCATGCAAGTTCACAGATTTCGCACAGCAATGCCGCCCTCCTGCCGTCCGCCTGTCGCGTGGACTGGCATGATGATTCTGTGAGCCCAACTAATTCCGCCAATTCCGCGCACGACGGCGCAGCCTCCCGGGTGCAGGAGGCTGCAGTGGCGCTGCTGGAGGCGGTTCGCGGCGAACTCGCGTCGCTGGAGCTTGCGCTGGAACTGCCCGGCACCGCGGAGGCGCGCCGAACTGCCCGGAGTGCCCTGGGCCAGCTCGACGACTACATCCTGCCCCGCTACCGCAGCCTGGACGCCCCGCTGCTGGCGGTGGTGGGCGGATCCACGGGGGCCGGGAAGTCCACGCTGGTGAACGCCCTGGCGGGCCACCCCGTCACCCGCGCCGGGGCCATCCGCCCCACCACCCGCCAGCCGATTCTCCTGCACCACCCCGCCGATGCGCCCTGGTTTACCTCCACGCGCGTGCTGCCCACCCTGGCGCGCGTCCACGGCAGGCTGGCCGGGGCCGGCACGCCCGCCACCCTGGCCGGCGCCACCCCGGACGCATCCGCCATGAAGTCCCTGGTGCTCGTGGCGGACCCGGCCGTCCCCGAAGGCGTGGCCCTGCTGGATGCCCCGGACGTCGATTCAATCTCCGACGACAACCGCCAGCTTGCCGCCCAGCTGCTGGCCGCGGCGGACCTTTGGCTTTTTGTCACCACGGCCAACCGGTATGCGGATGCCGTGCCGTGGAAGCTGCTGGTGGATGCCGCCTCCCGCGACATCCTGGTGGCCGTGGTCCTGGACCGGGTGCCGCCCGGCGCCGAGGAGGAGGTCGGCGCCGACCTTCGCGCCATGCTCACCCGCGAAGGCCTCGGGGAGTCGAAGTTGTTTGTGGTTCCAGAGGCAGCGCTGGACGCGATGGGCATGCTTCCGTCGGCGAGCTCGGCGCCTATCTCCGGCTGGCTCAGGGACATCGCCGCGGACTCGGCGGGCCGCGCCGAGATTGCCCGCCGCACACTCAACGGCACGGTGCGGTCGCTGTCCGGCAAGGTGGCCGGGCTGGCGCAGGCTGCCAGGGACCAGCATGACGCCGGCCGCCAGTTGGCGGACGACGTTACCGATGCGTTTGCTGACGCCGCCATGCGCATTTCGAGGGCCACCAGCGACGGCTCCCTGCTGCGCGGTGAAGTGCTGGCCCGTTGGCAGGACTTTGTGGGCACGGGCGACTTCTTCCGCGCCATGGAAAGCGGGATCGGCCGGGTTCGGGACCGGATCGGGGCGTTCTTCAAGGGGCAGCCGCCGCCTGCCGTGAAGGTGGAGGCGGCGATTGAAACTGGTCTGCAGGCGGTGATTGTAGACCAGGCGTCGCGGGCCGCGGAGGACGCGGACCAGCGCTGGCGTGCCGACCCCGCGGGACGGGCGTTGTTGGGCGCCGAGGACCTCTCCGGCACCACGCCCGGCTTCCCGGCCGAGGTGGCCGCCGAGATCCGCGCCTGGCAGGGGGACGTGCTGAACCTTATCCGGGCCGAAGGGGCAGTGAAGCGGTCGCAGGCCCGCTGGCTCTCCTTCGGGGTGAACGGCTTGGGCGTGGTGCTGATGATTGTCGTGTTTTCGCTGACCGGGGGACTCACAGGAGCGGAGATCGGCATCGCGGGGGGCACCGCCGTCGTTGGCCAGAAACTGCTGGAAGCCGTGTTTGGCGAGGATGCCGTGCGACGGCTGGCCAACGAGGCCCGGCAATCACTGGAAGGGCGCTGCGCGGAGCTTCTGGAACGGCAGCAGCAGCGCTTCCTGGAACGGATCGGGCCGGTGCAGGACGGCACTGCGCCGCTGGCGGACAGGCTAGACGGGCTGGCCGTGAAGCTGGCGAAACTGGGGGAGGGCGCATGAGCCGGCACAGCGACGTGCGCACGGAATCGGCGTTGGCCCGCGAGCTGGCGGCGCTCAATGACGCCCGGGAATTGGGCGAGGGCCGGCTGGACGACGCCGCTCTCCAGCAGGTTTACGATGTTTTGGAGCGGGCCACCTCGCGGCGTTCGCTGAGCGCCGACCACACGGTGGTGGGGTTCTTTGGCGCGACGGGCAGCGGAAAGTCATCCCTGTTCAATGCGGTGGCCGGCACCGATGCCGCTCGCGTGGCCGTCCGGCGCCCGACCACCAGCGAGCCGCTGGCCATGGTCTGGCAACCTGACGGCAGCGCGCCCCTGTTGGATTGGCTGGAGGTTTCTGAGCGCCGGGAGGGCGGGCCGGTGCCCGGGCTGACCGATGGGGGCGGCGGGCTGGTGCTGCTTGACCTGCCCGACTTTGACTCCGTGCAGCGCGCCCACCGCGAGACCGTGGAGCGGCTGGCGGGGCAGGTGGATGTCCTGGTGTGGGTGGTGGATCCGCAAAAGTACGCGGACGCCGCGATCCACAACGACTTCATCCGTCCCTTTTCAGCCCACGCGGCCGTCACCCTGATAGTGCTCAACCAGGTTGACCGGCTGGCCATGTCTGAGGTTAAACCGGTGCTGGAATCGCTGTCCTCGATCTTGGACGGTGACGGGCTCGGCAAGGTGTCCGTGCTGGGCGTCTCGGCCGTGACCGGCGAAGGCGTGGACAAACTCCGCCGCGAGGTGGCCGCCGTCGTCAAGTCGAAGCAGGCGCAATCCGCCAGGCTGGCCGCGGATGTTGCTGTGGCCGCCGAACGGCTTGGCTCCGTGGCGGGAACCGGGAGCGCGGCCGGGATTCACCAGCAGGACCGGAAGGCGCTGGCTGCCGGGCTGGGAGAGGCTGTGCACGTGGAGACTGTGGTGTCAGCCGTGCGCACGTCCTACCGGCTGGAGGCCACGCGCCGGACCGGCTGGCCCGTGACACGGTGGGTCTCGCGGTTCCGGAAGGACCCGCTGCGCCGGCTGAGCCTGCGCCGGGAAGGGGCGTCGGAGGTGAACCGGACGTCCCTGCCTCCGGCGGGCCCGGCAGAGCAGGCACAGCTGGATTCGGCGGTTCGCGGTTTTGCCGATGCCGTCAGCGACGGCGCTTCCGGGCCTTGGCGGGCGTCGATCCGGGCGGCCGCGCGCAGCAACCGTGCCGCACTGCCGGAGGCGCTGGACCAGGCCGTCGCCTCGACGGATTTGAAGGCCAACACGCGCGCCTGGTGGTGGCCGGTGTTTTCGGTGATCCAGTGGCTGGCTCTGCTGGTGGCCGTGGGCGGGCTGGTGTGGCTGGGCGTACTGGCGGCACTGGGGTACTTCCAGATGCCCGTGCCGGAGGCTCCACGAGTGGAGGGCTGGCCGCTGCCCACACTGATGGTTGCGGCCGGACTGGTGGTGGGGATTTTCCTGGCCGTGACCTCGAGGTTCCTTGCCGCGGCCGGGTCGCGGGGGCGCGCAGCCGCGGCGCGCCGCCGGCTCCGCGACAGCGTTTCCGGCACGGCTGGGTCTTTGGTGGTGGATCCCGCGGAGGCCGAAATCGTGCGCCACCGGGCGTTCCAGGACGCCCTCGCCGCCGCCGGTGGGTGATCCCTGCCCGTCGAAACTTTGAGGTTCGAGATGATGACACTCTCGGGGACGGGTCCAGCCGCCGGCAGTGGTTGAGCCTGGCCGCGATGATGCCCGGCCCGGTGGGAGCTTCGAGATGATGACACCATCGGGGACGGTTCCAGCCGCCAGTAGTGGTTGAGACTGGCAGCGATGATGCCCGGCCCGTTGGGAGCTTCGAGATGATGACACCAGCGGACGTATGCGCCGGTAGCTTGGGCTGAATGCCGGTTGTGCTGGTGTTAGCTTCTGGACGGGTACCTGCAACGCCGATTTTGGAGCTAACACCAGTACACGTGGATTCCGAGTCGCCGCGCCGGCCGCTGGTCGAGCATGATATTCAGGTGTCGCCGCTCGCAGATCCACACCCTCGCTCCGCGGCTTCGGGCCCTTAGGGCCCTTCGGCCGGGCCCTTCGGCCGGGCCCTTCGGCCGGGCCCCTCACGGTCGAGGGGCCCCGAGCAACCCTAACGGGCTGTATCGCTAGTGTTCGCTCCAGCAGGCCAGGATGGTGGTGGCCATCTGATAGGCGAAATCGGCCCGTGTGATGTGGTTGACGCCAACGCTGGCGGCCAATTTCGTGGAGTCCACGTGCAGGGCGAAGTTGTCCTTGGCGAAGACCACGGTGCCGTCGGCTGACTGGTAGCCGGGGAGTCCCAGGTTGGACAGGCCCTTGATGGGCGCGGCATCCAGCGATGCGGCCAGGGTCCTGGCGCCGGCGGTGGCAGCCTGGGCCGCGGGGAACACGTTGACGGACATGGCAAACGTTCCGTTCGGCAGCGTGTAGCTGCACGAGTACTGGGTGCCATTCCACGAGTCGGCGGTCTTCGGCACGGCGGAAAGGCCCAGGATCTTGGTGACGTTGTCTTTTGCTTCCGTGGAGCACACCATGGCCGCGGCGGCCGGAGGCGTTCCGGTCGCCTTGTCCGTGCCGGATTCCGTGCCATCAACGGTGCCGGTCTGGGAGCTGGCGGAACCCGATGCGATACCTTGCGACGCCGCCGGCGCCGGGGCGGCCGGCGCCGCAGCCTCCGCCGCGCAACCGCCCAGGAGGATGACTCCGAGGGCCAGTCCGGCCAGTGTTGGGTAGCGCTTGTTCATTGCCTTGCCTTCCTCTTGATGGCTGGAATTACATGCCTGTCAGCGCACTGTCAGAACGCCGTGCATGCCGGCGCCGCCGTCGCTGTGAAACGGATAGCTGCCGGGCTTGCCAGGGGCCTTGAAGGTGGCCATGGCACCGGCGGGGACCTTGACGGTGAAGCTGCCGTCGTCGGAGGTGACGGTGTACGCGGCGCTGTCCATGTTCATCACGGTGACCATGGAACCGGCCGGCACCGGGGCCGCGTCACGGTAGGCGCCTGATTCAATGTGGATCATTCCGGCCATGGCATCCCCCGACGCTGTCATGGCTGGCATGGGGGCAGCGGAAGCAGCGGCGGCCGGTGCCGCTGAGCCCTGGCTGGTGCCTGCCGGTACCGCCATGCTGCAGCCACCCACGCCCAGCATGGCGGCCAGGGCCGTGGCCGCAATCAGATTTCCTTGCTTGTTCATGTTTTTCCTATCCCAAGAAATATTTGCTCGGGCCGGGGCCCTGCCGCTGGTGCGATGGGCGACTGCTACGGACATGTCGTTGCTAAGATTTGTGGCTGGAGACCAGGTGGCCGTAGACCACGATGTTCTCGGTGTATTCGCCGGAAGCCGCGTCAAAACCGCCACAGGTGATGAGCCGAATTTCGGCGCGGTTCGTATTGCCGTAGACCGCCAGAGTGGGAAATGTTGCTTTTTTGACCTCTGCGAGCTTGTCGACCTGGAAGACGGCCACGGTGTGGTCGGCCCGCACCACGGAGAACTGCTGTCCAGGCTTCATCTCGTGCAGCCGGAAGAACAGGCCTTCATTCGATGCGAGATTGTTGACGTGGCCGAGGATGACGGCCGGGCCCAGCTGACCTGGCGTGGGCGAGTACTTGTACCAGCCGCCGGGATCGCCCGGCTGTCCGCCGGGGACGTCCATGCTCCCGTCGGCCGCCTGGCCCAGTGGCACCAGCCCCGTGTTGATGCCAACTGCGGGCACCTGCAGGCTAACCGGCACGGAGGCCGGCATGATGGGACCGGACGTCGCCGGCTTGGCCGGCTTTTTCGGTGCGGCCGGTGTGGTTGGGGTTGCCAGGGGAAGGGCGGAAGGTGAGACGTCCGGCGTCGGGCTTGCCGTGGCCGGAGCAGAAGCAACCATCGTGGAGGACGGTGCCGGTGCCGCGGCCGGCGCCCCTTGCGGGGCGCAGGCCGCGGCGCCGAAAGCAATGCCGGTGAGCAGGACGCCGGCCGCCGCGGAGGCGGTGAGGCGCCCGCGGCGGCTGGTGTGCTTATTCATGGAAAATCAGGCCCCGTCAGTTCGACGCGGTCTTCTTGCGGCGCAGGGCCACAAAAGCACCGGTGGCGAGTACCAATGCCCCGGCTCCCGCGAACAGTCCAAGCTCCGGCGACGTGCCGGTGCTGGTCTGGGCAACAGCCTGCGTCACACCCGTGCCGGGCGCCCCACCGGGCATGGCGCCCATCTGGGACACTGCAAGGGTGCCGCATAGTGCCGGTGAGGTGGCGGCCAGCGGCAGGCTCGGAACCAGGTCGCTCCTTTCCTTCTGGGCTGCGGCCGGCAGGGTTGCCGGGTCCAGCCCGTGGACCACCACAACGCCCGTCCCCGCCTTCAGGGAGGCGACCGTTGCGGCGTTCATGGTGAACGTGCGCTCATATGAGTACGCAGCGCCCATGCCTGCCACCTTCAAGTCCAAGGCGGCCTTGTCGCTGGTGTCGCCACTGCTGGAAAGCGTGGTGCCGATCTTGCCGTAGGCGGCGCCGCCTTCGGTGGTGCTGATGACCCCGTCCTTGCTGGTGTCGGCAGCCGGAGTCGGGCAGGTGCCCATCCCATCGATGTGGATGTGCTGTACGTGCGGGTAAGGCGCACCGTTGAACGTGGCAGCGAGGCCGCTGACGTTTTCGGTGACCGTTGCCTGGTCCCCGGTCAGGGAGATCATGACGCTGCCGGTGGCATTGCTGCCGTTAACGGCGCCAAGGTTGGCCTGGTAGGTGGTGGTTCCACCGTCGGCGGCCATGGCACCGGCACCCGAAAGGGACAGTGCGGCGAGGGCGAGGGCCGGTGCAATCAGGAATGCAGATTTCTTATACATCGTAAAGATTCTCCTCATCTAGGTGACGGCCCATCTTCGGGACGTCAAAGGTGATTCGGAGCACTCTGGCAGGCGGATTGGCAAAAACTGAAACTCTTTTGTGATTGGGCCCGTTTCGGGTGGTCGGGACCCTACCCCATCGCGTCGCGGCACTTGAGCAGCGTGCGCAGGTTGCGGGTCGTCGTCGTGCTTTTGTATTTCGCCTTGGCGGACAACTTGCTGAAGGGTGAGTCCAGCGTGCCGCCGGCCGGTGCCAGCCAGGCGAGGGCTTCCGGGCTGAGCCTGGCCAGTTCGACGCCGGCCAGCTCGCCTCCCAGCGTCGCCAGCTCGTCTAGGATGGCCGGATCGGAGGCGAGCGTGACGTAGCTGTGCTGCTCCTTGTTGTCAGCCGGGTAGGGGCAGGCCTCGATGATGGCCGCGAGCCGCGCCTGGTCCAGGACCACCACCCAGGCGTCGTAGCCGAAGTTGTCCCGCAGGCAGCCTTCCACCAGCGTTTTCAGTTCCGCGGCCGGGGCGTCAGCTGCACACACAAAGTTGCCGGAGGCGAGCAGTGTTTTAACGCCGGCGATGGGCAGGGTCTCGAGGGCAAGCCGGAGATCGGCCATCTTGATGTTGATGCCGCCCACGTTGATGCCGCGCAGGAACACCGCGTAGTTTGTCATGGGAAAACACTACCGGCCCCGGTTCTGTGTTGCAGATAATGGACCGAATTCCCCTAAAATGGGGCATTTTCGTCCAACGTCTGCAACATAGATCCCAGGTGCGTAGCGCGGCGGGCTATTCCGCCGTCTTGCGCAGGGCCTCCGTCAGGATGCGGGAGGCATTGCATACGATCTCGGCGTGCAGGCGCCCGGGCTGGCGGGTGAGGCGCTCGATCGGGCCGGAGATGGAGACGGCGGCAATCACTCGGCCGGACGGTCCGCGCACCGGGGCTGAAACGGACGCAACCCCCGGCTCACGTTCGCCCAGGCTCTGGCCCCAGCCCCGGCGTCGAACGCCGGCAAGAACGGTGGGGGTGAAACGGGCGTTGTGCAGGCCCTCGAGCAGGCGTTCGTGATCTTCCCAGGCGAGCAGGACCTGCGCGGCGGAACCGGCCTTCATAGTCAGTTGGGTGCCCACGGGAATGGTGTCGCGCAGGCCGATGGGGCGCTCGGCGGAGGCAACGCACACGCGCGAATCACCCTGGCGGCGGAAGATCTGGGCACTTTCGCCGGTGGAATCGCGCAGCTGGAGCAAAACGGGGCCGGCGGCCGCAATCAGCCGGTCCTCGCCCGCAGCCGAAGCGAGCTCCACCAGGCGGCTGCCCAGCACAAAACGCCCCTGCATGTCCCGGCTGACCAGCCGGTGATGTACCAGGGCAAGTGCCAACCTGTGCACGGTGGGACGGGCCAAACCGGTGGCCGCGACGAGCTGCGCCAGGGTGGTGGGGCCCGCCTCAAGTGCATCAAGCACAAGGGCCGCTTTATCGATGACGCCAACGCCGCTAGAATTGTCCATGTAATGATATTGACGTCTCATTATGTGAGATGCAAATCGACGGGCTGGCTTCTGCGCCAGCAACGCTGGAACAGTGGACACATACAAACCACCGAGCGCCGCGTCCGACCCCAATTCCACGGGCGGGCCGGGCTCAACTGATGAAGGGAGCTGGCCGTGACCGAGGCAACCACACCCGACGCACAGGGCTCAGCACAGGTGCCGGCGGTATCCGCGACGGCGCCGCGCCGTGCAGCGAAGACGCTGGCCGAAAAAGTTTGGCGCGACCACGTGGTCAAGCAGGGTGAAGGCGACGGCGACGCCGCCCAGCCCGACCTTCTCTACATCGACCTTCATCTGATCCACGAAGTCACGTCCCCGCAGGCTTTCGAGGGGTTGCGCCTGGCCGGTCGCCCGCTGCGCCGCCCGGACCTGACCATCGCCACCGAGGACCACAACACGCCCACGCTGGACATTGACAAGCCCATCGCGGACCTGACCAGCCGAACGCAGATCCAGACGCTGCGCAACAACTGCAAGGAATTCGGCGTCCGCCTACACTCCCTGGGCGACGCCGAACAGGGCATCGTCCACGTGGTGGGCCCGCAGCTGGGCCTGACCCAGCCCGGCATGACGGTGGTCTGTGGCGACTCGCACACCTCAACCCACGGTGCCGTCGGCGCGCTGGCGTTCGGCATCGGCACCTCCGAGGTGGAGCACGTCATGGCCACCCAGACCCTTCCGCTGAAGCCGTTCCGGACCATGGCCATCAACGTCGAGGGCACGCTGCGCCCCGGCGTCAGCTCCAAGGACATCATCCTGGCCATCATCGCCAAGATCGGCACCGGCGGCGGCCAGGGCTACGTCCTGGAATACCGCGGATCCGCCATCCGGGCCCTGTCCATGGACGCCCGCATGACCATCTGCAACATGTCCATCGAGGCGGGCGCCCGCGCCGGCATGATCGCCCCGGACGAGACCACCTTCAAGTTCCTCAAGGACCGCCCGCACGCACCGCAGGGCGCGGACTGGGACAACGCCGTCGAATACTGGAAGTCGCTGGCCACCGAGGACGACGCCGAATTCGACGCCGAAGTGTCCCTGGACGCCAACACGCTCGAACCGTTTGTCACTTGGGGCACCAACCCGGGGCAGGGCGTTTCCCTGAACGACGCCGTTCCCTCACCTGAGGACTTCGGCGACGAGAACGCGAAGGCCGCCGCCGAGCGCGCCCTGGCCTACATGGACCTGGAAGCCGGCACGCCGATGAAGGACATCCGCGTCGACACCGTATTCCTGGGCTCCTGCACGAACTCCCGCATCGAGGACCTGCGCGCTGCCGCGGACATCATCCGCGGGCGCGAAAAGGACCCCAACATCCGCATGATGGTGGTCCCCGGCTCCGCCCGCGTCCGCCTGGAAGCCGAGGCCGAGGGCCTGGACCAGGTATTCCTGGACTTCGGTGCCGAGTGGCGCTTTGCCGGCTGCTCCATGTGCCTGGGCATGAACCCGGACCAGCTGGAACCGGGCGAGCGCTGCGCGTCCACGTCCAACCGCAACTTCGAGGGACGTCAGGGCAAGGGCGGCCGGACACACCTGGTCTCGCCCGTCGTCGCCGCGGCAACGGCAGTGCGCGGCACCCTCAGCTCGCCGTCGGACCTCGAACCGGCCGGCACTGTGGCTGCCCGCGCCGGGGCCACATCCGCAAGCAACGTAGCGTAAGGAGCTCATCCATGGAAAAGTTCTCCACCCACACCGGCATTGGTGTTCCGCTGCGTCAAAGCAACGTCGACACCGACCAGATCATCCCGGCCGTCTACCTCAAGCGGATCACCCGCACCGGCTTTGAGGACGCGCTGTTCTCCAGCTGGCGCAAAAACCCGGAATTCATCCTCAACCAGGAGCCGTTCAACGCCGGCTCCGTGCTGGTGGCCGGTGCGGACTTCGGCACCGGCTCCTCCCGCGAACACGCCGTCTGGGCGCTGAAGGACTACGGCTTCAAGGCCGTGTTGTCCTCCCGGTTCGCCGATATTTTCCGCGGCAACTCCGGCAAGCAGGGCCTGGTGGCCGCCGAGGTGGCCCAGGACGACATCGAGCTGATCTGGAAGGTCCTGGAAAACGCGCCGGGCACCCAGGTCACGGTTGACCTGGAGTCCAAGCTGGTCACCGCCGGCACCGTCGTGGCGCCCTTCCAGATCGACGACTACACCCGCTGGCGCCTGCTGGAGGGCCTGGACGACATTGGCCTGACGCTGCGCAACGAACCGGACATCACCGCATTCGAGGCCACCCGGCCGTCGTTCAAACCGACCACGCTGCCGGCCAAGAGCTAGATCTAAGCGCCGTGACGCCGGTCCGTCCCCTCGGGGGCGGACCGGTTTTTTTCGTCCCCGGTGCCGTGGGCAGGCCCTCGGAGGCCGGGTGCTTGTTGATGCACGACGGCGGTCCCGCCGTGGGTGCCCGCAGGCTCGAGGAACTTCGGCTGGCCGGCTGGCCGGCTCAGCGATGGGACGAAGGGGCGAGCCCGGGGGATTGCGCGTAGTGGGAGCGGCTCAGGTTCGGGCCCCATCGAGATCCAGAGCTCCAGAGCTCCGGGCGGAGTCCATGGTCTCGCCAGAACTCGGCCGGCACCGTGTGCGGCTTCTGTGGGTGCGTCCGGATGTGGATTCGGTGGTGCGGCTTCTGTGGGTGCGTCCGGATGTGGATTCGGTGGTGCGGCTTCTGTGGGTGCGTCCGGATGTGGATTCGGTGGTGCGGCTTCTGTGGGTGCGTCCGGATGTGGATTCGGTGGTGCGGCTTCTGTGGGTGCGTCCGGATGTGGATTCGGTGGTGCGGCTTCTGTGGGTGCGTCCGGATGTGGATTCGGTGGTGCGGCTTCTGTGGGTGCGGCCGGATGTGGATTCGGTGGTGCGGCTTCTGTGGGTGCGGCCGGATGTGAATTCGGTGGTGCGGCTCCTGTGGGTGCGACCGGATGTGGATTCAGTGGTGCGGCTTCTGTGGGTGCGGCCGGATGTGGATTCGGTGATATCCGGTCTCGACAAGCCCCGAGAATGGAGATGCGGGGAATTGTTCCTGACCTATCGACAAGCTGACGCTTCCAGCAAATTCACAGCCAATAAATGGTTCGATGCCCGAACAATGTGCCTACGCTTGAAGGGTGAGCAAAAAGCACGAACCCAGCGGTGAACCCGACGCCGCCGTGGCAGCGGTCCGGGCGCTGGTGCGCGTGTCGCGGCTCCTGGAGCGCTCCCTCGTGGAGCTGAGCTTGCCGCACTACCGCGTTCTGGCGGCGGTGTCCGCGGGGGAGGAAATTGCCTCCCGCGTTGCCGCACGGCTGGCCCTGGGCCGGCCCGCCGTCAGCGCCGCCGTTGCAACACTGGCGGAGCGCGGCCTTCTGGTCCGCGTCGGCGTGGCGGGTGACCAGCGCGCGGCCGGCCTGCAGCTGACGACGGAGGGCTGGCAGGTGCTGGAGCGTGCCGACGCCGCCATGGCTGCCGAGCTGCGCGAAATTGCCGCGGCAACCGGCCGCCCGGAGGAAGTCATCGACACCGTGGGGCTGCTCAACGACGCCGTCAGCCAGGTGTACGCCGGGCGCAGGATGGCGAAAGCTCGCAGGGCGGCCGCGCCGTGACGCAGGTGAGGGAACACGGTCCGCAGGGGGACGGCGTCGAACATCACGAAGGCGCAGCCGGCCCGGGCGCACCACTCCCCGGATCGAAGCCGGCGCCGGGCGCAGCCGGCCCCGCCGCGAAGGGCGCAGCCGGCCCCGGTGGCCAGGCGCCGGGTTGGGTCCGCCGCCTGTGGGGCTACCTCATGCGGCACCGGGTGGACATGATCATCTCCTTCGGCGCTGCGGTGCTGGGCAGCACGGCCCAGACGGTCGTCCCGCTGGTCACCCGGCAGATCGTCGACAATGTGATCCTGATTCCCACCTCGCCGCTGTGGCCGTGGCTGGCGCTGCTGATTGGCCTGGGTATCGCCACGTTCGCGTTCTCCTATCTGCGGCGCTACCGTGGCGGCCGGGTCGCCCTGGCCGTGCAATATGACCTTCGCAACGACATGCACGAGCACCTGCAGGCCATGGACGCCGGCAACCTGGACAGGATGCCCACCGGGCAGCTGGTGGCGCGCGCGAACTCTGACTCCGCACTCGTGCAGGGGCTGCTTTCCTTCCTTCCCATCATGAGCGGCAACGTGCTAATGATGGTCCTGTCCATTGCGGTCATGCTGTATCTCTCGCCGCTGCTGGCCGTCATCAGCCTCATCATGGCGCCGGCGCTGCTGTTCGTCTCCTACCGCATGCGCTGGCGCATCTTCCCGGCCACCTGGGACGCCCAGCAGCGCGAGGGCGACGTGGTGCAAATCGTTGATGAGGTGGTCAACGGGGTCCGCGTCGTCAAGGCGTTCGGGCAGGAGCAGCACGAGATCGAGCGGATTGCCGGCTCCTCGGGGAAACTGTACGGTTCCCAGCTGCGGGCCACCCGCCTGCAGGCCCGGTACCAGCCCCTCCTCCAGGCCATCCCGTCGCTTGGGCAGGTGGCCGTGCTCGCCGTCGGCGGATACCTTGTCCTGCAACACGACATCACGCTCGGCACCTTCCTGGCCTTCTCCACCTACGTCGCCCAGCTCATGGCCCCTGCCCGCCAGCTCGCAGGCCTGCTCACCATCGGGCAGCAGGCGCGCGCCGGGCTCGAGCGGATCTTCCAGCTGCTGGACCTCACGCCGGCCATCGCCGACATCTCGGGCGCGCTGGAACTGCCCGACGTTGCCGGTGACATCGAGTTCCGCGACGTCGGCTTCAGTTACACGGACATGGCCGACGGCGGCGCCAACACGGTGCTCGACGGAGTCAGCCTCCACATTGCCGCAGGGGAGCGGGTGGCCCTGGTCGGCCCCAGCGGCAGCGGCAAGACCACCGCCACCCTGCTGGTCTCGCGCTTCTACGATCCGCAGTCCGGGACGGTGTTGATCGACGGGCACGACATCCGCGGGGTGGGCCTGAATTCGCTGCGCCGGCGGATCAGCTCCGTGTTCGAGGAGAGCTTCCTGTTCTCCGACACGGTCAGGGCGAACATCGCCTACGGCCGGCCGGACGCCACGGATGAGGAGATCGAGTCGGCCGCCCGGATCTGCCAGGCACACGATTTCATCCTCGGGCTTCCCAAGGGCTACGACACCATGGTCGGCGAACGCGGCCTGATCCTTTCCGGCGGCCAGCGCCAGCGGATCGCGATGGCCCGGGCCATTGTGGCCGACCCGCGGATCCTCATTCTCGACGACGCCACCAGCGCCGTGGATGTCCGGACCGAGGAGGCCATCCACGACGGGCTGCGCGAGATCATGCGCGGGCGGACCACGCTCCTTGTCGCCCACAGGCTCTCCTCCCTGCACCTGGCCGACCGGATCATCGTGTTCGACTCCGGCAGGATCGTGGCGTCCGGCACCCACGAACATCTGCTGGACTCAAGCGCAATCTACCGCGCCCTGCTGACGGGATTCACCGGGGATGACGACGACGCCCCGCCGCCTGTGGGGGAGGGCATCGAGGCGCTCACCGCCTACATGGCGCGGAAGGCAGCGCAGTCCGGGGCCGGGAGCGGTCCGGGAAGTGCCTCCAAAACAGCGCCGGGAACGACGGCGGCGGCGTGGGGACGCCCGCGCGAGTCCGGGCTCCTGTCGGGTGCGGGGTCGGCCATCGGCGCGCCCAGCATCGGAGCCGGCCTGGGGCGCGGCGGCGGTGGCGGCTGGCGCCGGAATCTGGCACCGACCCCGGAACTGCTGGCCCGGGTGGCGGCACTGCGGCCGGTGCGCGACACCGCCGTCGTCGACCTGCCCAGGGAAACCCGGCCGGACAAGGACTTCAGCCTGTGGGGGCTGCTGCGGGAATTCCGCCGCCCCCTGCTGCTGGGGCTTCTGCTGGTGGTGCTGGATGCCGGGGCGTCCCTGGTTGGGCCGGTTTTGGTGCGCACGGGCATTGATCAAGGTGTCAGCCAGGGGCTGGAGTCGGTGCTGTTCGCAGCCTCGGGCATCTACCTGGTGGCGACGCTGGCGGACTTCATCATCAACGTTGGCGAAACGTTTGTCACGGGCCGCACGGCGCAGCGGGTCATGCTGTCGCTGCGGATCAGGATCTGGGCCCAGCTCCAGCGGCTGTCGCTGGACTATTACGAGCGAGAGATGGCCGGGCGGATCATGACCCGGATGACCACGGACGTGGACCAGTTCGAGTCCCTGATCGAAAACGGACTGCTGTCCGCCCTTGTCGCGTTCGTGACATTCGCCGGCGTCGGCACCGCCCTGGTGATCTTCAATGCCGAGCTCGCGCTGTGCGTCTTCGCCGTCATCATTCCGCTGGCCATTGCCACGGTGATGTTCCGGCACCGCGCCGCAAAGCTCTACGACCAGTCGCGTGACCGCATCGCCGTCGTCAATGGCGACTTTCAGGAGAGCCTGGCCGGTGTGCGGGAATCCCAGGCGTTCGTGCACGAGGCCGCCACCATTGAGCGCTTCCACGTATTCGGGACCCGCTACCTGGACTCCCGCCTGGCTGCCCAGCGCCTGGTTGCCACCTACTTTCCATTCGTGGCGTTCCTGGCCGACGGCGCCGCTGCCATTGTGCTCGGCGTCGGGGCGGGCATGGTCGCCGGGGGAGGGCTGACCACCGGCGCGCTGATCGCATTCCTGCTGTACATCGACATGTTCTTCTCGCCCATCCAGCAGCTGTCCCAGGTCTTCGACGCCTGGCAGCAGACGCGCGTGTCGGTGCTGCGGATCGCGGACCTGATGAAGATGGACACGCTCACGCCCAACGCACCATCGGCCAAGGACCCGGGCCGGCTGCGCGGCGAGCTGGTGCTGGACGGAGTGCACTTCAGCTACCCCTCCGAGCCCATCCAACGCATCGGCCGGCCGGCGCTGCGCGGGCCCGCCGATGCCCGGCAGCTCGGGCCGGCCTACGCGGGCATGAGCAAGCCGCCCGAGGCCATCCGGGGGCTGGAGCTGCGGATCGCTCCGGGGGAGACGGTGGCGCTGGTGGGTGAGACGGGTGCCGGGAAGTCGACGGTCATGAAGCTGCTGATCCGCTTCTACGACCCCGTCGCCGGCAGCGTCCGGGTGGACGGACGGGACCTGCGGGAGCTGGACCTCACCGGGTACCGGCGCCAGCTCGGGTACGTGCCACAGGAGGCGTTCCTGTTCACCGGCTCCATCCGCGACAACATCGCGTACGGGCGTCCCGATGCCGGCGACGCCACGGTGGAGGCCGCCGCCCGGGCCGTGGGCGCCCACGACTTCATTGCCACGCTCGACGGCGGCTACCGGCACGAGCTGGCCGAACGCGGCCGGTCCCTGTCCGCCGGGCAGCGACAGCTCATTGCCCTGGCGCGGGCCGAGCTGGTGGACCCGGCCATCCTGATGCTGGACGAGGCCACCTCCAACCTGGATCTTGCCACCGAGGCCAAGGTCACCGCCGCCATGCACCGGCTGTCGCAGGGCCGCACCACGGTGGTCATCGCGCACCGCCTGCAGACGGCACAGGCCGCGGACCGGATCGTGGTCCTGGACAACGGGCGGATCGTGGAGACGGGTTCCCACGCGGAACTGCTGCGCCGGGGAGGTGCCTACGCGGCCATGTGGGAGGCCTTTGAACCCGGCGGCGCCGCGGCATCGTAAGACATGCGCTGCCCCGGCGTTCTGAACCAATGCGGAACCTGAAACGGACTTTCGCACCGGCGTCATGCTGTCCCCGGCAACGCGAATCCGGTTCGGAGACCGACATGGACTTCTGCCCCGAAACGGAGGGTGGCCCGCGCTCTTTCATTCAGTCAGGAGGCCGAATCGGCTGATTGATCCTGAATTGCGGGGCCCATGTGCGGGGGGCTCCCGCCGGTGCGTTTCTGACACCGATCCGGACTTCTGACACCGTTCCCGCTTTCGGACGCCGGGATCCCGGGCTCCGAAAGCGGGAACGGTGTCATTTTTCGAGGGGCCCAAGGTGCGCGCCCAAGCGAGGCATGCGCCACAACCGCTGCAGCACATTTACGCATCCAGATGGGGAGAAACTATGCTTGACTGAAGCCCCGGACCATAGCGGGGGAGCCCCGGCATGTACCGGGAGGCGCCCCGCGGGCCCCCCGGGACAACCCCGGACGGCAACGGGAGCCGGAACGCAATAAAGGATGTGTGTGTATGAGCAGGATTCTGACGGTCCATGGAGGTGTCCCGCTCAAGGGGCGCGTTAAGGTGCGCGGTGCCAAGAACCTGGTGCCCAAGGCCATGGTGGCGGCGTTGCTCGGCAATGCGCCGTCCACGCTGCGCAACGTGCCCGAACTCAAGGACGTGGAGGTGGTTACCTCCCTGTTGCAGATCCACGGCGTCACGGTGGTCAAGGATCCCGTCACGGGCGATCTCACCATGGACCCGGCCAATGCCAAGACGGCCTCCAGCTCCGAAATCAACACCCACGCCGGCGATTCGCGCATCCCGATCCTGCTCTGCGGCCCGCTCATCCACTCCATCGGACACGCGTTCATCCCGGACCTGGGCGGCTGCAAGATCGGCGACCGGCCCATCGACTACCACCTGGATGTCCTGCGCAAGTTTGGCGCCGTGGTGGACAAGACCGGCGGCGGCATCCTCATCTCGGCACCCAACGGCCTCAAGGGCACGAAGATCGACCTGCCGTACCCCAGCGTGGGCGCCACGGAACAGGTGCTCCTTTCGGCAACAAGGGCCGAGGGCATCACTGAGCTTAGCGGCGCGGCCACCGAGCCGGAAATCATTGACCTGATCGCCATCCTGCAAAAAATGGGCGCCATCATCTCCGTCCAGACGGACCGCACCATCCGCATCGAGGGCGTGAAGGAACTCACCGGCTACGTCCACACCGCACTGCCGGACCGCAACGAATCCGCGTCCTGGGCCTCGGCCGCCCTGGTCACCGGCGGGGACATCTACGTGGAGGGTGCCAGCCAGCGGGACATGATGACGTTCGTGAACACCTTCCGCAAGATCGGCGGCGGCATGGACATTCACGACGACGGCATCCGGTTCTACCACCCCGGCGGCGACTTGAAGCCCCTGGTCCTGGAAACGGACGTGCACCCCGGCTTCATGACCGACTGGCAGCAGCCGCTCGTCGTGGCGCTGACCCAGGCCGAAGGCGTCTCCATTGTCCACGAGACCGTCTACGAGAACCGCTTCGGCTTCACGGAGGCGCTCACCAGGATGGGTGCCAGCATCCAGCTCCACCGCGAATGCCTGGGCAGCGTGCCGTGCCGTTTCGGCCAGCGCAACTTCATCCATTCGGCCGTGATTTCCGGCTCCACGCCGCTGAAGGGCGCCACAATCGA
The DNA here is from genome assembly GCF_003219815.1 of Arthrobacter livingstonensis. Classification (GTDB taxonomy): domain Bacteria; phylum Actinomycetota; class Actinomycetes; order Actinomycetales; family Micrococcaceae; genus Specibacter; species Specibacter livingstonensis. The sequence continues at coordinate 226,928 of NZ_QJVD01000004.1, forward strand.
CATCCCGGACCTGCGCGGCGGCTTCAGCCACATGATCGCCGCACTGGCGGCCCAGGGCACCTCCACGGTGACCGGCATTGACATCATCAGCCGCGGCTACGAGAGGTTCACGGACAAGCTCAACGGCCTCGGCGCCGACTTCGAGGTCCACGAATCCTCCCGGGCGCTGGTCTAGGGGTGGGGACACACAAACGCCCCTTCAAGCCCAAGGGCATGACCGTTTCCACCCGCATGTTCTTCGCCATCCTGGCGGGACTGGCCCGCCCCGCCATGAACGTGGCGCTCGGCAAGGAATGGCACGGCCTGGAGAAGCTGCCCCGGGGCGAAGGCTTCATCGTGGTGCCCAACCACTGCACGGAGATCGACCCCATTGTGGTGGGCCATATGCTCTACAACCAAAACATCATGCCGCACTTCCTGGCCAAGGACGGGTTGTTCCGCACGCCCGTGCTCGGTGCCATTCTGCGCGGCGCCAACCAGATCCCCGTGGAGCGCAGCGGCATCGGTGCCGGGAAGTCGCTGGAGGGCGCCGAAAAGGTGCTGGCCATGGGCGGCGCCGTGGTCATCTACCCTGAAGGCACGCTCACCCGGGACCCGGACCTCTGGCCCATGAAGGGCCGCACGGGTGCCGCCCGGCTGGCGCTGAGCACGGGCGCCAAGGTCGTCCCGGTGGCGCACTGGGGTGCCCAGGAGGTGTTCCCCCGCTATGCCAAGGGCTTCAAGATCTTCCCCCGCAAGAAAGCGCACGTGGTGGTGGGCGACCCCATCGACCTGAGCGCCTTCAACGGCCACCAGGGCGACAAGGCCACGCTTGAAGCCATGACCGAGGTCATCATGGCGGACATCACCACCCTGCTGGAACCCCTGCGCGGCGGGAAGGCACCGGCCCGGCGCTGGGATCCCACCGCCCACGACCAGTCCACGCACGGCCGGTTCGTGGAGCGCGGCGCCAAGCCTGCCCAGGACCAGCACCCCCAGAAGAACCAGAAGAACGACGGCGGCACTACAGAAACAGGGGACGTTCAGTGAGCTACGTGGATGGCACGGCACCGGCCAAGATCGCGGTGCTCGGTGCCGGCAGTTGGGGAACCACGTTTGCCAAGGTCCTCGCGGACGCGGCGCAGGGCACGGACCGGAAAATAGTGTTGTGGGGGCGCCGCCAGGAGGTGGTGGACCAAATCAACGGCCACCACCGCAACCCGCGCTACCTTTCCACCACGGAACTGCCGCACAACATCAGCGCCTCCACCGACGTCGTCGAGGTCCTTAAGGACGCACAGCTGGTGATCCTGGCGGTCCCCGCCCAAACACTGCGCGGGCAGCTGCGCGGGTGGGCGGGGCTCCTGGCCGGGGACGCCGTAGTCGTCAGCTTGATGAAGGGCCTGGAGCTGGAAACGGACCAGCGCATGTCCCAGGTGATCGAAGGGGAGCTGAACCTCACGCCGGACCGGGTGGTGGTGGTTTCCGGGCCCAACCTGGCCATGGAAATTGCCCGGCAGGAACCCACGGCCTCGGTGGTGGCGTGCGCGGAGGAAAGCACAGCCAAGTGGGTGGCGAAGGTGTGCACGCCCCCGTACTTCCGCCCGTACACCAACGACGACGTGGTGGGCGTGGAGATTGGCGGGATCGTCAAGAACGTGATTGCGCTGTGCGTTGGGATCTGCGAGGGGCAGAAGGTGGGCGACAACACGAAGGCGTCGGTCATCACCCGCGGGCTGGCGGAAACCACGCGGCTGGCGCTCGCGCTGGGCGGCAAGGCCGAGACGCTGTCCGGGCTGGCCGGGCTGGGCGACCTCGTGGCGACGTGCTCGTCGTCGCTGAGCCGCAACCACACGGCCGGGCGCATGCTCGGCGAGGGCCTGACGCTGGAGGAGGTCAACAACCGCATGACGCAGACCGCCGAGGGCATCAAGTCCGGCCGCGCCGTCAAGGACCTGGCCGCCAAGATGGGCGTTGACATGCCCATCACGAACGCCGTGGTCGCCGTGCTGGAGGGTAAAATGACAGTCGACGATCTGGGGCCACTGCTGCTGGCCCGCGAACTGAAATCCGAAGGCGAATAACGCGTGAGCACTCAAGCGACACCCCCGACCACAGCCGTGCCCGGCCGCATCCGGGTGGCCATCCTGTTTGGCGGACGCTCCAGCGAGCATGCCGTCAGCTGCGTCACGGCGGCCGGCGTGTTGGGTGCCATTGACAGGACCAAGTACGACGTCGTTCCCATCGGCATTGCGAAAAACGGCCAGTGGGTGCTGGCCGGGAACGAGATCTCCGGGTGGTCGCTGACCGGGGGTGAGCTGCCCGAAGTGGCGCCCGGGGACAGGACTGTTTCGCTGGCGCACCTGGGCGGGGATCACCAGCTGGTGGTGACCAAGTCGAGCAGTGTGCCCGAGGAACTTGGTGCCGTGGACGTGGTGTTCCCGCTGCTGCACGGTCCGTGGGGCGAGGACGGCACCGTCCAGGGGCTGCTGGAGCTTTCGGACACCCGTTATGTGGGCGCCGGAGTGCTGGCGTCCGCCCTGGGCATGGACAAGCACTTCATGAAGGTGGTGTTTGAGGCCGCCGGGCTCACCGTGGGGCCGTACGTGGCCGTCACCGACCGCGAATGGACCGTATCGCCTGACCGTGTCCGGGAACGTGTTGCCGCACTTGGATTCCCCGTTTTCGTCAAGCCCGCCCGCGCAGGATCGTCCATGGGCATCTCCAAGGTGGACTCGCTGGACGGCCTGGATGCCGCCATTGAAGGGGCCCGAGAGCACGACCTCAAGCTGGTCATCGAGGCCGGCATTGTGGGCCGCGAAATTGAGATCGCCGTGCTGGAAGGGCGGGGGAGCGACGCCCCGCGTGTCTCGCTGCCGGGCGAGATCGCCATGGTGGACGGCGCGCACCACGAGTTCTACGACTTTGAGGCCAAATACGTCCAGGGCGACGCCGTGAACCTCAGCTGCCCGGCGGACATGCCGGCGGTGGACATTGCCCGCGTCAGGGAGCTCGCTGCCCTGGCGTTCGAGGCCGTCGGCGCCGAGGGCCTCTCCCGCGTGGACTTCTTCTACACCGCGGGCGGCGATCTCATCATCAACGAGATTAATACGATGCCGGGCTTCACGCCGAGCTCCATGTACCCGCAGATGTGGGCCGCCTCCGGGATGGGCTACCCGGAGCTGATCGACGAGCTCCTCCAGCTGGCGCTGCACCGAAAAACGGGCCTGCGGTAACTCCCGGTGGCCGGGCGGTCCGGTGGCTTGCCGAGGCCAGGGTCCGAGGAGCCGAATTCACCGACGGCGGGGCCAACCCGCGAGGACGGTGTATCTTGTGGGGGCGTTCGCGAGTTGGCCCCGTCATCGGGAAACAGGGTGCAGGAATGCCCCGTTCTCAACGCAGCAGGCGCCTCTCCCAACTTTCCGCCTTGACGACAATTCAAAGGAGCCCATGACCATCGCCCTGCTGGCTGTTGCCATACTTGTGGGCGCGTCGCTGCAGCGGCTGACGGGCATGGGCTTTGCGTTGGTGTCGGCCCCGTTCATGGTGCTGCTGCTGGGACCTGTCAGCGGGGTGGTCACGGTCAACATCGCCAGTGCCGCGGCGTCGGCGATGATCCTGGGCCGCGTTTTCGGCGACATTGACTGGCGGAAGTTCAGCCGCCTCGCCCCCGCTGCGCTGGTCGGGATCGTCCCCGGCGCCCTGCTGCTGAGATCCGTCCCCGCTGCCTGGCTGGATGTCGGCATCGGGGTGCTTATCATCCTCAGCCGGACGGTGTCGCTGCTCGCCAAGCCGCGGCCGCGCGAGCCCGGCGCGGGGACCACGTTCGTGGCCGGCACTGCCAGCGGCGCCATGAACGTTTTGGCCGGGGTGGGCGGTCCCGCCATGAGCGTCTATGCGGTGGCCACCCGCTGGGAGCAGAGGTCGTTCGCGGCCACGATGCAGCCGTACTTCATGGTGACCGCGCTGGCCTCGATTGCGGCCAAGCTCATCACCAGTCCCGTTGCCGTGCCGGCCCTGCCCGCCTGGGCGTGGCTAGCCGCGTGCGCGGCCATGGTTCTTGGCCTGGTTGCGGGGGAGGTGGCCGCCAAGCATGTCACGCACGACGCCGGCCGCCTCCTGGTCGTCATCCTCGCCTTTGCCGGCGGTGCGGCCGCCACGGTCCGCGGCGTTGCAGCGATTCTTTGATCGCGGTCGGCCTGTACGGTGGGCTGGTTGAGCCCGCCGGCGCAAGCTTGTCAAGTCCCAAGTTTCCGCACGGGCACAGCCCGCGGGCCCCGGTCGAGGGACGAGGCAGGGGCCCGGCGGGTGATGAATCACCCCGGCAGGTAGCTTCAGTCTCCCGCGTTGGCGGGCTCCTCAAGCGGGTCGCCGGGATCTTCCAGGATCCATTCGGACCATTCCAGCAGGTCGGCAGCTGTTGCTGTGTGGAGTGTTGATGTTTCGACGGAACAGGAGTATCCGGATCCCGCCGGAAGGGACGCGCGGAGCTTGCTGGCCAGTCTTTTTTCAGCCGCCTCCACGGACCCGGCTTGGAATGTTGCGCCGGCGTCGTCCCAAAGGCCGGAAGCCTTGGCCGTTGCTTCAGAGATCATGGGGATAAAGACCACACGTTTGTCGTTGCCGCCAAGATACCAGCTCTCTGCAGCACCGACGAGGCGGGCTTCCGGATCATTGGCACCGCCTTGGGAAAACCTCTTGGCCAGCTTGCGAATGATGGCTGCGGACTTCGGTAGGAAATCTTGTTCCAGATTGTCTGGATGGGGAACACGAGCGTATCTCGAGCCGACCCAGCGCCCGAAACGAGCGCGTTGAGGAGCCGAGAGCGGGCGAAGAACCTCTACAGTGCTGTGCACCAGTGCGGTCTTGTCTATGCTCGTAATGAACCGCAGATCGGCGACGGGGAGCTTTCCTTCCGACGCGGGAAGCTTCCTGCCATCCGGATATGGAAAGAACCGGGGCGAGCCTGGACCTGATCGAAGTGCATGCCACTCTTCCTTGGCAACGAACATCAACGGACACACAACCAAGCATGGCTCGATGCGGGGCTCGCGCACGATGTCACAGTCCTGGGTAGTGACCACATACCAACCGACGTCACTTTCTATACTCAAGGTCCAGATCTGCTCCCCAGGTTCGCGCCCGGGCGTGCCTTCGTGCTCCGCTGTGGAGTGCCATGCGGAACTTGCCCCTATACCCACGATGCTTACCGCACCCAAGGAAATTACGTCCCCCTGCGCGATCGTTTCCAGAACGGCCTTGACCTGACGGGATGACGGTACCTGTCCTGCGGATATGTCGTTCAATATGGTCTCCCGGGCAGTGCAGGCTTGGCTGTCAGATAATCATGCGTCATTCATCATCACCCTTCGGCAACCAAAACGCGCTTTGCGTGCACGAGTACCTGATCAAATGCGGTGCCGCCCCGGGGCGCGGGGTCCTCGGTGGGTTCTTGGCTTCCATCAGCCGTTCGGGTGGCCCTGAGTTCCTCCCTGAGACGAGACTGGGGACTGGCCTTCACCGCTGGTCCGGTGACCAACGGGCGCCTCTGGGTGGAGCTTCCGGCGGCCAGCAGCGGAGGCCCGGAACGTTGCCAGGATGCGAGGGCATCTCGGACCTCGGCGAGGTTATACCTGCGGTGGCCCTTCGGAGTCTTGGCAAACGGGATCAGCCCTTCTCGGGCATACCGGGCGACTGTGTCCACAGAGATGCCCAGAGCCAAGGCAACTTCACCCGGAAGCTGGCTGCGGGTCAGTGTGTTGCTCATTGTGGGGTCCTTAGAGTGACTCGATGACGCCATAGTCCCATTAGTCTATACGTGATTTGCGGGTTTTACATGGTTTGCACGTTTTTTTAATTCGGGAGGCCTCCATGCCTGAAATTTCGGGCACCACCGCCGTCCACGGCTAAACTTGACCGGTGGCCGGGCCCGCCGAGACCGAAATTTCTCACACGCCCAATCACCAAGCCCACCCAACTTCAGGAGCCAAACCGCACATGACCACGAACCAAGCCAGCGTTCCCATCATTACGTGGGTTCAGGACGGCGGGGAGCGCTCGGCGCTGTGGCGGTCGGCCAACAACGCGCCCGCGCCGAAGAACGTGGTCCCGGCGGATGATTTCCTGACCGCCGACGACGCCTACCGCCTCGCCGCACAGGGTACCGCGCTGCTGTGGACCGGCGATTACCACAACGCCCGCCAGCTCCTCTCCGCCATGGCCCGACGCATCCCGGCCGGCAAGAAGCACGACGGCGGGAATGTCGCCGACGCCTTCTACCGCTACCGGCAGTCCCGCTCCCACCGGGCCCGGATGCTGGGCCTGCTGCTGGTCCCGCTGGAACCCGGCCCCGCCGTGGCCCTGCGGCGCGCCCCGGACATCGCGGAGGCCTGGCTGGAAGCCGCCGGGCCGGTGGAATCGCTGGAAGTGGCGCCGCTGCAGGACGTTCTGGGCGCCATCGGCGCCCACGAATGGCGCAGGAACGGGGTCTACGTCGAGGCGCTTGACGCGAAGATCTCTCCGCATTACGGTACCTTCGCGCCGATCCGCAGCGAGTATCTGGACCTGGTGGCAGCGGCGGATCTCCCCGCCAGGGACTTGGCGTTCGACGTCGGCACGGGCACCGGGGTGCTGGCCGCCATCCTGGCCCGGCGCGGCGTCAAAAAGGTCGTTGCCACGGACAGTGAGCCGCGCGCCATCGCCTGCGCCGTGGACAACCTGCGGCTGCTCGGGCTGGCTGGACAGGTGGAGCCGGTCCTGGCCAACATGTTCCCCGCGGGCCGGGCGCCCCTGATCGTCTGCAACCCGCCGTGGCTGCCCGGCACGCCCCACACCTTGCTGGACAACGCCGTTTACGACCCCAAAAGCCGCATGCTCAAGGCATTCCTTGCCGGGCTGGATGAACACCTTGAACCCGGGGGAGAGGGCTGGCTCGTCATTTCCGACCTCGCCGAACACCTGGGCCTGCGGTCCCGGGCGGAACTGCTGGGCTGGATAGAACAGGCCGGCCTCACTGTCAAGGACAGGCTGGACACCCCGGCGAAGCACCCGCGGTCCATGGACCGCAACGATCCCTTCTTCGCTGCGCGTTCCCGTGAAGTGACTTCGCTGTGGCGGCTCACGGCGCGGTGAACCGGCGGCCGGAGCGCAAGCCGGCCCGCGTTAGCGCTGTGCCCGCTTGTCGGCCGTGATGGGGTCGATCCGCCGGCTGCGAATGTGCTCGTACACCACCGACGTTCGCACATCGACAATTTCCCGGCGCTTGGTGAGCTCGTCAATGACAAAGGCGTAGAGGCTTTCGTTGTCTGCCACCACCACATGAATGATGAAGTCCTCGGTGCCCGTGGAATGCGGCCATCTGCGCCGCGGCGGCAACATCACAGGCAGTGATGGGAATCCTCGGCCCGGGCGCACTTGACGCCGGCGGGAACCACCATGCAGGCATGCCGTGGGCGGGATGCACAGCACATCCGCGTCTACGCCGAATACCTCGAGGCAGTGGGTGCAACAGCGGCCGAGGAAATGGACTACTACGCCGTCAGCATCGTGGGCCCGCGGAACCGGGGCGACCGGATGGTCGGCAGGCTGCCCTTGGTGCCCTGACCTGCGGGATCGGACGAATTGAGCGGGACCGCATAACGAACCGTCAGGCCGTATGTGTTTTCCCGTGCGTGGTGCCCTGGTGGGAGCGTTGGAGCTCACGCACACCGGCGGTCAGGAGCTCCCTGGCCAGCTCGCTGGGCTTGGTTCCACGCTCATGGGCGAGGTCACTAATCTGTTGCTTGAGCTCCGGGGTGACCCGCAGGTTCAGCTGCGGGGAGTGCTTGCCAGGCTTGGCGTCAGGGTCCAGGTTCGGCCGCCCGCCGATCAGGCGGTCGAGCTCTGCAGGATCCATGCCCGCATCTGCGAGCATGCCGCGCGCATGGGCAGCGGCGTCCTCGCCGTACAGTGCGGTGCCGCGCACAGCCACCGGGGCCATGGCGCTTTCGGCCCAGTCAGCCATGATCTGGTAGCGGGTCTGGTCTTTGGCGGTTAGTGCTGCCGCTTCCTTCTTAGCCATTGCTCTTCATCCTTTCAAGGTTCTTGGGGCGAGCTTCCATCACGTGGAAGATGAACATGTCCCGCGGCGGGCCAATGAAGAGTGCCGGCTTGCCGTGCCCGGGCGCCCTCGGCTCATCAAATACACGTTCGGAATACAGGGCGTTAGCAGTGGCGTGAAGCGCATCCTCGTGCGGTACGCCATGTCTGTCGGCCGAGGTCGCAAAGGTGATTGCCATCCATTATTGTATCGCACAACCTTGTGTAACACAAAAGCCAAGCTGACCTCTGTTAGGCACCAAATCAACTCAGGGTGAGGCCGTGTCCGGAGGTCTCCGCCTACTTCGCCTTGGGCAGGTTTTCGGTGTCGCCGGGGCCAACACAGCCACGTGTTTGCGGCAGTTTGGACGCGGAACTGGAGAGTTCGGCCAGGACGGTGCTGGATGCAATCTTGTTGGGGTCAATGGTCACCTCGGCCGCCGGGTCGCGGCCGTAGGTGGTCATGGTCCAGTTCGGGTTCCGTTCTTTTATGACCCAGTCCACGCCGTTGACGGTGACGCACTTGTCGGTGGTGGGCGTCGGGACCGTGACGCCGCAGCGCAGGATCGCCAGGGACGGGTCGCCCCAGGCGGCTGTGGCCTGGCTGTTGGTGGTGCGGCGGCTCGCCCCGGCGAGGGTGTCCGGCAGGGCCACCATCATGGGGGCGCAGGCCGGGTTGTTCGAGTCCTGCGCTGAAGCGACGCCTACGGACGGCGAACAGCCGGTCAAAACCAAGAGGGCCGAGGCCGCACATGGCACAATGATCCGCCAGGACAGGGATTTCAAAGGCATGAAACCAGCCTAGCCCGTGAAGCTGGGAACCCTGTACGGACCATGGCCCCGGCGGGAGTCTGGGCGCATACTGAATCCATGAGCGGGGTCGGTGCCGCGGCGGCACGCAATGCAAGGCTCGTGCGCAGCCTGCGCCGGGGCGAGTTCGCCGCGCTCCTGGTGCTGTTGGCCCAGTATCTAATCGGGATCGTCGTGAACCTGTTCGTTAAGATTCCCGACCACCATCCCGGCTCCAACCCCGCGAACTATTTTGGGGGTGTGACGGCAAGCGTTGCCTGGGCCATCACCCGCGGGGGCCTGTGGCTCGCCCTGCACGCTGGCCTCGGGCTGATTCTGGTGGTGATCAGCCTCGGGCTGATCGTCCAGGCGGCCCGGACGGAACCCCGCAGCCATCTGGCCCTCACCATTGTGGCTGCAGTGTTTGTCCTGGGCGCAGGATTCAATGGCGGCAGCTTCCTGAACTACGGACTGGATGCCAGTTCCTTCATCATGGCCGCCCTTTGGGCCGTGGCCACAGCCTGCTACGTGGCACTTCTCTACCTGTCGGGCCGGGACCTTGCGGGCCGGTACGAAGCAGACAGGGATCGTTCGGGCCGGGACCGCCCCGCCCGGTAGCCCACGGAACCGCCCGGTAGGCCATAGTGCCGCCCGCTGAACTCGCAAACCCCGCAATCAACCCCGCAATACCCCGCAAGCAGCAGGAAGAACATCACGGCCGCACAACAATGCGGGCTGCACAGCGCCAAAGCCGCCGGAATCACAAGTTGCGGTGCGATGATGTCGCCATGAGCGAACAAATGGCCCCGCCCGTCCCTGCCCGCCGCCGGCGCAACACCCGCAGGAACGTCCTGCTGTTTTTCCTTGCCATCTTTGTGGTTGCCGCGGTGGTCAGCGGCTTGTTCGTCTTCAACCTGGCCCACAGCTTCGACACCAAGACGCAAAAGATCGCCCAGGCCTTCCCCAATGAAGCGTCCCGGCCGGTCAAGCCCACGGAGGGTCCGGCGTCGGGCGCCATGAACGTGCTGCTGCTGGGCAGCGACAGCCGCGGCGCAGCGCTGAGCCAGGCGGAGGCGGGGGATCCGTCCAACCAGCGCTCGGACACCATGATGTGGGTGCACATCCCGGCGGACCGCAAGAACATTTACATGATGTCCATCATGCGCGACACCTGGGTGGACATCCCGGGCCACGGCGAGGCGAAGATCAACGCGGCCATGGCCTACGGGGGAGTTCCGCTGGTGGTGCAGACGCTGGAGGGGCTGTTCAAGAACCGGATCGACCATGTGGCGATCGTGGACTTTGAGGGCTTCAAGGCCATCACGGATGCCCTGGGCGGCGTGGAGGTCAACGTCCCCATTGCCTTCAAGGCCCACACGGCGGACTTCACGTTCAAGGCCGGCCCGCAAAAGCTCACCGGCGACCAAGCCCTGGCATTTGTCCGTGAACGGTATGCCTTTGTGGACGGCGATTACCAGCGGGTGAAGGACCAGCAGATCTTCCTCAAGGCCATCCTGAACACAGTTCTTACCCCGGCCACACTTACCAACCCCGTCAAGGTCACGGACCTGGTCAACCAGGTGTCGCCGTATGTGAGCGTGGACAAGGGCCTGGACTCGGCCACGGTCGGCAGCCTCGCCCTGAGCCTGCGCAACGTCCGCGGCTCGGATGTGAAGTCCTTCACCCTGCCCACGCTGGGCACCGGCACCAGCGCGGACGGCCAGTCCATTGTGTTGAGGGACGACGCCGCCATCTCGGCCATTGCGAAGGCGCTCTCCTCCGATTCGCTCGGGACATACCTAAAGGCAGCCAAGCTCGGTTAGCGCTGGTCCGGCCCGCGGGCAGCGCCCGTGAGCGGGACCACGTTGGGCAGCGCGAGATGCTGGCGCGCTGGTAAGCTAGCGTTCGGTGCCCGGTGGGTGCCATCACGCGTTTGCGTGGACAACACGCTGGGGACGTTGGATTCCACCGGTATGACCTCACGAACTATGGAGTGCACCTTTGGACGAATCGCCTGAAGAAAAACCGCTGCCCACGCGAAGCCGAAAGCAGGACCGGCCTCGCAAGAAGGCAGCGTGGATCGTCTCGGCTGGTGCCACCATCGTGGTCTTGGCTGTTGCAGCATTTGTTGTCCCTCCGCTTCTGGCAGGCGATCCGGGCCCGGCGGAGGCCCCTGTGAGGCAGATTGCCGCCACGCCCACTCCCGCCCGCACCTACGCGCCGGTCACGAATTTCTACAAGCAGGCCGGTTCCCCGGCGGGCTCGCCTCTGCAAGCTGTGGCCCCCCAGACGGTCACCGTCACCAATGACAAGGTGGGCACCAAGCTCAGCCCCACGCAGATCGGTCTCTCCCTTGAGTCCACGGACCTTGCAGACCCAATGTTCAGTGCAGATAATGGTTCCGTGGTGGGCTTGCTCCAGGGACTGGGCAAGCCGGTTCTGCGCTTTGGTGGCAATTCGGTGGACCGCCGCTTTTTCTGGACATCCACGGGCGAGGCCCTGCCCGCCGGCTACGTGGGTACCAAGACACTCCCTGCACGCGCTGTGGGCCCCGATGACTTCAAGCGGATCAATGCCTTGCTGGAGAAGGCGGACGCTTACATCAGCCTGTCCGTGAACCTGGGCGACTACAACCCGGCACGAGCTGCAGACCTGGCCAAGTACGGTGCCCAGATCTTTGGCAAGCGACTTGTGGCCATCACCCTCGGCAACGAACCTAACGGTTTCGCGCCTAATGCAGTGCTCGCCCACGCGCTTCGCCCCAACGGCTACACGGCAGCGGATTTCGGCAAAGAGGCCACAGCGTATGCGGACGCCATGTACAAGGTGGCGCCAAACGTCCCCATTTCCGGCCCGGGCACGTATGCGGCGGATTGGGCCTCGGCTTGGATCGATCTGAATATCAAGCAGAAGAAGATACTGACCTTCCACAACTACCCACTGACCGGCTGCACCACGGGACTGGCTGCAGACAATCCCACCATGGCGAACCTCATGGCCGCTAACACGCACAGCCGCTCCATTGACTACCACGCTGCCTTTGTGAAGAAGGGGAATGCCGCCAACATACCCATCTGGGTGGATGAAACCGGGATCTCAGCTTGCCTCGGCAGCAATGAGACCACCAAGACGCATGCCTCGGCGCTGTGGAGCGCCGATTACGCACTTGGCTCGGCCCAGGTGGGCGTGAGCCAGCTGGATTTTCACAGCTCCCTGATCACCTGCAAGGGCGGCCCGCCCATGTCCGCCGTGTGCTTTGACGGCGAGTACCTGCAGCCCACCGGCGAGATGGAGCCACGGGCCAACTACTTTGGCCTGTCCATGGTCGGCGCCATTGGCGGCGGGGATTTTCTCAAGCTGTCGAACGACGGCGGCGGGCTGGCTTATTCGTACGCGCTCCAGCAGGCCGACGGCAGCACCACGGTTGTCCTCATCAATGAGAATGACCCGGAGAAGGCGGCGCAAACCAAGGTGACGCTGAAGCTTCCGAACCTCCCAGCCACCGCCACCATGACGCAGATGACGGGCACCAGCTACTCGGCACAAGACGGCACCCAGATTGACGGTCAGGGGGGCGCCCCGGTGTCCGCGGACAAGCGTCCGGCGCCCATGGGCTTCAAGCCGGGACAGCAGACGCAGTCCTTTCCGCTGACCGCAGGCACTGTAACGATCATGAACTTCAAGTACTGAAGGGACCCGTGTCGAGCTTGTCATGACGCAATTGGCGGAGGTCGCTGAGCCCGCAGAAGCCCGTGATCGGCCGTGAGATATCCCAGTACCAGCCGAGCGTGGCAAGCACTTGCCTACAAAGCGCGAAGGTGAAATAAGGCTCGCCGGGCTTCGATCCTCATGTGACGCGACCAGCCGCAGCCAGCCGAAGACCATGCGGTGACTGCCTGTGGTCCCGGCCGTTTTATCAAGGAAATACAACAATTTGCCCAGAAAAGTGTGATATTGGGCCCGGCATGCGACAATAATAAAGCGAATGTGGTTGCCCAAGGTATCGGAAGGATACTGGGCGCCTGCACCTTCATCACGGGTGTAAATTACTTGACAGTAGGGGATCAATTTTGGAAAAAGCAATGGGGGGGCCTCGGTGTGCGCGCTTTTTCACCATAACCGCGGCGGTTGTTGCCGTCTTGTGCTTGGCCGGGCCGCCCGCCTCGGCCGGTGAGGTTACTCCAATTGACGTGGCGATAGTAGACACAACGGTTGCTGAACCAATCGAGACACCGCCTGCGGGGCCTACTTCAACAGATCCCGCGGAGGGTCCCACGACCGATCCGGCGCCAACGCCGGACCCCACTGAGTCCGCGCCTGAAGCGAGCTCACCGGGATTACCTGCCGGCCCGACGTCCAGTCCTGCCCCCTCGGCACAGCTTCCCCCGGCAACGGGCAGCAACTTGCCACCACTGGTTCCTCAGCCCTCGGCGCCGGCGACAGTCCCGGTTCCGAACCAGGAAGGCGTAATCCTTACGCCACCCGAACTGCTTCCAGCGGACGTTCCCACGGAAGAACCTGCGCCGGAAATCGTCCCTTCCTCGGATGCAGCAGTGCCAATTGTTTCATCGAAGCCGACGCCAAGTAAGCAGGCGCGCGTCGTCGAAAAATCAGAGGAAGTTCGAAAGGGCGCCCTCGTGGCATTCCAGGTAAACCCAAACCTGGACACGGCCACCCAGTTGGCTGCTGCTACCGGCAGTTCTCCGCTCGTTCAGGGGATTACGCTGGCCATTCTTCTCGGACTGGGGTTTGCCTACTTTAGGTTCATGCGGCCGAATGGCAAACATGGGCGTACATCGACTGGAGGCCCTAAGGCATGACGGACCAACCCTCTGGACTGAGGCACCTGCGCCGTAAAACCTCGGCCAAGAAACAGCCGATGCGTGTCATGCTCCTTGCACACTCATATTGGCCTGAACACAGCCCTCCGCAGCGCCGATGGAGCACCTTCATCCGTGAATTCCGGGCTGCGGGATGGGACGTTGACGTTGTTACACCCGTTGCACATTTCCCCGAAGGCCGGCGTTCATTGCCCCGTAGTGAAGCTGGGGCGCCCTTTCGCGGCCAGAAAGGTCTACACGGGGAGCGGATTAAGCGGGTTCCCTATGTTCGCCACAGTGGCAATTTTCATGCTGCCCGGCTCGTGGACCAAGTTTTTTCAGCGGCCATGTCTATCCCCGCAGGCCTCTTGTGGCGCAAGGCCGACGTCGTTATCGCGACTGCCCCAAGCCTTCCCATTCTGGTGGCCGGCTACGTTGTCGCGAGGCTTCGCGGTGTGCCTCTTGTCGTCGAAATGCGCGATGCCTGGCCCGACCTTGCCCGGGACGCACGTCTGGTCAAAGGACAAGTCAAGAGCCTGATCGAGCGCGTCGTTGAGTCTATCCAGCGCCGCGCCGACTTGGTGGTCACGGTTACCGATGGGTTCGCGGACACACTTCGATCCCGTGGAGTCAAGCATGTCGTGACGGTTACCAACGGGCTTGATCTAGAAGCCGTGCACCTGCTTGAGGCACCGCCAGGGCAGCGCGACAGGCTAGAGGTCTTGTATTTGGGCAATCATGGTGAGAGCCAACGTTTGGACGTCATTGTGAAAGCCAGCGCGCTGGTTGGCGAAGATCTGATGAGTCTGCACATGGTGGGACATGGCACACAACGCCCCGAATTGTTGCGCCTTGCCGCCGAACTGAACGCTCCAGTGACTTTCCACCCGTCGCTTCATGGTCCGGAAGTTATTGAGCGGTACAGGTCTGCGGACACATGCGTGGTGTCCCTTCGCGACGACTGGAAGTCGTTTGAAACTACAATTCCGTCAAAAACCTATGAAGTACTGGCAATCGGCCGTCACATGACTGCCATAGTTCGTGGCGAGGCTGCCCGCATCGTGATCGACGCAGGTGGTGGCGATGTGGTCGCTTGGAAGCCCGAAGCCGTGGCACAGCTGTGGCGTGATCTCGCAGCCGACCGCGGGCGGTTGACGGCTGGGATATCAGGCCGTGACTGGGTGAAATCCCATGCAGACTTCCGCCAGCTAGCGGTGACCTATATGGATCACCTGTCCGGCCTCGTTGCAGCGGGCGCCCGCCGATAATGGGTATTGGAAAGAACCTGCTGCTCGCTGTAACCACAGCATCGCAGCACCTGTCGGACGATCCTGTTGTCTTGGCCCTACAGCTTTCTCGGCGTCTTCCGGCACGTCTAGTGCAGCCAGTTGCAAAGACGATTGTCAAGCTTGGGCCTTCATCAGCATTCATTCCCTCAATGATTGCTGCCTGTGTGTCCGGCGATGAAGCTGCCCTGGACCGCCGATTCAAGGCATCCTCAGGGGTAGTTGGCGAAAGCGCCAGGATTCTGGCCGACGTGGCCTTAGCGGCGGGCCGAACACATGAGGCTGACAGGTTGATCAGCGCAGCCGGCGGAGCCAGGAAGCTGCCAGCGACCGTTGCACGCCGTAAGTGGCACGACGGCGACATGACCGGGGCAATAAACGCCTTGTTGTCGCAGTCGGGGCCAATGCGTCGGCAGCGTGATCGTTTGGAGGGCGAACGCCTGGTCTATTCCGAGTCGACCATTCGGCTTCCAAAGGTCGGATACAGCCCTGTTGAAAATCGGGTGCTTCACCTATTGACGAACTCCCTGCCCCACACCGGAAGTGGGTACGCCCAGCGCAGCCACTCGATGCTCCAGGCGCAGCAGGCTGCGGGGATGCATGTCCTGGCGGCGACCCGTCTTGGATATCCGGTCCAAGTTGGCAAGATTATGGCACGCGACGAGGACGTGGTCGAGGGCGTTACCTACCGGCGGATGATTCCTGTGGCCCTCGCCGCGACGTCCGATGCGAGGCTCCAGCAAGAAGCGGAACAACTTCTGGATATTGCGTACGAGTTCCGACCTGCCGTTTTGCATACCACCACTCACTTCGTTAACGGGCTCGTGGTCGGCGCAGTGGCAAAGGCGTTGGACATTCCCTGGGTCTATGAAGTTCGTGGCCAACTTGCTGATACATGGGCGTCTTCCCGGGACGCTGACGCAAAACAAAGCGAACGTTACCTCCAGTTTCTGGATCGAGAAGCGCAGGTCATGCTTGATGCGGACCTGGTTGTAACACTTGGTGAATCCATGAGGGATGGCATCGTTAACTTAGGTGTACCGGCCGTGAAAGTGATGCTGGCGCCAAACGCGGTCGGCGGAGCCTATTTAGCGGAACCGAAGTCAAGTGAGACTGCTCGTCTCGAACTGAAATTGGACCCCAATGCGAATTTCATTGGTACCGTCAGTTCTATCGTGGACTATGAAGGCCTCGCAGACTTGGTCACGGCCTTCAGCCTTCTGGCTCCAACGCATCCTGCACTGCGATTGCTCATCGTCGGCGATGGTACCGCTCTGCCGGCTCTCAAGATTCGTGCGAAAGAACTTGGGGTCGGCGACAAGATCGTTTTCCCCGGACGTGTTCCACGCGACCAGGCGTCCCTTTACCATCAGGCCATCGACATATTCGTCGTTCCACGGAAAGACTTGGAAGTTACCCGTTCCGTGACGCCACTCAAACCCGTTGAGGCTTTGGCTAGTGGCCGTCCGGTAGTAGCAAGCGATCTTCCAGCACTCCGTGAGATTATTCAAGACCACGTGAATGGCAGACTTTTTCCGGCCGGTGACATGGCCAAATTGACCGAGGTGTTGGCCGAAATGTTGGCTTCGCCCGAATCCACGGAAAGAATGGGACGACACGGTCGTTCGAATGTCCTGGCGACCCGAACCTGGGCGGCAAATGCAACAACTTTTGCGAAGAAATACGAAGAATTGAGTGGGCGAACGGTATGACAGTAGGAATCAACTCAATGAATGTTCCTCAGCCTACGGCAGTGACAACATCCGTCAATTTACGACGTTTGAAGAGAGTGGGTGCCAGACCATCATTTCTGGATTACCTTGTGTCCCTTTGGGACTACCGCCATTTCATTTACTACGATGCAAAGGCGAGGGTGCGCACGGGAAATGAACAGGATAAGCTCGGCAGCGCCTGGCTCATCCTCAGCCCGCTGCTTAATGGGTTAATGTTTTATTTCGTTATGGGCATATTGCTTCATTCTGGTGGAAAAATCAAGAACTTCGTAGCCTATCTGATTATTGGTGTCTTTCTATTCCAGTTCACGACGCGATCGATCAACGCCAGCAGCCGCGCCATATCATCCAATAGAAATGTGATCCATGCATTCAAATTTCCGCGGGCAACGTTGGTCATCGCCACTAATGTTCGGGAACTGTTGTCGAATGTTCCGGTAATTGTAACGATGCTTATTTTGATAATCATACTGCCTCCAAATGAGCAAATTTCAATGCGTTGGTTGCTACTAATACCAATCATCGGCTTGCAGCTAATTTTTAATCTAGGTTTTGGGCTTATTATGGCCAGGCTAGCGGCCAGGTTCAACGACGCGAATCACATCTTGAGCTATGGAATGCGTGCGTGGATGTATCTTTCGTGTATGTTTTTTTCCATTGACCGCTTTGCTGGAATGCCGGTTGTGAAGTCAATTATGGAACATAATCCGCTATACCAAGTTCTTTTCATGGCCCGTGAAACCCTGATTTACAATGCGACTCCGTCCTGGAGGTCGTGGACGATTTTGGCCTTATGGGCATTTTCAATGCTTGCTATCGGAGCAATATTTTTTTGGAAGGCTGAAGAAAGTTATGGACGTGAGCTCTGATCTTAATTTTGTGGAGTGCTCGCCCGCGGTCGTTATTGATAAAGTCAGCATGACCTATCGGACAACATCACGACGGCATGACTCCTTGGAGCAGAAACGAAGCAAATCTTCGCGGTTTCGACGCCTGCAGCGCCAAACCACATCCGTGCGGGTACCTGCCCTGAAGAACATATCCCTCGTTGTAGGACATGGTGAATCGGTTGGTGTCATTGGCCGAAACGGTTCTGGCAAAAGCACACTTCTAAAAATCGTTTGTGGTCAGATCCCGCCCACTGCCGGTGTTGTGTACGCTTCGGCAACGCCTGTGATGCTCGGTGTCAACGCTGCCTTGCTGCCCGCGCTTTCCGGAGACGAGAATATTATTTTGGGTTGCTTGGCAATGGGCATGTCGCATGCCGAAATTGACAGAAAGTACGATTCAATCGTCGATCTTTCCGGCCTGGAATCTGCGATTCACATGCCAATGAAGTCCTATTCGTCTGGGATGGCTTCACGACTTCGCTTTTCAATTGCCGCCAGCATTGACCCCGAGATTCTCATTATTGATGAGGCACTTAACACTGGAGATGCCCAGTTTAAGGATCGTACCCTTAATCGCATGCATGAACTATTGGACCAGGCCAGCACAGTTTTCCTTGTGAGCCACAGTCTTTCGACTGTGACACAACTTTGTAATCGTGTTGTGTGGCTGGATGATGGTGAGCTCTTGTTCGATGGGGATCCTTTGGATGCGGTTAAGGCGTACCGACTCTTTACCCAGAAGTTTGCTGCGGGCGATCGGATTGGTGCAATGAAGTTGCGTCGCCGACTGATTCACGATTTGGAAGTGGCGGATGTTTTGAACAGAAACGATAAGCGCAAAAGCCGAGCTTTACTGTGATGCAGATTGATAAATTTCGAAAGATTTTGTGGCATTTCCGTGCAGGAGGATTTCGCCAACTGGGGGAGTGGCGCAGGCGGGAATTGCTGGAACGGGGAATTCGAAATCTCGGCAATGCGCGGGGATCAGAAGGTATCTGGAGCGGCCGCAGGGCTCGTCGGCGTCTCCAATTTAGGCCATCTTCAATGGAGCCTGCCAGTTCGGTACAGTCGAATATCAACGCTGCGGTTATCCTCGACGACTTTTCGGCGGCCGCATTTAGTTTCGAGTGGAATTGCACTTTATTGTCCCCAAAGATTTGGCGCCAACAAATGGAGGACTCCAATATCGACTTGCTTTTCGTTGAGTCGGCATGGTCGGGTCCTGACAGGCTGTGGGCGGGTAAACTTGCGGGCGCAAGTGCCAACTTAGGTATTTTGACGGAAGTCATAAATTGGTGCAAAGAAAGCGGTGTTCCAACCGTATTTTGGAACAAGGAAGACCCTGCTCATTACGCCGACTTTATCGGAGTCGCAAAACTATTTGACCAAGTATTTACGACTGACTCGAATAGGTTGCCGGACTACATTAGGGATCTTGGGCACTCGCGTGTTGACGTCCTTCCTTTTGCTGCGCAGCCAGCCCTACACAATCCGATCCGCCCCCGAGATGGCTGGCGTAGCAGGGACGTGGCCTTTGCCGGCATGTACTTCGCGGAAAAATTTCCTGGACGGCGTGACCAACTCGACATGCTTTTGAGTGCGGCTGCGGACGCATCTGAGAAGCTGCCCATTGGCTTGGAAATATTCTCGCGGCAACTCGGCGGCGCCGCGAAGTATCAATTTCCCGAAATATATTCGGGGAAGGTTGTTGGATCGCTTAACTACTCGCAGATGCTTACGGCTTATAAGGCGTATAGAATTTTCCTAAACGTAAATACCGTTGTAGATTCTCCGTCTATGTGTTCACGGCGAATTTTTGAGATCGTAGCGGCTGGTTCAAACATCGTTACGACAGCCAGTCCCGCAATCGAATCATTGTTCACTCCCGACGAGATATTTACCGTTCGTTCGCGTGAAGAAGCAAGCGACCTGATGGTGGCGATTCACCGCAATCCGCAATTGGGGGACCGTCAACTTCACAGGGCCCAACGAAAGATTTGGAGTCAACATACTTATCGTCATCGGAGTGACCAAATTCTCCGATCCGTGACCCTTGACTTGGCAGATGCCGGGAAAAGACCAACAGTATCTGCACTAGTGTCGACAATACGACCACATCAACTTGAGCACGTATTTCGTACGGTCGCCACTCAACTTGATGTGGACGTCGAGTTGGTATTGCTGACTCATGGATTTGCAGTTTCATCACATGAACTTGCTTCATTGAAGGGACGGTACCAGTTCTCAAATGTGACGCTGCTGACTGCACCCCGACACCAATCGCTCGGTGCGTGTCTCAATGATTGCGTGCGGGCTGCCAGTGGTCAGGTCCTGACCAAGGTGGACGACGACGACTACTACGCCCCGCATTATCTAAGCGATCAGCTTTACGCCCTTGAATACTCCGGGGCAGATATCGTGGGCAAACAAGCCCATTACATGCATCTTGCCGATCATGGTGCAACGCTATTTCGTTTCCCTGATCGTGAACACGTCTGGACACGCAGTGTAATGGGGCCAACGATCATGGGGCATTCTCGAGTGTTTGTGGATCACCCTTTTGCCGACGTTGGGCGTGGAGAAGACTCAAGGTTTCTTGAGTCTGTACTTTTGGATAATGGGACCATTTACTCGGCGGATAGATACAACTATTGTCAGCAGCGGGCCGGGAACGGCCATACATGGCAGGTTTCTGACATGAATCTACTTGCAGGCAGTGATCTGCGTTTCTTTGGGAATTATCAAGATGAAATATCCGTCTAAGGGAAAAATGCAAAATTCAATATATAGTGTTGCAGTCATCGGCCTTGGTTACATTGGACTGCCTACGGCTGCGATCCTTGCTAGCCATTCAATCAACGTCATTGGGGTGGATGTCAACCCGAGAAATGTCGAGGCCGTCAACAAGGGCGAGGTCCCCTTCGTTGAGCCGGATTTGGGTGGTTTTGTTGCCGGCGCGGTGAGTAAAGGCAACTTGACGGCGTCGTTGGTGACGCCCAAGGCCGAGGCATACATTGTGGCAGTGCCGACTCCGTTCTTGGCAGACAAGTCGATGGACGACAAGTACATTCGCGCCGCGGCCGAAGGCATTGCGCCCCAACTGGTTGGCGGTGAACTGGTCATTCTGGAATCCACATCGCCTCCCGGGACCACTAAGAACCTAGGAGATTACTTGATTGAACTGCGGCCTGATCTGAGTCTTTCCCCCGGTGAAGGCAAGCCTGTCGTGCACGTAGCTCACTGTCCAGAGCGCGTCCTACCTGGACGGATTATGGTCGAGATGGTCACCAACGACCGAATTATTGGTGGCCTCACTCCTGAAGCCGCCCAACGCGCGAAGGATCTCTACGCGGTGTTCTGCCAGGGCGAGCTGTTGACGACGGACGCTGCCACCGCGGAAATGGCCAAGTTGGTCGAGAACTCTTTCCGCGACGTGAATATTGCTTTTGCGAATGAACTCTCGGTAATTTCAGAGAAACTGGGAATCGATGTGTGGGAACTGATCCGTCTGGCGAATCACCACCCGCGCGTAAACATTTTACAGCCAGGTCCGGGTGTTGGCGGGCACTGTATCGCGGTAGATCCGTGGTTCATTGTTTCTGCTGCGCCAGAGGAAGCAAACCTTATCCGCCAAGCGCGCAATACCAACGATGCCAAACCTGGATGGGTCGTTGAGCAGGCCATGCGCTTGGCAGGTGACCACGTTGATCCAAAGGTGGCAGTACTCGGATTGGCATTCAAAGCCAATATTGATGATCTGCGAGAGTCTCCTGCGGTCGTTGTCACCCAAGAGTTGAGCCGAAAGCTGGATGCGGCCACACTGCTGGTCGTGGAACCACATGTCGAGGAACTTCCCAAATCACTAAATGGTTTGGACAACGTTGTGTTCACGTCCTTGGACGAAGCCCTTGAGCAGGCCGACGTTATTGTCGTGCTCGTAGACCATGACGTTTTCAAGAACGTAGATAAGTCAAAGTACGCCGACACTCCGGTAGTGGACACCCGGGGCATTTGGTAAGCCCCGATGTGGTCCTAGATAGAACAGAGCAGGCGAAAAAATGAAGTATGACGACGAAGTGGCACGGACCTCAGCTATTCAGCTAGCCAAACGCCGACAATATGCGCAGGATATCGACTCGCTTATTGAGGAGTGCGAAGTTGCAGTCTCGCTGGTACAATGTCGTGACGGTGAATTGGCGTCGATACGAAAAGAGCTGGCGGCGACTCGACAAGCTCGTGATCGGTTCAAGTCCGCGTCCGAGTCCTCTGCTGCCGAAGTTCATCGCCTAAAGAAAACGTTGTCGAAGCTTCGTTCCTCCCGAACGTATCTTTTGGGCAAGGCGGTGGGTCGTCCTATCCGCCTGGTGGCCGCATCCGGGCGATCTGTTATCGGCCTGGCTAGGACACAGCTTGCACGCCCGACTGGAAACGCAGTTGGTGATTTGCCGCAGTCGACTAATGGCATGAAAACCGTTGCGGATCACGGCCTTTCGCATGCCAGAAACGTTGACTTGATGGCCGAGCCGAAAGAAGGATCACCCAACGAGAAGTATTTTCAATTGTTGGCAGAATTCACTTCGCATCCGTCAAAGGGTACTGCCATAAAGGTCATAAACCAAGATTTCTTTTCCTGCGGATCGCTCCTCAGAGCAATGGAATTTGTCGAAAAGAATTCTTCGATACTTGAGGACTTGTCTCCTAAGGAACAGCAGATAATTGAAAATATTCGTGGGCAAGCTCAACTCCTAAAAGCTGCACCATTTATTCCACCGCGACAGTCAAACGTCGGCTATCTTGCTGAGCGGGGTCGCGTCATGTACTGCGCCCACAGTACGGGTGCCTACAACAGCAACGGATATTCGACACGAACTGCTGGGATCACCTTTGGCCTTGAGTCGTTGGGGACAGACGTGGTGGTCGTGGCACGTCCCGGCTATCCGTGGGACTCCAAAGTCGAATTGCCGCCTAGGGAAAACAAGCGGTACGAGCAGACAATCAATGGGGTGTTGCATGTTTTCAACCCGGGGCCAAGCTGGACGGCGGACAGGTTGGATTACTATCTGGCCGAAGCTGTTGATGTGTTCGTGCGCGAGGCGCAACGAAATCGTGTTGCACTAATACATTCTGCGTCGAACCACGTCACGGCACTACCTGCGCTAATTGCCGCCCGCCGTCTGGGCATTCCGTTCGTATACGAAGTCCGTGGGCTATGGGAGATCACTGACGCGTCAACAAAGCGGAATTGGGAGGGTTCAGATCGATTTTCCCTCGCGCTTCGACTCGAGTCCTTGGTCGCCTCGGCGGCGGATGCCGTCCTTGCAATTACCGAGCAAGTACGCCAGGAATTAATTGTGCGCGGCGTAGGCAGTGACAAAATTACCTTGTTGCCAAACGCCGTTGATACTGATGTATTCACGCCAATGCCGGAATCGCCAACCCTCCGTGGGAAACTTGGAATTAGTGATACGGCGACCATTCTCGGCTACGCAGGAAGTTTAGTGGCCTATGAGGGTATATCAGATACTATTTCCTCCGTCAAGATCCTTCATGAAAAAGGAATGGACGTTGCCTTTGTCGTCGTAGGTGACGGCCGTGATCTGGCTCGGCTCAAGGAACAGGCGAGCGAGGCAGGAGTGTCCGACTTTGTTGTCTTCACCGGGCGCGTTTCAAGCACTGAGATTCCGAAGTACATCAGCCTTTTCGATATCATGCCGTGTCCGAGGCTTCGGCTTCCAGTGACGGAGATGGTCTCCCCGTTGAAGCCGTTGGAAGCCATGGCATGCGGTAAGGCGGTGATCCTAAGCGACCTGCCTCCAATGCGCGATTTGGGGGGCTCTGATGGCGAGCGGGCTGTATTTGCCGCCCCCGGAGACATCGAATCTCTGGTCTGCGCAATTTCCAAACTTATTGGCGATCCTGGCCTCCGTCAAACGATTGCCCGGCGGGCCCGGCTGTGGACCGTCCAGCAACGCACCTGGCTGCAGGCTGGAACTAAGGTACTGGCTGCCCACCGGGAAGCTGTTGACTCCTACAAGGCCATTCAAGAAGGGCGCGAACTACACGACCTGACTATTGGGATCATTTCGGACCGTTTCACTTTCGAGGGACTTCGGTTTGAGGCCAGGCTGGTTGCCCTGAAGCCTGAGACATGGCAGGCACAGATTGAAGCCGAACCGATCGACGTCCTATTTGTAGAATCGGCGTGGGAGGGCCTCGATGGGGATTGGAATCATAAGGTTGGATTTTACGACGCGGATTCCTTCGAGGATCTTAGGGATATTATCAAATTTTGCAACGAATTTGGCGTGCCATCAATCTTCTGGAACAAAGAAGACCCTGTGCACTTTAATCGTTTTAGATATACGTCAAAATTCTTCGAGCATATTTTTACGACCGATGCAACGTGCATTACTGCATATATGGAAAATGCTGGAACACGCCAGAAAACTGTGACTTCGTTGCCGTTCTATGCACAACCCAAGCTACATAACATCCTGCCAGGAAGCAGACCGTACGAACACAACGTCAACTATGCCGGTTCATATTACGGAGAACGATTTAGCGACCGGTCCGCGGAACTCTCCAAATTACTGGGTGCGGCAAGCAATCAAGGGTTGTCAATATACGATCGGCAGCACTTGAATCCGGAGAGTCCCTACAAATTTCCTGACGAGCTAGCCCGGTTTGTAGTTGGGGGGCTGGACTATCGGGAGATGGTGGACGCCTACAAAGCGCACCCCGTTCATATAAATGTCAACTCAGTTCTCGATTCTCCGACCATGTTCTCAAGACGTGTGATGGAGATCATTGCATCCGGAGGGGCTGTCGTCAGTGGCAAAGGACGCGGGGTGGACGAAGTGTTCAACGGGCTCGTTCCTGTCGTCAGCAGCAAGTCTGAGGCATCTTTGCTGATGAATGAGTGGTTGAACAATGAGGCTACGAGGCTCCGCGACGTTTGGCTTGGCTACAGGCTGGTTCACCGCGCCCACACGGCGGGCTACCGACTCGCATATGCCCTGCGAACGGCTGGACTTCGGGTGCGCGCACCCGAACCGGCCGTGTATTCCGTATTTTGTGATCAGCTCACAGACAAGGTTGCATCAGATCTTTTGCGCCAGACCGTCAGACCGAACCGCATCTATACTCTTGGTGCAGCGACTTCTGCAACTTGTGATATTCCCATTGAGATAGTTTCGAGTCTGGCGGAGGCGAGAGATGAGGCCAGGGCAGCCGGTACCGAATGGATGGGTGTTCTGGAGGGTTCGGCTACGGACCGGACGCTTTTCGAGGACATGCTGACGGCGACCACATTTGGTGATTGGGAGAAAATTGGCTGCACCGACATGGACATGGATGCACGGGGGGGTGGCCTGTCCCGTCTTGGACTGCTTGCTACTGGGTCCACGTGCTTGGAGTCAACCACTGCAGGGAATCGAGAGTCATTGGTGCTGCGGCGACCAAGGGTAAGCCTCACGCCCGCGGACGTCGTGTCTCCTTTTGTTGAACCTAAGAATTGCAAGGTGCTTGTCGCGGGGCACGATCTTAAGTTTGCCGGAGCACTTATTCGTGACCTGGAATCGCAGGGGCACACTGTGTCTATTGACCAGTGGCAGGGGCACAGCCAACACGATGAGGCTTCCAGCCTGTGTCTTCTTGATGACGCAGATGTCATATTTTGCGAATGGACTCTCGGTAATGCGGTCTGGTACTCGCGAAATAAATTGCCGCATCAGCGTTTGGTAACCCGATTGCATCTTCAAGAGCTCTCGACGCCGTATGTAAAAAAAGTAAATTTTGATAATGTTGATTCAATAATATTCGTTGGGCAGCACATGAAGGATATGGCCAACAGAGATTTCTCCGTTCCATCCTCGAAATCCGTTGTGATTCCAAATATGGTGGATACCCTTGGTCTTGCTCAAGCCAAAACTTTAGACGCTCAATTTAATATAGGTTTCGTTGGAATAATCCCCGAACGAAAAAGGCTTGACATTGCATTGGATGTCATTGCTCGACTTCGGGCGATTGACAGCCGGTTCATGCTTTTTGTGAAGGGAAAACTTCCTAGCGACTATGCGTGGATGGCAGATAGGCCCGAGGAGATGGATTATTATGATGCACAATTTAGTAGACTGGAATCGGACCCATTGCTGTCTAATGCCGTGCATTTCGACGGTTACGATTCGGACATGCATGGCTGGTACAAGAAGATTGGACACGTACTTTCAACAAGTGATTTCGAATCTTTCCATTTGACCCTTGCTGACGGTGCGGCATCTGGTGCTGTACCGGTGAGTTTGGCCTGGTCCGGAGCTGATCAGATTTATCCGACTGACTGGTTAGTCGCCGATGCGGACGAAATTGTTACCTCAATATTGGCGGCCAATAGTTCCTTGACGGAGACAGATAGGCGGAGACAAGAAGCGAAAGTCTATGCCACTGACCACTTCTCCCATGCGAAAGTGTTGGGGGCGATTCGAGAGACGCTATTCAACGGGATGCTAGGTCATGGACAATAATATTCCAGCGAGGGTTGAGTTTATGTGTGAGACCCTAATTGAATCAATCGTTCGAAGCGGCTTTCGATCCGACGGAAATTCTGAACAAGTAGCACCTAGCGACTCGACGGAGACGCAAAATTTAGCATTTCGGTTCCCCCTGCATGTTGATCGGTATGAGGACACCCCCTCCACAATTGTGAGCATCCCGGTTCCTGGAGAGATCGATCTTGAAGTTCATGGCCACTGTGCGGTTGCTCGCTATGACGGCGTGATACTGGCCGAGCTGGAACTTGAAGGCCCCGCAGTAAGCGGACTCAATCTTCGGACAGACAACGATGGCCTTCAGATCTTGGTTGTAAGAGGTCAGCCCGGTGCCACCCGCATTCTCGTGAGAACCGATGACTTTCGTGTCGTCGATCGTGGTGTATGGGATACCGCTAGCGGCTGGAAATCCTTCGCCGGTGATCGGGACCTGTGGCATCTTTTGGAGCCCGCAAAGACCTCTAGCGGCATGAATCGGCTTTTCGTTGTGTTCTCCGCAATCGGTGATCCGTATGATTTCACGTATAACTACAAATCAAGCATTTCTGACGTGGATTCCAATAGGTTATACATTTTGGACGATTTTGGTGCACGGGGATCATATTATTGGTTGGATCACCGTGATGAAACAATTTTTCACTCCGTGCAAGCCTTTATTTTGGAATTTGTTCGGGAACTTGACTTATCAATGACCGATGTAATATTTGTTGGGTCGTCCAAGGGAGGAACTGCAGCTATCCTTCACGGGGTCAGTTTGGGGGTAAAGGAAGTTTGGGCTGGTGCGCCTCAATATCGAGTGGGAGACTACCTCTTTGGTACCGACACCTCTATTCTCAATTTCATGTCTGGGGGAAGCTCAGTCGTAGAACGGGACTGGTTGAACAACCGGATGCAACTCGCCCTAATGGAGGGCGAAACGAAAACCAAGATTCGAGTGGCAGTAGGGTCCAAGGACCATCACCTTCCCAACCATGTCCAGCCTCTAATAGTAGACACCACGCGATTTGGATATGAGAGCGAGCTGATCGAAGTTGCAGGTTTCCCACATGCCAAGATTGGGGAGCTATTTGGACACTACTTGACGGCAAAGTCTCACCAATTATCGTCAGCCTCATTAGAAGATGTCTTGCCGCACGCTTTTCGATGGATGTCAAATGACATTCAGTTCATGTGCTGGGGGGCACTAGACCAGACCTTATGCGTAGACATGTACTGTGAAGACGGTGCGATAAATCGCCTGCCCTATACGAATGACAATGAATTCATTTTTGCCGTTCCAGAGAAACGACAGCCAGTGCGCTTCAGAGTTTATAAGAAATCAACAAAAAACTCTGAAATCACAGCATTTACAACTCGATGGTTCTTTCCACAGCGAAAAGGTCGCATTGTAAATTAGTACTCATTTTGTTTCCAATAGTGCCGTAGTTACGATCTTCACCGACAGGAAGAAATTTTGTCCATCAATTTTGATATCAAAGCGCCGGTAGTAGTGCTGGGAATCGCCCCCGCGGGCGATCTCGCCGAATCGATTCGGATTAGTGAGTCCTTCAATGTATTCATGCCTAAGTCAGCGGCCGTTGCAGTCGGACATGAACAAAAATGGGAGTGTTGGCTGGACGGGTGCGTCATTCTCGATGATCGCGCTCTGCTTAATTCGCTAGATCTAGCTAATGCCGTTGAAAGTCAACGGTCTGATATTGATTTTGTTGAATATTGGGGTCATAGCGCCCGTTGCAGCGGAGCAGCATACATCTTAAACTTGGCGAGCGGCACGGTGAAGATACTGCCTGATCCGCTGGGGGGCTGTTCATTATTTCGCTTCGAGTCTCAGGGTGTGTCGCTACTGTCGACGGACCTAAAGTCGCTCGTTGATGTTGCCTTGCTGCTGTCGATCAACTTGGAAAAGAATATGCTTTTTCAGCTTGAGAGAATAAGTCTGGGTGTGGGAAATCTATCCGGGTCTCCATATGAAGACGTCAGAATTGTCGACCAGTTCAAATATGTTGTCATTTCGGGAACTGGCGTATCAGAAGAGTATTACGATGCCTACGAATCATTTATGGACGACGGTGACGGTCACGCGGACCTTCTGCTACGCGCACGGGCCGAGATCTTGTCCAATCTTAAGGCCCTCTCTAATATAACCGATGTCCGGAAAGTATGTCATATTACCGGTGGCTTTGATTCTCGCCTTGTCACTGCTGGCCTAATTGAATTAGGCCAAGATAACAATTTCGATTTCTTCTGTTCTGGACCAGACGGTACCGCCGATAGAGTAGTTGCGGACGGGATCTCAGTGACTTTTGGCCTGAACCGCTATTCTGATTCAGGCCTACACGCCGAATCCGTGGATTCACTTGAAGAGCGTTTCCTGCTTCCTATGGTGGAATCGGCCGGTGTGTCAATGACAGGTCCGACCGGGCGAGAAGTTGTGGCGGACGTTGCTATTTTAGGTGGTGGGTTCGGTGAACTATTGCGGTCGTTTTATTCTAAACTTGCGCCCGAATATTCGCTGGGGTGGGAACCAATGAAACTTGCTAAGACATTATTCGGAGACAATGTATTTGCGCCCAATAGGTTGTTTGGCAGCGTCGTTGCCCAAGAACTGACCGGAAAACTCCAGGAACGGTTCAAATCATTGTACGACGAAGGCTTACCGGAGGATTTTTTGGGGGATTCCTTCTATTCGAGAAGCAGAAATCGTCTACACATAGGGCAAAATGCCATGTTGTGGAGCAGATACGGTCACCGATTTGACCCATTGTATTCCGTCGCGGGATTTACTCTCGCCCGAAGACTTCCCGTCAGCGCACGTGGCTCGAATGTCATCGGGTTTGACATTATGGACTCATTTCGGGGTGGACTTTCTGGTTATCCTTTCGATAGAGAGAGGAAGAACGCAGCCTATCTCAATCTTCGTCGACCTATGGCACCGAAGTCTTTCACTTCGGGGGTGCCCAATATTGTCAAATTGCCGCGTAACCCAGTAGTCAGAAATGGGACAAGGCACGTGAGGTCCGCGGCTGACATGGCAGTTCGAAGCCATAATATCAAGAAGGCAAATTCCATTGGCGTCAATTTTTGGCAAATTAACGACCTCAGCGTCACGCAGGGGTCCGTTCGCGGAATTTTGGAAGATTTGGATTGGCATAATTTAAGTCCCTATCTTAATCGCGAATATATTGCACGCATTGCACGTGAGGATTTGAGCTCTCGACAGGAGATTCGCGACATCTATTCGGTTTATTCCACGCTCCTGTGGTACGTCCGTTGAAGGTTTAAGTCGTTTGGGGACGATTCACTCAGTAAAAATCAGATTGTTGGTGAAGATGAGCCCATTTCAATGGACATAGATTTCTAGGTGCAATTCAGGCGTGGGGCAGACTGACGGTCATTCTTTCTGGTGATCCAGCCGGCCATGTGCGTTCGCTCTTGCCGAGTCTATTTGGTAGTGGAATATTGGCTGAATCGTGTGTGCCGTTTATGAGATTCGTCCAGGAGATTCACCCAATGTAGATATCCATACGAGCAATCGTTATATTTCGGAATTGCGGTCGGGCGCAAGGTTTCACTTCTTGATGGGTGGCGGGTCGAGGAGTCGCTTGGTTCGTGGATGTCTCATGGGCCGGGCCGGGGAACTCCGGAGCATTTTTGTGTTGATGTACGGCTTTGATTGTGCATTCGTTGAGCCAGATTACTGGCATCGTCGGGCCAGTCGTGCTCGGTACGCCAAAGTGGCATTCTAGGCGGCCAGTCGCCAAACATATTGATAGAATCATGAAGGATAGTAAGCCTTTTGCCTTAAGGATGCACGGAAAGTCGTGCAGATCTCCTATTAATGAAATGGATGTCAGATGATAGTACGTACGATTCAAGAAGGTTCGACGCTAACCTTTGAATTCACCCCCGAGACGGGCGATGAGCTGACGGTGGGTCGAGCCAGCTTGGCGGCCAGTACAACGAGAGTTGAGTTGGACCACTCTGATGAGATACATCCTGACCTGCTTGCACTCGCCGCTACGCTTTGTGTATCACCGTGGACTAAATCCATAAAGATGTCCGTTCCCGTTTCTGAAGGATTTGCGGAAGCGGTTCTCTCAGGAATGATGATTGCCGTCGGTCCTGTCGACAGCAAAATTTCCAGCCGTGTTCGTCCAGTAGATGGCTATCCTTCGTTGTCGTACAGTGGCGGTGCAGACTGCACGGCTGCTCTGACCGTTATGCCTGCATCGACTAGGTCTTATTTTTTGAATAGAATTTCCCGGCCTTCTGAGGGTTGGAAAGGACTATACAATAAGGATGCGGCACTTCATTCCTGTGACTCTTTGGCCAAAGAGGGGATGTTTATTAGGAAGATCGAGACAGATCTTGAATTTCTTCGTAATCCCGTTGGTTTCCCTCATGATCTTGCCAATTGTATTCCAGCGATTTTGCATGCCGATTTTGACTGCCTTGATTCAATTGGCTGGGGAGCTGTACTCGAATCGACTTACCGTGTCGGCGCGCTTAAATATCGGGACTACTCATTCAGCCCGTTTGTTGCTGGTTTTGGAGCAGCATTTGCCGCTGTCGGCCTCCCAGTGTATAATGCCGTTGCAGGTGTAAGCGAGGTTGGCACGAGTCTAATTTCGCTTAATTCGAAATTCGGGAAGTATGCACAATCCTGCATGCGGGGGACTGTGGGCGAGCCGTGTAGGAATTGTTGGAAATGTACCCGCAAGATATTGCTTGACTCTTCTTTGACCGGCAAATGGCCGACGTATAATGAAATAATCAGAATGTTCAAGAAAGTTGCAACGCCCACGTATTTGGATCGAAATCCGCTTAAGCATGAAGGTGTAATTGCTTTTATGGCAGAACGCTACCCTGTAGATCTCGACCAAGGCATCATGCGCATGCTCCAAGATAAAGTAGGCGGGTATCCAACCGGATGGATGTTGCATACTTACACTCCGGCGCTCCAGTTTATCCCGGAAGATTATCGTGAACTGACCGCGGCTTCACTGCGCGAATACATGCCCGAAATGAACGATGAAGAGGTTCAGACTGTTGAGTCTTGGGATATACGCGAACTTGTAAAAAGCGATTCACGCATCAGGGATCATGAAGTATTCATGAATTCCGTAAGAGATTTCGACCTTGGATAGATAGCTTTCTAATTCTAGCTGTATTATCAGTAGATTTCTATTTTGTTGTGCCTAGCAATTTATCTGGCTCTTCGCAGTTGGTGGCGAATCCGGGTTTCGTTTCGTAGCAAGGTAGGGGCTCGTGGCCCTGCTGAGATGGATGTGTCTAGCATTCTTCCCAGGTTAGGAACCACGAGCCTTGAATCAGCCTACCCATCCTGCCCGGAAGCGGCCACGACACTCTTCAATCTCCCCGATTACCGGGTCATCTCGGTCGACAATGACGCCGATGCCAGCATCTGTTGTGTTTCGTCACGGTGGCCTCGGACTTCCCGCCGGGCTGCCCGGGATGCGGCGTTCTCTCATCCCGGGTGCATTCGCGCTGGCTCCAGCGGGTCCGCGACATCCTCATCGCCGGGCGAGTGAGGGTCATGTGGTCCAAGTGTCGGCTCTTTTGCGGCGAGGCCTCATGTGCCCGGAAGACGTTCTATGAGTCAACTCCTCAGGTGCCGCGGTTTGCCCGATCCACCGCGCGGGGTGTTGGCAAATACGACGCCGTGGGTGTCCCAGGCTGCGATAACGACGCGTCCAGCCATTCGCTTTGTCAGGGAGAACAGGGTCTTGCGGATCTTGACGACGCCGTTGGAATAGACCTGCAGCTTCTGGCTGCCGGTATCTGCCGGGTGGGCGATGGTGCCGCTGAGCCTGCCGAATACGCTGGTCTCGAGTGTGGTTTCTGATTCTGTCAAGGGCCATGAGTTTCTGCCCACCAGCGGCCAGGTTATCTGGCTCTTCAGAATCCAGAGTGTAATTTTGGTCTGAACCCGCCGGATTCCAGCAGTGACCTGGCGACATAGTTGGTGA
>NZ_QJVD01000050.1 GCF_003219815.1 Arthrobacter livingstonensis
TCTCGCGATTGAATGCAGACGTGCTCTCCGCACTGGGCGACTCCGGGATCTGAGCCGCCTTCCGATTTCCGGCCCTTAATTGAACGAAGGGGGCTACGCTCAGGAGCATGGATGCTTTACATGGCCCGAATCCTGGGGCAAAAACTTTTTGACAGGGACGTACAAGTGAGAACAGGCGCCCTCGGCTATTCAACGGGGCTGCCGCTGTTCGTGGTGACAGCCCCGGCGGTGCTCGTGTTCACTCTCGCTGCCGAGCGCGACCGCACCAGGGCGGGCCTCGCCGTTCACGGAAGGTAGGAACCATGGAATCAAGGATCGCCACCACGGCCGGCGGGATCATGAGCCATCCCGTCGTGACCGTTCCTCCCGGACTGAAGGTCGGGGCGATCGCCGAACTGATACACCAGCACGGGATCAGCGGCATTCCCGTCGTGGATCCGCAGGACCATGTGCTGGGGTTGGTCAGCGAATACGATCTGCTGGCCAAGACCGGGGCCACCGCGGCAGAGATCATGACCACGGCCGTGATCAGTGTCAGCCCCGACACGTCCATCTCCGATGTCCGTCAGCTGCTGGTCAGCCAGCGCATTGGCCGTCTGCCGGTATTATCCGGCGGGCGCCTGGCCGGCATCATCAGCCGCGGCGACTTGGTGGCGCTGCTCGCCACCGAATGGGTATGCGGTGTCTGCGGCGAACCCGCCCGCGGCGAGCGTCCGCCGGACAACTGTCCCAAATGCGGCGGGGACAGCGGCGGATTCACTTTGCAGGAGCAGCCGCCGGGGCCCTGAATGCGGCCGCGGCGCCCGCCCATGGATGGAGGCACCGGATGCAGGCGGGCATAAACGTACCAGAGCGAACGCAGCACACTTGGAGGAGGGCACATGGCTGAACGACGGAAATCGGCAGCGGCGCGGGGGAAGGAACCGGCAGCGCCGGCGAAGACCGGGGACTCCGGGCATTTCCCCGCGGACGAACCCCCCGAACGACTTCTGGGCTATTACGCCGACATGGTCCTGATCCGCAAATTCGAGCTCAGTGCCGACCAGATGTACAAACGGGCCAAGATCGGCGGCTATTGCCACTTGAACCTGGGCGAGGAGGCCACCGTCGTCGGGCTGATGGATGCGTTACAGCCCAGCGACTACCTGTTCACCAACTACCGTGACCACGGCTACGCACTGATGCGCGGCATGACCCCGGGTGCGGTGATGGCCGAGCTGTTCGGCAAGTCAACCGGGGTGTCCAAGGGCCGGGGCGGATCAATGCACATGTTTGACACAGCAACCCGGATGATGGGCGGCTACGGCATCGTCGGAGGCCAGCTGCCCCCGGCCACCGGCGCCGCACTCGCCCTTACCTACCGCAGCCGGCCGGGCCCGGACGCCGAGGTCGTGATGTGCCAGATGGGGGACGGCACCACCAACATTGGCGCGTTCCACGAATCCCTGAACCTGGCCGCTGTCTGGAACCTGCCCATCGTGTACGTGATCGTGAACAACCGCCTGGGCATGGGAACCACCGTCGAGGCCGCGGCAGGGGAACCGGAGCTGTACAAACGCGGCTGTTCCTACCGAATTCCTGGTGAGCGCGTGGACGGCACCGATGTGGTGGCCGTGCGCGAAGGCGCCGGGCGTGCGCTGGACCGTGCACGGCTGGAACGAAAGCCGGCACTGCTGGAAGTCATGAGCTACCGATTGCGGGGGCACTCGGTCGTGGACCCCGCGCGCTACCGCTCCGCGGCCGACGTCGAAACCGCGCAGGCGGCGGATCCGCTCCCGCTGCTGCGCCGGCGCCTGCTGGCTGCGGGCCTGATGGACGAGGCCCGGGCACAGGACATCGAGTCGGAAGCTGACAAAAAGGTTGCCGCCG
This sequence comes from Arthrobacter livingstonensis, assembly GCF_003219815.1. Lineage (GTDB taxonomy): Bacteria > Actinomycetota > Actinomycetes > Actinomycetales > Micrococcaceae > Specibacter > Specibacter livingstonensis. The sequence goes on from NZ_QJVD01000050.1 coordinate 1,870, forward strand.
CCGTCGCCTTCGCCGACTCCAGCCCGGACCCAACCCCGGACCAACTTTTCGACTATGCCTACGCGAGCCCGGTTGCAAACGCCGCCCACGCCCTGCCTGGTGACCCGGCGGTGGTGATCCCATGAGCACTGACCCCAGCACCGGGGGTCCCCTCCCCAGTGAAGGAGCAACCATGCCCGTCATCACCTACCGGCAGGCACTGAACGATGCCCTTCGGGCCGAGTTGACCCGGGATAAAAGCGTGATCCTGCTGGGCGAGGAAATCGGGATCTTCGAGGGCTCCTACAAGATCACCGCCGGCCTCCTGGACGAATTCGGGCCCGAACGTGTGCTCGACACGCCCATCGCCGAAGAGGGCTTCGTTGGTGCCGCGATCGGCGCCGCGATGCTGGGCATGCGCCCGGTGGTGGAAATCATGACGCTGAACTTCAGCCTGATTGCGATGGACCAGATCGTTAATCACGCGGCCAAAATCTATGGCATGTTTGGCGGCCAGACGCCGGTCCCGCTGGTGATCCGGATGCCCGGCGGCGGTGGCCAGCAGTTGGCCGCCACGCACTCACAGAATCTTGAGGTCTGGTTCGCCCACGTCCCCGGACTGAAGGTCGTTGCACCCGCCACCCCGGCGGATGCCAAGGCGTTGCTGCTCGCGGCGATCCGGGACAACGATCCGGTGATTTTCCTGGAGAACCTGTCGCTCTACAACACCAAGGGCGAGGTGCCCGACGGCGACGACGTCGCCGAGATCGGCAAGGCAGCCGTGGCACGGGAAGGGACCGACCTGACGGTGATTTCCTACTCCCGCGCCACCACGGTGGCCCTGGAAGTGGCACGCCAGCTCGCCGGCGAAGGCATCTCCATTGAGGTGGTGGACCTGCGCAGTCTGCGCCCGCTGGACCGGGAAACGGTCTGCGCTTCCGTCCGCAAGACCAGCCGGGCCGTGGTCCTGGAAGATGACTGGCTCAGCTACGGTGTCGGGGCGGAAATCTCCGCCACCCTTATGGAGGGAGCCTTCGACTACCTGGACGCGCCGGTCCGCCGCGTGGCCGCAGCGGAAGTTCCGCTGCCCTATGCCAAACCCCTGGAACGCGCGGCACTGCCGGACGCGAACGACCTGATAAAGGTCATTCGCGAGCTCCTCGATGCCACCAGTTTCAGCCCGCCAGCAGCAGGCACCGCTGGCACCTCCACCTGAAAGGAAGAATCCATGCCCGAAGTAGTCATGCCAAGGCTCTCCGACACGATGGAGGAGGGCGTACTCAGCCGTTGGCTCAAGAAGGAGGGTGACGCAGTCCGGCAAGGGGATGTGATCGGCGAGATCGACACCGACAAGGCCACAATGGAGCTGGAAAGCTTCGACGACGGAATCCTGGAGAAGCTGCTGGTCGAGGAGGGCACCACGGTGGCGATCGGCCAGCCCCTGGCCGTGATCGGCGACGGCAGCGGCACTCCCCCTCCGGATGCTGAGTCTCCCGCGCCGGCCAGCACCGCTCTGCCAGCCCGGGAGGCCTCTGCCCCGCCCACTTCGAAACCGGTCCCGGCGCCGGCCGAAGCGCAGCCGGATAGCGGCTCGCAACGGTTGCTGAGCTCCCCCCTGGCCCGGCGCGACGCTGCCCGGCACGGACTGGACCCGGCAACGATCACCGGCACCGGCCCGGGCGGGCGGATTGTGCGCGCGGATGTGGAAGCCGCCATAGCCGCAGCCGAAACGGACCAGGCACAACCCCAACGGCAGGCGCCGCCGGCAGCTGCTGGCAGGGAACCGGCCGTGCCGCTGTCGTCCACCCTGGATTCAGTGGAGGTCCCGCTGACCCAGATGCGTAAGGTGACAGCACAGCGGCTCACCGAAAGCGCGGCAGCGCCGCACTTCCATCTCACCGTGGTGGTGGGCGTCGACGCCCTGTTCCGCTTCCGCAGTGACGTCAATGAACGGTTCGCGGACCAAGACGCCAAGGTCAGCGTCACGGACCTGCTGGTGCGGGCGTGCGCCGCCACGCTCAGGACGCACCAGCACGTCAACTCGTCGTGGGCCGGAGACAGGATCCTGGCGCACCGGAGGATCAATATCGGCGTGGCGGTGGCATTGGACGACGGCCTGATCGTCCCCGTGGTGACCGGTGCCGATGCCAAGAGCCTTGACCAGATTGCCGCAGAAACGCGGTCCCTGGCGGAAAAGGCCCGCTCCGGGACACTGAAGCTGCACGAATTCAGCGGCGGAACCTTTACCATCAGCAATCTGGGAATGTTCGGCATCGACAACTTCACCGCGGTCATCAACCCGCCGGAGGCAGCCATCCTCGCCGTGGGGGCTGCTACCGAGGAGCCGTACGCACAGGACGGGGAACTGCGCAGCCGGCGCGTCATGAAAATCACCATGACCTCCGACCACAGGGTGCTGGACGGGGCCACCGCCGCGGCGTTCCTCAGTGACCTCAAGCGGACACTGGAGGATCCGCTGCGGATTGTCATCTGAGCTGGGGTATGGCACTGCTCTCCCTGGTGTAGGCGTACAGCTCGTCGCCTCATGGCAATACGCCCGGGACGCGGAGTCGTTGCCTCATTGAGCAACCTCCGCTGAGGATTGTGGTTACACCGGGTATTGACAGGTGGTTTCACCGGCGCGGCCTTTTCAGCCATCGAGAACTTCTCGAGCTCACCGGTGCGTCGGAGGACGTCGCCTTGGATGTTTGCTGTGCACGGGCTGCCGGGATGGTGCCAGACGCAAAGCCATCGTGGAACCGGTCTTCGGTCAGATTCACACCCGGCAAGGCAAGTGATTGTTGTTGGGCGGGCTGGAGAAGGCGCAGCTTGAGGGGAAGCTGCTCGCTGCCTGCCACAACCTCATGAAACTTCGCAGCTACCAGGCAGAACCGGCCGCATAGCAGGAAAGGCGTCGCTGAACCGGCGCTGCGCGGGCCCGCTACGCCCCCGGGGTTGAGTCGTGGCTGGGCACTAAACCCTTTTCATCGCTACTGACCGACCATGGCACCAAAACGGTCAAATCTAATCAAAATTCCCGCCGACACCAGCCCGCCCATCAAAACGCTACTGACCCACACACTAGGGTTTGTATTTTGCGACTGCCCGGCATATTCGTTGGAGGGTGTCATCAGCGGAAAAGCTGCGTACCAGCTGCAACAGATGCGGGACCTCGGGGCTTAGCCCTTCTGACAACATGGCTTCGGCCTCCCGGAGGTCGCTTTCCGTTCCACTTATAGAGGGATGTCCGGTTGAGCTTGCCCTTGGTGCTTTTGTGCCTCAGTTTCAGTCTTTGGCGTCATGAGGCGGTTCTTTTTCCAAAGTTGTGGAAAGTTCTTTGGTCGGTGACGTCACCGACAGTTCCAGGTGCTGCTGGGTGGTCTGCAGGACATTCAGCAGGAGCTCCCGCGCGACAGCGAGTAGATCGGATACTTGGGGGTACGCAAGTTCGTAGAAGACCTGTGTTCCACGTCGGGTCGCGACCACCAGGTGATGACGCCGGAGCACGGAAAGGTGCTGCGAGAGGTGGGAAGCCTCGAGCCCTGTGCTGGCCAAGATCTCCGAGACAGGAAGGATCTCCGCTGCGGCGAGCAGCTCGAGGACACGGATCCGCACTGGGTGGGCCAGGCCTTTGAACAGGTTCGCCTTCACTTCGTTGAGTGGAGCCCGCGGGTCTGGCATTCCGTCCATCTCGTCGCTCTCTTTCACTAGTTGATAAATTGACAGCATATAGAACTTATCTTAGAAGGCTGCGACTGGAGCAGCCAGGGTAGTCGTTTCTCCGGTTTCCGCGTATACCGACCGGTCAGAGCCTTTGAGCGCACTGCCATGCCTGCGGGGATCGTTGCCCGCGCGTTTGTGGGTCTGGCGGAGTGCCTTCACGGACGCTCTTGCGCGACCATGGCAGGCCATGGGAATGCTAAACCTGACGTCCTTACCGGTGCCAATTGGCTGGCAGCCGGTGGCAAGAATGCGCTCGCGAGGGCCTCGGTTCAGGAGTACCCGCGCCGTCGCCTGAGGAGGGCAGCACATCCAGAGACACACACGTAGACCAGAACCATGGCACTGACGCAGAGGAACCCCAGTCCTCCGGCTTGCCACATATTGAGTCGATCAAGTGGAATGCCAAAGACCAGTGAGTAGCAGACCGCGGTGGACAGGCCGGCCAAAAAAGACAATCCCCGTGCGACAAGATTCCAGACTCGCCGTCGGCGGCCGGCACGCCTAGATGGGATCTGCATCAGTATCTTCTTCTGTGGGAAATTTTCGGCGAACAGGCCCGCCAGCATGTTGTTCCATGCAGGCAAGGACTGCCGGGCCACGGGGAGAAACCTACAGACCCTCTACCGGGTTTCATCCTAGCTGGGGTCCTGGGGGGGACTTAGCGAAGGCAAGTCACAGATGAATGATTATTAAATGAATCCATTACATGATGTAATCATCAAGTAATCAACATGTAAAGTCTTCTTCCTAAGGAGCCAGTATGAGTGGTTTGCCGGTCGTCCATGTTCCGATGAAATGCGTCGAGGTCTGCCCTGCGCGGATCAGTGGACGAAATCTGTTCGTTGGTAAGCCACGAGTCTCGGTTGTTGTACTGCCGCGTGCGGCCAGCCAGGATCTATCACCTGCCAACGCTGCGGGGCAGCCGCTTGCTCCCCAAGCCTGGAGCGGGTTGAAAGCCGTCCGCGCTTTAGCTTCTCCACAGGCAACCAATGTTGCCAATGATCGCACCGGGCTTCCATGCAGGAGTTTCCCGTTTTTTGGTGGTAACAGGGATTGCCTCGAGACCAAGTCGAAGGCAATTCAGGCCGAGATTCATTGGCGCCCTGGAGGCTAGTGATTTTCCGGAGCGGTGGCGTTGAGGCCGATGGCTGCGAAACGCCGGCACCCCATGCGTGGAGTGGGTGGAGACCACTGCGGGTCCGTCACCGGACGAATCCATTGATGGCACTGTCAGCGGTTACCAGGGTTTGTCCGCACTGTTCCGACCAACTCGGACTAACCCCAACACCATTATCTGTATTACTGAAGTGCAAGGAGAACTGGATGTCCACACCGCCCAGCGTCACTGAGGAGGCGACATGTTGCCACGCAGGCCAGAACGCCGCAGCCTTCACGGTTGCGATGGCCTGCTTCCTGGACGGACTCTATGCCTTTTCCTTCGTACCGGAGAACACCGCGGTGGCCTTGGCCGGTGGACTGGTCCTGATCGCCTTCTCGTTCTTTATCCCTTTGCAGTTCATCGCCCTCTTCAATCGCAGGACCGTCAGGGCCTTGCAGCCTCCGGCAGGAAGCCTCGGCGCAACGCCAGTCGTAGCACTCTTTGAACTAGCGAAATTTGGTGGACTATCTGGAAAAATTAGAAAGGGCTGGAAGTGAAACATAGAGGCATCGGCATGGACGCGGCAGGTTGGAACAAGCACTACGCAACGATCAGACAGCACTGGACTGCGCCCAATCCGTGGGTGTATTCGGAGATGAACGGGGCACGTGCCGGTACGGCCCTGGATCTGGGAGCCGGCGACGGCAGACATGCTGTGTGGCTGGCTGAACGCGGTTGGCAGGTTGAAGCCGTCGACTTCTCAATGCTCGGTTTGGAAATAGGAAAACGGAGAGCCGAGGCCAACAGAGTCCAGGACCGCATTTCCTGGACGATGGCCGATGTCACTGCAATTGCTCCTGTCCCAGGGTCCATCGATCTTGTGCTGGTTGCCTACCTCAATCTCCCCGAGCCGCGGTTTAAAAAGGTCTTTGCTGCGGTGGCGGGTGCCTTGGCCCCAGGGGGCCGGTTGCTGTTCATTAACCACGACGCAGGGCACTTGCGGGACGGACTAACCGTGCCTCCGGATGCATCGGCACTTCTGACACCTGAGCAGGTTGCCGGCTGGATGCGCCTGGCAGGGCTGCATATTGACACGGCAGAAACCGTGTCCCGTCCTGTGCCCGGGGAGCGCCAGCCCGCCTACGACTGCCTGGTCACGGGTTCGGCGCCCTACACGTCTGCCCTGGCAACAGCAGCCTCTGGTGGACCTCTTCCAGCCCATCGCCCAACCTCATCGACGCCAGATCAAACCATGCGGAAAGCTTCCTTATGACAGTCATTAGCAAAACCCCTGAGTCCCGGGTGGCCCCCGAACGAGTGGTACCGCGGTCCAAGGGACGGATCGTGGTCAGCTGGATCACCTCCACCGACCACAAGACGATCGGATACATGTACCTGATCGCATCATTCATCTTCTTCTGCCTGGGCGGTGTCATGGCGCTGCTCATCCGGGCGGAGCTGTTTGAGCCGGGAATGCAGATCCTGCAGACCAAGGATCAGTACAACCAGCTTTTCACCATGCACGGCACCATTATGCTGCTCATGTTTGCCACACCACTGTTTGCCGGTTTCGCCAACGTCATCATGCCGTTGCAGATTGGTGCTCCCGACGTCGCGTTCCCGCGGCTCAATGCACTGGCGTTCTGGTTCTACCTGTTCGGCAGCACCATCGCCGTCTCCGGATTCATCACTCCCCAGGGGGCCGCGGCCTTTGGCTGGACAGCGTATGCGCCCCTGTCCAACACCACCTTCAGTCCCGGCGTCGGCGGCGACTTGTGGGTGTTTGGCCTGGCTTTGTCCGGTTTCGGAACCATTCTTGGTGCCGTGAACTTCATCACCACGATCATCACCCTCCGTGCCCCCGGCATGACCATGTGGCGCATGCCGATCTTCACCTGGAATACGCTGATCACAGCCATCCTGATCCTCATGGCCTTCCCGCCGCTGGCGGCTGCCCTGTTTGCCCTGGGAGCCGACCGGCGGTTTGGGGCGCACATTTTCGATCCGGAAAACGGTGGGGCCATGCTGTGGCAGCACTTGTTCTGGTTCTTCGGCCACCCCGAGGTGTACATCATCGCCCTGCCCTTCTTCGGCATTGTCTCTGAAATCTTCCCGGTCTTTAGCCGGAAACCGATCTTCGGCTACAAGGGCTTGATCTTCGCCACCATCTCCATTGCTGCACTCTCGGTCACCGTGTGGGCCCACCACATGTACGCCACCGGCCAGGTCATGCTGCCGTTCTTCTCCTTCATGTCAATGCTGATCGCAGTACCAACGGGGGTAAAGTTCTTCAACTGGATCGGCACCATGTGGCGGGGATCGCTCACCTTCGAAACGCCCATGTTGTGGAGCCTGGGGTTCCTGGTCACCTTCCTCTTTGGAGGGTTGACCGGGATCATCCTCGCCTCCCCGCCGCTGGACTTCCACGTCACGGACACCTACTTCGTCGTCGCCCACTTCCACTACGTCATCTTTGGCACGGTCGTGTTCGCCATGTTCGCCGGCTTCTACTTCTGGTGGCCAAAGTTCACCGGGCGCATGCTCAACGAACGCCTCGGCAAGATCCACTTCTGGATGGTCTTCCTCGGATTCCACGCAACATTTCTGATCCAGCACTGGCTCGGGGTGCTGGGCATGCCTCGCCGCTACGCCGACTACATGCCGCAGGACAACTTCACTTGGATGAACCAGTTCTCCACGGCCGGATCATTTCTGTTGGGGGCATCCATGATCCCCTGGTTCTGGAACGTCTACATCACCTGGCGCAGCGGCAAAAAGGTTGAGGTCGACGACCCCTGGGGATTCGGCGCCTCACTGGAGTGGGCCACCTCATGCCCGCCGCCGCGACACAACTTCACCTCCCTCCCCCGGATCCGTTCCGAACGCCCCGCCCTGGATCTCCACCACCCGGAACTTGCACCGCACCATAGAGAAGCACCGGCAAAGACCTTCACCGCAGCCGCCGGAATCGAAGACTAGACCGACGTGCAGAGCTATCCACCCGGTCTACGCTGACCGGCGGGAAGCTCCGGGCACTTACCCCATGGAAAGGAACCAATCTTGAAAAATTCCACACAGTCCGCGCCCGTAGGGGGCCATTCGTCTGTTGGAGACCGGCATGGACGGTTGGCGGCCTGGGTCGACGAAATGGCCGCCCTGACCCAGCCCGACCAGATTCACTGGGTTGACGGGTCCGAGGCCGAATACAGCAAACTCACGGACGAGTTGGTTGAAGCAGGAACCTTGGTCCGCCTCAATGAAGAGAAATTCCCCAAGTCCTTCGCCGCATTCTCTGATCCCAGAGATGTCGCCCGCGTGGAGGAGCGAACCTACATTTGCTCCAAACATGAACGCGACGCAGGTTTCACCAACAATTGGATGGCCCCTGCCCGGATGAGGAAGAAGCTCAAGGAGCTCTTTAGGGGTTCCATGCGCGGGCGAACAATGTATGTCATTCCGTTCGTGATGGGTCACCTGGACGCCGAAGATCCCAAATTTGGGATTGAAATCACTGACAGTGCTTACGTGGTCGCTTCGATGCGCATCATGGCCCATACGGGCACCGATGTGCTAAATAAGATGGTCGAGTTGAATGCAGACTTTGTCCCGGCCGTGCACTCCGTCGGCGCACCATTGGAGCCCGGTCAAACGGATGCGATGTGGCCGTGCAATGAGGAGAAATGGATTGTCCACTTCCCCGAGGAGCGCTCCATTTGGTCCTACGGCTCAGGCTACGGCGGAAATGCCTTGCTTGGGAAGAAATGCTATTCCCTCCGCATCGCCTCAGCCATGGCACGCCAGGAGGGATGGCTGGCAGAACACATGCTCATCCTCAAACTCACCAGCCCCGAAAACCAGGCCCACTACATCGCCGCCGCCTTCCCCTCGGCCTGTGGCAAAACGAATCTTGCCCTGCTGAACCCGACGGTGAAGGGCTGGACGGTGGAAACTCTCGGCGACGACATTGCCTGGATGAAGCTCGGAAAAGAGGGGGAACTGAGGGCGGTCAATCCCGAGGCCGGCCTCTTCGGCGTCGCCCCGGGGACAGGGTGGGACACCAATCCCAACGCAATGAAAGCCCTTGCGAGAGGCAACACCATCTTTACCAATGTCGCTCTCACCGATGACGGCGGCGTGTGGTGGGAGGGCATGACACCAACAACGCCGGATCACCTCATTGACTGGACAGGCCTTGATTGGACCCCGGCCTTGGGGCGGCCGGCTGCCCACCCCAACTCACGATTCTGCACCCCCATCAGCCAAGTCGCCATTCTGGCGGAGGAGTACTACCAGCCCGACGGCGTCCCGCTGTCCGCCATCTTCTTCGGGGGCCGTCGAAAGACCACGATTCCCCTGGTCACCCAGTCCAGGGATTGGACCAGCGGAGTGTTTATGGGCTCGACACTGTCATCGGAGACGACAGCCGCCGCAGCCGGGGAAGTCGGGGTCGTGCGTCGCGATCCGATGGCCATGCTGCCATTTATCGGATACAACGCCGGGGACTACCTCAAGCACTGGCTGGCCATGGGCAAGAAGGGGAACCCTGAACGACTGCCTCAAATATTCCTGGTCAACTGGTTCCGCCGCGACCATGACGGGAGTTTCCTCTGGCCCGGATTCGGCGAAAACTCGAGGGTTCTCAAGTGGGCCATTGAGCGCATTCAGGGACGTGCCGCAGCAAAAGAAACACCCATCGGATTTGTCCCTGCCCAGGGATCGATTGACGTTGAGGGCATGGGAATCACTGCCGAACAGCTAAGAACTGCCTTGGCGGTCGACCCCGATGAATGGCAGACTGAAACTGACAGCACGGCGAAGTGGTACGAACGATTCGGTGAATCCCTGCCCGAAGAGCTATGGCTGGAGCAGGCGCATCTGGAGGATCGACTTGCTAGAGTACGACCAATTATCAGCTCGCGATAACACGCATGGTCAGGCCCAGGGAACTGGTGACCGTGGCACTCCCTAGGCCTGGCAATACGGAAGTGGCAGCGACTTCCTGAGGATCATAAATGGCAGTGCAGCGGCGAGTAGGAACATCTTCGTACTTGCCGCTGCCGTGCCGGATTTTACTCTTGGACGGAACTGGCCTTCATCCTGCGTCCAAGCACCGCAGCGGGGGTTCTCTCAACGAGAACCCCGTCCTTTGACCAAGGTTGCAGGCCCTTCTCCTGAAGAGCATGGATACTCAGTCCAGCTTTGAAGCTCACGGGCCGTTCCTTTGATGACCACACTCCATGCCGACCCAGCCAAAATCCCTTGGGCTTCAAAGGCGACCGAAGCGTTGATGGTGAGCTGGACGAGCATTTCGCCTTGGGGGTGCACATGAGGATCTTCTCCTCTTGGACCTGAAATTCCACCGCAAAGAGATCGGGCTGGCCAGCAAAGCTCACCGCAAGGGTGCCTACACCAGCCTTCGTTGGCACTTCCCAGTACTGCTGTGTATTCAAGCGCTTTGCTGAATGGTCGATATCAAACACCGCCCACCCTCCTTCTCCATACCAAAATCGGGCCGCAACAGGATCTGCTAGAGCAGCCCTTGTGCCGTTCCATCGCATCAGGTGTCCTATGGGTTAGGAGCTGTGCACGGTTTCCGGTGGGTCGTTGTTGCAGTCTTTGGCACCTTTGGTAATGGATATTGAAGGCAGTTGCGATGTCGAAGTCGCCGGGCAGCGCGTTCTCACCTTGGTCTTCAACCAAGACGTGCTGCCAGATTCGCATCCAGGGCGTCCAGGAATTCCTCGGTGGTCAGCCATGCCTGTTCGGCACCAACCAGGGCGGCCAGGTCCTTGGTCATCTTGCCGGACTCGACTGTTGTGATGACGACGTCTTCGAGAGTGTCGGCAAAGCCGACGACCGCGGGAGTGTCATCCAGCGTTCCGCGGTGGCGTAGCCCACCGGTCCAGGCGAAGATGGAGGCGACCGGGTTCGTGGAGGTGGGCTTGCCTGCCTGGTGTTGGCGGTAGTGGCGAGTCACGGTGCCGTGTGCGGCCTCGGCTTCGACGGTTTTACCGTCCGGGGTCATCAATACCGAGGTCATCAGTCCTAGGGAGCCGAACCCCTGGGCCACGGTGTCCGATTGCACATCCCCGTCGTAGTTCTTGCAGGCCCAAACGTACCCGCCTTCCCATTTCATGGCGGACGCGACCATGTCATCGATCAGGCGGTGCTCGTAGCTCAGGGCTGCGGCGTCAAACTGGTCTTTGAACTCGGCGTCGAAGACTTCCTGGAAGAGGTCCTTGAACTGGCCGTCGTAGGCCTTTAAAATGGTGTTCTTCGTGGAGAGATACACGGGATAGTTTCGCTGGATTCCGTAGGCAAAGACTGCCCTGGCGAAGTCGCGGATGGAGTCATTGAAGTTGTACATGCCCATGGCCACGCCGCCGTCCTCGGGGTAAGTGACAACGGCTTGCTTGATCTCCGCGGAGCCGTCCGAGGGGGTAAAGGTCAGCGTTAGGGTGCCAGCGCCGGGGACCTTGAAGTTGGTGGCACGGTACTGATCGCCGAAGGCGTGGCGGCCAATGATGATCGGCTTGTTCCAACCTGGGACCAGTCGGGGGATGTTGGAGATGATGATGGGCTCGCGAAAGACGACACCACCGAGAATGTTGCGGAGGGTTCCGTTCGGGGAAACCCACATCTTCTTCAAACCAAATTCCTCGACGCGAGCCTCGTCGGGGGTGATGGTGGCACATTTGACACCGACATTGTATTTTTTGATGGCAATGGCCGCGTCGATGGTGACCTGGTCATCGGTAGCATCACGGTTCTGGATGGAGAGATCTGAGGTGTGTCAAGGATCTGGGACAGTTGGTTAGTTTCTTTTTGGTCAGGCAGCAGCGCGTTGTTGCTGGTTTTGGG